>CAWHLH010000008.1:0-11393 GCA_963830105.1 uncultured Gammaproteobacteria bacterium | reverse complement strand
CGCCCGACGTCTTTGCCGCCGGCGACGTCGCCAACGTCTACAGTTCGCACCTTGGTACGCGCCGCCGGGTCGAACATGAGGACAACGCCAACACCATGGGAGCGACAGCCGGACGCAACATGGCCGGCGCATCGGAGAACTACCGGCACCTGCCATCCTTTTATTCCGATCTGTTCGACCTGGGCTATGAGGCCGTCGGCGAGTTCGGTAGCGGCATGGAAATCGTCGAAGACTGGAAAGAACCGTTCCGTCAGGGTGTCGTCTACTATTTACGGGCGGGGCGGTGCGCGGCGTGCTGCTGTGGAATACGTGGGACCAAGTGGACGCCGCCCGCCGGCTGATTGTCTCCAAGGAAACACTAAGCGCGGGCGCGCTTCGCGGGCGGCTTCCGGAGTAGCCGAGAATGTTGCAGGCAGTGGAGCGGGGCGGTGTTCCGGAACTGGTTGAACATCCGATAGTCCAGTGGCGGGCTTCGGGGCACTCGGCCCAACCTGCATGTTTGTCGGGCGGAGGCCGTAGGTTGGGTCGAGCGCAACCAAGCCCAACGAAACAGTCCCAGCGCGCCGCCCGGCACGAGTCGGGCCACGAAGGCCGGCTCACGGGAGGAGGCTGTCATCCACGGCGAGAGCCAAGCAGGCCGGGAGCGTGCGTTCCAGTGGGTTCTGAGAGGGGGCCCGGTGGCACTCATGGAGTGTTCACGTTCCTTTTGCCAGCGAGTAACATATAGGTGAGGTGCTGCGCAGTGAACTGGACCGGGGCGGCTACACAACGGACGGCCATGAGCATCGGACGGACTTGCAGATTGGTTGTCTGATCGTGTTGCTACCATCACTTTCCTGGCCGTCACGAGTGTTTTTCGGCACGCGCATCGGCGCGCACCAACGATACCCCCGACTCATGGTGCGCCAAGGCTGGCGCAGGTGACCCACCGGATGCATCGGTCA
The DNA here is from genome assembly GCA_963830105.1 of uncultured Gammaproteobacteria bacterium. Lineage (GTDB taxonomy): Bacteria > Pseudomonadota > Gammaproteobacteria > DATFLG01 > DATFLG01 > DATFML01. Next base: position 10,449 of record CAWHLH010000008.1, on the reverse strand, counting down.
ACCCAAAGCAGCACATCGGCGAGTGGGCATCCCCTGAGCCGCGACCACCTTGGCCGCATCGCCGTTGCCCGATTCCTTGAACTCCCGCTTTCCAGGTTCGCTCGACGGGTACGGGCGCTGGAGAGTACCAGCGAGTTCGGGCTGCTTTGGTCCGCCGTGCGCGTCTGCAGTCTGACCGGCGCCCCGATCCGCATACTTGGGCGGGTCTCGCCCGGGAAGGTGGTGGCTGCATTCCGAGCAACAGGACCCGCTGTGGCGTGGCAGTACGCGAGTCCTTGTTTTGATCGCGAATATCAATTCGACAAACCTTCCCTTGCTCGTCTCCTAAAGACCGGCGGGCGGGACTTGGCAGCTACTGTCGGTCGCCTGCGATTGGTCAACACCCGCAACCGCCTGACGCACTGTTTGCTGGGTGCGCTTGCGGTGTTGCAACAGGACTATCTCCTAAGTGGCGACCCGCTGCGGCTGCACCCCCTGACTCAGGTGGCATTGGCCGCTCATCTGCGTTCGACGGCCAACTGCACGGTGATCGCCGATCCCAGTCGGCTTTCCCGGCTGATACGAGGGCTCGCCGTGCGTATCCCCGCCGGCCCAATTGTACCGCTGCGCACCTTGTGTCCCAGGGAGAGGGATCTGTACCGCCTGTATGTCAGCGACGTGATCACGGAGGAACGCGCCAATATGATCGCGCGGGACGATTTCTCTCCGTTGAGTGACACGGCCATCGGCGCAGTCCTCAGCGAACGTTTCGGCGCCCGGCTGCTGCCACGGACCGTGGCATACATCCGTCGGGATCTCGGGATCCCATCGTTCAGGAATCCTGCCAGGAAGGCGCGGTATGTAACAGCAACCTTAAAGTTTTCGCCGGTCTTGCCGTTCAGTGCAGAGGCAGTGATGCGAGAAGTGCCTTCGCAGTCCGGTGTCTACGAGATTCGAGTGGCGTATTGCGACTCTTGCACCTGCCCGGTGATCTATCTAGGCAGCGCCCGAGACCTGCGCAAACGCCTGCTCGATCACCTAAGGGGGTACAGCAATAACCCCACGCTGCATCGGTATATTAGGGGGGGGACGTATCTGCGTTACTGCCCTGTGCCGGACGGCGATTGGCGCACAGCCGAACGAGAGGCCTACCAGGCTTTCTGCGAAAGCTTCGGCGCACCTCCAAGCTGTAACCGTATGAGCCCATAAAACTGACCAACAAGGGCCTAAAATGAAACAAGAACAAATCTTGCGCAAGCAAGCAAGCAAGCAAGCAAGCATAACGTCGCCGAGCGCCTCTCCGCGCGAGCGGGCCGGCGCAAGCCCACCGCGACTCTCCTCGACTGCTCCGCCTGCAGGGCCGGTGCCGCTCCAGTGGTCCGGTACACCCGCGGGCGCCATTGTCCCGCAGCCAGCCCTGGCGGCCGCCCTCGACGCGGCATCGCCCGATTGGAGCTTCTCTGACCATGTTTCCGATCCCCCCGGCCGTAGCCGGCGGGCGCTTTGACCTGCGTCAGTAACCCCCAGCGGGACGGCAACGACCCCGAACGCCATTGCGATACCGGTAGGGCCAAACCATGTGCAGCGACCGTACGGACGGTAACGAACCAACATTTCTCGAATCGGACCCGGACACTTTCATGCGGATCCCGAAGGACTTGATCTACCCGCTGGCCAGCGCCCTGGGCTCGACGGTGGCGCTGGTCATCGTGGCGCCGCTCCTGTTGGGAATACCGGTCGCGGCGTTCGTCTGGCTCATGACGGGCCTCTCCCTGCGCCGGCAATGGTGTCAGCGCAGGTTGATCGCCCGCCTGGGCCAGGTCGCGCAGGACCAGGAACGTGTAGGCCGTGCCTGGGTAGAGGACATCTATCGCGTCAGTCTGTCGGACCTGGGCGAGCGGCTCTTCCCGGTATGGAGTAGCCATGTCGAGAATGTCCGTTCGCAAACCGAAACCGCGGTGGTGTCATTGTCGACGCAATTTTCGCAGATGGTTGCGGAACTGAGCGAAGCCACGCAGCTATTTCAGGAGGTGACGGTGGACGAACAGGGGCTCGGAAGCCTCTTCGCGCGCAGCGAGAGCCGACTGCTGGCGGTCGTACAGCACCTTGATGAACTGTTCTTCGAAAAGCAGGCGCAGATTCAGCAGATCCAGCACCTGACATCCTTCATAGACGAACTGGATGCGATGGCCCGTGATGTCGCGGCTGTCGCTGACCAGACCAATCTGCTTGCACTCAACGCCTCGATCGAAGCTGCGCGGGCTGGCGAACACGGCCGGGGCTTCGCCGTGGTGGCGTCCGAGGTCCGTGCGCTGTCCCAGCGCTCCGGAACGACTGGAAAGGATATTGCAATCAAGGTCGCCGCAATCAGTGATGCCATACGGCAAACGAGCAACATTGCCGCGGCTGCGCAGGCGCGGGAAGAATCGGTAGAACATGCGGAGGACACCATCCGGGGCGTGTTGGAAGAGTTCAGAGAGATTGCCGGGAATCTTAACCAGGCGGCCCAGCGGCTCCAGTTCACCAACGGCCACATCAGGGATGGGGTGAGCGAAGCGCTGGTACATCTCCAGTTCCAGGATAGAACCGGCCAGATACTAAGCCACGTTGGAGACAGCATCGGCTGTGCGAGTACCGCTCTGATGGCCCATGCCGGCCAGGATATAGAGGTGGAAATCGTAGACGTAGAACCATTGCTAGCCGAGCTCGAACAGTCCTATACCATGGACGACGAGCGTGCTACGGCTGTTTCGCAACGACAGCCGGCCGCGGACGGCATTACCTTTTTCTGAGCAGATGTCGAGCGGGACATTCACCCAAGCGCCCACAGTGTTTCACCGCTAGCGAGGCAGGATCACGATATGGAAAAGACAATTCTCGTGGTTGATGACTCTGCGTCCATTCGCAAGGTCGTCGGGATAACGCTCAAAGAAGCTGGCTATGCTGTCATTGACGCGAGCAACGGCCAGGAAGGGTTGGACAAACTGAACGGTCAGCGCGTGCACCTGATCATCTCCGACGTAAATATGCCGGTGATGGACGGCATTAGTTTTCTGAAGGCGGTGAAAGCGCGGCCCGAATACAAATTCACCCCGGTCATCATGCTGACTACCGAGTCGGCGGACAGCAAAAAGGCCGAAGGCCAGGCTGCCGGCGCCAAGGCCTGGGTGGTCAAGCCGTTCCAACCGCCGCAGATGTTGGCGGCCGTCTCCAAGTTGATCCTGCCATGAGCTGCACCGTAGCCGCCACCGAAGGGGGTGTTTTCCGGATTTCCGGAGAGCTGTGCGTGTTCCATGCGGCCGACTTAAAGGCGCAACTGCTCGATATTTTGCATGCCAGTAACGAATGCGTTATCGACCTGCGGGAAGTGAGCGAAGTCGACACGGCCGGCCTGCAGTTACTGCTGATGGCAAAGCGCGAAGCGGCCGGGATCGGGTGTCCGCTCAGCTTCGTGAATCACAGTGAACCGGTCCTCGACGCGATCAATCTCACTAACCTCGCCTGGGACCTGGGAGACCCGATGGTGATACCTGCGAGCCAAAGTAAAGGGGGAACTCACCGTGGACCTGAATGAAGCCCTGGACACCTTCATCGCGGAAAGCCGCGACCTGCTTGCTGAAATGGAGGAAGTCCTTCTTTCCCTGGAGGGAACCGCGGGTCGGTCGCACCCGGATCAGGAGCCCTTGAACGCATTGTTTCGGTGTGCCCACACCATCAAAGGTTCAGCGGGCATATTCGGTCTTGATCGCGTGGTGGAGTTTACCCACGTCGTAGAGAACGTTCTGGACAGGGTGCGAGACGGGACCATTGGCCTGGAACCAAGCCTGACGGCCCTGCTGTTCCGGTGTAGGGACCACATTCAAGCGTTGATCGAAGTCGACACCGATGACCTTCCGGAGGACCTGTCGATAGCGGGCCGGACGTTGGCACAAGCCCTCTCCGGTTACCAGGAACAGGATGCGCCGTTGCTCGGCTTGTCTGCAGTGGAGCCGCAATGCGATGTGCAAGGCGATCCAAGTGTCAGGAAAGATGATACATGGCACATTTCAGTGCGTTTTGGGGCCAGCGTTCTCCGACATGGCATGGATCCGCTCGGATTTATCGGGTACCTGCGGACCTTGGGGGAGATTGCCTATATCAGTACCATCGCCGACGGCATACCCGACGCCGACAACTTCGACCCGGAAAGCTGCTATCTCGGCTTTGAGATTGCCCTGAAAGGGCAGACCAAGAAGGCAGTCATCGAAGACGTATTCGAGTTCGTGCGCGATGAGTGCGAGCTACGCATTCTCCCACCAGGAAGCCAGGTGACCGAGTATATCGAGCTGATCCATTCTTTGCCGGAGGACAATCTGCGGCTGGGAGAGATGCTCGTGGCCAGCGAAGCGTTGACCGCTCGGGAACTCGCCGAGGGACTGAAGCGGCAGGAAGCGGCGGGGGCTGGCGAGATGGCCAAACCTATCGGACAGGTGCTGGTCGACAGCGGCAGCGTCCAACCGGAGATCGTCAATGCGGCGCTCGACAAACAGCTGCGCGAGCGCGATCGCCGGGCCCGGGCACACCAATACGTTCGTGTGCAAGCCGATAAACTCGATTCTCTGATCAACCTTGTCGGCGAATTGGTGATTGCCGCGGCGGCCGCCACCCTGTCGGCAAAGCGTGCCGGCGACACCGCAACCCAGGAAGCCATGACGGTGGTCTCTGGCCTTGTGGAGGAGATCCGCGACAACTCTCTGGCGGTGCGTATGGTACCCGTTGGCGAGACATTCCAGCGTTTTCAACGGGTGGTGCGCGACGTTGCCATCGAACTGGACAAGGACATTCGGCTCGCGATCAGTGGAGCGGATACGGAACTCGACAAGACGGTGGTGGAGAAGATCGCCGATCCCCTCACTCATCTGGTGCGGAATGCCATGGACCACGGTATCGAGCCTGCCGAGCGCCGCGTAGAGCTGGGGAAGCCGGCTCAGGGGACGGTCCGCCTCAATGCCTTCCACGAGGCGGGCAGCGTGGTCATCGAGGTGACTGACGACGGCGGCGGGCTCAACCGCGAACGGATCCTGACGAGAGCCCTGGAACGCGGTCTTGTAGAAAATACCGAAGGAATGCCGGACCAGGATGTTCTACAACTGATCTTCGAAGCCGGCTTTTCCACGGCAGCCCAGGTTACCAACCTGTCCGGTCGCGGGGTCGGGATGGATGTGGTGAAGCGCAGCATCGAGGCCCTACGCGGTACCGTGACCCTGGAATCGACGGAGGGTGTCGGCACAACGGTACGCATTCGCTTACCGCTCACGCTGGCAATTATCGATGGACTGCTTGTGGGTGTTGGTGACGGGTCGTACGTGATTCCGTTGGCGGCAGTGAGCGAATGTGCCGAGATGCAGCTTGATTTGGGAAACTCTGGGCAGTGCAGTTTTATGAATCTACGGGGCGAAGTGCTTCCGCTGTTAGAACTCAGAAGCCTGTTTGCAGCACATGGAGAGATTTCCCGGAGGGCAAACGTGGTGGTCGTGCAGGCCGGGGGCAGGAAGGCGGGGCTGGTGGTAGACCGCCTGCTCGGCGAGTACCAGACCGTCATCAAGCCGATGGGGCGCCTGTTTGAGCATGTGAAAGGCGTCAGTGGATCGACAGTGCTGGGTGATGGACAGGTGGCGTTGATATTGGATGTAGCGAGCCTGATCGAACGTACGGCTTCGGTGGAGTCACGGACGGTCGGTGAGCTTGGTGGCCTGGCGGCAAGGGTCGGGTAAAGGCGTAGACAGGATTTCGTTAACGGGGGTAGGGTGAAATGTTCAAGCATATGAAGATAGGGCAGCGACTGGGCCTGGGTTTCGGAATTATGGTGGCCTTTCTGATTGCCGTCAGCGGTGTCGGGGTGATGAAGTCGGGTGCGCTGAACGATGCAACGAATAGACTTGCCCGTGAGCTGGTGCCCAAGACGATTGAGGCGGAAAAAGTCATCGATGCCGCGAACGCTATTGGTGTTGCCCTGTATACGACGGCGGTTCATCGGGATGCTCAGACCTTGTCCGATCAGCGTGGCATCATTGATACCCAGAAGGCTCTCGCGAACAAGGCACTGGACAAGCTAACGAACAGCGTCAACAGCGAGCAGGAGACAGCGCAGTTGCAGGAGATCACCAAGGCGCTTGCTGCCTACCGAAAGACCCAGAACCGCTACCTGGAGCTTGCTCAGGCGCAGCAGTGGCAGCAGGCAAAAGTCTACCTGGAGGCCAAAACGCGGCCGGCGTGGAGTGCGTATCTGGGCGCCGTCAAGTCGTTCGTGGTCCTGGAAAACAAGGACGTCACAAAGGCCGGCGATGAGACGGACGTGATTTATCTTCAGGGTCAAAGGTTCGTGATTGGCCTCAGTGTACTTGCGACCCTGCTTGCCATCGGTATCGGCTTTTGGGTGACCCGCAGCATAACGCGGCCTCTGAGTGATGCGGTTGAAGCCGCAAAGCGGCTCGCCGATGGTGACATGACGGTGCGCGTATCTGCCGCCTCCAGGGACGAGACCGGCCAGCTGCTTCTGGCGATGAAGGGGATGATCGAACGGCTCACCCAGACCATCAGCGAGGTCCGCTCGGCGGCGGACAGCCTGGCCAGCGCGTCCGAGGAGGTCAGTGCCACCAGCCAGGGCCTGGCCCAGGCATCGTCCGAGCAGGCCGCAAGCGTGGAGGAAACGACGTCGTCCATGGAGCAGATGACCGCTTCGATAACCCAGAACACCGAGAATGCCAAGGTTACCGACGGGATGGCGACCAAGGCGGCCAAGGAAGCGGCGGAGGGCGGTGAGGCGGTGGGGCAGACAGTGACAGCGATGAAAAGCATCGCGGAGAAGATTTCAATCATCGACGATATCGCCTACCAGACCAACCTGCTTGCCCTGAACGCGGCCATAGAGGCAGCGCGCGCCGGCGAGCACGGCAAGGGTTTCGCGGTGGTAGCGGCCGAAGTGCGCAAGCTTGCCGAGCGCAGCCAGGTCGCCGCGCAGGAGATCGGCGATGTGGCGGGTTCGTCGGTAGATCTGGCCGAACGTGCCGGGCAGAGGCTCAACGAAATCGTGCCTTCCATTCAGAAGACCTCCGATCTGGTGCAGGAGATCGCGGCCTCATCGCAGGAGCAGTCTTCCGGCGTCGGTCAGATCAACAGCGCGATGGAGCAGCTCAACCAGCTTACCCAGCAGAACGCGTCCTCCTCCGAGGAGCTCTCGGCTACAGCCGAGGAGATGAGCGCCCAAGCCGAACAGCTTCAAGAACTGATGAGCTTCTTCAAGCTCGAGGCACAAAGAGCGGCGGGGAAACCCAGGGCCAAGGCCGCCGGCCGGGTCACGGAGATCGCGGCGGGCACGGGCGTACGGGCTTCCAGAGCGGCAGTCGATACCGGCGCCGAACCGGACGAAACACAATTCGAGCGCTTCTAGGAGGGATCATGGGCGAGCTGACACGGACAGGGCAGCCGCAGGATGCAGCTGCCGATACGCGACAATATCTGACCTTTCTTGTGCACGAGGAAATGTTCGCCATCGGCATTCAGCGGGTGCGAGAGATCATCGAATACGAAAAGGTCACTACGGTGCCCATGATGCCGGACTTCGTCAAAGGGGTGATCAATCTGCGCGGCAGCGTCGTCCCGGTGATCGACCTGTCGGCCCGTTTCGGGCGCGAGATCAGCGAGATTCATCGGCGTACCTGTGTGGTCATCATCGAGGTGGAGAACGACGGGATCGATCATGTGCTGGGGGTTGTGGTGGATGCCGTTTCGGAGGTGCTGGAGATTGGGCCGGAGGACATCGAACCGGCGCCTGCGTTCGGCGCCAAGATCCGTACGGACTTCATCGGCGGGATGGGGAAGGTCAACGGGCGGTTTGTGATTCTTCTCAATGTGGGAAAAGTACTGGCTGTGGAGGAGATGGCCATGCTCGCCCAACTGGCGGATGCGGAGCAGCCTGGTGCAAGAGACACAAGCGGCGTCTGATCCCGGTCTCGCGGTCGTCGCCATCGAGGACCGGGAATTCCAGCTGTTCCAGTCATTGATGTCCGACGAAGCCGGGGTTTCCCTTGCGATCTCCAAAAAGCCCCTGGTGAGGGGCCGTCTGGCCGGCCGGCTCAAGGTCTGTGGCTGCCGGAGCTACGGCGCCTATTACGAACTGGTCCGGCAAGATGGCCGAGAGCGCCAATTGGCAGTGGACCTGCTGACCACGAACGAGACCTACTTTTTCCGGGAACCCAGACATTTCCAGTGGTTGCGTGAGGAGGTGCTTCGGGGTTCTCGCGAAGAGCGTCAGTTTCGGGTGTGGAGCGCAGCGTGTTCCAGCGGCGAAGAGGCCTATAGCCTGGCGATGCTGCTGGACGACGCCCTGGGCCGCCGGCCTTGGGAAGTCCTGGGCACGGACATCAACAGCCGGGTACTGGCACAGGCCCGGCGGGGCCTGTATCCGCTGGTCCGCACCGACCATATGCCGCCGGGCTATCTCAAGCGTTATTGCCTCAAAGGCATCGGGGACTACGCGGGGCAGTTCCTGGTCGAGCGGGGCTTGCGGTCGAAGGTCAGCTTTGTCCAGGCGAACCTCAACACGGACCTTCCGCGACTGGGCATGTTCGATGCCGTGTTCCTGCGCAACGTGATGATCTATTTCTCCGCTCAGACCAAGGCGCAGGTGGTTCAACGGGTACTGGAGGTGCTCCGACCCGGCGGCTATCTATGCGTTGGTCATTCGGAGAGTCTCAACGGCATTGCCACTGGCTTGCAGGCGCTGCGGCCCTCCATCTATCGCAAGCCGCTATGATCTATCATCTTGGGTCCGCCATTGATCTGTTCATTCACCCGGGCGAGTACCAGTTCGCGGACGAACATTTCCGCATTCGCACAATTCTGGGGTCCTGTGTGGCGGTGGTGCTGTGGCACCCGCGACGGCGCATAGGAGGCATGTGCCATTTCATGCTTCCCAAGCGATTGCGGCCGAGCGGGGCACCTCTGGATGGCAGATATGGCGAGGAAGCCCTGGAGTTGTTGGTCCGCCAGGCGGCAAAGGCAACCACGCCTCTCGAGGACTACGTGGTTAAGGTCTTCGGCGGGGGTAATATGTTGGCCCCGCATCATGCCGCTGGCAAAGACGTCGCTACCCGCAATGCCGAGGCGGCGCTTGCCTTGATCGCCGCGCGAGGCTTGAGAATAAAGGCCCATAGCCTTGGCGGCATCGGCCACCGTCATGTGATCTTCGATGTTGCGAGCGGGGATGTGTGGGTGCGTCATGTCTCAGGCAACGGATCGCATTACCGGAGTGTACGAAGCGCGTGAGTGCTCCAGTCAAGGTCTTCATCGTCGATGATTCGGCAGTGGTTCGCCAGGTGCTCACGGCTGTGCTGGGGCTCAGCCCGGACATCGAGGTGATCGGTGCGGCAGCCGATCCCGTGTTTGCCGGGCAGAAGATGGCGTCTCAATGGCCCGATGTGATCGTTCTAGACGTGGAGATGCCGCGTATGGACGGCATCACCTTCCTGAAAAAAATCATGAGTGAACGGCCAACGCCGGTGGTCATTTGCTCCACGTTGACGGAGAAGGGCACACAGACCACGCTCCAGGCGTTGTCGGCTGGGGCCGTGGAGATTGTCGCCAAGCCCAAGGTGGGGCTGAAGCAGTTCCTCAACGAATCGTCCGCTGAGCTGATCCGTGCGGTCAAGACGGCGGCGCGTGCGCGAGTTCGAGCTGCGACGGGCGCCCCGCAGGAACGTCCGGCGGCCGCACCTGTTGCGCTGGCCAAGACCACTGACAAGGTGGTGGCACTAGGGACCTCTACGGGCGGGACCCAAGCCTTGGAGACGGTATTGGGGACGCTGCCTGCGGACTGCCCAGGGACTGTCGTCGTCCAGCATATGCCCCCGAAGTTCACCGCAGCGTTCGCCGCGCCCTCAACCAGATTTGCCGCTGCGAGGTGAAGGAGGCCCAGGACGGTGACCGCGTCCGCCGGGGCAGAGTACTGATCGCGCCGGGTGCCCACCACATGCAGCTGAGGCGCAGCGGAGCGCAATACTGGGTAGCCGTGGCGGACGGTCCACCGGTGAACCGCCACAAGCCGTCCGTGGATGTCCTGTTCCGTTCGGTGGCCAAAGTGGCCGGTTCCAACGCCATTGGAGTGATCATGACCGGTATGGGCGACGACGGGGCGCGCGGCTTGCTGGAGATGCGCCAAACCGGTGCCGTGACGGCGGCCCAGGACGAAGCAAGCTGTGTGGTGTTCGGGATGCCCAAGGAGGCCATCAGCCTGGGGGCGGCGGCCCACATCCTGCCGCTGGCAGACATCGGCGCTTTCGTGCTGTTTGGCAGGCTCGCATCTCGGGGCTGCGAACTGCGATAAGGTCGCCACGCAGTACACGGTTGGATTACCAAACATATATGCCTGACAACCGGGTGTCCTCGGCCGAGATCCCACTCGGCTTTCCACCAGCAACCCAGTACACCCCG
>CAWHLH010000007.1:0-32609 GCA_963830105.1 uncultured Gammaproteobacteria bacterium | reverse complement strand
GGGGAGTCCGTCCCATTACGGGATGGAGCTGTTCGTTCGGCGCACTGCGCTGCGCCCTACCGGACCCGAACCGGCAGCGGAAACAGCCTGAAAAGAGCCACGGAATCCACGGAACCCACGGAAGGGAACAAGGCCGCGGCGACAGTATGCTGCAAAGAAGTGCCCGTACCATCCCGTCAGGATTTCAGGTCAGTCGATGTAGGGTGCAATAAGCGCAGCGCATTGCACCAATGGGCACAACGAGTCCGGCACCGTGGCGTATCGGAGTTGATGCTTACCACCATCGCCATGGCACCGAAATGAACGAATTTTCTTTTTCGTGCTTTCCGTGGCTCCCAGCATCGGTGCGGATTCTCGGTGCAATGCCCTTCGGTTATTGCACCGTGCCTGGCTGGTGCAATGCGCGTTGCTTATTGCACCCTACGTTCATCGCTCCTTCTCGTCCGTGCTTTCGGTGTTTTTCGTGGCGCTTTGACGGCTCTTTGAATTTTTTCTTGGGTTCCGTGGATTCCGTGGCTCTTCAGGTTCTTATTAACGGGCACCGATACCGCCCGTTCTAATCTTCCAACTGGGTGAAGCCTTCCTCGTCGTAGGCGAAAGTGGCCGGTTCGTCCTGAATCCGCGTGCGCAGTAGAACCTGGCGACCCCACAGGCGGTGCACGTAGCCAAGGGTACGGTCCACGTATTCCAGGTCCAGGTCCCGTCCGTCGTGGTCGTGCTCCATGAGCAGCACGCGGTTCTGGTCGAAGTCGGCATCCACGATGCGGATCATCGGCGTGGTTGCCATCCCCACGGTCTTGAGCAGGCTGTCCTTGATGTCCTGCCAATGTTCCTCGTCCGATACCTTGGATACGACCAGTTTGTCGCGCTGGCGGCCGTACTCGAACATGTCCATCTCCCGCATCATCTCTTCGGTGAGAAAACGGCGCAGGAAGGAGCTGTCCCGGTCGGTTTCGCGTACCTCGAAGAGCTTTTCCATGCCGCTCTTGTCGGGCTCGCCGTACTTGGCGATTTCCTCGTCGGTGGGTTCGTCGTAGCGGCGCAGGATGTAGTGCCACAATTGGAAGCCCAGGAAATAGGGGTTGATGCTGCCGGGATGGGGGCGCACCACCTGGTTGTGGTGCACCAGAAATTCCAGGTGGAGATCTTCGGGCAGATCGATGCTGTTCATGATCCGGTGGTGCCAGAAGCTCGCCCAGCCCTCGTTCATGATCTTCGTTTCGATCTGCGGAATGAAGTATTGGGTTTCCTCGTGCACGATGTGCAGCAGATCCCGTTCCCAGTCGGCGAGCTGCCTGTTGTTTTCCGCGATGAACAGCAGGATGTCCTCTTCCGGCTCCAGGGGCACCCGCGTCAGATCCGGCGCCTCGTAGACGGGGTTCTTGTGGACCCGTTCGAAGGGGTCATGAGCCGGCTCTGCCGCCCGTACCGCCCGCGCCTTCTGCTGCTCGGGGCTGAGCTTGCGCACGGCCAGATTGCGCCGGCACTGCATCGACAGGGCATGGGCCGCATCCAGGATGTGCTCCACCCTGTCGGGGCCGATGCTGGGATCCTCGAAGTAGCTGCGTACCCGGTCGGCGCGCGTCTTCATGCGGCTGATGGTCAGCTCCGGCTGGGTCTGGGCAAAGGTGAAGTTGTTCTTGAAGAAATCGTTGTGCCCGTAGACATGGGCGATGGTCAGCACCTGCAGACACAGGGAGTTCTCGCGCATCAGATAGGCGAGGGACGGATTGGAGTTGATCACCATCTCGTAGGGGAGGCCCTGCACTCCGTAGTCGTACAACGTCTTGAGCTTCTCGTAGGACTTGCCGTAGGACCAGTGGGGGTAGTGCGCGGGCATGCCGTGGTAGGCCATGGAGCCCAGCATCTGTTCGTGGTCGCAGACCTCGAATTCCTGGGGAAAGCAGTCCAGTCCGAACTCCGCCACCTTGTCGCGGATGCAGGCGTCCCAGTACTCCAGGTCCTTTACGGTCCAGTTGGTTGCCATGGTCGGTTATGCGCTCGCGTCGGTGGCGTCCTGTACCGGATCGTGTGACAGGAAGGCCCGGAAGCTGGGCCAGATGTCTTCCTTGCCCTCGATCAGCAGGGCGTTGTAGTTGGGCGCGTCCAGCTCGCTGAACAGCTGCAGCAGCGAATCGCCGTAGTACCCGGAGTTGAGTGGCTTGATCTCTCCGTAGCCGAACAGGTTGCACACCCGACACAGCTCCGCAGCCGCTGTCAGCGTCGGCTGATTGTCATGGGGCCAGTTGTCGCCGTCCGAACAGTGGAAGGCATAGATGTTCCACAGCGAGGGGTGATAGCGCTCCTGGATGATCTCCAGGGTCTTGTTGTAGGCCGAGGAGATCATGGTGCCGCCCGACTCGCCCTTGGTGAAGAATTCCTCCTCGTTCACCTCCCGGGCGCGGGTGTCGTGGGCGATGAATACCACTTCCACGTTGTTGTAGCGGGTGCGCACGAACTGATACAGCAGAAAGAAGAAGCTGCGCGCCAGGTATTTCTTGAGTGTGTCCATGGACCCGGAGGTGTCCATCAGGCACATGACCACCGCGTTGGAATGGGGCCGGACATCCCGCACCAGACGGCGGTAGGTCAGGTCGTCCCGGTGGAAAGGGAAGCGATGCTCTGCGTCGCTGCCGGCCGGTTCCCTGCCGGTGGCGAACTTGCGGCGCAGGCGCGACAACATGGTGCGCTTCTTGTCCAGATGCACCCGCACGCCCACCTTGCGGAAGCCTTTGCGCTTGCGGGTGCTCTCGCTCTCGATCTCGCGCAGCTTCTTGCGCTCCAGATCCGGGAGTTCGAGGTCCTCGAACATGATGTCGATGAGCTCTTCGAGGGTGATGTCGGTCTCGTAGTAATCGACCCCCGGCCGGTCGCCTGCCTGGCCGGGCTGATCACCCTGCTGGTCGCCGTCCTGGCCGACCACCTGTCCGGGCTGGGTATTGCCGTCGCCGGTGCCCACCCCCGGCGAGTTGTCGCCGTAGATGAACCGGTATTCGCGCATGCCGCGGATGGGAACCTTGATGATCTTGTCCCGGCTCTGTCCGATGATGGACTCCTCGGAGATCACATCGGCAATGTTCTCGCGGATGGCCTGGCGCACCTTCTGGCGGTGGCGCAGGCGGTCCCCCGCGCTGCGGTCCGAGCGTAGGGCATCGGACTGCGAGTACGGTCGAAAAACCGAATCTGTCATGCTGCGTTGCCTCCGCCGGCTGCCTCAATCCTTCCAGAGGTTGTTGGCGGCATACTTCAACACCACCTCGGCCGAATGCTCGTCATAGCCGCGCTCCAGCAGGGCCCCGACCAGGTCGGTGTACTTCTTGCGCTGGTCCTCGTCGCGGGTGCGCGCCTTGGTGATCACCCGGCTCATCTCCCGCACCGAGCTCATCAGCTTCTTCTCCACCGCCTCCTTCAGAGGCTCGTAGGATGTGTAACTGACCCTTTCGCCGCGCCGGCTCTTGGCCCACAGGTAGGCCATCACCTCCTGGCGGAAACCCTGGGCCGCCGAGCCCACGATGGCGATCTGCTCCTCGACGGAGCGCAGGAACGCCTCGTCCGGCTGCAGCTCTTCGCCGGTGTTGCGGTCCTTCACGCGGGTCTTGTTGACGTAGGCCTCGGCGTGGTCCAGGTAGTTCTGGAACAGCGCATCGGCCTGTTCCTCGAAGGAGTACACGAACGCCTTGGTGATTTCCTTCTCCAGCAGTTCCAGGTAGACCTTGTGCAGGGTGTCCTGGAGGAACTCCAGGTAGCGCTTGCGGGTATCGTCGGGCAGGTCGCCGGCCTTGACCATGTTGATCAGCGCTTCGCGCACGTTGATCGGGTTGATGCCGGTCGGGTTTTCGGCCAGCGCGTTGTCGATGGCCTTCATGATGAACCGCGGCGAGATGCCGAACATGCCTTCGCGACGGGCTTCCTCCTGGAGTTCGCGCACGTTGATCTTTACGGTCTTGCCCTTTTCCACCACTTCATCGCCGTTGTACAGCCGGATCTTGGTCATCAGATCGCACTTGTTGCTGGGCTCGAGGCGTGTCAACAGGGCGAAGGTGGCGGCGATCTCCAGGGTATGGGGCGCAATGTGTTCGCGGAAGTCGGACTTGTCCAGCAGCTTCTTGTAGATCCTGACCTCTTCGGACAGACGCATGTTGTAGGGCACCTTGACCACTACGATGCGGTCCAGGAAGGCCTCGTTGGTGGGGTCGCCCTTGAAACGCTGCCATTCGGCCTCGTTGGAATGGGCCACGATGCAGGTGTCCACGTACACGGTGCCGTGACGGCCGGGTGCGGGAATGAATTTCTCCTGGGTGGCCGTGATCATGGTGTGCAGGTATTCGGGTTCGTTCTTGAACACCTCGATGAACTCGGTCATGCCGCGGTTGCCCACGTTGAACGCGCCGTTCAGGTCCAGAGCGCGTGGGTCGCCTTCCGAGTAGGTGTCCAGCTTGGAGATATCCACCGAACCGATGAGCACTGATGTGTCCTGATTGTTCGGATCCACAGGCGGTACCACGCCCACGCCGCGCCGGTCATGGCGCGAGAAGGGCACGGTGCTGATCGGCACGTCCTCGTAGCGCCCGCCGAACTCCTCCTTAAGACGGTACCGGCATACCGGGCACAGCTCGCCTTCGATATGGGTGTCCAGCATCTTCTCGAACTCGGGCCGCAGATGCTTGGGAATCAGGTGCAGGGGCTCCTCGGCCATGGGGCAGCCATCGATGGCGTAGACCGGGTCGGCCTGTTCCAGTCCCCGTTGCAGGCGCTCGACCAGTGAGCTCTTGCCGGCACCCACCGGCCCCATCAGGTACAGTACCTGGCGGGATTCTTCTCCGTGCAGGGAAGCGGAATGGAAGTAGCGCACCGCCTGGGCCAGCGTGCGCTCGACGCCGAAGAATTCGTCGGTGAAGAACTCGTAGACCTTGATGGATTCGTCCCCGAACAGGCGGTGGATGCGCGGGTCTTCGGATTCGGTGAGGTCGGATACGCCCTGGCGGGCGATGACGTCGTAGATGCGCGAATGCGCCAATCGGGGAACGTTGCGGTCGGCCTTGACCTTGTCTAGATACTCGAGAAACGATCCCTGCCACTCCTGGTTCCCGTGGGCAGCACGATCCTTCTCGATCAATTCAGCAAAACTGGACTTCTTTCCGGTCATGGCCGACCTCCTGGTGGTCTGCTATGTTCGTCTGTGAGGCATGCAGTTCTCCGCTTGTTGTTATTTATTGGCAGCTACTAAACGTTATAGCGTTTTCAAGGGCGCCATCCAAGGCTTTATTTGCAGCATTCCGTGCCGCTTCACACACTATGCATTCAACCTACTCTGGCTTGTACGTGCAGTGCAAGCCTTGTTTGGTGGCAGACGTGATACGACCCTGCGGACATCAAAAAAAACGATGACAGTTCGACGCAAGTGCGACCTTTCGTTTGCGCCGGCGCGGCCTTTGCCGACTGGCCGTGTCGTTCATATCCACCGTTCGTTTCGGGGCCGGCCGACCGTCACCCGGCGGGCCCGGTGACGTCTCGGTGGCGTTCCGGATCCTGAGTGAATTCATTTGCAATCGGCATGCCAAGCCGAGTGTCGCTACCGGCTTCCGCCGGCCGTTTCCGGCGGCGTCGTGCGGCGCGTCTCGGCGCCTGCGCCACCCGCGGCGTGCAACGGCCAAGCAGGACTTGCCGCCCCGTCCTCATGGGGTTGGCGGCAGGACGCCGCGCAGCCAATACTTGACTGAATCAGTCGGATATTCTACGGTAGTACCTGACTAAATTAGTCAGTTATTACTCAGTGCGGGTGCGGGAATAGCAATCCCGGCGGTCGGTTCCCGACTCCGCCTCGGAGGTAGCAATGGCCACATCCAGCGACAAAATCGAGGCCCTCATCAGGCGCGAATACAGCGCCGGCTTCGTCACCGAGGTGGAAGAGGACAGTCTTCCGGCGGGGCTGAGCGAAGACATCATTCGCCGCATATCGGCAAAGAAGCACGAGCCCGAGTTCATGCTCCAGTGGCGTCTGCGGGCCTACCGGCACTGGTTGACCATGACCACACCCCAATGGGCCCACGTGCACTATCCGCCCATCGACTACCAGAGCATCGTTTACTACTCGGCGCCCCGCAGGAAAGACGGTCCCAAGAGTCTGGAGGAAGTGGATCCAAAGCTGCTGGAGACCTACGAGAAGCTCGGCATACCGTTGCAGGAGCAGGAAATGCTCGCCGGCGTGGCGGTGGACGCGGTGTTCGACAGCGTGTCCGTGGCAACCACCTTCAAGGCCAAGCTGGCGGAGCACGGCATCATCTTCTGTTCGTTCTCCGAAGCGGCCCAGAACCACCCCGAACTGGTTGAAAAGTACCTGGGCTCGGTAGTGCCCTACTCGGACAATTTCTACGCCACCCTCAACTCGGCGGTGTTCAGCGACGGCTCGTTCGTGTACGTGCCGCCCGGCGTGCGCTGTCCCATGGAGCTTTCCACCTATTTCCGCATCAACGCCTCCAAGACCGGGCAGTTCGAGCGCACCCTCATCGTTGCCGACGAAGGGGCCTATGTGAGTTACCTGGAGGGTTGTACCGCTCCCATGCGCGACGAGAACCAGCTGCATGCCGCGGTGGTCGAACTGGTGGCGCTGAAGGATGCGCAGATCAAGTACTCGACGGTGCAGAACTGGTATCCCGGCGACGAGCAGGGCCGCGGCGGCATCTACAACTTCGTCACCAAGCGCGGTGCCTGCCGGGGCGAAAACGCCAAGATTTCCTGGACCCAGGTGGAGACCGGTTCGGCCATCACCTGGAAATATCCCAGCTGCATCCTGGAAGGCGACAATTCGGTGGGCGAGTTCTATTCGGTGGCCCTCACCAACAACTTCCAGCAGGCCGACACCGGCACCAAGATGATCCATATCGGCAGGAACACCTCCAGCACCATCATCTCCAAGGGCATTTCCGCCGGCCACGGCCAGAATGCCTACCGCGGCCTGGTGAAGGTGCTCAAGGGCGCGGACAACGCGCGCAATTACACCCAGTGCGATTCCCTGCTGTTGGGGGATAAATGCGGTGCTCACACTTTCCCCTATATCGAGGTCAGGAACCCCACCGCCAACGTGGCGCACGAGGCCACCACGTCCAAGATCGGTGAGGACCAGCTGTTCTACTGCCGCCAGCGGGGGCTGTCCGAGGAGGATGCGGTCTCCATGATCGTCAACGGCTTTTGCAAGCAGGTGTTCAAGGAGCTGCCCATGGAGTTCGCGGTCGAGGCCCAGAAACTGTTGGGTGTGAGTCTGGAAGGTGCGGTGGGTTGACGCGTCCGCACCCGGAGCGCACCACTGACGACCGATTCGAATCAGCTGCGGGCGGCGGCTCTCCCGCCGCCCGCCCGGAGAAGGGGACTTGTTCATGCTGTCCATCAAGGGCCTGAAAGCAGGTATCGAAGGCAAGACCATCCTCAAGGGTATCGACCTGGAGGTGAAGCCCGGCGAGGTCCACGCTGTCATGGGCCCCAACGGCTCGGGCAAGAGCACGCTGGCAAACGTATTGGCTGGACGCGAGAACTTTCAGGTCACGGCCGGCTCGGTCAGCTATGACGGCCACGACCTGCTCGCTCTCGCGCCCGAGGAACGTGCCCGCCAGGGGGTCTTTCTGGCCTTCCAGTACCCCGTCGAGATCCCCGGGGTCAGCAATATCTATCTGCTCAAAGCCGCTCTGAACGCCGTGCGCAAGCACCGCGGCGAATCCGAGCTCGATGCCATCGATTTCCTCGCTCTGGTGAAGGCAAAGATGAGCCTGGTACAGATGAAGGAAGACCTGCTGTACCGGGCAGTGAACGAGGGGTTCTCCGGCGGCGAGAAGAAGCGCAACGAGATTCTGCAGATGGCCGTGCTGGAGCCGCGGCTGGCGATCCTGGACGAAACCGATTCGGGCCTGGATATCGATGCCCTGAAAGTGGTTGCCGACGGCGTCAACAGTCTGCGCAGCCCGGAGCGCGCCTTCATTGTGGTGACGCACTATCAGCGGCTACTGCACTACATCGTGCCCGACCGCGTGCATGTGCTGTCCGACGGACGCATCGTCAAGTCCGGTGACCGGAGCCTGGCCCTGGAACTGGAGGAGCACGGTTACGGCTGGATCGAGGACGCGCCGGGGACCCGGGGACAGGAGGCCGTGCAGTGACCGGCATCGACGACCGTCATATGCAAGAGTTCCGCGCTCTGCAGGCCGGCCTGCCCGGTGCGCGGGTGCCATGGATCGATGGTCTGCGCCGGAACGCCATGGAGCGCTTCGCCGAGCTGGGCTATCCCGGCCCGCGGCTGGAGGATTGGAAATATACCGACGTGCGGCCCATCGAAAAGCGCCACTTCCGCGCCGGTGCCGACGCCGCGCCGGTGGACGCCGAGGCCATCGCGGGCTACCGCCTGACCGGCCTTGCCGTTCATGAGCTGGTGTTCGTGGACGGGCGTTTCGCGCCGGAGTATTCGCAGATCGGCGATCTGCCGGCCGGCGTCGCCGTGACCGGTCTGGCCGCCATCATGGATCGGGCGCCGGCCGCCCTGGAAGATCATCTCGCCCACTACGCGCCGGTGGCGGACAATGGTTTTGCGGCCCTCAATGCCGCCTTCATGACCGACGGGGCCTATATCGCGCTGGCCTCCGGTACCGAAATCGAGGCGCCCATCCACCTGCTGTTCGTCTCCACCGGCAGTGGCCGCGCCGCCCATGTGCGCAACCTGGTGGCCGCTGGACCCGACAGCCGTGCCGTGGTGGTGGAAAGCCATGTGGGCCTGGGGGACGGCGAACAGCTGACCAATGTCATTACGGAGATGGCGCTGGAGCGGGGCGCTGCCATCGAGCACTACAAGCTGGCACGGGACGACGCCAGGGCCTATCACATCGCCGGCACCCATGTGCATCAGGACCGCGACAGCCGCTACACTTCCCACAACGTAACCCTGGGGGGGCGGTTGGTGCGCAACGATCTGGTCGCAGCGCTGCACGGTGCGGGTGCCGAGTGCACCCTCAACGGCCTGTACATCACCGGCGGTCGCCAGCATGTGGACAACCACACCCGCATCGATCACCGTGCGCCCGACACCACCAGCCGGGAGTGGTACAAGGGCGTGCTGGACGGCCGTTCCCGCTCGGTGTTCGGCGGGCGTATCGTGGTTCATCCCGACGCCCAGCGCACCGACGCCCGCCAGACCAACAACAACCTGCTGTTGTCCCGCGACGCGGAGGCCGACAGCAAGCCGCAGCTGGAGATCTACGCCGACGACGTCAAGTGCAGCCACGGCTCCACCGTCGGCCGCCTGGACCGGGACGCGCTGTTCTACCTGCGTTCCCGGGCGCTCGACGAGCAGACGGCCCGCAACCTGCTGGTGTACGCCTTTGCTGCCGACCTGGTACAGCGCATGGGGCTGATGCCGTTGCGCCGCCAACTGGAAGGTCATTTGGGCGGTGCCCTGCTGTCCGGGCAGCGTAGCGGGGGAGCGGGATGAGCGTAGTCAAGGATGCGGCCGCCCAGGCGGCCGCTGCCGACACGGAGCAGGCGTCGCTGGGCGAGCGTGCGCGGGCCCAGTTTCCGGCGCTGCACCAGCAGGTCCACGGCCGGCCGCTGGTGTACCTGGACAACGCCGCCAGCGCCCACAAACCCCAGCCGGTGATCGACACCGTCAATCGCTGCTACAGCCGGGACTACTCCAATGTCCACCGTGGGGTGCACCAGCTCAGCGAGCGCGCCACCCGCGAGTACGAGCAGGCCCGCGACACGGTGCGCGCGTTTATCAACGCCCGCGACAGCCGCGAGATCGTCTTCGTGCGCGGGACCACCGAGGCCATCAACCTGGTGGCCCAGAGCTGGGGGCGTGCCCAGCTGCAAGCCGGCGACGAGATACTCATCACCGAGATGGAGCACCACGCCAATATCGTGCCTTGGCAGCTGCTGAGCGAGCAGACCGGTGCGGTGCTGCGGGTGGCTCCCATCACCGATCAGGGCGAGCTGATTGTGGAGGAATTCGAACGTCGCCTGGGCGCGCGTACCCGGCTGGTGGCGGTGACCCATGTGTCCAACGCCCTCGGCACCATCAATCCGGTCGCGCGCATCACCGAAATGGCCCATGCCCATGGCGCCAAAGTGCTGATCGACGGCGCCCAGTCGGTACCCCACATGCCCGTGGACGTGCAGAGCCTGGACTGCGATTTCTACGCCTTTTCCGGCCACAAGACCTACGGTCCCACCGGTATCGGTGCCCTGTACGGCAAGGCGGAGCTGCTGGAATCCATGCCGCCTTACCAGGGCGGCGGCGAGATGATCCGGCAGGTCACTTTCCAGAAGACCACCTTCGCCCCGATTCCCCAGAAGTTCGAGGCGGGCACGCCGCATATCGTGGGCGCCATCGGCATGGCCGCCGCCATCGACTACCTGAACGGCATCGGTATGGAGGCCATCGCCCGCTACGACCGGGAACTGCTGGCCTACGCCACGGCGGCGCTCCAGGACATTCCCAAGCTGCGCATCGTGGGCCAGGCTCCGGACAAGGCCGGTATTCTGTCCCTGGTCTTCGACGACATTCATCCCCACGATCTGGGCACCATTCTGGACCACGAGGGTGTCGCCATCCGCACCGGCCATCACTGCTGCATGCCGTTGATGGAGCGCTATTGTCTGCCGGCGACGGCGCGGGCATCGTTGGCCTTCTACAATACCCGCGCCGACGTCGATGCACTGGTGGCGGCGCTGCACAAGGCGAGGGAGATGTTCTCACCATGAGCGACCTGCGCGATCTGTATCAGGAGGTGATTTTCGATCACAACCGCCACCCCCGGAATTTCGGCAAGCTGGAGGGCTATAACCGCAAGGCCGAAGGCTTCAATCCCTTGTGCGGGGATAAGCTGGTCCTGTACCTCAAGGTGAACGACGACGATGTCATCGACGACGTGCGCTTCGAGGGCAGAGGCTGCGCCATTTCCACCGCTTCGGCGTCCCTGATGACCGAAGCGCTCAAGGGCAGGACGGTGGCCGCGGCCGAAGCCATGTTCAAGGGTTTTCACGCCCTCATCATGGACGAGAAGCTGCAGGACGATGCCCCCGGGCTGGGCAAGCTCCAGGTGCTGGAAGGCGTGAAAGCCTACCCTTCCCGGGTCAAGTGCGCGACTCTCGCCTGGCATACCCTGGATGCGGCCCTGGAAAAGAGCGACGAGTCCGTCGTCACCACCGAATGACCGGCCGGGAACTCCCATGACAGACGGCCGATCGACTGGCATCGAAGACACCATCCTGGAACAGCGGATCATCGAAGCGCTGCGCGGGGTGTACGACCCGGAACTCCCGGTGAACATCTACGATCTCGGGCTCATCTACGGCCTGGACGTGGACGCCGCCTCGGGAACGGCCAACATCCGCATGACGCTGACCGCGCCCGGCTGCCCGGTGGCCCAGACCTTTCCGGGTACCGTGGAATGCGAGGTCATGAAGGTGGAAGGCATCAAATGCGCCCAGGTGGAGCTGGTGTGGGACCCACCCTGGTCCCAGGACCGGATGTCCGAGTCGGCGCGGCTGCAGCTGGGGCTGATCTGACGGAAGAATGGAAGAGCCACGGAACCCACGGAATCCACGGAAGAAGAAAGGCGAAGGCGCCACGGAAAACACGGAAAGCACGGACAGGAGATCGGTGTGAAGAGGCGTGACGTGTTGGAGTCGATGGTTACCACCGTCGGCACGGTGCCGAATTAACGAATTTTCGTTTCCGTGCTTTCCGTGTTTTCCGTGGCGCATTTGGTTTTAATGAAGGATGCACTGTCGATGGGCGACTGGACCGACGCAGCCAACATCGAAGATATCCCTCCCGGCTCTCACACCGTGGTGGACGTGGACGATGTCATGGTGGCGGTGTTCAACGTGGACGGTGAGTACTACGCCATCGAGGACATGTGCACCCATGACGGGGGCGAGTTGGCCAGCGGCGAGGTGGACGGTGACGAAGTCGTCTGTCCCCGCCACGGGGCGCGCTTCAACATCAGGACGGGCGCGGTGACGGCGCCGCCCGCCTACGAGGACGTATACGCCTTCCCGGTCCGGGTGCAGGACGGCAGGGTGCAGGTGCGTGATGACCGCTGGGATTGAGTCCCTTTGCAGAACGAATTCTCTCCACGCGGGTCGAATGCTTAAAGACGAGCGGTACGGTAAAAGCCGTCCCGCAGGGCGGCCGCCGTGGGCGGGCAACGGCCAGAAGCCAGGGAGAGGGGCAAGGATGGAACAGCGTGCAAAGGACGGTCAGCCTGCGCAACCCGCCGCGGCGGGCACTTCGGAAGCCCGCCAGCGCATCGAAGCGTTCCTGCGCTGCTCGGCGCGCTACCTGGGGCTGGTGTTGCCGGTGGCGGTGGAAGCGGCGGGTGAATCCAGAGCGCAGAGCGATGAATGATGACCACAGAACGCGGAACGCAGAACGGTGAGTGACGGATGCTGAGCTGAAGGGTCCCGGGTCCCGGTTCGCGTAACCTACAGAACACGAAATTGCAGCGATTGCGCGGGAAGGGGTGCAGCTCTCGCGTCTGCCGCGCCCGTCGCCATGACCGGCCTCCCACGATACGGTGTGGCAAGCCTCGACGCCGACCGGCGGACGATGGCCCGTTCACGCGGCTCAGTCCGAGGCGAAGGGCTGCAATCTGTTGTCTGCATTCTGCATTCTGCATTCTGCATTCTGCGTTCATCATCGAGCCTTCTCCTGCTAGACTCCATCGTCCGAAATCCCTGTGTCGTTTTTGCGGGGTCGCGCCGGTCGGCCGAGCCCCGACGGCGTCGACACGCCAGCGACCCGTAAAGAATCTTTAAGATAGATGCTCAGAACCCTAGGATCGGTTTTTTCCCTGCTGCTGGGCGTCGCGGTGATGCTGCTGGGCATCGGTCTGCTCGGTACCCTGCTGGGGGTACGGGCCGGGGTCGAGCTGTTTCCTCAGACCACCGTCGGCCTGATCATGTCCTGCTACTTCGCGGGCTATGTGGTAGGGACCTTTCTGTGCCCGGCGATCATCCGGCGGGTGGGTCACATCCGTGCGTTTGCCGCCATGGCGGCGTTGGCGTCCATTACGGCCATTGCCCACGCACTGGTGGTGAACCCATGGGCCTGGGGCGTGCTGCGAATCATGACCGGCATGTGCGTGGTGGGCCTGTACATGGTGATCGAAAGCTGGCTCAACGTGCTGACCACCAGCGCGCTGCGCGGACGCGTGTTCTCCGCCTACATCGCGGTTTCCCTGCTGGCGATGGCCGGGGGGCAATACCTGCTGCTGGTGGGCGGGGTCCGCACGTTCGTGCCGTTTGCCGTTGCGTCCATGCTGCTGTCGCTGGCCCTGGTGCCCATCGCGCTGACCCGGGTCCTGCAGCCTACGCCGGTAGAGGCTCCCGAAGTCAGTCTCGGGCACCTATACAGGATTTCCCCGCTGGGAAGCGCCGGTGCGCTGGTGGCGGGACTCACCAGCGGCGCCTTCTGGGGTATGGGCGCGGTGTTCGCCCAGCGTGTGGGGCTGACCGGTGTGGGCATCGCCGCCTTCATGAGCGTGACCATTCTGGGCGGTGCGCTGCTGCAATGGCCGGTGGGGCACTACTCGGACAATCACGACCGGCGCACCGTGCTGATGGTGGTGTGCTTTCTGGCGGCAGGCGCCGCGCTGGTGGGTTTTGCGCTCACCCGCCTGTCGCCCTGGGGGCTGGTCGCCGACGGATTCTTCTACGGCGGGCTGTCGTTTCCCGTCTACGGCCTGGCGGTCGCCCATGTGAACGATCATACGGAGGCGACCCAGGTGCTGGAGGTCACCCGCGGGCTGCTGTTGCTCTACGGTCTGGGCGCCGCCGCCGGTCCTGCGTCGGCCGGTGTGCTGATGCAGCATCTCGGGCCGGGCAGCCTGATGGTGTTTTTCGCCCTGGCCTTTATGCTGCTCGGCGGGTTCGCCGTGGTGCGCATGCGTACCAGCGCACCGCCGGTCCCCCCCGAAGAGCAGGCCGAATTCGTGCCCATGCTGCGCACCTCCCCGGTGGCGCTGGAAATGGATCCCCGTGCCGACATGGAGCCCGAGCTCGATCCGACGGGTTCCGGCCCGGCATAGGCGCCGATCGTCGCTGCCACGCCCCATCCCGCCCCTGACCGTTCGGTAATGGGCGCGCCCTGTCGGCCCTGTGAGGGGTCTGTTAAGCTAGCCCACCAGTATTGGCGCCTGGTGCGCCACACGGGCGTATCGACCGAGGCGACAGGGTAATAATGAGTTTTTCGAACGATCTGAGGGACTGGCTGAACAGGGTGTCGGTGCGCCTCGCTCGAGGCGCGCGGTGGCTGGCGAGCTTCTATCACCCGGCCACTTTGCGCGAAAAGGGCTGGATCTGGACCGCGGCTGTGGCGCTGGTGACGCTGCTGGTGGCGATCGGCGCGCTGGGCTGGTACTGGAGCGCCGAGCCGGCGCCGTTCAACGTCCGCCAGGTGGCCCTGGAGCGGGCCGGAGGCGATCAGAGCAAGCTGGTGACCGGTTATGTGTACACCAGCACACTGATGAAGATCGGCGAGACCCTGTTGGACAAGCGTGGCGGTTACCTGTCCAACGACATTCTGCCGCCGGGCGCCTGGATGGACAACATGCCCAACTGGGAGTTCGGCGCCCTGGTGATGCTGCGCGACGGCACCCAGGCGCTGCGCAACAACTTCGCCCGCTCCCAGTCCCAGTCATTGGAAGATCCGGATCTGGCGCGCGCCGAGCCCCAGTTCAACTTCCAGAACGACTCCTGGATATTGCCGTCCACCGAATCCGAGTACCGCCAGGGGCTGAAGGACCTCGATCGCTATCTTCTCCGGCTGGCCGATACGGGCCAGCCCGGCGCGCAGTTCTACGCCCGCGCGGACAATCTGCGCGCCTACCTGGAAGTGGTGGAGAAACGCCTGGGCAGCCTGTCGCAGCGGCTCAGTGCTAGCGTCGGGCAGGTGCGCGTGAATACGGATCTCGCCGGCGATGGGGCAGCCAGGCAGGCCACGCCGAGTCCGGCCACCGTCTCCACGCGGACCCCCTGGGGCCAACTGGACGACGTGTTCTACGAAGCGCGCGGATCGACCTGGGCTTTGCTGCACATCCTGCAGGCCGTGGAGATCGACTTCAACGGCGTGTTGCGCAAGAAGAACGCCCTGGTGTCGCTGCAGCAGATCATTCGCGAACTGCAGGCCACCCAGCAGCCGCTGCTGAGCCCCGTCATTCTCAATGGCAGCGGCTTCGGGCTGTTCGCCAACTATTCGCTGACCATGGCGAACTACGTTTCCCGCGCCAATGCGGCATTGATCGACCTGGGAGATTTGCTGCAGCAGGGGTGAGGTGGGGACCGGGTGCGGAATGCAGAATGATGAACTGAAGAGGCTCGGCGTGGTTCCCGCTGTTCCGATCGGCGCCTTGGTTTGCGGCTCCAGGGATGCAGATGAACTGTGGCGTGGTGCTGTTCGGTTTTTTCAGGCAGGCGGCAAGCCCGGGCCTGGAGGGTCACGGACCCCGCGGCCCGGCCGGCGGGTTGAATCGGCGTGACAGGGCGGCAACGTTCCGGCACTGTGCTGTCCATCAATTGCGCCGTCGCCCATGGGAAGCGTTTTCCCCTGCCTTCCGTGGCGCATTGTCCGGTTTTCGTTGGATTTGCGACGAGCTTTGAATGTCTCTCGTTGCGGGCGGTCCGCGAAGGCACCTCTTCAGTCCATCGATCGTCATTCATCAACCAGCGTTCCCCCGTTGTCTGTGCGCCGTAAAAGCAGATGGAGCCGCTTCGTCCATCCCTGGGCGCGCCGTGTGGTGCTGCTGGTGCTGGGTGTCTTTGTCGGCTACCAGCTCTGGCTGTTCGGACATGTCGCCTGGTGGGTGGATCACAACCCATCGACCACTGCATTCATCCAGGAGCGACTGAAAACCCTGCGGGCCGAACATGCCCATGTGCCGATTCGACAGCGCTGGGTGGCGTACGGGGATGTGTCGGACAATCTCAAGCACGCCGTCATCGCCGCTGAAGACGCCACCTTCGTGTACCACGACGGCTTCGACTGGGGCGGTATCGAGCAGGCCCTGCTGAAGGACATCGACGCCGGTCATATCGTGGCGGGTGGCTCGACGATCAGCCAGCAGCTGGCCAAGAATCTCTTTCTTTCCCCCGAGCGTACCCCGTGGCGCAAAGGCGAAGAGGCGCTCATAACCCTCATGCTCGAAGGCATGATGAGCAAGCGGCGGATTCTGGAGATCTATCTCAACGTCATCGAGTGGGGCAACGGTATCTACGGCGCCAGCGCCGCCGCCCACTACTACTATCATGCCGATTGTCGTCATCTGAGCCCCGAGCAGGCGGCCCGGTTGGCGGCCATGATTCCCGATCCGCGCTACTTCCAGACTCACCCGGGCAACACGGACCTGACCCGCGCCGCCGCCATCATTCGCGACCGGATGGTCAAGGTGCGTATTCCCTGAGCCTGCTGTCGCTGTCTGTGCCTTCTCCGACGCCGACAACCCCGGCCGATCCGGCGGTGTCGACTTGAGTGGACCGCAACCCTGCGTCGCCCGGCCCAACCTGGGCGACGGAGTAAGCTATGCTTTGTGAAGAATTTGTGGGTGTGCACGGAGTCAGGGGTGTCCGCGGCCGGGGCTGTGCCCGATCGCCGGCGACCGAGCGGTCCGCGATGCGTGGGGCCTGTTCCGGAATGTGCGCCCAGCCGGCCGGCAGGGAATCGCTGGAGTCGACCATGGAACCGTTTCCGACCAATGGGCGTCAGACCCTTGAAGGGTCGTATTCGGTGGGTGCCCACCGGGCCCGCTGCGGTGCGCTGCGACCGAGCCGGAGCCGCAGCGCAGGCATCGTGCGGTGACGGCCATGGAGGCGACGGTTCATCTTCGTTTTTACGAGGAGCTCAACGATTATCTGCCTCACCTCCGGCGCAAGGCGGAGTTCACCCAACCGGTCGGCGCCGATGCCAGTGTGGGGGTGCTGATCACCCAGCTGGGCGTGCCGCTGGATCAGGTGGAGCTGATTCTGGTGAACGGCGAGTCCGTGAGCGCCGCACACCGGCTGAAAGATGGGGACCGCGTCAGCGTCTATCCGACGTTCGAGTCGCTGGACGTCGATGAGCTGGTACGTCTGCGGGACCGCCCCCTGCGCCATATCCGCTTTGCCGTGGATGCCGGTCTGGACGCGCTGGCCGAGAAGCTCGGGGCGCGGGGATTCGATGTGGTCCTCGTTCGCGCGACGCGGGACCATCGTGGCGCGGCCGGCCGTGTCCTGGTCACCCGCGACGGAGCGCACCTTGCCGAGGGGGTCACGCACGGCTATCTGCTGAAGTCCGATGACCCCGACGCTCAACTGGAGGAGGTGCTGACGGCCCTGGACCTGACCGACGAGGACCAGGATTGAGCCGGACCACAGCCCTGCCGGCCTTCATCCAGGCCCGATTCCGAAGGAGGTGACCGCATGTCCATGGTGATGATCGGCAACTACTACGCGGAGTGGACCCCGTCCAGCCGTTCCGACAAACCCGGCGTGGGCAAGATTGTGTTGCGCAGCGCCGCCCATTTCACGGATCTGTACTGGCTTACCAATCTGCATCCGGACGACTACCGCATCATGCTCACCATGCTGCAGACCGAAAAGCCGTTGTACTGGGACACCCACGCGGACTGCCTGCGCACCGCCCACCCCCAGAGCCTGGACGCCGAACCGGTGGGAGAGCAGGAGGGCCGCTGATGCGGGCAGCGTCCCGACACGCGGAACCATGCGGGGCTGGCGAGCCAAATGGTGTTGCCGGGCCGAATCCGCCGCCGCTCGGAGCATGGCGTAGACACACTGCGGGTGGAAGGATCGAAAACAGCCACTGAAGGGAGAGGGCTTCAGTGGCATCATGACCAGCTCGGGCAGGTTCCCGGTTGACGTCCAACTATCAGAACGTAAAGGAGGTGCTATGACATCGTCGTTGTGTGCGGAAGACATCCGCTACGAAGCCGCAGGTACTGCATTGAAAGGCTATCTGGCCTACGACGAGCAAGCGAAGGGCAGGCGCCCCGGCGTCCTGGTGGTCCACGAATGGTGGGGCCAGAACGAGTTTCCCCGCAAGCGGGCCCGTATGCTTGCCGAAATGGGATACACCGCCCTGGCCCTGGATATGTTCGGCGACGGTAAGACCGCCGACAATCCAGACGACGCCGCCAAGCTCGCCACCGGTGTCATGCAGAACTGGGAGGACAGCAAGGCGCGCTTTCTTGCGGCCCTCGATCTGCTCAAGAGCCACAGCACCGTCGACCCCCAGCGGATCGCCGTGATCGGCTTCTGTTTCGGTGGCGGCGTGGCGCTGCAGATGGCCCGCGAAGGTGCGGCCCTGGACGCTGTGGTGAGCTTTCACGGCAGCCTCGCCACCGAGCATCCCGCCCAGCCCGGTGGGGTGAAAGCCAAGTTACTGGTGCTGCATGGGGGCTCCGACCCGTTCGTCAACGACGAGCAGTTGATCGCGTTCAAGAACGAAATGGAGCAGGCCGGTGCGGACTACCGTATCGTGGTCTACGGCGGCGCCAGGCATGCCTTTACCAACCCCGAGGCAACCGGCAACGGCGAAAAATTCGGCCTGCCCCTGGCCTACAACGAAACGGCCGACCGCAAATCGTGGCAAGAAATGGCGGCGTTGTTCGGGCAACTGTTCGGACAGTGACCGATTGCAGGGCGCAGCATGACCAGTGCCGAACGATGAATGACGAGCTGAAGAGACGCGGGCGCAACTGACCGAAAGGCGCCACGGAAGGCACGGAAAACACGGAAGAAGGCATTCGGGGGCATCGGCGCGGCGTTTCAGATTGGCAGTGCCCTGCCGGTGCCGCGCTCTGCTAATCAATCATTTTTCCGTGCTTTCCGTGCTTTCCGTGCTTTCCGTGGTGACTTGGTAGTCTTCAGAACGCATTGAAAATATCGTTCACGGCGTCTTCGGCCACCGCAAATCCTGCACCCATGCCGAGGCCTGAGGTGAGGCTGCTGAGGAAGCCGCCGCCGCCGCCCCAGCCGCGGGGTTGCACCGTGGGCGCCGGATGGCTGTGAAGTTCGTTCTCCAGGGTGTGGATGTACTGGCCCATCTGCTGGAACAGCATCATGGTGGTCTGACTCTGCTGTTGCATGGTCATGGCGATCTCCCGCAGATCCATGGCCCATTCCCGCCCAGTGGTTTCGTCCGGCGCCCGGGTGCGTAGTTTCTCGGCAAGGCTCTGCAACTTTTCCATGGTCACCTGCGCCTGCTGTTGCACCTGACTCATCTGCTGTTCCGCCAGTGGATAGTCCACGACAAACCTCCTCATCGATTGAAAAGCCTACTCTATGGACCCCGGGGACCGGGTGGGGTTCCGGGGAGCGAAAGAACCTGGTGCGGTTGTCGTGAGATTTGCGGGGAATTGACGAAAGGAGCGGGATCGGGAGGCGGAGGGCAGAATGATGGACTGAAGAGATGCCCTTACGGGCTCATGGCAGCGATGGGCGCTCGTACGGTACCGTTCCTGTCGGCCAGGAAAACTGCGCCACGGAATACACGGAAAGCACGGAAAAAAGCATTCAGGTGCATCCGCGCGGCGTTTCAGGGTGCAGTGTCCCGCGAGTGCAACGCCGCTTCGATGATCACCTGTTTCCGCTTTCTTCCGTGCTTTCCGTGTATTCCGTGGCGCTTTTTCCTTTTTCGCCTTTTTCGCCTTTTTCGCCCGTCGCCCAGCTGTACCGACTGCTTTTCAGTTCATCGTTCCCCATCACACCGTCGGTTTGCTGTGCACGTGCCGCCCCGTTCCGTGGCTGTGTTCGTCGGCCAGCTGCACGGGAATCATGTGCAGTTTGCCGTGGCGCACGCCGCGCTCGGCAATGACCGCTTCGGCGAACGCACGCACGGCGGTTGCCGGGCCGCGCAGCAGCACGGTTTCCAGGCAGTTGTCGTGGTCCAGGTGCACATGCTGGGTGGCCAGGGTGAGGTCGTGGTGCTGGTGGTGGGTGTCGGTGAGGCGCCCGGCAAGGTCGAGCTGGTGGTGGTTGTACACATAGGTCAGCGAGGCGACGCAGTGTCCGTTGCCTTTGGCGCCCAGCTGCTCTTCACCGAGGCGGTCCCGGATCAAGTCCCGCACCGCTTCAGAGCGGTTGCCGTAACCCTTGTCCTGCAGGTAGGCATCGAACTGGGCTGCCAGTTCGTCTTCCAGGGAGATGGTGAAGCGCTCGGTCATGGGGAACCTCGGGGAGGAGTCCGGAATTCAGACGGCAGAATGACGAACTGAAGAGATGTCTTGCCGGGCTCGCTACAGGGACGGGCGCTCGTATGGGATCATTCCTTTCGGACCTGAAAAAAGCGCCACGGAAAGCACGGAAAGCACGGAAAAATGATTG
The DNA here is from genome assembly GCA_963830105.1 of uncultured Gammaproteobacteria bacterium. Lineage (GTDB taxonomy): Bacteria > Pseudomonadota > Gammaproteobacteria > DATFLG01 > DATFLG01 > DATFML01. The sequence goes on along the minus strand of CAWHLH010000007.1, from coordinate 12,251 downwards.
TTTGCAAGAGCGTGGTACCGGCAGGGTACCGCCGAGCTGAAACGCCGCGCCGATGCACCTGCATGCCTTCTTCCGTGTGTTCCGTGCTTTCCGTGGCGCCTTTCGCATTTGGCTCAGTTGTACCCACCTCTACTCAGTCCATCATTCCGCGTTCATTGCCGTCGTTTCCGCTGTGGCATTCCTGCCCATGCGCAGGGCCAGCAGGTAGCTGAGCAGCACTACCGCCACCACGCCGGTGCCGAAGGCCAGTCCCAGCGGGTCGCTCCAGTGGCTCAGTGTCGGCGACAGCCAGCGCAGGATCCCGAAACCGGCCACCAGCAGGCTGAGTCCCGCGATGGACAGGCCCAGCACGCGCGAGGCGATGCGGGCCCGGCGGTCGGCGCGCCGGATCAGGCGGGCCACCCACAGGCCGTTCAGGCCGTCGGTGACCATCATGCCGGCGGTGAACACCAACCCCAGCAGGGCGGAGTACAGCCAGCCGGCAATGCTGGAGGCCGCCATGGAGAACAGGGCGGTCTGGCTGACGGTGTCGAACGACAGCGCGAACAGGGCGCCGATGAAAGCGATCAGTGCGGGGTGGCTCACCCGGTTGAGGCGGCCCAGCCAGCGGCCCTTCAGGCCCACCGTGTGGACCACCTCGTCGGGGCGTGCGTGCAGCACAGCAGCCAGGTTGACGGCGCCGAGGGCGAGCAGGAACGCGATGGAGACCCAGGCTCCGAACGCATTCATCCATTGCGGCGCCGTCCAGCGCGCCGCCAGCAGACCGACTATCACCGCCACCGCCATGACCACCGCCCCGTGTCCGGCGGAGAACAGAAAGCCCGCCCACCGGGACAGACGTGGGTGGGTGGCGGCATTGAAGCGGGTGAGGCCGTCGATGGTGGCCAGATGATCGGGGTCCATGCCGTGGCGCATCCCCAGCAGGAACACGACGGTGAGCAGAGCGAACCAATTGCCGGGTAGCTGTTCCAACGCAGGGATCCTCCCGTCTGTGCAGGTAAGAACATAGCAGAATTGTTCATACCGGCAAAGGCGGGCTGGGTGCCGTCAGCCTCGTTGGGATCGGGCCTCCGGTGGCGTCGGGCGGGCGCTGCGGGCCCGGCCGAGCGGGCACCGCTCCCATGGGTCGTTCCGGTGCCAGCGCGACCCGGCCCGCAGCGCGGCAAGATAGCGCTCCGCCTGGTTGCGATGGGTGAACGGCCCGACCGGCCCGTGGCGGGTCTCGACGTACCAGCCTTCGCCCATGACACTGAACAAACGATCCGGCGCAAACGTGCAACGGGTGCCCATACAGCCACTCCCGGCGGCGGGCTTACGGGTGGGTCTCTGATGAAAGCATAGCCCGTGCCCCTGCCGGCGCGCTCCGCCTGCGGCACCCGCCGGCATACTGACCCAGGTCATTGGCACCGTCGGGCGGCCCCGGGAAGATGGGTTCGCCCCGAAGACGGATTCGCACCGTCGCCCGACCAGAAAGGAACCGCATCATGAGCACTCAGGACACCAGTCGTCAGTCCAGCCGCCGCCTGCTGGTGGCGGTCTTCCGGGCGCACGATGCCGCCGCCCGTGCGGTCGAGCGGCTGATCGAACGGGATTTTCCGATGGACGGCATCTCGTTGCTGGGGCGCGAGGAATCGGCCGGCGACGATGTGCTCGGCGTCTACTACCATGGCGTGGGAGAGCGCATGAAGGCGTGGGCCGGCCAGGGTGCATTCTGGGGCGGGCTCTGGGGGCTGCTGGCCAGCGCTGCCGGTATGTTCGTGATCCCCGGCCTGGGAACCATCTTTGCGGTGGGACCGGTGGTCGAGGCCATCGCCGCGGCGGCCGCCGGCGCTGCGGTCGCCGGCGGGGCCATGGCGGGCGCCGCCGCCATTTCCCGGCTTGCCGTGGCCCTGCATCGCATGGGGGTGCCCGAAGAGCGCCTGCGGGACTACCACGATGCCATCGACAACGGCCACTACCTGGTGCTGCTGCGCTGCGGCGACCAGCGCGAAGCCGACCGCCATCGCACCGAGCTCGGCATGTGGGGCGCACAGGCCGTGGAAGACTATCCCTACCGCTAGCGTGCAACAGTACGCCGGGGTAGAGGGTCGCAGGTCGTCCCGTCACTGCTCCACCGTCGCCGTGGGCTATGCTTTGAAAGACTGCCGGTCGGTCCGCTGTGACCGCCGACGGGGCGGCAAGGCGATCGCCGGCAGCCGGTTGTGAGCAGTGCTTGGCGGTGCGCGTACTGCGTGTGCCGGGCTTGGCGCCTGTACCGAGCGAAACCAGCGAAACCATGGAATTGCCGGCCGCCAGCGGGGCGGGCTGACGCAAAGGAGGATTGACGATGGTGGCGGAACCGACGATGGACGACATCATGCACCCGGGCTGGGACGCTGACCGCGATCCCGGGTTTCCCAACGCGCCCCACTACTGGACGCCGGCGACGGCGACCGGCGTGGCGTCCGAGCTGGGGCTCGAACTCCAGCAGGACCATTGGGATACGCTGCGTGCCTTGCAGGAGTATTACGCCCGTCATGAGGACGGCCAGATCCAATCACGCGATCTGCACGATGCCCTCGAGGAACGGTTCCATGGCAAAGGGGGCATTCGATATCTGTATCAGCTGTTCCCCGGCGGTCCGGTTGCCCAGGGCTGCCGCCTGGCCGGTCTCGAGCCGCCGGCCGGCGCCGTCGATCGGGGCTTCGGAAGCGTGGTCTAGCCCCGCCGCTGGCCGGGCGGAAAGGCGTAGACGGTAAATCGGGGAGGGGCGGTCGGGGACTGCCCGGGCGGTGGGCGCACAAGCCCGCCCGGGCAGCGCAGCTGCGAGGCCAGCTTCACGCCTGCAGTTTCCGGCCGTCCCGGTCGCCGCCTTCTTGGTTGCCGGCAAGCACGGTTTGGCAGGAAGGAATGCCCAGTCCTGCCGGTGGCCCGACACGGGGCCCGTTCAGTCCATCACGCAGCGCTCAACGCCCTGCGTGCAGGGGGCCCGGCAGCCGCGCCGGCCGTCACTTGCCGACCACGTAATGGCTGTTCTGGATGTCGTGCGGCAGGCGGTGCACCTCGAGTGTACCGAAGCCCGCATCGGCGAGCAGCTCCCTGGCCTTTTCTCCGCCCCACATGGCTCCCAGTCCGTCGCCGCCTTGCGCCAGCGATACCGTCATGCAATGCATGCATGACAGCAGGGGGCCGAGGGGATGGTCCAGGTTGTTGTGCAGGTGACTGGAGCCGTGGAAGTCCTGAATCAGATAGACGCCGTCCGGTTTCAGGGTACGGGCGATCCCCTGCAGCACCGAGCCGGGGCGCGCCTGATCGTGCACGGCGTCGAAGGTGGTGACCAGTCGGTGTGGGCTTCGGTGCGCATGGACCACTAGCCGCTAACCGCTGTGTTGTAAAAAGGACGTGAAGTTTGCGGTCCGGAGGTGGCCGTAGCATCCGAGCAAGCGCCGGAAAGTGAAAAGCCCTTTTGAAATCTTCGAGGTTGCTGCAATTATCTGGTGGTACCTTGTGAGTACCCATCGGTCCGGTAAGCTTCAGACGGTGATCGATACCTGTCCGCCACCCATGCCGGTGGCTGTCCGTGTCCGGCCGCGGTGTGCGAGGGGGGATCGTGATGGCCAGTGACCCAGCGTCGGTTCAAGCCGCGAAACTGCTGCGGCGCGCCACCTATGCCTCGGTCATCACCGCTACCGTATTGATCCTGGCCAAGTTGGCGGCATGGGCGCTGACCGGTTCGGTGAGCGTGCTGGCGTCCCTGGTGGACTCGCTCATGGATGTGGGCGCCTCGGCGGTCAATCTGGTTGCCGTGCGCTACTCGCTGGCGCCGCCGGATGCCGAGCACCGCTTCGGCCACGGCAAGGCCGAGTCCCTGGCCGGGCTCGCCCAGGCCACCTTCATTGCCGGCTCGGCCGTGTTCCTGGTATTCGAAGCGATCGACCGGCTGCTGCACCCCCGTGCTCTGGAAAAGATCGGCATCGGCATTGCGGTGATGGTGTTCTCCATCGCCGCGACCGTGGTGCTGCTGGTCATTCAGCGCCGCACCATCCGCCTCACCGGCTCGACGGCCATTCGTGCCGACGCCCTGCACTACGCGACGGATCTCGCGACCGGTGTCAGCGTCATCGTTGCCCTGGTGCTGGCCCAGGCGTTCGGCTGGGACGGTCTCGACGCCTGGTTTGCCATCGCCATTGCCAGCTACATCCTGTTCAGCGCCTGGCAGATCGCCCGGGAAGCGTTTCAGGTGCTGCTCGACCGCGAACTCCCGGACGACCAGCGCGAGCGCATCGCCGCACTGGCGAAGGCCCATCCGGATGTGATTGGCGTGCATGACCTGCGTACCCGTCAGTCCGGCCGCCTGAACATTATCCAACTGCACCTGGAACTGGACGCCCGCCGCTCCCTGGCCGATGCCCACCGCATCGCCGATGAAGTGGAGGCAGCCATCCTGCGAGCGTTCCCCCACGCCGACGTCACCATTCACCAGGATCCGGTGGATGAGAGCGGGGAATCCAGAACGTTGGATGATGAAGGCGCCACGCAAAGCACGGAGGGCACGGCAAAGAAGCATTCGTGAGGGCGCAGCGGGCACAACGGACGTCCTGGGCTGCAATGCTGCGGCTCAATGCGTGAGGCTGCGCGCCCGGTGGTTCCCTGTCGTTTGTTTTGTTCGGCGCAATGCCCTTCGGTTATTGCGCCCTGCGTTGAATGCTTGCGGCGAATCCGGAAGCGGTCTCTTCGGGGCAGGCTGTGCACCATGCGCAGCCACCAGGCGTTCTTGGCGCACTGCACGGTCCTGAATCATTCCCTTCCATGCTTTCCGTGGATTCCGTGGCGCTTTTCGAATAGGAATAATCAGATGTAGGGCGCAACAACCGAAAGGCATTGCGCCGGAGCAGGCCGGCCGGCCCCCGTGCAGCAGCATCCGAAAATCCCAGCTATGCTTGGTGCTATCGGTTATCCGTGTGTCCTGCATCGATCATCCGGAGGTGGCTGTATGAGGGAAAGGCGGCATGCGGAGAAGGTCATCGCCTTCGTCATGGCCGGCGGTGCCGGTTCCCGTCTCCATCCGCTCACCGCCGAGCGCTGCAAGCCCGCTGTCCCGTTCGGCGGCCGTTACCGGCTGGTGGACTTTGTGCTGAGCAATCTGGTCAATTCCGGCATCCGGTCCATCTACCTGCTGGTGCAGTACAAACCCCAGTCGCTCATCGAGCACACGCGCAAGGCGTGGGTCGTCTCGCCCCTGTTTCCGGACCAGTTCGTGACGGTGGTGCCGCCTCAGATGGACGAGCGCGGCGGCACCTTCCGCGGCACCGCCGATGCCGTCTATCAGAGCCTGCAGCTCATCGATCTCTACAAGCCCGATATGGTGGCGGTATTCGGTGCCGACCATATCTATCGCATGGATGTGCGCCAGATGATGTGGTTTCACCGTGAGCACCGGGCCGATGTGACGGTGGCCGCCCTTCCGGTACCCCTCGAGGAGGCGTCCAGCTTCGGGGTCATCGACACCGATGCCGACGGGCGCATCCAGGAGTTCCAGGAAAAGCCCGAGCACCCCAGGCCCATGCCCACCGACCCTGCGCGGGCCTTCGTGTCCATGGGAAACTACCTGTTCAGCACCGACGTGCTGGGCCAGGCACTGATCGAAGCCCACGCCAAGGGGGAGACCGATTTCGGCCATCATGTGCTTCCCCGGCTGCTGGCCAGCCGGCGGCTGTTCGCCTATGACTTCTCCGGCAACGACGTGCCGGGCATCAAGCCCCACGAGGAACCGAGCTACTGGCGCGACGTGGGCACCATCGACGCCTATTTCGAGACCCACAAGGACGTGCTGGGTGCCGAACCCCGCTTCGACGCGTTCAACCCGCGCTGGCCCATCTTCTCCAGCAACTACCAGGGGCCTGTGGCCCGGGTGCTCGGCGGCGAGGTGGTCAACAGCCTGCTCGGGGCCGCCACCGTCGTCCACGACGGGGCCCGTCTGCGCAACTGCATAATCCGCCGCGAAGCGGTGGTGGAAAGCGGCGCCGAACTGGAGGACTGCGTCATCATGGATTACGTGCGGGTGAAGGCCGGCGCGCGCCTGCGCCGGGTCATCGTCGACCGTCACAACATGGTGGAGTCCGGCGAACGCATCGGCTTCGACCGGGAGGAAGACGCCAGGCGCTACCACGTCACCCCGGCCGGCGTGGTGGTGGTGCCCACCGGCAGCGTCAAGTACTACGCCCGCGACTCAAGAGGCGCAGGGCCGGGATATGCGGAGTGACGGATTGGCAATGCAGAACGCAGCATGATCAATGCTGAACTGAAGAGGGACAGCCGCATCTACCCTAAAGGCGAAAAGCGCCACGGAATCCACGGAAAGCACGGAAACAATGCTTGTTTGGGGGGGCGCCTGACCTGATCGGTACTGGGGACACTGAAAGGTTGCGCGCACGCACCTGAATTCCTTCTTCCGTGTATTCCGTGCTTTCCGTGGCGCATTTTTACTTGCCAGCAAGCGCGACACGCTTTGAGTGCCCGATCCTGTGACTAACCCGGCAAGGCCATTCTGCAGTTCAGTACCGCCGCCGGCGTGGTAGGGCGCAATAACCGAAGGGCATTGCGCCGAACACGCTGAATTCCATAGTCCGTGCTTTCCGTGGATTCCGTGGCGCTTTTCGCCTTCAGCACAGGCGAGTCCATCGCGCTTCAGTTCATCATTCAAAGTTCATCGTTCGCTTCTCTCAATTCTGCACTCTGAATTCCGCGTTCATCACTGTCGTCCCGAAACTGCAGCGCCGCCAGCCGGGCATACAGCCCGTTCTGGGCGATGAGTTGCTCGTGGCGCCCGCTGGCGACGATGCGGCCCTCGTCCATGACCACGATGCGGTCCACCTTGCGCACGGTGGCCAGGCGGTGGGCGATGATCAGCGTGGTGCGTTGCTCCATCAGCCGCTCCAGAGCCTCCTGCACCAGGCGTTCGCTTTCCGCATCCAGGGCGCTGGTGGCTTCGTCCAGCAGCAGCAGGACCGGGTCGCGCAGAATGGCGCGGGCGATGGCGATGCGTTGGCGCTGACCGCCGGACAGGCGCACGCCACGTTCCCCCAGGAAGCTGTCGAAACCGTCGGGCAGCCGATCGAGGAACTCCGCCGCGTGGGCCGCTTCGGCCGCACGCCGTATGTCCGCCTGGGATACGCCGGTGTGGCCGTAGCCGATGTTGTCCCAGGCATTGGCGCCGAACACCACCGGGTCCTGGGGGACCAGGGCAATGCGCCGGCGCAGCGCCGCCGGGTCGGTGTCCTGCAGCGCCACCCCGTCGAAGCGGATGGTGCCGGCGTCCGGATCGTAGAAGCGCAGCAGCAGCTGCAGCACGGTCGTCTTGCCGGCGCCCGACGGTCCCACCAGCGCCACCTTCTCGCCGGGGCGCAGGCGCAGGGACACTTCGTCCAGCGCCGGGGTGTCGCGCCGGGAGGGATAGCGGAAGGTGACATGCTCGATTTCCACCTGGCCGCGGGCCGGCTCCGGCAGGGCGACCGGCAGGGCGGGTGCGCGGATGGTCGGTTCGGTGTGCAGCAGCTCCAGCAGCCGTTCGGCGGCGCCGGCGGCGCGCAGCAGCTCGCTGGTCACTTCGCTGAGCGATCCCACCGAGCTGGCCACCAATACGGCATAGAACACGAATGCCGACAGCTGACCGCCGGTGATGCGCCCGGCCAGCACATCCCGGCCGCCCACCCAGAGCACCACCGTGATCGCCCCGAAGGTGAGCAGCATGACCAGGCCGGTGAGCAGGGCGCTGGCCCGCGAGCGGCGGATCGCCACCTGGAACGCCGCTTCCACCTGGCGCCCGTAGCGTGCGACGTCCACCGCTTCGTGGCAGAAGGCCTGCACGGTGCGGATGGCGTAGATCACCTCGTCCGCGTAGGCGCCGATGTCGGCAATGCGGTCCTGGCTGCCCCGCGACAGCTTGCGTACCCGGTGGCCGAGCAGCCACAGCGGTACCATCACCGCCGGCACGCCCAGCACCACCAGCACGGCCAGCTTCGGGCTGGTCACGGCCAGCATGGCCAGCCCGCCGGTGAACAGCAGCACGTTGCGTACCGCCTGGGCGAGAGTCGCCCCCACCACCACCTGAAGTACCGAGGTGTCGGTGGTCAGCCGGGAGATCACCTCGCCGGCACGGGTGAGTTCGAAGAAGGCGGGCTCGAGCCTTAGCACCTGCGCGAACACCGCCTTGCGGATGTCGGCCACCACCCGCTCGCCGATCCAGGTGACCAGGTATACGCGTGCGGCCACCGAGCAGGCCATGACCGCCACTACGATCAGAAACAGCATCAGCGCGTGGTTGAGAGCGGCGCTGGACCCGCTGCTCAGACCGTGGTCCACCACCTGGCGCAGCACCACCCCGAAACCGAGGACCGCCCCGGCTGCGATCACCAGCGCCGTTACCGCGGCCGCCAGCACGCCCCGGTAGGGGCGTACGAAACCGAACAGATGGGTCAACACCCGCACATTGCGGCTGACAGGGCGCGAGTCGGTGCTGGGGGCGGTTCTGGCCATGGGGTGTCTGCACGATGAAGGGGCCGCGACGGTAGCGACGCGGACAACGGACGCTGGGGAGCATACCACCGGATTGCTCCGCGCGCGGAGTCGGCGTGGGAGTTTTCCACCGCTTGGCGGGTCTACACTATTAGTAAAGGGGGTTGGATTTTGAGCCTCCTTAGAGATGCATGAGCAAGGCAATCGCACGGAAGGTTGAGATGCCGGCGCCAGTCGGCGGGCCGTTCGTGGCGGGTCATCAGGACGTGGCACGAGGCAGATCAGGAGGACATCATGTCATTCGGTAATCAAGCAACTGAAAAGCTCCACGAGACCGCAGCACGGGTGAACGAAACCGCCCATGGTATGGCGCAACGGGCGGAGCACGCCGGCGAGACCATCAGTCGATTCGGCCGCAGGGCCGCTGACCGTTCCCGCCAGACCCTGACCACGCTGCCCGGGTCGGTGCGGCGGCATCCCTACCGCACGGCCGGTGTGGTCGCGGCGGCGGCGACCGGCGTGGCCCTGTGGGCACTCCTGCGGCGGCGTTGACGCCCGTACAGGCGGCTCTCGCCCGGGGTCACCGCGGGCGAACAGCGCGGCCAGCATCCCGTTCACCTGCCGGGCAGGGCATGTAGCGCGCGGCTCCATGTCCGCCGGCACGGCTTGAGGGCGGCCACTGCGGTTCGCCTTTTTCTCCATTTGTAGACTGGTCTGGTGCCCAAGGACGCACCGTGTTGATGCGCCGGCGCCCGACGCTGGTGCGTCATGCGCTTGCGCTGCGTTGTCGTGGTGCGCGGCCGGCGTGCCGCCGGGCCCGTCCGGTAGGGCGATTTCCGACGCCACCCAGCGCGTTAGCACACCTGCGGTGGACCCGCCGCCATGCGCCCCCGTGTCGGTGCAACGCCATGCACGGTTCTTGCAGCACTCGGGTCAATGCGAGGCATTACCCCGAGGAAACACCGTCCGTGAGAGCTCCCAGTCTGATCCCGGCAGCCGAGGTGCCCGTCGAACACGACCGCACCAGCCTGAGCAAGGAGGCGCTGCAGCGCGCGTTTCTGGACAATCTGTTCTTCATCCAGGGCAAGTTCCCGCGCCTGGCGACCGCCAACGATTACTACATGGCGCTCGCGCACGCCGTGCGCGACCGTATGCTGCATCGCTGGATCAGTACGGCGGCCGCCTACACCGCCCGCGGTTCGCGTACCGTCGCCTACCTGTCGGCCGAGTTCCTGATGGGGCCCCACCTGGGCAACAACCTCATCAACCTGGGCATCTACGATTCGGTGCGCGACGCGGTTCAGGAACTGGGGTTGAACTTCGAAACCCTGCTGGCCCAGGAGGAAGAGCCGGGGCTCGGCAACGGCGGTCTGGGGCGGCTGGCCGCCTGTTTTCTCGATTCCCTGGCGACCCTGGAAATCCCCACTCTGGGCTACGGCATCCGCTACGAATTCGGCATCTTCGACCAGGAGATCCGCGACGGCTGGCAGGTGGAGAAGACCGACAAGTGGCTGCGCTTCGGCAACCCCTGGGAGATCATCCGTCCGGAGTGGGCGGTGGAGGTCGGGCTCGGCGGGCACACCGAGCGCTATACCGACGAGCACGGTCGGCGGCGCACCCGTTGGGTGCCGGCCTGGACCCTGCAGGGCATTCCCCACGACACGCCGATCCTGGGCTATCGCAATAACACCGCCAACACCCTGCGCCTGTGGCACGCCGAGGCGTCGGAGTCCTTCGACTTCGAAGTGTTCAACCGCGGCGACTACTACGGCGCCGTCGACCGCAAGGTGGCCGCAGAAAACCTCACCAAGGTGCTCTATCCCAACGACGAGCAGGTCCAGGGCAAGGAACTGCGCCTGCAGCAGCAGTATTTCTTCGTGTCCTGCTCGCTGCAGGACATGCTGCGCATCATGCGGGTGCAGAAACTGCCCCTGGCGCGCTTCCACGAAAAGTTCGCGGTGCAGCTCAACGACACCCATCCCGCCATCGCGGTGGCCGAGCTCATGCGGCTGCTGGTGGACGAGCACGCCATGGACTGGGATGCGGCCTGGGACGTCACCCGCCGGACCCTCGCCTACACCAATCACACCCTGATGCCCGAAGCGCTGGAGCGCTGGCAGCTCGACCTGTTCGCTCGCCTGCTGCCGCGGCATCTGGAGATCATCTATGAGATCAATACGCGCTTTCTCGACGAAGTGCGGGTGCGCTTCCTGGGCGACGATGCGCGGGTCGCACGCCTGTCGCTGATCGACGAGCAGGGCGAGCGCTACGTGCGCATGGCCCATCTGGCCTGCGTGGGCAGCCACGCCATCAACGGCGTTGCGGCGCTGCACACCCGGCTGCTCCAGGCTGACGTGCTGAAAGACTTCCATGAGTTGTGGCCGGAGAAGTTCAGCAACAAGACCAACGGCATCACCCCGCGGCGCTGGCTCGTGCTCAGCAATCCGAAACTCTCAGGTCTGATCAGTGCCGCCATCGGCGACGACTGGGTCAGGGACCTGGACCGGCTGCGCGACCTGGAACCCCTGGCCGGGGACGCGGTGTTTCGCGCCAAGTGGCGGGAAGTCAAACGGGCCAACAAGCACCACTTCGCCGTCCATGTCCGGAAGCTCGCCGGTGTGGCCATCGACCCGGATTCGCTGTTCGACGTGCAGGTCAAGCGCATCCACGAGTACAAGCGCCAGCACCTGAACATTCTGCATGTCATCGGGCTGTATGTGCGCCTGAAGAACGACCCCGACATGGACATGGTGCCCCGCACGTTCATCTTCGGCGGCAAGGCCGCCCCCGGCTACTATCTGGCCAAGCTCATCATCAAGCTGATCAATTCCGTGGGAAGGGTGGTGAACCGGGATCCCGCGGTGCGCGATCGCCTCAAGGTGGCGTTCCTGCCCAACTACAACGTCAGCAACGGCCAGCGGGTGTACCCGGCGGCGGACCTCTCCGAGCAGATCTCCACCGCCGGCAAGGAGGCTTCCGGCACCGGCAACATGAAGTTCTCACTCAATGGGGCACTCACCATCGGCACCCTGGACGGCGCCAACATCGAAATCCGCGAAGAAGTGGGCGCGGAGAATTTCTTCCTGTTCGGCCTGACCGCCGAAGAGGTGGGCGCGCTGCAGGCCGGCGGCTATCGGCCCATGGACTGCTACCGGGCCGACCCGGAGCTGCACCAGGTGATCGACCTGCTGCGCACCGGCTTCTTCTCCCGCGGCGACCCGGAGCTGTTCCGCCCGCTGGTGGACGACCTGCTGCACAGTGACCCATACTTGGCGCTGGCCGACTACGGGGCCTACGCCGAGTGCCAGCGCCAGGTGAGCGCCGCCTACGGCGACATCGATCATTGGACCCGCATGTCCGTTCTCAATGCGGCCCGCTCGGGCAAGTTTTCCTCCGACCGCACCATCCGGGAGTATTGCGAGGACATCTGGCGCGCGGAGCCGGTGCCCATCCGGCTGCTGTCCCAGGAGGCGGTCAAGGCGGGATTTCTGCAGTAGGCAATGCCGATGGCGGAAGGCGGAACGATGAGCGATGAACTGAAGATCGGCGGTCGGGGCTGAGGAAAAAGCCGAAGGCGCCACGGAAAGCACGGAATACACGGAAGAGGGAATTCGCGTGCCTGGGCGCCGCATGTCAGCGCCGCAGTACCGATCAGGTCAGACGCCCCGCCAAACCGTCCTTCTCTTGGTGCCTTCCGCGACCCATTGGTCTTGCTCCTGGCCGCATCCACTGAGCAGAAAGCCGAAGGCGCCACGGAA
>CAWHLH010000006.1:0-237264 GCA_963830105.1 uncultured Gammaproteobacteria bacterium | reverse complement strand
AAAAACCAATAACGTGTATTGCTATTCAATACACTCAACACTGTTTAGATGTTCAATGGTTATCCTTGCCGCTGGCTGCGTTGACCCCGTGACCCACCCAGATAGAACCAAAGCCGGGAGCAAATTAAATGTTCGACTTTCTTAAGGTTCGCGACGAAGACACCGTGTAGAATCATCGTCCTCGGTCGCCCCGAGAAACTCAATGAGTGGCACGGTCCCGTGCGCCAAGGAACTTACGAACGGCGCTTCGACAGACGCGAACAATGATGACGGGGTGCGCGCGGTGGTCCTCACAGGCGAGGGCGATCGCGCCTTCAGCACCGGCCAGGATCTGGCCGAGTCACAACGCTTCAATCGAGAGCCATGCAGAGCGGTTCGATTGATGAATGGCGTGCACTTTATGGCACCTCGCGTGGCATGGATGAGGGTGTGGTTGCGTGGCTCAATGGCGTTGCGGCAGGGTCTGCATTTCAGGTTGCGCTCCTGTGCGACATTCGCGTGGGACACGCAGGCAGCAAAATGGGGCAGCCCGAGATCAAGTCCGGAATACCGAGTACGTTAGGGCCATGGCTAATGCGCGAAATGCTGGGCTTGTCGCGAACGATCGACTTGACACTCACCGGCCGTCTGATGTCGGGTGAGGAGGCTCACGCCCTTGGCCTGATACATTACTTGGTCGAACCCCGGGAAGTCATGAAAAAGAGCCTTGAAATGGCTGCCGTTCTGGCGGCGCAGCCGCCAGTGGCGCTACGCCTGGACAAAGAGCGCTTCCGGGAAGTAACGCGTGCGGGATTTGAAGAAGCGCTTGAGGCTGGAGTACGCACCAGACACAGGCATACGCTACCGGCGAACCGCAACGCATGATGGAGGCGTTTTTCCGTAGCAGACAAAATGCCGGTTGAGCGCCCAGCTATCGGGCCGCTAGCAAATGCAGGCCACGCGTTGAGGGTCACTGGTGAACTTGTTTGAGTACGAGGGTAAACAGCTTCTGCGTCGATATGGCGTCTCCGTACCCCAGGGGGCACTCTGGGATGAGACCCGTCACTACCCGCTTCCGGCGGTTGTTAAGGCGCAGATTCTGCTGGGCCGGCGCGGGAAGGCTGGGGGTATTCTTTTCGCAGATGATGCTGATGAGTTACGTCGTCTGACACAGGGATTGCTCGGGCAGCGAATTGCAAACCATGTTGTGGAAAAGATTTATGTGGAAGAGCGTATCGTCGCCGGCGACGAATATTACCTCTCGCTGGCGGTGGACCGGGATCGTGGCGCCGCCACATTGCTTGCGTCAGCCCAAGGTGGCATCGGAGTGGAAGACCAATCGGGGCGCCTGCTCAGTTTGCCGGTCAACCCGCTGCTAGGTCCGCAGACCTTTCACGCACGGGCCGTAGCGCGCTGCTTCGAAGTGGACCGGCTAGCAGCGTGCGAGGAGGTGGAGATTCTACTGTCACGGCTCTGGCAGGCCTTTGTGGCTGAGGATGCCACGTTGATCGAGGTCAATCCATTGGTGTTGACTGATGACATGGGGTTCGTCGCGCTCGACGCGAAGATCTGCATCGACGATAACAGCCGGTTCCGGCATGATTACGATGCTACCGAGCGGCCGGTAGCCACCAGCAGTGCATTGGAAGCAACGTTGGCCGAGGAGCATGTGTCTTATACCGAACTGGATTCGGAGGGCGATGTTATTGCCGCTGTCAGCGGTGCCGGGCTGATGATGGCCACGCTGGATCTGTTGCGAGATGCAGGGGTTTCGGTACGGGGGACTATCGATTTGGGTGGTGCGGTGTTCGCAGCAGACTCCAGAACGAGGCGAATATTCGAAGCGGTATTGCAGGCGCGTCCGCGACAGTTTTTTCTCAACGCGTTTCTGCAAACCGCCAGTTGCACGAAGCTGTGCGAAGCACTTGATGCGGCGGCCGTTGAATGGGACAGGAGCACAACTGGCATTGTCGTTCGTATGAGAGGCGATGGGAGCGAGAGTGGGCTCCACAAGCTGCAAGGCCACGGCATGGCTACGTACACCGAATTGGACGAGGCGGTGAGATCCGTCATTCGCAACGCTGGCCACGCGGGTCAACCTTGATGGCCATCCTGGTTGACGCCGATACCCGTATCGTTGTTCAAGGTGCAACCGGACATACCGGGCGTGCTCTTACGGGGCGATGGGTGGCCACAGGGGGGCCGGTGGTGGGTGGTGTTACACCGGGCCGTCGGGGAACCCGTGTCGCCGGAGTCATGGTGGTTGACTCCTGCTTCGAGGCAGTTGCGGAATTTGCCGCGAACGCGAGCTTTGTCGCGGTCCCGGCACCTCTCGCTTTGGATGCCACACTTGAGGCAATTGCTGCTGGTATAAGTACAATCGTGGTCTATACCGAAGGGGTGCCGCTGCACGATGCGTTGATCATGCGTGCTGCCGCTCGATTGTCAGGCGCTGTCCTGTTGGGCCCCAATGCTGCGGGTTGCGTCAGTCCAGGTTTTGGTAATCTTTCCGATCTTAATGAGCGCTTTCTGGCACGCGGTCCAGTCGGCATAGTCTCCAAGAGCGGAACCCTGACTTATGAAGTGATCAGTTCGCTCTCGCGGGCTGGCTTCGGTGTTAGCAGCGTCGTCTGCTTGGGAGGGGATGCTGTGATCGGTACCGATCACGCAAGCACTTTGCAGGCATTCGAGGAGGACTGTGCCACTGATGCCGTGGTGTTGATCGGCGAAATCGGTGGTGATTCAGAGCATCGGGCGGCAGAGGTCGTAGGTCGAATGACCAAGCCCGTCCTGGCTCACGTCGTCGGGCGTCATGCGCCTCGTAATCGAGCCATGGGGCACGCAGGAGCCCTTCTCGCTGACGAGCGCGATGGGGCGGAGGCAAAATCGTCGGCACTGCAAGACGGAGGGGCACGTTTAGTGCGTAGCATTCTCGACTTTGGAACGGTTATGACTGAAGCCCTTACCGATCCATTTCGCAATCATCAAAGAGGAGACTAGAGCGATGTCAGATCACAATGACGATAAGTTTATCCTACGCATGGGCCACTCGCGGCGGCGTTTTCTGGGCACTGCAGCCGCAGGGGCGACCTTATTAACAACCGCTGGCCTGGGCTTACGCAGCGCGCGCGCCGCTCAGCGACTTGTGGTGGCAGACCCGGGCGGGCCGTTTACACCGGCATTCAGTCAAGCGTTTTACGACCCATTTCAGAAACAGACGGGCATTGAAATCGCTAACGTTGCACGCCCCCACCAGCCAACCAGTCAAGTGCAAGCACAGGTTAACGCGCACAGCTATAGCTGGGACGTGGTGACCATTACGGAAGCCGGCGTGGGGCTTCTCAGTGCAAAGCATCTGCTTGAGAAGATCGACTGGTCCGGTGGCCACATGAGCGAAATCATGAAGGAGGCCAGGTCGCCGTACTGGATGGGCACTGATGTCTACGCCACAATCCTAGCCTACAATACCGATAAGTTCGGCGACAAAGGTCCCCGGTCGTGGGCGGATTTCTGGGACGTGAAGAAGTTCCCGGGCCGGCGTTCACTCAGACGCAGTCCCATTGATACCCTGGAAATTGCGCTATTGGCCGATGGTGTTTCGGCGGCTGATCTGTATCCCCTGGATATGGACCGTGCATTCAAAAAGCTTGACCAGATCAAGCGCCACATTGACGTGTGGTGGACCGGTGGAGCCCAGACTACTCAGCTATTGCAGAGTTCTGAAGTCGATATGCTTCCGACTTGGAACGGGCGCGCGCAGGTCGTGATTGATGCCGGCGGGCCAGCGGCAATCACTTGGAATCAGGGGCTTTACTCCATCGAAGGTTGGGCAATACCTAAAGGCGATCCACATGCGGATCTGGGCCGTAAGTTCATTGAATTTTGCTCGGACCCTAAGCGCCAGGCAGCCTATACCCACAAGCTGGCCTATGGGCCAACCAATCCCAAAGCCTACAATTACATATCCGCAGAGCGGGCCAAGGTGCTCCCGACCGCGCCCGCACATATCAAGACGATGATTCATTCGAGCCAGGAATGGTGGGGCACCCACAAAGAGGAGGCGGTAAGCCGTTTCGAGAGCTGGATCCTATCTTAAGGTCCACTCGCCTGACCCCGATGGTCTTAATCAGCAGCGGTGGCAGCCAGTCGCGGCTGCCACTTGCGGGTAGCGTTGTTCAATGACCCAATTCAAGCTCGACGTCCGCCAGCTCACCAAGCGCTACGGCAACGTCATTGCGTTAGAGTCCGCGGATCTTCGGATCGACGCGGGCGAGTTTGTCACGCTATTGGGTCCGTCGGGATCGGGCAAAACCACGCTGTTATCGATCGTCGCAGGGTTGCGTCAACCCAGTTCCGGTGAAGTCTGGATCGATGGCAGGCTTTCGACCTATGCTCCACCGTACCAACGTGATCTCGGCATGGTTTTCCAGAACTATGCTTTGTTTCCGCATATGAGCGTGGCGGAGAACATCGCGTTCCCGCTCAGGATGCGGACGCGTCTGGGCGATAGTGAGATTCGGCGAAAGGTTAGTTCTGTGCTGGACGCGGTCCGTCTGTCCGGTGTCGCGGATCGGATGCCATCAGAGTTATCGGGTGGACAACAGCAAAGGGTGGCATTGGCACGGTGCATGGTCTACGAGCCGTCCATCATCCTTATGGACGAGCCGCTCGGTGCGCTGGACAAGAATTTACGCGAGGAATTGCAACTCGAGATTAAGGCTTTGCATACCCGGCTTGGTATCACCGTGCTCTACGTTACCCATGACCAGGAGGAGGCGATGACGATGTCCGATCGCATTTGCTTGATGAACAGCGCACGGATCGAGCAGGTGGGATCGCCGCTAGAGCTTTACGGACATCCCAAGACGCTCTTTGCCGCTCGCTTTTTTGGCGAATCAAACCTGTTTGAAGGCCAGCTTGTGCGCAGCGGAGATCGTTTGGCCGTCGAGGGTGAATGGGGGCGGGCATTGCTTGGCGATCAAAGCCAAGCCGTTGGCATCGGCGAGCGCACCACTGCGATGGTGCGTCCCGAACATGTGCGAATACTTCCTGATGGCTCGACCGATGGTGAGAATACCTTTGCAGCTACGGTCGAGCAGGTCATCTTTAATGGTGGCATCAGTAAATGCTACCTGCGTGACGAAAGCGGGCGTCAGATTATTGTGACCCACCTGACCAACGCCGCGGGGCCACAAGTAAGGGTCGGCGACAGGGTGCATACACGCTGGGACGCCGCTGCGATGATCTTGTTGGCGAACTAACCAAAATGGCCGAACAGCCTCCACTCCAGCAGATCGGCACCAAGGCTGGGGTACCCGATGCGCCTGACCGTCCAGGCGCTTGGCGGCGAGTCGCACGGCTGGCTCCACTGCTGCCCTTACTACTGTATCTGCTCGTTGTCTTCGTCGTGCCTGTGGCTCAGCTTCTTGGGCTTAGCTTCCAGAGCCACGGTGGTCAGTTCAGTTTGCATCAATACGCACGGCTGTTTTCTTCCAGCCTGTACCTGAAGGTGCTGATTATCACGTTTCAGATATCCTTCTGGACCACCGCGTTTTGCTTGCTGGCGGGGTATCCCATTGCTTATTTGCTGGCACGAAGTCCCCGCAATTGGAAGAATCTGCTGCTGATCGGCGTGTTGATGCCGTTCTGGACGGGCTTTCTTGTCCGTACGTTCGCTTTGATTGTTCTTCTAGGACGACATGGCGCTATCAACAATGCGCTTATCGCAGCCGGTCTCGTCGACCATCCCCTACACCTGATTTACAACTTCAGCGGCGTCATGATTGGTATGGTACAGGCGTTGATGCCGCTTGCCATTCTCAGCATGATGCCAGTGATGGAGCGCATCGACGACAATCTAATCAAAGCGGCATCGACTCTGGGGGCAAAGCCGGAGCATGCTTTCTGGCGTATTTACTTCCCGTTGTCATTTCCTGGCGTCGGGGCTGGCAGGCCTGCTTGTGTTTATTACGTCGTTAGGCTTTTTTATTACGCCTGCACTGCTGGGCGGCGCGCGCCAAACCATGATCGCGCAGGTCATCATCACGCAAGTCCAGGAACTGCTGGACTGGCGCCTTGCCGGTGCTGTCTCGCTGCTGTTGCTTGTCACGGTGCTTGGCGCTTTCCTTGTCTATGACCGCCTGCTCGGTATCACTACGCTGACCGGAGCCAGCGGAGCTTCTTCGACCGTTGCGCCGGCGGGTACGTTGCGCCGAATAGGTGCGTGCATCGGACGTGCTTCCATTGAGGTGATCAGCCGCATCAACGAAGGCTTCAGTGAAGTTCTGCGCTTCGTATCGCGCTTATTTCCGCGCCGCGTATCCGGCTCCGGTTTACTGCGCCGCGGCTTGCTCTGGATCGTGGTGGCGATCGGTTTGGCGTTTCTGGTTCTGCCGGCATTTTTCGTCATTCCGGTATCCTTCACCGGCGGCAGTTTTCTGGAATTTCCACCGCATGGCTTTTCCCTGAAATGGTACCAAATTTACCTCGATTCACCGATCTGGATGGCGGCAACGGCGAGGTCGTTGGTGGTTGCGTTAGTAACGGGCGTCATCGCCGTGATTCTTGGAACCATGGGCGCCTTTGTAATGGCGCGACAGAAGTTCGTCGGCAAAACAGGCGCGCTCGCACTCATCCTATCGCCGCTAATATTGCCGCGCATTGTCACGGCTGTGGCGCTGTTTTACGTATTCGCAAGGATCCATCTGGTCGGGACATCGGTCGGACTCGTCCTGGGGCACACTGTGTTAGCGCTCCCCTATGTCGTGATTACCGTAATGGCTGTGCTAAGAACCTATGACGAGCGCCTGGACGAGGCCGCGTGGACCCTTGGTGCCAACAAATGGCGGACAATCCGCCATATCACCATTCCGTTGATCAAAACCGGGCTTATAGCCGCTTTTGTGTTCGCCTTTATCACTTCTTTTGATGAGCTCACTATCGCTCTCTTCATCAGTGGTGGCTTGGCGACCACCTTGCCCAAGCAAATGTGGACCAGCGTGATTCTGCAGGTCGACCCAACGCTGGCTGCCGTGGCATCGATTATGCTAGGCGTGATTTCAGTGGTGCTGCTTGGCGGTGAAGTCTTACGTCGAGTTACTGCGAAAAGGCCCCATTAGGCATAAATTTGATACATGGCGACACTGCGGTCGTGTTGCCGCTGCTAACTATGAGAATGCGCGTGCAGTGGCTATGTACACAGCCAATCGACCGGTTAGATGAGACTTGGGCGTGGGTACAGATCTCGTAATTATCTCGTTCAAGCTATATATGGTGTAAGTACGAAAAAGACGGGAGATGATCATTGTCGCCGAAAAAGCACGTGACTGTTGTTGGTGCTGGAATAGTCGGTGCTTGCACGGCTGTCGCCCTGGCAAGCAAGGGGGTTGCAGTTTCGGTCATTGAGCGCACAGGACCGGCAGCGGGCTGCTCGTTTGGTAATGCAGGTGCCCTGTCACCGGGGTCATGCGTACCGCTATCAGTTCCGAGGCTGTGGAAAAAAATACCGTATTGGCTGGTCCAGTCAGAGGGGCCGTTGCGGGTGTCGCCCTATGCATTTGTTCGCGAGGCTCCCTGGTTTCTGCGGTTCCTGCTTGCGGGTAGACCGCGCGCTGCAGAGCGCTCGGCTGACGCGTTGCGGCATCTGATGAGCCTGACTTTCGATAATTATCGAAGGCTGACGGAAGGATCGAACGCCTTTGATCTGATCCAGCGGCGAGGGTCACTATATGTCTATCGAAACGGACAGGAACTGCTCAACGACAAATACGGCTGGGCGTTGCGGCAGCGCCACGGCGTTGCAATCCAGGAGGTCGACGCAGAGTTTATCGACATGAATGCGCCCGCTTTGGGCGGGCAGTTCAAAAAGGGTATTTTCCTTCCGGATCATGGACACTGTGTCAATCCGGCTGCCTTAGTCCAGCAACTCATCGACCAGGCAGCGAAGCTGGGAGCGCGCCTTGTTGTGGACAATGTGCGGCGTATTGTCATGACAGGCGACCGCCTCTTGAGGCTTGTTTGTGATCGAGACGAATATCCCATTGAAACGCTTGTTGTGACCGCAGGCGTGGAGTCCGCAACCCTCGCACGGCAACTCGGCCTACGTATCCCATTGGCCCGGGAACGAGGTTATCATTTGACGTTCCAGGATCCGCGCGTCGATCTCTCTCTGCCAGTGATGGTGGCTGCAGGCAAGTTTTTTGTGACGCCTATGGAGATGGGGATACGGGTGGCTGGGACGTCGGAGTTCACCAGTGCTACCGCTCCACCCAATGCAAAACGCATCTGTGCACTGATGCGCCGGGCGGCCGAGACAATGCCAGCATTAAACACGAGGGTCTTCACGCAGTGGATGGGGGAGCGGCCGTCGCTGCCTGATTCTCTACCTATTATTTCGCCGGTTCCAGGGGTGCCGTCAGCATACCTGGCTTTTGGTCACGGACACCTTGGCTTAAGTGCGGCTTCAACCACAGCTTGCATGGTTGCCGATATGGTCTGCGGCGATGCGCTGTTGGTGGATCCGGCCCCTTTTTCCGTTCGGCGGTTCACACGCCGATAGCGGTGCAAATGACGCTTCAATACGACCACAAATCGGGGCCGGCGACGTTCGAATACATGACCGAGCCCGTCTCTCTCTGGGCGGCGACTGCTGCAGAGAAGGAACCTGGTCTTATGCCATTGGCGGGTGAGCGGCACGCGGACGTGGCAATCATTGGTGGTGACTTCACTGGCCTGTCAACGGCGTTGCACCTTGCTCAAGCGGGCACAAGGGCGTTATTCAACGAGAGAATACCAAGCCGCTGCGGTTGCGCCTATCGAAATGAGGCGATGTTCGATGTTCGCTAATTCTGCCTGCTTGTGGCGCCCAACAATGCGTTGCAGGTGACGTCGTCTGTCCCGCTGCGCGTGCCAGCCGCACCGGAACGCAGGCGTTATGCGGCGGTAGCGGCGAGGTGGGAAACGGGAGGCTTGGCTGGCCGGAAACATCGTTTAAGGTTGTCGGTAACCATGACAGCAGAGAGGAAAACTCAACTGTGATCCAGGAATTTCTGCCTATTGAGGGCGAATGCCGATGTGAAAAAGTGGGAATTCGTATTGAAGCCTCACCGATACTTACGATGGCTTGTCACTGCGCTGGATGCCAGAGGATGAGTTCCAGCGCGTTCTCATTGACTGCAGCTATTCCTAGCGATGCGTTTTCGGTTACGCGAGGCGAGCTCGTGATCGATGGGCTCCACGGAAAGGAGGCACGGCACTTCTTCTGCCCACATTGCATGAGCTGGATGTTCACGAGACTTGACGACACTTTTCCTTTCGTAAACGTGCGTCCCACAATGCTCGACGATTCCGGCTGGTTTATACCGTTTATCGAGACATACACCAGCGAAAAGCGTCGGCGCGGGGTGGGCCAGGGTGGGCTCCTGCGATGCCATGTGACGGCCAGATTTGTTGAACATCCGGGTTGCTCAAGGAGGGTTGTCATGCCATACCTGAAAAAATCGAATCCGACGGCGCAGGAGATTCGTGATGAACTGACTTCGGTGTTCGCCACAGAATTCGGCGAGGGCCGAAATGCCGAGTTCCTTGAGGCATGCGTGAAAATCGGTGCGTTCCTCGCGCATACAGCCAGCGTCGACCAACAACTCAAGGAACTCGATACACGACTGGGGCAGGGCGCAGGAAATGATCTGGAGCGTGTGATTGAGCACTATCGGCAACGGGCCGGCGCGAAGCCGCTGGAGGCCGGCCAGCTTGACGATGCACTCCGACACCTGCTTGCGCGCGAGTTGACGACCGTTGAAATCCAAAACGGTTTCAATACCTTCCATTGCATCAATGAGGAGCGTGTGCAGACCTATGTGGCGTTCGTCAGCGCTGAAAGCTTTCGTGCCCAGCTCAAATTAGGGCGCCACTGGAAAGACCCTGGTGTGCCCGGCATGCACGGCGAATACACGCATCGCATCCAGTGGTTCCTGCTGGTGAACGCGCTGGGGCATGACATCGAAAGTCCCGTAAAGCTGTTCATGCAGATCGGTGCGGTAGTGGATCCCAACGAGAGTAACAAACCCCACGGTCTATGGGATGCGTTGTTCGACCGCAACGATGGGTCCGCGAGCACGAAGTTCGAAGTTCAGGCCACGGTGACGGACGCCCGCAGCCCGGAAAGCCTGACCCACTACATCGTGGCTGACGGGCATGCCGAGAAATGGCCCTTGCTGCACTGGTACATCAAGGCCCGCCTGCACAAACGACAGCTCTCGCCTCTGAACCAGTACGCAGCGGCTAAAGCCTACGTTGAAAAGAAAATTAAAAAATTTGGTCTTGAGACCGAGAGTAAGGATGTGGTGGGCAGCTGGAGGCAGTTCGGAAGTAACAAGGCCCCGCCATCCTCGCGCCCGGCCAGCCAGTTGACCGGACCAAACCGCTTTGAACGAATGTGCCTGCGCACGTTGCGTTGTCACCGGCTCTGGTCGGCGAGGGCAAGGGAGCAGGGTCTTGCAAAACGACATGATCGAAGGCTGATAGAGGTTCTCCAGAGCCCATCCCACCTAAGCCGCTTCACGCACGGTATTTGGTACGCTCATCGACACCGCCACCCACCGGTTACTTCACGCCGGCCCTTGCCAGCGTGACTGTGCCGGCCTCGACGAAGCCGGGGCGAGGGAGCCAGCTTGGCTGGAGGCCTTATTATTCCGAAGCGCATTGTTATAGCGCGCAAAATTGTTGTCATCGCGGTCAACCTGAACGTGGTCCAGTCGAATGTAACCCCGCCATAGCTTCAGAGTATACCGTGCGGCCGGTGATTCCGCCGTTGAAACGAATTGGCGAATCAGTAGTCTACCGGCGTCGCGTATTGGGGATCTTCATGAGCCTCCCAGTAGCGTTGCCGCAAGCGAGCGGTGATCGGGCCGGGGTGCCCGTCGCCGACCGTATTGCCGTTGAGGCATGTGACCGGCATGACACCACCGGCGGTGGAGCTGAGGAAGATTTCGTCGGCGGCGTGCAGCTCGCGCTCGCTGAGTGCCCGGATCTCAACCGCTATGTGCAGTGCTTCGGCCAGCTCGATAACGGTTTGCCGGGTGATACCCGGCAGCACGCCGCGTGCCGGCGTGACCAGCCGCCCGTCCGCTGCGGCAAACAGATTGAACCCGGGCCCTTCCGTGATGTGGTCGTGACCGTCCGTCAACACGACGACTTCGCCACCGCGGTCGTAGGCTTCGAACACGCCACGCATCATGTCGCCCCAATGAAAATTCTTCACCGTCGGATCGACGGATTCGGGTGGGATGCGCGGCACCCGGCTCACCACAAGATGCGCGCCGTGTTCTTGCCCGTCGGGCGGGACGATCCAGACATACGGTATGGCGAAGGCGTAGAAGCGATTGTGGCACTGGCGCGGGTCGCGGCTGCCACGCGGGGGCGTACCGCGGGTCAGGATCATCTCGACGTAGGCGTTCGTGAGTCTGGTCCGGCGCACACAGCCGTGCAGGATCGCCGCGATCGCTTCCCGGTCGTAAGGCGCCGTCATACGCAGTTCGCTGATGCCGCGCACGAACCGATCGAGATGGTCCTGCAGGCGAAAGAACCGGCCTTGCCACACGGCGACCACATCGTAGGTCACGTCTGAGCGCACGAAGCCCCAGTCCAGGATGGGGATGCGGGCCTCGGCAACGGGGACATAGTCGCCGTCGATGAAGGCACAGCCGTCGGCGAATGCTGTGGCGGTGTCGGGCGCTGGGTTTTCTGTGGTGCTCATGGTTTCGGGCCACCCGGATGCGAGTTAACAATGCCAAGCGCGGTATCTTACCGCGATGCTGGCTGTGTCATGGTCACCACAGTGGGGCCTCGTCGCCTGACCACCCGGCCGGATACCGCTCGCTCAGGTGAAAATTCTCGGGTTTTTTGTGTTAGAACCGGAGCTGGGCACGATGTATCGAAAGGGTAATTCAGAACTACCGGCAACCTTATGCTCAGTACACTGGGTCAGGATCAGGGCTGCGTATGCTGAAAAAGCATCAGCGCTAAGAAATTCAGCATTAGAGAATTGCCGGGGAGGTGGCTACCCTGTAGAGGTGAAAAAATGTGCATCGGTTTAGTATCAGTGCACCGCAAAGGTCGGGATGGTCAGGTTCAACCCCCTCTGGTACGCATAGTCCCTTAAACCAAGATTTTGAACCGTGCATCAACGGGTACCGGTGTCGCTCCGTTATCCCTATCGTCCCGCTCGATTGTTTGATATCGCCTCCCCGATGGTGGGAATAGAACGGAGAGCAAGATCACGATGAAACGCTTGAAAGAGGCTGCGGCAGCTGGCCGCGTTGCTGCCGACACGGCGCGCATTACGCACTCTGTCGAATCCATGCTTTCGGAGATCCGCAGTCGTGGTGAGGCGGCGGTCCGTGAATACGCGCAGCAGTTCGACCGATGGTCCGGCGATTTCGTCCTCGGCCAGCGCAAGAAACAGGCGCTGATCGCAGCAGTGCCGGCCTCGGTTCGTGAGGATATTGAATTCGCTCATGATCAGGTGCGGCGGTTCGCTCTGGCTCAAAAGCAAAGCCTCAGCGAGTTTGAGATCGAGACGGCGCCGGGTGTACGTCTCGGGCAACGGGTCCTGCCTGTCCACTGTGCGGGCTGCTATGTTCCCGGCGGTCGCTACGCCCACGCCGCATCAGCACTGATGAGCGTTGCCACGGCCAAAGCTGCCGGCGTGCCACTCGTCATCGCGTCATCTCCACCACGCGGCGAGGGCATTGATCCGACAGTTGCGTTCGCTATGGATCTCGCCGGTGCCGACATCATTCTCGAAATGGGTGGCGTCCATGCCATCGCCAGTATGGCCTTTGGACTGTTTACAGGGCATGAAGCTGATGTGGTCGTGGGTCCCGGTAACGCCTACGTTGCCGAAGCCAAACGGCTGCTGTTCGGGCAGGTCGGTATCGACGTCATTGCCGGGCCTACGGAGTCAGCGATTATTGCTGACGAGTCGGCCGACCCCATGACCATCGCAGTCGATCTTGTCTCGCAGGCAGAGCATGGCACAACCTCACCGGTGTGGCTTTTTACGATGTCAGAGTCCATCGCGCGGGACGTGCTTGATCTGGTACCAAAAGTCGCCGGCGACATGCCGAACGCTGACGTCGTGGGCACCGCCTGGCACGACTACGGCGAGGTGATTCTCTGCCAGGACCGCGACGAAGTTGTCGAGGTCAGCGATCGGTATGCCTGTGAACACCTGCAGGTCATGGCAGGGGATCTGGAATGGTGGAAGCGACACCTCAGCAATTACGGTTCGCTTTTCCTGGGTGAGGGCAGCACTGTGACCCACGGAGACAAATGCTCCGGTACCAACCACATCCTGCCGACCCAGCGTGCCGCCCGTTACTCGGGCGGGCTCAATGTTCACAAATTTATGAAGGTCCTGACCTACCAGGAACTCAGTCCCGAGGCTAACCGGCAGTTCAGCGCCATCGGTTCCAGGATTTCTCGCATTGAGGGCATGGAGGGCCACGCACGGGCGTGCGACTGGCGGTTGCGCAAGTTCTTCCCGGAAGATGACTGGGCTTTCCCGGTTTATGAGCAGAAGCGCTATTGAGGCCGCACCATAATGACCACGTTCCACAAGTCATTTACCCAACAGGAAGCTATTCCCGATGAGGCCATCGCAGCCGCCGTCGCAGTGATGCGAACGGGGCGGTTGCACCGCTACAATGTCACCGAAGGCGAGGCCGGTGAGACCGCGCTGCTCGAGTCGGAATTCGCTGACTATCTGGGTGTCCCGTTCTGCATTGCCTGCGCCTCCGGCGGCTATGCGTTGCACATCGCGCTGCGCAGCCTTGGGCTGGCTGACGGGGAACCCGTGCTCACTAATGCCTTCACACTGTCGCCGGTGCCGGGCGCTATCCACAACGCCGGCGCTCGGCCGGTGCTGGTCGAAATCGGACCTGATTACACCATAGATCTCGACGACTTGCGCGTCATGGCAGCGCAGTCCGGGGCGCGCGTGCTGATGTTGTCCCACATGCGTGGCCACATCGGCGACATGGACGCCGTAGTTGAGATCTGCCGCGAATTCGACCTGCACTTGATTGAAGATTGTGCCCATACCATGGGTGCCCGCTGGAACGGCCGTCCAAGCGGCACCTTTGGGCAAATCGGCTGCTTCAGCACCCAGACTTACAAGCACATCAATTCCGGGGAGGGTGGTCTGCTGGTGACAGCGGATCCGGAAATCGCCCGGCGCGCGGTGCTCTTGTCGGGTTCCTATATGCTGTACGACCGCCATCGCGCGGCACCACCGGCTGAATCGTTCCGTTCGATGCGACTAGGGGTGCCAAACTACAGTGGCCGGATGGATAATCTTCGGGCTGCGGTGCTGCGACCCCAGTTGCGCGACCTGGATGCCCGCTGCAGTCGTTGGAACGCACGTTACCGGGTGCTGGAGGATCGGCTGAACCAGATGGCACCGGTCCGCATGCCGGTCCGGCCGGCCGCCGAGTCCTTCGTCGGCAGCTCCATCCAGTTCTCTTTGCCGGATTTCGATGCCCCGCGCCTGCGCCGGTTCGTGGCTGTCGCCGAGTCCCGCGGCGTGGCGGTCAAGTGGTTTGGCGAGGCTGAACCGGTCGGCTACACCAGCCGGTATGATAGTTGGCACTACCTCGGGGATGTCCGCGAGTTGCCACAGACGCTGGACGTCCTGAGTACCCTGTGCGACCTGCGCATTCCGTTGACCTTCGACCTGGTCGACTGCGTGACCATCGCGGACGTCATCCGGGAGGCGCTGGACGATTCGCAGACGCCGCCCGCCCAAGCCGAACCTATGTAGGCGCGTAGTCAACTGTACGGGGCCAGCAGTTGCGTCGCAAAGGGAAAAATCGGTATATGAGCCGTGCCCACCGGGAAGCAATAGTCGGCGTCATCGGCGGTATGGGGCCGGAAGCCACCACCGAACTTATGCGCCGGGTGCTTAAAGCAACGCCCACCAGCGACGATGGTGACCACATTCACATGATCGTCGACAACAACCCGAAAGTGCCCTCGCGCATCGGGGCGTTACTAAAGGGGAGCGGGGAGGATCCCGGCCCGATCATCGCCGATATGGCCACACGGCTGGAAACGGCCGGCGCCGATTTTCTGTGATGCCCTGTAACACGGCACACCATTACTGGAAAATCGCGAGTCGCGCGGTCTCCTGATACGGGCCGTGAAGGCTGGCCGCGTGACCGAAGCCGATATCACCACGCTAAACGAGGCAATAGCCACCCTGGCAGCCGGTGGTGCGGACGCCATTGTGCTGGCGTGTACAGAGTTTTCACTTATTCCCGACAAACTGTCATCACCGCTTCCAATTGTCGACAGCCTGCAGGTCTTGTCTGATCGCATAGTCAATGTGGTTAAGAGCCCGGATCACTAAAGTACCCATCAACTCCGGAACCTGCCGTCCAGGCACCGGTGGGTAACTGGTGTTCCATCAACTGGATCGGATGACCCAACCACCTGCGTCCTGATCGGTCCGGGTACCGTTTCTGCCCAGCGGCCGATGGAGGCCGATGTCGAGGGGCTATGCGGAGTCGCCCATGGCGAATGCAGTGACGAGCGGCCCAACCACACCGTAACGGCTGCCGGGAGCGACGCTGGGAGACGTGTGCCGAGCGCATCCCGCTGAAGATCCAGAAGCTGTGCAAGGGCAGATGTTTTTCCGGGCTTGCTCGAGCCCCGGCGGGCGGCGAGTTGATTAACCGGATAGCGGGATCTTTATCTGGCCGCTATTCGGCTAACCGGGAAATTCTAAGCTACCACAGACTCACTCGTACACGGACGTCTCGACCTGTTACATGGCCCTGACGGCAGGTTGAAGAAGCCGGTTCTGCCACGATAGCGTTGGCTCCATTGTACTCGACACCACAGTGGCAGTTTCGACTTGGAATGCAAATTAGCCTGACGACGCGGCTTCAGTTGCGTATTCCGGCCCAAAGTGGACAGCGATTCCGGGCGAAAGTGGCCACGGATGCCGGTTGAAACTGGACACCGGAACCGGTGCAAATTGGACGGCGATTCCGGCGGCAAACTGGACAGTTTTGCACTCTGACCGGAATCGGTCACCCGAGGAGCGACGACGCGGGATTTTGATCTGACTGCTCATGGCATCCTTTGGCATTTGCCGGAGGGGCCGTGGCCAACAAGAGAAAATCCATGCGTACGATTCGCCAAGTACTGAGACTGGCCGCTGAGGCCAACCTGGGGCAGCGCCAGATCGCCCGCAGCCTGTCGATGTCACCGACTACGGTCGGCGAGTATATTCGCCGCGCCGATGATGCAGGGCTGAGCTGGCCCTTGCCCTCGACACTCGACGATGCACAACTGGAGGCGAAGTTGTTCCCGCCGGGCCCACCGGCAAGCACTGACACGCGGCCCCTGCCGCAATGGGATGAGGTCCACCGCGAACTCAAACGCAAGGGCGTCACGCTGATGCTCCTGTGGGAGGAATACAAGGCGCACTACCCCGAGGGGTTGCAGTACAGCCAGTTCTGTGACCGTTACCGCGCCTGGACCGGCAAACTGGATGTCGTGATGCGCCAGCAGCATCGCGCCGGCGAGAAGCTGTTCGTCGACTATGCCGGCCAGACGGTGGCGGTGGTCGATCGCAGTACCGGCGAGATCCGCCCGGCGCAGATCTTCGTCGCCACCCTGGGGGCGAGCAACTATACCTATGCCGAAGCGACCTGGAGCCAGGGACTGGCAGATTGGTGCGCCTCGCATATACGCACCTTCGAGTTCCTGGGCTCGGTGCCGGCGCTGCTGATCCCCGATAATCTGAAAAGCGCCGTCACTCATCCCTGTCGCTATGAGCCACAGGCCAATGCGACCTATGAGGATCTGGCCGCTCACTACGGCACAGCCATCATGCCCGCGCGCGTGCGTCGGCCCCGCGACAAGGCCAAGGTCGAGCAGAGCGTTTTACTGGTCGAGCGCTGGATCCTGGCCCGCCTGCGCCATCACACTTTCTTCTCGCTGGCCGAGCTCAACGCCACCATCACCGCGCTGCTCGAGGCACTGAACCGCAAGCCTTTCAAGAAGCTGGCCGGTTGCCGCAGGACGCTGTTCGAGCAGCTCGACCGCCCCGCTATGCGCTCGCTTCCGGGTGTGCGCTACACCTATGCCGAATGGAAGCGGGTACGGGTGCATATCGACTACCACGTCGAGGTCGACGGCCACTACTACTCGGCGCCCTATCAGCTCGTGAAGCAGCAGCTCGACGCGCGTATCAGTGCCCGGACCATCGAGCTGTTTCAGCGCGGCAAGCGGGTCGCCTGTCATCGGCGCGCTCGCCTCAAGGGACAGCATACGACGCTCCCCGAGCACATGCCTCACACCCATCGCGAGTATGCCGGCTGGACCCCGCAGCGGCTCGTGCGTTGGGCCGAGAAGAGCGGTCCCGCTACGGCCCAACTCGTGAGCACTATCCTCGCCGCTCGCGCCCATCCCCAGCAGGGTTACCGCTCCGCGCTCGGCATCATGCGCCTCGGCAAGGCCTATGGCGATGCCCGCCTGGAGGCGGCCTGCCGACGGGCCCTCGCACTCGGTACCACCCGCTTCAAGAGCGTGCAATCCATCCTCAAGCGCAATCTTGACCAGCAACCGTTACCCCGCACCGACGCAGCGCAGACCCACGAGCCCATCGCGCACACCAACATCCGCGGCCCCCGTTATTACCACTGACCCCGCAGGAGACATCCATGCTCAATCATCCCACGCTCGACAAACTCCAAACCTTGCGCCTGGCCGGTATGGCCCGGGCGTTCGAGGAACAGTTGAACGCCACCGACGCCGAGGCCCTGTCCACCGAGGAGCGACTCGCCCTGATGGTCGATCGAGAACTGCTCGAACGCGACAATCGGCGTCTCAGCACTCGTCTGCGCAAGGCCAAGCTGCGCCACCCTGCCAGCATCGAGGATATCGACTACCGTCATCGGCGCGGCCTCGACAAGGCACTGATGGCAAAACTCGCCACCGGCAACTGGCTTCGCGAACATCTCAACGCCCTGATCACCGGCCCCACCGGCATCGGCAAGAGTTGGCTCGCCTGTGCCTTGGCCCAAAAGGCTTGTCGCGATGGCTTCTCCGCCTTGTACGTGCGACTGCCACGCTTCGTGCGCGAGCTGGCGCTCGCCAAGGGTGACGGGCGCTACCCCAAACTCATCCGCGACATCGCCCGCACCGACTTGCTGGTGCTCGACGACTTCGGCACCTCGCAGCTCGACGATGAACATCGGCGCGACCTGCTCGAGATCCTCGACGACCGCTATAACGTGCGCTCGACCATGGTCACCAGCCAGTTCCCGGTCGAGAACTGGTATGACCTGCTCGCCGACCCGACACTCGCCGACGCCATCCTCGACCGACTCGTGCACAACGCCTACAAGCTCAACCTCAAGGGAGAATCGATGCGAAAGACCAAGCGAACGTTGACCCAAACCGATCACTCGGGCTCATAATCCAACACCCGCGTCGCTTCGCTCCGACTACTGTCCGCTTTGCTCCGGAATCGGTGCCCAGGTTGACCCGGAACGACTGTCCACTTTTACCGGAATACGCAGTGGGGCATCGCCGCCGAAAATCAATTCAACCTGCGTCGTGGTTTTTAACGTCCTGAGTTTGCTCGTGATGTTCCGATGATTTCGAGCCCGAACGAGGGGTCACCGCTTCTTAATCGGCGCCTTCGTGACTGCGTCGAGATAGTCCGCCCACCACTGCATCAGGCGCGTCCGTTCCTCGAACCGGTCGCCGCGATCGTAGGCGCCCTTGACCTTGTTCTGCTCGGTATGGGCCAAGGCACGTTCCACGGCGTCGACGGACCACATGCGATGTTTCTTGCCGTCGATCTCGGTGACGGTCTCGTTCAGGATCGTCGAAGCCAGGGCGCGAAAGCCGTGGACGGTCGTACGCTTGTGGAAGCCCATCCGGTAGACGGCGAAGATCATGGTGTTCTGACTGGCTGGCTTGTCCTCGAGGCGGCCTGGCATCAGCCACTGGGAATGGCCGGTGACCTTGTGCAGCTCCTCGAGCGTGGCGAGGGCCTGCTGCGACAGGGGCACGCGATGTTCGCGGCGGTTCTTCATCCGCTCTGCCGGAACCGTCCACACTCCCTGCTCCCGGTCGAACTCGGGCCACTTTGCTTCGCGGACCTCGCTGGTTCGGGCGAGGGTGAGGATCAGCAGGCGCAGACCCAGGCGCGTAACCGTGTCGCCGTTATAGGCATCGAGTGCATGCAGGAACGCCGGGAGTTCCTCGGCAGCGAGCGCGGTCTGTTGTCCCTTCTTGCGCGGCTTGAGGTGATTGCGGAGCTCGCTGGCCGGGTTGACCTCACGGTAGCCGAGAGCGACGGCACGTGAGAACACCGCCCGCACGCGCTGAAGAACGCGGGTCGCGATCTCGCCGGCGCCGCGGTCCTCGATTCCCTCGATTAACGCCATGATCTCGCGCGGCTGGATCTCGTCGATAGGGCGGGCGCCTAACGTCGGCAGGATGTCGATCTCCAGGGACCGCCAAACCTGTGAAGCGTGCTTGCGCGTCCAGGTAGGTGTCTGACGTGTGTGCCAAGCCCTGGCAACTGCGAGGAAGGTCGGCGTCGACGAATCGAGAGCGTGCTTCTCTGCCTGCTTTACGGCGGAGGGGTCGTCGAGCTTTCGGGCGTCCTGCCACATGTCGCGGGCTTCGGCGAGGCCGAGCTTGGGGTAGGTGCCGAGGCTCAGGGTCTTCTCCCGCCCATTGACGCGGTATTTGCCGCGCCAGTACTTGCCGCCGGCGGGGGTGACGAAGAGGTACAGCCCGTCCCGATCGTAGAGCTTCCGCGGCTTGTCGCCGGCCTTGGCGTTCTTGATTTCCTGGATGCTGAGCATCTGGGGGTATTTTCTGTTGGGGCTTTTTTATACCCCCAAAAATACCCCCAGTAAAGGGCTGTGAAGGCCGGGATATTACCAGATATCCCGAGAGATGCTTTTGCTAAACGTATTTGCTTGATTTAGATAAGAAAAAAGCGCCACTGAGGGCGCTTTCTCTTGAGTTTTCAGGGGCTTGAAAACTCGGTAATGGTGGCGGCGACTACCGAAAAGAACTTGTATCCAGTTAATAATAAAAGAAAACTAGCTATCGATTTGTCGCGGTTACCCCGATAGTTACCCCTGAATATTGCAGTGTAACCACCACTTGATAGAGCCATCTTACACCCAGTCATCCAGCGATTCACCCAGCAGATTCAGCTTCGCGGCCATCCCGGCCAATGAAATCTGCACGAAAGCATCATGCTGTGCGGTCAACCGCTCGAAGGTGTTCCAGTGCATCCCCTTGGGCTTCCAGCCGTTGCCATTGAGGATGCCCGGCTCCCATCCCAGCTTGTCGCGGATTCGGTCCGCCCGCCGTGCGGCCCGGTCATCCCAGGTTTCCCGCTGGCTGGGATAGGCCAACTGGTAGCAGTGGCGGCAAGCGAAGATGCCGCCGCCGTAGAGGATCGCCACGCGCCGACCACAACCACGGGCAGGGCAGAGGAACCAGGGGCGTTGCCCGCCAAGATTGCAGGCGGTCCAGTCCAGATAGACGGGATAGCTTTCGTCCTTCCAGTCTTCGCCGCCGCTCCGGTGGCGGTAGGTGAGGATCACCCGATCCGGTTCAGTGCGCACGCGAATGGAGGCGACCACTTCGCCATGCCGTGACCACTGCCAGCCGAAGGACTGGTGCGGGGTGAGCAGGCCATCCCGTTTCCAGCGCCGCACGTCGATGGATCGGTAATCGTCGGTGGTGTCTTTCGCGCCCCAGTACCAGTGCCGTCCGCTACCCATGCCGCCCATGTTCGCCTCCAGATTTTTTAACCGAAATCATTTGGGAAATTCACCTTTTTGTTTTGGCCCTTGCGGGCCTTTGTTGATCGCTGTGGGTTTGCTGTGGCCTTGGTAAAAAGCGTTCGCAATATCGCCGGTCCGTGTCCCACAATCCGGCGATGGCTTCCGGCTCACCTTTGGCGCAGTGGCCAAGGTGCGGATGGTCGATTCGCTCGAAGTGGATGCAGTCGCCGCAATGGACGGAACAGGGGCGCGGTATCGGTCTGTCGGCTGCTCGATTCCAGCACCAGGGGCAGCCCAGCACCTCGCCGGAAAACCACAACCAGATCGGCCCGCAGTGCTTGCAGGTGGCCTGCTCGGTGTAATGGTCGGGGCGTTTGCCCTGATCCATCTCCCGCCGTTGCACCAGTGAACGAGCGAACGTGGTCAGGGTATCGGCGCTGATCGCACCCTTGCGCCAGTCCTCGATGTCTTCCGCTGCCAGTGCTTGCTTTACTTCAGCCGGAGTGATGTCGAGTCCTTTGCAGGCATCGGCCAGGGCCTCCAGCAGTTTGGAGTTTTCCTGTTCTGAATCCCTATACGCAGAATCCGCACTATCCGCACAAATAGCCGGCTTCGATGGGTTTCTGCGTATTCTGCGAATTGTGCGCATAGGGTGTTTCAGTCGAAGGAGTCACCCCGAGGGTTTCGCGCCAGCTCATCGCCAAGCCCTCGCAATCTCCGGCCTCACCCGCACCATGGGCGAAGGCGGGCGGCCGGGACCATCACGCGGCGGTTCGATCACCTCCAGATAGCCACGCTCTTCCAGCGCCTCCAGGGCATCGCGCAGCATGGCGACGCGGGGGAAGGTGCCGCGCAGGGCGTTGAAGGCTTCGCGCACGGTGAAGCGGTCCAGTCGGCCCCGTTCGATCCAGTCCCACACCAGCCGGGCGGCGGCAATGGTGGGATCGGCCCCCATCATGTCCAGCGCCGCCAGACTGTGGCGGGTGATGACGGCCATGATCTCCAGGGCGGCGGTCATGGTCTCGGCGGTGATGGCGGCCTCCCAGGGTGTGCCGTGGGCGTGCTTGATGCCATGCAGCACCCCGGCGAGGCGTGCCGCCGCTCCCGGTGCCTTGCCTGCCCAGTCGGTGAAGTGCTCCAGTTCCCGGCCCGGTTGCATCTGTACCTCGATGGCCTGGGCGAAGGCGTACCACTCCGCATAGGCTTCTTCGCTCAGGCGCAGCAGGTGGGGGCGTTCCTCGCCGTGTTCGTCGGTGAATGGCTCCCAATCCAACATGGCGCGGAGACCGGCCGCATAGGCGTCGCGCACCCCTTCCGGTACGGGATTGGATTGCAAAGCGCGATAACCCAGCGGTGACGGTGGCAACAGATAGAGAAACCGCCCCAGCAGTCCACGGCCCCGGAATCCCGGCTTGGCCGCCAGTCCGCGCAATACATCCGGCTGCGGGCTCAGGCCGATACTCAGGCGCGGGCCTTTCAGGAAGACCGGCGGACGGCTGCCCCGGTCCACCCGTTCCGCATCGCCGCTATGGGCCTTCAGCACCAGGTCCAGGTTGGGAATGCCGTTGGAGTAGCGGCCTTGCAGCAGATCGAAGACACCGCCCTCCGATGACAGCCAGGCCATGCACTCGCCATGCTCGGCCAGCAGTGCGCCCAACCGTTCCGGGGTGGCGTCGGATGTCCATATCTGCGGCTGCATGGGGATGTCGGGAAGTTCGGCCTCGATGTCGGCGGCCTCCCGCGCCAGTTCCGCCGCCTTACCGTTGTCCTTTTCCTTGGCAGCCTTGTTGCGCTTCTCCTTAGCGCGGGCCTCCAGGGTCTTGCGCTCGCTGGTGATGCGCTTGATCTCCGGCTCCATAATCGTGGCCTGATCGCGCTCCCAGGCCACCAGCGGCGCGGTGGCGGCGGACTGCACGGCGCTCTTGCGGTTGCCGGGCGGCAGGGCGGCCACGGCCCACAGATTGCAGGGCTCGAAGTAACCCGGTTTCACCATCACCCGCAGACGGCGGGCGGCAGCGGTGGCGCAGGCGACCAGGACCATACCGGCGGCCAGTTCCGGTGGCGTCTCGGTATCGGCGGCGATGGCGCGGGCGTAGTCGCCGGCCCAGCCCGGCAGGTGTAAGAGATCGAGACGCGGCAGATTGGGTGCATCCAGCGGCACCAGTTCTGGCCAATCCTCCGGCGGCGGTGCGGCGGATTTCAACAGGTCGGCGGTCATACGCCACCCCCTGCCAGCCACACGGCCAGATCGTTGAAGTCGGTCAGATGTTCCGGGGCATCCTCCGGCCACTGGGGCAGCGCCAACAGCGCACCCGATGCAATGGCGGCGGCCTTTGCCTTGGTGGCTCCGGGATTGCCTGCTGTCAGCCGGTCGTCGTCACCCGCAATCACCAGTTCGGCGGACGGCCAACGGCGGCGGGCAGCCAGGGCAACCGGCTCCAGGTTGCCCGCGTCGATGGCGGCCAGCACCAGCGCGGCGGGTTCATCCTCGGCCAGGGTGCAGCCGGTGGCCCAGCCCTCGCAGATGATGACGCGGGTGGGGTTTGCCATATCGCCCGCCACGGGAATGAAACAGCCCCGTTTGCGCCCGCCGGAGAGCAACAGCTTGCCACCATCGGCGGCGACGAATTGCAGGCTGGTCAGCCTGCCAGTGAAGTCCATTACCGGCAGCGTCAATGCGCCCTTGTGAATCCTCGCGCCGTGCGGCCGGATACGCTTGCGGATCAGGTAGGGGTGATTGCCGGGGGCGGGTGTCGCCGTATTCCAGATCGCAACGGCACGGGTCGCGGCCTCAGCCTGCCGGGTGCGGCGTTCTGCCTCGGCCTGCTTCTTTGCTTCTTCCACACGATGGGCGAAGGCGGCCCGTTCGGCCCGCGACAAGGGCTTGTCACGCTTCGCCTGCCAGGTCTCGGAGAGACCGGAAGACCAGTCACCGAAACAACCACCCAGCCCGTCATCAAACAACAGGCACCACCCGGCCCGGTTGCCGGGCGCTTACCGGCGCCGGGGAAGCGATGCAGCTTGCCCGGTTCGACAACGTCCGGCGGTTCCAGCCCGGCGGATCGCATTGCGTCGCGGAATTGGGAGATCGCATTATTCATCACGCGGCCCTCCCATGCGGTTGATCCGCTGCGCCAGTCCGATGGGGAACCAGCCCCACACGGCCAGGGTGACGACGGCCGCTTTTGATGCGGGAAACGATGCCGGTAGAATTACGGGTGTGTTTAGAAGTCTTCGGGGTCGCCTGGTGCCAGCCAGCGCGGCCCTTTCTGTTTCTGGTCATGGTCTTGGCCTCCCCTCAGTGCGCAGCCTTGCGGCTGGCCTCGATCTGCTGGTTCAGCCATTCGGTGATTTCCGCCTCGACCCACCCGACGGCACGGCCGCCAAGGGATACGGGTTTCGGAAAGCGACCTTCGGAAATGCGCAGATAGATCGTGCTGCGGGAAAGCCCGGTGCGGGCCTTGACGGTGGGAAGTCTCAGGATTGCAGTAGCCATGTTTGCGCCTCCATAGGCGTTGTTGAACATGGCTGAATTACGGACGAGCTAGGGCACTACCCTTCAAGCTGGCTAGTGAAAATCGGCGCGAAGCGGCGTGGTTGCTGGGTTTGTGGTTGGAGAGTAGGTAGCCCTGTCTGGCTACCAGTAAGAGGCTTTCGATTTGGGGGCGGGTTTGTCGTCCTGGATAAGCTGTTTGATCCGGGAAATGGAGAGCCCTTCTTCGTCGGCAACCGTTTTCAAAAATGCCCTGACTCCCTGGGCCTTCAATTCATTAACCCGCTTCTTGATGCGTTCCCTCCTTTGCTCGGCCGATTCAATATCCCCGGCCCCGGCAACGGGTTGATCGACCAGGCGGGTCAACCGTCCGCTTATCCACCTTGAAGCGGTTGCCCTCCAGCGCCAGTACCTCGGTCAACGCAATCGAGTGACCGGCCAGGGTGAGGGTGAGTTTTTCCCCGGCCATCAGAACAAGGTGGCTGGCGTGCTTTTTACCCCGGAATACCCCGACTTCCCAGCGGCCCGCCGATGAGCTGCCCATGTTTGGGCGTTGCAGACTGAGCAAGCCCGCAAGCAGATCAGCGATAGAATCACCGGATGCCTGCCACTGTTCGAGCTGGGCATCTGGCACCGGCACGCGGCTGATGTCGTCGCGCTTGTCGCAAACGATGAACAGCGCCGGGTCGCCGGAAGGCTGCGGGATAGTGTGAACCGGCATCACGCATTCCTCCTCGCAGCCGGGGCATACCGCGCTGGAGGCAGGCCGCGCCCTGGTGATGAGCTTCTGCGCCTTCATCGCCGTGACTGCTTCGCCGGGCCACTGAGCCAGTTCATCGGCGCTGATCAGGGCCGAGGCACCCTGCAACGCGGCCACGCGGTCGAGTAATTCGATCAAGGCATCTTCCGGCGTCATGCTTCAGCGGGTTCCGGCGTTTCCTCGACTTCCTCCGGTTCCTTGGGCTCGATGCCCGAGGCTTCCAGCATGTCGCGCAGTTTCATGCCCAGCTCGTCGTACTTGAGCGAGCAGGAGTTGGGATAGGTAATGCGGATCGGGATAATCTTGGCGGGCTTGTCGGCATCGACCACCACGGAAGCCGCAATCTCCACCTGGGTGACGTTATACAGGTGCAACGGTATCGCCTTGCCGATCTTGTCCAGCAGGTCATAGATCGCATCCGGAGTCGTCGCGTGGTGTCCGCCTCCAGGGTGATCCGCTCCCCCTTGTTGAAACGCGACGAAAGCCGCAGCTTGCGCACGGCGACATCCTCAATCCCGCTGCCGACGCCATAGACGAAATCGAAGCTCCGCTTGCCGAGCTGGCCCAGATCGTAGATGCGCTCGTCCTTGGGGTCGGGCGGCAGCTCGTCCAGCTTCAGAATCGCCGTGGCGAACATCCCTTGCAGCGGCTCCATGGCCTTCTTCGCGCCGCGAAAGTTCAGGTCCAGCGTCCCTTCCTTCTGCGAATAGACGAAGATCACCTCGAAGGCCGGGTTGTGCGGCCGGCGGTCAAACTCGCCGTCCACCCATTCGATGCTCTGCTGGGAATAGTCCTCGGGATAGGCGAAGAAGTAATCCAGCTCGCCCCGGCGGAAGGGCTCCACCACGCAGTTGTTGCCCCGGCCCTCGGTGTGGTGGAAATAGTTGCGGATCTGGTCGGCCAGTTGCCGGATGCTGGCATCGTCCACCGCAGCGGGCTTGTGGCCCATGTTCTTGCGCTTGCGCCAGTAGGGCAGGGTGTCGGCGTGATAGAAGCGGGTGGCCCCTTTCCAGCACTCGCCATGATCCAGGTAGGTGACCATCGCCCGCTGATAGTGGTTGGGCAGCGCCGACAGGGTTTCGATGAAATCCGTCAGGGCGTCCGGGTCCGCCTGCATCTGCCAGCGCGCCTCGTCGATGATGGCCCGGAAACCCTTCTCGCAGCTCAGCTCGAAGATGTCCTGAAACTCGGCATCCATCGGCTTGCGCTGTTCCTCGGGCAGCGCCAGCCAGGCCACGAACAGCTCGTCCGGCTTGGTTTCCTTCATGGCCGCGAAGTCCAGATCGCCGAACAGCCCCGTTCCTCGAAGTAGCGGGCCAGCAGGGCATTGGGCACCTGCCGGAAGAAGCTTCGGGTCGAGTAGTGCCGGGCCATCATGTCGTTCCTTGTTGCCGCAGCCTCGTGTAGTATATCCGCAGTACATCCGACAGCACCAGCGCCGAGGACCCCGCCCATGAAGGCCGCCAAGACCGAAACCCTTACCGTGCGCGTCGAGCCCGCCGTCAAGGCCGGGCTCAAGGCCATGGCCGAGCAAGAGCGCCGCAGTCTCGCCAATATGATCGAGGTGATGATTCGCGACTATTGCGGACGTCACGGCGTGACGGTGCCCGAGCCGGGCCGTCTGTTCGCAGCGGACGACAAGTGACGGGACGCTGTCCCATACAGCCCACATTGAATGAAGGTTAATCAGCAAGGAATACAAGGCATGGCGTCCAACACGCAAAACGGCAACAACAACGAACTCGGCGTCGACCCGGAAGCCCTATGGCAGGCAGCCGACAAGCTGCGCGGCTCCATCGACGCCGCCGAATACAAGCACGTCGTCCTCGGGCTGATCTTCCTGAAGTACATCTCCGACGCCTTCGAGGCCCGGCGCGCGAAGCTGGCGGAAGAGCTCAAGGCGGACGGCATCGAGGGCAAGCAGGCCGAGAGCTGCTGGAGAGCCGCGACGAGTACACCGCCGAGAACGTCTTCTGGGTGCCGCCGGAGGCCCGCTGGTCGAACATCCAGGCACCAGGGCAAGACAGCCGAACATCGGCAAGCTGATCGACGACGCGATGTACGCCATCGAGCGCGACAACCCCAAGCTCAAGGGCAAGCTGCCGCGCGACTACGCCCGGCGCGGCATTGCCCCGGAGCGCCTGGGCGGGCTGATCGACCTGATCGGCTCCATCGCCATCGGCACCGACGAGGCCCGCGCCAAGGACATTCTCGGCCGGGTCTACGAGTACTTCCTCGGCAAGTTCGCCGCCGCCGAGGGCAAGCTGGGCGGCGAGTTCTTCACGCCGCGCTCGGTCGTCCGGCTGCTGGTCGAGATGATCGAGCCCTACGAGGGCCGCGTCTACGACCCCTGCTGCGGATCGGGCGGCATGTTCGTCCAGTCCGAGCGGTTCGTCGAGGCCCACGGCGGCAAGCCAGCGCGACATCTCCATCTTCGGCCAGGAGTCCAACCCCACCACCTGGCGGCTGGCGCACATGAACCTCGCCATCCGCGGCATCGAGGCCAACCTGGGCGAGCAGCCGGCCGACAGCTTTCGTGCGCGACCTGCACCCGGACCTGAAGGCCGACTTCATCCTGGCCAATCCGCCGTTCAACATCACCGACTGGTCCGGCGAGCTGCTGCGCGAGGACGTCCGCTGGAAGTACGGCGTGCCGCCCGCCGGCAACGCCAACTACGCCTGGATTCAGCACTTCATCCACCACCTGGCCCCGCCCAACGGCCGCGGCGGCGGCATCGCCGGCTTCGTCATGGCCAACGGCTCGCTGTCATCGAACAGCGGCGGCGAGGGCGAGATCCGCAAGGCCATCATCGAGGCCGACCTGGTGGACTGCATCGTCGCCATGCCCGGCCAGCTGTTCTTCACCACCGGCATCCCCGTCTGCCTGTGGTTCATCAGCCGCGACAAGACCGGCCGCAACATCAAGCACGGCGGCCGCGACCGCCGGGGCGAGACCCTGTTCATCGACGCCCGCCAGATGGGCACCCTGCAGACCCGCGTGCTGCGCGTGCTCTCCGGCGCCGACGCCGAGGGCGATCCGCCGCCGGACAGCGACATCGGCCGCATCGCGCGCACCTACCACGCCTGGCGCGGCGAGGAAGGCGCCGGCGAGTACGACGACGTGCCCGGCTTCTGCAAGTCCGCCACGCTGGAAGAGATCGAAAAGCACGGCCACGTGCTCACGCCTGGCCGCTACGTCGGCGCCGCCGAGGTCGAGGACGACGGCGAACCGTTCGAGGACAAGATGCAGCGGCTTGACCGCCGACCTGCAAGCGCAGTTCGCCGAATCCGGCGCTTGGAGGCGCGGATCAAGGCCAATCTAGAGGGGTTGGGTTATGGGGGGTGAGGTTTTGCCCACTGATGTTTCTGAGCTGATCGAACGTGGTGTGCTGGCCATCAATGACGGGTATCGCGCCAAGAATAGTGAGTTGGGGAAAAATCGCCTCCCATTTGCGCGCGGCGGCAACATTAACGGTGGTTTTCATTTCGAGGGAGCAGATTGCTTCCCCCGCGAGAATCTCGACCGAGTCGGAGAGAAGACTAGCCAGCCAGGCGATGCTGTATTTACGAGCAAGGGATCGGTTGGGCGGTTTGCATTCGTTACGGCCGACGTGCCCACGTTCGTCTATAGCCCTCAGCTTTGTTTCTGGCGGTCACTCGATCATGACGTGATTAGTCCTCGCTGGCTCTACTACTGGATGTATCGGGCCGAGTCTTATCAGCAATACAATGGGGTAAAAGGCCAAACGGACATGGCGGATATTGTGAGTCTTCGCGATCAGCGAGGAATGCATATAACCTTGCCTCCAGTTAAAGAGCAGACAGCCGTCGCCGAAATCCTCGGCACCCTCGACGACAAAATCGAACTCAACCGCCAGATGAACCGCACGCTGGAGGCCATGGCGCGGGCGATCTTCAAGGCCTGGTTTGTGGACTTCGAGCCGGTCAAGGCCAAGGCCGCCGGCGCCACGAGTTTTCGCGGCATGCCCCAGCCCGTCTTCGACCACTCCCCGACCGCTTCACTGAACCGAACTGGGGCCGGTGCCGGAGGGGTGGGAGGTTGTCCTTTATCTGACCTCGTCGAGCTTATCGGCGGTGGTACGCCAAAGCGCAAGATGGCGGAATACTGGGATGGCGATATGCCCTGGTTTAGCGTGCGAGATGCACCGAATGATGGTGACGTTTGGGTAATCGACACAGAAGAAAAAATCACCAAGGCGGGGGTGGCGAATAGCTCAGCCAAAATTATGAAGGCAGGGACTTCGATTATCTCAGCTCGCGGGACTGTTGGCCGTTTGGCGTTGACAGCTATCCCCATGGCCATGAATCAGTCTTGCTATGGAGTGACAGGTAAAAATGGGGTCGGTGATTTTTGTGTGTATTTATGCTCCATCACGCAGTAGTAGAGCTTCAGCAACGAACCCATGGCTCGGTTTTCGACACTATTACCCGTAAAACATTTGATGGGTTGCATCGCGTTCGACCGCAATCTTCGGTGCTCGCCGCTTTCGAGGAAATGGTTAGTCCGTACTTGATGAAGATGCGAGGAAATCTGTTTGAGAACAGACTGCTTGCGAATATTCGCGACACCCTGCTCCCCAAACTGATCTCCGGCGAGCTGCGGGTCCCCGTCGCCGAGGGAGGCACCGATGGCGGCTGAGTACGGCGCGGCCGATTTCCAGCTCGCCGCCTGCCGGGAGTTGCTGGAGGCCCATCCGGAGTCGCTGCGCATCCGCGAGCAAGTGGAGGCGCTGGAGGAGGCCATGCCGGATCGTCCCGGTGTGGTGGTCTCCTTCTGCCGCACCATCATCGAGACCACCTGCAAGACCATCCTCACCGACCGCAAAGTGCCGGTGGATTCGGGCTGGGAGGCGCCGAAGCTGGTTGCCGAGGCGATGAAATATCTGAATCTCGGCCCCAGCGAGGACGGCGGGCGTGGATGCCAAGCTGCGCAACGGGGCCGAGTCTCTAGTGCGCGGGCTTGAACCAGATCATCAGCGGCGTGGTGGAAATCCGCAACGCCCACGGCTCGGCCGCCCACGGCGCCGATGCCTACGCGCCCCTGCTGGACAGCCGCTACGCGGAGATCCTGGCGCGCTCCACCGATGCGGTGGTGGGCCTGCTGTTCCGCACCCATCTGCAATCGGCCCGGCGCGACCCGTTGGCGCGCTTCGCCTATGAAGAGCATGCCGATTTCAACGAGTCATCGACAATGACCACGGCCCGTTCGAGGTGCTGGAAATCCCGCTGATCGCCAGCGAGGCACTCTACCGCACGGATTTTCAGGCCTATCGGGCAGCGCTGGTGCAATTCAAGCAGGAGCAAACCGTAGCCGGTGAGGAGCAGGCATGAAGTTCGACGTCTATTGCGACGAGAGCCGGCCGGACCTGCTCGGTCCGAGCATCCCCAGGGGCATTCATGGTGATCGGCGGTCTTTGGCTGCCTACATCGGAGCGGGACGAGTTCAAGCCGGAGATCCACCAGCTGCGCGACCGGCACCGGATAGGCGGTGAATTCAAATGGCAGAAAGTATCGCCCTCCAGGGAAGCGTTTTATCGGCAGCTCGTCGAGTGGTTCCAGGGCAAGGGCGAACAGCTGCGGTTTCGCTGTATTGCGGTGGACCACACGCAGGTGGATCTGAAGTTGTACCACGAGGACGATCAGGAGTTGGGGTTTTACAAGTTCTATTACCAGTTGCTGCATCACTGGATTCTGGATTTCAACCATTACAGTGTCTTCGTGGATTTCAAGAGCAACCGGCGGCGCGACCGCTGCATGTGCTGCGCCGGTGCCTGGACTATTCCAATTTGTCCTCCGAAGTACACGACGTTCAGGCAGTGCGTTCCGAGGAATCAGTGCTTATTCAGTTGGCCGATGTGCTCACCGGCATGGCCGCGTACCGGCTCAATGACCGGATACGCGAAGGCAGTGCCAAAGCCCGGGTCCTGCAGCATTACGAAGACTTGTACGGCCGTCGCATTGCGGCACACCTTCAAGGGCGAACAGAAGTTCAATGTCTTTCGCATTGATCTGGCGGGAGGGTGGTGAGTTGTGGCTTATCCCCCTCTGCTTGAACTGGCCGGCGAAGCTGAATACCGCGCCCACTTCGAGGCGACCTATTGTCGCGGCCCGATCCGGGCGTTTGATGGTATCGAAGTGCGTTTTCGGAAGCGGGATTTCGACCACTGCTGCTTTGAGTCATCCCGTCGCGACGGGGCCAAGGATGCGTTTTC
This sequence comes from uncultured Gammaproteobacteria bacterium, assembly GCA_963830105.1. GTDB lineage: Bacteria > Pseudomonadota > Gammaproteobacteria > DATFLG01 > DATFLG01 > DATFML01. Next base: position 205,965 of record CAWHLH010000006.1, on the reverse strand, counting down.
GGAGCCACGGGCCAAACGGCTCAATTGGATCAAGGCGGCATTACAGGACCCGAACAGTGAGTGCTACCAGGGCTGGGACAAAAAACGAAAACGCTATGACGGTAGACGCAGAGTGACCGTGGTCATGGGAAACTACGTGGTTGTGATTGCATTGAAGGGTAACGGTCGGGCGGACTTCGTGACGGCATTCCTGGCCGATACGCCCGCAGCGCCGGGGAGACCGTCAACAGTGGATAGGATCAGGAGGGGGCCGAAATGGACATAAAAAAACCGCTGATTCGCCAGGCTGGCTCAGCGGAGGCCTTTGTAGGTTCTGCTGCCACTGGCAGAGAACGCCATGAATAGTGGTGGTTGCAGGGAAAATTGTCAAGTGAAAGGGGTGGCGCGTGTGGTCGTCAAGGCCCATCAGCCACGGTGCGAATGATGACAAAAACCATTTCAGAACAACAAGTTGAACAAGCCGCCCTGGGCTGGTTCGAGGCCCTGGGTTTTGATACTGCCCGGGGCGCGGACATTTCGCCGGAGCGGACTCTCCTCAGCGCGACAGCCATGAACAGGTGGTACTGGAGCCGCGGCTGCGCTCGGCTTTGCGCACGATCAACGCCAGCTTCCGGATGAGGCCATCGAGCAGGCGGTACGGGTCGTCATGCGGCCGCCGGAGCCGACGCTGGAACAGAACAACCGCTGGTTTCATCACCTGCTAACCGATGGCGTGGATGTGGAATACCGTACCCCAGAGGGCGAGACCCGCGGGGACAAGGCGTGGCTGGTGGACTTCGAACGCCCCGCAGCGAATGACCGGCTGGTGGTGCAACAGTTCACCGTAAGTGCGGCAACGCCACGCGGCGGCCCGATCTGGTGGTGTTTCTTAACGGTCTGCCCTTGGTGGTGGTCGAGTTGAAGGACCCCGCCAATGAGCAGGCGGATCTGTGGACGGCCTATCGGCAGTTCAGGATTACAAGGCAGACGATACCGCCGCTGTTTACCTACAACGAGCTGCTGGCCATCAGTGACGGCGACCGCACGCGGGTCGGCTCGCTTACCGCCGGATCGGACCGGTTTCGCCCTGGCGCGCGCTGGACGATGCGCGCGCGCCGGGCGAGCCGACGCTTGAGGTCACTGATCCGCGGCTTGTTCCAGCCCGGCCGGTTGCTGGACTACCTGCGTCACTGCATCACCTTCGAGGAAGACGAGCGCAGCGGCGCGATCATCAAGAAGGTGGCGGCCTACCACCAGTTCCGCGCCATGTTGCGGGCGCGGGATTCCGTGAAGGCGGCGTTGAAAGCGCCGGCGGGCGAGGGCGATGGGCGCGGTGGCGTGATCTGGCATACCCAGGGCTCGGGCAAGAGCCTGACCATGCTGATGCTGTCCGGCGCATTGATTGGCGATGAGCAACTCGCCAACCCCACCGTTGTGGTGGTGACCGACCGCAATGACCTGGACGGGCAACTGTTCGGCACCTTCGCAGGTGGGCGCGCCCTGTTGCGGCAGGACCCGGAGCAGGCCGAGAGCCGGGAAGACCTGGCCGCCCGGCTCAATCGCGCCTCCGGTGGGGTGGTGTTTACCACCATCCAGAAGTTCGCCGAGCGCGGTGAGGCGGTCAGCGAACGGGCAACATCGTGGTGCTGGCGGATGAGGCCCACCGCAGCCAGTACGGCTTTCTCGACGGCGGTGCGCGCTGGATGCGCGATGCTATCCCCAATGCCACTTTTGTCGGTTTCACCGGGACGCCGTTGGAGAGGACGACAGTAGCACGGCAGCGGTATTCGGCGATTACGCGGACATCTACGACATCCGCCAGGCGATCTGCGATGACGCCACGGTGCCGATCTTCTACGAAATGCGGCTGGTCAAGCTGGTGCCTGACGAGCAGGGGGTACGCGAGGCGGAAGAGAAGCTGACAGAGCAGCCGCCGAGGCCGACAAGGCGGGCCGCCAGTCGATGATTATGTCCGAGTAGAGCTTGAGGCATTGGCTGGTACGAACCGCGTCTGAAGCTGGTGGCGCAGCGAGATCGTCGAGCACTTCGAGAAACGCCGTCGAGGTGATCGAAGGCAAGGGATGACGGTCTGCATGAGCCGGGCAATCTGCATGGACCTATACGATGAGATCGTGGCCCTAAGGCCCGACTGGCATGCAGACGAGGACGAGGCTGGTTTCCTCAAGGTCGTCATGACTGGCTCGGCAGGATGAGGGCGAACGGGTCGCAGCCATGCGCGACCAAGGCCCGGCGCGAGGCTCTGGCGCGACGGTATAAGGACCCGGACGACGACCTGCGTCTGGTCATCGTGTGTGACATGTGGCTGACGGGCTTCGATTGCCCGCCGATGCACACCATGTATCTGGACAAGCCGTTGGCTGGGCACAACCTGATGCAGGCCATCGCGCGCGTGAACCGCGTGTTCGGCGAGAAGCCCGGCGGCGTGGTGGTGGATTTTCTGGGCATCGCGGATCAACTCCGGGACGCTGTGCAGACCTACACCCAGGCCGGCGGCGAAGGTCAGCCCGGTAGAAGAGATACAGGACGAGGCGGTGCCCTTGATGGAGCGTCAATTCGAGGCGCTCAGGGATTTTTTCAATGGGTTCGATTACGGTGGCTTTCCAGGCGGAGACGAAGCGGAACAGCTACGGGCCGTGACGGCGGGTGCGGATTACGTTTTCGAGCAGGAGGACGGCAAGAGCGCTTCATGACGATGGTGGCAGGGTTGTCGAAGGCGTTTTCGCTTGGCAGTGCCGAGACAGGAAACCGAGGCGATCCGGGACGACCTGGCCTATTTCCAGTCGGTACGGGCGGCGATTCGTAAGCGGCTTGCGGACGACAGCGCGCCACCGCCCATCGATGCTCGTGCGGCCGTGCGGCAGGTGATTTCCGGCGCGATCGCTTCGGATGGTGTTATCGACCTTTTCCAGGCTGCGGGTCTGGCGGAAGCGAATGTCGGTATCCTGTCCGACGAGTTTCTTGGACCAGCTAGCCGGCATGCCGCAAAAGAACCTGGCACTGGAGACGTTGCGCAAATTGCTGAATGATCAGATAAGAAGCCGTGAGCGAGTCAACATCGTACAGTCTCGAGGGCTTTCGGGAGTCATTGGAGGCCGTACTTACGCGATACACCAACCGCGCGATCACTACGGCTCAGGTGATCGAAGAGCTCATCGGTCTGGCTCGCGACCATCCGCGATGCTGTGCATCGCGGCGAGGAATCCGGCCTGTCGGAAGACGAGCTGGCATTCTACGACGCGCTCGCCAGTAACGAATCCGCCCGCGAGGTCATCGCGGATGACACCCTGCGCCAGATCGCCCATGAACTGGCAGATCGCATTAAGGCCAAAGCACCCTGGACTGGACCCAGCGCGATACCGTCCGCGCCGACATGCGCCGAACTGTTCGACGATTATTGGCCAAATATGGTTACCCGCCGGACGCGCAGGAGGCCGCCACCCAGTTGGTGATTCGGCAGGCCGAGTTGATGGCGGGGAACGTCATTGACTAGAGCAGACAGGTGACTCGGACCGCCCGTCACGCCGCTTGCAAGCTACGCGGCAAGCGCCGCGCCGGGCTACGCCGTGCCAGGATTCAGGGCCGCCAGACTGCCTCCGCAAGCTCCGGCAGACTGGCTCCGTGGCTCCGTTCGAGTGCCGTCCCCTCCGTTCCCGCCCGCACTCCGCCACTGCGCCCTTCGCCCCAAAAACGGGCCAAGGGCTTGCGGCTCCGCAGCGGGCTACCTCGTGCCGGGATTCACCACCGCCGGATGCTCCGCAACCGGCTCTGTGCCCCTTGCTGGCCTGGTTACCCTTCGTTACCGCTTGCGCGGGGTCACTGGCAGGCTCGGCTGTCGCCCAGCCCGCCGCGCCCCCGCACTGCGCTGCGTCTCTTCCCGCCCGCCATTGTCTTCGGGCTTCGGTAAAGGCCCGGTGCTGCCTACCCAGCCAGGGTCGGTGGTCGGCAACTGAACATAATGCTGGAATTATGCGCAGCGCAAAAACCGCGCTGTCCGCTTCGCCGCATAATTTGCATTATGTGTAAATTGCCTCCGCTTGTTTTTGATCCCCCGCCCGCCAACCCGTCCGCCCCCAAGGGGCTCCCCGGTGGCTTCGTTCAGGCGCTTTGGTTAATCGGTACGATCTCCGCGCCTGCTTTCAGTTTGTCGAGGTAGTCCGCCCACTCCTGCATCATCTTGCGCCGTTCCGGCAGGTGGGCCGTGCGGTTGTAGGCGCGTCCGTTGGGGTCGCGTACGGCATGGGCAAGCTGGTGCTCGATGAAATCGGGGCGAAAGCCCAGCACTTCATCGAGGATGGTGCGCGCCATGGCCCGGAAGCCGTGGCCGCTCATTTCGTCCTTCTCAATGCCCATGCGCCGCATGGCGGAAAGGATGGCGTTGTCGCTCATCGGGCGGTCGCCCTTGGGGTTCCTCGCGCTGGGGAAAACATACCGCCCCCGGCCGGTGAGCGGATGCAGCTCCCGCAATATCTCCACGGCCTGGCGGGAGAGGGGAACGATGTGCTGGGTGTTCGTCTTGGAGACCGTATAGCGCCATTCCGCGGCATCCAGGTCGATGTCCGACCCATTCGGCATGGCGCAGTTCTCCGGGACGCACGAAGACCAGCGGGGCAAGGCGGAGGGCGCAGCGCACGATCAGGGTGCCTTCGTAGGCGTCTATTGCCCGCAGTACCCCGCCGACTTTTTTGGGGTCCGTCACGGCGGCAAAGTGCGTGCCCTTCACTGGCGGGAGTGCGCCCCTCAGGTCGCCGGTCGGATCGCGTTCAGCCCGTCCGGTGGCCACCGCATAGCGGAATACCTGCCCGCAGTTGCCCAGGGCGCGGTGGGCGGTTTCCAGGGCTCCGCGTTGTTCAATACGGCGAATCACTTCCAGCAATTGCGGGGCGGTGATGTCGGCAATCGGCTGACCGCCGAGCCAGGGGAAGATGTCGCGCTCCAGGCGGCGGATGATCCGGTCGCCATGATTGGCCGACCAGTTGGGGGAGTGCTTGGCGTACCACTCCCGCGCCACCACTTCAAAGCTGTTGGCCTGCTTCGCTACCTTTGCCGTTTTCTTGGCCTTGCGGTGTTCGCCGGGGTCGATGCCGTCGGCAACCTGTTTGCGGGCTTCATCCCGCCGGTCTCGGGCGTCTTTCAGGCTTACGTCGGGGTAGACGCCGAGGGAGAGCAGCTTTTCCTTGCCGTCGAACAGGTACTTGAACCGCCACCACTTGCCACCTTTGGGGCTGATCAGCAGGAACAGGCCCGCGCTCATCATAGAGCTTGCGCGCCTTGGCCTCGGGCTTGGCCTTCTTGATGGCGGTGTCTGTAAGCGGCATTTGGGGTAACTGCTCCGTCAGTCTTGGGGTAACCCCAATAGTTACCCCTGCTGGATTCAGGATTCTATGGGGTAACTTTAGACGCTATCGGACAAGCAGGCAATAAAAAAGCCCGCTGTTATGCGGGCTTGTGGACTTTCTCGGATGTTATTGGGAATTGAATTGGTGGAGGCGGCGGGAATCGAACCCGCGTCCGTGAGCCCTCCGCCTTCGGCTCTACATGCTTATCCCGGTCTTTGAGTTTAACCGGCTGCTACCCGACGGGCAGGGAAGACAGACGGCGAGCCCGGTAGGGTTTTAACGGGTCCGCCCCGGACGAGCTTCACCGCGATCTTGTGAGAGTCGACGCCTGATGACGGGCGCACAAGCACGGCCCCGGTCAGACGGCACCCTACTGGGTTTTAAGCAGCGAGTGCGTAGTTGTCGTCGTTGGCAACTATAAGTTTGCAGCTGGATTTACGAGGAAACCTGCGCCCTCGGCATGCACCTAAGGTTTTGCAACCCACGTCGAATCCAAGTCGCCCCCTGGCTTCAACCGGCCTGGGCATTATACCAGAAACCATTCAGGTCAGTGGGGTCGTGCCCTGCGCCTCACCTCGTTATGGGGGCGACGCCGGGCGATTTCAACGGGCACGCAGCAGGCGCTGCTTCTCGCGCTGCCAGTCCCGTTCCTTCTCGGTGGCCCGCTTGTCGTGGGCCTTCTTGCCCTTGGCGAGGCCGATCTGCAGTTTGGCGCGGCCGCGGCTCCAGTACATGACCAGAGGGACGAGGGTATAGCCCTTGCGCTCCACCGCCCCGATCAGGCGGCTCAACTCGTGGCGGTTGAGCAGCAGCTTGCGGGTCCGGGTGGGATCCGGGTGGACATGGGTGGATGCCGCCGGCAGGGGGGTGATGTGGGCGCCCAGCAGCCAGGCCTCGGCCTCCTTGATCACCACGTAGCTTTCCTGGAGCTGCGCCCGTCCGGCACGCAGGCTCTTGACCTCCCAGCCCTCCAGAACCAGCCCGGCTTCCAGGCGCTCTTCGATGGTGTACTCGTGGCGGGCCTGGCGGTTGAGGGCGATGGTGTTGTCCGTCGCGCCGTTCTTTTTGGGTTTCTGCTTGCTCATCACGGCATTATATCAGGCCCTGCGTTCCGGCATGGGGTCGATTGACACCTCGCCGGCTGGTTGTGGCACATCTGCTTTTCATCGACAATGGGGCCCGGTCAAGTTGACCCGGCGACTGATTCGGACTGCCTATGGGGCTGCGGCTTACATCCATCCATGGCGAATGGTCGTCGCGTTTCGCGTTCGTCCTGGCAGCCACCGGATCGGCGGTGGGACTGGGCAACATCTGGCGTTTTCCCTACATCACGGGCGAGAACGGCGGCGGCGCGTTCGTGCTGGTGTACCTGCTCTGCGTGGCCCTGATCGGCATACCCATCATGATGGCGGAGATCATGCTGGGCCGCCGCGGTCGCCAGACGCCGGTCAACACCATGCGCACCCTGGCCGAGGAGGCCGGTCGCCTGCCGGCCTGGGAAGGGGTTGGCTGGCTGGGGATGCTGGCGGGGTTTCTGATCCTTTCCTTCTACAGCGTGGTGGGCGGATGGACCCTGGCGTATGTGGTGCGAACCGGCGTCGGGGTATTCAACGGTGCGACCGCCCAGGGCGTCAGGAGCATTTTCGCCACCTTTACGGAGGATCCGGAGCGGCTGCTCGCCTGGCATACCATCTTCATGGTCATGACCATTGTGGTGGTGTCCCGCGGGGTTCGCAGCGGTTTGGAGCATGCGGTCCGGTTCCTCATGCCCGGACTCTTTCTTCTGCTGCTGGTGCTGGTCGGCTACGGCATGGGGACCGGCAAGTTCGACGCCGCCGTGCACTACCTGTTCAATCCCGATTTCCACCGCTTGTCGCCCAAGTCGGTGCTGGACGCCATGGGGCAGGCATTCTTCAGCCTGAGCCTGGGTATGGGCGCCATCATGATCTACGGGTCCTACCTGTCCCATACGGCGTCCATAGCCCGCACCACGATCCTCATCGCGTTGGTGGATACGCTGGTGGCTCTGCTGGCCGGGCTGGTGATCTTTCCCATCGTGTTCGGATACGGGCTGCAGGTGGAGAAGGGTACCGGCCTGATCTTCACGACCCTCCCCATTGCCTTCGGCGAGATGCCGGGCGGCGCGTTTTTCGGGATGTTGTTCTTCGTGCTGCTGGTGTTCGCCGCCTGGACCTCGGCGATCTCGCTGCTCGAGCCCATCGTGACCTGGCTGGTGGAAAATCGCGGGATGAATCGGGTGAAGGCGTCGGCCTGGGCGGGAACGGCGGCCTGGGCGCTGGGCGTCGTGTCGTTGCTGTCTCTCAACGTCTGGGCCAAGTACACCTTGTTTGGAAAGAATTTCTTCGGCCTGATGGATTTTCTGACCGCCAACATCATGTTGCCGCTTGGCGGCCTGCTGATCGCCGTGTTTGCCGCCTGGCGAATGCCGCGCCAGGCCAGCAGCGACGAACTCGGCATGGGTGACGGAATCCGCTACCGTATCTGGCGCGCGCTGGTCCGCTATCTGGCGCCGGTGGCCATCATTCTGGTGTTCCTCAACGTGACCGGCATCCTGGACCTGATCCTGGGGGTGCTGGGGCGGCACCGTTGATGCATGGCGCTGGAACTGATGTTGTTAATTGTTCCTGGGGAGTCACATTGACCACAATAAGCAAGTCGGCCCTGGTGCCCTATACGCCGGCCGAGATGTTCGCCCTGGTGAGCGACATCGAGGCCTATCCGCAGTTTCTGCCCTGGTGTCGCAATGCGACCATCACCGCCCGCAACGGCGACGAAGTGCGGGCGACCATCGAGCTCAGCAAGGGCGGCGTGGAGAAAGCCTTCACCACCTGCAACCGCCAGCAGGTGAACAAGATGATCGAAATGCGCCTGGTGGAGGGACCGTTTCGCCACCTGGATGGGTTCTGGCGGTTCGACTCCCTGGGCGAGAGTGCCTGCAAGGTGGCCTTCGACCTGGACTTCGAGTTCTCCAGCCGCATGCTGGGTCTGGTGGTGGGGCCGGTGTTCAGCCAGATCGCCAATTCCCTGGTGGACTCGTTTCACAGACGGGCGGCCGAGGTCTATGGAAAGCGCTGACCGGATCGCAGTGGAGGTCGCCTACGCGTGCCCTGACGAGCAGGTGATCATGGCCTTGGAGGTGCCTGCCGGCACCACCCTGGAACAGGCCGTGCAGCAGTCGGGCATTCTGGAGCGTTTTCCGGAAATAGACCTTTCCAGCGCCAAAATGGGGATCTTCGGCAAGCTCAACAAACGCGACTACGTACTGCGGCCCGGGGATCGGGTGGAAATCTACCGGCCCCTGATCGCCGATCCCAAGGAGATCCGCAAGCAGCGCGCGGCGGAGGGCAAGCGGATGAAGCGCGGCGGCGGCGATATCGACCCCGACAGCGGCAAGTCGCCCGGCGAGGGGTGAGGTTGGCATGCGGGGCTGGCGCGCAGACCCGCCGGTCGGGCTGAGCCTCGTAGGTTGGGTTGAGCGACGCGAAGCCCAACAAACACACGCTACTGATCATGAGCATCGCCGCCCGGGGTCGACTCTCTTCAGGATCATAGGGCAGGCGACTGGGTGCCGCATGACGAACCGGCAGGACAGCCGATTCGCACCGCCCAAGGCCGCTCCGTGGGGGCGGGCACCGGGAGGTGGCGCATGAAACACGCCGGAAGTATCGGCCGGTTTGCCGCCGCCGCTGTTACTGGCTGTCCGGTTTCTTCCAGAAGCGGACCGTGTCCCACAGGCGGGACAATATGCCGACTTCCTTGTGTTTCTGAGGCGGTACCACGACCGTGGTCTGAACGGGCGTCTCGGACGTCTTTGGGGAGCGCTCCGAGGGGTGCATGGTGCCGGTAATGCGCTCCAGCTTGTCCTGCTTGAAGTGCAGGGCGACATGCCTTTCGACGACCTTCCCATTCCCCGGCTTGTTGTAATAGACATAGTCCCACCGCTCCGGGTGGAAGGCGTCCATCAGCAGGGGTTTGCCCATGACGAACCGGACCTGCTGCTTGGTCATGCCGGGCTTGAGCCTGTTCACCATGTCCTGGGTGACGACGTTGCCCTGCTGGATGTCGATGCGATGGACGAAGGGAATGGTGCCGGCCGAGCACCCGGCGAGCAGCAGACTTGCAAAGCAAGTGATAGAAATGAGAAGCTTTTGCATATGGATTCGTTTTGCCGGCCTGCGTATTCCGGGCGGCATGATAACGCATGAGTGGCCCGAATGACACGATCTCACAAGCCGGGGACCGCGGTTGAGTCTCAGGATCTGCGCAAGGCGGGTTTGAAGGTCACCTTGCCCCGGATGAAGATTCTGGAAATGCTGGAAGGCAGCAAGAATCGGCACCTCAGTGCCGAGGACGTTTACAAGGCATTGCTGGAGGCAGGCGAGGACATCGGTCTGGCGACGGTGTATCGGGTACTCACCCAGTTCGAGGCCGCGGGGCTGGTCCAACGGCATCATTTCGAGGGCGGTCATTCGGTCTTCGAGCTCAACGAGGGCGAACATCACGACCATATCCTGTGCGTGAAGTGCGGCCGGGTGGACGAGTTCGTGGACGAGACCATCGAAAAGCGCCAGCGGGTCATCGCCGAGAAGTCCGGTTACGAGATGACCGACCACTGCCTGTATATCTACGGTATCTGCGCCAATTGCCGGGCGGCAGGCTGATCCTTGCCTTCTGCTGCCGCGGCGTCCGGATGCCGCAAGGGAAGTGAGCGGGCTGTGCCGCCGGCTTGGGAAGAGAGTGCCGGCGGTTGCTGTGGGTCCGTTGCGGCCGCTTTCCGCAACGCGCAAGTGGGCGTTCAGGTGTTGTCGTTTCGGTGATTGTTGGGCTGAGCGCAGCGAAGCCCAACGTGCCAACCCCATAGTCCAGCCTAAGTCCCCGCCTAACCCATTACCATTCGTTTCGCCACCGCTCGCAGCGCGGCGCGCCGCCGTGGCATCGGTATCGTTGCACTCAGTCGGATGCAGGGGTTGTGGGTTGTGTCCAATGGGCTTTGTTGGGCTTCGCCTCGCTCAGCCCAACCTACGGTGTGAGTCCAACCTGCGGCGGGTTGCTTCACTCTCTCGCAACGCGCAGATCCCCCACTAGGCGTCCGCCTTGCGCCTGCGGCCCTTGGGCGGGCGTTTGCGGGGCGGGGGCTGCTGGGCCTGCTCGATCATCTCCCTGGCGTGGGTGCGCGTGGAGGCGGTGATTTCGATGCCGCCCAGCATGCGCGCCAGCTCATCCACCCGCTCCTCGTCGTTGAGGGGCCGGATGCGGGTACGGGTGGAATGGCTACCCGCCAGTTTGCTGACCTGCAGGTGATGATGCGCCTGGGCGGCCACCTGCGGCAGGTGAGTCACGCACAGCACCTGATGGGAGTCGCCCAGGGTGCGCAGCTTGCGGCCCACCACTTCCGCGACGCCGCCGCCGACGCCGGTATCCACTTCGTCGAATACCAGGCTGGGCACGTGATTGCTGCGGGCGGTGATGACCTGGATCGCCAGGCTGATCCGTGACAGTTCGCCGCCGGAGGCCACCTTGCCCAGGGCCATCACCGGCTGGCCCGGATTGGCGCTGACCAGGAAATCGATCCGGTCCAGCCCCCAGGCTGTGAAACGCGCGCCGGGGTCGGTCTGTACCGCCGCCTCGAAGCGTCCGCCGGGCATGCCCAGGGCCTGCATGACTTCGGTGATGCGGGCGGTGAGGCTCGCAGCCGCCTCGCGACGCTGTTGGCTCAACGTCTCGCAAGCACGGCGATAGTCCGCTGCCGCGGTTTGCGCCGCCTGTTCCAGCTGTGCCAGGTGCTCGTCGGCGTGTTCGAGGGTATCGAGCTCGCCCTGGAAGCGGCTCAACAGGGTCGGCAACTCGGCGGGCTCGCAGCGGTGCTTGCGGGCCAGCTGGTGTATGTCGCCCAGGCGGTCCTCCACCCACTGCAGACGGGCAGGGTCCAGGTCCAGGCCATCCACATAGCCGCGCAGCTCATCGACCCCCTCCTGAAGCTGGATCACTGCGCTGTCCAGCAGTTCGCGGGCGCCGGAGAGGCGGGCGTCGATGTCCGCCAGCGGGGCGAGTTCGCCGGCGGCGTGGGTGAGCAGGCTGTGGGCCGAGCCCTGGTCGGCGGCGTAGAGCGCTTCCACCGCCCGCTGACAGGTCTCCAGCAGCCGGCCGGCGTTGGCCAGCCTGGCGTGTTCGTCCTCGAGTTGCGCATACTCGTCATCGCGCAGGGCGAGAGCGTCCAGCTCCCGGACCTGGAAGCGCAACAGGTCCAGCCGCGAGCCGCGGTCCCGTTCGGCGGCCTGCACCGCGTCCAGTTCATCGTGCAGGCGGCGCCAGTGCCGATAGGCGCCGTTCACCGCGGCGACGGTCTCGGTGTGGGCCCCGTAGTCGTCCAGGAGCCGGCGCTGCATGTCGCGGCGCAGCAGCGACTGGTGCTCGTGCTGGCCATGGATGTCCACCAGTCGGTCGCCGAGCTCTTTCAGCGACTGGATGGGCACCGGGCGGCCGTTGACGTATCCGCGTGAGCGGCCTTCGCGGGTGATGACGCGGCGCAGCTGGCATTCCCCGTCGGCATCCAGGTCCTGGTCCTGCAGCCAGTCGCGCGCGTCGGGCTGGTCGGTGAGATCGAAGGCGGCGCTGATCTCGGTGCGTTCCGCTTCGTGGCGGATGACGTTGCTGTCCCCGCGATCTCCGAGCACCAGTCCCAGTGCGTCCACCAGGATGGACTTGCCGGCGCCGGTTTCGCCGGTCAGGGCGGTCATGCCCCGTTCCAGCTCAAGATCGAGTTCGTCGACGATGACGAAGTCGCGGATGTGGATATGGGTCAGCATGGTTCAGCGGGTCTGCGCCGGGCGCCACAGCACAATGGTCACGGGTTGCATAGACGGCCCTGTTGCTCAGCGTTGGGGAATTTCGCCCCAGCGTAGCTTGGCGCGCAGAATATGGAAATAGTCATGTCCGGGCGGATGGATCAGCCGCAGCCCGCGTTCCTTCTTGCTGACGATGATCCGGTCGCCGTTGGTGAGCGCGAAATTCACCTGACCGTCGCAGGTGACCTGGGCCTGGGTATGATCGGTTTTCAGCACCACGATCTGGATGACCGACCGGTCGCTCACCACGATCGGGCGGTCGCTCAGGGTGTGGGGGCAGATCGGTACCAGCACCACGGCGTCCAGCGTGGGGTGCACGATGGGGCCGCCGCCGGACAGGGCGTAGGCGGTGGAGCCGGTCGGGGTGGCCACGATCACCCCGTCGGCGCGGTGGGTATTGAGAAATGCGCCGTCGATGGAGGTCTCCAAGTCGATCATGCGGGCGATGTCCCACTTGTGCACCACCACGTCGTTCAGGGCATCGCTTTCGCTGACGCTTTTCCCTGCGCGCTGAACACTGGCGTGCAGCAGCGTGCGTTCCTCCTCGATATAGTCGCCGTTCAGCACCAGTTCGAGCTGGGCGCACATCTGCTCCGGCGAAACGTCCACCAGAAAGCCCAGCCGGCCGAGGTTGATGCCCAGCAGAGGTACTCCCGCGTCGCACAGGCTGCGCGCCGCGTTGAGCAAGGTGCCGTCGCCGCCCACCACCACTACCAGATCGCAATCCTCGCCCAGGCGGTCCCGGGGCAGCGTCTCGCGCCCCTGAAGCCCGTACAGCTCCGCGGTGGCGGCATCCCAAACAACCCGCATCCGGCGTTCCGCCAGGAAATCCGACAAGCGGTTGAGCACGTCCCCGATGCTCGGATCGCCGTATTTGCCGATCAGTCCGACCGACTGGAAACGCGTGGCCATATCAGTTTTTCCGTTGGATGCCGAAATCGGGTGTGCCGACTCGTTGTTGCTTGTGTGTTCGCGCCCGTGACCCGTCGAGGCATGGCGCCCCGGACCGGCAAGTGGCGCCGGCGCCCAGTCCGGGCAGGTATCGGAGTTGTGCGGGACTGCGGCGCCTGATCGCCCGTTGCGATACAGCAGGTTAGCATGATAACAGCTGTTGGCCAGCTGAGTGGTGAATGGGGCGTCATGCTTGGAGAGTAAGCGAACATACTGTTTTATATTGGTTTTAATTGCGGGATCCCGGGTGTGTCCGATGTTTGCCAGCTTGACAGCCGCCGGGGGAGTTGATAATTTGACGTTTAGCACTCTCGGTGATTGAGTGCTAACACCCACCCAAGGTAGCTGCGGCGGTTACGGCTCATGGCCAATAGCACCGAACCGGAACTGAACGAACGCGCCCAGCACCTCCTGAAGGTGCTCATCGACCGTTATGTCTGTGACGGTGAGCCGGTTGGCTCGCGCACCCTCGCCAGGGATTCCCGTCTCGATCTGAGCCCGGCCACCGTCCGCAATGTGGTGGCGGACCTGGAAGAGCTCGGCTTCGTGCGCTCCCCCCACACTTCCGCCGGCCGCGTGCCGACCGTGCGCGGTTATCGCTTCTTTGTGGATAGCCTGTTGACCGTGAAGCCCCTGGACAGCACGGAAATCGGACGGTTGCGCCAACAGCTGGATAGCGACACCGATATAAATGAACTGGTGGGGTCGGTCTCCGGCCTGCTTTCAGCCATCACGCGGTTGGCCGGCGTCGTCACGCTGCCGCGGCGCGAGAATGCATCCCTGCGCCGCATCGAGTTTCTGCCGCTGTCGGAGAATCGTGTGCTGGCGATCCTGGTATTCAGCGAGCGCGAGATCCAGAACCGGATCGTCCATGTGGACCGGACGTTTTCCGCCTCGGAACTGCAGACCGCCTCCAATTATCTCAGCGAACAGTTCGCCGGCAAGGGCCTGATGGAAGTGCGCCGCGCCCTGGTCCGCGAGATGAAGGAAACCCGCGACACCATGGACCGGTTGATGCGCGCGGCGATCAGTATGGCCGATCAGGTGTTCAGCGACACGCCGGACGACGAGGACTATGTGCTGGCCGGGCAGACCAATCTGATGGACTTCCGCGAGCTGTGCGACGTGGAAAAGCTGCGCCACCTGTTCGAGGCGTTCAGTCAGAAGCGGGAGATCCTGCATCTGCTGGACCAGTGTGTGAAGGCCGACGGAGTGCAGATCTTCATCGGCGAGGAATCGGGCTATCAGGCGCTGGACCAGTGCAGCCTGGTGACCGCCCCGTACTCCATGAACGACCGGGTGATGGGGGTGCTGGGCGTGATCGGTCCCACCCGCATGGCCTATGAGCGGGTCATTCCCATTGTGGACACCACCGCCCGCTTGTTGGGCGCGGCCTTGAATCCGCGCGATTAACCCCAATATAGCCGAACAGCACGTACCGTCCGGGCCATGGGCGGCGCCAGTGCTGCGTGCCACGCTGGCTCGTGGTGTTTGTTAATTAATTGAAAATACTGGAGTGTATGCATGGTGGACGAGGAGAAAACGGCGGCCCGCCAGGAGGCGAATGTCGAGGCTGCCGAGCGCCCGGCGGCCGAAGGCGCGCAGGCGCAGCGGCCCGACGACATGGAATTGCTGCTCGAAGACGCCCGCAGCAAGGCTGACGAACACTGGAACCAGTGCCTGCGGCTGCAGGCCGAGCTGGAGAACCAGCGCAAGCGCTTCGAACGCGACTTGGAACAGGCCCACAAATTCGGCCTGGAGCGCATTCTGAACGAGCTTCTCCCCGTGAAGGACAGCCTGGAAATGGGCATCAGCGCCGCCTCCGGCGAGAACGTGGAACCGGCGCACCTCAAAGAGGGCAGCGAGCTGACCCTCAAGATGCTGATCTCTGCGCTGGAGAAGTTCGGGGTCAAGGAGGTGGATCCCCAGGGGCAGCGCTTCGACCCCCAGTACCACGAGGCCATGTCCATCCAGGAACGGACCGATGTGGAGCCCAACACCGTCGTGACCGTCGTGCAGAAGGGTTACACCCTCAACGACCGGCTGCTGCGTCCGGCCATGGTGATCGTCTCAAAGGCCGCCCAATCGCCGCAGAGCCCCGGTATCGACGAGCGGGCTTGAATTCCCGAGACTTGCCCTCACATAGAGGGTCATAAAGCTTGGCGTTTATCCAGAATTTAGGTTTTCTCCGAATCCAACAGCGGGAGACTGAACACAATGGGCAAGATTATCGGCATCGACCTGGGCACCACCAACTCCTGCGTCGCCGTCATGGAGGGCGGCAAGCCCCGGGTCATCGAAAACAGCGAAGGCGATCGCACCACGCCGTCCATCGTCGCCTACACCGACGACGGCGAGGTACTGGTGGGCCAGGCCGCCAAGCGCCAGGCGGTCACCAACCCCAGCAACACCCTGTATGCCATCAAGCGCCTGATCGGCCGCCAGTTTCCACGACGACGTCGTGCAGCGCGACATCGAGATGGTGCCCTACAAGATCGTCAAGGCGGACAACGGCGACGCCTGGGTCGAGGTCAAGGGCAAGAAGATGGCGCCGCCGGAAGTTTCCGCGCGGGTGCTGATGAAGATGAAGAAGACCGCCGAGGACTATCTGGGCGAGGCGGTCACCGAAGCGGTGATCACCGTGCCGGCCTACTTCAACGACTCCCAGCGCCAGGCCACCAAGGATGCCGGCCGGATCGCCGGCCTCGAGGTCAAGCGCATCATCAACGAGCCGACGGCGGCGGCGCTGGCCTATGGCATGGACAAGAAGCGCGGCGACACCAAGATCGCGGTCTACGACCTGGGTGGCGGCACCTTCGATATTTCCATCATCGAGATTGCCGATGTGGACGGCGAGCACCAGTTCGAGGTGCTGTCCACCAACGGCGATACCTTCCTTGGCGGCGAGGACTTCGACAAGCGCGTCATCGACTACCTGGCAGACGAGTTCAAGAAGGACCAGGGCATCGACCTGCGCAACGATCCGCTGGCCATGCAGCGCCTGAAGGAAGCGGCCGAGAAGGCGAAGATCGAGCTGTCCTCCAGCCAGCAGACCGACGTCAATCTGCCGTACATCACGGCCGACCAGAGCGGTCCCAAGCATCTGAACATGAAGATGACGCGGGCCAAGCTGGAGTCGCTGGTGGAGGATCTGATCGCGCGTACCATCGAGCCCTGCAAGACTGCCCTGAAGGATGCCGGCCTGTCGGTGGGCGAGGTCAACGACGTCATCCTGGTCGGTGGCCAGACCCGCATGCCCATGGTGCAGGAGGCGGTGAAGGAGTTCTTCGGCAAGGAGCCGCGCAAGGACGTCAACCCCGACGAGGCGGTGGCGGTCGGTGCCGCGATCCAGGCGGGCGTGCTGGGCGGCGACGTCAAGGACGTGCTGCTGCTGGATGTCACGCCGCTGTCGCTGGGTATCGAGACGCTGGGCGGCGTGATGACCAAGCTGATCGAGAAGAACACCACCATTCCGACCAAGGCGCAGCAGGTGTTCTCGACCGCCGACGACAACCAGACGGCGGTGACCGTCCATGTGCTGCAGGGCGAGCGCGAAATGGCCTCGGCCAACAAGTCGCTGGGTCGCTTCGACCTGAGCGACATTCCGCCGGCGCCGCGCGGCGTGCCGCAGATCGAGGTGACCTTCGACATCGACGCCAACGGCATTCTGCACGTGTCCGCCAAGGACAAGGCGACCGGCAAGGAGCAGTCCATCGAGATCAAGGCCTCCAGCGGCCTGTCGGATGACGAGATCGACAAGATGGTCAAGGATGCCGAGGCCCACGCCGACGAGGACCGCAAGTTCCATGAACTGGTCGATGCGCGCAATCAGGCCGACAACCTGGTCCACGCCACCAACAAGTCGCTCAAGGATCTGGGCGACAAGGTCGAGGCGGATGAGAAGTCCAAGATCGAGGCCGCCATCTCCGAACTGCAGGAAGCCATGAAGGGCGACGACAAGGATGCCATCGAAGCCAAGACGAGCGCGCTGGCGGAGCTTTCGGGTAAACTGGCCGAACGTGTGTACGCCCAGAAGGGCGAACAAGGCGGCGGCGAGCAGAAGGCTGAAGCGGGCGGCGAATCGCAGCAGCAGGCGGCCGGTGGCGAGGACGTGGTCGACGCCGAGTTCGAGGAAGTCAAGGAAGACAACAAGTAACGCCACTACCCCTGTGCCGGTGGCCAGTATCGGGCGGCCGGCGGGCGGCGCTGGATATCAGCGTCGCCCGCCGGTTAGCCGGGTGCTGGCCATTGCGCGTTGACCGGCTCCCGGAGAGGAGTTGCTGAAGTCACGAAACGGCCGACGGGACAGTCGTCGGTGCCGGTTTCCAGCGAACAATACAGACATGGCCAAACGCGATTACTACGAAATCCTGGGTGTGCAGAAGAACTGCAGCGAGGCGGAACTGAAGAAAGCCTATCGGCGCGCTGGCCAGAAACATCATCCGGACCGCAATCCCGACAATCCCGAGGCGCTCGAGAATTTCAAGGAGGCCAAGGAAGCCTACGAGGTGCTGAGCGACGCCCGCAAGCGCGCCGCCTACGACCAGTTCGGGCACGCGGGCGTGGACCCCTCCATGGGAGCAGCGGGCGGCGGCGCCGGTTTTGGCGCTGGTGGCGCGAGCTTCAGCGATATTTTCGGCGACGTGTTCGGCGACATCTTCGGCGGCGGCGCGGGCGCTCGCGGGGGCAGCCGGGTGTTTCGCGGCGCCGATCTGCGCTACAACCTGGATCTGACCCTGGAAGATGCCGTTGCCGGCACCACGGTGAAGATCCGGGTGCCGACCATGACCCAATGCACCACCTGCGGGGGCAGCGGTGCCCGCCCGGGCAGCACGCCGGAGACCTGCAGCACCTGCGGCGGCGTCGGCCAGGTGCGCATGCAGCAGGGCTTCTTCGCCATCCAGCAGACCTGTCCGCGCTGCCAGGGCGCCGGCACTATCGTTTCCGATCCCTGTCCGACCTGCAACGGCCACGGCCGTGTCCAGGAGCAGAAGACATTGTCGGTGAAGGTGCCCGGCGGCGTGGATACCGGCGACCGCATCCGTCTGGCCGGCGAAGGCGAGGCCGGCGAGAACGGCGGGCCCCCCGGAGACCTGTACGTCCAGATCCGGGTCAAGGAGCACCCCATCTTCACCCGCGAGGACAGCAACCTGCATTGCGATGTCCCCATCAGCGTCACCACCGCGGCTCTGGGCGGGGAACTGGAGGTGCCGACCCTGGACGGGCGGGTCATGCTGAAGATCCCGGCCGGCACCCAGGCCGGCAAGCAGTTCCGGCTGCGCGCCAAGGGGGTGTCCCCCGTGCGTGGCGGTCCGGTGGGTGACCTGCTGTGCCGCGTAATGGTGGAGACGCCGGTCAACCTCAGCCGTCGCCAGAAGGAGCTGTTGGAGGAACTCGAGCAGACCATGAAGGAAGGCGGCAGCCGCCACAGCCCCCACGCGCACTCGTGGCTGGACGGGGTGAAGAAGTTTTTCGACGGAATGAAGTTCTAAAGCACCTATGAAGTAGGAATGATGAATGATGAACTAAAAGCCGCGAGCGACCACCTGCATCGGTGCCCCTTCGGTCCATCATTCATCATTCGCCGTTCATCATTTATTCTTTCCCTGGAGTTCTGTCGATGATCCACATTGCCATCAGCGGCGCCGCCGGGCGCATGGGGCGCACTCTGATCGAGGCCTGCACCCAGGCCGAAGGCATGGCGGTGACGGTGGCTCTGGAGCATGCCGGGCATGCCGCTCTCGGCACCGACGCGGGACTGCTGGCCGGGGTGGGCGAGCTGGGCGTGCCGCTGGTATCCGATCTGGACAGCGTGGCCGACCGTTTCGACGTGCTCATCGACTTCACCCGCCCCGAAGGCACCCTGGAGTACCTGGAGGTCTGCCGGGCCCATGGGCGCCGCATGGTGATCGGTACCACCGGTATGGATGAGAGCCAGCGTGATCGAATCCGGCAGGCTGCCCAGGACGTGGCGGTGGTGTTCGCCCCCAACATGAGCGTCGGTGTGAACCTGTGCCTCAAACTGCTGGACGTGGCCGCCAGGGTGCTGGGTGACGAGGTGGATGTGGAGATCGTGGAGGCCCATCACCGCCACAAGGTGGACGCCCCGTCCGGGACCGCTCTGCGTATGGGTGAGGTGGTGGCGGAGGCTCTGGGGCGGGATCTGAAGGAATGTGCCGTGTATGGCCGCCAGGGCCGGACCGGCGAGCGCGATCGCAGGACGATCGGCTTCGAGACCATCCGCGCCGGGGACATCGTGGGCGAGCATACGGTCATGTTCGCGGGGCTGGGCGAGCGCGTGGAGATCACCCACAAGGCTTCCAGCCGCATGACCTTCGCCAAGGGTGCCGCCCGTGCCGCGGCCTGGCTCATAGGGCAGCAGACGGGGCTGTTCGACATGCAGGATGTGCTGGGCCTCAAAGGAGTCGGTTGAGGGACTGCACGTGTTGCGCGTCTGGGGTGCCTTCTCAATAGACACCTGGAGGGGCATCCGGTAAACTTACCGGTTAGACGGCGACGCGAGCAGTCGCCGGGTTCCAACGGCATCGCTCGAATTCAAGCGGGAGGGCTCCGGGGAGTTCTCCCGCTTTGCACATCTGCACGTGGAGGTCCCCTTGAGGAAACCGGCTCTGTTGGCTCTGGAGGACGGCAGTCTCTTCCGGGGCGAGTCGATTGGCAGCGATGGCCAGGCCACCGGGGAGGTGGTGTTCAACACTGCCATGACCGGCTATCAGGAAATCCTTACCGATCCCTCCTACGCCCAGCAGATCGTCACGCTTACCTACCCCCATATCGGCAATGTCGGCACCAACGAGGAGGACGACGAGTCGTCTTTCCACTATTGCACCGGCCTGGTGGTACGCGACCTGCCGCCGCGGGTCAGCAGCTGGCGCAGCCAGCAGGACCTGCCGGCTTATCTGCAGCGCCACGGTGTGGTCGCCATCGCCGGGGTGGATACCCGCAGGCTGACGCGGCTGCTGCGCGAGAAGGGCGCCCAGAACGGCTGCATCGTGGCCGGTGATGGCATCGATGAGCAGGCCGCGGTGGCCGCCGCGCGCGGCTTTCCGGGCCTCAAGGGCATGGATCTGGCCAAGGTGGTCAGCGCGCAGACGCCCTACGAGTGGGCCCAGGGCAGCTGGACCCTCGAAGAGGGCCTGCCCGAGGCGCCCCATCCCATCGAAGAGAAGCTGCCCTACCACGTGGTGGCCTACGATTACGGTGTGAAGCGCAACATCCTGCGGATGCTGGTGGACCGCGGCTGCCGGATCACGGTGGTGCCGGCCCAGATGCCCGCCGAGCAGGTCCTGGCGCTCAAACCCGACGGCGTGTTCCTGTCCAACGGGCCCGGCGATCCGGAGCCCTGCGACTACGCCATCGCCGCCATCCGCGAGGTCATGGAGGCCGGCGTGCCGGTGTTCGGTATCTGTCTGGGTCATCAGCTGCTTGCCCTGGCCAGCGGGGCGCAGACCACCAAGATGAAGTTCGGTCACCACGGCGCCAACCATCCGGTGCAGGACCTGGCCACCGGCAAGGTCATGATCAGCAGCCAGAACCACGGATTCGCCGTCGACGAGGGCAGTCTGCCGCCAACGCTGCGGGCGACCCATCGATCGCTGTTCGACGGCTCGCTGCAGGGCATAGAGCGCACCGACCGGCCCGCATTCAGCTTCCAGGGGCATCCGGAGGCGAGCCCGGGTCCCCACGACGTGGCGCCGCTGTTCGACCGGTTCATCGAACTGATGGAAAAAGCGTAGCGGTGACCGACGGGTTGGCGAAGCGATCCAGTGGCGGCGGCAGTGCATTGAAGCCGGCTTCGGCATACAGGGTTCACTAATCATCAATCACTCTTCAGCGTTCTAGAATCGACAGATGCCCAAACGCACCGACATCAAGAGCATACTCATCATCGGCGCCGGTCCCATCGTCATCGGCCAGGCCTGCGAGTTCGACTATTCCGGCGCCCAGGCCTGCAAGGCGCTGCGCGAAGAGGGTTACCGGGTTGTGCTGGTCAACTCCAATCCGGCCACCATCATGACCGACCCGGAGATGGCGGACGCCGTGTACATCGAGCCGGTGCACTGGCGTACCGTCGCCCGCATCATCGAGAAGGAGCGCCCCGAGGCGCTGCTGCCCACCATGGGCGGGCAGACCGCCCTCAACTGTGCGCTGGATCTGGTGCGCGAAGGGGTGCTGGAACAGTTCGGGGTGGAGCTGATCGGCGCCAGCCGCGAGGCCATCGACATGGCCGAAGACCGCGATCAGTTCCGCCGCGCCATGGCCGATATCGGTCTGAGCACGCCGCGGGCGGCGATTGCCCACAGCATGGAAGAGGCCGTGCAGGTGCAGGTCCAGATCGGATTTCCGATCATCATCAGGCCCTCGTTCACGCTCGGTGGCAGCGGCGGCGGCATTGCCTACAACAAGGAAGAGTTCGTCGAGATCTGCGAGCGCGGCCTGGATCTGTCGCCCACCCATGAGGTGCTGCTGGAGGAATCCATCCTGGGCTGGAAAGAGTTCGAGATGGAGGTGGTGCGCGACCGCAACGACAACTGCATCATCATCTGCTCCATCGAAAACCTGGACCCCATGGGTGTGCATACCGGCGATTCGATCACCGTGGCGCCGGCCCAGACGCTCACCGACAAGGAATATCAGATCATGCGCGACGCCTCCCTGGCGGTGCTGCGCAAGATCGGCGTGGAAACCGGCGGCTCCAACGTGCAGTTCGCGGTCAATCCCCGCGACGGCGCGCTGGTGGTCATCGAGATGAACCCGCGTGTTTCGCGCTCCTCGGCGCTGGCTTCCAAGGCAACAGGCTTCCCCATCGCCAAGGTCGCCGCCAAGCTGGCGGTCGGCTATACGCTGGACGAGCTGCGCAACGAGATCACCGGCGGAGCCACGCCGGCGTCGTTCGAGCCCACCATCGACTATGTGGTCACCAAGGTGCCGCGTTTCACCTTCGAAAAGTTCCCGCAGGCCGAGGCAACGCTGGGTACCCAGATGAAGTCGGTGGGGGAGGTGATGGCCATCGGTCGCACCTTCCAGGAATCGCTCCAGAAGGCGCTGCGGGGCCTGGAGACCGGCGCCGACGGGCTGGACGAGAAGCTCGATCTGCAGAGCGACGATCTGGAAGCGGTGCTGCGCCAGCAGCTGCGTTTCGCCGGTCCCGAGCGCTTGTGGTACATCGCGGACGCCTTCCGCGCCGGTTACGACATCGACCAGATCTACGAGATGAGCGCGGTGGACCCGTGGTTCCTGGCGCAGCTCGACGAGCTGGTGACCCTGGAAGGCGAGGTGCGCGCGGAGGGCAGCGAAGCCCTCAATGCCCAGCGCCTGTACTTTCTCAAGCGCAAGGGGTTCTCGGACCGGCGCCTCGCCACGCTGCTCGGGTGCCACGAGGACGACATTCGTCGGCAGCGGCACGACCTGGGCGTGCGCCCGGTGTTCAAGCGGGTGGACACCTGCGCCGCGGAGTTCGCCACTTCCACGGCGTACATGTACTCCACCTACGAGGAGCAGTGCGAGGCCGAACCCACCGATCGCAAGAAGATCATGGTGCTGGGCGGGGGGCCGAACCGTATCGGTCAGGGCATCGAGTTCGACTACTGCTGCGTGCATGCCGCCCAGGCCTGTCGGGAGGACGGCTACGAGACCATCATGGTCAACTGCAATCCGGAAACCGTGTCCACCGATTTCGATACCTCCGACCGGCTGTATTTCGAATCCCTGACGCTGGAGGATGTGCTGGAGGTTATCCACAAGGAGCAGCCCGCCGGCGTGATCGTCCAATACGGCGGCCAGACCCCGCTGAAGCTGGCGCGCGCCCTGGAGGCCAACGGCGCACCCATCATCGGCACCTCGCCCGATTCCATCGACCTGGCCGAGGACCGCGAGCGGTTCCAGCAGCTGCTCCAGCGCCTGCAGCTCAAGCAGCCCCCCAACCGTACCGCCCGCGATCCCGAGCAGGCGCTGCGGCTGGCCGAGCAGATCGGCTATCCGCTGGTGGTGCGCCCGTCCTATGTGCTGGGCGGGCGGGCGATGGAAATCGTCTACAATGAAGAAGACCTGACCAACTACATGCGCGAGGCGGTCAGGGTCTCCAATGATTCACCGGTGCTTCTGGACCGGTTCCTGGACGATGCGGTTGAGGTGGACGTCGATGCGATCTGCGACGGCACCTCGGTGCTGGTCGGCGGCATCATGGAGCATATCGAGCAGGCGGGCGTGCATTCCGGTGATTCGGCCTGTTCGCTGCCGCCGTACACGCTGAGCCAGGAGATTCAGGCCGAGTTGCGTGAACAGATGGTGAAGATGGCGCGCGGCCTGGGTGTGGTGGGGTTGATGAACACCCAGTTCGCCATCAAGGGTGGCGACGTGTACGTGCTGGAGGTCAATCCGCGCGCCTCTCGCACAGTGCCGTTCGTGTCCAAGGCAACCGGCTTGCCGCTGGCGAAGATCGCGGCGCGCTGCATGGTCGGGCGCAGCCTGGCCGATCAGGGGATAACCGAGGAGCGGGTGCCGCCGTACATCTCGGTCAAGGAGGCGGTGTTCCCGTTCCTGAAGTTCAAGGGAGTGGATCCGCTGCTGGGGCCGGAGATGAAGTCCACGGGCGAAGTGATGGGCGTCGGACGCAGTTTCGGCGAGGCCTTTGCCAAAGCGCAGCTGGCCAGTGGCGTAGTGCTGCCGCGGCGCGGACTGGTGTTCCTGAGCGTGCGCGACGAGGACAAGGCCGGTGTGGTGGAGTTGGCCCGCGAGCTGGTCGGACGCGGCTACGGACTGGTTGCCACCCGCGGAACGGCGCGGGCGATTCATGCGGCGGGCATCGAATGCGAAGTGGTCAACAAGGTGAACGAAGGGCGCCCGCACGTCGTCGACATGATCAAGAACGATCAGATCAGTCTGATCTTCAATACGACCGAAGGTAAGCAGGCGATTGCCGATTCCTATACCATCCGGCGTACGGCGTTGCATCACAAGGTGACGTATACCACCACACTGGCGGGGGCCAAGGCGACCTGCCTGGCGCTGGACTACCTGGATGCCGGTGAGGTCAATCGCTTGCAGGATCTGCACAAGGAGTCGATGGCATGAGCAAGGTTCCGCTGACGATACGCGGCGCTGAGCAGTTGCGGGAGGAACTGCAGCGGCTGAAGTCCGTGGACAGACCGCGGGTGATCCAGGCGATCGCGGAGGCACGTGCGCACGGCGATCTGAAGGAAAACGCCGAGTACCACGCCGCTCGGGAACAGCAGAGCTTCATCGAGGGCCGCATCAAGGAAATCGACGGCAAGCTGTCCCATGCCCAGGTCATCGACGTGACCAAACTGCAGGCCAACGGCAAAGTGGTCTTTGGGGCTACCGTGGATCTGGTGGACGAGGAGACCGGCGCTGAGGTCACCTATCAGATCGTCGGCGAGGACGAAGCCGACATCAAAGCCGGTCGTATTTCCGTGAACTCACCCATCGCCCGGGCGCTGATCGCCAAGGAAGAGGGCGACGTGGCTACCGTGCAGGCCCCTGGTGGGGACCGCGACTACGAGATCGTCGAGGTGCGCTACGAGTGACGGCGCTCAGCCGTCCAGGGAAACCCGCGGTCGGTCCCGATTGCGTTTGAATATGAGTGCCACATGGCCCACGCGCTGGACCAGCTCCGCGCCGGTGCGACCGCAAAGCTCCCCGATCATGCGCTCGCGTTCGGCCCTGTCGCCGGCGTTCACGCGCACCTTGAGCAGTTCATGGTGGGCCAGGGACAGCTCGAGCTCCCGGTGGACTGCTTCGGTCAGGCCTGCGCCGCCTATGATGACCACCGGCTTCAGGCCGTGCCCCAGCCCGCGCAGGTGCCGCTTTTGACGTTCCGTAAGTGCCATGACCACCCCTGAGAATCGCAAGCCCGCAAGTATACCCGTCGCCTCCCGCGGTTTCACTGTGCCGGCCAGTCCGTTCAACGGCATCAAGTTGGAGCTGGCGGTGGTGATATGCCTGAACCTGCTGCTGTGGCTGGTGGCCGGCCGTCTGGTGGATGGCTGGCTTGCCGAACTCGGCCTGCTGGCCGCCGGCGGTTTCGGCGGCATGGCATGGCTGGTGCTGCGCACCCGACGGGTACTTGCCCGTCAGCTTTCCGGAGTCGACCGGGTGACGGACGGCCGGTCCCCGGACGTCCCCTGACGGAAGCGCCTCCATGCCCCGCAGCAAGAGCAGCCGACGCTGGCTCAAGGAGCATTTCGACGACGAGTACGTCCGGCGCGCCCAGCGCGAGGGCTTCCGTTCCCGGGCGGTCTACAAGCTGGAGGAGATCCAGCAACGTGACCGCCTCCTCAAACCCGGACAGGTCGTGGTGGATCTTGGCGCCGCGCCCGGCGGCTGGTGCCAATACGCCCAGCGCATCGTGGGCGCCAAAGGACAGGTGGTGGCCCTGGACATACTTTCCATGGAGCCGATTGCGGGCGTGGAGTTCATCCAGGGCGACTTCCGCGAAGAGGATGCGCTCCACCAGTTGCTGGCGATTCTGGAAAGCCGCCCCGTGGACCTTGTAATGTCCGACATGGCCCCCAATATCAGCGGTATGGACGCGGTCGACCAGCCGCGGGCCATGTACTTGGCGGAACTCGCGCTGGACTTTGCCCGCCGCGTGCTCCGCCCCGGCGGTGACCTGGTCGTCAAGGTGTTCCAGGGGCAGGGGTTCGAGGCGTACCTGCACGATTTGAGGGCGTCTTTCGGGCAGGTCGTGAGTCGCAAGCCGAAGGCATCCAGAGGCCGTTCCCGCGAAGTGTATCTGGTGGCTAGGAACCATAAACTGTAGTAAGGTCTAAACTATAGCGGCGCTGCGACCGATGAATGTGTAGCGCGTTTTTTGTACCGACTGGATTTTCAAGCTGACTCCGTGCAGCGCAGAGGTAGCCGCTTTGAATGACATGGCGAAGAATTTGATCTTGTGGGTGATCATCGCGATCGTCCTCATGTCCGTGTTCAACAACTTCGGGCCCCCCGCTCCGCAGAGCGAAACCATTACCTACTCCAAGTTCATCTCCGACGTACGCAACGGCCAGGTCCAGAGCGTGGAGATCGATGGGCGCAACGTGCACGGCGAGTTGGGCAATGGCGACAAGTTCAGCACCTACTCTCCCAACGATCCGAAGATGATCGACGATCTGCTCGGCAACGGCGTGCAGGTCAAGGTCAAGCCGCCCGAGCAGGAGTCGCTGCTCATGCAGATCTTCATCTCCTGGTTCCCGATGCTGCTGCTGATCGGTGTGTGGATTTTCTTCATGCGCCAGATGCAGGGCGGTGCCGGCGGTCGCGGGGCCATGTCCTTCGGCAAGAGCCGTGCCCGCATGCTCAGCGAGGATCAGGTCAAGGTGAGTTTTGCCGACGTGGCCGGTGTGGAAGAGGCCAAGGAGGAGGTTGCCGAACTGGTGGAGTTCCTGCGCGACCCGGCCAAGTTCCAGCGCCTGGGCGGCAAGATTCCCCGCGGCGTGTTGATGGTCGGTTCCCCCGGTACCGGTAAGACCCTGCTGGCCAAGGCCATTGCGGGCGAGGCGCGGGTGCCGTTCTTCACCATCTCCGGTTCGGATTTCGTGGAAATGTTCGTCGGCGTCGGCGCGTCGCGCGTGCGCGACATGTTCGACCAGGCCAAGAAGCATGCGCCCTGCATCATCTTCATCGATGAGATCGACGCCGTCGGCCGGCATCGCGGTGCCGGCCTGGGCGGCGGTCACGATGAGCGCGAGCAGACCCTCAACCAGTTGCTGGTGGAAATGGACGGTTTCGAGGGCAATGAAGGCGTGATCGTGATGGCGGCCACCAACCGCCCCGACGTGCTCGACCCGGCGCTGTTGCGTCCGGGCCGTTTCGACCGCCAGGTGGTGGTGCCGCTGCCCGACGTGCGCGGTCGCGAGCAGATCCTGCGGGTCCACATGCGCAAGGTGCCGTCCGGCGACGACGTGCAGCCGGGTATCATCGCCCGCGGCACGCCCGGTTTTTCCGGCGCCGATCTGGCCAATCTGGTGAACGAAGCGGCTCTGTTCGCCGCCCGCGCCAACAAGCGGCTGGTCGATATGGTCGACTTCGAGAAGGCCAAGGACAAGATCATGATGGGCGCCGAGCGCCGTTCGATGGTGATGAGTGAGGAAGAGAAGAAGCTCACCGCTTATCACGAATCGGGCCATGCCATCGTGGGTCTGACGGTGCCGGACCACGACCCGGTCCACAAGGTCACCATCATTCCCCGCGGACGGGCCTTGGGCGTGACCATGTTCCTGCCGGAAGAAGACCGCTACAGCTTCAGCCGCCGCCGTCTGGAGAGCCAGATCTCCAGCCTGTTCGGGGGCCGCATCGCCGAGGAACTGATCTTCGGGCCCGACTATGTCACCACCGGTGCGCAGAACGACATCCAGCGGGCCACCGAAATCGCCCGCAGCATGGTGACCAAGTGGGGCCTGTCCCAGAAGCTGGGGCCGCTGACCTACGGCGAAGACGAAGGCGAGGTGTTCCTGGGCCATACCGTCACCCAGCACAAGAACGTGTCGGACGAGACGGCCCATGCCATCGACGGCGAGATCCGGGCCTTTATCGACCGCAACTACAAGCGGGCCGAGTCGATTCTCAAGGACCACATGGACAAGCTGCACCTGATGGCGGAAGCGCTCATCAAGTACGAGACCATCGATTCCAAGCAGATCGACGACATCATGTCCGGCCGTCCGCCCCGCCCGCCCCAGGACTGGACCGATTCCAAACCCACTTCCGGCACCGGCGTGCCGGCGGCCGAGGCCGACAAGGGACTGCAGCCGGACGGCAAGATCGGCGGCCCGGCGGGACAGCACTAGAGCGAACGGTGCCCACGAACTAACGCCCCTTCGGGGGCGTTTTTTCGTGGGCAATGCAGAATGCAGAGTGCGGAATGAACAGTGCAGAGTTCGGAACTCAGAGTGCAGAATTTGGAGCCCCCAGGTTCTGCGGCCGACGCTTGCGAAGTATCCGGAGTGGCGCTTCAAGCCATGTGGCGAAGGTGCCTGCCGTGAGCGACACGTTCACTCCTGTAACCCTCCTTTCTGAATTCTGCACTCTTCACTGACGCCCATGTCTTCCCGCTCCCTGGACTGCGCCGGCCGCCCCCTCGATCTATCCCGACCCCAGGTCATGGGCGTTCTGAATGTGACCGTGGATTCGTTCTCCGACGGGGGGCGGTTCCTCGAGCCGGCGCAGGCCATCGAGCAGGCGCGGCGCATGGTGGATGAAGGGGCGGCCATCATCGACGTGGGCGGCGAGTCGACCCGCCCGGGGGCGCAGCCGGTCGGTGAGCAGGAGGAACTGGATCGGGTGGTGCCGGTCATCGAGGCGATCCGCCGCGAGTTGCCGGTGCCGATCTCCGTGGATACCAGCAAGCCGGGTGTGATGACCGCGGCGGTGGCGGCCGGTGCCGGGCTCATCAACGATGTCAGGGCCCTGCGCGAGCCCGGAGCCCTGGAGGCCGCGGCCGGGGCGGGAGTGCCGGTCTGTCTTATGCACATGCAGGGCGAGCCGCGCACCATGCAGGCCAATCCCACCTATGGGGATGTGGTGACCGAAGTGCGCGTGTTCCTGCTGGAAAGGGTGCAGGCCTGCCGCACGGCGGGCATCCCCGACCAGCATCTGCTCATCGATCCGGGCTTCGGATTCGGCAAGACGCCGGAGCACAATATGCGGTTGCTCAAACACCTGGACCGCCTGGTGGAGGACGGATACCCGTTGCTGGCCGGGCTATCCCGCAAATCGATGATCGGGTCCGTGCTGGGTTTGCCGGTGGAACGCCGGCTGCATCCGAGCCTCGCACTGGCGGTGCTGGCCGTCTGGCAGGGCGCCGCCGTGGTACGCGTCCACGATGTGGGCCCGACCGTCGAGGCGATCCGCATGTGTGCTGCGGTGCGGGCCGTTGGCGAGTAGATTGGTCAAAATCGTGACACCGTCGGCCCTTTGTGGATAATCGAGAGCCATAGCGCACAGCGGGGGTACTTTGCGGTGGCAAGAAAGTATTTCGGGACCGATGGAATCCGCGGCCGGGTGGGGGAGCACCCGGTCACGGCCGAATTCATGCTCAAGCTGGGCTGGGCCGCAGGGCGGGTGCTGCGTTCCGCCGGCTGCGACAAGGTGGTGATCGGCAAGGACACCCGCATTTCCGGTTATATGTTCGAATCCGCCCTGGAGGCGGGGCTGTCGGCGTCCGGCGTCGATATCCGCCTGCTGGGGCCGATGCCCACGCCGGCCATCGCCTATTTGACCCGCACCTTGCGCGCCTGTGCGGGTATCGTGATCAGTGCGTCCCACAACCCCTATGCCGACAACGGCATCAAGTTCTTCTCCGGTCAGGGGGTCAAACTGCCGGACGCGCTCGAGGAGGCCATGGAGGCGGAGCTGGAGATGCCCATGGTAACGGTGGACTCCGGCAGCCTGGGCAAGGCCGAACGGGTGGATGACGCCGCCGGTCGCTACATCGAGTTCTGCAAGAGCACCGTGCCCCTGGGGCTGAGCCTGCGCGGCCTGAAGGTGGTGGTGGACTGCGCCAACGGGGCCACCTACCACATCGCCCCCAGCGTGTTCGAGGAACTGGACGCTGAGGTCGTCGCCATCGGGGTGGACCCGGACGGACTGAATATCAACGAAGGCTGCGGGTCCACCAACCCGGAGCTGCTGCGTCGCACCGTGCTGGCCGAACAGGCGGATCTCGGCATCGCCCTGGACGGCGACGGTGACCGGGTGCTCATGGTCGATCACACCGGCGAGCTGGTGGACGGCGATGAGCTGCTGTTCATCATTGCGCAGGCCCGCCAGCAAGCCGGCGCACTCAACGGCGCCGTGGTCGGTACGGTGATGAGCAATCTGGGGCTCGAGCATGGCCTGAAGGCCACCGGCCTGGAGTTTCACCGCACGCCGGTGGGCGACCGCTACGTCATGGAGCGCCTGACCGACGGTGGCTGGACCCTGGGCGGGGAATCGTCCGGCCACATCATCTGCCTGGATCGCACCACCACCGGAGACGGCATCGTGTCGGCTCTGCAGGTTCTGGAGACGATCGTGACCACCGGTGCCAGTCTCCGCGAGCTCAAATCGGGCATGACCAAGTACCCCCAGCGTCTGATCAACGTGCCCATTGCCGAGCGGGTCGATCCCCACGGCTCAGAGCGGGTGCGCCAGGCGGTCAGCGACGCGGAACGCCGGCTCGCCGGCAACGGCCGGGTGCTGTTGCGCCCCTCGGGCACCGAGCCGCTGGTGCGGGTGATGGTGGAGGGGCGCGACGGGACGCTGGTGGAGCAGATCGCCGCGGAGCTGGCGGCCGTGGTGGCGGAGGTTTTCGCGGCGGTGGACGCCGCGCCCTGACTTGCAGCCAAATTGATTTTTCCCAGCCGGCCCGCTAAGCTAGCGGGCCGTTTTTATTGATGCGAGGGGACAGGATATGCGACGACCACTGGTGGCGGGCAACTGGAAGATGAACGGCTCCACGGCCAGCATCACCACGCTGCTCGACGGCATCACGTCCGGGCTGGACGCCGTCAAGACCGCCGACGTGGCTGTCTGTCCTCCGTTTGTCTATATCGCACAGGTGGCCGATGCGCTGCGCGGCACCCGGGCGGCCTGGGGCGGGCAGGACGTGAGCGATCAGGACTCCGGCGCGCACACCGGCGAAGTGGCCGGTCCCATGCTTGCCGATCTGGGCTGCAAGTACGCTATCGTCGGTCACTCAGAGCGGCGCAGCATCTACGGCGAGAGCGACGAGTTCACGGCACGCAAATTCGCCGCCGCCCGCCGCTGCGGCCTGGTGCCCATTCTGTGCGTCGGCGAGTCCCTCGACGAGCGTGAACAGGGCGTCACCGAAACCGTGGTGGCCCGTCAGCTGGACGCCGTTATCGAACTCGAAGGGGTGGATGCCCTGGCCGATGCCGTGATGGCCTACGAGCCGGTCTGGGCAATCGGGACCGGGCGGACGGCCTCGCCGGATCAGGCGCAGGCGGTCCATGCTTTCATTCGCGGGAAGATTGCGGCCCGCAGTGCTACAATCGCCGCCAATTTGCAGATCCTGTACGGCGGCAGCGTCAAGGGAAGTAACGCAGCGGAGCTCTTTTCCATGGCGGATATCGACGGCGGGTTGATCGGCGGTGCTTCCCTCGACGCCGAAGACTTTCTCGCCATCTGCCGTGCGCCGGATCAGTCCTGAACGGATAGCCGTCACGGACATCATTCCCTCGTTGGACTGAGCGATTCTTATGTATATTGCGTTGGTTATATTGCAGGTCCTGGTGTCCATGGCGCTGGTCACCCTTGTGCTGCTGCAGCACGGCAAAGGCGCCGATGCCGGCGCGGCGTTTGGCAGCGGCGCGTCCGCCACCGTATTCGGCGCACGCGGCTCGGCGTCGTTCCTGACCCGTGCCACCGGGGTCTTGGCTACGGTGTTCTTCCTCAACAGCCTGGCCCTGTCGACGCCGCTCGTCATCGGCCGCAAGCATGCGCCGGTGAGCGTGACCCAGCAGGTTCCGTCTGCACCGCCTGCGGACGGCAGCAGCGGGCAGAGCCCCGCGAAGGCCAACAGCGAGCCCGCCAAGCCAAGCCGCAGCGCGGCACCGGCGAAACCGGCCAAGTCATCCAACCCGGCGGATGTGCCTGCGGCACCGACCGGGGGCACGTCGGGCGGAGCCGGCGGCAACACCGACCTGCCGCCCAACTGACCGAACTGCGCTCAGTACCTGTAAAGAGTTCTTCATTGCCGATGTGGTGGAATTGGTAGACACGCCGTCTTGAGGGGGCGGTGGCGAAAGCCGTGCCGGTTCGAGTCCGGCCATCGGCACCAAATTTGCGCGTTCAGCCACGATACCAGGTGGCTCGACGCCGTCGGCGAAGCATGCGCCGAATTGATTTTTTATGCCCCCAGAAATCCGTCAGGTTCTTGATTCCCTCAGAAAATTCGTACTTTTCATGACCTTGACATAGGTTCGCGTTTGCGCCTAGACTGCCTTGATTTGCACCAGCTCGAAACAGCCGAGAACGAAAACGATGCACGGGCGTGCAGGCCGAATGTGAGCGGCATGCGTCAGACGGGGACACCATGCTCGAAAACTATCTGCCCATCCTCATCTTCATCGTCATCGGGATCCTGTTCGGCCTGGTTCCCATCGGCGCCGGTTTTCTGCTCGGCCCCCGTCATCCCGACAGCGAGAAGCTCTCTCCCTACGAGTGCGGCTTCGAGGCTTTCGAAGATTCGCGCATGCGCTTCGACGTGCGCTACTATCTGGTAGCCATCCTGTTCATCATCTTCGATCTCGAGATCGCATTCCTGTTTCCCTGGGCTGTCGTACTGGACAAGATCGGGTTGTTCGGGTTGCTGTCCATGGCCCTTTTCCTCGGGATCCTGGTGATCGGGTTCATCTACGAGTGGAAGAAGGGAGCCTTGGAATGGGAATAGAAGGCATTCTTTCCGAGGGCGTCGTCACCACCAGTGCCGACAAGCTCATCAACTGGGCGCGCACCGGCTCCCTGTGGCCCATGACCTTCGGGCTGGCCTGCTGCGCGGTGGAAATGATGCAGGCCGGTGCCGCCCGCTACGACCTGGACCGCTTCGGGGTCGTGTTCCGACCCAGTCCCCGCCAGTCCGACGTGATGATCGTGGCAGGCACCCTGGTCAACAAGATGGCACCCGCCTTGCGCAAGGTCTACGATCAGATGGCCGAGCCGCGCTGGGTGATCTCCATGGGCTCCTGTGCAAACGGCGGCGGTTACTACCACTATTCCTATGCGGTGGTGCGCGGCTGCGACCGCATCGTTCCCGTGGATATCTATGTGCCCGGTTGTCCTCCCACCGCGGAGGCGCTGCTGTACGGCATCATCCAGCTGCAGAACAAAATCCGCCGTACCAACACCATTGCCCGTTGAGACAATCACGATGGCAGATTCCCTCCAGTCCCTGGCCGATAGCATCGCCAAGCGCTTCGAAGGCAAGCTGGACAGCTGCGCGGTCGATCTGAACGAGATCACCCTAGAGGTGCCCCGCCGGCACATGATCGAGGTGTGTACCGGGCTGCGCGACGAGCCGGATCTCGCCTTCGAGATGCTGTTGGATGTCTGCGGCGTGGACTACATGGCCCACGGCAAGGCCGAGTGGGAGACCGAGGAGGCCACCGCCCGGGGCTTCAGCCGTGGCGTGGACCCGCAGAGCTTCGGACGCCTGGCGGCTGTGGAGCGGGATCTGTCGGTGGAGAGCGCGAGCGGGGCAAAACGCTTCGCCGCCGTTTACCATCTGCTGTCGATCAGTCGCAACCAGCGGCTGAGACTGCGCGTGTTCGCCCCGGACGACGCCTTGCCGATGGTCGATTCGGTGGTCGGCGTCTGGTCCAGCGCCAACTGGTACGAGCGCGAAGCATTCGACCTGTACGGCATCGTGTTCGAGGGCCATCCGGACCTGCGTCGCATCCTCACCGACTACGGGTTCGTGGGCCATCCCTTCCGCAAGGACTTTCCCCTCATCGGCAATGTGGAAGTCCGCTACGATGCCGAGCGCCAGCGGGTCGTGTACCAGCCGGTCAGCATCGAGCCGCGCGTGCTGGTGCCCAAAGTCGTGCGCGGCGAGCCCCGCGAGGACGAAACCCCGCCGGCCGATTCCACGGCATCCGAGCGGCAGCAATAGCCGGTGCTTCACCAGAGCGCCCAGGCGATGGGTCATCCAACGTCCAACAACGTGCCGATATAGCAGCCATCACTCAATATGCCTGAGATTCGCAACTACACTCTGAACTTCGGCCCCCAGCATCCCGCGGCCCACGGCGTGCTGCGGCTGGTGCTGGAGATGGACGGTGAGGTGATTCAGCGCGCCGACCCCCACATCGGGCTGCTGCACCGCGGCACCGAGAAGCTCGCCGAGAGCAAGCCGTACAACCAGAGCATCGGCTACATGGACCGGCTCGACTACGTGTCCATGATGTGCAACGAGCACGGCTATGTGCTGGCCATCGAGAAGCTGCTCGGCATCGAGGCGCCGTTGCGTGCCCAGTACATCCGCGTGCTGTTCGACGAAATCACCCGCATCCTGAACCACCTTTTGTGGATAGGCGCCCACGCCCTGGACGTCGGGGCGATGACCGTGTTTCTGTACGCGTTCCGCGAACGGGAAGACCTGATGGACTGCTACGAGGCGGTCTCGGGCACGCGCATGCATGCCACCTATTACCGCCCGGGCGGCGTGTACCGGGACCTGCCCGATTCCATGGCCAGGTATCAGCCGTCGAAGTGGCACACCGAAAAAGACGTGGAGCGCATGAACCGCAACCGAGCCGGTTCCCTGCTCGACTTTATCGAAGATTTCACCAACCGCTTTCCCAAGTGCGTCGACGAGTACGAAACCCTGCTCACCGACAACCGCATCTGGAAGCAGCGCACGGTGGGGATCGGCGTGGTTTCGCCCGAGCGCGCCCTGCAGATGGGTTTCACCGGTCCCATGCTGCGCGGGTCCGGCGTGGAATGGGATCTGCGCAAGAAGCAGCCCTACGAGGTCTATGACCGGCTCGATTTCGACATCCCCGTCGGGGTCAACGGGGATTGCTACGACCGGTATCTGGTGCGTATGGAAGAACTGCGTCAATCCAATCGCCTCATCCGCCAGTGCGTCGACTGGCTGCGCGCCAACCCGGGTCCGGTGATGATCGAGGATCACAAGATCGCCCCGCCCGCGCGTGAGGAAATGAAGGCGGACATGGAAGCTCTGATCCATCATTTCAAACTCTTCACCGAGGGTTACTGCGTTCCCGCCGGCGAGGCGTATGCCGCCGTGGAGCATCCAAAAGGCGAATTCGGTGTGTATATGGTATCGGACGGCGCCAACAAGCCTTATCGGGTGAAAGTGCGCGCCCCCGGATTTGCCCACCTCGCCGGCCTGGACGAGATGGTGCGCGGTCACATGCTGGCGGATGTGGTGGCGATGATCGGCACTCAGGACATCGTATTCGGAGAGATCGATCGCTGATGGCACAGGAAAACGCGCAATCCAAATCCGAGTTGCTGCCTGCCGAGGTGCGCCGGGAAATCGATCGGTGGCTTGCCAAGTATCCGGACGAGCAGAAGCGTTCGGCCGTGGTCAGCGCCCTGACTTTCGCCCAGGAGCACAACAACGGCTGGCTGACCACCGAGCTCATGGACGCGGTGGCCGACTACCTGGACTTGCCGTCCATTTCGGTCTACGAGGTGGCGACCTTCTATTCCATGCTCAACCTGGAGCCGGTCGGACGCCATATCATCTCAATCTGCAACAACATCTCCTGCATGTTGTGCGGAGCCGACGAAATCGTTGCTTATGTCGAGAACAAGCTGGGCATCAAGCTGGGGCAGACCACCTCGGACGGGCGCATCACCCTGAAGATCGAGGAAGAATGCCTGGCGGCCTGTGCCGGCGGTCCGATGATGGCCGTGGACGGCCATTACCACGAGCATCTCACCCCGCAGAAGGTGGATGACATTCTCGACGCCCTGGAGTGACCCCATGGCCAATGAAGTGTGTTTCGCAACGTTGCAGTTCGACGAGCCCTGGACCCTGGAGAACTACCTCAAGGTCGGGGGCTACCAGGCGTGGAAGAAGATCCTGCACGAAAAGACGCCGCAGGCGGACATCATCGAGCAGTTGAAAATTTCAGCCCTGCGCGGCCGTGGCGGTGCAGGGTTTCCCACCGGTCTGAAGTGGAGTTTCATGCCCCGCAACGCGCCGGGGCAGAAGTACATCGTCTGCAACTCCGACGAATCGGAACCCGGTACCTGCAAGGACCGGGACATCCTGCGCTTCAATCCCCATGCGTTGGTCGAGGGCATGGCCATCGCCGGCTACGCCATCGGCGCCACGGTGGGCTACAACTACATGCGCGGCGAGTTCCATCACGAACCCTATGAGCGTTTCGAACAGGCCCTGAAGGAGGCCTACGAGGCCGGTCTGTTGGGCAAGGACATCCAGGGTTCGGGCATCGACGTCGACCTGCACAGTCACCTGGGTGCGGGCGCCTACATCTGCGGCGAGGAGACCGCGCTGCTCAATTCCCTGGAAGGCAAGAAGGGGCAGCCGCGCTACAAGCCGCCTTTCCCGGCAAACTTCGGTCTGTACGGGGCGCCGACCACCATCAACAACACTGAGACCCTGGCCTCGGTGCCGTCCATCATCCGCAATGGCGGCGAGTGGTTCCTGAACCTGGGCCGGCCCAACAACGGCGGTGTGAAGATCTTCTCGGTGTCCGGCCATGTGAACCGGCCGGGCAACTACGAGGTGCCCATGGGCACGCCGTTCCGCGACCTGCTGGAGATGGCCGGCGGCGTGCGCGACGGGCGCAAGCTCAAGGCGGTGATCCCGGGCGGTTCCTCCATGCGGGTGATGCCGGCCGAGGTGATCATGGAAACGGACATGGATTACGATTCCCTGGGCAAGGCCGGTTCCGCCGTCGGCTCGGGCGGGGTGATCGTGATGGACGACTCCACCTGCATGGTACGCGCCCTGATGCGCATCTCGCGTTTCTACTATGCCGAGTCCTGCGGTCAGTGCACTCCCTGCCGGGAGGGCACCGGCTGGATGTACCGGGTCATCAAGCGCATCGAAGAGGGGCAGGGGCGCATGGAGGACCTGGAACTGCTGGAGAGCGCTTCCAAGCAGATTGAGGGTCATACCATCTGCGCCTTCGGGGACGCCGCAGCATGGCCCGTGCAGAGTTTCGTGAAGCACTTTCGCGACGAGTTCGAGTACCACATCACCCACAAGACCTGCATGGTGGGCGCTGCCGATCGGGGAGCCGCGGCATGAGCGCCAAGCCGCAGATTCCGGCCGGGGAGCTGGTGACCATCGAGGTTGACGGCGTGCCGCTGCAGGCACGCAAGGGCCAGATGGTCATCGAAGTGACCGACGAGGCGGGTATCTATGTTCCGCGCTTCTGCTACCACAAGAAGCTGTCGGTGGCGGCCAACTGCCGCATGTGCCTGGTGCAGGTGGAGAAGTCCCCCAAGCCGATGCCGGCCTGCGCAACCCCCGTCATGGAAGGCATGCGCGTATTCACCAAGTCGGACTACGCCCGCGATGCCCAGCGTGCGGTGATGGAATTTCTGCTGATCAACCATCCCCTGGACTGCCCCATCTGCGACCAGGGCGGCGAATGCGAGCTGCAGGACCTGGCGCTGGGCTACGGGCGCGGCGTTTCGCGTTTCACCGAGAAGAAGCGGGTGGTCAAGGACAAGGACATCGGTCCGCTGATCGCCACCGACATGACCCGCTGCATCCATTGCACGCGCTGCGTACGGTTCCTGGAGGAGATCGCCGGCCACAAGGAGTTGGGCGGGACCGGGCGCGGCGAGAACGTCGAGATCGGCACCTATGTCGAGCGCGCCATCGAGTCGGAGATGTCGGGCAACGTCATCGACGTGTGTCCGGTGGGGGCGCTGACCTCCAAGCCGTTCCGGTTCGCGGCGCGGGCCTGGGAGCTGACCCGGCATGCGTCGGTGTCGCCCCACGACTCGGTGGGTTCCAACCTGTTCGTGCATGCCCTGCGCGGCGAACTGCTGCGCGTCGTGCCCAGGGACAACGAGGCCATCAACGAGGTGTGGCTGTCCGACCGGGACCGGTTCGGTTATCAGGGCGTCAACAGTGCGGACCGCCTGCAGGCGCCCATGATCAAGACCGACGGCGCCTGGAAGGAAGTCGACTGGGAAACCGCGCTGCAGGCGGCCGCCGATGGCGTGCGCCACATCGCCGACGCCCACGGGCCCGACCAGCTGGGCATGCTGGTGTCGCCCACAGCCACTGTGGAAGAGATGTACCTGGCAGGTCGCCTGGCCGAGGGCCTGGGCTGCCGCAACATCGACCATCGGCTGCGGCAGGCCGACTTCTCCGACCAGGAACGGGCCCCGCTGTTTCCCTGGCTGGGCCAGAGCATCGAGGACCTGGAGCAGGTCGATGCCGCGCTGCTGATCGGCTCCAACGTGCGCAAGGATCTGCCCATCGTGGGCCATCGCCTGCGCAAGGCGTCCCTTGGCGGCGCCAAGCTGATGTTCATCAATCCGGTGGACTACCAGTTCCGCTTCAACGTGGCCGCCAAGGCCATCGTGTCCCCGTCCCGCATGGTCGGCGAACTGGCGGCCGTGGCCGCCGCGTTGCTGGCGTCCAAGGGCGCCGAGGCGCCGGCCCCGCTGCAGGACCTGCTGGCCGCCGCCCAGCCTGACGACGCCCACCAGGCTATGGCGCAGGCGCTGGCCGGCGGCAAGCGCCCGACCGTGCTGCTGGGCAGCGGCGCCAGTGCCCATCCCGCCTTCTCGGCCCTGCGGGCGCTGGCCGCGTTGGTCGCCCAGCACAGTGGCGCGGTCTTCGGCTACCTTCCCGAAGCCGCCGACAGCGTCGGCGGCTGGCTGGCCGGGACGCTGCCTCACCGCCAGGCGGGGGGGGCGCCCCGCGCAGCGGGCGGGCTCAACGCCCGCGCCATGCTCGAGCAGCCCCGCAAGGGTTATGTGCTGTTGGGTGTGGAACCCGAGTACGACTGCTGGGACGGCTGCGGCGCCCGGCGGGCGGTGGACGGCGCCGAGTTCGTGGTGGCGTTGACGCCGTTCGCGGACGAAGCGGCGAAGAGCTACGCCGATGTGCTGCTGCCGATGGGTACCTTCGGCGAGACCTCCGGTACCTTCGTGAACCTCGAAGGCCGCTGGCAGAGCTTCGCCGGCGCCAGCCGGCCGGTCGGCGACGCGCGCCCCGGCTGGAAGGTGCTGCGGGTGTTGGGTAACCTGCTCGGCTACCGCGGCTTCGATTACGTTTCCTCCGAACAGGTGCGCGACGAGCTGCGCAACGTGGTCGCCGACATCGTCAGGGACAACGACATGGAGCCCGGTGCGGTCGCACAGATGGCGGCGGACGGCCTGGAGCGGGTAGGGGACGTGCCCATTTACGCAGTGGACCCGTTGGTGCGTCGCGCCACCGCCCTGCAGCGCACCGAAGATGGCGCCGATATGGCGGTCCGCATCTGCCGCGCGGAGGCCGAACGCCTGGGCATTGCCGATGCCGAACAGGTCACCGCCCGCCAGGGCGAGTGCAGCGCAACCCTGCCGCTGGTGATCGACGAACGGGTGGCGCAGGGCTGCGCCTGGATTGCGGCGGCGCGCCCGTCCAGCGTGGCGCTGGGCGCCGCCTTCGGCAGCGTGGAACTGCAGAAGGCATGATGGTGACTGGGGCCCGGGCGCCGCATGCGGCGCCCGGGCAAACGCGAGGATCCGGTCGGCGCTGACGGGTCCCAACCACTTTCGGTTCTGACGAGCATGAACGAGACACTGGCGCACTTGATTGGCACACCGGCCCTGATCGTCGTGAAGATCCTGGTCATCGTGCTGCCGCTGATGCTGGCGGTCGCGTATCTGACCTACGCGGAGCGCAAGATCATCGGGTATATCCAGGTGCGCATCGGCCCCAACCGGGTCGGGCCGCTGGGTCTGCTGCAGCCCATTGCGGATGCGGTCAAGCTGTTGATGAAGGAAGTCATCGTCCCGACCAACGCCAGCCGCTTCCTGTTCGTCATCGCCCCCATGATGTCCATCGGGCCGGCGCTGGCCGCCTGGGCGGTGATTCCCTTCAGCGATCACCTGGTGCTGGCCAACATCGACGCCGGCCTGCTGTACGTGCTGGCACTGACCTCGCTGGGCGTGTACGGCGTGATCATCGCCGGCTGGGCCGCCAACTCCAAATACGCCTTTCTGGGCGCCATGCGCTCGGCCGCCCAGATCGTCGCCTACGAAATCGCCATGGGCTTCGCGCTGGTGGGCGTACTGATGGCCGCCGGCAGCCTGAACATGCGCGAGATCGTGCTGGCCCAGAACGGCGGCATTCTGCACTGGTTCTGGCTGCCGCTGCTGCCGCTGTTCCTGGTCTATTTCATTTCCGGCGTGGCCGAGACCAACCGGGCGCCCTTCGACGTGGCCGAAGGCGAGTCGGAGATCGTGGCCGGCTTCCATGTGGAATACTCGGGCATGGCATTCGCCGTGTTCTTCCTGGCCGAATACGCCAACATGATCCTGATCTCGGCGCTGGCCGCCATCTTGTTCCTCGGCGGCTGGCTGTCGCCGTTCCAGGGCATTCCGGGGCTGGATACCGCCTTCGCCTGGGTGCCGGGACTGGTGTGGTTCGTGTTGAAGATCTGCTTCTTCCTGTTCTTCTTCCTGTGGTTCCGGGCCACGTTCCCCCGTTACCGCTATGACCAGATCATGCGTCTGGGCTGGAAGGTATTCATTCCGATCACCATCGTGTGGCTGCTGGTGGAAGGCGTCGCGGTGGTGGCGAAACTCGGCCCCTGGTTCGCCTGACGGACCCCGCGTACCGAGAGCGCAACGGAGAGACGATGAAGACGATCCGTCACTACATCAAGAGCCTGCTGCTGTGGGAGCTGCTGCTGGGCCTGCGCCTGACGGGCAAGTACCTGTTCGCGCGCAAGATCACCGTGCAGTACCCGGAGGAGAAGACGCCGCAGTCGCCGCGCTTTCGCGGTCTGCATGCGCTGCGCCGCTATCCCAACGGCGAGGAGCGCTGCATCGCCTGCAAGCTGTGCGAGGCGGTGTGCCCGGCGCTGGCCATCACCATCGAGGCTGCGCCGCGCGAGGACGGCAC
The DNA here is from genome assembly GCA_963830105.1 of uncultured Gammaproteobacteria bacterium. Classification (GTDB taxonomy): domain Bacteria; phylum Pseudomonadota; class Gammaproteobacteria; order DATFLG01; family DATFLG01; genus DATFML01. The sequence continues at coordinate 165,196 of CAWHLH010000006.1, read as the reverse complement.
GCGGCGCACCACGCGCTACGACATCGATCTGTTCAAGTGCATCTTCTGCGGGTTCTGCGAGGAATCGTGCCCGGTGGACTCCATCGTGGAGACCCGCATCTACGAGTACCATTTCGAAAATCGTGGCGAGCAGATCATGACCAAGGACAAGCTGCTGGCGATCGGTGACAAATGCGAAGCCCAGCTGGCAGCGGATCGCACCGCGGACGCGCGTTACCGCTGAGCGGGTGTCGGCGTACAACCGCAACGACAGGACAACGGACCGGGTATGAGTTTTCAGCAATTCATTTTCTATGTGTTCGCGGCGATTCTGGTGTTCGCCGCCTTCCGCGTCATCACGGTGCGCAACCCGGTCCATGCGGCCCTGCACCTGGTGCTGGCGTTCTTCACCAGCGCCGCCCTGTGGCTGCTGCTGGAGGCGGAGTTTCTGGCCATCACCCTGGTGCTGGTGTACGTCGGCGCCGTGATGGTGCTGTTCCTGTTCGTGGTGATGATGCTGGACATCAACACCGTGCCCATCAAGGAGGGCTTCACCCGCTACCTGCCAGTGGGCATCGGGGTGGCCGTGCTGATGATGGTGGAAATGTCGATGGTGGTCGGGTCCCGGTTCTTCGGCCCCCAGAAGGTGCCCATCCCGGCGCCCGAGGCCGCCGGGGTGAGCAACACCCGCATGCTGGGCAATCTGCTCTACACCCATTATGTGTATCCATTCGAGATCGCGGCGGTGATTCTGCTGGTGGCGATCGTGGCGGCCATCGCACTGACCATGCGCCGGCGGGCGGAAACCAAGCATCAGAATCCTGCCCAGCAGGTCGCGGTGCGCCGCGCGGACCGGGTGCGGCTGGTGAAGATGGCTGCCGAAAAGCGCCGGTGAGCGCGCGGCGGCGCTGGACCCGCCGCGGGGCGGGGGCGGCACGGGTAGGACGCGGCGGGTCAGTGCCGCGGGATATCCCAAGCGCAAGATGGAGTCAGGTTTGCCCGCTCCGCGGGCTGGCCGAGCGGCACGTGCGTGCCGGGTATCGGCGGGACAACGACCGACGAGAGGTTGCTGGATGATTGCACTGTCAGACTATCTGGTATTGGGGGCCATTCTGTTCGGCCTCAGCGTGGCGGGAATCTTCCTGAACCGCAAGAACGTCATCATTCTGCTGATGGCCATCGAGCTGATGCTGCTGGCGGTGAACATGAACTTCATCGCCTTCTCCCATTATCTGGGCGACATGGCCGGGCAGGTGTTCGTGTTCTTTATTCTGACCGTGGCGGCGGCGGAAGCGGCCATCGGCCTGGCGATCCTGGTGGTGCTGTTCCGCAACAAGCAGACCATCAACGTCGACGACCTGGACAGCCTGAAGGGATAGCGCCCCATGGAGAACGTCTATCTCGCCATTCCCCTCGCGCCGCTGGCCGGTGCCATCATCGCCGGCCTGTTCGGCAAGAAGATCGGCCGCGCGGGGGCCCACTGGGTTGCCATCATCGGCGTGGCGGTGGCTTTCGTGCTGTCCCTGGTGGTGCTCAAGCACATCGTGTTCGACGGTGCGCCGGCCTACAACCAGACCGTCTACACCTGGATGGTCGCCGGCGGCGTGCACATGGATGTGGGTTTCCTGATCGACCGGCTCACCGCCCTGATGCTGGTGGTGGTGACCTTCGTTTCCCTGATGGTGCATATCTACACCATCGGGTACATGCAGGACGATCCGGGCTACCAGCGCTTTTTCAGCTACATCGCGCTGTTCACCTTCTCCATGCTGATGCTGGTGATGTCCAACAACTTCCTGCAGCTGTTCTTCGGTTGGGAGGCGGTGGGCCTGGTGTCCTACCTGCTGATCGGCTTCTGGTACACGCGCCCGACGGCCATCTACGCCAGCCTGAAGGCCTTCCTGGTCAACCGGGTGGGCGACTTCGGCTTCCTGCTGGGCATTGCCGCGGTGCTGATGTACTTCAACAGCCTGGACTACGCCGACGTGTTTGGTGCCGCCCACGCCATGACCGGCCTGACCATGGAGATTATCCCCGGCCACCCCTGGTCGGTGATGACGGTGATCTGCATCCTGCTGTTCATCGGCGCCATGGGCAAGTCGGCTCAGGTGCCTTTGCACGTGTGGCTGCCGGACTCCATGGAAGGCCCCACGCCCATCTCGGCGCTGATTCACGCCGCCACCATGGTCACCGCCGGCATCTTCATGGTGGCGCGCATGTCGCCGCTCTACGAGCTGTCCACCACGGCGCTCAGCGTGGTGCTGGTGATCGGCGCCATCACGGCGCTGTTCATGGGCCTGGTGGGCGTGGTGCAGACCGACATCAAGCGGGTGATCGCGTACTCGACCCTGTCCCAGCTGGGCTACATGACCGTCGCCCTGGGGGCCTCGGCCTATGCCGCCGGGATCTTCCATCTGATGACCCACGCCTTTTTCAAGGCGCTGCTGTTCCTGGGCGCGGGCTCGGTGATCATCGCCATGCACCACGACCAGGACATGCGCAACATGGGCGGGCTGCGCAAGTACATGCCCATCACCTACTGGACCACCCTGGTGGGCTCCCTGGCGCTGATCGGCTTCCCCGGTTTTTCGGGCTTCTTCTCCAAGGACGCCATCATCGAGGCGGTGGGGCTGTCCCATCTGCCGGGGTCGGGCTTCGCCTATTTCGCGGTGCTGTCCAGCGTGTTCGTCACGGCGCTGTACACGTTCCGGATGTTCTTCCTGGTGTTCCACGGCACCGAACGCATGGACGAGCACACCCGCTCGCACCTGCACGAGACGCCGGCGGTGGTCACCGTGCCGCTGATCCTGCTGGCCATCCCCTCGGCGCTGGCCGGCTACGTGGTGGGGCCGGTGCTGTTCGGGCATTACTTCGGCGGCTCCATTCACGTGCTTCCCGCGCACAACGTGTTGGCGCACCTGGGCGAGGAGTATCACGGTCCCCTCAGCCTGATCGAGCACGGCTTTTTCGCCGCCCCGTTCTGGCTGGCCATGGCGGGGCTGTTCACCGCCTGGTACGCCTACCTGCTGAATCCGGCCTTCGCCGATGGGGTCAAACAGCGTTTCGGGTTCATCTACCGGATTCTGGTCAACAAGTACGGCTTCGACGAGTTCAACCGGGCGGTGTTCGCCGGCGGTGCCCGGGGCCTCGGCCGGCTGCTGTGGCGGGTGGGTGATGCGTTCATCATCGACGGCGTCATCGTCAACGGCAGTGCCCGGGCGGTGGGCTGGTTCGCGCGCGTGGCCCGCAACATGCAGTCCGGATACCTGTACCACTACGCCTTCACCATGATTATCGGTTTGCTGGCCCTGATGTCCTGGTTCGTGATCCGGTAGCCGACAGGAATACAAAGGAATTCTCGATGCAGTACGACGTTCCGCTTCTCAGCCTGCTGATCTGGGTGCCCATCATCGGCGGCCTGGTCGTGCTCGCAGCGAGCAACTGGAAGCCCTGGGATTCGCGGCCGACGGCGCTGATCTTCTCGGTGCTGACCTTCCTGCTCAGCATTCCCCTGTATACCCGGTTCAACATCCACACGGCCAAGATGCAGTTCCAGGAGTTGCATCCCTGGATCCCCACCTTCAACATCAACTACCACCTGGGTGTGGACGGCATCTCCGTGCCGCTGATCATCCTCACCACCTTCACCACCGTGCTGGTGGTGCTGGCCGGCTGGGATGTCATAAAGACCAAGACCTCCCAGTACATGGCGGCGTTTCTGATCATGGAAGGGCTGATGAACGGCGTGTTCGCGTCCCTGGACGCCATGCTGTTCTACGTGTTCTGGGAAGGCATGCTGATTCCCATGTTCCTGATCATCGGCATCTGGGGCGGGCCGCGCCGGGTGTACGCCACCATCAAGTTCTTCCTGTACACCTTCTTCGGCTCGGTGTTCATGCTGGTGGCGCTGATCTGGATGCACTTCCAGTCCGGCAGCTTCTCCATCCTGGACTTCTATCACCTGAAGATGGGCATGACGCCCCAGGTCCTGATCTTCCTGGCGTTCCTGGTGGCGTTCGCGGTGAAGGTGCCCATGTGGCCGGTGCACACCTGGCTGCCGGACGCCCACGTGGAGGCGCCCACCGGCGGCTCGGTGATTCTGGCGGCCATCATGCTGAAGATCGGCGCCTACGGCTTCCTGCGCTTCAGCCTGCCCATCACGCCGGATGCCAGCCACGCCCTGGACTGGCTGGTGATCCTCATGTCCCTGGTGGCGGTGGTGTACATCGGCTTCGTGGCCATCGTGCAGGAGGACATGAAGAAGCTCATTGCCTATTCGTCCATCGCCCACATGGGCTTCGTGACCCTGGGCATCTTCCTGGTGTTCCGGCTGATGGCCTTCAGCGGCGGCACCGACGGGGCCACCATGGGCATGGAGGGGGGCATCGTGCAGATGATCTCCCATGGCTTCATCTCAGGCGCCCTGTTCCTGTGCGTGGGCGTGCTCTACGACCGCATGCACACCCGCCGCATCAGCGACTACGGCGGGGTGGTCAACACCATGCCGGTATTCGCCGCCTTCATGGTGCTGTTCGCCATGGCCAACTCCGGCCTGCCCGGCACCTCCGGCTTCGTTGGCGAGTTCATGGTGATCCTGGCCGCCTTCAAGGCCAACTTCTGGTTCGCGTTCCTGGCCGCCCTGACCCTCATCCTGGGGGCCGCCTACAGCCTGTGGCTGGTCAAGCGGGTGGTGTTCGGCGAGGTGGCCAACGAGCAGGTGGCCAAGCTGGAGGACGTGAACCGCCGCGAGTTCGTGATTCTGGGCACCCTGGCGGTGGCCGTGCTGGCCCTGGGTCTGTGGCCCGCGCCGCTGGTGGACCTGATGCACGCCACGGTCCACAACCTGCTGGCCCATGTGGCGGTGTCCAAGCTTTGAGTATCCATAACCTGGCCGCGCGCCGCGCAAGCTTTGCGGCCGCAGGTCATTGACGGGATGGAATGATGAATTTCGAAACGCCCGATTTCATGGCGATCGTGCCCGAGATGTTCGTGCTCGGCATGGCCTGCCTGGTGCTGGTGGTCGACGTGTTCCTGAGCGACGCCCGCCGGGGGGTGAGCTACGTCCTGGCCCAGCTCACCCTGGTCGGCGCGCTCGTGCTGACCCTGTGGCTGGAGCACGGCCAGACCATCATCAGCTTCTCCGGCACCTTCGTCACCGACCCCATGGCGGTGCTGCTCAAAGCGTTCATCTACATCGTGACCTTCGGGGTGTTCGTCTATTCGCGGGCCTATCTGCAGGCCCGCGACCTGTTCAAGGGCGAGTTCTACGTGCTGGGGCTGTTCGGCGTGCTGGGCATGATGATCATGGTCTCGGCCCACAGCTTCCTGACCATCTACCTGGGCCTGGAACTGCTGTCCCTGTCCCTGTACGCCATGGTGGCCTTCAACCGCGACTCCTATGCCGCTTCCGAGGCGGCCATGAAGTATTTCGTGCTGGGCGCCCTGGCCTCCGGCATGCTGCTGTACGGCATGTCCATCCTGTACGGCGTCACCGCCAGCCTGGACATCGGCGGGGTCAGCGACTACATCGCCGGTCACCACGTGGTCCACAACCTGCCGCTGCTGCTGGCCCTGTCCTTCGTGGTGCTGGGCCTGACCTTCAAGCTCGGCGCGGTGCCGTTCCACATGTGGATACCGGACGTGTACCACGGCGCGCCGACGGCGGTGACCGTGTACATCGGCAGCGCCCCCAAGATCGCCGCCTTCGCCCTGGTGATGCGCCTGCTGGCCGAGGGCCTGGGCGGGCTGCATGCGGACTGGAGCCAGATGCTGACGGCGCTGGCGGTGCTGTCGCTGGCGGTGGGGAACATCATCGCCATCGCACAGTCGAACATCAAACGGATGCTGGCCTACTCGACCATCTCCCACGTCGGCTTCCTGCTGCTGGGGATCCTGGCCGGCACCCAGGCGGGCTATGCGGCGGCGATGTTCTACGTCATCACCTACGCCATCACCGCCAGTGCCGGCTTCGGCATGATCATCCTGCTCAGCCGGGCGGGCTTCGAGGCGGACAACCTCGACGACTTCAAGGGCCTGAACGACCGCAGTCCCTGGTTCGCCCTGATGATGCTGATCGTGATGTTCTCCATGGCCGGCGTGCCGCCTACCGTGGGGTTCTACGCCAAGCTGCTGGTGCTGCAGGCCGTGATCGACGTGCATATGACCTGGCTGGCGGTGGTGGCGGTGGCGTTCTCGATCATCGGCGCCTTCTACTACCTGCGGGTGGTCAAGCTCATGTACTTCGACAAGGCGGAGACCACCGAGCCGCTGGCGCCCAAGCTGGACATGAGCGTGGCGCTGAGCGCCAATTCACTGGCTGTGCTGGCCCTGGGCATCCTGCCCGGCGGGCTGATCGCCCTGTGCACAGCCGCACTGGTCTGACGGAGCTTCGATGTCCCTGCAACTGGCTGTCTGGATTCTGATTACCCTCGCGCTGGTCGCGGCCAACCTGCCTTGGATCAGCGAGCGGGTGCTGTTCGTGTTCCCCTCCCGGGACGGCACCAAGAATCCCTGGTGGCGTCTGCTGGAACTGCTGATCCTCTACTTCGTGGTGGGCGGCATCGCCATCGGCCTGGAGCAGAAGATCTACGGCAGCTTCCAGCACCAGGGCTGGCAGTTCTACGCGGTCACCTTCTGCCTGTTCCTGGTGTTCGCGCTGCCCGGCTTCATCTGGCGCTACGACCTCAAGGGCCACCTGGAAAACGCCCAGCGCCGCGAACGTTGAGCCTGCGCTGAACTGCTGTCGACGGCTTGCAACATTGGGGGCCCTTCTGTACTATTGCCAACCTCTGATGCGGGGTGGAGCAGCCTGGTAGCTCGTCGGGCTCATAACCCGAAGGTCGTAGGTTCAAATCCTACCCCCGCTACCAACCCAAAAAGCCCATGTGCCACACGCACTTGGGCTTTTTGCTGTCTGGGTGTCATGGCGATCGGCGTCACCGCCAGGGTAATCGCGGCGTATTGAAGCCATGGGACCTTAAGTTCGAACCCTGTCCCGTTGCGCCGTGCGCGCCTCCCGGCAAGCCATGCTTCCCACCGTTCGGGTTGCTGCTGCAAGTGACCGGGACAGATCACGGATTGCGGAACTGGGTGCCTCAGAAGCCATGGTCCGCCCCGGTCTTGTGCCGAGTGTCAGGCCGCGCGGGATTGGCGTTGTCCGACGGATTGGGCCAATGCGCGCAGCAGTCCGGCACCGTCACCCTGCCACGCACTGCCGTGCATGCAGGCCAGGGTGGCAGGGGATTCGCCGGCCAGACGCTCGAGCATTGCGTTGGTGTCCGGGGTGTGTGAGTAGTAGTCCATAGCGCCCCGGAATGCCTCGCTCGGTCCGAGTATGTCGCTCTCGACCAATGCTGCCTTGCCTTCGCCACCCTGGGTGAACAGGTCGCCGCACAGCAGGGTGCGCGTGGTGTCGTCGAACATGAGGCCGCACTCCCAGGCGTGGGGCAGGTGGGGGGTGTCGAACCAGCGCAGGGCATGGTGCCCCAGTTCCAGCGTCTCTCCGTCGCCCATGGCGCGCGGTGCGCGGTCGGCGACATCATTCACCGACACCAGGGCCGCGACCTGGCCGCAGACGGGTACCGATTCCGGCGCGATGGCAAGAAACTCATTGAGGGAGCCGCATTCGTCGGCCTCGAAATGGGAAAAGCCGATGTAGCTCAGCCGGTCGGGGGGCAATATCCGGCCGATGGCCTCCTGCACCAGCGGGAACAGGCGTCGCGGCCCGGTATGAAAGAGCATCGGCTTGTCGTCGACAATCAGATATTGGTTGAAGCTGAAGGCCCCGACCGGCAGTTGGATGGGAGTGTTGATCCGGTAGATGCCGTCTGCGATCTCGTGGATATTGGTGCCGGAGTTGTCGTTGGTAATCACGGTGGTACCCCCTTGTTTGGATGGATGTGCAAGGATGTGTAACGAAACGCCGGATCGTTACACTTCCAAAGACACGGAGGGCGTAATATGCTCCAGGCATGTCCCTGTCGTACCCCGAAAACCCTCTGGATGAGCCCTTGCTGGTGCAGCGCATCGGACAGGCAGCCGACGGGGCGGATCGAGAGGCGGAAGCGGAGCTTTGCCGCCGGCTCGCATCCCGCGTGCGCCTGTACGGGCTGCGGCACCTGGGCAGCGAAGCGGCGGCTGCCGACCTCATGCAGCAGGTGATGCTTCTGATGATCGAACGCCTGCGTGCCGGGGCGTTGCGCGAGCCGGAACGGCTGGCCTCGTTCGTGTTCGGCATCTGCCGCATGGTGGTGCTGGACCAGAGGCGCGGGCATGCGCGGCGTGAACGCCTGCTGGCAACCTATGGCGAGGCGCTGCTGCCGGCGGAAACACCGCCACCGAATCCGGACCGCGGACGGCTGGCGCACTGCCTGGAACGCTTGCCGGAGCGGGAGCGGACCGTTCTATTGATGACCTTCTACGACGACATGCCCGCCGGCGAGCTTGCCCGGGAGTTGGACATGACCCCGGCGAACGTGCGCGTCATCCGGCACCGCGGCCTTGAGCGTCTTCGTCTGTGCGTAACCGGTGAATCCAGATGAATGCCCCGTCCTGCCATGCGCCGTTGGAGTGGGACACCCTGCTCGCCTACTGGCTCGGGGAACTGGACCCCGACAGCGAAGCGCGCATCGAGGAACACTACCTCGGCTGCGCCTTGTGCAGCGGCCGGCTGACGCAACTGACAGCGTTGGCGGGAGAGGTTCGGGCACTGACGAGAATGAGTGGCGTGGATGTCGTTATCAACGATCAGTTCGTGCACAGGTTGTCGGAAAACGGCCTGCAGGTGCGTGAGTATCGCGTGCCGCTCAATGGTTCGGTGAACTGCACGGTCGCGCCGGAGGACGATTTCGTGGTTGCACGCCTGGAGGCCCCGCTTGACGATGTGAAGCGGGTCGATATGGTCTATCTCGACAGCGACGGCAGGAGTGAAATGCGGCAGGAGGATGTCCCGTTCATTGCCGAAAGCGGCGGTGTGGTGTTCTCCGCACGCATCGACGCATTGCGCGCATTGCCGGTGACCACCATGCGTCTGCGTCTGCTGGCCGTCGACAACAACGGCGAACGAACCCTTGGCGAATACACTTTCAACCACACGCCCTACACGGCGCAGAGACCGGAATGATTCACAAGAACGGGATGGATGGATTGCAGCCCTAGGCGGGCCGAGTCGAGCGAGCGTATTCAACGGGAACGATCCAGGCCAAAAGTGGTATTCTAGGCACTCATCCGGAAGCCCGTATTCACCTGAACAGGACTGCAAATGGCCAAACCCAATTATGCGTTCGCAAAACGTCAAAGAGAGATTGCGAAGAAACAGAAGAAGGAAGAAAAACGGCAGCAAAAAGCTGAGCTGCAGGAGCAGCCGGCCCAGGAGGACTTGCCCCAGGAGGACTTGGCCCAGGAGTCCGTCGATGACACGACCGCCGTCTGATCTTCCTGTGGGCCGACCGGGCCATGAAAGCCGCGATAGGTTCCCATTCCTGCTGGCAATGTTGTCGTCGCAGTCATTGTCTGGGTGCTTAAAAGGCATCTAATCCGTAACTGGAGGACCCCGCCGGGCTGATAAAGAGGCGGGGAGTCCGCTAGTTGTTTCCAAGATAGTCTTCGAACTCCTCCGCCGGCAGCGGCTTCGAGAACAGGTAGCCCTGTCCGTAGTCGCAGCCGATCTCCGTCAGCAGCCGGCGCTGCTCCTCGGTTTCCACGCCCTCGGCGATGACGTTCAGCCCCAGCTTATGGGCCATGATCGCGATGGCTTCGGACAGGACCAGGTCGTTGGAGTCGGGTTGCAGCCCCTGGGTGCAGTAACTCAGTCGGTTGCCCCCGGCATTCCCTGCGCACCGCGCCTTGCCTTGACCCATTAGCGGGGCTCTTAGAGTCACACTATTTCCCGCATGGGCCACTAGTGGGCAAAGTAGCTGCACTGGGACATGGCGTCGCCCCTGGCCGCAAGTCCGTAAGTAACGCCCTCGCAGTGTGTAAAAAAGGGCTGGCGTCTTTGCCTTGACAGCGGAACTGGGTGGTATATACCTTACTGTACTAACGGACCGACGAAGGTGACGCTGTCAAGCCTTCGCAGAGTTCGAGAATGCCGCGAGGGAGGAGGCGGCTGATGCAACGGATTGTTGCCCAGGTTGTTGTTCTTGCCTACTTGGCCGTGACTTGGGGTTGGGCTGCGCCGGGCTCGGCATTTGGCCACAGCTGCTTCCGCATGACACACCAAGTTCATCACTGCGGCACGCCTGTGTCGCACAAGACTATGCATGACGATTGCTGCCACAATGCAGCGCATTTTGCCGGCTTGCTTTCGGTGCCATCCACATTGAGCATGTTGCATCCGGAAGTCAACGATTCCGTCAGGCCGCCACTTCATCTCCTACTCGTGGATTCTCCACCCACGCCACCACCGCGCCAGCGCATGTCATGACCGCAGGTGCCGTTCAGCCGCACCACCACATCTGATGCCCGGTTGAGTTCCGCCTGACCGTTTGGGCGGGAAGGAGCTGTGACGCGCCGTCTGGGCACGATGTGATCTCCTGGCGAGGTCCGTTGTCCGAACAGTTCACGGAACGCTCGGCGGTTCCCATTGCCCATCACCGGAAACCGACCCGACCCTAACGCGGCACAGCATCAAACCAACCCCGGTGCCTGACGGTATTGGAAGTCGGGTTGTCGATCGACATAACGAAGTGAAACGAGCCCCGAGTCGGCTAGAGAGGAGCAAAAGGATGCACACGTTGCTGGCGGCCTCGATAGCGATTGTCAGCGCGGCAGGCATCAGCGCTGCACCGGCCCACCCCACACAACCGAGCATCGGGGCGGGGGCTGACGATGGCGACGTCCCAGAAACGCCTGGGCGCCGGCCTATACCCGCGCCCTATCCGCCTGAAAGAACCCCGGAATACCAGTTTGTCCGTGCACCCATCAATTATGACAAAACAAGCCTGTCAGTAGCCATCCAAAGGGTAGACTTCAGCTCCACCGATCCGAGTCGGCATGCAACTGGAGCCGGCGACTACTATATCGTCACTCCCGCCATCATCCAACATCGCTCGCTGGTCGAGTTCTATGCGCGGTACGCGGGCACGCGATATGCGAACTCGCCTTGCAGGACCGTTCAAAGCAGACGGAACAAACCTACGGGGAGGGCTGCACTGGCGTTGCAGGCCATGCCGATAGATCATCTTTCGACCCATCCGTATGGCTACACAGGATGGACTGCTGGGGTCGAATACGGACCGATGTTACGACGGCGCGGGAATCCGCACTTGCTACAAAATACAAATGAATCTCCGACATCATCCGTCGTTGTCCTCTTCCAGTACCGATTCTGGCAGACCGCAGGCGTCGGAATCCTGCTATTGATGGCCGGAATCGCAGCGCACATGTCGCGGCTCAACTACCGCCTCAAACTCTCTAAGCGCGCCCTAGAGATAGAGATTGTCGATCGTGTGCGCGCCGAGCAGGCGTTGCGGCGCAGCGAACACACTTTGCGCAGGCTGCATGCCATTACCTCCAAGCACAAGCTTTCTTTGGACAAGAAGGTGCAGGCGCTGCTATCCATGGGTCGCAAGTTATTCGGCCTCCCGATCGGTGTTCTTTCACATGTGGAAGGCGAGAACTACGAGATCGTGAATGTGGTCCCGGCGGATGGTCCAATTGCCAAGGGCCATGTGTTTCCTCTTGGTCAGACCTATTGTTGCGTCACGCTGCAATCAAGCGGGCCGGTAGGCTTCGAGCACGCTGCGGCAGCCGAATGGCGCACCCATCCCGCATACCTTCAGCACAAGCTCGAAGCCTATTTGGGCATCCGCGTGGATGTCCAAGATCGGCCATACGGAACCCTTAGTTTCATCAGTCCCGTACCGCGTACCGTGTTGTTCACGAACAGCGACAAGGAAATTCTGAAACTTATCGCACAGTGGATCGGGAGCGAAATCGAGCGCGAACGCAGCGGGGCACTGATGCGTAAGCTGTCCGGAGCCCTGGAGCAGACGGCAGATGCCGTCATGATCGTCAATCGCGAGGGTCTGATCGAATTCATCAACCCCGCGTTCGAGCGCATGACGGGTTATAGCCGGGATGAGGCCATCGGGCGCAATCCCAGAATTCTCTATTCCGGTCGGCACGGCGAGCAGTTCTACCGACGGTTGTGGGGCACGATCCTGCGCGGCGAGGTGTTTCATGACACCTTTATAAACCGCCGCCGGGATGGCCGTCTGTATTACGATGAAAAGACCATTACGCCCATCAAAGACGAGCGGGAGGCCATCACACATTTTGTTTCCACCAGCAAGGACGCGACCGAACGCATGCAGACCGAGGAGCGCGCGCGTCAGCGCCAAATGGAACTGGCGCACACCCAGCGGGTCAGCGCTATAGGCGCCATGGCGACGTCGCTGGCCCATGAACTCAACCAGCCGCTGGCTTCCATCTTCAACTATGCGAAGGGATGCATCCATCGCTTGGATGGCGGAGACGTGAGCGCAGCAGAGCTAATGCCAGCGCTCGAACAGATCGCCGCCGAGGCCAATCGGTCAGGCGAGATCATCCGACGGATACGGGAATATCTGCGCCGTGGCAAACCGTTGTGCGCCCAGGTAGATATTAACCAGATCGTGCGGGAGGCCGCGGATCTGGCGGTCCCCGAAGCGCGGCACAAGGATATCGCACTGCGCCTCGAGTTGACCGACAGCCTTCCGGCCGTACTTGCGGACGCGATTCAGATAGAACAAGTAGTCCTGAACCTAGTGCGCAACGCGATTGAAGCGATCGACGCGGCCCAGTCGCCGCGCCGCGAGGTGATCGTCTGTACCCGCCTCGATCCAGCGAAGGGGGCCGAGGTAACCGTGGCGGACACCGGCTCCGGCCTTCCGGACAACGATCTGGATCATCTGTTCGAACCATTCTTCTCCACCAGAGCGAACGGCATGGGAATGGGTCTGTCCATCAGCCGCTCGATCATAGAAGCGCACGGCGGTCGCCTGCAGGCCCACAGCAACATCGAAGGCGGGGCCACTTTCCGCTTTTCCCTGCCCATTCTTAAAGGAGGGATGCAGTCATGACCGGTGGCCCTACAGTGTTTGTTGTTGACGATGACCAAACGGTCCGTGGATCGCTGCAATGGTTGCTGGAGTCCATGAAGCTTACAGTACGGACCTTTGGCGCAGCGCAGGACTTCCTGCAGACCTACGATACGGATCAGCCGGGATGCGTCGTGGTCGATGTCCGTATGCCGGACATCAGCGGCTTGCAGCTGCAGGAGATTCTGGCGCAACAAGGAATCGGCCTTCCGGTCATTCTGATCACCGGGCACGGCGACATCGCCACTGCCGTGCGCGCGATGAAGGCCGGGGCATACGATTTTTTCGAAAAGCCCTTCAACGATCAGCTGTTGCTGGAACGGATCCAACAGGCGCTGGCGGCCGATATCCGTCTGCGCCGGGACATGGCGCGGCAGGATGAGAACGCCGAATGCTTCAACTCGTTGACGCCGCGCGAAACGGAGGTCCTGGACCGCGTCGTCAGAGGCACCCCCAACAAGCTGATCGCAGCCGAACTCGGCATCAGCATAAAGACGGTGGAGGTTCATCGTGCCAGGGTCATGCGCAAGCTGGCCGTGACTTCCGTCGCCGAGCTCACCGCCCTATGCGTCGCGACCGGCGCGTGTAAGGGAAAACCCCTAGTCCGGTTCGGGCAACGCCCAATACCCCGAACTACCCAACGGTGCTATCAATAGAGAACCTAGCGCCGCTAGAGCCGGAAAGCGACAGGTCAGCACAGCACTGCCAAGAAAGGCGGAGGCACCTGGTCCTCACGGCGAAGCGGGAGGAGGCGGATCGCCCAGAATCTGCACGGAGCTTGGTGATCAGGGTAGTTCAACCCGGTAAGAATGGAATCATTATTGGACCTATTCATAGGAGTGAAGCCATGAGCCATACACTCAAGCATCATACCAAGCGGGCGGGTTTGGCGCTCGCAGTCGCGACTGCCATCTCGGCAATCGGGATCACAACCGCGCAGGCCCAGACCTTTGACAGCTACGACTTTCAGATCGCGCCGCGCACCAACGAGAGCAAGGAAGTATCTGCAGGTGACCTACTCTGCAGCTGGCGAGAGTCCGGCCTGGCTCCTTATGCGATCGTCAGCTACAACTGTGCTGCACAGGCTGTCGGCGTGTTGCAGGCGTGCGTGTATAAGAACAAGATCATCAGCGACACCGTGCTATCCATTCAACATGACGTGAGCAGCGCAGAGCACGGGGGCGGCGGCGGCGGCGAAGGGGACGTGTTCATCGCTAAGAACAACGGGACGATCAACGGTTCGACCACGGCGTCGCCGGAAGAGTCGTCTGCAGCGCATCAGCTCTGCCCTCATCTCGGGGAGGTCAACGGTCCCGAGCCGGAGGTGGAAGTGGTTGCCGCCAGGTGGTGCGGCATGTCGATTACGGACACCACCAACAACGTTGTGGGCGGCCAGATGGCTGAGTTGTTCTCCGTGCTCCAGAAGGGCAACTACAGCGTGCCGACGTGCGCGGACTTGATCGCGTCCCCGCCCACCGACGGAGGAGGTGGTGGTGGCGGTGGGGGAAGCTAAACCGCGCTGTCACACACGCCTCTCGGTCCTCGAGGAGACCGAATGACGTGCCAAGATGATGCAACCGCCCAATCCATCGGGGTTGGGCGGTTTGTCATGCGAGTGTCCGTTTAAGGAAGACTCGCGAACCGGTGTCGGGGAAAACCCTTATGCCGGTTCGGGCAAAACCCAATATCTAAAACTATACAACTCTCCTATAAGGTAAAGGTCCGCTCTCTGTTCTCAGGCCCTCATTGCGCGCGAGGGTCCCGTTGCCACTGCTTCCCTGAGGAGAGATGACGCGAGTGCTCATGGTACTTGTAACCCGATTTGAAACGAATCATCAATCATCCTAACGAGGAGCAAAAACATGAAACACACATTGATATATCAAGCTAGGCGGGAAGCCCTCGTGCTCGCGGCGGGGATGGCCGTTGCCGCGCTCGGTATCGGCGCCGCGCAGGCGCAGGGATTTGCCAGTGCGACCATCAAACTTCAGAACGGCGGTGAAACAGCGGGGGGGCTCAGCTGCAGTTTCAGGGAGACGGGACTCTCCCCCTATTCGGTTGTCAGGTACGATTGCCAGTCACAGTATGTCGGGGTATTGCAGCAATGCATGTTCAAGAATCAGCCGGTGGGGGATCCCCAGTTGCTGAAATTTCAGAACATACACTCCGAAGAGCTGGAAGAGGAAGAGGTCAAAAACAACGGGTCTGTCAGAGCGACAATCGTTACGAACATTCCCGAATCCGAAGAGAACGCGATCATCTGCACAGAGCCGTCCGAGTTGACCGTGACCGCCATCCGGTGGTGCAACAACTCGCTCTTGGATGTGACGAACAATGTCATGGGTCCGACGCAGTCAGAACTGTTCGCTCAGTTGGAAAACAAAGGCACCGGTTCTGTGCCGTCGTGCGAAGAACTGGCGAATGGGCCCTTTACGCCACCGGGCTTTTGAGTGAGACCGTGCGACCCACGACTTTCGTGTTTCTCCGATAGTACGCTTAAGCCAGCCGCCTCATGCGAGCCGCCCAATCCCTCAGGATTGGGCGGCTCTTCTTGGCACTGATGTTGGCGCCCCGCGGGGGCTAACAACCGGTATCAATCAGACCAAAAACTCGTGTCGAACCCCCCAGCGTTGCCAGAAATGCGCCGCCGCCGTTGAGTAGTTCAGCGGTCTGCCGACCCTACCGTACTTCCCGTAGCCGGGGCCCATCGGGGAAAACCCTTACGTCGGTTCGGGCAAGACCCAATATCTAAAACTGTCCGACGCTCCTATAAGGGTAATGTCAACTAACCCGTCTCAGCTCGCCGTCGCTCTCGGCGCGGTTTCGCTGAGCAGAGATGACGCGGGTGCTCAAGGCACTTGTAGCCCGGCTTGAAATGATTCGTCAACCATCCGAACGAGGAGTAAGGACATGAAATACACATTGCGAAATCAAACCGAGCGTGTCGGCAGGGCGCTCGCTTTGGTGGCCGGCGGGCTGATCGCCTTCGCCGGTGCGGTGTCTGCCGCGCCGGCGTATACGATCAGCGAGGTCCTAGTCCCCCCTGATGAATACAGTGGCGAAGCGGACCTCACGCCGGCGCCGGTCTGGAAGCCGCACGAGACCGACGCTTCTGGCACGCCCAGCTACTGGATATCGAGCAACGAGCGCGGCGCCGAGGACGTGCCACCCGGACAGCAAACCCAGTATACCAACAAGGCCGGTATCACCATCTTCGAATACGGAACCAACAACGTTCTGTCGACCCTCGACATTGAGCACGCCTGCATTCCGGTGGTCGAACCCGACGGCACGCTGATGAAGAAATGGGGGGGGTGCGCGCCCAAGGGAGCCGAAAATCATCCGCGGCATCCGCACGGCATCGACATCGACGACGCCAACAAGATCGCCTACCAGGTGATCGAGCATTCGGGTTTGCAATGGAAACCGGATCGCAGGGGATTTACCAAAGCGAAATCAACCGATACCGAGTCGGGCCTGCTCGTGGCTTATGACATCAGTGATCTCTCCAACCCGAAGATTCTTCGCAGCTACGTGCTGGGGCATGCCGCCGAGGAGGACGCGGTGAATCCGGTCAATCACAAGATCTACGTGGGCAATCACGAGCCCTCGCCGACCTACGTCGGTTGCTTTGTGTCGGTGATCGAACCCAGCGCCGCACATCCCTACAAGTTTATCGATATGGCCGCCAACCAGTGTGTACAGGGCATCGACGTCGACCCGGCGCTGAATACGGTTAATGGCACCACGCACTTCGGGGAGACCATGTGGACCTTCGACAGCGCCACAGACACCCCCCTCTACTCCGTAAATATCCGCAAGCCTTTTGACGACTTCATCCAGACACTGCCGCCGAATGAGCGGTTCACGATCCCGACCGGTTGGATCATCCACATGCACGACCTGTCAACCGACCGGGTGAATCATCGCGCGTATAACGCGATTCACACCATCGCCACACCCGAAGAGGTGACTGCGGAGGATGAGGAAAGTAGTACAGGCGTCGAGGTCGAGGGACCTGAAATCACGGGTCGATGGGTCGCGGAGGTCGACACCAATCCGCTATCGCGCACCTTCAAGAAAGTCACAATCATCGATCTGTCCAACGGCCAGTCGGTGCCCGACTATCCTGATCATCATGACGCCGTCGCCTCCGGTCTGCCCTTCGACCAGCTCTTCGTCCATGCGCACTTCCTCTTCGCCGATCCGGCGCACTACTCGCTGCTCGTGAGCGGGGAACACACCGGCAATCTCGCGGTTGTCAACACCAATACGATGAAGCTTCAGGAGGTAATTTCGATATCACGTGTGATTCCTCACTGCACGCCTGAGGACTACGAACCGCATGTGCACGGCGTCAACATCCAGAGGGCGACCGGAACGACCTATGTCAGCGACGAGGGTGAGCACTGCTTCTATGAATCGGTGACGGTCCTGCAGCCGCATTAATGAGGCTGTTGGCTCGTTACGGTGTCGTACTGCAGTGGACCCAGGCCGGGCGTGACGCCCGGCCTGGTCTCTGTTGCTGCGAAGACCGGAAGTGTGGCGTGTATCGATTGAGAGCATATGTTCTCCAGAGACAGTGTTGCTGTCCGAAGCGACCGCTAGTTATGGCCGCGGTGCTGTCGCTGATGGTGGCCGGCGCGGGGCACGCGCAGAGTGCTTTCGGCCGCCAAAACCTGTCCGCGGCGCGCGAGGCGGACACGTCGTCAACACGCGCGAGCGGCGCGGAGCTCACAGGTACGATACTGTCCACTGACGCAGCGGGCGCGCGCACAATCATCACCGATGGGCACGGCCACCAGCGGGTTTACGCTATCGGAGACGACATCGCAGGTGGGGGAGAGGTGATGGAAATCCATGCGGATTACGTCGTCGTGCGGCGCGGCGGGGGCCTGCAGCGCCTCGATTTTTCGCGGAGCGCGCCGAGCCGCAGGTTCGGCCACAGGACACCTGATGCGGCTCACGCGATGTCGTCCGATCAATACCCCACGGTTCTGCGTCGCGCAATGTTCAGGCAGCCGGGGCTGCTGCTCGAGCTGTTGGGAGCCACCGCCGTCGTCGAAGACGGGCACTTTCGGGGCTACCGCGTCACTGAGCCGGAGAACCCTTCGTTTATCGAATCTCTCGGCCTCAAGCCCGGCGACATGCTGACAGCGATAAACGGGGTACCGCTCGATACCCCGGACTACGGCACCAAGGCGCTCGAGGCTCTGGCCGGTAGCGGGAAGCTGACGTACACCGTCCGGCGCGGCAATCAAGTGCTGGTGCTGGACCACTGACGGACAACGAAGGCATGTTGCCGGATTTATCAAGTCGTCGACACTGCCCGAACCGGGGTAGGGAGCGGCCTTGTGGTCCGTAGTGGGGCCAACAAGGCCAACGCCGCCGGGCTTGGTATGACGGTGGAACCGGTCGAGGAGCCACGTCCGGGGCGTGCAATGCAAGGTCGGTTGCTTGCGGAGCCGCACTCACCGCACGGTACCTTGCCGCAGGTCACTGGCCTGTACAGGAAAACCCTGATGGACGTTCGGGCAAGACCCAATACCAAAAGTCGGTCAGGCCTCCTATACATAGTACGGCTTTGGCCAAACCCGGTCGTTGGCCTGACGCGACAGGCCGGAACAGCATTTCTCAGGAGGGCGGATTCGGCGGGATCCGTATCCAAAACATAGAGCGTGGAGAGGGTTATCGTCCGAAGCCAACAGAGCGGTGGATGATCGAGGCATAGGTAACCGGGTAACAGTGGAATCTTGACTTACCCTATTAATGAGGAGTGGACCCATGGACTACAGACTAAAATGTCACGCCAGGCGGACCTGTCTCGCGGTCGCGGCGGCAAGTGTGCTCTCGCTGCTCGGGATTGGCACGGTACTGGCCCAGACCTTTGACAGCGTCGATTTCGATGTGGCGCCTAAGACCAATGAGGCCAAGGAAGTAGGCGCAGGCGATCTGATCTGCGACTGGAGGGAGTCGGGGCTGGGCTCCTATTCGATCGTAAGCTACGATTGCGCCGCGCAGGCCGTCGGCGCCGTGGTCGCCTGCATCTATAAGAACAAGATCATTAGCAATACCGTAACGATCACTGCCCAGAATGTGAGCAGCAACCAGCATGGCGGAGGCGGGGGCGGAGGCGAAGGCGTCGTGTTCATCGCCGGCAACAACGGGAGGGTCAATGGTACCGCCACGATATCACTGGAGCATATAGGCGGTCCGGACACACATCAGCTCTGCCCGGAGATTCAACCGAACGGCAATGGCGAAGGCGGCCAGGAACCCGCGGTCGAAGCACTCGCCGTTCGCTATTGCAATATGTCGATTACGGACACGACGAACAACATTGTCGGGGGTACGCAGGGCGAGTTGCTTGAGGTGCTGGAGAATGGGTCCTATACCGTGCCGTCGTGCACCGAGTTGCTGCCAGCCCAGTAGGCCGGTTGCGACGGGCACGCGCGCTTTCGTCGCAGCGCAAGGCCGTTTAACTCAGCGGCACAAGGCAGCCGCCCAACCCCGCGGGGTTGGGCGGCTGTTTACTGGCGGTGATCTCTTGCGGCGCAGCGGCAGGTGTTTCAATAGCGAACCGGCACGAGAGGGAAAAACGTGGGCCGTGCGCCCGCACGGCGGGCAAGTTGCGCGGGCGACCGGCAGTAGACGCGGACCGTCGCCGAACTCACCGCATGCTTCGTTGCAGGTGGGCGTCGGGGAAAACCCTTATGCCGGTTCGGGCAAGACCCAATATCTAAAACCGTCCAACCCTCCTATAAGGTAAAGGTCCGCTCTCCCTTCCCGGTCCTCCGATGGGCGGAAATTTCAAGTGGCCACGGTTTCGCTGAGGAGAGATGACGCGAGTGCTCAAGGTACCTGTAACCCGACTCGAAATGAATCATCACCCATCCTACACGAGGAGTAAGGACATGAAGCACACATTGATAGATCAAGCCAGGCGGGCCGGCGGCGCGCTTGTGGCGGTGGTGGCTGTCGCGGCCCTCGGGATCGGCAGCGCGCAGGCCCAGAGCTTTGTCAAAGCCGATCTCAGCATCAACGCCTACGGTTTCCTCGACTGTTCCTTCAAGGAGACGGGGCTCGCCGGCGGTGCGCCGGTCGACTACACATGCGGCGCGACGGATATCGGGTGGGTGACACAATGCTTCTTCAAGAACAAGCCCGTGGCCAACAGCCCGATCACCCTGTATGTCGCCCACGACCAGACTACCACTCGATCGCTCTTTGCCAACAAGCAAGGAACGATCATGTCCGGCATTCTCACGGCCTATCCCACAGTGGAAGGGGAGCCCCATACAGAACCCTGCGCCAACATCGTCGCTGGCGGACCCGGGAAGAACGAGGCCGAGATAACGGAAACCATTACCGCGATCAGGTGGTGCAATTCGTCGGTGGTGGATACGACCAACAATATCACGGGCACTCAGGAGCCGGAATTGTTCCTGCAGCTCGAGAAAGGCGGCAGCACTGCCGTGCCTTCCTGCGATGTCCTGCAGACACTGCCCACCAACCTGCCGAACGGCCAGCCCCTGTAGTCCGGGCCGCGGGCACGCGCTGTCCAGGCCGGGCCTTGCGCCCGGCCTTTGTTCCTGTATCGAGATCGTCCGGAGATCGACATGTTCAGCTATCGACTGGCGGGTTTTGGCGACGGAGCCGTGCTCGTCTTGACAAGTCCGGCACAGGCCCGGGCGCCTGACCAACCAGCCGCAGCCAAAAAGAGCAAAGGCCCGGCAAGCTGCCGGTCCTCTATCGAATCGGAAAACCCCGTCTAAATCCCCAGCTCCTTGGCGAACTTGTCCATCGGCGGCACGCCGGGGGTGCCCTGCCACTGGCCGTGGACATCCTTGAACACCAAGCCGGGAGTGCCCTGGAAGCGCAGCTTTCCCATGATCGCCAGGTGCTTGTCCAAGACGTCCTGCCATTTCTTCGGAATCGGCTTCAGTTCGGCGATTCCCCCTTCCTCGTGCTTCAGATCGAAGTGCTCTTCATCTTGGGTAAGCGCCTTGGCGCGGTCCGCGGCCGCGAGGATCGCCGCCGACCGCCCGGCACTGGATTTCTTGAGGAAACCCACCAGGATCCAGTGAATCCGGACCTTGCCCTGGTCGACCCAGTTCCTGGTCTCCAACCACAATTTGCGACAGAAGTAGCAGTTCGGATCGGCGAAGACGTATATCTCCGGTGTTCCCGGCTTTCCTTCGCTCACCAGATTGGGCGACCCTGCGAGCGACTTGATAACCCCGGCGTAGTCGGGTTTCGGGATATGCTCTTGGGCATATTTCTGGGTCAGGTTCTTGCCCTCGGCGTTCAGCAGGTCTCCGGATATCAGGAAATCCTTGTAGCTGTACACGACGCCGAACTGGCCTTTTCTGTTCTTGACGACATAGCCCGTGATTCCCTGTGCGTCCGTCTTGAATGTCTTGACGACGACCAGGCCCAGCTTTTGAGCCAGAGGCGCCAACGGCTTGGGAAGCGTTGGGGCATGCGGCGGGGATGTCGTCGCCGCCGAAACCAGCAAGGGCCAACAGAATACGATTAAACAAATGATGCGAGCTGCAGGATATTTTGTCATGGGATATTCCCTATGGCGTGTTCAAAGACTCCGTCTTGGATTTCGCGGCCCAGCGAGCCGTTAACGCTGTGCGACGTTCCTGGCTATGCCGGACACGCCTGCTTACGACAAATATTAGCCGTTCTTAAATGCCGGGAGCTGCCATTGATCGGCTTCGCAAGCCGCACGCGATCGAGCAGGCGGTCGATCTGCGGTCTCGGCGAACAAGAGCGGGACGATGAGGCTAAGTCTATCGGCTTTTTAGGGGTTGTGTAGTTGGACGATGCCACGGTGTTGGCTTTTGCGTCGAAGTCACCGTGGCGGAGCCGCCAACTGGCGCCTTACGCAGTTGGGGCCGTGAGCGCTGACGAGCCTGAGTCGTAAGGCAAGGGATCTGCCCCCTGTTACTTCTCGGATTCGGGTTCTTGGAGAGTGAAGGCGTACAGATGCGCAACGGATAGGCCAGGACGCAGGGAGCCCGCTACGGATCTGGCTTTCGGCAGACGGAGCGGGCCGTAAGCGTCCGCCTTGTACGGACAATCGGAGAGCATACTGCACTGTCAACGATACCGAACCGGTCTGTATATGGAGAAGCCGCTAGCTGTTTGCAAGATACCGCTCGAACTGCTCGGCCGGCAGCGGCTTCGAGAACAGGTAGCCCTGTCCGTAGTCGCAGCCGATCTCCGTCGGCAGCCGGCGCTGCTCCTCGGTTTCCACGCCCTCGGCGATGACTTTCAGCCCCAGCTTATGGGCCATGATGACGATGGCTTCGGGCAGGACCAGATCGTTGGAGTCGGGTTGCAGGTGCAGGTTGCAGGTTGCAGGTTGCAGGTTGCAGGTTGCGGGTGAAGGACTGGTCGATCTTCAGATAGTCGATGTCGAAGCGCTTGAAATAGGACAGCGCGGAGTAGCCGGTACCGAAGTCGTCGATGGCCACCTGAATGCCGGCATCGCGAAAGCCGAGTAGCTTGTCGGTCACGTCCGTACGGGCGTTCATCAACAGCCCCTCGGTGATCTCGATGCTGAGGTTGCGCGCGGGGACATTCAGGGTGTGCAGATGGGCCAGCCAGTTCCTCGTGAGCCGGGAAGTCGGTCGCCAACCGCGGGGCAGAGGTCCGTTGACAGCCACGTGATTGCCTGCCTATAGTCTGATCATGTCCAATTGTGCCGAGCATATTATCGTCCGTCGTTCGTGGCTGTGGAAACACAGTCACGGCGGCGCGCACGTGTAGCTACGGTACACCAGCAAGGCCGCGGGAACCGACCGCGGCCTTGCTGCCCCGCTTTCGGACCCGTGTTGCCGCAAAGGGTCCGTCAATGGAACAACTCCCCGCAACGCAACGTCCCGCCGCACTGGTGGGCTCCGGTCTGGTGTTGGTCGCCGCCATGGGCTTTTCGGCCAAGGCGATCTTCATCAAGCTTGCCTACCGCTACCAGGTGGATCCCGTGACGCTGCTTGCCCTGCGCATGCTGATGTCTCTGCCGTTCTTCGTGGCGGCCGCCGCGTGGTCCCGGCGGGAGCGGGCGCCACGGCTCAACCGTCGGGAATGGGCCTCCGTGGTGTTTCTCGGCGTGTCGGGGTATTACCTGGCGAGCCTGTTCGACTTTCTCGGGCTGCAATACGTCACCGCCGGGTTGGAGCGGCTGGTGCTCTTTCTTTATCCGACGCTGGTCGTGCTGATCACCGTAATTCGCTACCGCCGGCCAATCGCCGGCCGTGAGATTCTCGCGCTGGTGCTGAGCTACGGCGGTATCGCGTTCGTGTTTCTCCATGATCTGCGGGTGGAGGGAGGCAATGTGCCGCTCGGCACTGCGTTGGTGTTTGGCAGTGCCCTGGCCTATGCGCTGTATCTGGTGGGTGCCGGCGAGGTTGTGCACCGCATCGGAACGCTGCGCTTCACCGCCTATGTCATGACCGTGTCATGCGTCGCGGTGGTGGTACAGTTCCTGGTGACGGAACCCTTGGCGGCGCTCGGTCAGCCTGCGCCGGTCTATGGCTTTGCGGGAGCGATGGCACTGCTCTCGACGGTCATGCCGGCGTTCCTGCTCACTGCGGGCATCAGGCGCATCGGCGCCCGGACCGCGTCGATGATCGGTGCCGTGGGCCCGGTGTCCACCATCGCGCTGGCGGCGGTGTTTCTCGGCGAACCGGTGTCGGCGGTGCAGTTGTTCGGCGCGGCGCTGGTGCTGGTCGGTGTCGTTACGGTGTCGCTCCGGGGGCGGATGCGTTGAAATCCATTCGGCGGCGCAGCAGGGATCCGAACCGCGGTGCGCAGTGTCGCCCCAGGGCCGCTGCTATGATTGAAGGAAACGAGTGGCGGCATCACGCGGGGAGAGCCGGGACGGGGTGCGACGGGATGAAGCGTCTTCATTGGGGGGGCGTTGGTGGCGGTCCTTGCGATACCGGAGCCGGTGTCCGCGGCTCTCGTCGATGGGATGACCGTCATGGGGGGATCGGCAATCCACGCCAGAGCCCATGTCTCTCTCGTACGGGTGGCCCTGCAGCAGCATTGGCGGCGGCACTGGCTCAATGCCGGCAACTGGTACCTCACCGGCTACTGGGAGTTGGGTGTGAGCTACTGGTATGGAAGGGCAGGCAATACCGGTATTGACCATCTGGATGCGGTGGACTTTCGGCCGGTGTTGCGGCGGCAGAGTGCCGCCCACTCCGAGCCGCTGGAGTTCTATCTGGAAGCCGGTGTAGGACCTGCGTTGCTGTCGAGCACACAGATTGAAGGCCGGCGTTTCTCCACGGCCTTCCAGTTCGGCAGCCATGTCGGCATCGGTATGCGTTTCGGACCCGAGCACCGCTACGAACTCGCCTACCGTCTAATGCACTACTCCAACGCCGACATCAAGAAACCCAACCACGGCATCACCTTCAACGTGCTGCAGTTGGGGGCCCGCTTCTGAAGCCCGGAGCCTGGCCATCCCATCGAAACAGGTAGCCTGCAAAGCCGACCTGCTGTCGCTGGCGGCGGCGCCCCAGACTGGAACTGCTGGGCACGCTGGCTGAGCACCAACCGGTGCGTAGCTGTTGCCGCTCCGGTAGAGCGTGCAGCCGGGCTGTTGCGGGTACGCAGGCACGGCGCTGTACGCGTCCACCGGGAGGGATGTCACGGAACGCAAGCGCTTCGAGGAGCAGCTCTGGTACTGGACTACCCACGACGCTCTGACCGGGCCACCCAACAGGACACGGATAGCGGAAAGTCTGGCGGCCGGTCTGGAACACGCGCGCTGAAACGACGGGGTCGTCGCCGTGTTCACCCTGGATGTGGACAACTTCAAGCGGGTCAACGTGAGTCTGGGTCACCCGGCAGGGGACCGGTTGCTCCGGGAGATCGCCGGGCGACTCAAGGCAGACCTGGCGAGCGGCCATGCGGTGGGACGGCAAGGCAGACCGTAATGAAGGACGTGCAACTCGCGGGGGCGACCCTCGCCATGCTCGACGCCCTGGGGGTACGACTGACAGTGGACGACTTCGGGACCGGCTATTCGTCGCTGGCCTACCTCAGACGCTTTCCTCTCGATGCACCGAGGATCGATCGCACCTTTGTCGAAGATCTGCCCGGGAACGGCAATGATGTGGCCATCGTGGAGGCCAGCATCACCCTTTCCCACAAGCTGGGACTGGAAGTGGTGGCCGAACGGGTGGAGACGATCGGGCAGTTCGACTTCCTGCGCAACGCCAACTGCGATCTCGCGCAGGGGTACTATGTCAGCAGGCCGGTATCGTCCGCCGTTTTGCTGGGCAAGCTGAGGGCCAGCGTCTTGGACTGACGGAGCCCATGCGGCGGCCTTGCGATACCCGTGGCGTCAGGGGATGGCTTGTCCCGGTCGTACGTCAGTATCCCGTGTACATCTGACGGTAGCCGTCGAAGCTCATGTAGCAGACCAGCTCGACGTGCGAGGTCTGGTGCTTGAGCCGGTCGGGAAACGGGGCAAATGGTGCCGACTCCCGTGCGATCTGCAGCGCGTCGTGGTCCAGCGTGCCGTTGCCGGAGGAGTGCAGCAGGGTCAGGTGCAGCAGTTCTCCGTGGGTCCCCACCACCAGCTTGAGTACCGGAACCCCTGTCAGGTCGGTGGGGTAGTTCATGTCGCCGATGCGCTGCAGTTTGCTCAGCAGGGAAGCGATGTAGTAGCGGGCCACCAGGGTGTGGGGATCATGGACCTGGGGCAGGGCCGAGTCGCTTTGCCGGACCGCTGTGTTGATCTGGGACTGCAGCACCGCCCAGTGAATGGTGTGCTGTGGACGGGGCTTTGCCGGATGCGCTTGGGGTACGGGATGGGCCGGAGCCTTCCGGTGGGGGTGACTCGTGCGCGCGAGTGCGGCGCCTTTCTTCGCGGAGACGTGGGAAGTTGCGGACTGGGCGCGGCGCTGGGCATGTTCGGCACGCTGGCTGTGCTGTGGCGCAGACCGATGCGCATTCGTCGGGTGGGACGAGCTGTGGCTGGGCGCGTGGTGCGCGGGTTTCGCGGGCGCCGCTCCGCGCGACGCCGGCAACTCGTAGATGCGCGCCTTCAACGGCTTGGGTTTGGCGGTCGGCCGCACCGGCGTCTTCAGGACCTTGCCGAGACCCACCAACCCGAGCAGCACCAGCAACACCGCGATCAACAGAATCCACGGCAGGCGCTGCGCTGGGCTTTCCGGGGAGAAGGGGCCCGGGTAGGCGGCTTCAGTCATTCGTGTTTGACGGCTATCAGCAACTGATCGGCGCCTGCCTGACGCGCTTCCAGCATGGCACGCACCACCACACCGTCGCGGGAATCGCGGTCGGCGGCCACGATCACCGAACTGCCATGGTGTTTGAGCATGGGCTTCAGGGTCGTGGCGAGGCTGGCAAGGGTCACCGGGGTGTGATCGAGGTAGATCTTGCCCTGCTTCGTGACCGTCAGGGTCACCGGCCGGTTCGGGTGCATCGGCGCCGCCTCGCCCTTGGGCAGGTTGACCGCCAGCGAATGCAGGTTCTGCATGGACAGCGACGCCAGCATGAAGGTCGCCAGCAGGAAGAACATGACGTCGATCATGGGGATGATCTCGATGCGCCCGCGACGGTATTCCCGGGATCTACGCAGCTTCACGGCCGCCTCCAGGGGCGTCGGCGTCCAGACGGACCCGGTCCACCAACCGGGTGCCGATGCGCTCCATCTCGTCCAGGGTGCGTGACTGGAGCCGGGAGAAGAAGTTGTAGCCGAACAAGGCGATCAGGGCGATCAGCAGGCCGAGGGCGGTGGCGATCAGGGCTTCGGCAACCCCCGAGGTCACGCCCTTGGGATCCACCAACCCCCTGCTGCCGATGAGGTTGAACGCGTCCATCATGCCGGTAATGGTGCCCAGCAGTCCCAGCAGGGGCGCCGCCGTGACGATGGTTTCCAGCACCCAGAGCCCGCGCCCCAAGGCCCGTTCGATGACCTGGGCCTCGTCCCCGGCGCGGGACTCGGTCCACCAGGGCGGCCCGTTGCGATGCTGCAGGATTGTCTGCAGGAAGCGGGCGAAGTGGTGGTTCGGGTTGAGCACCGCCACGTGGCTTTCCAGATCCGCCCAACGGGAGGTGTGGCTTTCGGCAAGCCGGAGCAGGGCCTTGGGCGGGCGGGTGTAGCGCCAGTACACGTAGGCCTTGTCCAGCAGGATGGCCACGGTTACCACGGCCAGCAGTAACAGGGGGTAGACCATCGGGCCGCCGAATTGCAGGGCGGTCCAGGCCTGATGGAGGTCTTGCATAGCGAGTTTCCCTTCCGAGGGGTTGACTGTCAGACGAATTCCGGACGGGGCCGACCGACGACCGCGACTCTGCTTGGTCGGCCGGTGGGGGAAGCGTTGCGGGTCGGGCCCGCCTGCCCCCTTGCCCGAGCCGCCACGGCCGGTCAGAGCCCCGCCGTGGTTGCGATTCCCGCCCATGGGTCAGACAGCGCAGAATGGATAAGATTCTGTCAATCTCAGTAAATTTACGTACGATCTCCGCGGGTTTCCGTCCGGGGGCGCCGGGGCAGACTCCCACCGCCGCCGCCGTGTCCCGACTCGATTGGCACCGGCACAGTATGCCAGAAACTCCCGCTGCCCCGGCAGGCGGATCGGCGGACGTGAGGGTGCCACTGAACCGGGGCTTGACGGGACGTACGCTATTGTGGACGGCAGTTCGCGCCCCGGAACGTCTCGAGGGTCCGCCGCCCGCTCGATGCCCCTGCGCACCGGGCAGGGCGCGTCGCTCCGGGCCCGTTACGGCTGCGCCGGTGGAGGCAATGAAACGGTCCGTCGGTGGTCGGTGGTCGGTGGTCGGTGGTCGGTGGTCGGTGGTCGGTGGTCGGTGGTCGGTGCGCGGATGTGCGTTCTGCCTGCACGGCCTTCGTGCAGATCAATACGGCGCTGTGCGGTGGTAACTACCACCATTCGTCAAGGGAGCATTTCGTGACAGTATGCTGGTCTCGTTCGTCAGCATGTTGTTCGTGGGCGCGGGGGCGCTCCCGAAGCTGTTCCTGGCCGGCAACTATCGGCACTGGAAGAAGAGCCGCGATTTTCGCGAAGCGATAGAGCAGCCCACGTACGATTACATGGATCGCTAGTTGGGAGAGGACTGGCGGGACCGGTAGGGGCGACCAAAAAAGATGCTGGGGAGCCGTTTCGCAACCCCAGCCAAGGAGGAGTACAGCCGTCGGAAAGCATTCGGAACCGTGCACCAGCCGGAAAGGCGCGCGATGTGCGGTTCATCCCGTCGCCCCGCTGCTCGAGCGATGCCCGGGACGGAGGGGACTTGCCCAGCCGTTATGGTGCGTGCTCGTGCCGACATGCCGGCCCGCAGCGGTGGTTCGCGCGGTTAACTGCACAGAGCGTGCCACTGCTCCCACTTCAACCACTGCGCGGCTTTCGGATATGAGTCACAGACACGTTGGCCGATTTTGCTACAGCTGAATGTTCATAATCGGTCAGCAGGTCGGCTGCCCGTGGCCCACGGCAGCGCCGAAGGCGGACGCACGCCGCAACCCCGCAGTCCGCCGGTGGCGAACCGGGCCTTCCTTGTCGATGGGCGCGAGCGTTCCGATGTCTGAAACGAGCGGGCGGTGGGATTTGGCCCGGGCCGACCTGCAGGGCAGCGGGCGGTAGGGGGCAGCCGAGCCTTCCAGGGGTGATTCATTTTGAATATGCAGCTGGCTCAGAATAGATCATACTGGCGGCGCTGCGGCTACTGTGAGGCTCTAGAGTTCTGTTTTAACGAATAAATTGCTACTGGCACGGCAAGTGCAACCAATGCGCTGACAGCGACACACAGCGCAGGAGCTTGCCGTGGACATACTAAAAAAGAGCCTGGATCCCGTTGTGGCGATGGTCATCGTCGGCGTCCTGGACATCTTTCTGTTTCTGGTGGTGGGTGCATGGACCGTCGGGGGCGGTGAAACCATGATCACCGGCCTGCTGGCGAAGGCCGCCATCGGGGACAAGCTGCACCGTCTGCCGTTCTGGGTCTACGTATTCAAGCCGTCCTTCTACTACTGGAAGATGTACATCAGCCTCGGAATGCTGTTCGGCGCATTCGTGGGCGCTGTGCTCAGCAAGGAATTCTACTGGCGCGTGCCGCGCCGCATGGACGAGTGGGTGATGATCACCGTGGGCGGCCTGCTCATGGGCATCGGCATCCGCCTCGCTTTCATCTGCAACGTAAGCACCTTCTTCGCCATCACCCCTCAGATGAACCTGGGCGGCTATCTGGCCGTGACCGGCATCATCGCCGGCGCCTGGGTGGGTTCGCTCATCTACAAGAAAGTCCTGGAGTCCTGATATGCACCACAACTCCCTGACGCAATGCCTGGCATCGTTCTTCTTCGCGGCCGTGGTCGGTTTTCTGATGCAGCGCTCGCGGTTCTGCAACACCGCCGCCCTGCGCGACGCCATGTTGTTCAAGAGCTACCGCAACACCAAGGCCATGCTGGCGCTGATGATCGTGACCACGCTGGGCTTCACCGCCTTCATGAGTGTGGGCGGCGGCCATCCCATCGAGTTCGAGGTGGGGGTCAACCAGCTGGTGGGCCTGTTCCTGTTCGGCATCGGCATGGTGCTGGCCGGCGCCTGCACGGTGTCCACCTGGGTCAAGACCGGCGAGGGCAACATCGGCGCCCTGTGGGCGCTGATCTTCACCTTCGTGGGCATGTTCCTGTTCTCCCTGTTCTGGTCGGTTTACTACTGGCCGCCGGCACCGGCGACCATGAGCGCCACCCCCAACCTCAAGGGTCTGCAGTTCGGCATCGCCAACGCGGCCACCCTGCAGTTGAAGACCGGCATCCCGGCCTTCGTGTTCGGACTGCTGCAGACCGGTGTGCTGGGCGGCATCTATTACGGCATTGTGCGCCGCGAACGGGCCATGGCCCGTGCACGGGAGACCGCCAAGGCCCAGACCGCGGGCGTCGAGGCGCCTGCTGCGGCAACCGTGACTGCGGTCAGTGACGCCGGCGCGGCATGAACTGAAAACCAAAGAGAGGATCGATGATGGGACTTTTCGGACGCAAGAAGGCAGAGGCGGAACAGGGCGGGGCGGCGTCGACCGTGACCCTGGAGGACGGTCAGACCGTGGAGGTGGCACAGGTGGTGGACTGCCTGGGCGATTCCTGCCCCCGGCCGCAGCTGATGACCAAGAAGATCCTGGGCAAGGTGGCGCCGGGCGAGGTGGTCCAGGTGAAGATCGACAACCCCACATCCATGGAAGCGGTGGTGGCCATGATCCCCGACCTGGGCGGCACGCACCTGGGCACCCTCAAGGGCAGCCGGGGCTGGAGCGTGGTCATACGGCGCAATTGAGGGGACGCTAATGGCAGCTTCGCACAGCAGCGCGGGTGGTGCGCAGATCCAGATAACTCTGGTGGCCCTGGTGCTGGCCGCCGCCACGATGGCGTCGGTGGCTTACATCGTCATCGCCAAGCCCGCCTATCTGCGGCACACCCGCTTCGGTGTGCCCTTCTACTCATCCAAGGTGATCAACCCGGTCACCGAGCGGCCATTGGACCTCAATGCCCTCGCCGACTACTACGTGCAGAGCAAGACCAAGGGAGGCAAGACGCAATGAACCTGTCGACCGTGTTGCAGATTGTCATGTTCTTCGTGGCCTTCTACCTGATGGCGCTGGTGTTCCTGGGCAACCCGTTCGGCAAGTGACAAGCGGAGTCTTCATGGACAACGTCAAGGTACTTCTGTTCTGCACCGTCACCCTGGCGGTGACACTGGCCGTGTGCGTGGTGGCGGGCCGTGCCGTGATGGTGCCCCAGGCAACGGCCGAGTCGGCAACCATACCGCAGCCGGTGGAGGCTTTTACCCAGCCCATCGATGTGGGGTCGGGTCTGGGACAGGTGTCGGTGAACCGGCTGATGGAATACTTCGTGGCCCATCCGCCTCGTGCCGACAACGGAACGGGCGGCGCCCCGGCGTTGCCTGTACAGCATTTCGGCGGCTGCTGAGGTCGCCTGTGGTGCCCTTGCGGCGGATCGTCCAACTGTCGGCGCTGATCGTCGCACTGCTGCGGTACGGCACTGTCGACGCCGCCACCGACTTCTCGTATATCGAGCGTCTTCGCCTTCCTCAGGGGTCCGACACCATCGTGCTCGATACCCGTGCGGTGGCGCGTTGCGAAGCGCGTTCGGTGGCCGGGGCCCGCTGCCTGCCGCCCTCGGCGCTTCTCGGTCCCCATGGCCGGCTGCCCGCGTTTCGCCAACTGGTGTGGGTGTTGGGCACCGCCGGCTTGTCCGGTCGCGGCACGGTGGTAGTGGCCGGCGACGATCCCCAGCGGCGCGATTTCGTTGCCGGCGTGCTGTTTCTTCTTGGCCAGTCGCAGGTGCGGGTGTTGAGTCCACGCCTGACCGGTCTGCTGGACGCCCACCGGGTGCCGGCGGGTAGCGGCGCGGGGCGGGCCATGGTGGCCCAGCCGCTGTTTCAGGGCCGGGCGCGGTCCCGCCTGATCGTGTTTCGCGGCGAGTTGCTGCGTGCGCTGCGCAGTAGCGATCCCCCGGTGCTGCTGGACGGGCGCAGCGACGCCCGCTACTGGGGAAAGGTGGTGACGGCCCAGCGCGGAGGCCATATTCCGGGCGCCCGCTCGCTGCCCGTCGACACGGTGCGGATCCAGGGCCAGTCCCCGAAGCGGGCCGTGGACGTACCTTCAGACGCCATTGTGTATGCCCAGACGCCGGAGAGCACCATCGCCTATTTCACGCGCCTGACCGCCGGCCTCGGTGTCCGCGTGCGCGTGTTTCCCCGGGGATGGCGGGACTGGGCCGACCACACGGCAATGCCGGTCGACGCCGAGACGCTGCCGTCATTCGCGTCCTCGACGCCCGCACCGCGCAACGCGCCGCAAAACGGCCCGCCGGCGTCGGCGTCGTTGTTCGCGGTATCCATCACCTCGCTGCTGTTCGCCATCGCGGCGGTAGCGATCGCCATGCGGAGGAAGGAATGGATCTGATGTTCGTGGTCTCCACCCCGGAAGCGGGAACGTACCTGGGGCCGCTGCTGGCGGCCTGCGAGCGCCGGGGGTTGCACTGGTCGTGCTTTTTCACCAATGACGGCGTACGGGCGGTAATGGACGACAAGGTCCGGGCCCTGTTGCCGAGGGCGGCTCAGGCGGCGGTGTGCGGCGATTCCTGGAAGCGTTTCATGGGCGATGCGCACTGCCCTATCGAAGTGGGCAGCCAGACCGAGCACAGCGCCCTCGTTGCCGAGGCCGAGAAGATCGTGAGTTTTTGAGAGCGCTCCTGGGTTAGGGCGAAGGACAGGGTATGAGCAGGCGGGAAAAGAACATCGTGTTGCTGGGACGGAGGGACCACACCGAGGCCATGCGGGTGGCGGCCGGGCTCACCATCTTCGGCCACCGGGTGCGATTGGTGCTGATGGACCGCGAGGTGGAAGACACACCGGAGAACCGGGCTCAGGCGGAATTGCTGGAACTGTCGGACATCGAGCCCGAGACCACGGTAGCAGGTACGGATCTACCACATCTGTCGTCGGGGGCGCTGGCGGAGCTGATGGCCGGCGCCGATGCCGTCGTCTGCGTGTGAAAGACAAAGTAAAGACCGAAACCCACGGGGGGCAGCAATGAATGTCACGATTCTGTCGACGGGTCTGTTTCCGGATCCGCAAACCATGACCGAAGCGGTCAGCTATCTGGAGGCGGCCCACTACGTCTACCGGTGCGATCTGCGGGAGATGGGGGACCGGGACGAGGAGTGGGACAGAGTGCTGGAGGAGGTGCTGGGCGCGGACCGGGTTATCACGGTGTAGGGTCCGGCGTCGGTGCCGGGCGGGTGTACCAACGCAGAAAACAAAGCCGCATTCACTGGGTTCACCACGAGGAGACGGAGATCATGAAGAAGATAACGGTAGCAGGTTGGGTGACGGCGGCGGCCGCCGGTCTTTCCTTGGGCTACGGGGCGGCCGCGATGGCAGCGGCGGCGCCTCTGGTTAGGCCCCAATGGGTGGCGGATCATGCCTGCAAGCCCGGCGTGGTGGTGCTGGACGTACGCAGCCCAGTGGGCGGGGGCGGCAACTACTACACGTTCCTGCACGGGCATGTGAAATGCGCCGTGTACAGTAACTACAAGAAGGCCGGTTGGCGGGTCAAGGCCAATGACGTTCCGGGCATGTTGCCGCCGACGGCCAATCTGCAGAAGCTGATCAGGAGCCTGGGAATCAGCAGCGGCGACCATGTGGTGATCTACACCGCAGGCAACAATGCCCTGGATATGGGCAGCGCCACGCGGGTGTTCTGGACCTTCAAGGTACTGGGCGACAACAATGTGTCCATCATGAACGGCGGCTACGCCGCCTACGCGGCCGCCAAGCTGCCCACGGCGCGCGGTGCCGACAAGTCCGCCGGAAACGGCGACTTCACGGCCCACTTCCAGTCCCGTTACCTGGCCACCGAAAAGGACGTGGATGCAGCGCTCCACGAGCACGGCGTGACCCTGGTGGACAACCGTCCCCATTCCCAATACCTGGGTGTGGTGATGCCGGGCATGGACAAGCGCGCAGGCACCATACCGGGCTCAAAGAACGTGCCCCAGAGCTGGCTGACGGTGAACGACGGCGGCAAGTTCCGGTCCGTGGCCCAGATCAAGGCCCTGTACAAATACGCAGGAGTGCCCACCTCGGGAAAGCAGATCAACTTCTGCAATACCGGCCACTGGGCGTCTTTGGGCTGGTTCGTGAGCTCGCAACTGCTGGGGAACCACAACGCCGTCGTGTACGACGGCTCCATGTCCCAGTGGACCCGCAACCCGAAGCTGCCGGTCCAGCAGCAGTTGAAGATCGCGGGCAAGTGATGCGGTCGTCGGCCGCGCCCGGACCCGGGGGCGCGCCCGACAGCCCGGCGGCGCACTCCGGCCTGCTTCTGCAGGCCGGGGCCCGCCGCCGGGATTTCGCCGCCCAACTGGAGGTGGTCCGCGACGACGCCCTGCGCCTGACGGGGAGGGGGTTGAGCGGCCTCCGCCGCCGGGGGCTGGAGGCGAAAGTCCGTTCCGCGCTCGGTGTGCTGCCCCTGACGGCCCGGTCCTATCTCCAGGACGACGGCCAGGCCGAGGCATGGGCCCTGGGTGTCCTGGACCGGGCAGAACAGGCGTTGGGGACGCGGGACTGGAAAAAGGCGGCAGCTTCCCTCTCCGCACTGTGCCGGGCTTATCCGCTGCGGCTGTCCGGGCTGCGGCCCGGGGATGTGGGACCGGCCGCGGTGACGGCCGCGGGGCGGTCCTACCAGAAGCGCTGTGCCATGTGCCACCGGTACGCCCAGCCGGATTCGGAGCTTCCTGCACCGGACCTTTTCCGGTGGTCACGCAGCCTCGGCCCGCGGTCCTTCGTAGCCCGAATGATCGACGGTGTCCATGGAACGGCGTTCACCAGTTTCGAGAATCCCCTCACCGACACCGAAATTGCTGCGCTCTACGCCTATTTCCGCGCAGGCCGCTCCGCTTCGCCGAGCCATTCCACGGACAAGGCCCGTTGACGTGGCGGGCGCAGCCGGGCCGGGTCGGTTGGTGGTAGACTGGATAGCGGATTGCGGGCGTGGCAAAGCGCTTGCCCGTCTGAACCGGCTGAGCCTTATGCGTGTTGTGCGGTGGTCAACGATGGGGAGGTTGTGGGTCGTCGCGGCATTGCTTGTTGTGATGCCGGTCCGGGGACTGCACGCCGCGCCCGACCGACAGGCGCACTTTCTCGCCTTCGGCGTGCTCCCGCTGCAGAGTCCCACCAAGCTTGCCGGCATGTTCATGCCCCTGATGGAGGGCATCCAGAAAGCCCTCGGTCAGCCGGTGGAGTTCGTCACCGCGCCCAGCTTCGCCACCTTCATGAAGCGGGTGATGGACCGTCGGTACGACTTCGTCTATCTCAACCCGCTGCTGTTCCGGCGCGCCAGGAAGGCCGGCTATCACGCCATCGTCAAAGTCGCCCGGGAGCCCTTTACCGGTATTCTGGTGGTGCGGCGCGACAGTCCCTTGCATAGCCTGAATCCGGCGACCCTGCCGAAAGGGCTGCGTATCGGCTTTCCCGATCCAAACGCCTACGCCGCTACAGTGATGACCACGCAATACATGCAAAAATTGGGCATTGATGTGCACCGGGAATTCTCCATCAAGTACTTCGGCTCCCAGAACTCCGCCATCATGGCCGTCTATGCCGGCCTGGTGGACGTGGCGGGCACCTGGTGGCCCTCGCTGCGGTCCATGCCGCCGCGGGTGCAGAAGGCGCTGCGCGTGATTGCCGAAACGCCGCCGCAGCCCCAGATGCCCATCGCGGTTCGCAGCGGCATGGCGCCGGAGCGCGTCCGCAAGCTCACCCGCTATCTCACCTCCCTGACCCGTTCGCCTGCCGGTCGCCGGATCTTGCGCCACCTGGGCTTCAAGCACGGCTTCGCCCCGGCCAGCGACCGGGAATACGCCGCCCTTAGCCAATGAACACCGCAGCGCAAACCGCGGCCCGGGGTCTGGAGGCGATGCGCCCGCGCCGGCGTGACCGGTCCCTGCGGCGCTTCGCATCCCTGCGCTTCCGCCTGATCCTGTCGGTGGCGCTGGTGCATGCCGTGCTGATGGGTGCCTTTGTGTGGGAAGCGGTACGCGACCAGTCGGCCGACATACGTGCCCAGCTCGTGAGCCGGGGCCATGAGTTGGTCACGCTGATGGCCGTAGCTAGCACCAATGCGTTGCTGGCCGAGGACCTGGGGTCGCTGGGAGAAGTGACCGACAGGGTCAAACGCCAGCCGGGTGTTGTATACGGCGATATTGTGGATATCCGCGGCGATGTACTGGCCAGTTCGGACCCCGCCCGGGTGGGCCACCGGGAAACACGGCCGCTGAACATCAAGGACCGCTTTCCCTTGCGGGCGGGCGACCACGTGCTCGACCTCAGTCGTCCCATCGTGGTCGCCGGCCGGCGGGTGGGAACGGTGCTGCTGGGGTTGAGCACGCGCAGCATGGACACGGCCCTGGAGAAGACCCGCGATGCGGGCCTGCTGTTCATCCTCATGGCCCTGGTGGTGGGTAGCGTGGCGGCCTGGGCGCTGTCCATGATCGTGACCCGCAACCTGCATATCCTGATCAGCGCCGTGCGCCGCATTGCCAAGGGCGATCTCGACGTGCGGGTCAATGTGAACAGCCGCGATGAAGTGGGCATTCTTGCGCGGGCCTTCAACGGCATGGTCGCCTCCTTGCAGCGCACGTCCCGGGAGATCAGCCGGGAGCACGAAAAGCGCACGGAGGCGGAACGACTGGCCTGCGTGGGTGAGTTGGCGGCCAGTATCGCCCATGAAATCCGCAATCCGCTGGCCGCGGTGGTCAATGCGGTGCCTCTGCTGGCCAGCGAGAGGCTGGATCCGGAGGACCATGCGGAGGCGCTGAACATCATCAACACCGAGTCCCGCCGCCTGCAGCGCATTCTGGAGGATTTCCTGCGGTTTTCGAGGATGCGCGAACCCCATCCCGTGGTCGGCGACCTGGGTGCTCTGCTGGAGGAAGTGTGCCAGTTGCTTTCCCACGATCCTGCCGTGTCCGGGAAGGTCCGCATCCGCTGCCATGTGCAGGCAAGTCCGTGCCGCGCCTCCTACGATCCGGATCTGCTGCGGCAGGTGCTTTGGAATCTGCTGTTGAATGCCATTCAAGCCATGCCGGAAGGCGGTACGGTGGACGTCAGCGCCGAAGCGCTGGACGATCAGATGTGGGTGACCATCGCCGACACCGGCACCGGCATTTCCCATGACATCATCGACAAGGTGATGCGTCCCTTTTTCACGCGCCGGGGTGACGGCACCGGTCTCGGTCTTGCCATCGTCCAGCGCATATTGATGCAGCATGGCTCCAAGCTGTCCATCGACAGCGAACCCGGCCGCGGGACCCGGGTGACGTTCCGGCTGCCGGCAGGTTAGAGAGCATGTCCACCATACTGATAGTCGATGACGAGTACTCCATCCGCCGCACCTTGGGCATGCTGCTCAAGAGCCACGGCCACCGGGCCCTCGAGGCCGCGTCGGTGGAGGAGGCGGTGAAGCTGCTGGACAGCGAACCCCTGGATCTGCTGATCACGGATATGCGTCTGGGACCGGACAACGGCATGCAGCTGCTGTCGGAAATGAGCGCCCGGGGCAACGCGGAGAGCATCGTCATGACCGCCTACGGCTCCATCGAGAACGCCGTGGACGCCATGCGCCTGGGTGCCTATGACTATCTCACCAAACCCATCAATCCCGACGAGCTGCTGCTGCGGATCAACAAGGTGCTGGAAAAGAAATCCCTGCGGGAAGAAGTCGACCGGCTCAGGGAGCAGCTTTCCGGCCGCAACGCCGTGCGCAGCGTCATCGCCGAAAGTCCGGCCATGAAGCAGGTTCTGCAGCTGGTGGAACGCATCCGTACCCAGGACATACCGGTGCTCATCACCGGTGAGACGGGCGTGGGAAAGGAGGTCATCGCCCAGGCCGTCCATGCCATGAGCCATCGGGCCAAGGGCCCGTTCGTGGCCATCAATTGCGCAACGCTGCCCGAGGAACTGCTCGACTCGGAGCTGTTCGGTCATGTCAAAGGTGCGTTTACCGGCGCGTCCCAGTCCCGGCCGGGGCTGTTTCGGGAGGCGGACGGCGGCACCCTGTTCCTGGACGAGATCGGCGATGTCAGCCCGCGCCTGCAGGCCAAGCTGCTGCGGGTGCTCCAGGAAGGGGAGGTGCGGCCGGTGGGCGGCGGTGCACCGTTCCATGCGGACGTACGGGTGGTGGCGGCCACCAATCGGGATCTGGAACGCATGAGCCGGACGGGTGAGTTCCGCAACGATCTGCTGTTCCGCTTGAATGTGCTGCCGGTGGTGTTGCCGCCGTTGCGCGAACGCCGCGAGGATATTCCGGCATTGATCGAACACTTTCTGGCGGGTTTGCGGGAACGACGGGGTGTGCCCGACCTGAACCTGACGGCGACCGCCAGGCGCAAGCTCATCCTGTATGACTGGCCGGGCAACGTGCGTCAGCTGGAAAACGTCCTGGAGCGCAGTTTTGCGCTGTATCCGGGACCGCTGTTGGATGCCATGGAAGTGGTCATCAACCCCGGCTCCGGCGGAGACAGCGAACTGGGCGATCCGAGCGAGCTGGCCCTGGCGGAAGTGGAGGCCCGTCACATTCGTCAGGTGCTGGCCGGCCAGCACGGCAACCAGGTGGCGGCCGCCAGAATTCTGGGCATCAGTCGCTCGACCCTGCGCCGCAAGCTGCAGGAAATGGGGGCGCTGCCCGCCAGTACCTCCGGCCAGAGCCGGGAGTTGGGCTGACCCTCTCCTGATCCACCCGCCCATCATGCCGCCCCGGTGGGGAAGGTTTCGTCTGACGCTCACTGTTGGTTCACGGTCAGCAGGTCCGAATATTCTTGAATGCCAAAATGCCGCAATCCAGTGACATTCCCGCCCTGGCAGGGTCAGAATAGGTAACAGGTGCTGCGCCGGCGGCGCTGGTGCATTTGGGGGCAGGTCATCGAGGTGGCGGGGATGGAGTCCTTCGAGCACAAGCTGCAGAAGTTCGATCCCGGTGTCGTCTGGTTGGACGGCCGCAACCGGGTGTTGGCTTTGAATACCATTGCGTCCAGTGTGTTGGGCGTCACTGTAGGGGATGCGGTGGGCACGGAGATCCTGCAACTGCATCCCGAGAAGAGCCGCAACAAGGTCCAATGGTTGCTGGAATCGGCCGGCTGTCCGGTGACTTCGCCGCCCCCCATGACCATGATGATCAACGTCCCCGACCGGGTGCTGCTGATCAAGGTTGCGAAGATGTTCAGTGCGGGCGAACCGGTGGGCACTTCCATGATGTTCTTCGATCTCACCGATGTCACCACCAGTCCGGTCATGCCGGACAGCGATCCGGAATGCCTGCGGCAGTTGTTCAAGCTGCCTGTGTACAGCCGGAACAAGGTGGTGCTGCTGGACCTGAAGACCGTGTCCCACTTCAAGGCGGACGGCCACTACACGACGGTCTATACGGAAAACGAACAGTATCTCTGCAATCTGTCGCTGTCCGATCTGGAGCAGCGTCTGGACGGTACCCGCTTCGTGCGCGTACACCGCAGCTATATGATCAACGTCCACTACGCCACCGCCTTCGAGAAGCTGGACGAGCAATGTACGGTGGTGATGAATACCGAACCGGAAGAGCACGTACCGGTCAGTCGCAGCAACCTTCAGAAACTGAAACTGATGTTCGGCTTGTCCTGACGCGGGGGCACGCTCGACTGCACGATCGGTGCGTGTCAGGGCTGCGCCCGTTGCCCCGGTCTGTGCGACGCCATCCTTCGGCTCGCCTTGAAGACCACACCCCATCGGCGGTTCTGCAGCCGCCCCGGCTGCCCGATTCCCCCGACCCCGTTCTGTTCAGGAATTCTGCCCGCCGTTCGTGCAGGCTGCCGGGCTTTCGTGCATGGATGGTTGCGCCCGGTGCTCAGTCTCCTAAGTTGAGTAAGGAGTGGACCGCCGAGGCGGGCGGTTGCCCATGTGCCGTTTTCCGCAGCCCCGTTGCAGAGGAGAGAGCATTCCATGATACCGGGCTCATTCGAATACCACGCGCCGAGTTCCGTGGACGAAGCATTGAAGCTGCTTGCCCAGTACGGCGACGACGCCAAGGTGCTGGCCGGCGGGCACAGCCTGCTGCCGATGATGAAGCTGCGCTTCGCCGAACCCGGCCACCTGGTGGACATCAACAATATCCCGCAGCTTGCCGGCATCAGCGAGCAGGGCGGGACCCTGCGCATCGGCGCCATGACCCGCGAGAGCGAGCTCATCGCGTCCCAGTTGCTGTGGGACAAATGTCCGCTGATTCCGGAGACGGCTCAGCTGATTTCCGACCCCCAGGTGCGCAACCGGGGCACCATCGGGGGCGACATCGTGCACGGCGATCCAGGCAACGACCACCCGGCGGTGGTGATGGCGCTGGATGCCGAACTGGTGCTGCGCGGGCCGAACGGTGAGCGCACGGTGCCGGCCAACGGCTTTTATCTGGGAACCTATTTCACCCAGATGGACCCCGAGGAGATCCTGATCGAAATACGGGTTCCCATTCCCGCGCCCCACACCGGCCATGCCTACTGCAAGCTCAAGCGCAAGACCGGCGACTTCGCCACCGCGGCCGCAGCGGTGCTGCTGACCCTGGACGGCGACAAATGCAGCGCGGTGAGCATCACCCTGACCAATGTGGGACCGACCCCATTGAAGGCCGAGGCGGCCGAGCGGGCGCTGCAGGGACAGAAGGTCGACAACGCGCTGATCGAAAAAGCGGCCGCCGAAGCCATGGCGATCTGCGATCCGGCCGAGGACCTGCGCGGCGATCGCGAATACAAGATTCACATGGCAGGGGAAATGACCCGGCGTGCCATACGCCAGGCACTGGACCGTGCGGGGAGGAGTTGAACATGGCCAAGCGACAGATTTCCTTTACCCTGAACGGCGAGGCGGTGGACGCCCTGGTGGAGCCGCGGCACCTGCTGATCCACGTCCTGCGCGAGGCCCTCGCACAGACCGGCAGCCACATCGGCTGCGAGACTTCCCACTGCGGCGCCTGCACGGTGGATCTGAACGGCCAGTCGGTCAAGGCCTGCACGGTGCTGGCCGTACAGGCCGACGGGGGCGATGTGCTCACCGTGGAGGGTCTTGCGAAAAACGGCGAGCTGCACCCGGTGCAGGAGGGTTTCATGCAGGAGCATGGTCTGCAGTGCGGCTTCTGCACGCCCGGCATGATGGTGCGGGCCTACCGTTTCCTGCAGGACAATCCCGATCCCACCGAGGCGCAGATCCGCACAGGCCTGTCCGGCAACCTGTGCCGGTGCACCGGTTATCAGAACATCGTCAAAGCTGTGATGTACGCGGCGAAGAAGATGCGCGAACAGCAGCCAGCGTAGAGGGAGAGTCGAACCGTGACAGCAACCGCAGAGACCATGAACGACGAGCTGCAGACCCAGACCGACAAGCTGGGCGGTGTGGGCTGTTCGCGCAAGCGCAAGGAAGATCCGCGCTTCATACAGGGCAAGGGCAACTATGTGGACGACATCAAGCTGCCGGGCATGCTGTTCGGCGATTTCGTGCGCAGCCCCTACGCCCACGCGCGCATCAAGTCCATCAACAAGGACAAGGCGCTGGCCCTGCCGGGGGTGAAGGCGGTGCTCACCGCCGACGACCTCAAGCCCCTGAACCTGCACTGGATGCCGACCCTGGCCGGCGACGTGCAGGCGGTGCTGGCCGACGAGAAGGTCGCCTTCCAGCACCAGGAAGTGGCCATGGTGATCGCCGACGACCGTTACATCGCCGCCGACGCCACCGAACTGGTGGAGGTGGAGTACGAGGAACTGCCGCCCCTGGTGGATCCCCTCAAGGCCATGGACGCCGATGCGCCGGTGATCCGCGAGGATCTGGCCGGCAAGACTGAAGGCGCCCACGGCAAGCGCCTGCACGCCAACCATATCTTTACCTGGGAGGTGGGCGACAAGGACGGCACCGACCGGGTGTTCGACGGCGCCCCGGTCACGGTCAAGGAATTCCTGAAATACCCGCGGGTGCATCCCTGTCCGCTGGAGACCTGCGGCTGCGTGGCCTCCTTCGACAAGGTGCGCGGGGATCTCACTGTCTACATGACCTCCCAGGCGCCCCACGTGGTGCGCACGGTGGTGTCCATGCTGTCGGGCATCCCGGAGAGCAAGGTGCGCATCGTGTCGCCGGATATCGGCGGCGGCTTCGGCAACAAGGTGGGCGTGTACCCCGGCTACGTGGTGGCGACGGTGGCCTCCATCGTGCTGGGCCGGCCCGTCAAATGGATCGAGGACCGCATCGAGAACCTGTCCACCACCGCCTTCGCCCGCGACTACCACATGACCGGCGAACTGGCCGCCGACAAGACCGGCAAGATCACCGCCCTGCGGGTCAACGTGATCGCGGACCACGGGGCGTTCGACGCCTGTGCGGACCCCACCAAGTTTCCCGCCGGTCTGTTCAGCATCTGCACCGGCTCCTACGAC
Organism: uncultured Gammaproteobacteria bacterium; assembly: GCA_963830105.1. Lineage (GTDB taxonomy): Bacteria > Pseudomonadota > Gammaproteobacteria > DATFLG01 > DATFLG01 > DATFML01. The sequence goes on along the minus strand of CAWHLH010000006.1, from coordinate 123,112 downwards.
ATTCCCACCGCCTATGCGCGGGTGGACGGGGTGTACACCAACAAGGCGCCCGGCGGGGTCGCGTACCGGTGTTCGTTCCGGGTCACCGAAGCGGTGTATCTGGTGGAACGCATGATCGATGTACTGGCCCAGAAGCTGGGCATCGACAAGGCGGAGATCCGCCTGCGCAACTTCATCCAGCCCGCCCAGTTCCCCTACCAGTCGGCGCTGGGCTGGGAATACGACAGCGGCAATTACCCGGCCGCCCTCAAGAAGGTCATGGCGGCGGTGGACTATGAGGGGCTGCGCAAGGAGCAGGCGGAAAAGCGCCAGCGCGGCGAACTGATGGGCATCGGCATCTGCACGTTCACGGAGATCGTCGGCGCCGGGCCCAAGAAGAACTGCGACATCCTGGGCGTGGGTATGTTCGACAGCTGCGAGATACGCGTGCATCCCACCGGCAGCGCCATCGCCCGCATGGGCACCATCAGCCAGGGGCAAGGCCATCAGACCACCTATGCCCAGATCATCGCCAGCGAGCTGGGCATCGCCTCCGAAGAGGTGCAGGTGGAGGAGGGTGACACCAGCACGGCGCCCTACGGGCTGGGCACCTACGGCTCGCGCAGTACGCCGGTGGGCGGCGCCGCCACCGCCCAGGCGGCCCGCAAGATCCGTGAGAAAGCCCGCAAGATCGCCGCCCATCTGCTGGAGGTGAGCGAGGACGACCTGGACTGGGAGCTGGGCAAATTCAAGGTCAAGGGCGTGCCGGGCCAGGAGAAGACCATCAAGGAGATCGCCTGGGCGGCGTACAACGACCTGCCCGAGGGTATGGAACCGGGCCTGGAGGCGGTGGAGTATTACGACCCGCCAAACTTCACCTACCCGTTCGGTGCCTACCTGTGCGTGGTGGACATCGACCGCCACACCGGCGAGACCCATGTGCGGCGCTTCTACGCCCTGGACGATTGCGGTACGCGCATCAACCCCATGATCATCGAAGGGCAGATCCACGGTGGCCTGACCGAGGGCTTCGCGGTGGCCATGGGCCAGGAACTGGTGTTCGACGAGGGCGGCAACCTCCTCGGCAACAGCCTGCTGGACTACTTCCTGCCTACGGCGGTGGAAGCGCCCCACTGGGAGACCGACTACACGGTGACCCCCTCGCCCCATCATCCCATCGGCGCCAAGGGGGTGGCCGAATCGCCCCATGTGGGCAGCATTCCCTGCTTCACCAATGCGGTGGTGGACGCGTTCGCCCACCAGGGCGTCACCCACATGCAGATGCCGCACACGGCCTTCAATGTCTGGAAGACCGTTCATCAGCTGGGACTGGACACCCAGGACTAGACCAGGCGGACAAGCGCCTGAAGCCAAGAGAGGAAGTATGCAGGTCAATCTGGAAAAATCGTTCCCCCTGGAAGCCTCCCCCGCGGCGGCCTGGAAAGTGCTGCAGGATATCGAGGCGGTGGCCGGCTGCATGCCGGGCGCCGAGATCACCGAGAAGGTTGATGACAGCCACTACAAGGGGCAGGTGCGGCTCAAGGTCGGCCCCGCCTCCGCGACCTTCAAGGGGGACATCGAGGTGCGCGGCCTGGATGTCGACCAGCGCGAACTGCGCCTGTTCGGCAAAGGCGCGGATACCAAGGGCACCTCCACCGCCTCCATGGAGCTCACCGCTCGGGTGCTGGACGTGGAGGGGCGCGCCGAGCTGGTCGGAACCTCCCAGGTCAGTGTGAGCGGCAAGATGGCCAGCTTCGGCGGGCGGATGATGAATCAGGTCTCCGCGCAGATCCTCCAGCAGTTCGGCGCCAACTTCGCCGACCGGGCCCTGGCGGCCGGCGGTGACGCCGGCGCCGCGGAGGCCGCCGAGCGGGTCGCGGCCCAGCCCCGGGAGTTGAACGGCCTGGCCTTGGCCTGGAAGGTGCTGGTGGGCTTCTTCAAGGGGCTGTTCGGCCGCGGCAAGGCCGGACACGCCAACCACTGAGTGAGTGCGACGGCCGGCAGCAGGCCCGCCGGCAGGTGGCGGCAGTGACGGATATCGCGGACTTCCAAGGGCGACTGGATGCGGCCGGCTACGTGACCGAGCGCAGTCTGGCCGCCACCCTGATGCTGGTGGCGCAGATGCGGCGCCCGCTGCTGCTGGAAGGCGAGGCGGGGGTGGGCAAGACGGAAATCGCCAAGGCCCTGGCGCGGGTGTTCGGCTGTCGGCTGATCCGTCTGCAGTGCTACGAAGGCCTGGACGTGAGCTCGGCGGTGTACGAGTGGAACTATCAGCACCAGCTGCTCACCATCCGCCTGCAGGAGTCCGAGCAGGCGCCCGTGCAGGAGAAGGAAAAGCATATCTTCAGCGAGGCGTTCCTGCTCAAGCGTCCGCTGCTGCAGGCCATCACTCAGTCCGACTCGCCGGTCCTGCTGGTGGACGAGATCGACCGCACGGACGAGGAGTTCGAGGCCTATCTGCTGGAACTGTTGTCCGATTATCAGATCAGTATTCCCGAGATCGGCACGGTTGAGGCGACCAGCATTCCCTACGTGGTGCTCACCTCCAACGGCACGCGCGACCTGAGCGATGCCCTGCGCCGCCGCTGCCTGTATCACTACGTGGACTACCCCAGCTTCGACAAGGAACTGCGCATCGTCCACAAGCACCTGCCGGCGATCGGCGAGCAGCTCGCCGCCCAGGTGGTGGAGTTCGTGCAGAGGCTGCGGGAACTGGAACTGCGCAAGCGCCCCGGCATCGCTGAAACCCTGGATTGGGCGGCGGCGCTGCTGCACCTGAAGCTCGAGCGCCTGGATGAGGATCCCGAGAGGCTGGCCGACTCGCTGACCTGCCTGCTGAAGACCAAGGAGGACCGCGACGCGCTCAGTACGGAACAGGTCGAGCGCCTGGTGGCGAGAGCGACATGAGTGAAGAGGACGACAATCGCGGTTGGCGCGGCGGCGCCCCGGATCTGCTCGGCGGGCGGGTGATCGGCTTCACCCGCATGCTGCGCGACCAGGGGTATCCCATCGGTGTACAGGAAGGCCTGGACGCCCTGCGGGTGGCGCAGCGCTGCAATGTGACCGACCGTCAGCGCCTGCGCTGGGGTCTGCGCGCGCTGCTGTGCACCTGCGCCGACGAGTGGCAGCGCTTCGACGGCCTGTTCGACATCTACTGGCGGAGCACCGGCCAGCGTACCCGGACGCGCAGCGCCGGGATGGGTCGCGGCGGAGCGCGGGAACACGGCGGCGGCGAGGCCGGCCGGCCGGGTCCGGCCCGGGACATCGATCAGCCGGGTGCCGGCGATGAGCGCGGCGCCGAGGGCGAAGGGCCTCGCGGCGGGGCCAGCGCCGCCGAGGCGCGCGGGCAGGCGGATTTCCATCGCCTGGCCGACCCGGCGCAGCTGCGGGAAATGGAGCACCTGGTGGAACGCCTGGCCCGACGCATGCGCCGGCGCATCGCGCGCCGTGCGCGCATCGCCCGCTCGGGTCGCCGGGTCCATCTGGGGCGCACCGTGCGCAACAGCCTGCGCTACGGGGGACTGCCCTTGGAACTGGCGTTCCGCAAGCGGCGGCGGGAACTGCCGAGGCTGGTGCTGCTGCTGGACGTGAGCCGTTCCATGAGCCTGTACAGCTACCTGTTTCTGCGCTTCGCGCGGGGCATCGTCAGCGTGTTCCGGGATGCCGACGCGTTCGTCTATCACACCCGCCTGGTGCGGGTTACCGAGGCCTTGCGCGAGCCGGATATCGAGCGGGTGAAGGAAAAGCTGGCGGTGCTGTCCCTGGGCTGGTCGGGGGGCACGCGCATCGGTGCCTGCCTGGAGCGCTTCAACCGGGACTACGGCCGCCGGGTGCTCAATCGGCGTACCATTGTGGTGATCGTCAGCGACGGCCTGGATACCGGGCCCCCGGCGCTGCTCGCCGAGCACCTGCAGCGCATCCGGCGGCGGGTGCGGCGGGTAATCTGGCTCAATCCCCTGCTGGGCCGTGCCGGCTACGAACCGCTGGCGGGCGGTATGCAGGCGGCGCTGGGCGCGGTGGACGTGTTTGCTTCGGCCCACAGCCTGGACAGTCTGCGGGCCCTGGAACCCTATCTGGTCAACGGCTAGGGAAGCTCTGCAGAGGTTGATCAAGCGGATGATCACAAGGCGCAAAGGGGCGAGGAAGCGGAGTTTACAAGGAGTAAATGAGCATCCGAGCGCCTTTGCAACGCCGTGAGCGTCGCTTCAGCGGCCTGTGCAGAGCTTTCCTGGCGCGGCCGGCGCACTGGAGGAGACAACGATGGTGGAAAACGATGCCGTGTTGCAGCGCGCCAACGCGCTGCAGGCCGCCGGGCGGCCGTTCGCGCTGGTGACAGTGGTGCGCGTGGAGTCGCCCACTTCCGCCAAGCCGGGCGCCAAGGCCATTGTGGAGCCCGACGGCGAGATTCAGGGCTGGGTGGGCGGCGGCTGCGCCCAGCCGGCGGTGATCAAGACCGCCAGGCAGGCCATCGCCGACGGTCAGGCGCGTCTGATCCGCATCAGCCCGGAACGGGAGGCGCCCGTGGAACCCGGTATTACCGATTTCGGCATGACCTGTTTCAGCGGCGGAACCCTGGACATTTTCATCGATCCCATTGTCGCGCGCCCGGCGCTGTTGATCGTCGGCGGCTCGCCGGCCGCGCAGGCCCTGAGCGGGCTGGCGGCGCGGCTGGGCTTTGCCGTCACGGTGGCCGTTCCCGGTGCGGATGCCGCGACATTTCCCGACGCCGTCCGACTGGTGGAAAGCCTGCAGCCCGATGCCCTCACCGAACTGCGCCCGAGCCTTGTGGTGGTGGCGACCCAGGGCAAGCGGGACGAAGCGGGGCTGGAAGCGGCGCTCGGCACCGGGGCGCCGTTCATCGCCTTCATCGCCAGCGCCCGCAAAGCGGCCAAGCTGCGTGAATACCTCACTGAAAGGGGCCACGATCCGTCCCGGGTGGCGGCCATCGAGTCGCCGGCGGGGGTGGAGATCGGCGCGGTGACCGAGGAGGAGATAGCCCTGTCGGTGCTGGCCCGGCTGGTGCAGGTGCGGCGCAGCGGGGCCGTGGATGTGGCCGGCGCGGCGAGTCAAGGCGCCCAGGTGCGGGCTTCAGCACCGGCCGCATCCGCTGCCGAAGCGGCGGGCGAGGCCATCGATCCGGTGTGCGGTATGACGGTGGATATCGCCACGGCCGATTATCGCAGCGAGTACGCCGGGCGCTCCTGGTATTTCTGCTGCGGGCATTGTCAGCATGCCTTCGACAAGGACCCCCAGCGCTACGTGGATGCGTTGGCGGCGGCGCCATGAAACGGATATGCGCGCTGCTGCTGGCAGCCGGCGAGTCGCGCCGCATGGGGGCGACCAACAAACTGATGCTGGAGGTGGGCGGCGAACCTCTGGTGCGGCGCACGGCACGCACCCTGCTGGCATCGCGGGTCGAGGACGTGGTGGCGGTGCTCGGCCATGAGGCCGCTGCGGTCGGGCCGCTGCTGGCGGATCTGCCCGTGAAGCAGGTGGTGAATCCCGACTATTCCGACGGACAGATGACATCGGTGCATCGGGGCATGGCGGCGCTGGGAACGGCCTGCGACGGGGTGATGGTGACGCTTGCCGACCAGGCCTTGTTGACGGCGGCGGACGTGAACGCGCTGATCGATGCGTTCGAAGGTATCGAAGAGAACCACGTACTGGTGCCTGTCCACCGGGGCCGGCGCGGCAATCCGATCGTGCTGTCCTACCGCCACCGCGAAGCCATTCTGGCCGGCGCGCCCAATCTGGGTTGTCGGCGACTGATCGAACGCCATCCGGAACTGGTGACGCCGGTGGAAATGGCCAGTGACCATGTGGTGTTCGACCTGGACACCCCCGACGATTATGCCGAGTTGCAGCGCCGGCTCGGGTTCGCGCCGATGGTCGGACAAACGATGGAGGGTTGAGGCATGGCCCGGGAAATACTCGATGTGCTGTTGGAGATGCGCAAACGCGGCGAACCCTACGCCGTGGCGACGGTAGTGGAAACCGTGGGATCGGCGTCCGCCAAGGTGGGCGCCAAGGCGGTGATCGGACCGGACGGCCGGGTGGTGGCCGGCTGGGTGGGCGGCGGCTGCGCCGAGTCCACCACCTGCGATACCGCGCTGCGCTGCATGGAAAGCGCGGAGAGCGCGATCATCGATATCGACCTGAACGACGAGGTGCTGGGTGCCGGCATGCCCTGCGGCGGCAGCATGCGGGTGTACGTGGAGCCGGTGCTGCCCAAGCCCACCCTATGGATCCTGGGCCACGGACGGGTGGCCGAGTCTCTGTGCCAGTTGGGCGATCTGATGGGGTTGCAGGTGGTGGTGGACGACCCTCTGGCCACCCGCGAACGCTATCCCGATGCGACCCGGCTGATCGACGACGATTTCGATTACGGCGCGCTGCAACCGGTGGCGCACGACTATGTGGTGATCGCCACCCAGCACAAGGGCGATCACGAGTCCATGAAGCGTGCGCTGGCTTCCCGGGCCGGCTATATCGCCCTGATTGCCAGCCGCAAACGTTCCCGTCTGGTCATGGACTACCTGGCATCGGAAGGTGTGCCGCGAAGCGACCTGGATCGGGTGATGGCGCCCGCCGGGCTGGACCTGGGCGCGCGCACGCCCGAGGAGATCGCCCTGTGCGTGGTCAGCGAAATCGTGCTGCGTCGCCGCCACGGCAGTGGTGCCCACATGCGCGACAAACTCGCCGAGGGCCGTCCGGCCGCCGTCGCCAAAGCGTGAGCACCAGACCCACCGCATGGAGGGCTGACCATGGGTCTTTCCGCGCTCTATCGACAGTCGATGCTGGAGCATGCCCGCCAGCCCCATCACTTCGGCAGCCTGGACGGCGCCCAGGTGGTGGCCCGGCGCAGCAACCCGCTGTGTGGGGACGATGTGGAGGTGGGCGTGTGGTTCGATGGCGAGCGCCTGACGACCGTGAGCTTCCACGGCAGCGGTTGCTCGGTGTGCATCGCATCGGGGTCGCTGATGACCGATGCGGTGTGCGGCAAGGATCGCCGGGCCGTCCGTGAGCTGGTGGACACCATGCAGGCCTGGTTCACCATCGGGGAGGGTGCTGCCGTGCCCGCCACCCCCCCGTCCCTTGAAGCACTTTCCCCGGTGCGGGACTTTCCCGCCCGCCGGCGCTGCGTGTTGCTGGCGTGGGACGCGTTGGACGAGGCGCTGGCAAGGCTGTCCTGAGCGCCGCCGGCCACCGGGCGTCCGGGGTGTCGCTACGTCGTGAAAGATTTTGGGATGTCCAAGTCGCCAAAATCGACTCGCCTACGCCACAGCCATTGTTGCTCCGGCCGCCCTGCGTCCCTCCCCACGCAGGACTTGCTCGTTGGCAAGCCCTGCGCGAGGACTCCCATAACGGCTGGACGGCGTGTCGGATGCGCTTGCATGTCGTCTGGTCGGCGACACGCCCGCGCCCTACGCCTACCGGGGACTACCCGCCTCGTGATGACGGTGCTTTGTACCGGGGCGTCGGCACCGGGGTCGTGCCCCGGTCCGGCAGTGCGGCGGCGTGCGGGTGGTGCGGCGCGCTTCCCGGGAGATCGTCCGTCAGTGGAGACAACCGGTAATGGATTGCGAGTTTCGCCGACTAAGTTGGATGGAGCACGCTCGCGCAGGCGGTCGACGACCGCGCCACGGAAAGGTAAAGGTCCCTGCGGTTGAGGCACCGGTTCCGCCGGTGCGTGCTGCGCGTTACATCCGCTCACGCTAGGGGAAACGAATCCATGCGCAAGTGCCGCGACGTAGCATCGCCGCTCTCCGAAGGGTGGGAACGCTCGCTTCCCTGGTCCTCCCGTATCGGCGTTCGGTTTCACCTGCTGCTGTGTGGATCCTGTCGGCAGTACGCCCGTCAACTGCGTTGGCTGTCCCGAACCTACCGTGAGCTCACCGCCAAAGCCCGTGGCGCGACGCTGACTGCCGAGGTGCGCGAGCGCATCCGTACGGAGTTCGACCATCAGCGGGACGACCCGGCTGAGTGAGTGGCCTGGAGCGACTACAAAAGGCCACGGAACCCACGGAAAACACCAAATGCGTCACGGAAGGCATTACGGAAGGCACGGAAAAGGAAAATGCGTGGCGGGTGAGCTCGATGAGTTCCGGCGCAATGTCCTTCGGTTATTTCGCTCTACGGCCTAACTGAGGCAGTCCGACTCCCGGACGAAAAGCTTCAAGTCCAGAACGCAGCGCTGCCAACAGCTGTCTCCCTTCGTCCGACATCCTCGCGAATGGATTCTTGCCATGCCTTCCGTGTACTCCGTGGCTCCCTGGGATCAAAGCCGCGGGACCCCGCGGCCCTCAACTAGATATGGTTGCGCATATATATGCGATAGCGTATATTATCGTCATGAGGATAGAGCCGGTTGTTTTTTTCCGAGCCTTGGCGGACGCGACCCGTCTGCGTTGCGTGGTGTTGCTGCGGCGCGAAGGTGAGCTGTGCGTGTGCGAGTTCACCCACGCCCTGGGGCTGGTGCAGCCCAAGATCTCCCGCCATCTGGCCCAGCTGCGCGAAGCGCAGATCGTGCTCGATCGCCGGGAAGGACTTTGGGTGCGCTATCGGCTGCATCCGGATCTGCCGGCATGGGCTATCGCGGCCCTGGACGCGGCCGTTGTCGGCGCGGCCGATCAGCCGCTGTTCGCTCGGGACGGCGCAACGCTGGCAGACATGCCCAACCGCCCGGGGGCGCGCTGCTGCGCCTGATCTGTCGGCGTCACCACCCAGTTACCGAATTCACCAGGAGATTTGCCATGGCCCGCTTTCATGTTCACGTTGCCGTTCAGGACCTGCAGACCAACATCGACTTCTATTCGACCGTGTTCGGCGCGGCGCCGGACGTGGTGAAGGACGATTACGCCAAGTGGATGCTGAACGACCCCAAAGTCAATTTCGCCATTTCCACCCGGGGCCGCAAACCGGGGCTGGATCATGTGGGGATTCAGACCGACTCCGATGCCGAACTGGCAGCCATCGAAGGACGCCTGGCCGCCGCCGGCATTGCCGGCGAAGCCCAGGCGGGCGCCACCTGCTGCTATGCCCGATCCGACAAGTACTGGACCGTCGATCCCCAGGGCATTCCCTGGGAGACCTTCCATACCCTGGCGTCCGCGCCCACGTTCAACGATGCTGACGGTGCCCAGGCCGGTGAAGGCAATGCCTGCTGCGCGCCCAAGCTGAGCGGCTGCTGCTGAGGGACCGTCCATGAATCTGCTTTTCCTTTGTACCGGCAATTCCTGCCGCTCTCAGATGGCCGAAGGCTGGGCGCGGGCTCTGGGCGGCGATTGGTTGGAGGTGCAGTCCGCCGGCATTGAAGCCCATGGCAAGAACCCGCGCGCCATCGCGGTCATGCAGGAAGCGGGTGTGGATATCTCTGCGCAGGAATCCACCCGGGTGACGCCGCAGATGCTGGAGCGGGCCGATCTGGTGGTTACCGTGTGCGGCCACGCCGACGAGCACTGCCCGGCGCTGCCGGCCGGCACCCGCAAGGAGCACTGGCCGTTGGACGATCCGGCCAAGGCGAACGGCACGGAGGAACAGGTCATGACCGTGTTCCGTGCCAGCCGCGACGACATCCGCCGGCGCGTCGCGCAGTTGCTGGAAAAGCTGGGCACCGAACGAGAGGCTGTGTGATGACCGCGCAGTGCGACGTGACGGCCAGGCGTTCCGCCGGCGCCGCGATGGGGTTCTTCGAGCGCTACCTCACCCTGTGGGTCGGGTTGTGCATCGTGGCCGGTATCGCGTTGGGGCATTTTCTCACGGGACCTTTCCAGGCCGTGGGACGCATGGAGGTCGCCCAGGTCAATCTGCCGGTGGCGGTGCTGATCTGGCTGATGATCGTTCCCATGCTGCTGAAGATCGACTTCGCGGCCCTGCATCACGTGAAGGAACACTGGAAGGGCGTGGGCGTCACGCTGTTCGTCAACTGGGCCGTGAAACCGTTTTCCATGGCGCTCCTGGGCTGGATCTTCATCCGCGGCGTGTTCGCGCCCTACCTGCCGGCCGCCCAGATCGACAGCTACATTGCCGGGCTCATCCTGCTGGCGGCGGCGCCGTGCACGGCGATGGTGTTCGTGTGGAGCAACCTCTCCGACGGCGAGCCCCATTTCACACTGACCCAGGTGGCCCTCAACGACACCATCATGATCTTCGCCTTCGCGCCCATCGTCGGGCTGCTGCTGGGCCTGTCGGCAATCACCGTGCCCTGGGCCACCTTGTTTCTCTCGGTGGCGCTGTACATTGTCATTCCGGTCGCCTTTGCCCAGGCCTGGCGCCGGTGGCTGCTGGCACGGGGCGGCGAGGGCGCATTGCAGCGGGTGCTCGCCCGCCTGCAGCCGGTGTCCCTGGCGGCGCTGCTGGCGACCCTGGTGCTGCTGTTCGGCTTTCAGGGCGAGCAGATTCTGGCTCAGCCGCTGGTGATCGTCCTGCTGGCGGTGCCGATACTGATTCAGGTGTACTTCAATTCCGGCCTTGCCTACCTGTTGAACCGCCACTTCGGTGTGGACCACCATGTGGCGGCGCCTTCGGCCCTGATCGGCGCCAGCAATTTCTTCGAACTGGCGGTGGCCGCCGCCATCAGCCTGTTCGGTTTCGAGTCCGGCGCGGCACTGGCCACCGTGGTGGGGGTGCTGGTGGAGGTGCCGGTCATGCTGTCGGTGGTGCGCATCGTCAATGCCAGCCGCGGCTGGTACGAGCGGGGCGCACGCCGCGCGCGACCGTAATCTGAGGTTCGGCCGAAGTGCAGGTTGGGCTTGGTCTGTAGGTTGGGGTGAGCAACGCGAAGCCCAACGACCACCCGCCGGATATGTCCTATCTCTGCACCCCAGGGACTGGGCACCAATGCCATACGGTGGCGCCGTGGTGGTGTATCCTGGACCGTTTGCGGATGCAGCCTGGTGGCTGCGGTGGATGGCATGTGGGGCCGGGTGTTGCGCTTCGCTGCGCTCGACCGAACCCGCGGCGTTTGTTCGGCGACGGGGCATGTAGGTTGGGCTGAGCAAAGCAAAGCCCAACGCCTTCCAACGGCCTCGATTTGCCTCATTGTAAGCAACTGGGACCATTATGACCCCTTGGATCTTGCTCGATAGCGCCCCGGTTCCGGGGGGCGGCGGGGAACTGCGTCTGTACCGGCGGGGTGATGAATTCTCGATAAAGATCGTGGGTCGTGGCGAGTTGATGAACAGTCGTGTCCATGGCTCCGAAGACACCTTGGCCGAGCAGAGCTGTGCCAGGCTGGCATGTCGCACCGCTCCGCGCCTGCTCATCGGTGGGTTGGGCATGGGCTTCACATTGGCCGCCGCTTTGCGGCACGTCGGCGATCAGGCTGAGATTGTGGTGGCCGAGCTGGTGCCGGCTGTGGTGGCATGGAACAAAGGCCCGCTGGGGGAACCTGCTGGTCATCCCCTTGAAGATCCGCGGGTGACCGTGCACGAGGCCGATGTCGCCCGCCTTCTAAGGACCGGGCAGCAAGCGTACGACGCCATACTGCTGGATGTGGACAACGGCCCTGAAGGGCTTACCCGCAAGGAGAATGACTGGCTCTACACCGTCGACGGGCTGGCCGCCGCATACGCGGCGCTGCGCCCGCAGGGCGTGCTCGGGGTGTGGTCGGCCGGCCCGGATCCGCATTTCCTGCAGCGGTTACGAAAGGTCGGCTTCGAGGTGGAGGAGATGCTCGTACGCGCACATGGATCAAAGGGGGCCCGGCACGTCATCTGGTTCGCCCGTCGTGATGTCGGCTGACAAGCAGCCAGCGCAATGGGTCTGCGCGATTGCGGCGACGGTTGGAGGCAACGCCGGACAACCACCCGTAGGTTGGGATGAGCAACGCGAAGCCCAATATCTCAACCCCGCATTCGACAGTCACCGCTAGCCGATCCCATCTCCGTCGGCTTCAGCGCCGTCTACGGCTGGGCGTCGATCCAGCATCGGTGTCGTTTCCCCGGGTTGAGAGCATGGGATGGGGGGTGCGGTGCGGTTGTTGGGCTTCGCGTCGCTCAGCCCCACCTACGGTACCAGCCTGGCCTGTCGCCGGGGCGCGGCCCCGTCATGTGATTTTCCGGGTGTTGCGGTCGCGGACAGGCCGCGGATATGCGAGAATGCCTGCCTCGCAGGGCTCGTCTCTTTCGCTGCGCACGCATTCCGTGTCCGGTTCCCGTAGGGCCGGCCCTGGGCCGGTCGCAGGCCCCATCCTCGCGTCTTCGTTCAACCAACTGATTGTGGAAGCATTCTTTTGATCACCACCGCCAATATCACCATGCAGTTTGGGGCAAAGCCCCTGTTCGAGAACATCTCCGTCAAGTTCGGCAATGGCAATCGCTATGGCCTGATCGGTGCCAACGGCTGCGGCAAGTCGACCCTGATGAAGATTCTGGGTGGCGATCTGGAGCCGACGGCGGGCAACGTCAGCAGCGATGACAATGAGCGTGTCGGCAAACTTCGGCAGGATCAGTTCGCCTTCGAGAAGAACACGGTGCTGGATACCGTCATTATGGGGCATGCCGAACTGTGGGAAGTGAAGGCGGAACGCGAACGCATCTACGCACTGGCCGAGATGAGCGAAGAAGAGGGCATGCGGGTCGCCGAACTGGAGGTGCGTTTCGCGGAGCTGGACGGCTACACTGCCGAGGCGCGCGCCGGCGAACTGCTGCTGGGTCTGGACATCCCGTTGGAACAGCACGCTGGTCCTATGAGTGCGGTTGCGCCGGGCTGGAAGCTGCGCGTGTTGCTGGCGCAGGCGCTGTTCGCCGACCCGGACATCATGCTGCTCGATGAGCCCACCAACAACCTGGACATCACCACCATCCGTTGGCTGGAAGGCGTGCTCAATGCTCGCAACAGCACCATGGTGATCATCTCCCATGACCGGCACTTCCTGAACAGCGTGTGCACGCACATGGCCGATCTGGACTATGGCGAGCTGCGCATCTATCCCGGCAATTACGACGACTACATGACCGCCTCGACCCAGGCGCGCGAACGTCTGTATGCCGACAATGCCAAGAAGAAGGCGCAGATCGCCGATCTGCAGTCCTTCGTCAGCCGTTTCTCGGCCAATGCCTCCAAGGCCAAGCAGGCGACTTCCCGCGCCAAACAGATCGAGAAGATCAAGCTCGACGAGATCAAACCGTCCAGCCGGGTGAATCCGTACATCCGCTTCGATCAGAGCAAGAAGCTCTACCGCCTGGCCCTGGAAGTGGACGGCCTGAGCAACGGCTATGACGGCACGCCGCTGTTCAGCAATCTGGACCTGATGATCGAGGTGGGCGAGCGCATTGCCGTGATCGGCCCGAACGGCATCGGCAAGAGCACGCTGCTGCGGACGCTGGTCGGTGAGTTGCCGCCGGAAAAAGGCACAGTCAAATGGTCCGAAAACGCCGATATCGGTTATTTCGCCCAGGACCACGCCGCCGATTTCGCGGGGGACATGTCCCTGTTCGAGTGGATGAGCCAATGGGGAAAACCCAGCGACGACGAGCAGGCGATCCGCGGCACACTCGGCCGATTGCTGTTTTCGTCCGACGAAACCAACAAATCGATCAAGGTGCTGTCCGGCGGCGAACAGGGGCGCATGCTGTTCGGCAAGCTCATGCTACGGCGGCCGAACATCATGCTCATGGACGAGCCGACCAATCACCTGGATATGGAGTCCATCGAGTCGCTCAACACCGCCCTGGAGAACTATCCGGGCACGCTGATCTTCGTCAGCCACGACCGCGAGTTCGTCGCTTCGCTGGCCACCCGCATCATCGAACTGACGCCGGACGGCGTGGTGAATTTCAGCGGCAGCTACGACGATTACCTGCACAGCCAGGGCGTCGAGGTGGTAGGCAGGACCGGTACCTGAGCCGCAGGGAAGCGGTTCGGCGCCCAGCACACGCGGCCCGTTACCATGGCGTGGATGAGTCCCGACTGAGTGTAGGTTGGGCTGAGCACCGCGAAGCCCAACGGCCCATGGTCGCAATGCCCCCATCAATGTCGGCTGCAGAAACCCCAATGGCCGGTCGTTGCGACGCCTCTTGTTCAACGGCCTTGTTCATCTCCCCGCATCCCGCTGTTTGACTTGCCCGGGGCAGCGGGATAGCGTCGCCCCATGACAGGTTTGCGCGCTCTTTCCACGTTTTCCATCGCCGCCCGGGACCCGGTCCGCGACGACTGGGGGGCGGCTGTGCAGTCAAACTATCTCGCGGTCGGTGCCCTGGTGCCGTTCGTGCGCGCCGGAGTCGGTGTGGTGCTGACGCAGGCCACGGCGAGCCGGTCGCTGGCCGAGGCGGCGCTGGCGGCACTGACGGAGGGTATGGCTTCCCAGGACGTGCTTGCCGGCGTCCTGGGTGAGGATGCCCGCCCGGCCGCGCGGCAGGTGGCGGTGCTGGGTTCGGCCGGGGCGGCGGCCGTGCACACCGGCGCGGACTGTCGGCACCAGGCCGGCCATGTGGCCGGCGAGGGGTACGTATGCGTGGGCAACACCCTGCGCCCGGGCACGCTGGAAGCCCTGGCCGAGGCGTTCGAGGCGGCGCGTTCGTGCGAACAGGGGGAACTGGCGGACTGGCTGCTGGCGGCGCTGACGGCCGGGGCGGTCGCTGGCGGTGATCGGCGCGGGGAACTGGCGGCCGCGCTGCTGGTGGCACGCCCGGACGGTGGATTCGGCGGCGACAACGACCGTTACCTGGACCTGCGGGTCGATGCCCATGCGCACCCGATCCGGGAGTTGGAACGGCTGTTGGCCATCCATCACCTGTACTACCAGGAACCGGTACCCGGGGCCTGGCAGGCCCTGGATGCGGTCGATGCGGAAGTTCTCGAGCTTCTGGCCCGCTGCAGCGGTGTGGCTGAGCCGGCCTTGCGCACTCGGGATCACGGCGTCCTTGGGGACTTGGTCCGCTGGTTCGCCGACCACAACATCGAGCATGCGCTGGATGTGCAGCGATGGCGGGTGCGCCGGGAACTGGCCGCCTACCTGTCCCTGTTCGCCTCCGGCAGCGGCGTGCCGTCGAAATCCTCCCAGTTGCGGGTCTCGAAGCGGTAGGCGTCGGGACGAAACGGGGTTTCCAGCGGTTTCAGCGCCCGGTGCTCGATGTCCGCCGGGATCCGGTAGCGCACGAACTCCTCCAGGCCCGCCTGCACCGCGGGGACCTCCCCGTGGAACAGCAGGAACAGATGGCACAGATCGCCGGCGCCGGTGTCCAACGGCTCCCCGCGAGCCGCCAGCACCTTGAATCCCTCTGGCTCGCGACGCAGCACCAGTGCGCCGCTGTCCATCTGTGCGGTATCCAGCGGTTCCCCGGGCCCCAGCACGGTGACCGGCACCAGGGTTCGGCTGGGCACGCTGCTGAAGGGGAGGGGAAAGGTACCATCCATAATCTCCATCTCACCGGTGCGCATGGGGAAATCATGTTGGCGGGCGGCCTGGTAAACCCGCAGCACGGCGTGCACCGACAGGCTGTGTACCCGCAGGGGTGTGGCGATGTAGAAGGTGACCTGCAGGTAGTCCCGGCCTTCGCAGGCGATCACGTCCAGCTTCGGGCGGGCAATGATCAGGGCGCGGGACGGGACGAAGATCTTGAAGACAACGGCGCCCAGGAGAATGGCCGGCAGGATCAGGCCGGAGACCGCCAGTACCGTGTCCACCAGCCGCGAACCGGTGGCGAGGGCGGGAATCACCTCGGACTGCAGGCCGTAAAGGAACGCGAAACAGTGCCACGCGGCCTCTCCGAGCACCGCGGGCGAGAAACCGTGGCGCGGGCCGTTGATCGCCCACCACAACAGTCCGAGTATTCCCGCCGCGGCAGCTGTAAAGGCGATGTAGCCGGCGATGAGCGTGGACAGCCGGTGGCGCGCCAGCAGGGTGCGCAGTCGGTCGTGGCGGTACGGGTGCGACATGTCTGGTGGCTCCGGGGGAACGAGCGGGCCATTATACCCACCGGAACTGAATGGTTGTGCCGGGAAACCCCAATAGGGCGCCATGGAAGGCGCAGAAGAGCCGGATCAGACTCATTGTCTGGTCGCGGGTTGAGGGCGACGCGCAGCGTCGCTCCCGGATCCCGCGTTTGTGGCCCCCCGAATTCCTTCGGGCCTGGGTTCCGCAGCGACTCATGGTGGCGCTTTGGTTCGTCGTGGCAAGTCGAACGAACGGCGCCGAAGCACCGAGGGCCCGCGCAGCGGTCACGGTTCGTCCTGATGTGACAGGCCGCGGGCAGCAGTGCATGCGGGCGCAATGCCCTTCGGTTATTGCCCCCTGCGACATAACGGCTGTGCCACGCCCTGTCACTTCTTCTTTCCGTGTATTCGGTGCTTTCCGTGGCGCTTTTCACAGCCCGACCATTGTCGGGCTTTTCCAGACAGTCCAAAGGCTTGACCTTATAGGTTACTATAGGGTTTAAACTTTTGGCTGTCCGGAGGTGAAGCCATGCAGACCATGACCATCGGCCGGCTTGCCCGGGAAGTAGGCGTGGCGGCCGGCACACTGCGCTATTACGAACGTCTGGGATTGATTACGCCAGCCCAGCGTACCGCGTCGGGTTATCGCGTCTACGGCGACGATGCCGCCCGCCGCTTGCGGTTCATTCGCCGGGCCCAGGCGCTGGGCTTCTCCCTGGAGGAAATCGCCGAGCTGCTGGCCTTGAGCGACAACCCGCGGGCCAGCGCCGGCAACGTCAAACGGCTGACCCGGAAGAAGGTGGACGACATCCAGAGCCGCATCCGCGACCTGCAGCGCATGCAGCAGGGGCTGGAGTCCCTGGCCGAGCGCTGCAGCGGTCACGGGCACACGGCGGAATGCCCCATTCTGGCGGCCCTGAATCACGACGACGGATAACCGACTATGCAGACCATCGAACTCGGCATCGAAGGCATGACCTGCGCCAGCTGCAGCGCCCGGGTGGAGCGTGCCCTGCGCAAACTGGCCGGGGTGAGCGAGGCCAGCGTGAACCTGGCCACCGAACGGGCCAGCGTCAGCTTCGACCCCGCCGCCCAGTCCCTGGACGGCGTGGTGGAGGCGGTCAGCGACGTGGGTTACACGCCGGTGACCGCGGAATTGGAAATCGGTGTGGGCGGCATGACCTGCGCCAGCTGCAGCGCGCGGGTGGAACGCAAGCTGGGCAAGCTGCCCGGGGTGCTGTCCGCGAGCGTGAATCTGGCCACGGAGCGGGCCAGCGTGCGTTATCTGCCGGCCACCGTCGGTCCCGACGATTTTGCCCGCGCCATCGAGGACGTCGGCTACGAGGCCCGGCCCCTGGACGAAGAGGACACCGATCAGGAGGCCCGCACGCGGCGGCAAAGCCTGCGCGCCATGCAGCGCGACATCTGGACGGCCGTGCTGTTCACGGTACCGGTGCTGATCCTGTCCATGGGGGCGACCTTCATACCGGCGCTCGGCGAAGCCCTGCAGCGCAGCGCGCCCTGGCCGGCGTTCTGGGAGTGGGTGCAGCTGCTGCTGGCCAGCGTGGTGATGTTCGTGCCGGGCCGGCGCTTCTTCCGGCCCGGCTGGATCGCCTACCGGCATCTGTCGCCCGACATGAACAGCCTGGTGATGACCGGCACCGGCGCCGCCTATCTGTACAGCGTGGTGGTGGTGGTGCTGCCGGGCCTGTTTCCGCCCGAGGCCAGAAACCTCTACTTCGATTCGGCCGCCGTGGTCATCACGGTCATCCTGTTCGGCAAGTACCTGGAAGAGATCGCCAAGGGCCGCACCAGCGCGGCCATCAAGAAGCTGATCGGCCTGCAGGCCAAGACCGCGCGGGTGGTGCGCGACGGCGAGGAACAGGAAGTGCCCATCCGCGGCGTGCGCCTCGGGGATGTGGTGATCGTACGCCCGGGCGAGCGCATTCCGGTGGACGGCACTGTACGGGACGGCTCCAGCTATGTGGACGAGTCCATGCTCACCGGCGAGCCGGTGCCGGCGGCCAAGGCGCCGGGCGATAGGGCTGTGGGCGGCACGGTCAATCAGCACGGGGTGCTGCGCATCGAGGCCCAGCAGGTGGGCAAGCAGACCGTGCTGGCCCAGATCATCCGGCTGGTGGAGCGGGCCCAGGGCTCCAAGCTGCCCATCCAGGGTCTCGCGGACCGGGTGGTGCGGGTGTTCACGCCGCTGGTGCTGGCAACGGCGGCGGTGACCTGCGTGGCGTGGCTCATCTTCGGGCCGCCGCCCGCCATCACCCTGGCTCTGGTCAGCGCCGTGGCGGTGCTGGTGGTGGCCTGCCCCTGTGCCATGGGTCTGGCCACCCCGGCGGCCATCATGGTGGGCAGCGGCCGCGCGGCCGAACTGGGCGTGCTGTTCCGCAAGGGCGAAGCCCTGGAGGCCCTGAGCCATGTGGATACCGTGGTGTTCGACAAGACCGGCACGCTCACGGAAGGGCGGCCCACACTGACCGATCTGACCGCAGCGCATGCCGATGAAACGGATGCCTTGCGGCTGGCCGCAGCGCTGGAGGCGGGCAGCGAGCATCCTCTCGCCGCTGCCATTGTGGCGGCCGCCAAAACGCAGGGCCTGGAGCTGCCTGCGGTCGAGGACTTCCAGGCCATCCCCGGCTACGGCGTGAGCGGGCAGGTGGACGGGCAGCGGTTGTTGCTGGGCGCCGAGCGGTTGCTTGAGCGCGAGGGTGTCGAGGCCGGCGCCCTGGCCGAGCATGCCCAGGTGTTGGCCGCCCAGGGCAAGACCCCGGTGTTCCTGGCGGTGGACGGCGAGGTGCGTGCGGTGCTGGCGGTGGCCGATGCGCTGAAAGCCGAGTCGGCGGCGGTGATCGCCACCTTGAAGGACCAGGGCATGCGGGTGGCCATGATCACCGGCGACAGCGTCCGCACGGCGTGGGCCATCGCCCGCCAGGCGGGTATCGAGCAGGTGGAGGCCGAAGTGCTGCCGTCGGGCAAGGCCGACGTGGTGCAGCGCCTGCAGGGCGAAGGACGCAAGGTGGCGTTCGTGGGAGACGGCATCAACGATGCCCCGGCGCTGGCCCAGGCCGATGTGGGCATTGCGGTGGGCAGCGGCACGGACATCGCCATCGAGGCGGCCGATGTGACCCTCACCCGCGGCGGGCTCGGCGGGGTGGTGACCTCCTTGATCGTGGCGCGGCGGACTATGAGCACCATCCGCGGCAACCTGTTCTGGGCGTTCTTCTACAATATTCTGCTCATCCCGCTGGCTGCCGGCGTGCTGTATCCCGCCATGGGGCATTCACCTCAATCCCATGTTCGCCGGCGTGGCCATGGGTTTTTCCAGCGTGTTCGTGGTGACCAACAGTCTGCGCCTGCGACGCTTGCGGGCCGCCGTCATACCCGCGGTGCCGGACCCGGCCGCTACGGAACACCCTGGACCGGCGGCGGTGTCCGCCGCGCATTGAGTACCGGGTCCCCGGTTTCATTTCACTGCTCGACACAGGAGAACGACCATGAGCGCAATCACCTTGAAAGTCACCGGCATGACCTGCGGCCACTGCGTGGCGGCTGTCACCAAGGCGCTGCAGCAGGTGCCCGGGGTGGAATCGGCCGATGTCAGCCTGGAGGAGGGACAGGCGGTGGTGCAGGGCGCCGCTGACGCCACGGCGCTGATCGAGGCGGTCAAGGAAGAAGGATACGGTGCAGAGGCCGGCGCGTAGCGCCGTAGATATGGATAGGGATATCGTTCTCTACACCACGCCGGGTTGTCCCGACTGCGCCGCCCTAAAGGCGTGGTTGGGGCAGCAGCGCATCCCATTCCGTGAGCGCGATCTCAGCCAACCCGGCGTGGCCGATGAGGCCAAGTCCCGTTACGGCGTGAGGGTGGCGCCTGTCACGGTGATCGGCGACGCGTTCTTCTATGGAACATTCGCCGAACAGCAGCCGAAGATCCGGCAGGTGTTGGGGGACTTGTGAATTCAGGGTTCAGAAAGAAGACAACGATGCGCTACTGAAGCGACCGAAAATTCGGCAAATGCGCCACGGAACACACGCAAATCACGGAAGACGCTAACCTGTCGAGGCTGGGCAGGACGAAGTCCAGTCTCGGGCGCAATAACCGAATGGCATTGCGCCGCAACGGTGAAGTGCGCCATGGGGGACCGGAAACAAGGCAATGCTGAACTGCAGAGGGACGCAGTGCTTCCCGTCATTCTCCAGCCTGTTTTCAGCGTGTTTCTTTTCCGTGGATTCCGTGGTGCATTGTTCCTGGTCGTGCCGGTATGGGCCGAATTTATGGAATGACGTCGGGATGGCCTTCGTCACTGGTCATCGTGTACGGCGGACGGCTGCCGCCGCCCGCCGCACTGCCGGTCAGCTCTTGCTGAGGGTGGTGGCGACCAGCGTACTGCCGCTGAAGGTGCCCGTTACCTTGACCTGGTTGCCCGCGACGACGGTTACTCCGCTGACGCCGGATGTGTCAACCGTAATGCCACTGATCGTCAGCTGGTTCGTCCCTGTCTGGCTGACGGTGCCCTCCAGTTGCACGATCCCGGCGGTCGAGGGATTGATGCGTTCCAGCTTGGTGGCCACCAGTGCTCCCCCGGTGCTGCTCGCATAGGCGTTGATGTCCACGCGGTCACCCGTCGAGATGTTCTTGAGACTGAAGTAGCGTACCGGCGTCTGGCCGTTGGCGTCCTGTTGGTCCTTCGTGATGGTGTTGTTGTTCACCTGTATGGTCTTGCCGAGTACGGTGACCGTACCGGCTGCGCTGTCGACCGCGGTGACAGCGGCGGCCAACTCCAGGCTGGGCCGCTCGCGGAAGGCGATCTCGCTGGCAACCAGTTGGCCGGCGCTGTTGAGCGAGCCTTCCACCTGCAGGTTGATGCCCTGGGTGATGCCGGCGGCGCTGCCATGGCTGAACTCGGTGCCGGAGCCGATGATTACCGTCTGGCCATTCAGGTCGAACTGGGAACTGGAGCTGACGGCGGTGACTACGCCGGACAGGTGGGCGTCTTCCCCTTCCTTGCCCTTGATTCCCGGCTTGCCGTCGCCGTCCAGGGTGACCCGGTCGGCGGTCATGGTGGTGCCGGACAAGGCGCTGGTGCTCTGCACTTCCACATAGAGTCCGTTCTGCAGGGATCCGTTGGGCAGGGCGTTGAGCTGTGCGTTGGCGTAGTTGACGGTCAGTCCGCCGATCTTGAAAGTGCTGGCGGCGCTGTCCAGTCCTTGCACCACCCCTTTGACCTCGATGTCCTCACCGGGCTGAACGGCAGCCCGCTGCACCTCGATATGGGTGGCATAGACCGTACCCGTTCCGGAGGTATAGCCGCTGACCTCCACCACGTTGCCGACCGCGATCAACGCTGCCGAGGTGATGCCGGTCACCTGGCTGTCGAACTGTGTGCTGGCAGTCAGGGTAACGGTTTGCCCCATGACGTTCAGCGTGCCGGTGCCGTTTGCCGCGACATTGGCCGCCAATACCTCGCCGTGCATGTCGTCCGAAAAGCTGACACTGGTGGCGGTCCCGGTCTTGCCGCCTGGGTCGACTGTGCCGTCGACGGTTACCACCATGCCGACCTTGAGCTGACTTTCGCCGGCGGAGGCCCCGTTGACGGAGAAGCTTGCGCCGCCGGTCTTGTATTCCACCCCGTTGACGAAAACGCTCCCGAAACCGGTGATGGCGCCGCTGGCGACACCGGCAGGGGAGGCTGTCCCGCCTGTGCTCGCGGTGCCACCGCCACCACCGCAAGCTGTCAAACCAAGGGTTGCCAGGATCGTGGCAGACAACATGCTGAGTTTTAGTGTATTCATGGTTATTACCCCGTGTCGGCCTCACATTTGGGAAAAAATTCCCATCTAGTGGGCCGAAGTATAGCCTTACTTCCTGTGGTTGTGTATGTGATCTGGTTCACAACCTGAAGACCGGCTTGCCGATGGTGGAAGGATGGCCTTGAAAGGCTTGCACGGACGAGTCCCACACCGGGTGTGCGGGTCTCAACGAACGGGGGTGGCCGATGCTGCAACTGGTGTTGCGGGTGCCGCGGGACGCAGGTGCGTTTGTTTGCTACCTGATATCGGTGAGCCCGGTTTCGGATCCCTATGGCCTGTCAACGCTGTTTGGGTGGCCGTTGCCGTGCCGTCGAAAAAGGCAGCGTGCGGCGCGCGCATTGATAATGGTGGCCCCAATCATTATAATGGCGCGATCAGGCCGACCGGGACTCTACAGGACTGAGGTATGGGCCCGAACGCCAGTGGCGCCTGAGCAGAACCCCGGTAGCGGGGTTTTTTGTTGCCTGTGTCCGGATCGGTGCGGGCGCGGATTTTCTCAAGTACGCCCGGCACTTGGCCTTTGATGCGCGGCCGTCTATACTATCGGGCGGACGCTGTATGGAGATGTCGAATCGCAAGAAGTGGGCCTCCGGCCCACTTTTTGTTTGTGGCACGGGTTGGGATGGCGCGGGACCCCTTCAATCTGATGGCGTTGATCGAGCCGGCGGTGACTGCGCTGGGCTGCGAACTGGTCGGCGTGGAGTACGTCAGCGGCAGCTCGTTGCTGCGCGTGTACATAGACCGTCCGGAGGGCGTGACGCTCGACGATTGCGAGGCGGTGAGCTACCAGATCAGCGGACTGCTGGACGTGGAGGACCCCGTTCCCGGTCACTACAGTCTGGAGGTGTCGTCGCCGGGCCTGGACCGGCCGCTGTTCAAGGCCGGCGATTTCGAGCGCTTCGCCGGCCAGCAGGTGCGGATACGACTGGGTGTGCCGATCGACGGGCGCCGCAACTTCAAGGGTCTCCTGCGCGGTTTGCGGCAGGATGACGTGGTTATCGAAGAGGACGGGCAAGAGGTCCGCCTGCCGCTGGAGCGCATTGAGCAGGCGCGGTTGGTGCCGGATGTTTGAACTCCCTCGGGTTTAGAGGCCGTGGTTATGAATAAAGAGATCCTGCTGGTTGTGGATGCCGTCTCCAATGAGAAGGGCGTCGACAAGGAGATCATCTTCGAGGCGATCGAAGCGGCGCTGGCGTCTGCCACCAAGAAGAAGCACGGTGGCGAGATCGACGTGCGTGTGGCCATCGACCGGCAGAACGGAGACTACGAGACCTTCCGACGTTGGCTGGTGGTCGACGACGAGGATCCGGAATTCGAAAATCCGGAACGTCAGATGCTGTTTGGCACAGCGCAGACCCGGGAGTCGGACATCGAAGTGGGCGGCTACATCGAGGAGCCCATGGAATCGGTGTCCTTCGGGCGCATCGCCGCCCAGACCGCCAAGCAGGTCATTGTACAGAAGGTGCGCGAGGCCGAGCGCGCGCAGGTCGTCGAGGCCTACGAGAGTCGCAAGGGCGAGCTGGTGAGCGGCATCGTCAAACGCGTCGAACGCGGCAATGTCTTTCTGGACCTGGGCGCGAACGCGGAAGCGATCATCACCCGTGACGAAATGATTCCCCGCGAAGCGGTACGTCCCGGCGACCGGTTGCGCGGCTACCTGAAGGATGTGCGCAGCGAACCGCGCGGCCCGCAGCTGTTTGTGAGCCGCGTCGCCCCCGAGTTCCTGATCGAGCTGTTCAAGCTGGAAGTGCCTGAAGTCGGTCAGGGGTTGATTGAGATCCTCGGTGCCGCCCGCGATCCCGGACTGCGCGCCAAGATCGCGGTGAAATCCAACGATCAACGCATCGATCCGGTGGGTGCCTGTGTCGGCATGCGCGGCTCGCGGGTGCAGGCGGTTTCCAACGAGTTGTCCGGCGAGCGTATCGACATCATCCTGTGGAATGAGAACGTCGCACAGTTCGTGATCAACGCCATGTCCCCGGCCGAGGTGATCTCCATCGTGGTCGATGAGGATTCCCACAGCATGGATCTGGCGGTGGCCGAGGAGCAGTTGTCGCAGGCGATCGGCCGCGGCGGACAAAATGTTCGTCTTGCCAGTCAGCTGACCGGTTGGGAATTGAACGTGATGACCGAAGCGCAGGCCGAGGCCAAGAGCGAAGCGGAAGCCCAGACCCTGCAGCAGATGTTTATGGAGCAGCTGGACGTGGACGAGGAGGTTGCGGTTATCCTGGTTCAGGAAGGTTTTTCCAGCATCGAGGAGGTGGCATACGTGCCGACCCACGAGTTGCTGGCGGTCGAAGAGTTCGACGAGGACATCGTCGAGGAACTGCGCGGCCGGGCCCGGGACGTCCTGCTCACCAAGGCGATCGTGAGCGAAGAGAAATTCGGCGGCGCCGAGCCGGCCGCGGATCTGCTGGAGATGGAAGGCATGGATCGGGAGCTGGCGTACACGCTTGCAGGTCGCGGTGTGATTACCCGCGAGGACCTGGCCGAGCAGGCCGTGGACGATCTACTCGATATCGAGGGTATGGCCGAGGATCGGGCGGCGAGCCTGATCATGACGGCACGTGCCCCCTGGTTTGCCGACGAGCAGCAGGGCTGACGCCGGGGAGAAGTTGACACGATGACGAATGTAACGGTTAAGCAATTCGCGGATGTAGTGGGAATTCCGGTGGACCGGCTGCTGGTGCAGCTGGGAGAGGCCGGTTTGCCGATCGACAACGCGGACGCCACCATCAGCGACAAGGAAAAGATGCAGTTGTTGAGCTACCTGCGCCAGAGTCACGGCAAGGGTGAGCCGGGCGCAGCGGTGGCCGAGCCGAAGAAGGTGACGCTCAAACGTAAGACCCATAGCGAACTGAGGGTGCCCGGCGGCGGCGGCCGGGGCGCGCCCACCAAGACGGTGAACGTGGAAGTGCGTCGCCGGCGCACCTATGTAAAGCGCAGCGCGGTGCTGGAAGAGGAAGCCAAGCGCCTCGAGGAGGAGGAGGCGGCACGGGCTGAGGAAGAGGCCAAGGCCCAAGCGGCCGAAGATGCGGCCCGCAAGGCCGAAGAAGAAGCCGGTCGCAAGGCGGCCGAGGAAGAGGCTGCGCGCAAGGCTGAGGAAGAAGCCGCACGCAAGGCCGAAGAGGAGCAGCGCCTTGCGGCTGAAGCCGAAGAGGCCCGCCTGAAGGCCGAAGAGGCGGCGCGCAAGCAGCTCGAAGCCGCCGCGGCAGCACCGTCCGCAGCGGCGCCCGCAGCTGCCCCCGCCAAGGAGCGCAAGGGCCGCCGTCACGAGGACGCCGAAGAGCGCAAAGGTCGTTACGGTCGCCAGGAGCTGCACGTGGCCGCCGACAAGAGCGGCAAACGCAGAAAGAAGGGCCGCCGTGCCGCGCGTCCGGTGAGCCTGGCCTCTTCCGAACGTCATGGCTTCGAGCGTCCCACCCAGCCCATCGTGCGCGAAGTGGCGATTCCCGAAACCATCGGGGTGGGGGAACTCGCCCAGAAGATGTCGGTGAAGGCCCCGGAAGTCATCAAGACCATGATGAAAATGGGGATCATGGCCACCATCAATCAGGTCATCGACCAGGATACCGCCGCCATCGTGGTGGACGAGATGGGGCACAAGGCCAAACTGGTCAAGGAGAACGAGCTGGAGGAACAGCTCGAACAGATGGGTGAGGTCGAGGGCGAGCGTGGGCCGCGCCCGCCGGTGGTGACCGTCATGGGTCATGTGGACCACGGCAAGACTTCGCTGCTCGACTCTATCCGTTCGGCTCATGTCGCGGCCGGCGAAGCCGGCGGCATCACCCAGCACATCGGTGCCTATCACGTGGAGACGCCCCGCGGGATGGTGACCTTCCTGGATACGCCCGGCCATGCGGCCTTCACGGCCATGCGTGCCCGTGGTGCCCAGGTCACCGATATCGTCGTGCTGGTGGTGGCCGCCGATGACGGTGTGATGCCCCAGACCCGGGAAGCCGTGCAGCACGCCAAGGCGGCCGGTGTGCCGCTGGTGGTGGCCGTCAACAAGATCGACAGGCCGGATGCCGACCCCGACCGGGTGAAGAACGAGCTCGGTCAGTTGAACGTCATTCCGGAAGACTGGGGTGGCGACACCATTTTCGTCAACGTCTCGGCCAAGACCGGCGAGGGCGTGGACAACCTGCTTGAATCCATCCTGCTGCAGGCTGAGGTCATGGAGCTGACCGCGGTGCAGGACTGCCCTGCCAACGGTGTCATCGTCGAATCCAGCCTGGATCGGGGCCGCGGGCCGGTGGCCACCGTGCTGGTGCGCAATGGCGTGCTGCACAAGGGCGATGTCATTCTCAGCGGTCAGGAATACGGGCGCGTGCGCGCCATGTTCGACGAGTATGGCAATCAGATCGATGAAGCCGGCCCGGCCATGCCCGCGTTGGTGCTGGGTCTTTCCGGCACGCCCAATGCGGGAGACGACGTCGTCGCGCTGGCCGACGAGCGCAAGGCTCGCGAGATTGCGCTGTTCCGCCAGGGCAAATACCGCGACGTGCGGCTGGCGGGCCAGAAGCAGGCCAAGCTGGAGGATGTCTTCACCCAGATGGAGGAAGGCAAGACCAGCTCTCTGAATGTGGTCATCAAGGCGGACGTGCAGGGCAGTCTGGAGGCGCTGCGCGACGCCCTGACCAAGCTGTCGTCCGACGAGGTGAAGGTCAAGATCGTCGCCGGCGGCGTGGGCGGCATCAACGAGTCCGACGTCAATCTGGCGGTGGCCTCCGGAGCCATCATCATCGGCTTCAACGTGCGTGCCGACGGAGCGGCCAGGCGGCTTATCGAAGAGCAGGGCGTGGACTTGCACTACTACAGTGTCATCTACGAGGCCATCGACGAGATCAAGAATGCCATCAACGGCATGCTCGAACCGGAGATCAGGGAGCAGATCATCGGCCTTGCCGAAGTGCGCGACGTGTTCCGTTCGTCCCGCCTGGGTGCGGTGGCGGGCTGCATGGTGGTCGAAGGCGTGGTGCGTCGCAACGCGCCGATCCGCGTGCTGCGGGACAATGTGGTGGTCTACGAAGGTGAGCTCGAATCCCTGCGCCGCTACAAGGACGATGTGGCCGAGGTGCGCTCCGGGACGGAATGCGGTATCGGCGTGAAGAACTACAATGACGTCAAGGAAGGCGACTCCATCGAAGTGTTCGAGCGTATCGAGGTGGCCAGGACGCTGTAAACCAGCGGGGAGCCTGTGCTGGCCATCTGCTCGTAGCGAGCGAGTGGGTCCGTTGTCGGTTCGCTACGCAGAACGCGTGCCATGACGGCCCTGACAGGCTCCTCCGTCCCCAATGGCGGCCGCCGCCCTTCCGCGCGGACGGCGTACGCATCAGAGAACCGTATCAATGCCCAGGGAGTTTCCACGCACGCGTCGGGTCGGTGAGCAGATACAACGCGAGCTCGCCGAACTGATCCGTGAAGAGGTCAAGGATCCCCGCCTCGGAATGGTCACCATTTTGAGCGTGCAGGTATCCCGCGATTTGTCGCATGCCAAGGTCTATGTCAGCGTGCTCGGCGACGAGGAAAAGGTCGTCGAGTCGCTGCGTATTCTTAAACGAGTGGCCGGTTTTCTGCGCCATGCCTTGGGCCAGCGCATGGTCATTCGCACGGTGCCTCAACTGCAGTTTGTTTACGACGAATCCGTCGAGCGTGGTTCCAGAATGAGCGCGCTGATCGATGAAGCGGTGGCATCGGATGCCGCGAAGAGTCCCAAGAAAGATACGGACGATTGAACGGCATGAGCGCACCGGCCGGCAGGTCGCAGTGCGCCGTTGACAGAAGGTGTATGACTGATGGCGCGTCGTCGCAGCCAAGGCAGGAACATTCACGGAATATTGCTGTTGGACAAGCCCGCCGGGGTGACCTCCAATGCCGCTCTGCAGACCGTCAAGCGGCTGTACCGGGCCCGCAAGGCCGGCCATACCGGCAGTCTCGATCCGCTGGCCAGCGGGCTGCTGCCGATTTGTCTGGGGGAAGCCACCAAGGTGTCCGGGTTTCTGCTGGACGCGGACAAGCACTATTGGGTCCTGTGCAGGCTCGGGGAGAAGACCGCTACCGGGGATGCCGAGGGCGAGGTGCTGGAGCGCCGCTCCATCGAAGGCATCGATGCCGCGCGGATCGAGGCGGTGCTGGAGCTGTTCCGGGGGCCGATCGAGCAGATCCCTCCCATGTATTCGGCCGTCAAGCACCAGGGTCAGCGCTTGTACAAGCTGGCCCGCCAGGGACTGGAGGTCGAGCGCAAGCCGCGCAGCGTGGTGATCCACGAGCTTCGCATGGAGCGCTACGACGCCCCTGTCCTGGAGATCGTTGTGCGCTGCACCAAGGGCACCTACGTGCGCACGCTGGCCGAGGATATCGGCGAGGCGCTCGGCTGCGGTGCCCATGTGGCGCAACTGCGCCGCCTGGGCGTGGGGCCCTACGGTGAGCAGGACATGATCGCTCTGGATGAACTGCAGGCGATGGCCGAACAGGGCCTGGGGGCGCTCGACGAGCGCTTGCTGCCCCTGGAGAGCGCGCTGACCCAGTGGCCGGAAGTGCGCCTGTCGGATGATGCGGCGTATTACCTGCTCCGAGGCCAGCCCGTGCTGGTGCCGCGTGCCCCCACCAGCGGCTGGGTCCGGCTTTACGCCGCCGAGCAACGCTTTCTGGGCATGGGGGAGATACTGGACGACGGCCGGGTTGCTCCCCGGCGGCTGCTCAACACGGGTTGAGCGACGGCGCGCGGCTTGTCGCGCGTACGGCCCCCAGTTACAATGGTCCGCTTCTAAATACAGACAGTTGGAATATCAGCTTTTCCGGAGTATCTACCGATGGCTTTGAACACCGAACAGAAGGGCCAGATCGTCAAGGACTTCCAGCTTGCGGCGGGAGACACGGGATCTCCGGAGGTGCAGGTGGCCCTGTTGTCCGCCCGCATCCAGGACCTCACCGAGCACTTCAATCAACACAAGCAGGACCATCATTCGCGGCGCGGACTGCTGAAGATGGTCAATCAGCGCCGCAAGTTGCTCGACTACCTGAAGCGCAAAGACGCCCAGCGTTACCAGGATCTGATCGCCCGGCTCGGCTTGCGTCGCTGACCGTTCCCGCATCGCGCCACTCCTGCTCTGAGGCCAAGGATACATTCGTGAGTTCACCCAAACCGATTACCAAGACGTTTCAGTACGGCGAACACACCGTCACGCTTGAGACCGGCGAGATCGCGCGCCAGGCCAGCGGAGCGGTGATGATCAACATGGCGGACACCGTGGTGCTGGTCACCGCGGTCGGCATCAAAGAAGCCATCGAGGGCCGGGATTTCTTCCCCCTCACCGTCAACTACCAGGAGCGGACCTATGCCGCGGGCCGTATCCCCGGCGGTTTCTTCCGCCGCGAGGGCAGGCCCAGCGAGAAGGAAACCCTCACCGCCCGCCTGATCGATCGTCCCCTCCGCCCGCTGTTTCCCAAAGGTTTCACCAACGAAGTCCAGGTCATCGCTACGGTATTGTCGGTGAACAACGACATCGATCCGGACATTCCGGCGATGATCGGCGCGTCCGCCGCGCTGGCGGTGTCCGGGCTGCCGTTCAACGGCCCCATCGGCGGCTGTCGGGTGGGTTACCAGGACGGCAACTACATCCTCAACCCCACCAACGCGCAGTTGAAGACTTCTCAGCTGGATCTGGTGGTGGCAGGCACCGATCAGGCTGTCCTGATGGTGGAATCCGAGGCCAAAGAGCTGGCTGAGGATGTCATGCTGGGCGCTGTGCTGTTCGGCCACGAACAGTTGCAGACGGTCATCCAGGCGATCCGCGAGTTGGCTGAGGCCGCCGGTACCCAGCCCTGGGACTGGCAGGCTCCGCAGAAGGACGAAAGCCTGGCCAATGCCGTCGCCGAAGCCGGCGGCGCCGACCTGGAAGCCGCCTACCAGATCAAGGAAAAGCAGGACCGCTACACCCGGCTGGGCGAGATCCGTTCCGCGATTGCCGCCAGACTGACCTCGGAAGAGGGCGGCAGTTGGCCGGCGGAAGGCGTGCGCAACGCCATCGAATCGCTGGAGAAGAAGATCGTCCGTGGTCGCATCATTTCCGGCGAGCCTCGTATCGACGGACGCGACACCAGCACCGTGCGGCCGATCACCATCCGTACCGGCGTTCTGCCCCGCACCCACGGCTCGGCCCTGTTCACCCGTGGTGAGACTCAGGCCATGGTGGTCACCACCCTGGGTACGGCGCGCGATGCGCAGGTCATCGACGCCATTGAAGGCGAGCGGCGTGAGCCCTTCATGCTGCACTACAACTTTCCGCCCTACTGCGTGGGTGAAACGGGCATGGTCGGCAGCCCGAAGCGGCGCGAGATCGGTCACGGCCGGCTCGCCAAGCGCGGTGTGCAGGCGGTGATGCCCACTCAGGAGGATTTCCCCTACAGCCTGCGTGTGGTGTCGGAGATCACCGAGTCCAACGGTTCCAGTTCCATGGCCAGCGTGTGCGGCACCAGCCTTTCGCTGATGGATGCGGGTGTGCCCATCAAGGCTCCGGTGGCCGGCGTGGCCATGGGCCTGATCAAGGAAGGCGAGCAGTTCGCGGTGCTCACGGACATCATGGGTGACGAAGACCATCTGGGCGACATGGACTTCAAGGTTGCCGGTACCACCGACGGGGTGACCGCCCTGCAGATGGATATCAAGATCCAGGGCATCACCAAAGAGATCATGGACAAGGCCCTGCAGCAGGCCCACCAGGCCCGGCTGCACATCCTCGGCAAGATGAACGAGGCAATCGCCTTGCCGCGCTCCGAGATGTCGGAGTTCGCGCCGCGTATCATCAGCTTCCACATCGATCCGGAAAAGATTCGCGACGTTATCGGCAAGGGCGGTGTCACCATCCGTTCGATCACCGAAGAGACCGGTGCCAGCATCGACATTACCGACGACGGTACGGTGCGCGTCGCCTCGGTGGACAAGGCGGCGGGCGAGGAAGCACGCCGGCGCATCGAGCTGATCACCGCCGACGTCGAAGTGGGCATGATCTATGAAGGCCGGGTTGCCAAGCTGATGGACTTCGGTGCCTTCGTGACCATCCTGCCGGGCAAGGACGGCTTGGTGCACATTTCCCAGATCTCCGACGAGCGCGTGCAGAACGTCAGCGACAAGCTCAAGGAAGGGGACATGGTGCGCGTCAAAGTGCTGGAAGTGGACAAGCAGGGCCGTATCCGTCTGAGCATGAAGGCGGTCGGCGACGAGTGACGCCCGCCGTCCGTGTTGCAAAGAAAAGGGGCCCTCAGGCCCCTTTTCTTTGTTGTAGCGGCCGGCCTGTATGGATCAGCCGGTCGCTCCCCCGTACCTCCCCCCGGGATTGATCAGCGTCCTTCGAAGTCGGCCTCCGCGAGCATTTCCGGCAGCGGGGTAGGCGTGCCGGTACCGGCGTTGTAAGCCTGGATGAACTTCGCGTTTGACTCCTGCTCGTTGTAGCCGATGTTCTGCTTGTGCCAGACCATCTTGCCTGTGCGTGCATCGAAGACTTTGATCAGTCCGCCCATGCAGGCCACCGCCACGTGCTTGCTGTCCGGCGAGATGGCCGCGACGCAGCGCTTGCCGCCCTCCAGGTGCTTGGTGATCTTCAGGTTGGTTTCCTTGCCGGTGTGGGCGTTCAGCAGCACCACCCGGTCGGCCTTGCCGTAGGCGTGGGGCAATCCGTCGTCGCCGAACACCACCGCGGTGGGCTTGGGTACGATGACCACGAAGTAGTTCAGGTTGGGAGCGACCTTCACGTAGGACGGATCCGCCTTTTCGATGTCCTTGTTCTTCCAGGGCAGCGTGGTCTCCTTGCCGCTGTTGATGTGGTACACGTAGCGCAGCGACACCAGTTCGTTGCCGTCCGGGCTGAAGTTCAGCAGGCTGAACTGACGGGGAATCTGGAAGAACGGATCGTTGTAGCTCTCGACCACGTGGCGTTTGCCGGTGGCTACATCGATGACCGCGAACCGTTCGCTTCCCACGAAGGCGACCCGCCGCCCGTCGTTGCTGATGCCGAGCGCATAGACGCCGGCGTCAATGCTCTTGAAGGACTTCACGGTCTTCAGCGTGGACAGGTTCATGATGTCGAGGCTGGAGTCATACTGGTAGCCCATGACCTTGCCCGAGCCGTCGTCGGCGTGAACCGGTTTGCAGATGTTGACCACCACGGCCGCGAACTTGCCGTTTTCCGACGGCACCACCGGACCGATGTAGTTGAACGCGTAAGGATTCTTTCCGCAGTTGCCGGGCGCCGCGCGTTTCTTGTTCAGGGCGATGCGCCGGGGCGCATTGTCCGAGAAGGTCAGTGCCGCACCGATGAAGTTGGGCGCGCGGTCCGTGCCTGTGGCGCCCACCCGTCCCAGGGAGCTGGGCAGAAGGATGATCTTGCCGTTGGGATAGCTGCCGTTGAGCACGATGTCCTTGAAACTGCGGATTCCCCAGTCCCGCTTTCCAACCCGGCCGTAGCGCGTGCCGAAGATGCTCCGCAGCTTGACGTGTTGGCCGAACGCCTTCACCAGTTTGCCGGTGGATGCGTTCCAGATCTTGATGCCGCCGGTGAACTTGTGGTCCGAGCTGAGCCCGTCGCCGGCGGCGCCGCCGGTGACCACGTATTTGCCGTCAGCGGAATACTGGATGGAATAGATGTCCGCAGACGGGTCGGCGGCATGGGCAGCTTCGCCTGCGAACCAAACGCAGGCAAAGGACACGATGAAAAGAAGCTTGAGTCTGGTCATTGGCGCATTCCCCCTTGCCCTGTCGTCGACAGCAATCGTTCCCGATGGTGGTGCGCTGACGACGGCCGCTGCCGGGGCAGTGGCCATCTTGTTCGTTCAGCGCTTGACAAATTGGTTTGGTTTGGGTAGCGGCGGCGGGCTGAGAAGCTTTAAGGATAGGTGAAATGCGGGTCGGCAGGGTGTCCGTCAGCGCCAGCGGTGCCTTCATAGATAATTGAGTAATAGGGAGAAGTGGTGTCTGCTGGGGCGCAAGGGAAATGGCTGCCGATGTGGCGTCGATGAGCCGTCGCCCTTGGACAGGGCGTGCGGGCCGGGTTCGGGGTCGGCATCCGGATGCCGGGCGCGCAAGGGACGCTCACCCTCAAGGTATTGCCCGAGGCCCCTGCAGGTGGCGGGTGAACTCGCTGCAGATGCGTTCCTCCAGCCAGTAGCGGGGACGCCACGGCAGGCTGCCGGCGACGAAGCCCACATGCCCGCCCGTGGAGGCCAGTTCCAGGGTTACCTGCGGCGACAGCTCGGCCCCGGTGGGTACCGCCTCGGGTGTCATGAAGGGGTCGTCCAGCGCGTGCACGATGAGGGTCGGTACGGCGATGGCCGCCAGGAACTGCCGGCTGCTGCAGCGGCGATAGTAGTCGTCGGCGTCACGAAAGCCATGCAGGGGCGCAGTGACCTGGTCGTCGAACTGGCGAAACGTGCGCATCGCGGCAAGGTGGTCCACGGCGATGGGCAGCTTCATGCGTCGGGCCTTGATACGTACGGAACGGCGCAGCCTTCCCAGCAGGTGCCACTGGTAGCCGCGTGAGAAGCCCTGTCGCAGACGCCGGCCCGCCTGGCTGAGTTCGAAAGGAACGGAAACCGCGACAGCGGCATCGACAGCGGCGTCGCGCCCCTGTTCACCCAGCCACTTCAGCAGGACATTTCCCCCCAGGGAATAACCCAGCACGAACAGCGTGCGGCGGGGATAGCGGTGTTTGAGTTCCCGGACGACCGCGTCCAGGTCTCCGGTTTCGCCGGAGTGGTAACTGCGGGGCAGGCGGTTGGGCTCGCCGCTGCAGCCACGAAAATGCATCAGCACTGCCCGGTAGCCGTGCCGGGCCAGCGCATTGAGGATGCCTGCGGCGTAGGGCGATCGAATTGAGCCCTCCAAACCATG
Source organism: uncultured Gammaproteobacteria bacterium (assembly GCA_963830105.1). Lineage (GTDB taxonomy): Bacteria > Pseudomonadota > Gammaproteobacteria > DATFLG01 > DATFLG01 > DATFML01. The sequence continues at coordinate 89,544 of CAWHLH010000006.1, read as the reverse complement.
CAGCACCAGCACCAGCGGTCCATCGGCCGGACCGGCCCAATCCAGGTCCAGGAAATCCCCGTCGGCCAGTTCCAGACGTTCGCGCCGCAGCCCTGTGCGGGAAGGGCTGCGCAGCAGGTTGGGCATCAGGGTCTGCAGGTGGGGGCCGGGCAGCCACCATGCGGGCCGGAAGTCGCTGCGCACTATCATCGGGTTTGCGCCAAGCGGATGGGCGTCGGGTGTCAGCCGGTGCCCGGGCGGGTGGGGCGCAACGGTTGCCGGCAATCGCTCACACCAGAGCCTTTTCGATGACGGTTCGCAGAGTCTCCACGTCAAAGGGCTTGTCGAAGATCGCCGACACGCCGCTTTGCTCCAGTGCCGCCAGCCGGTTGCAGTCCGATTCCCCGGTGACCATCAGAATCGGGACTCCGGGCTGGCTGCTCTGCGCTCGGATGTAGGCGATGAGCTCTTTGCCGTCCATTTCGGGCATGTGGTAATCGGTGACGATCAGATCGAAGAACTCGCGGTCGATCATCTCCTGAGCGGCCCGTCCGTCCGCGGCTTCGCTGAATTGTTCGATGCCCATGCGCTCCAGGATCTGGCGGACGAAATGCCTCGAGGTGGTGCTGTCGTCGACGATCAGCACGCGCAGCTCGTCGGGACTGTAGTTGCGCAGATTCAGCGCGTCCGGTTCGAGAAAATCCAGGGTGGTATAGAGCGAACGCTGCAGTTGGTCGGCTTCGAACGGTTTTGGCAGGATCGCGATGACTCCCGCCTGGCGCAGCGGTTCCAGGTAGCGGATATCGGTCTCGCTGGAAACCAGCATGAAGGGGATATCGCGCAGACGTTCCCGGGACCGCATGGTGTGAATGAGCTCGGTGCCGGTCATGTCCGGCAGGTGCATGGCGCTGATGACCAGATCGGGTGGCGCGCCTTCCATCCGTGCCAGGGCGCTGGCGGCGTCACGCACGCAGAGAAGCGTCCGTACGCCGAAGCCGGTGAGGTAGTCTGCTATGATGCGCTGCTGAGTGGTCGATGGTTCCACCAGCAGCACGTCCAGTTTGTCGATGGTTATGGACTTCATGGCTTTTGGTCTCGCCTGCTGCGCTCCTGCGGCAAGGCCTGCCGGGCTCCGCACGGTGCTCCGAACAGAGCCCGGACCGTACTTCGTCTACTGATGGGCCCGGTTCTCGATCAGATCCTTGACCACGCTGGGGTCGGCGAGGGTGGACGTGTCTCCCAGGTTGTCGATTTCGTTGGCGGCGATCTTGCGCAGAATGCGTCGCATGATCTTGCCCGAGCGTGTCTTGGGCAGGCTCGGCGCCCACTGTACGGCATCGACGGTCGCGATCGGCCCGATCTCCTTGCGGACCAGGGTCACCAGCTCCTTGCGCAGCTCATCGCTCGGCTCATAACCCTTGACGAGCGTGACGTAGGCATAGATGCCCTGGCCCTTGATGTCGTGCGGGAAGCCCACCACGGCCGCCTCGGCCACTGCATCGTGCAGTACCAGGGCGCTTTCCACTTCGGCGGTCCCCAGGCGGTGGCCGGACACGTTGAGCACATCATCCACGCGCCCGGTGATCCAGTAGTAGCCGTCCTCGTCGCGGCGCGCGCCGTCGCCGCTGAAGTACATGCCCGGGTAGGTCTTGAAGTAGGTATCGATGAAACGCTGATGGTCGCCGTACACGGTGCGCATCTGTCCCGGCCAGGGGTGGGTAATCACCAGATTGCCGGATCCGGCACCGTCGATCAGGTTGCCTTCGTTGTCCACCAGCGCCGGCACCACGCCGAAGAACGGCAGGGTGGCCGAGCCGGGCTTGAGACGGGTGGCGCCGGGCAGGGGCGTGATCATGTGGCCGCCGGTTTCGGTCTGCCACCAGGTATCCACCACCGGGCAGCGTCCGTCGCCCACCACGTTGTAGTACCACTCCCAGGCTTCCGGGTTGATCGGCTCGCCCACCGTGCCCAGGATCTTGAGGCTGCTGCGGGATGTGGCTTTCACCGGCGCGTCGCCTTCGCGCATGAGGGCGCGGATGGCGGTGGGCGCGGTGTAGAACGAGTTGACCTGGTGCTTGTCCACCACCTGCCAGAAGCGCGAGGCGTCGGGGTAGTTGGGCACGCCTTCGAACACCAGGGAGATGGCCCCGTTGGCCAGCGGTCCGTACACGATGTAGGAATGGCCGGTGACCCAGCCCACGTCGGCGGTACACCAGTACACATCGCCGTCATGGTAGTCGAAGACGTACTTGTGGGTGATCGCCGAATACAGCAGATAGCCGCCGGTGGTGTGGAGCACGCCTTTGGGTTTGCCGGTCGAGCCGGAGGTGTAGAGGATGAACAGCGGGTCCTCGGCGTCCATTTCCTCGGGCTCGCACTCGCTGGACTGGCTCTGCATCGCCTCCTGGTACCAGACGTCCCGGCCTTCGGTCCAGGCGACATCGCCCCCGGTGTGGCGCACCACCACCGCGGTATGTACGTTGGGGCAGGACTGCAGGGCCTCGTCGGTGTTGGCCTTCAATCCCACCTTGCGTCCGCCGCGCACGCCTTCATCGGCGGTGATCACCACACGGCAGTCCGAATCGAGGATGCGATCCTTGAGCGATTCCGGCGAGAAACCGCCGAACACTACCGAATGCACTGCGCCGATGCGCGCACAGGACAGCATGGCCACCACGGCTTCAGGGATCATGGGCATGTAGATGCAGACCCGATCGCCCTTCTTCACGTTGTGCGCCTTGAGCACATTGGCGAACCTGCACACCTGCTCGTGCAGCTCGCGATAGGTGATCTTCTTGTCCACGCTGGGATCGTCGCCCTCCCAGATGAGAGCGACCTGGTCACCCCGGGTTTCAAGATGACGGTCCAGGCAGTTGTAACTGGCGTTGAGCTTGCCGCCTTCGAACCAGCGGATCTCGCCTTTGTGGAAGTCCCAGTCCAGCACCTTGTCCCAGGGCTTGGTCCAGGTCAGAAATTTCTCGGCCTGCTCGGCCCAGAACCCGTCAGGATCGGACACGGAACGTTCGTACATCTCCCGGTACTGCCCTTCGTTGATGTGGGCTTGGGCAGCGAATTCCGGGGGAATGTCGTAGACCTTGTGTTCGGACATCGCCTGTTCTCCTGTGGGTTGCGGGCCGCCCCGTTATGCTTCGGGGCAAGCGTGCCAAGGCTCCATGTAGGATGTCGGGGGCCGGCGGTCGTCCGGGCCCGACGCCCATCCGGCAAGCGTTTTCGGTCATTCTAACCCAACCCGCTGCCGGTATGGCGAGTATCGGCCCTGGGCAAGCGATCATGTCGCGGCCGCGGCGGAGCCAGGCCGGCCGTAGTCCCGATCCGTCTCCCACGTGGTCACCACGGTGGACCGTGGGAGACCGGTCACCCGGACGCGCAGCCGTAGGGCCTTGTGGTGGCCGCGGGGATGCGCTCGGCGTTCCAGTGGGAGATCGCCCACCGCCACAGTTCGTCGCGCGTCCCATGGGCGAGTGCTTCGGGCGGTCGTTGGTTCAGAAAGCGCAGCACGTCGAGCAACAGCCCGCGGGGCTCGCGATCTTCTATGCTCCGGGCGCCGGTCTGCTTGCCGAGCTTGTCACCGTTTGCATTGACCGCAACCGGCAAATGCAGATAGGCGGGTGTGGGCAGTCCGAGCCGGCGCTGCAAATGGATCTGGCGGGGGGTGGAGTCGAGCAAGTCGCAGCCGCGCACCACGTCGGTGATGTGCTGGGCGGCGTCGTCTACCACCACGGCGAGTTGGTAGGCGATGAAACCATCGGCACGCCGTACCACGAAGTCGCCGACCTCCGTGGCCAGGTGTTGGCAGCGGCGGCCCTGCAGGCGGTCTTCAAAGGCGATCGGCTGGGCCGCAACTCGCGCGCGCAGAGCACGTCCTGTGCGTCCGGGCGGCAGGCCGTTGCGGCAGGTGCCCGGGTACACGGCGCCGGCGGGACCGGCGACCGCGCTGTCGGCAATCTCCCGGCGGCTGCATGCGCAGGGATAAATGGCACCGCTGGCAGCGAGTTGTTCGAGGGCGGCGTCGTAAGCCGCGTGGCGCTGGCTCTGATACAGCACGGCCCCGTCCCAGTGCAGGCCGAGCGATTCGAGCGTGTGCAGGATACGCTTCGCCGCCCCCGGCATTTCCCGCGGGCGATCGACATCTTCCATGCGTACGTACCACTGCCCGCCGCGGCTGCGGGCGTCCAGATAGCTGGCGGTAGCCGCGACGAGGGAACCGAAATGCAGCGGCCCGGTGGGAGAAGGGGCGAATCTGCCCCGGTAGCGGGGTGCGCCAGGACGGTCACCGGGTTGGGCGGGTGTTGCCATGCTGTCTTCCGTCGGCCGGCTTGGATTGTGGGCCGAAGGACACGAAGCCGGTGCTGGCGGCGGCTCCGTGTTGGTACAGGTCGTCAGCCGCGCATCTGCTTCTCGCGAATCTCGTCCAGCGTCTTGCAGTCAATGCACAAGGTCGCGGTTGGGCGTGCTTCCAGGCGACGCACGCCGATTTCGATCCCGCAGGAATCGCAATAGCCGTACTCGTCATGGTCCAGCTTGTCCAACGCCTCATCGATCTTCTTGATCAATTTGCGCTCCCGATCCCGGGTGCGCAGTTCCATGCTGAACTCGGACTCCTGGGTGGCGCGGTCGTTCGGGTCCGGAAAATTGGCGGCCTCGTCCTGCATGTGATGCACGGTACGATCCACTTCCTCCATCAGATCGTGTTTCCAGGCCCACAGGATCTTGCGGAAATGCTCGACCTGATCGCTGTTCATGTACTCTTCGCCCGCCTTCAGCTTGTAGGGGGCGATATCGGCATTGGGGCCTACATATACGGCGGACTGGGACGTGGTCTGTGCAGCCTGCTTGGTCTTGGCTGCCGCCTTCTTGGGCTCGGCCTTCTTCGGCGCCGCCGCTTTGGCTGGGGCCTTCTTGGCGGGACTCTTGGCAGCCGGGGCCTTGGTCTTGGCGTCCGTCTTCTTTTTCGGTGCCGCGGCCTTCTTCTGCACGGACTTCTTCGTCGTAGGCATGCAGTTCTCCTGCAAAATTCCGTAAATCAGCGCTGTGTAGCGAAAAACCGCCGGCGGGCCCCGTGGCTGTGGCCCACCGGCTGGTGAATAAGCGGCCTAGTTTCAGCGCATTGAAGTCTGTAGTCAAGTCTCAGATGCAGCTGATGTATGGATCCAGCGCGCTGATTTTACAGGGTTTCGGCCGGACTGTGCCGGTTCCCCTGCAGCGGATCCGGGTGTTGCGCCCCGGCGTTCGTGGACTCACAATCGGGGCGCCCGGCTCCAAGGGCCCCGTGGGCGGGCAAGCCGGTGTGGCGCCGCCGAACCGGGATGGGGCGCAAGCCGTTGCCGGCGAAGAGGGTTTTGGTCGTATGTCTCGCGTCTCCGGGGGATCGGAGGCCCGGCTTCAATACCTAAGAATAAGGTTTGTGGATCAATGAGCGAAATCGATGCCTTGCTGTTCGATGTGGACGGTACCCTTGCGGAGACCGAGGAGGTTCACCGTCAGTCTTTCAACCGCGCGTTCGCCGCCGCCGGCCTGGATTGGGAGTGGTCCCGTGACCTGTACCGCAGGTTGCTGGCGGTCACGGGCGGCAAGGAGCGCATACGCTATTACCTGGACGCGTTCCGGTCGGACTTCGTGCGCCCCCATGATCTGCAGGATTTCATCGCCGGCCTGCACAAGGCGAAAACCGACATCTATACGAGCACTGTCGCCGCCGGTCAGGTTCCGCTGCGCCCCGGCGTGCGGCGCCTGCTGCAGGAGGCGCGGGCGGCGGGCCGGCGTCTCGCCATCGCCACCACCACCACGCCCGACAATGTGACCGCATTGCTCGAGCACAGTCTGGACCGTCACGCCCCCGGCTGGTTCGAGGTCATCGGGGCAGGGAGCGTGGTGCCGTCCAAGAAGCCGGCGCCGGACATCTATCAATATGTTCTGGATGCGATGGATGCGGCGCCGGAACGTTGTCTGGCGTTCGAGGACTCGGAGAACGGCGTGCGGTCCGCGCGCGCGGCCGGGGTTCCCACGCTGGTGACGGTGAGCGAGTACAGCGGCGGCCAGGACTTCAGCGGGGCGGCCCTGGTGGTGGACCATCTGGGTGAGCCCGACCGGCCATTCACGGTGCTTGCCGGCGACGCCTACGGTGCCCGTTACGTGGACATGAACCTGGTCGATCGGCTGAACCTGCGGCGCGCGCCCGAGCGTGCCGATGGCTGATCGCCCCGCCCGGTCGCCACTGGCACGCCGCATGGGGTTGATCCAGCCTTTTCATGTGATGGCGCTGCTGGCGCGGGCTCGCGAGCTGGAGGCCGCCGGTCGCTCGGTGGTGCACATGGAAATCGGCGAGCCCGATTTTCCGAGCCCTCCGGCTGTGGTGGAGGCAGGTCGTGCGGCCCTTGCCGCCGGTTACACCCACTACACGCCGGCGGCAGGCCTGCCCGAGCTGCGGGCGGCCATTGCCGGCTTCTATGCCACCCGCTACGGCGTGACGGTGGCGCCGGAGCGGGTGGTGGTGACCCCGGGGGCATCCGGTGCGCTGCAACTGGTGCTGGCGGTGCTGGTGGACCCCGGCGCGCGTGTGTTGCTCACCGATCCGGGTTACCCGTGCAACCGCAATTTCGTGCATCTGGTGGACGGCGTGCCCATGGGGGTGCCGGTCACCGCGGACGATGATTATCAGATCAGTGCCGCCCGCGCCCGTGATCTTTGGACGGCCGATACCGCTGCCATGCTGGTGGCTTCGCCGGCCAACCCTACCGGTGCGGTACTGCCGGAGATGCAGCTGCGGGCTCTGGCCGAAGTGGCCGCTGTCGGCGGCGGACGGTTGATCGTCGATGAGATCTACCACGGCCTGACCTACGGCGCCGACGAGACGACGGCGCTGGCAGTCTCCGATCAGGTGTTCGTCATCAACAGCTTCTCCAAGTATTTCGGCATGACGGGTTGGCGCCTGGGCTGGGTGGTGGCCCCGCAGGACTATGTGGCGGAACTGGAGAAGCTTGCCCAGAACCTCTTTCTGTCGGCGCCCACGCCGGCCCAGCATGCGGCACTGGCGGCGTTCCAGCCCGGGACCATTGCGCTGCTGGAAGAGCGTCGACAGGCGTTTCGGGAGCGGCGGGATTACCTGCTGCCGGCCCTGCGCGACATCGGATTCGGCATTCCCAGATCGCCGGAAGGGGCCTTCTATTTATATGCGGACTGCAGCCGCTTCACGGACGACAGCTTCGGGTTCGCCCGGGATCTGCTCGAGCAGGTGGGCGTGGCGATCACCCCGGGAGTCGACTTTGGCGCCTACCAGCCCGAGCGTCACGTGCGCTTCGCCTATACCACCGGTATGGAGCAGCTGCGCGAGGGCGTGCGCCGCCTGCAGGCCTGTCTGGGCCAGGGCCGGCCCAATAGCGTCACCAGGCCCTAAGCGTTCGGATTGCTGCCCCGCAGCTCTTTGACCCACATGACAGTGGCACCCGCCACGGCCACCGGCATGGCCACGAAGTTCACCACCGGTATGAGGGTAAGGGCCAGGGTCGCGCCGCCGAAGCCCAGCGCAAGCAGCCGGCGCCGGCGCAACCGTTCGCGCTGGACCGCGAACAGCAGGCCGTGATTGGCCATCGGATAGTCGGCATATTCCAGGGCCAGCATCCAGGCGCTGAACAGGGCCCACAGGAACGGTGCCGCCAGGTTGATCAGGGGAATGAACGAGACGATCAGCAGGGGAATCGCCCACAGCGCGAAATAGCCCAGCTTGCGCAGCTCGGATGCCAGCCCCGGCAGCACCTCCTTGAGCAGCGCGAGCCAGCCTCCCTCGGCGGGCCCCGCTCCGGTGAGCTGGCGTTCCACCGCCTCGGCCAGCAGGCCGTTGAAGGGCGCGGCGATGATGTTGGCCGCCAACGAGAACGTGTAGAACACGCCGATCAGCGCGCCCACGGCGAACAGGGGCCAGAGGAAATAGCGCAGCCAGTCCAGCCAGCCCGGCAGGTAACCCAGCAGGTGATTGATCAGCTCGTCGAACCAGACCGCCAACAGCGCGGTGGCCCCGGCAAACAGCACGGCATTGATGGCCAGCGGGGCCACCACGTAGCGGCGCAGTCCCGGTCGGCGGATCAGGCGCCAGCCTTCGAGCAGGCAGCCGGCGCCGGTGAGAGCGTCTTTCATGGAGGTGTCGGATTTCCGCTGAGCAAGGACGCAGGCATGATGACACAGCCCGGGGTCGGGTGCGGCACCGGGTTCATCAGCCGCCGGCGGCGCGGCGCGCCAGCAGGGCGGCGCCGTAGGCCGCTTCCTGATGGGGCGCCGCTGTCACCGGTACTCCGAGCAGCTGCTGTCGGATGGCGGTCCAAGCCCGGTTGATTGCCCCCCCGCCCACCGTCAGCACCCGGGACGGGTAGGGTGCGCCCAACTCTGCCAGCCGTCGGTAGCCGCGGGCCTCGATGCGGGCGATACCTTCCAGCAGGCCCTGCAGGAACACGGCATCGTCGTCGGGACGCGGCTGCAGGCGGGGCTTGAGGCCGGGGTCGTCGTCGGGGAAGCGCTCGCCGGTGGCGGGCAGGGGATAGTAGTCGAGGCCGGTGGGCCGCTGCGGGTGCAGCCGGGCGGTGAGACGCTCCAGGTCCCGGTCGCTGAAGAACCGGCGCAGCACGGTGCCGCCGCTGTTGGAGGCGCCGCCCACCAGCCACAGATCGCCCAGGCGATGGCTGTAGATGCCGTAGGGCGGGACAAACACCGGGTCTTTGGCCAGCACCTTGAGCACCAGGGTGCTGCCCAGGGCCGTCACCGCTTCGCCGGGCTGGCTGGCGCCGGTGGCGATGAAGCCGGCGGTGCTGTCGGTGGTGCCGGTGGTGACCAAGGTGTCCCGCGGCAGGCCCCAGCGTTGGGCCCATTGGGGCGCTAGCGGCCCAATGGGCGTCCCCGCTGGATGGACCCGTGGCAGCCACTGGCGGGGTACCTCCAGGCGGTCCAGCCAGTCCGGCCAACGGCGCTGCACCGGATCGTAGCCCAGCTTGAGGGCGTTGTTCTCGTCGCTGATCCCGACCTGCCCGGTGAGACGCCCGGCCATCCAGTCGGCCTGGTGTACGGCATGAGCGGCATGGTCCGCCGCGGGGGTGTCCTGCAGAAAGAGCAGCTTGGCCAGACTGGAGCTGGCCCCGTGGGCCCCGCAGTCGGACGGTGCCACTGTCGCGATCCGTTGCGCCTCGCGGGTGGCCCGGGAATCGTTGTACATCAGGGCCGGTCCGCCGGGCTGTCCGTCGGTATCGCACAGCAGCAGGGAGCCGGAGGTGCCGTCCACCGCCAGGGATCGCACGGCTGCCAGAGCCAGACGGGAACCCAGCGCAGCCATGGCCTGATCCAGCGCGGTCCACCAGACCTGTGCCGTCTGGGCGACCTCGGCCCCCTGCTGGTGGGGCGGCGGTAGAGCCACGCGCGCCCGGCCCCGCTCGCGGCCATCGCCGTCAATGGCGCACAACCGGCAGGCTGAGGTGCCCAGGTCTACCCCCAGGTACAGGGTTTCGGACTCCGGATGCTCGTCCATTCAGCCAATAATCCACATTAAGTAGACAATTTAAGTTATTATCAAGAAATAAATAATTTCGCACTCCTCATGGCAGCGTTACCGGTGTGGGGGCTGTCCATTCGGGATTGCGGTGCTCGGCGACCACCGTGGTGTAGATGCCGCCGCGTACGTTGAACTCGGCGGTCAGGCGCATGAACCGGGGTGCGCAGGCTGCCACCAGGTCCGCGAGGATGCGGTTGGTCACGTCCTCGTGGAACGCACCCTGGTCCCGAAATGACCAGACGTAGAGCTTGAGGGCCTTCAGCTCCACGCATCGGGTGTCCGGTACATACTCCACGTGCAGGGTCGCGAAGTCCGGCTGGCCGGTTTTCGGGCACAGGCAGGTGAACTCCGGAATACGGATGCGGATGGTGTAGTCCCTCTGGGGGTGAGGGTTGGCGAAGGTTTCCAGATCTGTGCTCGGTCGTGTGCTCATTGCCCGCTAATTACCCGCTGAAGTTGATAAGGGACAGGTAAACAATGTCTTGTCCTACGCGCTGCGCGACGCGCGGCGTGTGCGCCACCATTTCCCGTCCGTGAAGCTTGTATATTCTAACTGCCATCTTGTATCTTCGCCCGTCATGCGTCTGACCAAGATCAAACTCGCCGGCTTCAAGTCCTTCGTCGATCCCACCACCATCCACCTGCCCAGCAACCTGGTCGGGGTCGTGGGTCCCAATGGTTGCGGCAAGTCCAATATCATCGATGCGGTGCGCTGGGTGATGGGGGAAAGTTCGGCCAAGAACCTTCGCGGTGACTCCATGGCGGATGTCATCTTCAACGGTTCCAACAGCCGCAAGCCGGTCGGCCATGCCATGATCGAGCTGGTGTTCGACAACAGCGACGGCAGCGTCGGCGGTCAGTATGCCCAGTACGGCGAGATCTCCATCAAGCGCCAGGTTTCCCGGGACGGCCAGTCGTCCTATTTCCTGAACGCCACCCGCTGCCGGCGCCGGGACATCACCGATATCTTCCTGGGCACCGGCCTGGGGCCGCGCAGCTATTCCATCATCGAGCAGGGCATGATTTCCCGGCTGATCGAGGCCAAGCCGGAGGATCTGCGCGTTTATCTGGAAGAGGCGGCAGGTATCTCCAAGTACAAGGAGCGACGCCGCGAGACCGAGAACCGCATTCGGCATACCAGGGAAAATATCTCTCGTCTCGATGACTTGCGAGACGAAATCGAGAAACAGCTTGAACGTCTGCAGCGCCAGGCGCGGACCGCCGAGCGCTACAAGGAGCTCAAGCAGGAAGAGCGGCGCGTGAAGGCCGAGCTGCTGGCCCTGCGCTACCGTGCCCAGCATGACGAGAGTGTTGCCCGGGAGCGGGCCATCCAGGAGCGCGAGACGGCCCTGGAAGCGGTGGTCGCCGAGCAGCGTGCCATTGAGGCGGCCATGGAAAAGGGCCGTGAGGCATTGATCGAAGCCAACGATTCGTTCAACGAGGTCCAGGGCCGGTACTACGGTTTGGGTGCCGAGATCGCCCGCGTGGAGCAGGCCATACAACACGGCAAGGACACGCGCCAGCAGCGCCAGCAGGAGCTGACGCAAACCGAGGCGGCCTGGAGCGAGGCGCAGGCCCACATCGAGCTCGATGCCGGCCGATTGACGGAACTTGCCAGCGAGTTGGAGCGCAGCGAGCCGGAGCTGGAGGCGTTGCGCGAGCGCGAGCAGGCCTCCACGGCGGCGCTGCGCGAGGCCGAGGAGGCCATGCAGGACTGGCAGCTTCAATGGGAGGATTTCAATCGCCGGGCCGCCGAGCCGTCCCAGACCGCCCAGGTGGAACGTACCCGCATCGATCATCTCGATCGCCAGCTGCTGCAACTGGCCCAGCGTCTGGAGCGCATCGAGCAGGAGCTGGGCAATCTGTCGGTGGCCGGGCTCGAACAGGAGATCGAGTCCCTGGCTGAGCAGGAGACCGAGGGTAGCGAACGGACCTCGATCCTGGACGGGGAGCTGCACGAAGCGCTCGCCCGTATCACCGAGCTGCGGGAATTGATGCAGCGCCAGAGCGCCGAGTTGAACGAGGTGCGCGGGCACCAGCAGGGTGCCCGTGGCAGGCTCGCCTCTCTGGATGCACTGCAACAGGCGGCTCTGGGCCGACGGGCCGGCGCGGTGACCGACTGGCTCGAATCCCAAGGGCTCAAGGACGCCCCCCGCCTCGCTCAGCAGCTGCACGTGGATGCGGGCTGGGAGCGGGCCGTGGAGACGGTGCTCGGGTTCTACCTGGAAGCGGTGTGCATCGACGGCATCGACCGGGTGGCCGGCGTGCTGGAGGGATTGGAACACGGCGCTCTGGCACTGGTGGATACCGCCGCTTCGGCGGTCGACCTGCCCTCCGCACAGACCGCCTTGCCGCTGCTTTCCAAGGTGCGTGCGCCCTGGGCACTGGACAGCCTGCTGGGCGGAGTTTATGCGGCGGACAGTCTGGCGCAGGCCCTGCAATTGCGAACGGGTTTGGCACCCCACGAATCGGTCATCACGTCCCAGGGAATCTGGATCGGACAGGGCTGGTTGCGGGTGGCGCGGGATGCTGACGAGCGGGCGGGCGTCATCGAGCGCGAGAAGGAAATCAGCGAGTTAAATGAACAACTTCATGGACACTCGGAAGTGCTCCAGACCCTCGAGCAGGGTCTGGAGGAAGCCCGTGAAGCGTTGCGGGAGGCCGAGCAGCGGCGCGAGGCATTGCAGGCGGAGGTCAACCAGGCGCACCGTCGGCAGAGCGAAATTCATGCCCAGCTGGGCGCCCGCCGGGGGCGCCTGGAGCAGGCTCACGCGCGGGTGGAGGCCCTGCGCGAGGAAGCCGAGGAACTGCGTGCGAGCGACATCCGCGGCCGGGACGAGCTCGGTGAGGCTCGTACCCGCCTGCACGCCGCCCTGGAGGCCATGGAGACGTTGGCCGAGGAGCGCGAGCAGCGCACCGCCCAGCGCGACGATCTGCGCCACGCCCAGGACGAGGCCCGCACCGGCGCGCGGACCGACCGGGAAGCGGCTCAGGCCCTGGCCATCAGGATCGAGAGCATGCGCACGGCGCGTATCAGCACCGAGCAGAGTCTGGAGCGCATGCGCAGCCAGCAGGGCCATCTGCGCCAGCGTCGGGAGGAGCTGGAGGAAGCGTTGCAGGAGGGCGAGGCCCCGCTGCGGGAGGCCGAGCAGGAGCTGGCGCGTATGCTGGAGCGGCGCAGCGAGGTGGAAACCGAACTGTCGGCGTCGCGCCGGGCGGTGGAGGATATCGAGCACGCCCATCGCCAGCAGGAACAGCAGCGGCTGGAGCATGAACGCAATGCACAGGCCCTGCGCGACACCCTGAACCAGGAACGGATGGCTTGGCAGGAGATCAAAGTGCGCAGCCAGACCTTGCTGGAGCAACTGGCGGAAACCGGGCTGGAACTTCCGACCCTGGATGCGGAAATGCCGGAAGGTGCCAACGCGCAGGACTGGCAGGAGAAGGTGGCGCAGCTCGAGCAGCGCATCCAGCGCCTGGGCCCCATCAATCTGGCGGCCATCGAGGAGTTCCAGGAGCAGTCCGAGCGCAAGACCTATCTGGATGCCCAGCACGCGGATCTGACCGAGGCCCTGGAGACGCTGGAGAACGCCATCCACAAGATCGATCGGGAGACGCGCACCCGCTTCAAGGAAACCTTCGACAAGGTGAACGGCGGGCTGCAGCGGATGTTCCCGCGCTTGTTCGGCGGCGGGCACGCCTATCTGGAGCTTATCGGCGAAGACCTGCTGGACACGGGCGTCACCATCATGGCGAGGCCTCCGGGCAAGCGCAACAGCACCATCCATCTGCTCTCCGGCGGCGAGAAGGCACTGACGGCGGTGGCGCTGGTGTTTTCCATCTTCGAGCTCAACCCGTCCCCGTTCTGCATGCTGGACGAGGTGGACGCGCCCCTGGACGACGCCAATGTGGGACGCTTCTGCGACATGGTGCGGGAGATGTCCGAGCGGGTGCAGTTCATCTTCATCACCCACAACAAGATCACCATGGAAATGGCCAATCAGCTCACCGGCGTTACCATGCATGAACCCGGTGTCTCACGTCTGGTTGCCGTAGACGTGGAGGAAGCGGCTCAGATGGCGGCCATGTGACGAACCGTCGGGCTGCACCGCCCGCCACCGGGCGGCTTCGCAGGAGCGCGCCGGGCGTCTAATCTGAAGACATCATGGACACATTGCGCTGGATATTGCTGATTGTCGGTCTGCTGGTCGTTGCCGGGGTCTATGTGTGGACGCGGCGCCAAGCCCGCCGAAGCGGTGACCATCTGCCGGTGGACCTCGGCCAGATCGACGATACGCCCCTCGATAATCATATCGGGGATCACCATGTCGGGGACTACGACGTGGCGGACCGCCGCGGCGGCGATCCGCGGCTGTCTTCGCTCGATAGCGACGTCCTGGACCGGGAACTGGCCGAACTGGGAAAGATAGTTGCCGAACCGGCGCCGCCTCCCGAGCCGGACATGGCAGTGCGCCTGGATGCCCAGGACAGGGAAGCGCACGGGGAGCCCCAGACGGCGGCCGATGTCCGGCCGGATCCCGCCCCGGCGGCGCAACCTGCCCAGCCTCCTGAAGCCGCTCCCGCCGCGCCAGGGGCCGTCTCCGAGGCACCCGAGCGGATGGCGGCGCCCGCCAGACCGGCCGGCCTCCGTCCACCCGAGGAGGGCGAAAAGATCGTTGCCTTGTTCGTGGTGGCCCCGCGCGGTCAGCGCTTTCGCGGCGCCGAGGTCACGCGGGCACTGACCGATGCCGGCCTGCAGTTCGGGGCGATGGATATCTACCACCGCTATCCGCGCGGAGACGACGGCGCCGAGCCGGTGTTCAGCGTGGCCAATCTGGTCGATCCGGGAACCTTGAACCCGGCGGCCATGGACGATTTCGCGACCCCGGGACTCAGCCTCTTCATGCGTCTTCCAGGACCGATGACCGGCCGTAAGGCACTGGACGATCTGATCGCTACCGCCCAGCGGTTGGCGGACAATCTGGACGGCGAATTGCGCGACCGGACCCGCAGTGTGCTGAGCCGGCAGACCATCGAGGCGCTGCGCGAAGAGGTCGTGGAATTCGAGCGCCGGGCGAGCATTCACCACGCCTGACCTTCCAGATGCCGGAATCGGGCCGGGACCGGGGCGCCCCCGCGGCGCTGGCTGGGGCGGCGCGCAACTGACGACGAGGAACGAGCTTGGGCAGGCAACAACCCAGCAGCGACCACGGTGGGCGTTGTGGCCCGCCAGCCGCGGGATCCGGATCATGAAGGCGCCGGCCGATGCGGCCAAGCGCGTCGAGGCGCTGCGCGAGCAGATCAGCCATCACAACTACCGGTACTACGTTCTCGCTGCCCCGGAGATTTCCGACGCCGCGTATGACCGGCTGCTGCGCGAACTCCAGGATATCGAGTCGCAATTTCCCGAGCTGGTGACCTCCGACTCGCCCACCCAGCGGGTGGGCGCCGCCCCTGCCGAGGGTTTCGGCGAGGTGCGTCACGAAGTCCCCATGCTGTCCCTGTCCAATGCCTTTTCGGACCAGGAACTGGCCGATTTCGACCGGCGCGTGCGGGAGGGTCTGGATGTGCACCACGTGGACTATACCGCCGAGCCCAAGCTGGACGGTCTGGCGGTAAGCCTGCTCTACGAGGATGGCGAACTGGTCCGGGCTGCCACCCGCGGCGATGGGGTCACCGGCGAGGACGTGACCGCCAACGTGCGTACCATACGCTCGGTGCCCCTGCGCCTCAGGGGCGAGGGCTGGCCGCGGCGCCTGGAGGCGCGCGGGGAAGTGTTCATGTCCCGGGAAGGGTTCGAACGGCTCAACCGCGATGCGCAGGACAAGGGCCAGAAGACCTTCGTCAATCCCCGCAACGCGGCGGCCGGCAGCCTGCGCCAGCTGGACTCGCGGATCACCGCGGAACGCCCCTTGGAGATCTATTGCTACGGGGTGGGGCAGGTGGACGGCGGCGAGCTGCCCGACCGTCAGGGCGACATCCTGGATGGGCTGCGCCAATGGGGCCTGCGGGTCTACCAGGGCATCGAGCGGGTGACCGGCCTGAAGGGCTGTCAGGACTATTTCGACCAGCTGGCGCGCCGCCGCGATGAGCTGCCCTTTGAGATCGACGGCGTGGTGTTCAAGGTCGATCGGGTGGACTATCAGCAGGCGCTGGGTTTCGTGGCCCGTGCGCCGCGCTGGGCGGTGGCACGCAAGTTTCCCGCCCAGGAGGAGAACACCCGGGTGCTGGATGTGGAGTGGCAGGTGGGCCGCACCGGCGCGCTGACGCCGGTGGCGCGCCTGGAGCCGGTGTTCGTCGGCGGCGTGACGGTCACCAACGCCACTTTGCACAACCAGGACGAGATCGACCGCAAGGATGTGCGCATCGGCGATACCGTGGCGATCCGTCGCGCCGGGGATGTCATTCCCGAGGTGGTGTCGGTGGTGATTTCCAAGCGTCCCCGCAATGCGCGCAAAGTGCACTACCCCGACCAGTGCCCGGTCTGCGGTTCGGACGTGATACGACCGGAGGGCGAGGCCGCCGCCCGCTGTACCGGCGGGCTGGGCTGTGCGGCCCAACGCAAGGAAGGGATCAAGCATTTCGCGTCCCGGCGGGCCATGGACGTGGACGGTCTGGGGGACAAACTGGTGGAGCAGCTGGTGGACAAGGAGCTGATCCACGATGCCGCGGACCTGTATGCGCTCACCGCCGACCGGTTGGCGGGGCTGGAGCGCATGGCCGAGAAATCGGCGCAGAATCTGGTCGATGCTCTGGACAGGAGCCGCAACACCTCGCTGGCACGGTTTCTCTATGCCCTGGGCATCCCGGAGGTGGGCGAGGCCACCGCCCGGCAGCTGGCCAACGCCTTCGGCACCCTGGAGGCCGTGCGCGAGGCCTCGGCAGAGGATCTGCGGGAGGTACCCGACATCGGGCCGGTGGTGGCCCAGGAGATCCATGCCTTTTTCCGACAAAAGCACAACCGACAGGTCATCGACAAGCTGACGGCGGCCGGTGTGCACTGGCCCGAGGTGAAGGTGAGCCGGCCCGAAACGCTGCCGCTGGCGGGCAAGACCTTCGTGCTCACCGGCAGCCTGGAATCCTTTACCCGCAGCGATGCCAGGGACCGTCTGCAGGCTCTGGGTGCGAAGGTCTCGGGCAGCGTGTCCAAGAAGACAGACTATGTGGTGGCAGGCGCCGATGCGGGCTCCAAGTACGACAAAGCCCGTGCGTTGGGTGTCGAGATCCTGGACGAGGACGCCTTTGCCGGTCTGCTGGAGCGCGTCGGTGCGCAGTAGACCGCTGCGACCGGCAGCGGGGCGCGGTGCCGGGCTCGGGGCCTGTTAACGCCCAAGCCAGATCCCATTGACAGGCTTCCGACAGGAGGACGCAATGAAAAGGGCTATGACCATGGTGTGCGCGGGCGTCTGGTCGCTGACCCTGGTGGCGGGCAGTGCCCTGGCCGGGTCCAGTGCCGGTCGGCTGTCGGTCCTGGGTGTGACCGACGACAACATGCTGGTGTTCATGGCCGGTACGCACATCGACATGCCGCGCTGCGTCAAGCGCGGCGGCACATGGGCGATCTCGTTGTCACGTACCGGTGCGCAGGCGATGCTGAACCTGCTGCGCACCGCCGGCGAGCGGGCCGTGGTACGGGTGGAAGGCACCGGGCTTTGCGACGACATGGTCCACCACGAGCGGCCCCGAGAGGTGCTGCTCGAGTACCCTGGCCGTTGAGCGAGTCCCCGCTGTCCTGCCGGGGCTGTCCGCAGGCGATGGTGTTGGCCACCCAGATCAGGATGACCATCACCGCCAGCAGCACGCCGATGGTCTTGGCCAGGTCGAACGCCATGGTCTTGTCTTCGTGGTGCATAACCATTTATACAATGTGGTTTCAGGTCCGAGGCTACCGGGGTGATCCGCAGGGTCAATTGACCCACGTCAGCTATGAGTAATTTAAGTGTTTAATTGATTCATGGAATTACGGTAAGCACCGGATCGCGCGCGGTGCGGTGCCCGCCTCAGGAAACTTTCCCAGCCGCTCGGTGCTCAAATTAAGGGATGGTCAATTGCCGCTCGTTGTTCCTGTCCCATGGGGCACCCACCCTGGTGTTGGAAGCTTCGCCCACGCACCGCTTTCTGGTCTCTTTGGGCAAGGCGCTGCGGCGCCCGCGGGCGATACTGTGCATTTCCGCCCATTGGGAAACGGCGCGTCCGATGCTCAGCGGCGCCTCGATGCCACCGACAATCCACGATTTTTTCGGGTTTCCGCAGGCCCTGTACACACGGAATTATCCGGCGCCCGGCGACCCCGCATTGGCCGACCGGGTCGCGGCACGTCTGCAACAGGCGGGTTACGAGGCCGGGGTGGATCGGACCCGCGGACTCGACCACGGGGCGTGGGTGCCGCTGGCGCTCATGTATCCCGAGGCCGACGTGCCGGTGGTTCAACTCTCGGTGCAACCGGTGCTGGGGGCGCAGCACCACCTGGCGCTGGGACGGGAACTGGCCGGCCTGCGCGAGCAGGATGTGTTGGTTCTGGCCAGCGGCGGCGCGACCCACAATCTGCGCGAGTTTGCCGGGCAAGGCCTGGACGCCGAGGTGCCGGCCTATGTGCGTGAGTTCGATCAGTGGCTGGACGGCGTGGTGGCTGACGGGCGGGCGGGCGAGGCCGCGGAGTATGAGCGCACCCCATGGGGCGCGCGCAATCATCCTACGCCGGAGCACCTGTTGCCGTTGTTCGTGGCTTGGGGTGCCGGCGGCGCCCACACCGGCGGCCGGGTCCTGCACAAGGCGTTCAACTACGGCATCCTGTCCATGAGCGCCTATGCTTGGGAGTAGCAGTCCGTGCGCGTCTTGCCTGCGGTGCGCGGCCAGCGGCACGGACGTTGGCGGACATCGAACGGCTGTCGGGAAGCGGCCAAGGATGTGGGTCCATGGAGCGACCGGAACGTCCTGTGTCGGCGGGTGTGGCGGCGGCGCTGACCTGGATTTCCGCCGCCTTGTTGGGCGGCGGCGGGGTGGTGGTGGGTGTGCCGGGCGAAGCCCACCCGGTTCCCTGGGCATGCGTTGCCCTGCTGTGGTTGCTCACCGCGGCCCTGGTGGTGAGTGCCTATGGCATGGCGCGGCAGCGCCGGATCCTGGAACGGTTTGCCGGTATTACCTTGACGCTGGTGGTGGTTCTGCTGGCGCCGACCGCAGTCGGCCCCTACCTGCTGCTGAATGTTGCGGCCCTTGGGCTGGTCGTTGTCGGGCGCCACGCCCCGCGCCATTCGGTCCGCAAGCGGTTTGCGTATAGAATGTACCTGCCAAGTGGCAGGAAGGCATATTAGTGACTATCGAATCCATCATTTCCACATACGGTTATCTGGCCATCCTGATCGGCGTGTTCGTGGAAGGCGAACTGGTCGTGATGACGGCGGGCTTTCTTGCCCACCGGCAGATTCTCGAGCTGCATTGGGTTATTGGGGCGGCGTTGTTCGGCTCGCTCTGTACCTATCAGATATTCTTTCTGCTGGGCCGCACCCAGGGCATGCGTTTCGTGGCCCGTCGGCCCCGCCTGAAGGCGCGGCTGGGCCGTATCCAGGGTCTGCTGGAACAGCACCACACCTGGGTGACCCTGGGCTATCGGGCGCTGTTCGGGTTTCGGGCCATGACACCCTTCGCCCTCGGCATGACGGACGTCAGCCATCGGCGGTTCTTCGCCCTGGACCTGCTGCCGGCCGTGGTCTGGGCCATCACCTTTTCCTACCTCGGATATGCCCTCGGGCAGGGGTTCGAGGCGGTGCTCGCCGACATACACAAGTATCAGCTCTGGATGGCCGTGGCCGTGGCCGGAGCAGCCACGGCGGTGCTCGCCGCCGTTCTGGTCGTGCGTCGTTTCGTGCGCATCTGATCCGTTATCCTTCTCCTGCCGGGCTCTGAAACAGCGGGTCGGTCACCGGCGGCATCGGCGCAATGGGCGGGCCGGCCGCAACGCCGGTCGCCGCCGGTCCGACAGTTCCCGCACCGTTCATCGCGGCCAGCGCTCCTGCGCCAGGCGCGCAGCGGTGCACCAATGTGGGACGCGCGCATACCGCCCGCGGTTGGTCAAAGAGTTCAATCGGCGTAAACTGAAGACTTTTCATTTTGCGGAAGGAGTTCTCATGGAAGTCGCCAAGCACAAA
Organism: uncultured Gammaproteobacteria bacterium; assembly: GCA_963830105.1. Taxonomy (GTDB): domain Bacteria; phylum Pseudomonadota; class Gammaproteobacteria; order DATFLG01; family DATFLG01; genus DATFML01. Next base: position 69,870 of record CAWHLH010000006.1, on the reverse strand, counting down.
GTCGTCCTCATCGACTACACATTGACCGATGGGGCGGGCACCGTCCTCGACAGCTCTCAGGGCTCCGAACCGCTGGCCTACATCCACGGCATCGGAAATATCATTCCCGGGCTGGAGGAGGCCCTGGAAGGCAAGTCCGCGGGCGAGGCCCTGCAGGTTTCCGTGCCGCCGGAGCAGGGCTACGGGGAACGCAATGACGCGCTTACCCAGGCAGTACCGCGCGACCGCTTCGAGGGCGCCGAAGAGGTGAAGGTGGGCATGCAGTTCCACACCATGAGCGAGGGTGGAGCGCAGCAGGTGGTTACGGTGGTCAGTGTGGAAGATGACAGCGTGACCATCGATGCCAATCACCCTCTGGCGGGCGTGACATTGAACTTCGATGTCAATGTGGTCGAGGTGCGCGACGCCACCGAAGAGGAACTGACCCACGGCCATGTCCACGGTCCGGACGGCCACGCCCACGATTGATTGACGCGGCGCCGCCGCCTGGGGCCGGTGCCGATAGCCGGCCTTCCCATCCGCGGATCGGACAGCGCCCCGGTTACCCGGGGCCGGCCCACCACAGCCCGATCGCTCCGGCGAGGATGATGGCCATCAGTGCAGGTGTGGTGCGCATGGCCATTCGACGGTCGGCGATCGACGCCACCAGCACGCCTTTGACCAGAGTGTTCACTGTTGCGGCCAGCACGATAGCCTGGGCGGCGATGGGGGGCGATAGTTCGTTGCCGGCCAGGCGCGCCAGGGAGAGGGTGATTGCATCCACGTCGGCAAGCCCCGACACCCCGGCCAGCAGGTATACGCCCATGTCGCCGAACCAGGTGCGGGCGCCCTCGGCGAGCACCATGATCGCTGCCAGCAGAACGCCGAATTTCAAGGCGGGCAGCAGCTCGAACGGGTTGGCAAGCTCCAGTTCAGCGGTTTCGCCACGGCCATCCGGGCGGCGCCATAGCCACAGGGCGATGGCGTAGGCCAGTGCCGTCATGGCAGCCAGCGGTCCCGCCAGCGCAGGCAGCAGCGAGCGGTTGACCACAGCCACCTCCAGCAGGATGCGGGGAAACATGGTGCCGGCGGTGGCGAGTACCGCCGCTGCGAGAACGGTATGCAGGCTCGAGCGGCGGCCCAGCCGCGCCAGGTTCAGGGTGGTGGCGGTGGAGGATGCCATGCCGCCGAACAAAGCGGTGAGCATAATGCCCGCCCGGGAGCCGGTGAGTTTGATGGCGAAATAACCTGCGAAGGAAATGGCGGCTATCAGCACCACGAACCACCACAATTGGTAGGGGTTGAGCGCCTGCCAGGGACCGTAGCCCCTGTTGGGCAACACCGGCAGCACTACCACCGAGATCAGCAGCAGCTTGAGCGTGCCGAACAGTTCCTTGGCCTCCAGTTGGCTGATCCAGCGGTGCAGTACCGGTTTGAGACTGAGCACGGTGGCGGTGATCACGGCGCCTGCGACCGCGATGTCCGCATGTCCCGCCATCGTCAGCGCGCCGAGGGCGAACGTGACCAGTGCGGCAACGGCGGTGGTGGTGCCATAGTCCCGGTCCGTCGCGCTGCTGCGCACGTAGGCAATGATGACCAGTGCCGCAAAGGCGGCAAAGGAAAGACCCAACAGCGCGGCGCCGAACGCGCCCGCCAGAAGAGCCCACAGACCGCCCAGCAGGCCTACCAGCGCGAACGTACGGATGCCCGCCATGCGTGTGCCCTCTGCGGCGCCGCGTTCATGCCAGCCCCGTTCCAGGCCGATCAGCAGCCCGACTGCGAGGGCAAGGAGCAGATGCAGTAGCGGTTCCATGGCATTACGTTAGCATGGGATTTGCCGGCTCAATAGCGGTCGGTTCGAGCACGGCCTGAGACGCCGCTGACGGCGGTTGGCGCGGCTCCTTTCGTCGACGCGTTGAGTTATGCTTGTGCCGCGCAGCGGTCCGTGGCCGCCAACACAGCAGTAGCCGGAGGTACTCATGTCGTCCCTGCGAATCATTGTCGATGCCGCAACACCCTCTGTGCGGGTGGAGGAAGCTCCGCCGCTGACAGAGCACGAGCAGATCTGGGTATGGGATGTGTTCTACGCCAGCATGCTGCATGCGATCAGCGCGCAGGGCGAGGCCGACGAGCTGCGCGAAAGCCTGGACGGCTGGGCGGTTCAGATGGCGAGCAAGGTCTACATACCGGTCGACAAAGTCCAATCAGCGGGGCTGACCAGAATACGCACGGACCTCGAGTTGGTATCCGATCCGGACGCGATCACCCCGGCGGGATTGTTCGTGCTCGATGTGAGCGCTGCAGAAGGCGGCTGGCCGCAGGTGGACATTGCCGGCAGCGAGGGTCTGACCCCCGCTCAGACAGCCACCGCTGTCGTTGCGCTCGCGCAGCATTTTCTCGACACCAATCCGCTGTTCATCCGTGAGCTGCCGATCCATCTGCTGTCGCTGCGCAAGTTCTATACGGATGTGATGAAGCCCACCGACCCGCAGAGCGTACGGGAGGCGCCGCTCTATGCCCTGACCAAGGCGCTGGAGTATTACCAGGACGCTGGCAAGGTCATCAACCGGCCACTCAACTGATGGGGCGACGCCCCGTCGCCCTTGCGAAAGGGTGCGGGGCGGAGTGCCTCAATGCTTGATGTCGACCTTGGCGGACTTGCGCAGCTTGTCCACATATTGCTGGACCTGATGGTTGCGGATCTGCCCTTCCAGCTGGTCCTTGACGTCATCCAGTGACGGGGGGGTGACTTTTCGGGTGCCTTCCAGCTCGATCACATGCCAGCCAAAGCGGGTTTTCACCGGCTGCTTGGTGTACTGGCCCTTCTTCAGGGTCGCCACGGCGGCAGCGAACGGTTTGACCATCTGATCGGGCGAAAACCAACCCAGGTCGCCGCCCTTCTTGCCGGTCGGTCCGATGGACTTTTCCTTGGCCAGCTTTGCGAAGTCCGCTCCCTTGTTGAGCTGGGCGATGACCTCTTCGGCTTCCTTGCGCGTCTTCGTCAGGATATGGCGCGCGTGATATTCGGTGGTCGGAAAGTGCTTCAACGCTTCGTCGTAAGCCGATTGCAGCTCCTGCTTTGTGATCGACTGCCCCATCAGGTGCTCTCGAAGATCGACGCTTGCCAGCAGGTTGCCCCGCTGCCACGCCAGCTGGGCTTTGACTTCCGGGCGCTTCTCGATGTTCTTGCTTTCCGCGTCCTGTATCACCACTTCCAGGTTGATCAGTTCATCGAGAATCTTCTGGCGGTCGGCCTTGGCATCGGCGCCCGGGTGCCGCTCCGCGCGCTGGCGGGCATACAGATCGTACATCCGTTCGGTGATGGGCGTGCCGTTGACTGTCGCCAGCACCTTGTCGGGGTTGGACGCATTGGTCGGTTCGGCGGCGTGGGCCGCCGGCAGGCCCGGGCCGTAGAGCCCGGCGGTAGCGAGGGCGAGCGCCAGCGCAAGAGATGGGACGGTGTTTTTCATTGCTGAGTATTTCCTTGTGGTGGTTTGCGTTCTGGAGCCCTGTCCGGGCTACCCGTGCCCGGTGCGGTGATGAGAAAAGCCCAAACAGGATTTCGACCTCTCGATCGCTATGGCGGCGCCCAAATAACGAGCGAGACTGGAAATGGAGCCGGGTCCGCGCCGTCGCCGCCGGGGCGTGACTACTCGGACCGGTTCCCGGTGCGCGCTTCGGCGGGCGTTTCGGCCTGGATGCCCAGCGCATGTATCTCTTGCTGCATGGCTTCGGCCAGAGCGTCGTATACCATACGGTGGCGCTGAATGAGGCTCTTGTCGGCAAAAGCATCCGCTACGATATGCACAATAAAGTGACCACCGCCACCGCGCGCGCCGGCGTGCCCGGCGTGCTTGGCGCTGTCGTCGCGTATTTCCAGGGTCTGGGGCGCCAGTGCGGCGGTCAGCTTGTCGCGGATCATTGCTACGCGGTCTGCGTTCATCAGGGCAGCACCTTCTTGAATGGCTTCACGGTGACGTCGGCATATACGCCGGCAGCGACGTAGGGGTCGGCCTCGGCCCACGCCCGGGCATGCTCCAGGGAATCGAATTGGGCCACGACCAGGCTGCCGGTGAAGCCGGCCGGCCCGGGATCGTCGCTGTCGATGGCCGGGTGGGGTCCGGCCAGGACCAGTCGCCCGTCGTTCCTCAGCGCTTCGAGTCGTTCGAGGTGGGCGGGACGGGCGGTCTGCCGTTTGGCCAGGCTGTCGTCGATATCGCGGCTGATGATGGCGTATAACACTCAGGATTCCCCGTCCGGTTCCTCTTCCGGCTCGACGTAGCGGGCCAGGTAGAATCCCTGCGCCAGCATGAAGGCCAGGGTCAAACCCATCAGACCGAACAGCTTGAAGTTGACCCAGGTGTTCTCGTCGAACTGATAGGCAACGTAGATGTTGAGTATCCCCATGGCAATGAAGAACGCGACCCAAGCCAGGTTGAGACGGCTCCATATGGGGCCCGGTACGCTGATGGCGTGCGCCAGCATGCGCTGCACCAGGGTCTTTTCCCCGATGAACCCGCTGACAAGGAACGCCCCCGCAAACAGCCAGTAGGCGACCGTCGGCTTCCACTTGATGAACAGCGGATTATGCAACGCCAGGGTCAGGCCGCCGAATATGACCACGATGCCCAGCGTAATCAGGTGCATGTTTTCGAAACGCCGATGCCGGAGCCAGACCAGGCCGACCTGAACGAAGGTGGCGACGATAATCGTGGCTGTTGCGGCGTAGATGCCGTACAGCTTGTACGCGACGAAAAAAAGCGCGATGGGAAAGAGATCGAAAAGAAACTTCATCACAGGTCCACGGCTACGCCGGCCTCCCGCATCTGGCTTTCAGTGGATGGCGCTCCGGCCGCTCCACTGGTGCCGGTAACGTTCCATTACCCCCCGTACCGCCGAAGGGTAACCCACAGTCTCTATTTGTTTCATCCCCTGATCGAAAAACTCGGGGGCATCTTCGGGGATGTTCTTTACCAGGGCATCGAAGGCTTGGGTCATCAGATCGGGATTGTGCGAGCGTGTTGCCATGATGCCGCGATTGAGGTTCAGTATGCGCCAGGGTCGGCCCGGATTGCCCTTCTCCAGGTCCTGGCGCACGGGGGCGGCCACCGCCTCGGCGATCTCGCCAGCCTGGGCCGTGAGAACCTCGAGCTCGCCGGTGTCCGACGTACGGTTGGCCAGGGAGGCCAGCGCATCCACCAGCGGCTCGAGCGTTGCCAGTTCACCGTCTTTCCGGGCCACCCACAGGCCGACGGCGATGGTCAGGGTCTGCAGGCTCTCCCGGTAGCGAGCCAGTCCGGCGCGGTCCAGCCATATGCCCAGATCATTAACCAGACCGAGGGCATATTCGCCAAGCTCCGTAATTTCCTTTTGCTCCAGTGACTTGGAGGTTCCATTGCTGCCGGCTCGGCTCCATACCTCGATGAGCTGCCCGAAGGCCTGCGCCAGCAGGGGCGGATTGACCTCGCTGTCGGTGGCCAGGGGTTCCTGCTGCTGGTACACGTCCAGCAAGTCAGCGAGTATCGGCTCGAGGACGGCGTGCAGGAACTCGGGTTCTGGTGACGGCAGTTGCATTGCGGCTCCAAGGCTCTGCGAAGGAGCCCAATAGTACATGATTTGGCGCGCGGCCCGTAGCGTCGTCCGGCCGGTCCGGCAGGCCGCCCAGTCTCGGCGCGGTGACGGTTTGAAGCCGGCCGGTGCTGATGGGGTACAATGGCCGGATGACCCTGCAACACGACCTGCACAGCCACAGTGTCGCATCCGACGGCACCCTCACCGCCACCGAGCTCGTCAGCCGGGCGCGGGCGGGAGGCGTGGACGTACTCGCACTGACCGATCACGACACCACCGACGGTATCGCGGAGGCCCACCGTGTCGCCCTGGCGACCGGACTGAACCTGGTGCCCGGCGTGGAAGTGTCGGTGACATGGAACCGCCAGACGGTGCATGTTGTCGGTCTGCACGTAGACCCTGACAACGCAGTGCTGCAGGAAGGGCTGCAGGAATTGCAGACATTCCGTGAGTGGCGCGCGCTGGAAATCGCGCAGCGGCTGGAGAAGGCGGGTATTCCCGATGCCTACGACGGTGCGAGAGCCCATGCAAAAGGCCGGATTATCGGCAGGACCCACTTCGCCCATTACTTGGTCGAATGCGGTCGGGCGGCATCGCTGCGCGAGGTGTTTCGCCGCTATCTGGTGCACAACAAACCCGGTTACGTCCCGGGGCAATGGGCCGCTCTGGAAGACGCCCTCGGGTGGATTCGCTCGGCAGGCGGGCAGGCCGTGATTGCCCACCCGGCACGCTACCGCCTCACGGCGAGCAAGCTTCGGCAACTGGTCGGAGAGTTCCGAGAGTGCGGCGGGGCGGGGATCGAGGTGGTGTCGGGAAGTCATTCCCGGGACGACGTCGAGCGCATCGCCGCCTTGGCGCGCGGCGAAGGCCTGCTGGCCTCGCGGGGCTCGGACTATCACGGTCCTGAAAACCCGTGGGTCGAGCTGGGGCGGCTGGCGGATCTGCCGGTCGGGTTGCCGGCAATCTGGGATAGTGAGCCATGGCAGGCCGCCCAGGCGCGCTGGCGAGCCGCCTGAACGGGCCCGATCGACGCCATGAGCCAATACTTCCAAGTTCATCCGGAGAATCCTCAGGCACGCCTCATTCGGCAGGCCGTGCAGATTCTTCGCGACGGCGGGGTGATCGTTTATCCCACCGACTCCTGTTATGCGCTGGGGTGCTGCGTCGGGGACAAGTCGGCGATGGAGCGGATCCGTCGCATTCGACGTCTGGAAGCGGGCCACAATTTTACTCTCGTGTGCAGCGATCTTTCAGAACTCGCCATCTACGCGAAAGTGGACAACACAGCCTACCGCCTGCTCAAGACCCTCACTCCCGGCCCCTACACCTTCATACTCAGTGCCACCCACGAGGTACCCCGGCGTCTGCAGCATCCCAAGCGCAAGACCATCGGGATACGGGTGCCGGACCACCGCATCGCCCAGGCGCTGCTGCTGGAGCTGGGTGAGCCGATCATGAGCACAACGTTGGTGCTGCCCGGCCGGGAGCTTCCGGAGACCGATCCCGTGGAGATTCGCGAGCGTCTGGAACGGCACGTGGATCTGGTCATCGACGGTGGCAATTGCGGTCACCAGGCCACCACCGTCGTGGACCTGGTGGATGGCGTGCCCGAAGTGGTGCGCGAGGGGTGCGGAGACATGGCCGCCCTGTCTTAGGCTTGCGCCGACGGGGGGGGTGACCCTGGCCCCAGGACCGGGCATGGCCCGCGGGCACGTGGCAAGCCTGCGGCACATAGCCTCGGGAATAACCGTGGACAAACCGCGAATCGCGGCGTAACGGCCAGCCCCTTCTCGGGAGCGAGGCGTTGACGAGTACAACAGCAAAACCGGGTATACTGTGCCGATGCAAGGATTGAGTGTTATCCAGTACGTAGCCGTGGCGGCGCTGCCATTGCTTTTTGCGATCACCCTCCACGAGGTGGCCCATGGCTGGATGGCGCGAAGGCTGGGCGACAAGACGGCAATGATGCTGGGCCGGTTGACCCTCAACCCCATCAAGCACATCGACCCGGTGGGCACCATCCTGGTGCCGGCGGTGCTGCTCATGCTGGGCGGGTTCATTTTCGGCTGGGCGAAACCGGTACCCGTGGACTACCGCAATCTGCGCAACCCGAAACGGGACATGGCGCTGGTGGCTCTGGCCGGGCCGCTGGCGAACCTGGCCATGGCACTGGGCTGGGCGTTGATCGCGAAGCTCGGATTCGCGCTGGTGACCAGCGGCTCCCTGTGGTTCGCGCGACCGCTGATCTGGATGGGGGAAATCGGCATCGTGCTCAATCTGGTGCTGATGGTGCTGAACCTGCTGCCCCTGCCGCCTCTTGATGGAGGGCGCGTGCTGACGGGCCTGTTGCCCGGCCCCATGGCCTATCGTTACAGCCTCATGGAGCCCTATGGTTTCTTCATCCTCCTCGGGTTGCTGGTGACGGGGATTCTGGGACATATTATCGGGCCGCCGGTGCACTATCTGCAGACCTTGTTGTTTGCCATCGTCGGCGCATAGGGGGGGCCTTGACTTCTACGTCCACTCAGAATCCGCGGGTGCTCTCCGGCATGCGCCCGACCGGCCGGCTGCATCTGGGGCACTACCATGGCGTGCTGAAGAACTGGGTCCAGCTTCAGCACGAGTACGAGTGCTTCTTCTTCGTCGCCGACTGGCATGCGCTGACCACCCATTACGAAGAGCCCGGGGTCATCGACCAGAACGTCTGGGACCTGGTGATCGACTGGCTGGCGGCGGGCATCAATCCCGGCGCGGCCACACTGTTCATCCAGTCCCGGGTGCCCGAGCACGCGGAGCTGCATCTGCTGCTGTCCATGATCACCCCGCTGGGCTGGCTGGAGCGGGTGCCGACCTACAAGGATCAGCAGGAACAGCTGAAGGAACGGGATCTGGCCACCTACGGGTTCCTGGGTTATCCGCTGCTGCAGAGTGCGCCGACATCCTCATCTACCGGGCCGAGCATGGTGCCGGTGGGCGACGACCAGGTGGCCCATGTGGAGCTGACCCGGGAAATCGCCCGGCGCTTCAACCATCATCTACGGCCGCGAGCCCGGCTTCGAGGAGAAGGCCGAGGCCGCGGTCAAGAAGATGGGCAAGAAGAGCGGCAAGCTGTATCGCGATCTGCGCAGGCGCTATCAGGAGCAGGGCGAACACGAGGCGCTGGAAGCGGGCGCGGGCGCTGCTGGAGGAGCAGCAGAACCTGTCGCTCGGGGACCGCGAGCGGCTGTTCGGCTACCTGGAAGGCGGTGGGCGCATCATCCTGCCCGAACCCCAGGCCCTGCTGACGCCGGCCGCCCGCATGCCCGGGCTGGACGGACGCAAGATGTCCAAGTCCTACAGCAACACCATCAGCCTGCGGGAGGAGCCGGAGGCGGTGACGCAAGAAGATCCGCACCATGCCCACCGATCCTGCCCGGGTGCGGCGCACCGACCCGGGCGATCCGGAGAAATGCCCGGTGTGGCAGTCTGCATCGGGTCTATTCCGAGCGAAGAGACGCGCGAATGGGTCCAGGACGGCTGCACCAGTGCCGGCATCGGCTGCCTGGACTGCAAGCAGCCGGTGATCGATGCCGTGCATGGCCGAGTCAGGCGGTGATGCGTGAGCGCGCCGAGACAGTACGATGGACGATCCGGGTCATGGTGCGCAGTCATCATTGCGAGGGCGGCGAAGGCGCGCGGGACGTGGCCCGCGATACGCTGGACGAGGTTCGCAGGCCATCGGTCTGAATTACAAGTAAAGACCGCCAGCGAATCGGTGCCGACGCCCTTCCTGGGGTACAATGCGGCGGGTTGGAAGCGGGCGCTTCCATTGGGGATCTCATACAGGCGGTAGCGCATCCGATGACCGACAGTCAGACACCGGCCGAGCCTCCGCTGCAGGTGGAGATGCCTTTCGCCATCGTGCTGGGCGAGGCGGTCACGGCGTTGCCCCAGCGACCTGTACATTCCGCCCGATGCGCTGGAAGTGTTCCTGGAGGCCTTCGAGGGGCCGCTGGATCTGCTGCTGTACCTGATCAAGCGCCAGAACCTGGACATTCTCGACATCCCCATTGCGGAGATCACCCGCGCAGTACATGGACTATATCGAGCTGATGAAGGACCTGCGGCTGGAGCTGGCCGCCGAGTACCTGGTCATGGCCGCCATGCTGGCGGAGATCAAATCCCGCATGCTGTTGCCGCGACCTGTGGAAGCGGATCGAGGACGAGGATGACCCGCGGGCCGAGCTGGTGCGCCGGCTGCAGGAATACGAGCGATTCAAACAGGCGGCCGAGGACATCGACGAGCTGCCACGAGTCGGCCGGGATGTTTTTCCCGCCGTGGCGGAGGCGCCCGAAAAGGGCGTGGTGCGGCTGTTCCCGGACGTGAATCTTGCCGATGTGCTGGCCGCCTTCCGGGACGTGATGAGGCGCGCCGAGATGTTTTCTCATCATCACATCCAGCTCGAACCCCTGTCGGTGCGCGAACGCATGTCGGCCGTGCTGGCCGGGCTGGGGTCCGACAAGTTTACCGAATTCACCACCCTGTTCACCGTCGAGGAAGGGCGTATGGGCGTGGTGGTCACACTGCTCGCGCTGCTCGAGCTGATCAAGGAATCCCTGATCGAGCTCATTCAGTCGGAGCCGTTTTCTCCCATTTACGTCAAGGCCGCCGGGGGCGCCCCCGAAGAGGTCGGCGAGCAGGCGCAACCCGCCTGAACAGTCAGTAGTCATGCCATGAGCGATATCGAGCTGAAGCACATCATTGAAGCGGCGCTGCTGGCCGCCGCGCGGCCACTGTCCCTTGACCAGCTGCTGGCCTTGTTTCCGGAGGACGACGGGCCCTCGAAGGACGAGCTTCGCGAAGCGGTCGGCCGCCTCCAGGAGGACTATGCCGGACGGGGTATCGATGTGCGCGAAGTGGCCAGTGGGTTTCGCATTCAGGTCACCCAACACATGGAACCGTGGATTTCGCGCTTGTGGGAGGAGCGTCCGCCCAAGTATTCGCGGGCGCTGCTGGAAACCCTCGCCCTGATCGCGTACCGCCAGCCCATCACCCGCGCCGAGATCGAGGATATCCGCGGGGTGAGCGTCAGCACGTCCATCGTGAAGACCTTGCAGGAGCGTGAATGGATCCGTGTGGTGGGCCATAGGGACGTACCGGGTCGTCCGGCCATGTACGGCACCACCCGCGAGTTTCTGGATTACTTCGACCTGAAGAGCCTGGACGAACTGCCTACGCTGGCGGAACTGCGCGACATCGACAGCATCAACGCCCAGCTGGACTTCGGTCCCGAACATGCCGGCGCCGACCCGGGTCTGTCTTCGGAGGCGTACGACACGGCGTCCGACGCACAACCGACCCCCCCGGCGGCCGCGGTACGCGGATCCGGCACGGACCTGGAGGACGATACCCCGGCACTGGACACCGGGGTACCGGATACCTCCGCACAAGATGCCGTTGCCGGCGACGTTGAAAGTGAGCCTGAGGAGCAGAGCGGGGAAGATGTAGCAGACGACGGGAGCGACGACCCTCTGCATCCCGAATCCCTGCATTGAATGACCGACCGGCCATGACGGCGGAGCGACTGCAAAAGCTGCTGGCGCGCGCGGGACTCGGGTCCCGCCGACAGATCGAGGACTGGATCCGCGCCGGGCGAGTGACCGTCAACGGGGTACGCGCGGAACTCGGCGTGCAGGTCACCGGCCGCGAACGCATCAGCGTCGACGGACGCCCCGTGCATCTGCCGACCTTCGACAAGCCTCTCCGCAAACGGGTGCTCGCCTACCACAAGCCGGCGGGAGAAGTGTGCACCCGGTCCGATCCCGAGGGGCGTCCTACCGTGTTCGCGAACCTGCCCCCCCTGCGTACGGGCCGGTGGGTTACGATCGGTCGTCTGGACGTCAATACCGCCGGTCTGTTGCTTCTGACCACAGACGGTGAACTGGCCCACCGCCTGATGCACCCGTCCACCGGTGTGGAGCGCGAATACGCCGCGCGGGTCGTGGGTGAGGCCGCCCCGGAGCACCTGCGCGCGTTGCTTAAGGGAGTTGAGCTGGAGGATGGGCCGGCGCATTTCGATCGGGTGGCCGACGGTGGCGGCTCCGGCACCAATCACTGGTACCACGTGGTGCTGAGCGAAGGGCGCAAGCGCGAGGTGCGCCGGTTATGGGATGCCGTGGGGCACCCGGTCAGCCGCCTGATTCGGGTGCGCTACGGGCCGGTGAAACTGTCGCGTCGGTTGCGGCCCGGCCGCTGGGAGGAGTTGGATGCGCAGGTGACCGGGCAACTGCTGTCGGTTGCCGGATTGCCTCCCGAGCCCAAGCCGGAGCGCAAGCACTCGCAGAGCCGTCGGCGGCGCAGACGCTAGTACGCTAGAGCTCCCGCACGGTATTGCGTCCGGCGCGCTTGGCTTGGTAAAGGGCGCTATCGGCACGGGCGAACAGTTTCGCCGCGGTGTCGTCGGCGCCGAACTCGGCCACTCCGGCGCTGACGGTAGTGCGGATGGATTGGTCGCCGCAGGTGCAGCGCAGCCCCTCGACCCGCTGGCGGATCCGTTCCGCGAGCCGCCTGGCGCCGGCACGCCCTGTGTTGCGCAGCAGCACCACGAATTCCTCGCCGCCATAGCGAAACACAAGATCGGTGCGTCGGACGCAGTCGGTCGCGCAGTCGGCGATGCACTTGATGGTGCAGTCGCCCTGGGCATGGCCGTACTGGTCGTTGATGGACTTGAACAGATCGATGTCCAATACGATCAGCGCCAAGGGTGCCTGGTGGCGCTGAGCAAACTGGACTTCCCGCTGCAGCGCCTCATCCATTGCCGCTCGGTTGTATACACCGGTCAGAGCGTCTCGTTGGGCCTGAGTGAGTGCGCCGTGATAGAGGATAGCGTTGCGCAGCGGGTACAGCAGGCTGCGCAGCAGATGCTCGACGGCTACGGTTTCATCCCCGGTAAATCGGCGGCTACGGTGTACCGTGAGCTCGCCCAGGAACTGTTCCCCCAGGGTCAGGCGGTATTCGCAGGAGTAGGTGGCTGGCTCGCCCTGAAAGTAATCCAGCTGGGGATCGCCATGGATGTAGGTCAGCCCATCGTAGTCCACCACCGCCGCCAGCGCAGAGCCGAACACCTCCAGCAGCTGACCGGCATCGAGAGTGGTTTGCAGCCTTCTCAGCAGGTCGAAATCCCGTTCCAGCATACCACTCGCGGCACGGCTGTCCCGCGCGGGGGGCCTGCCTTGCTCCTGCGGACCTGCAATGATATGTAGAGCCATAGCCATGGGTTGTTCCTTTTCGTTTGGCTGCGCAGGGAAATTATGCGAATTGTGTGCCAATATGTTTATGAGTTGCTTTACTTGCCACAAATCAAATGCTTCGGTCGTGTTCCCGGATGTATAGCGATCATATCGTCAAGAATATGGCGCGGCGTCAGCCGCCATGCGGCCGCGCTTTGCCTCCCCCTCGCGTCATCGACATGACAGTTCCTCACCCTACGCAGGGCCCATCATGAAGGAACCTGTGCTCCACCATGAAGCCGAGCTGGCTGAGGTGTTGGCGGGCGCCCATCCCCGGCCGGACAGGCATCTCGGCGAACCGCTGGAGGATGCGAAGGTCATCAGCCGGCTCCAGCTCGACGAGGCGCTGGACCGTCAACGCAATGAAGATCCCCGGCATCGGCAGCTCGCTGCCAAGGAGGGTTCGACGATGATATCGGCACGTTTTGGGTGGGTGCTGCTGCTGGTGTTCTGGACTGCCGGCGCGCTGGCCGCGGAGTCTTCAAGGCAGGCTCCCGATGGCGGTCTGGTCAACCCCGGCTATCACGAGCAGCCGGCCTGGTTCAAGACCTCGTTCCTGGATATGCGCGAGGACGTGGCGGAGGCGGCCGCTGCGCACAAGCGATTGGTCCTGTACTTCTATCAGGACGGCTGTCCCTACTGCAAGAAGCTGCTGGAGGTCAATTTCGCCCAGCGCGATATCGTGCAGAAGATGCGTGCCAATTTTGATGTTGTGGCCATCAACATGTGGGGCGATCGGGAGGTGACCGACCTGGCGGGCCGGGGGACCACGGAAAAAGCGTTTGCTCAGGACCTGAAGGTGATGTTCACGCCGACGCTGCTGTTTCTCGATGAGAAGGGCAACGTGGTGTTGCGCACCAACGGCTATTATCCGCCGCACAAGTTCCGCACCGTCCTGAACTACGTGGCGGGCCATATGGAAAGCAGGATGAGTTACCGGGACTACTACGCCAAAGTGGATCCGGAGCCGGCCAAAGGCGAACTGCACCAGGACCCCGCGTACCGCAAACCGCCCTATCGGCTGGACGAACGCGGCGACGGCCGTCCGTTGCTGGTGCTGTTCGAACAAAAGGACTGCTCGGCCTGCGACGAGCTTCACCTGGATATTCTAAAGCGTCCCGAGAGCCGCAAGTTGCTGTCCGAATTCGATGTGGTGCTGCTCGACATGTGGTCCCGTACGCCTGTGCGTACTCCGTCCGGCGTGCAAACCGATGCTGCCGGCTGGGCGCGCACCCTCAAGATTCAGTACGCCCCTTCCATGATCTTCTTCGACACCGAGGGTCGGGAGGTTTTCCGGGCCGAGGGCTATCTCAAGGCCTTCCACACCCAATCGGTGCTGGACTATGTGGCCTCCGGTGCATACCGCAAGCAGCCCAACTTCCAGCGCTACATAGACTCACGTGCGGACAGACTGAGGGCCCAGGGCATGCAGATCGATCTGATGAAGTAGCGGGACGCCCGCCGCGGGTCAATCCCCGGCGGGCACCGGCGCTTCAGCGTCCTGGGCGCTGAACTGCTGCCCGCTGATACCGTCGCTGGCGGGACTCATCAGATAGAGGAACGGTTTGACCACATCTTCGGGCAGAGCCAGGCTGCGCGGATCCTCGCCGGGATAGGCCAATGCGCGCATGCGGGTGCGCACCGGTCCCGGATCGATGCTGTTGAACCGCAGCCGGGTGTTGACCTCCGTTTCGTCGGCCAGGATCTGCATCAGGGCTTCCAGGCCGAATTTGGACACGGCATATGCCCCCCAATAGGCTCTTGCCTTGCGTCCGACCCGGTCGGAGGTGAATACCACCGACGCTTCGCCTGTGCGCATCAGCAGCGGCAGGCAGGCATGGGTCAGCAGAAACGGCGCGTTGAGGTTCACCTGCAGCACCTGATACCAAAGGGGCGCTTCGTAGTGGGTCATGGGCGTGAGGGCGCCCAGCATCGCGGCATTGTGCAGTATGCCGTGCAGGTGCCCGAATTCGCGCTCGATCGTCGCTGCCAGTTCTTCGTAATGTTTGGCGGTGGCGCCTTCCAGGTCCAGGGGATAGATGGCTGGTTGGGGATGTCCGGCCTGCTCGATTTCATCGTACACGGACTCGAGCTTGCGGATGGTGCGGCCGAGCAGGATGACGGTGGCTCCATGGGCAGCGAAGCTGAGGGCGCATGCCCGGCCGATGCCGTCGCCTGCACCGGTGACCAGAATGACGCGATCCCGGAGCAGCTCGGGATCCGGTTGCCAGTTGTCCCATTGTTCCATGTGGAGCTCCGCTGATGCTTGAGAAGGAGGCCATTATACGGCCATCACTGGTGTATTTCGTCCCTCTCGTTGAGCGCGCAATTTCGGCTGCAGCCGCTGGTTCCGATGGCCGCATGTCGGCCCGCCGTGTGAAGCGGGTTGCGCCCTCTGGACGTGGTGTTGACTGGCGTGGGGACACTGGCGGCAACGTGAATCGACGCGGCTACGGCTGTCTGCCGCTTAGACGGGGCGGTGCAGTTTCGACGCTGCTCAGGGCGCGAATGTTTCCCCTCGTCCCGGGCTGAAGCGGGACTCGAACATCCAGCGGGTCACGCTGTCCGGGGGCATCGGTTCGGCGATATAGAAGCCCTGGGCATAGTCGCAGCCCATGTCCCTGAGCCGCTCCAGCGTGGCCTGGTTCTCCACGCCCTCGGCAATCACCTGGAGCTCGAAATTGTGCGCCAGGTCGATGATGGACCGGACGATCTTCGCATCGTCCTTGTCATCGGCCATGTTGCGTACGAAGGACTTGTCGATCTTCAGCTCCCGTACCGGCAACTTCTTGAGATAAGCCAGCGAGGAGTAGCCTGTCCCGAAGTCGTCGATGGAGATGACCACCCCAAGATCGTGCAGCTGTTGCAGCGTTTGCAGGCTGCGTGCCGGGTCGGCCATCATCGCGCCTTCGGTGATTTCCAGGGTCAGGAGCCCCGGATCGGTTCCCCATATCCGCATCGCCCGGGTGACCAGCTCGACCACATCGGGATCGTGTAGCACGCAGGGCGAGAGATTGACGGCCACCGAGAGCCGGTCCCACTTCTTCCGGCAGTTCGAGCACTGCATCAGGGCGGCGTTCAGACTCCAGAAGGTCAGCGGAGCGATCAGGCCCGTTCTTTCGGCGATTGGGATGAATGTGTCGGGTGGTACGAAGCCGCGTGTCGGATGGGACCACCGTGCCAGCGCTTCGGCTCCGCACGCCAGTCCGTCGGAGAGCTGAACCTTCGGTTGAAAGTAGACTTCCAGCTCATCGTTCTCTATCGCGCTTCGCAGGTCGTTCTCGAGCAGCAGTGGGCCGCCCGGAGCCGATCGGCACTCCTCGCTGAATACCACCAGCGGGAGATTTGAGCGCTTGGCCCAGCTCAAGGCGGCGTCTGCGCTTTGCAGCAATTGTTCGGGGTCGGTGCCGTGGTGCGGATACAGCGCGATGCCCATCGTGACGCGCAGCTGCAGTGTGTGCCCATCCACGCAAAAAGGTGAGCTCAGTGCCTCGATTACCTTGTGGGCGGCCAGCGTTGCGTGACCTTCACTGGCGATGCCTGGCAGCAGCAGGGCGAACTCGTCCCCGCTGACTCGGCCAAAGACGTCGGCGGGGCGCAGCATCGCGTGTATGCGCTGTGCGAACGCCTCCAGCAGGGAATCGGCCGTCCGGTAGCCGAACGCGCTGTTGATGTCCCGGAAACGTTGGATATCGACGGTGATCAGTCCGACCCGCTTCTCGGCGCCGTTGCAGCGGCTCACGTGCCGCTCGAGCTCTACGAAGAACGACTCGCGTCGGTGCAGTCCTGTCAACGGGTCATGCATGGATGGCAGTTCCGTACCGTGCTTACAGATAGAATTCTTTCGGATCAATGCCATATGCGCCCGGGTCCAGGGCGCATTTGATTTCCAGCAGGTCGCCGCCATTGTCCTCTCTTTCGGTCATCAGGTCGACTGTCGGCGCAATCCCGTAAGGCTTCTTGTTTTCGTCCAGCACCAGCATGACCTTGGGTCGCAGGCGTCGGATACGGTTCTGGGTCAACACGATGCCGACCTGGCCACTGGTCAATTCGATCACCGTCCCGGTCGGATACACACCCAGGCATTGGATGAACTGTTCGACCAGTTCATCCTGGAAGTCCACGTTACGCCATTCGTACAGTTTGTGGACGGCCGCATGGGGCGACAGCGCTGCCTGGTGCGGACGTTCGCTGGTGATGGCGTCGTAGCAGTCCACCAGCGCTGCGATGCGCCCAAACACCGGAATCTGGCCGTTGCTCAGGCCGCCCGGATAGCCCGAGCCGTCATGGCGCTCGTGGTGATACGTCGCGATCTCGATCGCCGACGGGTCTATTCCTTTGGTGTCCCGCATCAAGGCCACGCTGTAGGGAACATGTTCCTTCATCAGCTCGAACTCGCGGGTCGACAGCGGTCCGGCGTGGTAAAACAGCGAGTGGGGCAGTTTCATCTTGCCGATGTCGAACAGCAGGGTGCCGATTGCGAGCTGCATCAGGTCCTGCTTTGACAGCCCCAGATGGCGGCCGAATGCTACCGCCAGCGTGCAGCAGCCGATGGCATGATCGTAGGTGTAGGTATCGACCTCCTTCAGTCTGGCGAGCCACAGGAACGCGTCGGGGTTGCGAAGGATGCTCTCGATCATGCCGGCGACCGTTTTTCGTACCGCCAGGGCGCCGATCTTGCGTCCGGCGCGTACGTCGTCCATGACGTTGCGGACCACCTGGCCCAACTGGTTGTGATGCTCTTTGGCGGCCTGCAGTTCGGATTCGAAGGATTCGGTCTGTTCGTAGCGAAGTCCGTGGGGGGAAGTGACGCACACCGCGCGGACTTCGCGCTCCACGGCGTGGTGGTCGTCTGCCTTGAGGTAACGCTCCGCGGGCTCGCCGCGTTCGATGTCTATGTAGACGAACCGGCTGTAACGCTGCAGTGCCTGGATGTCCCGCGGGCCGCGGACATAGAAGCCCTGGAAGGGAAACGGGGTTTCCAGCCATGGGCGATCCAGCCGGGAGATGTACATTCCGGCCTTCAGGTACTGGGTATCGACCTTCCTTTCCACAGCGGCGATGGGCCTCCAACCGGCTTGATCCCTGTGACGAACCGGTTTGCATACCTGCAGTTGAGTGTGGAGTACGCGCTTGTTGAACGTATCGGCGTGTCGGCGGCAAAGTTGAGTCCACTACGGGCTGCCGGTCCGGGGGTGCCGCATTGACTGGAATCAATATAAAAAACGGGAGAAATCAGTCCGTTTTTCGGTCCAGCAGGTGGTCCTCGGCAAGCACGGCCCGGGCACAATCCAGTCCGCTGCGGACGGCACCCTCCAGGGTGGCGGGCAGTCCTGTGGCGGTGAAGTCGCCCGCCAGCCAGAGACCGGCCACCGGCGTTCGGTGCGCAGGCCGCAGTGCGTCCACGTCCACCACACTGGCAAATGTGGCGCCTTTCTCCCGCACGACCAGGGTGTCGCGCGGCGGCGGCCAATGGGGATTCAGGGTGGCGAGTTCCCCGGCAACGGCCTGTGCCAACTGACGGTTGTCCAGTTGCATGTGCGGGCCGGATCCGCTGATCACTGCGGCCATCAGTCCCGCTTGGCCGCACACGGCGCGGTCGAACACCCACTGGGTCGTGGTGCCCACCAGACCGACCATGGGGCGTTCGAGTCGGGTGCCGTCCGGATATTGCAGGTACACCGTGCAGATGGGCTCGTTGCGAAGCCCGGCAAGGCTTTCCGCCAGCCCCCGCAGCGGGTCATGAGGCGCCAGCAGGCGCCGGCACATCACCGGGTTGACCGCCAGAATCACATGCCTCGCCGACAGACGTTCGTCCGCCAGGTCGACGCCGGTAGTCCCATTGGGGCCGATACGCAGTGCCCGCACGCGCCGTCCCAGTCTGACCTTGCCACGGTGGGCTTCGATGAAGTCCAATGCGGGCTGTGGCAATGCGGTTCCCAGGTCGGTGCGGGGGATCAGTAGATCGGCGTTGCGGCGCGTTCCGGTGAACGTTTCCCGCAGCACTTTGAGAAACAGCCGTGCTGAGGCATCGCGGATGGGAGTATTCAGGGCTGCCAGGCACAAGGGTTCCCACAGGTTGGCCACCAGCCGTGTCGACTGCTTCCTGGCGGCGAGCAATGCCTGCACGGTGACATCGGGATCCGGGACGGCATGGGCGGAAGTCGCCCAGGCGCCGAAGCGCAGGGCGCGCAGACGATCGGCGGGGGACAGGCCGCGGGCGCCCAGCAGGGCGGCGAGCATGTGCAGCGGCGCGGGCAACCGGGGTGCCTTCAGATGCACGTTCCGCTGACCAGGCGCGTACATGGGCAGTTCCAGGGGACAGCGCAGGAAGATCGACTGCTCGGACACCCCGAGCCGATCCAGCAGATCCAGCATCGAGCGATAGGCGCCGATCATGACATGCTGACCGTTGTCCACCCGATGCGGCCCGAACGCCACGCAACGTGCCCGGCCGCCGAGTTGGCGCGCCGATTCGAGCAAGGTTACCGGGACCCCGTGGCGCGTCAGTTCCACAGCCGCCGTCAGACCCGCCCAGCCGCCGCCTACAACGATTACCGGCACGGAGTCAGTGGCCTGCGCCATCGCCTCGTCCCCGCTCGGAGCGCAGGTAACGGCGGTGCATGCGCTTTTCGCGTCGCATGACCTTCCATGCCTGCCAGAGCTTTCGCAATGGCGTGAGGCTGATACGGCGCTCCAACACCCGCAGGCCGTCCGCTTCGATTTCGTTGAGCGTTTCGAGGTAGATTTGTGCCATGATCAGGCCGCCGCGTTGCCGGTAGCGGTCCTCGGCAGGAAGCGCTTCCAGGGCGCTGCGGTAGTATTCGCGGGCACGTTCCGCTTGAAATCGGAGCAGGTCGCGCAGCGGCTCTGTCATGCGATGGGCCAGGATATCGTCGGGGTTCACCCCATAGCGATCGAGTTCGTCGGCCGGCAGATAGATGCGTCCGCGATCGGCATCCTCGCGTACGTCGCGCAGGATGTTGGTCAGTTGAAATGCGGTGCCAAGGTCGGTGGCATAGCGTAGCGTCTTGCGATTTCGATAGCCGAAGATCTCGGCCGACAACAGGCCGACCACGCCGGCGACCCGGTAGCAGTACAGGGCGAGTTCCCTGAACGATGCGTAGCGGTTACGGTCAAGGTCCATTTCCATGCCGTCGATGATTTCGAGGAAATACTCCTTCGGCAGGTTGTAGCGCGCCAGGGCCGGCTGCAGAGCCCGGGTCACGGGGTGCTGCGGTTGGCCCTCGAAACAGCGCTCGGTTTCCTCGCGCCACCACTGCAGCTTCAGGCGGGCGATGCCGGGATCGGTGCATTCGTCCACCACATCGTCCACTTCCCGGCAGAACGCATACAGGGAGATGATGGCCCGGCGCTGCCCGGCGGGGAGGAACAGAAAACTGTAATAGAAGCTGGAGCCGCTGGCGGCGGCCTTCTGCTGGCAGTAGTCGTCGGGGTTCATGAAAAGGCGGTCTCGGAGGAGATCGGCGCCGCAAGGATATCGAATCCCAGAGCCGAAGGCGATGCCATCGCGCCGTTCACCAGCCGCCCTTGAACGCCCGCCACACCATGCGCAGGCGTTCGCCGGCGCTCAGCCGCGGTCTGCTGAACAGGTCTTCACGCTGGCCGCGCAGGTGTTGCAGCACGCTATCGCCTCCCAGCACGATCATCCGCAGTTCGAAGCCCGCACGCCCTTTGAGCGACTTGCCCAGGGGAGCGCCGGCCCGCAGCAGGCGGCCGGCGCGATCGACCTGGAACATGATGAGGCGATGCATGGCGGCATCGCTGCGCCGGTCGCGGAAATGGGATTCGTCGACGCCGAACCGCTCCAACTCGTCCTGCGGAACGTAGATGCGGTGGCGCTCGCGGTAGTCCGAGTACAGATCCTGGAGGAAATTGACGAGCTGCAAAGCCGTGCAGATGCCGTCGGAATAGCCGATGTTGCGCGGCGTGGCGGCGCCGTACAGGTGCAGGAGCAGGCGGCCCACCGGATTGGCGGAACATCGGCAGTAATCCATCAGTTCGGCAAAGTTCGCGTAGCGGTGCTTGGTGACGTCCAGCCGAAAAGCGCGCAGCAGGTCCCGCAGCGGCGCCAGGGGCAGTCGGTGGCGCCGCACGGTATCCGCCAGGGCGATGAACAGCAGCTCCTCGGGCGGCTCGCCCCGTTCGATGAGCTGCAGCTGGCGTTCCATGGCATCCAGTGCGGCCAGCCTTTCGTCGGGCGCTGCCGAGCCCTCGTCCGCGAGATCGTCGGCGGTGCGGGCGAAGGCGTAGATCGTACTCACCGGCCGGCGCAGACGCCGGGGCAGTGCCAGGGAGGCCACCGGAAAGTTTTCGTAATGGCGCTTCGCCATGGCCCCGCAATAGGCGTAGGCACACTTTACATCAGATGAGGTCATGGCCAGGGGGCTACTTGGAGGGCTCGGCGCCGGACTCGGCGTTCTCCACGCTTCGTGGGGCATGCTCGACCTGATCCAGCTCGGGCACCGCCTTGTTCGCGCTGATACCCATCTCGGCGAACTTCCGTGCGCTGGGGAGTATGCGGGTGTCGAAAGATCCAACCGCCTTGTTGAAATGTCCCACGCTGCTGTCCAGCGACTTGCCGAGTCGAGCCAGATGCTCCGCAAAGGTGACGAGGCGCCCGTACATTTCTTCGCCGACGGTGCGTATCCTTTCGGCATTCTCGGCCAGTTGCTCCTGGCGCCAGCCATAGGCCACCGCCCGCAGCAAAGCAACGAAGCTGGTGGGGGTGGCGAGAATCACCTTGGCCGCCAGTGCGTCCTCGAGCAGGCTGCGGTCGATATCCAGGGCGGCGCTGAGAAACTGGTCGCCGGGAATGAACAGCACCACGAAGTCGGGGGCGTTGGGAAATTGCTGCCAATAGCTCTTGGCGGCCAGTTCCCGTACCCGTTCGCGTACCTTGCGGGCATGGCGCTGCAGCGCTGCGGCCCGGGTCTCATCGTCGCCGGCCTCCACAGCGCTCAGGTAGGCGTCCAGGGGTGTCTTGGCGTCCACGACGATATCCCGTCCGTCGGGCAGGCTGACAATCATGTCCGGGCGTACGGCGCCTTCGGCCGTGCGTACCTGGGCCTGCTCGACGAAATCGCAATGCTCCACCATGCCGGCCAGTTCAGCCAGGCGTTTGAGCGTCATCTCGCCCCACTGGCCGCGCACTTCCGGGCGTCGCAGGGCTTGCACCAGGTTGCGGGTTTCCCCCTGCAGGAGACGGTGGGCCTCGGCCATGGTTTCCAGGTGTTTGGTCAGCGAGCCGTATGCTTGCTGACGCTCTTTCTCCATGCGGCGGATCTCGGATTCGGTCTTCTCCATGACCTCGCGAATGGGCTTGACCAGGCCTTCCACCGCCTTTTCGCGCTGGGCCAGGTCGTTCTGGGCCTGTTGCTGGAAGCGCTTGAGATTTTCCTGGGCAAGCTTCAGGAATTCGGAGCTGTTGTGCTTCAGGGCGTCGCTTGCCAGGGCGCTGAACGTGTCCGTGAGCTGCGAACGGGCTTGTTCGTGGGCGGCGGATTGCTCGCGTCGGGCGCGGCGTTCGGCATCCAACTCGGCGGTCAGTCGGGCGTTCTCCGCGCGCAGCGGTCCGATGATGCGCTGGCTGCGCAGATAGGCCAGCAGTACACCAACGAGGGCGGCGAACAGGAGCGACAGCAGCAGTAGGGTCAGGTCCGAGCCGGTCATGGCGCCACATTCTAGCATTGCGCCCGGACCCCGGGGGGGGTGTTCCGGCAGTCGGTCGGGTTCATCGGCCCCCGGGGCGGCGGCAAGCAGGCCGAGGCCGGGTACTCCGGGTCCGGGTGTGAGGGCCTATCGACGGTGAGGCGACGGAGAGCGGAGCCCCGGACGGCCACGTGGCGGGCGCAGCGGCGAGGTGACGGCGGCACCGGGTTCCTTGCCCACCCCGGGGTGGAGGGGACGGAAACCAATGGAAGCGGCCGCCGGTGACGGGCACCGGCGGCCGCAGCAGGACGGAAGGCTTGAGCCGCCTTCCTTATTCGGCCGGCTTTTCCTTCATGGCCGGCGCATGCTCTCGCTTCTGGGTCTTCATGTGCTTCTGGGTACGATGCTCTTCCCAGGCCGCGAAATCGGCCTCATTCATCTTGCCGGACTTGGCAACGTGCTTGAACTCCCGGTGCAGGGTCCGCATGTGCCGGGCTTCCTTGGCGTCGATGTAACCGTCCTTGTTGCGGTCCAGCTTCTCGAAGCGGGCGCGAATGTTGGCAGGAATCGCAGGCGCCGCAGCGGCAGGTGCCTGGCCCGCTTCAGGGGCGGTCTGCTCGGAAGCGGCAGGGGCCGTCTGCTGGGGGGTGCCTTCCTCTGCAGCAAAGGCGACGCCAGCGGCTGCCAGGGACAGACTCGCCGCGAGAATCAAAGGCATCTTCATAATAAGGATCTCTCCACACTCTAAGGCTTTTTGAAGCCCACTGCCGCCGAAGCGGGCGGGGGCCAACATGGGGGGCGGAGGTGACCCTGATTCCAGGGACCTCTCCGATCCGCCCGTCCCAGCAGAAGTAATCAAACCCCGTGCCAAGAATATATAGCTATTAAAAACAAAGATGTATGGCGATCCGCTCGCGCTGGATTGTCTCCAAACGAGCGCGTAGGGCGACTAACCGATATTTTATGTATCTCCGTTTTCCGCGATAGCTTATGTGGTTGCAGGCACGGCACCGATGTCGCTCCATGGCGACAACCTTCAGTGGCGACGCCGTTCTGCCATACCCCCCGCCAACAGCGGGAATGCCGCCAGCTTCGGGGGCGCTGTCTCCGTATGGCAACGACTGCCGGGGCCGGACCCGTCGCCGGCGTTTGGATGCCTTTCCCGAGGCTGTTAAGTTGACCGGAGTGTATGGGAGTTGCGCCGCTGCAGGGGGAGCAGAATATGGCTAGTGGCATCAAGCGGCTGGCACTGGTGCGCCACGCGAAGTCCAGCTGGAAGGAGGCCGGTTTGTCCGATTTCGACAGGCCGCTGAACGGGCGCGGCAAACGGGATGCGCCGCTCATGGGGAAACGTCTTGCCGGTCGCGGGCTGAAGCCCGACAGGCTGTTGTCCAGCCCTGCGAAGCGGGCGCTGTCCACGGCCAGCGTGATCGCCGGGGAACTCGGCTACCCGGTGGAGGCTATCGTCACCGACGGACGCATCTATGAAGCCGCCGTCTCGGATCTGCTGGCGGTGATCGGCGAGCAGGATCCTGCCTGCGATGACCTCATGGTGGTGGGGCACAACCCCGGCCTCACCGATCTGTGCAACCACATTGCGGCCCGCAGCATTGCAAATCTGCCCACCGGCGGTGTGTTCTGTGTCGAGTTCAAGATTGCCGAATGGCAGGAAGTGGAGTGGACGACGGGGGACGTGGTGCTGTTCGATTTTCCGAAGAACGAGGAATGAGGCTGAGTGCAGAATGACGAACGATGAATCAAGGGCGCCGCGCCTTGCTGGTGGGCGCCCTTCAGTTCATCGTTCGCCGTTCATCATTGCCTTTTCAGTACCGGTAGTACTCGGGCTTGTAGGGTCCGTCGACCGGCACGCCGATGTAGTTGGCCTGCTCGTCGCTGAGCGCGGTCAGCTGGACGCCGATCTTCTTCAGGTGCAGCCGGGCGACCTGCTCGTCCAGGTGCTTGGGCAGCACGTAGACCTTCTTGTCGTACTGGTCCGGGTTGCCCCACAGCTCGATCTGGGCCAGCACCTGGTTGGTGAACGAGTTGGACATCACGAAGCTGGGATGGCCGGTGGCGCAGCCCAGGTTCACCAGCCGGCCCTCGGCCAGCACGATGATGCGCTTGCCGTCGGGGAAGATCACATGGTCCACCTGGGGCTTGATGTTCTCCCAGGTGTACTGGTGCAGGCCGGCGATGTCGATTTCGCTGTCGAAATGGCCGATGTTGCACACGATGGCCTGGTCCTTCATGGCCTTCATGTGTTCGTGGGTGATCACGTGCAGGTTGCCGGTGGCGGTGACGAAGATGTCGCCCTGGGCGGCCGCCTGGTCCATGGTCACCACCCGGTAGCCCTCCATGGCCGCCTGCAGGGCGCAGATCGGGTCGATTTCGGTGACCCACACGGTGGCCCCCAGCCCGCGCAGGGACTGGGCGCAGCCCTTGCCCACATCGCCGTAGCCGAGCACCACGCAGGTCTTGCCGGCGATCATCACGTCGGTGGCCCGCTTGATGCCGTCCACCAGGGACTCGCGGCAGCCGTAGAGGTTGTCGAACTTGCTCTTGGTGACCGAGTCGTTGACGTTGAACGCCGGCACCTTGAGGGTGCCCTCGCGCATCATCTCGTAGAGGCGGTGCACGCCGGTGGTGGTCTCCTCGGACAGCCCGCGGACCTGCTCGAGCATCTCGGGGTATTTTTCGTGCATGACGGCGGTGAGGTCGCCGCCGTCATCGAGCAGCATGTTGGGCTGCCAGCCGTCGGGGCCGTGGATGGTCTGCTCCACGCACCACCAGTACTCCTCCTCGGTCTCGCCCTTCCAGGCGAACACCGGCACGCCGGTGGCGGCGATGCCGGCGGCGGCGTGGTCCTGGGTGGAGAAGATGTTGCAGGACGACCAGCGCACCTCGGCGCCCAGAGCGGTGAGGGTCTCGATCAGCACCGCGGTCTGGATGGTCATGTGCAGGCAGCCGGCGACGCGCGCGCCCTTGAGCGGCTGGCTGGCGCCGTACTCCTCGCGCAGAGCCATCAGCCCGGGCATCTCCGTCTCGGCGATGGCGATCTCCTTGCGGCCCCAGTCCGCCAGACCGATGTCGGCGACCTTGTAGTCGGTGAACGAAAGTTTCTCGGCGGTCGTGCTCATGCAGTTGCCTCCTTGAGAATGGTGCCGGCGTCATCGGCCAGTACAGCTGCCTTGTCGGTGCGTTCCCAGGGCAGGTCTATGTCGTCGCGTCCGAAGTGCCCATAGGACGCGGTCGGCAGATAGATGGGCCGATTCAGATGCAGGCTGGAAAGAATGCCGTAGGGAGTCAGGTTGAAGTGCTCGCGTACCAGCGCCGTCAGCCGGTGATTGTCGATCTTGCCCGTGCCGAAAGTGTCCACCCGCACGGAAGTGGGCTGCGCCACCCCGATGGCGTAGGACAGCTGCACTTCGCAGCGCTCGGCCAGCCCGGCGGCGACGATGTTCTTTGCCACGTAACGGGCGGCATAAGCGGCCGAACGATCCACCTTGGATGGATCCTTGCCGGAGAAGGCGCCGCCGCCGTGACGGGCCATGCCGCCGTAGGTATCCACGATGATCTTGCGCCCGGTCAGGCCGCAGTCGCCGAGCGGGCCGCCGGTGACGAAGCGCCCGGTGGGGTTGATATGGTACGCGGTGGCCTTGTTCAGCCACTGGGCAGGCAGCACCGTCTTGACGATCTCTTCCATGACCGCTTCGTGGATGGTCTTGTTGTCCACTTCGGGATCATGCTGGGTGGAGAGCACCACCGCGTCGACGCCGATGACCTTGTCGCCTTCGTAGACCATGGTGACCTGACTCTTGGCGTCCGGACGCAGCCAAGGGAGCTTGCCCGCTTTGCGCAGTTCGGCCTGTTTGCGTACCAGGCGGTGGGCGAAAGTGATGGGCGCGGGCATCAGCACATCGGTCTCGTTGCTGGCGTAGCCGAACATCATGCCCTGGTCGCCGGCACCCTGTTCCTCGGGGTTTTCGCGGTCGACGCCTTGGTTGATGTCCGGGGATTGCGCGCCCAGGCCGTTGAGCACCGCGCAGGTGGCGTAGTCGAATCCCTTGTCGGAACTGTCATAGCCGATTTCCTTGACCACCCCCCGGACCAGCTTCTCGACGTCCACCGTCGCATCGGACTTGATCTCGCCCGCTACCAGTACCATGCCGGTCTGGGTAACGGCTTCGGCGGCCACCCGGGCGTTGGGGTCCTGGGCCAGGAACGCATCCAGGATGGCGTCTGAGATCTGGTCGCACATCTTGTCCGGGTGGCCCTCGGAGACCGATTCCGACGTAAACAGGTCTCGGTTGCTCATATGCTTCTCCTTTGTGTGTTACGGCTTTGGTTCGTGGTGAAAACGCCGTGTCCGGCGGCGGTTTCCGTCACGGTTTGCGGAAATGGAACAGGCCCCAGGCCAGATAGCCGCTGTCGCCACCGTCCACCCAGTGGCGCAGGCCCTTTTTCATCCGTTCGATATAGTCAGTGCTGACCACCTTGCGCAGATCGTCTTCGACCCGTTCGGTTTCCTGGAGCACACGGAAATAGTGACGCGGCAACTGCGCGGTGTGGTCCTCGAAGCCGAGATCTTCCAGCCCGGCCCGGCGGGCCGCCTCGCGGTAGAAGCCGGGGGAGCCCAGGCTCTGCAGGTGGATGCGGTCCAGGATGGGCTGCAGCACGCCGTCGGGGCAGTCATCGGCCTGCATGGGATCGGTGAACACCATGTCGCCGCCCGGTTTGAGCACGCGCGCCGCCTCTTCCATCACGCGGCTGCGCTTGTCGCTGTGCAGGATAGCGTCCTGGGACCAGATGACGTCGAAGCTGTTGTCAGGGTAGGGGAGCGCATCGAAACTCCCGTCGACCACTTCAATCAGTCCGTCAAGGCCCTGCTCACGGTTCATCTGCCGATCGCGCTCGTTCTCCACTTCGCTGAGGTTCAGGGCGACCACCTGGCAGCCGTAGCGGTCTGCCAGGTAGCGGGCCGCGCCGCCGTAGCCCGCACCAAGATCCAGTACGCGGGTGTCCTTGCCGAGCCCGGTCAGTTTGCCGGCCAGCCGCTCCACAGTGCGCCGGCTGGCATCGAATATCGGTTCGTCATCAGACTGGTACAGGCCGACGTGAATGTCTTCGCCGCCCCATATATGGAAGTAGAAATTGTCGGCGTCGTCGCTGTTGTAGTACTCGCGGGCGGTTGTTACCGCAGAGGAGTAGTTACTGGTCATTGTTGCATTCCTCTTCCGGCCGATACTCTTTTTCCGCCACATGAATCAGGAAGTCGGGCTGATCGTCGTGGAAGGTCTCCTGGAAGTCCCCGTAGGTCGTGATCGTCTGAAATCCCACCTCCGACATCAATCGGCGCACATAGTTGCTTCGCAGCGGGTACATGTTCAGGTGGTAGACGGACTCGTCCGGGAAGGAGTAGCAGAAGCGGGCGAGACCCTCATCCACGTGCTCCGGCTTCACGGTAATATTGTTGCCGCAATAGTAATAGGTGTGGCTGCTGGAATAGCCGTGGTCGAGGATGGCGTCATAGTTGCGCTGATCCAGAATCAGTACGCCGTCGTGCTTGAGCATGGCGTAGAACTCGGCCAAGGCCTTGCGCCGGTCATGCTCGGCGAACAAGTGGGTGAAGGAGTTGCCCAGGCAGATGATGGCGTCGTACTCGCCGTGTACGTCGCGGTTCAGCCAACGCCAGTCGGCCAGCACTGTGCGCAGAATATGACCGCCGTAGCGCACGCCATTGTCGAACGCCTTGGCGAGCATTTCCGGGCTGCCATCGGAGCTCACGACGTCGAAGCCGGCATCCATCAGGCGAACCGAGTGAAAACCCGTGCCCGTGGCCACGTCGAGCACGCGCTTGGCGCCCCGTTCGCGCAGTACATTGATGAAGAAGTCGCCCTCGCTTTCGGCGCGCATCTCCCAGTTGATGAGTTCGTCCCACTTGTCAACGAAGCCCTTTATGTATTCGTGACGGTAGTGGTCGGTTTCACGAACCTCAGTCGGATTGGATCCGAATCGCTGCTGTGTGGCA
Organism: uncultured Gammaproteobacteria bacterium; assembly: GCA_963830105.1. Taxonomy (GTDB): domain Bacteria; phylum Pseudomonadota; class Gammaproteobacteria; order DATFLG01; family DATFLG01; genus DATFML01. The sequence continues at coordinate 41,351 of CAWHLH010000006.1, read as the reverse complement.
GGGCGCATGGATGTTACCTCCCCTTCTGTGGTGTTGGTATTGGCGATGCCGCATGGGTGCCCGACCGACACAGCCCGCCAGGGCTGCGTCGCATACGCGGCCGATCGCGCGATTCGGCACTGGCTGACGTTGGCCAACCAGTGCGCAAAACTGGGCCCGCCCGGAACAATAGGGTCTTACAGCTGCGTACACGGCACGACAGTTAACTGCTTGGAGTGGCGCCTATCCCTTGGTGCCAACGAGTCGGCCGTTGCTCCGACGAGTTTTGAGTAGCTGTGGCGCCGGCTGCAACGCAGCTGACGCCCACTACGTATTGACCCGCCCGCTGCTTTTCGGGCGGATAGTCGCCGATTCGTGGAATCGGCAGTGTGGCGGATCTTAAATCGGTGGCGCGAGGCCTGAAATGCTGTTCCAGTCTGGCGGGAGACGGGGTGGGGCCGCTTCGGTCGAGCGCGGAACCATGTCGCATAACGCACTCTGAAGAACCCGTAACTTATTGACCTTGCTGAGCTACTTCAGGCTTGTGTGCCCGCCGTTTACGTCCTCCTGCGTACTATGGAATTCTTGATGAAACCGCGTCGGTCCTGCCGTCGCAACTGCGAGTTGCGGTGCCGAGGGCAATGCCGACCGAGTCAAGACGGTAACACTTTGTCGCTGACAAGTGCAATTGCATGCGGCCATTGAAGCATGTTCGTGTTGCAGGTTCGTGTCTTGGGTTATTCGACGGCTGCGTGGCCGCAGCTCGGGGCATCGAAGATCGAAAAGGGATTGCATCAGACGGCGGGGGTCATGCGCCTGTCCAGCCAGCGCAGCAGGGCTTCGGGTGTCTGGATCAACTCGTCCGCCCCCCAGGAAGCCGGATCGTCGCACTCGGCGATATAACCGAACAGTGCCACCAATGTGTGCAATCCGGCGCGGCGGCCCGCTTCGATGTCGCGTGCGGCATCGCCCACGTACACGCACTGTGAGGCACTGCAACCGGTTTGGGTGCACGCCAGCAGTACGGGCGCGGGGTCGGGTTTGCGTTGCGGCAGCGTATCGCCGCTGATGACGCTGGCGGCCCGCTCGAACAGCCCGAGCGCCTGCAGCAACGGGTCGGTCAACCAGCCGGGCTTGTTGGTGACCACGCCCCATTTGATGCCGCGCGCTTCGAGTCCTGCGAGAACGCTGTCCATACCGGGAAACAGCTGCGTATGGCGCGCGAGGTTGTCGCGGTAGAGGTCCAGCAGGCGCCGGCGCAATTCGGCAAATGAGGGGTGGTTCGGCTCCAGCCCGAAGCCGAGTCGGATCAGCCCGATACCGCCGTGGGACACCACCGGCCGGATCTTCTCGAACGGCAGCGGCGGGCGTCCGCTTTGCACAAGCAGTTCATTGAGGCAATACGCGAGGTCGGGTGCGGTATCGAGCAGCGTTCCGTCCAGATCGAACAGTACCGCACCTATGGCGTCCGGCGCCGCGGCAGGCGAATTGGCATTGAGGGTAGGCATGGATTTCGGGCCCGGGAGACAGCGCGTGTAGGCCGAATAATGCTAAAGCAGCCCGCGGGAGCGGGCAACGGTTTATTGGACGGGACGGTACCGTTCAACCCGTGCCGGCGGTGATCTGCCGTATTTCTTCGGTACCCAGCGTTTCCTTTTCCAGCAGCCGTTCGGCGAGCGCGTCGAGCTCGGCGCGATGCTGCTGCAGCAGCTGTTCGCCCTTGACCTCGATGCTCTTGATGAGTTTGCGGACCTCGTCGTCGATGATCTGCGCGGTATGTTCACTGTAATCCCGCTCCTGGGCCATCTCCCGGCCCAGAAAGATATGATCCTCGCCGTGCCGGAAAGCCACGGGGCCGAGCGTTTCGTTCATGCCCCACTGAGAGACCATCCGACGCGCCAGCCGGGTCGCCTGTTTGAGGTCCGCCTCGGCGCCGGAGCTCACTTCCCCGAGCGCCAGCTCCTCCGAAATGCGTCCGCCCAGCATGACGCCGATCCGGTCCATGGCATAGCTGTACTGGATGTTGTTGCGGTCTTCTTCCTGGGATTGCTCGGTGGCGCCCAGTGCCCGACCCCGTGGAATGATGGTGACTTTGTCGGGCGGGTCGGCGTGGGGCAGCAGGCTGGCCATCAGCACATGGCCGGATTCGTGGTAGGCGACCAGACGCTTCTCTTCCTCGCTCAAGATGGTGTCCCGTTCCTGGCCGAGGACGATGGTGTCACGGGCGCGGTCGAAGGCGGTCATGTCGACGCTGTCGCGCCGCTCCCGGCCGGCGAGCAGCGCCGCTTCGTTGACCAGGTTCTCCAGATCGGCACCGGAAAATCCCACGGTGCGTCCGGCGATCCTTTCCAGGTCCACATCACCGGCCAGCGGCACATGACGGCTGTGCACGGCCAGGATCGCCTTGCGCGCCTTCTTGTCCGGAAGGTCCATGGTGACTTTGCGGTCGAAGCGCCCGGGGCGCAGCAGCGCCGGGTCGAGTACGTCCGGGCGGTTGGTGGCCGCCAGCACGACGACTGTCTGGTGCGGATCGAAGCCGTCCATCTCGGACAGGATCTGGTTGAGGGTCTGCTCGCGCTCGTCGTGGCCGCCGCCCAGCCCCGCACCGCGGGCTCGTCCCACGGAGTCGATCTCGTCGATGAAGATGACTGCGGGCGCCTCGCGTTTTGCGTTTTCGAACATGTCCCGCACGCGGGAAGCGCCCACCCCGACGAACATCTCGATGAACTCCGAGCCGCTGATGCTGTAGAACGGCACGTCGGCTTCGCCGGCCACCGCCTTGGCGAGCAGCGTCTTGCCGGTCCCCGGCGGCCCGATCAGCAGGATGCCCTTGGGGATCTTCGCTCCCAGCAGTTGGTAGCGCTGCGGCTCCTTGAGATAGTCGATGATTTGATGGAGGTCGCGCTTGGCGTTCTCGGCGCCCGCGACGTCGTCGAATGTGGTGTTGCTGGCCCCTTTGCGAAAACGCTTGGCACGCGATCGGCCGATTCCGAACGGCCCGCCGCCGCCCTGGCCGCCGGTCATGCGCTGCTGCATGCGCCACGACGCATAGAACAGCAGTCCCAGGATCAATACCCAGGGCAGGGTGCCCACCAGCAGCTGTTCCCACCAGGAGCCGCCGGTGGATTGGGCGTGCACGGTCACGTTGTGGGCTTCCAGCAGCGGCAGCAGCTGAGGATCGGTCATCGGCGGGCGGGTGGTGGTGAAGGGTTTGCCGTGCGGCTTGCCGCCGTTGCTCGATCCCGTCCCGTTGGCTCCAGTCTTCGTCTTGTTGGCGGCCGCGCCAGACGGGTTCGTCCGGTTCTGGCCCTGGCCGCTACCTTGGTCTGGTGTCTTGGCGGCGCTGTGGTTGGAACTCTTGCCCTGCGGCCCGGACCCCGACTCGCCGCTGGCGATGCTGGTACCGGGTTTGAGCGTCCCGATGATCTGCTGTCCTTTCAGGGTCACCTCGACGACGTTGCCCTCGCGCAGCTGATGTTTGAAGGCGCTGTAGGAGAGCGTTTCGACGCCGGCGTTCTCGCGGGCGCTCATCCAGTAGGCGAGGAAGAACATGACAATCAGGTAGGGAACGAGCAGACGCCAGTTGAACCCTCCGCGGGGCTCGTTTCCCGATGGCTTGTCTTGCTGGGATGCCATGATGATTCCCTCTCGCGGTTGTGGGGCCTTCCCCGACCGCAGCCGTTCTCCGGCGCGCCCGGGGCCGGCTTTGTCCGAGCGGGCACGACCATTTCCCGGACGGAGCCGGGGCAGAGCGCAACCGCAGGCCTTCAATGATTGGTGACTGTGCTGCGAGCGGTGGGTTCCCGACTCCGCGATCGCATGACAGTCCGGAGGGTTTCAGTCCCGGGCGAAGCAAGCCAGATAGTTCACGTCCATGTCCCGTGCCAGCCGGTACTCGCCTGTCAGCGGATTGTAGGTCATGCCGGTCAGATCCCGCAGTTGCAGTCCCGCCCGTCGCGCCCAGCTTTCCAGCTCCGAGGGTCGAATGAACTTGCCGTAATCGTGGGTGCCCTTGGGCAACATGCGCAGCAGGTATTCGGCGCCGACAATGGCGAACAGGTAGGACTTGGGATTGCGGTTGATGGTGGAGAAGAACACCATTCCCCCGGGTTTGACCAGCCGTGCGCAGGCGTCGACCACGGACGCCGGATCCGGCACATGCTCGAGCATTTCCAGACAGGTGACCAGATCGAAAGCCTGGGGCTGTTCGTCGGCCATGGCTTCTGCGGTGACCTGACGGTACTCCACCTCCAAGGCGGACTCCAGCAGGTGCAGGCGTGCGACCGAAAGGGGTGCTTCGCCCATGTCGATGCCGGTGACCCGGGCGCCGCACCGTGCCATACCTTCAGCGAGCAACGCCGCCGCCGCAGCCGACGTCGATCACCTGCTTTCCGGCCACGCCCGCGAGGCGGTCGATGTAGTCCAGACGCAGTGGATTGATGTCGTGCAGCGGTTTGAACTCGCTGTGCGGATCCCACCAGCGGGCGGCCAGGGCTTCGAACTTGGCGATTTCCCCGGCGTCAACGTTGTGGACGGCATCGTTCATGGCAGGCAATACCTTAATGTCGGGCTCGTTCGGGATCGGGTCACGCCGGCTCGGCATACAGCCCGGGCATAGTGACGTAGCCGGGAAGTTTCCGGACCCGGGCGAGCCAGCGGCGGATGGCCGGCCGGGGTCGCAGATCAAAGCCGGCCTCCTGGGCCAGTGCGACGTAAGGGTAGCACGCGATGTCGGCCACCGTCCGCTGTCCCAGGACGAGCCAGTCCCGTTGGTCAAGGTGGCCTTCGAACAGATCCAGGGCCCGCTCGGCGATGGTGCGGCAGTCGTCCAGGTCGCCCGGGCGGGCGAATTGCAGGATGGCCCGGGTCCGCGCCAGCCCGTACAGGACCTCATTGCCGGCCACTGCGAGCCATTGCTGGATCGCGGCCAGGGGAACCGCTTCATCGGGCAGCCAGGAGGTGTCACCGTAGCGGCGTGCCAGGTACACCAGAATGGCCTGGGACTCCCAGAGCACCAGCTCGTCGTCGGTCAGCACCGGCACCTGGGCGCGGGGATTGAGGCGCATAAACGCCGGCGTGCGTTCTTCACCGCGGGCGAGATCCACCGGTATCCGCTCCCAGTCCAGATTCAGCAGCGACAACAGCAGCCGCACCTTGTAGCAGTTGCCGGACCGTTCGAAGTCGTACAGCCTGATCATGGGCGAGTCCCCTCAAGCAAAAGCGCCACGGAAAGCACCGAAGCACGGAAAGGAAATTCCTTATGTACGACACCGGTTTCAGTTCGCTTATCCGGAGACTTTCGTCGCGATCCGCTCCGTGCCCCGGAAGAAGAAAAGGCGCCACGGAAAACACGGAATCCACGGAAAGAACCACTCATTTCGCAGGCGCGGCAGTCACGTAGGGAGCAATAACCGCTGGGCATCGCGCCGAACACTCTGCTTTGTACCCTGAAAGCCGAAAAAGCGCCACGGAACCCACGGCAAGAAACATTCGTTTGTCGAGTGCGGCGGCTCTGGCCGGTGGCATTGTGCAAGACCGCTGCACTGCTGTTACCCGACCTCTCACATCCGTGGATTCCATGGTCCCGACGATTCTTTACTTGCACCCGGCGCATTGCCCAGCAGTTATTCCGTCCTACATGGGATCGCTGCAGTCGGTGAGCATTCAACGTCCGTGCTTTCCGCGATTTCCCCGGCGCATCGGTTCTACTTTCAACGTTTCCGTGGATTCCGCGGGTTCCGTGGCTCCAAGGGTTTTCAGCCTATCCGGCGCAATGTCCTTCGGTTGTTGCGCTCTCGTACATGGGAGTAGCCGCGATCCAAGGACATTCACCTTCTGTGCTTTCCGTGGCGCATTGGCTCTACTTTCAACGTTTCCGTGGATTCCGTGGATTCCGTGGGTTCCGTGGCTCCAAGGGTTTTGAGCCTATCCGGCGCAATGCCCTTCGGTTATTGCGCCCTACGTCAGCTATGCCACGAGTGCGCTTTTGGGTAATACGTTTCCGTGCTTTCCGTGCTTTCCGTGCTTTCCGTGGCGCATTTGGATCTTTCGTTATGGCCGGCAGCGATCTCAGCTCTGGTGCGCATCCGTAGACCGGATATGGCGCCCCCATTGGCGGGCGCGGGCGGTGATTTCCGCCGGGTCCAGGGTGGTGAGCTGGCGTTCCTTGAGCAGGTGCCGGCCGGCGACCCATACGTCGGTGACCTTGTCCCGGCCGGTAGCGTAGACCAGTTGGGAGACAGGGTTGTAGACGGGTTGGGTTTCCACCTCGTCCATGCGCACGGCGACCATATCGGCCCATTTGCCGGGTTCCAGGGAACCGATCTGGTCGCCCCGGCCCAGGGCCATGGCACCGTGCAGGGTGGCCATGCGCAGCATGCGGTGGGCAGGCACCGCGCTGGCGTCGCCGCACACGGCCTTGGCCAGCAGGGCGGCGGTGCGCATTTCGCCGAACATATCCAGGTCGTTGTTGCTGGCCGCGCCGTCGGTGCCGATGGCCACGGTCACGCCGGCGGCGTCCAGGCGCTGGACCGGGCAGAATCCGCTGGCCAGTTTGAGGTTCGACTCCGGGCAGTGCACGACGCGGCCGCCCGCGGTGGCCAACCGGTCGATCTCCGAGTCTGTCAGCTGGGTCATGTGCACCGCCAGCAGGGCGGGGGACACCAGGCCCAGCCCGTGCAGACGTTCCAGGGGCCGTACGCCGCCGTCGCGCACCGCCTGGTCCACCTCGAAGGCGGTTTCATGGACGTGCATGTGTATGGGCACGTCCAGCTCGTCGGCCAGTACGCGCAGGCGTTCCAGTGGCTGGTCCGAGACCGTATAGGGCGCGTGCGGGGCGAACGCCGTACCGATCAGGGGGTCATTGCGGTACTGGTCATGGACCTCCAGTCCCTTGGCGATGTATTCGTCGGCGTTGGACGCCCATGCGGTGGGGAAGTCGATGACGATCAGACCCACGGTGGCGCGCATGCCGCATGCGGCTGCGGCGCGGGCGGTGACTTCCGGAAAGAAATACATGTCGTTGAAACAGGTGGTGCCACCGCGCAGCATCTCTGCGATGGCAAGCTGGGTGCCGTCGTGCACGAATTCTTCGTTCACCCAACGGGACTCGGCCGGCCAGATGTGGTCCGTCAGCCATTCCATCAGATGCAGGTCGTCGGCCAGGCCCCTGAGCAGGCTCATGGCGGCATGGGTGTGCGCATTCACCAGCCCCGGAATCAGGATATGGGCGCCGAGATCCACCGTTGTGGCGCCGCGATAGGTGGAGCGGGCCCGCTCGGTGGGAAGCAGTTCGAGGATGCGTCCTTCGTGGACCGCCAGACTGTGGTGCTCCAGCACGACGCCGTCCGGCTCGACGGGCACGATCCAGCGGGCGTGGAGCAGAGTGTCGATATCTCGCATAACGGTTCGCTGTGTGGTCGCGGACCGGGGCAGTATACGTCAATACCGGCGGTTTCGGCCCGGTTCCCGGGTGCTTGCCGCTTCCGGATGGTCCGCGGAGGGGGGGGGCTGGGGGGTTGGGCTTCGCTGCGATCAGCCCAACCTACCGCATCTGCGTGCGTTCCAGCGCAGCCCGTAGGTTGGGCTGCGCAGTGCGAAGCCCAACGAGCGGCCGGCGCCCAACGAGCGCCGTCTGCCGCTCGGCGGGGGCAGGCACCGTCCACTTGCAGCGGCGAAGCTGTGTGGGACAATGGGCGTTTGCGGCGCTGCAAGGGCTTCGGCGCTCGTTGGTTGCGTTCAGCATGGTCGAGCCCAACACACGGCCTGGCGCCGCTGCAGTTGCGACAGGCGGCGCCGGTAACATTGAGGCAATGGCAAACGGAGATCGGGTGTGACCACCAGACATGACACCGTACGGGCCGTGGAGTGGAGAGAAGGCGGCCTGCGGCTCTTGGATCAGCGCTACCTGCCGGGACGGGAGGACTATCTTGTGCCCGCCACCGCACAGGCGGTGGCCGATGCCATTCGTGCCATGGTGGTGCGCGGCGCGCCGGCCATCGGCATCACGGCGGCCTACGGCGTGGTGTTGGCCGCCCGGGCCCGCTATGCCGCACAGCCCGACGGATGGCGTGCGGCGTTGGAGGCGGATCTCGACGTGCTGGCCGCGGCCCGTCCGACGGCGGTCAATCTGGCCTGGGCCCTGGAACGCATGGGACGGCGGATCGTGGCGCTGGACGGTGATCCGGAGGCGGCGCTGCTCGAAGAGGCGCGCGCCATTCACCAAGAGGACATCGCGGCCAACCACCGCATGGGCGATCTGGGGTCTGCATTGCTGGAAGGTACCCGGGGGGTGCTGACCCATTGCAATACCGGCTCCCTGGCCACCGGCGGTTACGGCACCGCCCTGGGGGTGATCCGAAGTGCGTGGAGCGCCGGAACCATCGCGGCGGTGTTCGCCGACGAGACCCGCCCCTGGCTGCAGGGCGCCCGCCTGACCGCCTGGGAACTGGTCCGGGACGGTATTCCTGTGACCCTGATTGCCGATGGCGCCGCCGCCCACCTCATGGCGCTTGGGAAGGTCCAGTGGGTGATCGTCGGTTCCGATCGCATTGCCGCCAATGGCGATGTGGCCAACAAGATCGGCACCTACGGGCTGGCGGTGGCGGCCCGCCACCACGGGGTGCGCTTCATGGTGGTGGCGCCCACCTCCACCGTGGACATGAACATCGCCAGCGGCGCCGATATCCCCATCGAGACCCGCAGCGCCGAGGAGGTCCTCAGCCTCGCCGGCCAGCGGGTGGCGGCCGCCGGTGCCGACGCCTGGAATCCGGCTTTCGACGTCACGCCGGCCGGGCTGATTGACGCGATCGTTACCGAGCGCGGGGTCGTCCGCCAGCCCGATTCAGCCAGGATGGCGGCGCTCATGGGCAGCCGGGCAGCCTGACTCTCTGGGCCGGGGATTGGCTGAGAGGCCGTCAGGGCCCGGCAGAAGGATGGTTGGCAAGCTGCAGTACCCGGCCCTTCTATGTTACGATGTCGGGCTTGAGCGCCTCTCCGGGCGCGGTTCTTAGGGAACTCAGGTGTCAGACGCCCGCTGATGGCCGAATTTGCCAAAGAAGTCCTGCCCGTCAATCTCGAAGACGAGATGAAGCAGTCGTACCTCGATTACGCCATGAGCGTGATCGTGGGGCGCGCCCTGCCGGATGTGCGCGACGGACTCAAACCGGTGCACCGTCGCGTGCTGTTCGCCATGAGCGAGCTCAGCAACGACTGGAACAAGCCCTACAAGAAGTCGGCCCGCGTGGTCGGCGACGTCATCGGTAAATACCATCCCCACGGCGATACGGCGGTCTACGACACCATCGTGCGCATGGCCCAGCCCTTTTCCATGCGCTACATGCTGGTGGACGGGCAGGGCAACTTCGGATCGGTGGACGGCGACGCGCCGGCGGCCATGCGTTACACCGAAGTGCGCATGGCCCGCATCGCCCATGAGCTGCTGGCCGACCTCGACAAGGAGACGGTCGATTTCGTCCCCAACTACGACGAATCCGAGCGGGAGCCCTCGGTTTTCCCGACCCGCCTGCCCAACCTGCTGGTCAACGGCTCGGCGGGCATCGCGGTGGGCATGGCGACCAACATCCCGCCGCACAACCTGAGCGAGACCGTCGATGCCTGCCTGGCGCTGATCGACAACCCGGACATCGACATCGCCGGTCTGATGGAGTATGTCCCGGGGCCCGATTTTCCCACCGCCGGCATCATCAACGGCGTAAGCGGCATCCATGAGGCCTATCGGACCGGACGCGGCCGGATCTACGTGCGCGGCCGGACCCACGTGGAGACCGACGAGGGGCGCGGCCGCGAGTCCATCGTGGTTACCGAGCTTCCCTATCAGGTCAACAAGGCCCGCTTGCTGGAGAAGATCGCCGAGCTGGTCAAGGAAAAGCGCATCGAGGGCATCTCGGAGCTGCGCGACGAGTCCGACAAGGACGGCATGCGCATGGTCATCGACCTCAAACGCGGCGAGGTCGCCGAGGTGGTGCTGAACAACCTGTACCAGCACACCCAGCTGCAGAACGTGTTCGGCATCAACATGGTGGCCCTGGTGGACGGCCAGCCGCGGCTGCTCGATCTCAAGCAGATGCTGGAGGCGTTCGTCCGCCACCGCCGCGACGTGGTGACGCGGCGGACCGTCTACGATCTGCGCAAGGCCCGCGAACGCGCCCATATATTGGAAGGTCTGGCGGTCGCGCTGGCCAACATCGACGAGGTCATCGAGCTGATCCGGCGCTCGCCCAGCCGTGCCGAGGCCCGCAGCGGTCTGATGGCCCGCGTGTGGGCGCCCGGCGTGGTGATCGACATGCTGGCGCGGGCCGGGGCGCAGGCTACCCGGCCCTGGGAGCTGGCGCCCGAATTCGGCCTTCACGACGACGGCTATCATCTGTCCGAGGCCCAGGCCCAGGCGATTCTGGATCTGCGTCTGCACCAGCTCACCGGCCTGGAGCAGGACAAGATCCTCGACGAGTACAAGGAACTGCTGGTCAAGATCGACGAACTGCTGGATATCCTGGACAACCCGGACCGGCTGATGGAAGTGATCCGGGACGAACTGGTGGCCATACGGGACCAGTACGGCGATGCCCGCCGCACCCAGATCGAGGTCGACCATACCGATCTGACCCTGGAGGACCTGATCACCGAAGAGGACGTGGTGGTCACCCTGTCCCATGCCGGTTACGCCAAGTGCCAGCCGCTGTCCGCCTACAGCGCGCAGCGCCGCGGTGGGCGCGGCAAGAGCGCGGCCAGCTTCCGGGAGGAGGACTTCGTCGACAAGCTGTTCGTGGCCAGCACCCACGACACCATCTTGTGCTTCTCCAGCCGCGGCAAGGTCTATTGGCTGAAGGTCTACCAGCTGCCCCAGGCCGGGCGTACCGCCCGCGGCAAGCCGATCGTCAACCTGCTGCCCCTGGAGGAAGACGAACGGATCAATGCGGTGCTGCCGATCCGGGAGTTCCTCGAGGATCAGCACGTGTTCATGGCGACCGCCAACGGCACCGTGAAGAAGACGCCACTGGCCGATTTCTCCCGCCCGCGCGGCAGCGGCATCATCGCCATCGACCTGCGTGAAGGCGACTATCTGGTGGACGTGGCGATCACCGACGGCGAGCGGGAGGTCATGCTGTTCACCGACGCCGGCAAGGTGATCCGTTTCCGCGAGGCCGACGTGCGTGCCATGGGGCGCACCGCCTGCGGTGTGCGCGGCATCCGGCTGCAGGCCGATCAGCGGGTCATCGCGCTGATCATCGTTGATGAGGGCTGCGTGCTCACGGCGACGGCGAACGGCTACGGCAAGCGCACCTCCATCGAAGACTACCCCGCGTACGGGCGTGGCGGGCAGGGCGTGATATCCATCCAGACCAGCGAGCGCAACGGCGCGGTGGTCGGGGCGGTGCTGGTCAACGAGCAGGACGAGATCATGCTGATCAGCAACGCCGGCACGCTGGTGCGCACGCGGGTGGACGAGGTGTCCATGATGGGACGCAATACCCAGGGGGTGAAGCTCATCGCCCTTGGCGAGGACGAGCAACTGGTCGGTATGGAGCGCATTGTCGAAGATGGCCAAGAGGACGGCCAAGAGGATGGCCAAGAGGATGGCCAAGAGGACGGCCAAGAGGATGGCCAAGAGGATGGCCAAGAGGACGGCGAGGCGCCCGCAGCGGATTGACGCCCCCGACTTGGTTTGCCGGTCGATGGCGCACGCCGCCGGCGATCCTTCCCATTCCGGTTTCGGTACGCAGTCTATAGTGTGGGGACCACGCTCCCCTGATACGAAAGAGGTTTCGTATGGCACGTGTGTACAACTTCAGTGCAGGGCCGGCCATGCTTCCCCAGGAGGTGCTGGAGCAGGCCCGCGATGAAATGCTCGACTGGCAGGGCAGCGGCATGTCGGTCATGGAAATGAGCCACCGGGGCAAGGAGTTCATGTCCATCGCCGAGCAGGCGGAGGCCGACCTGCGCGAGCTCATGGCCATCCCCGCAGACTACAAGGTGCTGTTCCTGCAGGGCGGTGCCAGCAGTCAGTTCGCCATGGTGCCCATCAACCTGCTGCGCGGCGCCGCGCAGGCCGATTACGTCAATACCGGCGCCTGGTCGAAAAAGGCCATCGCGGAGGCCAAGCGCTTCGCCAAGGTCAACGTAGCGGCCAGTTCAGAGGCGGACAAGTTCAGCACCATTCCTGCCCGGGAAGGCTGGCAGCTGAGCGCCGAATCCGCTTATGTGCATTACACGCCCAACGAGACCATCGGCGGGGTGGAGTTCCACTGGATTCCCGACACGGGCGGCGTGCCGCTGGTGGCGGACATGTCGTCCACCATCCTCTCCCGTCCGGTGGACGTCTCCCGTTTCGGCGTCATCTATGCCGGCGCCCAGAAAAATATCGGCCCCGCGGGGTTGACGGTGGTCATCGTGCGCGAGGACCTGATGGGCGAACCCCTGCCCGGCGCGCCCACCATGTTCGACTACAAGACCCACGCCGACAGCGATTCCATGTACAACACCCCGCCCACCTACGGCTGGTACCTGGCCGGGCTGGTGTTTCAATGGATCAAGCGCAACGGCGGGCTGCAAGGCATGGCCGAGCGCAACCGGCGCAAGGCCGGCAAGCTTTACGGGGCCATTGACGCCTCGCCGTTCTATGCCAATCCGGTGGATCCGGAATGCCGTTCGTGGATGAATGTGCCCTTTACGCTCGCCAACCCCGAACTGGACGCGACCTTCCTGTCGGAAGCCAAGGGGGAGGGTCTGCATACCCTGAAAGGGCATCGCTCGGTCGGAGGGATGCGGGCATCCATCTACAATGCCATGCCGGAGGAAGGCGTGGACGCGTTGGTGGCGTTCATGGCCGATTTCGAGAAACGCCACGGCTGAGGGACGCCTGCGGGGCCGCGCCGTTGCGGTCCTGATGTCGGTTCGTCGCCGCTGCCGGGCACAACAACAGCCCAACGACCCATGTACAAGATTCTTACCCTCAACAACCTCTCGGTGGCGGGCCTGGAACGGCTGCCCCGCGAACGGTACGAGATATCCTCCGAGTTTCAGCACCCGGATGCCGTCCTGTTGCGTTCGTTCAACATGCACGACATGGAAGTGCCGACCAGCGTCAAGGCCGTCGGACGCGCAGGCGCGGGCGTGAACAACATTCCGGTGGCCAAGCTGGGCGGACGTGGTATTCCGGTTTTCAACGCACCGGGCGCCAACGCCAATGCCGTGAAGGAACTGGTGGTGACCGGCATGCTGCTGGCTGCACGCAACATCTGCCAGGCCTGGGATTTCGCCCGTAATCTGCAGGGCGACGACGACGTCATCAGCAAGCAGGTGGAAGCGGGCAAGAAACAGTTCGTCGGTTTCGAGCTGCCCGGGCGAACCCTGGGCGTGATAGGACTGGGTGCCATCGGCGTGCAGGTGGCCAATGCGGCCCGGGCCCTGGGGATGAAGGTCATCGGTTACGATCCGGATATCACCGTGCAGCGCGCCTGGGAACTGTCGGCGGATGTGCAGAAGGCCACCAGCGTGGACGATCTGCTCAGCCGTGCCGATTTCGTCACCTTTCATGTGCCGCTGGTGGATTCCACCCGGCGGATGATCAATGCCGAACGCCTGCGGCTGATGAAGGATGGCGTGGTGCTGTTGAATTTCTCGCGCAACGGTATCCTGGACGATGAGGCCGTGTGCGACGCCCTCGATGAGGGCAAGGTCTACAGCTATGTGTGCGACTTTCCCAGCAACCGGCTCAAGGACCATCCGCGGGTCGTGACCCTGCCTCACCTGGGGGCTTCCACCCGGGAAGCGGAGGAGAACTGCGCCGTGATGGTGGCCGAACAGGTGAGGGACTACCTGGAGACCGGCAACGTCCGGAACTCGGTCAACTTCCCCGAGGTGTTCATGCCCCGCAATGGCGGCTACCGGCTGGCGGTGGTCAATGCCAATGTGCCGAACATGCTGGGGCAGATTTCCACCACCCTGGCCGATGCCGGGCTGAACATCATCGACATGCTGAACAAATCGCGCCACCAGCTGGCCTACACGCTGGTGGACGTGGAGTCGCAGATTCCGCAGGAATGCGTGGACAAGATCGCGGCCATCGAGGGCGTACTGGCCGTGCGAACCCTGTGAGCCCGGCGCCGGCGGCGAGCGGGCCGCCCGGTGATGCCGTGCCGATGTGAGCCTATGACGCCGGAAGAACAACTACAGCAACTGCGCACGCGCATCGACGAGCTGGACGTTCAGCTTCAACAGCTGCTCAACGACCGTGCGGCCTGCGCCCAGCAGGTGGCCGCCGTGAAGCGGGCGGCGGGCGAAGAGGTGGATTTCTATCGTCCGGAGCGCGAGGCCGAGATCCTGCGCCGCGTACGTGAGCGCAACCAGGGTCCGTTGTCCGCCGATGAGGTGGTGAGGCTTTTCCGGGAAGTGATGTCCGCCTGCCTGGCCCTGGAGCAGCCGCTCACCATTGCCTACCTGGGGCCGGAGGGCACATTCACCCAGGCGGCGGCCCTCAAGCACTTCGGGCATTCGGTCCGTACCCGGGCGCTGGATGCCATCGACACGGTGTTCCGCGAGGTGGAGGCCGGCAGCGCCCAGTACGGGGTGGTGCCGGTGGAGAATTCCACCGAGGGCGTCGTCAACCACACGCTGGACATGTTTCTGCGCTCCCCGCTGCAGATCTGCGGCGAAGTGGAACTGCGCATCCACCATCACTTGCTCAGCCATGCCGGGGCGCCGGAACAGATCGAGTGCGTCTATGCCCATCAGCAGGCGTTGGCGCAGTGCCGGGAGTGGTTGGATTCGAATCTGCCTCGGTGCAAACGGGTGGCGCTCAGCAGCAACGCCGAAGCCGCCCGCCGGGTGCGCGACGAGATCGCCAGCGCGGCCATCGCCGGCGAGGCGGCGGCGGAAATCTACGGTCTGCCCAGGCTGGCGGCCAATATCGAGGACGAGCCGGGCAATACCACCCGCTTTCTGGTCATCGGGCGCCAGTCGATTGCGCCCAGCGGCAGCGACAAGACCAGCCTGCTGGTGTCAGTGCCCAACCGCCCGGGTGCCTTGTACAGCCTGCTGGAACCGTTCGGCCGCCACGGCATCAGCATGACGCGCATCGAGTCGCGTCCGTCCCGACGGGGTATCTGGGAGTACGTGTTCTTCGTGGATGTGATCGGCCATCTTCAGGACGCTGCGGTAGCCGGCGCACTGAAGGAGATCGAGGAGCAGGCGTCGCTGCTCAAGGTGCTGGGCTCGTATCCCCGCGCGGCGGTCTGAATCCAGCCATGTAGGGGGAAAGCTTTCATAAGAGCCACGGAAACCACGGAATCCACGGAAAGGGGCCAAAGGAAAATCAAAGGCGCCACGGAAAGCACGGAAAACACGGAAAGTCATGTAGGGCGCAATAAGGGCAGCGCATTGCGCCGAGTGGTGCCGGAAAGCTTTCGTAGGATCTACGGAACCCACGGAATCCGCGGAAAAGTTGAATGGCAAAGCGAAAGCGCCACGGAAAGCACGGAAAACACGAAATGGTATGTAGGGCGCAATAACCGACGGGCATTGCGCCAGATGTTTGGGAAATATGGTGGAGTCACGGAGGCAGCGGAAGAGTCGGGTTCATCGGCGAGTGTGTGGGCGGATGGATCGGCATCATTCAAGCGAGTCGCGTTGCCGCTTCCGAATTTTTCCGTCCGTGGATTCCGTGGGTTCCGTGGCTCTCACAAAGCTTTTCGGGGGTCCGGCGCAATGCGCGTTGCTTATTGCGCCCTACGTGATGAGTGGTTCCCTGATGGTTACGTCCGTGCTTTCCGTGTTTTCCGTGGCGTAGTGGATGTTCGGTTTTTCTGGATTGGATCGGTTGCGTGAGTGTGTGGCATGAGTGAACCTCTTTCCTTGCTGGAGTTGGCGGCGCCCGGGGTGCGGGGGCTGCAGCCGTACCAGCCCGGCAAGCCGTTGAGCGAACTGGAGCGCGAATACGGCATCCGGGATGCGGTCAAGCTGGCCTCCAACGAAAATCCGCTGGGCCCCGGGCCGCTGGCACTTGCCGCGCTGCGGGACGCTCTGCCGGAGCTGGGGCGCTATCCCGACGGCAACGGTTTTGCACTCAAAGCGGCGTTGGCCGAGCGCCATGGGGTGGGGGCGGACCAGGTTACCCTCGGCAACGGTTCCAACGATGTGTTGGAATTCGTGGCGCGTGTGTTCCTGGGGCCTGGCCGCGAGGCGGTGTTCTCCGAGCATGCCTTTGCCGTGTATCCCATCGTCACCCAGGCGGTGGGCGCCCAGGCGGTGACGACGCCCGCCCGGGACTACGGCTACGACCTGCAGGCGATCCTTGCCCGGATCAACGAACGCACCGGTGTGGTGTTCGTGGCCAACCCCAACAATCCCACCGGGACCTGGCTGGCGGGTGCGCCGCTGCGTGCGTTTCTGGACGAAGTGCCCAGCAACGTGGTCGTTGTACTGGACGAAGCCTACTTCGAGTATGTGCAGGAGCCGGATTATCCGGACACCACCGGCTGGGTGGCCGACTACCCGAACCTGGTGGTGACCCGCACCTTCTCCAAGGCCTACGGCCTGGCCGGTCTGCGCATCGGTTACGGCATTTCCCATCCCGCCGTGGCGGACCTGTTCAACCGTGTGCGCCAACCGTTCAACGTGAATGCGCTCGCGCAGGCCGCGGCCGAGGCGGCGCTGGGGGATACCGACCACCTGCGCGAGAGCCTGCGTATCAACCGGGAGGGCATGGTGCAGTTGACCGAGGCCTTCGAACGACTGGGCTTGGCATGGATTCCCTCGGTGGCGAACTTCGTGTCCATCGATATGGGCCGTCCCGCCGCCGACGTTTATGAAGCGTTGTTGCGAGAAGGGGTGATCGTGCGGCCGGTGGCAGGTTACGGGCTGCCCAACCACCTGCGCGCCACCATCGGCCTGCCCGAGGAGAATGCCCGTCTGATCGCCGCCCTGGCGCGGGCGCTGGCATGATCCGGCGTTTGTGCGTGATCGGTGTCGGACTGATCGGCGGGTCTCTCGCCCGGGCGCTGCGCAAGGCCGGCTATTGCGGCGAGGTCGTCGGCTGCGGTCGCAATGAAGCCAATCTGGCCAAGGCGGTGGAACTGGGGGTGATCGACCGCTACAGCACGGATCCGGGGAATGCCGTGGACGGCGCCGATATGGTGGTGGTGGCGGTTCCGCTGGGGGCGATGGAGACGTTGTTCTCCGCCGTTGCGTCCCGCCTGGCGCCCGACGCGGTGGTGACCGACGTGGGCAGCGCCAAGGGCTGGGTGATCGAAGCGGCGCGCGCGGCCTTCGGCGGTGTGCCGCCTTTCCTGGTCCCCGGCCATCCGATCGCGGGCACCGAAAAGAGCGGCGTGGAGGCTTCCTTCCCCGAACTGTTCGACGGCCGGCGCGTGATTCTCAGCCCGGTGGAGGAAACCGATCCCCGGGCGCTGCGGGCGGTGCGGGACATGTGGGCGGCCTGCGGTGCCGAAATCACCGAAATGAACGCCGCCCATCATGACGAAGTGCTCGCCGCCACCAGTCATCTGCCCCACCTGCTGGCGTTCACCCTGGTGGCCAGCCTCGCCGACATGGGCGAGCGCGATGAGATCTTTCAATACGCCGCCGGCGGATTCCGGGACTTCACCCGCATCGCGTCCAGCGACCCGGGCATGTGGCGCGATATCTGTATGGCCAATCGAGAGGATCTGCTGGCCATGGTGGAACGTTACCGGAACGATTTGGGCGCGGTAACCGACATGATCAACAGGGGCGACTGGGACGGTCTGCTGGCGGTGTTCCAGCGTGCCAAGGCGGCCCGTGACCGGTTTGCAGGGGCGAGCCAATGACGACATTGTCCGTCCACCGCCCTGTGCCGGCACGGGCGGACGTGGCCGCCATGGGGAGTCAGCTTCGATGAGCGTTGTACCTGGACCTTCCATTGAATTCACCACCCGGCCGGGGGGTGCGTTGCGGGGTCGCATGCGCGTGCCCGGCGACAAGTCCATCTCCCATCGGTCGGTGATGCTCGGCGCCCTGGCCGAAGGGGTCACCGAGGTGAGCGGGTTCCTGGAAGGCGAGGACAGCCTGGCGACCCTGGCGGCGTTTCGGGCCATGGGCGTCTCCATCGAGGGACCGGCCGACGGGCGGCTGCGCATTCAGGGTGTGGGGCTGCAGGGTCTGCAGGCCCCGGAAGGACCCTTGTATCTGGGCAACTCGGGGACATCCATGCGCCTGCTCGCCGGTCTGCTGGCGGGTCAGCGCTTCGATACCGTGCTCACCGGCGATGTGTCCCTGTCGCGTCGACCCATGAAACGGGTGATGGACCCACTGGCACAGATGGGCGCCCGGATCGAAGGAACCGCGCAGGGTACGGCGCCTCTGCACATTCGCGGCGGGCGCCCGCTGCGCGGCATCGACTACGCCATGCCGGTGGCCAGCGCCCAGGTCAAGTCCAGCGTTCTGCTGGCCGGTCTGTACGCCGACGGCCGCACCTGCGTCACCGAGCCGGCGCCCACCCGGGACCACACCGAACGCATGCTGCAGGGCATGGGCTATCCCGTCGAGCGCGAGGGCGCGACGGTGTGTCTGCGCGGCGCAGGGCGGCTGACGGCGGGACCGGTCGACGTGCCGGGCGATATCTCTTCGGCGGCGTTCTTTCTGGTGGGGGCCAGCATCGCACCGGGCTCGGAACTGCTCATTGAACATGTGGGAATCAACCCCACCCGCACGGGAGTGCTCGATATCCTGCGCCTGATGGGGGCGGACATCGCCCTGGAAAACCCCCGCGAGGCGGGCGGCGAGCCGGTGGCCGATCTGCGGGTGCGTTCGGCCGCTCTGCGGGGCATCACCATCCCGGCGGAGTTGGTGCCGCTGGCCATCGACGAATTCCCGGCCTTGTTCGTGGCGGCTGCCTGCGCCGAAGGGCAAACGGTCCTGACCGGCGCCGAGGAATTGCGGGTCAAGGAAAGCGATCGCATCCAGGTGATGGCCGACGGCCTGGCGGCGCTGGGCGCCGATGCCCGGCCCACCCCCGACGGCATCGCCATTGAGGGCGGCAGCCTGGGCGAGGGGACCGTGCACAGCCACGGGGATCATCGTATCGCCATGGCATTTGCCATGGCGGGGTTGCGGGCCGCCGGACCGATCCGGATACTCGATTGCGCCAACGTCAATACTTCGTTTCCGGGGTTTGTCGCCATGGCGAGTGGGGCCGGCCTCGCCATCGGTGCCGGCGAGCCGGCCAGTGCCTGAACGCCGCCAGGTCGAACCATGAGTCTCTCCCATACGATCCCGGTGGTTACCATCGACGGCCCCAGCGGCTCGGGCAAGGGTACCGTCAGCCAGCGCCTGGCCGAGGCCCTGGGCTGGCATTTCCTGGACAGTGGGGCGCTCTACAGGCTGCTGGCGCTGGCCGCCGAGCGCCGCGGCATTTCCCTGGACGACGAGCCCCGGCTGGCCGCCCTGGCCGGCCAGCTGGATGTGCGTTTTCCCCCGGGCGACGGCGTGTATCTGGACGGGGAGCAGGTGGAGTCGGCGATCCGCACCGAAACCTGCGGCAATGCCGCTTCCCGGGTGGCGGTGCTGGCGGGGGTGCGCTCGGCCCTGCTGGACCGGCAGCGCTCGTTTCGCCAGTCGCCGGGGCTGGTGGCGGACGGTCGGGATATGGGGACGGTGGTGTTCCCGGACGCGCCGGTCAAGATCTTCCTTACCGCCAGCGCGGAAGAGCGGGCGCGGAGGCGATATAAGCAGTTGAAAGAAAAAGGTTTGGGTGCTAATCTTGCCGGCCTTGTGGATGAGATTGCCGAACGCGATCGACGAGACGCGAATCGGCCCGTGGCGCCACTGAAGCCGGCGCCCGACGCCCATGAGGTGGATACCACGGCGCTTGATATCGATGGAACCGTGGCGCGGGTGCGGGAAATCGTGCGTGCCTGGGCGGAATCGTGAAACGGCGTAACAAAGCGCGTATAATATTGATTTTCTAAGGTGGCCCGGGGGAGTCCGTGGCCTTTTTTGTCAACCAACCCGCGGTGGTGAGCTGCGGTTTAGCAACTGAACTGGCGGATGGTCCGCGTGGTTCAAGGACTGAATTTCCCATGAGCGAAAGCTTTGCAGAGTTGTTCGAAGAGAGTCTTGCCAATACCCAGATGCGTCCCGGTGCGATCGTACAGGGCACGGTTATGGAGGTGCGTGGTGACGTCGTGATCGTCAACGCGGGCCTTAAATCCGAAGGCGTCATTCCGCTCAACCAGTTCTACAACGAGCAGGGTGAACTGGACGTCAACGTCGGCGACCAGATCGAAGTGGCGTTGGATGCCGTGGAAGACGGTTTTGGCGAGACCCGCCTGTCGCGTGAGAAGGCCAAACGGGCGCGTGCCTGGACGGAGCTGGAAGCGGCCTACGAGAAGGACGAGACCGTCAAGGGCATGATCAGCGGCAAGGTGAAGGGCGGCTTTACCGTGGATATCTACGATATCCGCGCATTCCTGCCTGGTTCGCTCGTGGACGTGCGCCCGGTGCGTGACCCAACGTACCTGGAGAACAAAGAGCTCGAGTTCAAGGTCATCAAGCTGGACCGTCGCCGCAACAATGTGGTGGTATCGCGCCGCGCCGTGGTGGAATCGGAATACAGCGCCGAGCGCGAGGCCCTGCTGAAGAATCTTCAGGAAGGCATGGTGGTCAAGGGCATCGTGAAGAACCTGACCGACTACGGTGTGTTCGTCGACCTGGGCGGCATCGACGGCCTGCTGCACATTACCGACATGGCGTGGAAGCGGGTCAAGCATCCTTCCGAGATCGTCAACGTCGGCGACGAGATCGACGTGAAGGTGCTCAAGTTCGACCGCGAGCGCAACCGTGTGTCGCTGGGTCTCAAGCAGCTCGGTCAGGATCCGTGGGAAGATCTGGCGCGCCGTTATCCGGAGCACACCCGCCTGTTCGGCAAGGTCACCAACATCACCGACTACGGCTGCTTCGTGGAAATCGAGGAAGGCGTGGAAGGTCTGGTGCACGTGTCCGAGATGGACTGGACCAACAAGAACGTGAACCCGGGCAAGATGGTTCACGTGGGCCAGGAAGTCGAAGTGATCGTGCTGGATATCGACGAAGAGCGCCGGCGCATCTCCCTCGGCATGAAGCAGTGCTACGCGAATCCCTGGGAAGACTTCGGCATCAACCACAACAAGGGCGACCGCGTCAGCGGCACCATCAAGTCGATCACCGATTTCGGTATTTTCATCGGCCTGGATGGCGGCATCGACGGGCTGGTGCATCTGTCGGATATCTCCTGGAACGTGCCGGGCGAAGAGGCGGTACGCAACTTCAAGAAGGGCGACGAGGTCGAGGCCGTGGTGCTGGCCGTCGACCCCGAGCGCGAGCGTATTTCGCTTGGCGTCAAGCAGCTCGATAAGGATCCCTTCTCCAATTTCGTGGCCGAACATGCCAAGGGCAGCATCGTCAAGGGCGTCGTGAAGGAAGTGGATGCCAAGGCAGCGCTCGTGGATCTCGGCGACGGCGTGGAGGGCACCCTGCGTGCCTCCGAGCTGGCACGCGACCGGGTCGAAGACGCCCGTACCGTGCTCAAGGAAGGCGAGGAGGTTGAGGCGCGTTTCATGGGCGTGGATCGCAAGAACCGCACCATCAGCCTGTCCATCAAGGCCAAGGAGATTCATGAAGAGGCCGAAGCGGTGCAGGACTACAGCCGGCCGGCAGCGGCCACGACGACATTGGGCGATTTGCTCAAGGAGCAGATGGAAGGCAAGAACGACTAGCGAGACTGCGTTGGACGCACCTCGGGCGGTGGTAATGGAAGGGAGGCCGCATGGCGGCCTCCCGCACAGCCGGGAAGAAGAAAATGACAAAGTCTGAACTGATCGAAGTACTCGCCAGTAAGAATACGCATCTGAACTACAGGGATGTCGAACTCGCCGTCAAGAGCCTGCTGGAGCAGATGAGCCAGGCGCTCGCCACCGGCCAACGCATCGAAATCCGGGGCTTCGGCAGTTTTTCTCTGCATTATCGGCCGCCGCGGGTTGGTCGTAACCCGAAGACAGGCGATTCGGTCGACTTGGCAGCCAAGTACGTTCCTCATTTCAAGCCTGGCAAGGAGCTGCGCGAGCGGGTCAACTCCAGTCCCTCCAAGATACAGAAGTAACGCCTTTGCCCGGCAACGTTTGACGTTGGCGGTGGGCGACGGTTGCCGCGTGACGCCGGTCGGAAGGCGTGGTGTCGGTGGGCATCCGGCTTGCAGGGGTACCGTTCCGTGGCGAGCCGGCCATAGGACACATGCACACCCGCTATGGACCACCAGCTAAGAGTGCACCCGTCGCAGTCCGAAGTTCCTTTTCCCTGCAATTCAGCAGTATTGCTTCGTACCGGAGAGGATGATCCGGATACGTTCCCCGGCCGGCATTGTGTCCGGGCTGTCATTTGCCTAGAGGAGGTATCATGGCGCGCATCCTGCTAGCCATCCTGTTCCTGGTATTGTTGCTTCTGGGCCTGTCCTTTGCCGTGCTGAACGCCACCAGCGTTCCGTTGAACTACTACCTTGGAGAAGTTGACCTGCCTCTGGCCCTGGTAGTCGTGGCTTCGCTTGTGCTGGGTGCGATATTGGGTGTCCTGGTGAGCCTCGGCATCGTCCTGCGCCTTAAGCGCCAGGTACGCCACTTGCGCCGTCAGGTGCAGACCGCGGAAAAGGAAGTCTCCAACCTGCGTGCGATTCCATTGAAAGATTCACACTGAAGATGAACGAGCTGCTGTGGTTGCTGTTGCCGGTGGCGGCCGCGTCCGGCTGGTTCATGGCCAGACGCAGCGCCATGCGCGGCCCGCAGCGCGGCGGCGAGCTCAGTTCCGAGTATTTCAAGGGTCTTAACTACCTGCTCAACGAGCAGCCTGACGAAGCCATCGAGGTCTTCATCCGGATGCTCGAGGTGGACAGCGACACCGTTGAAACCCATTTGGCGCTGGGCAACCTGTTCCGCCGCCGGGGGGAGGTGGATCGAGCGATCCGTATCCATCAGAACCTCATCGCCAGACCTACCCTGAGCAAGCTGCAACGCACCGAAGCCCTGTTGGAGCTGGGGCAGGACTATATGCGCGCCGGGCTTTTCGATCGCGCCGAAAGCCTGTTCCAGGAGTTGGTCGAAAACAATACGCATCTGGTGCCGGCTCTGCAGCAACTGCTGGCCATCTATCAGCAGGAGAAGGACTGGGAGCAGGCCGTGGCCACGGCGCGCCAGCTGGGTGCCGCCAGTGGCAGGCCCACGAGCGCGATCATCGCCCAGTTCTATTGCGAATTGGCTGAGGACGCACGTCGCAGTCACGACAATGCCCGGGCCCAACAGATGGTCAAACGGGCGCTGGCCCATGACAAGCTGTGCGTGAGGGCCAGCATCATGCAGGGCGACATGGCCAGGGAGGCCGGTGACCTGCGCGGCGCGATCCGCTTCTATCGGCGTGTCGAGGAACAGGATATCGAGTTCCTTCCGGAGGTGATCGCGCCGATGCGCCGGTGTTTCGAGGAGCAGGGTAATCTGGACGCGATGATTGATTACCTGCGCCATGTCCTCGACCGCTATGAAGGCGTTTCACCGATGCTGGCGCTCGCCGATCTGATCCTCCGACGGGACGGAGAGGAGGCAGCCGCCGCCTTCGTCGCCGAACAGCTCAAACGGCGTCCCTCGGTGCGGGGGCTGGAAAGACTGATCGATCTGAACCTGTCCCACAGCGAGGGCAGCGCCCGGGACAATCTGCTCCTTCTTCGCGAACTGGTGGGGCAGCTGCTTGAGCACAAACCGGTGTACAAATGCCTGCATTGCGGTTTTACCGGCAAGGTGCTGCACTGGCAGTGCCCGAGCTGCAAGAAGTGGAACGTCACCAAACCCATTCACGGCGTGCAGGCTGAATGAAGACCGGTGTCATGGGCGTTTCCATTCGCTGAGGCCTTGGAGTCTGATATGAGCCCGTCTGTATCCACAGATCCACGTATCATCGTCGCACTGGATTATCCGACCGCCGACCTGGCGCTCGCGCTTGTCGAACGTCTGCGTCCGGAACTGTGCCGGCTGAAGGTGGGCAAGGAACTATTTACCCGCGCCGGTCCGGGTTTCGTGGACAGGCTCGTAAAGGCCGGTTTCGACGTCTTTCTCGACCTCAAATTCCACGACATCCCGAATACCGTTGCGCGGGCCTGCGCGGCGGCTGCCGACCTGGGCGTCTGGATGGTCAACGTGCACGCCCTGGGGGGGCGGCGCATGATGGAGGCTGCCCGAGCCGCATTGGACGGCGCCGGTGAGCGTCCCTTGCTGATCGGGGTCACGGTGCTCACCAGCCTTGGTGCGCAGGATCTGGCGGAGATCGGGCTGGCGGGGACGCCCGAAAGCAACGTGCAGCGCCTTGCGGCACTGGCGCACAGTGCCGGCCTGGACGGTGTGGTCTGTTCGCCCCGCGAGGCAGCGGTGCTGCGCGCCGGCGAAGGCGACCGCTTCGTGCTGGTGACCCCCGGCGTCCGCCCGGCCGGCGCCGCGGCCGACGATCAGCGGCGTGTGATGACCCCGGTCGAGGCGGTGGCCGGCGGGGCGCACTATCTGGTGATGGGACGACCCGTGACCCAGGCTGACGACCCGGTGGGCGTGTTGCTGACAACAAATTCAGAAATCAGCGCCTTGCGCTGACATGTCGGGCCGGTAAGCTGGTCGGGAGTCTGGCCCGGTCATCATTGCCCGGACCGGCTTTCAGTGAGCGCAGCGGCCCAGGAAGGGTGCCGGCGCTCGTGAGGGCACGCCCGAGCGTGCCTCATCCATTCGATCCAGTCTGCAAAGGAGTGCGACATGTCTCATCTGCGTCATATTCTGCTTTGGCTTGTTCTGCTGTGCTGCCCGGTGGCCGCGTTTGCGGGTGCCGTCAATATCAATACCGCCGATGCCCAGACGCTGGCCGGGGCGCTCGTGGGCGTGGGCCCCGACAAGGCGGCGGCGATTGTCAGCTACCGGGATGCCAACGGACCGTTCCGTCAGGTGGGCGATCTGGCCAAGGTGAAGGGCATCGGCGAACGGACCTTGGAAAGGAATCGGGATCGGGTTTCCGTCCAGCCTGCGGGCAAGGCGGTGGCCGTCCAGCAGTAGCCCGGTAGGGAGGTGCCGCCCCCCGGGCGGCACCTCCCGGACCTAGGCCCATCGCCTCACCGCCAGGGCTGCGCGCCCCTATGGGGAGGGCCCTGCCGGGTCCGATCATTTCTTGACGCTCCAGCAGCGAGTAACCTACCATTGTCCGTGGTTTGAACAGGCCGCCCGGCGGCTGCCGATTCCTGGAAAGTGCTTGTTATGGAAGCGGTTAGGCCGGCGATACCGCGTGAATGCCATGGAAGCGCTCGATAAGCCGGGACGCATATCCAAGGGAACCGCCAGACGAAGCAGGAACAGTCTCCACTGTCTTCCTAGCTGAGGGTGTACCTTTTGAAAATCTATCCAGTGATCCTGTCCGGGGGGGCAGGAACTCGCCTGTGGCCGCTTTCCAGGGAACATTACCCGAAGCCGCTGCTGCCCCTGATTTCCCAGCAATCTCTGCTCCAGGACACCGCCTGCCGGCTCGACGGTATGGCTGATGTGAGCGATCCCCTGTTTGTCTGCAACGAAGAGCACCGCTTCCTGCTCGCCGAACAGGTGCACCAGCTGGGCAAGCACCCGGCCGCCATCATTCTGGAGCCCGAAGGACGCAATACGGCACCGGCGCTGACCATTGCCGCGCTGCAGCTTGTCGGACAGGACCCCGACGCCGTCATGGTCGTGATGCCCGCGGATCATGTGATTCCCGATCAGTTCGGTTTCCAGCAAGCGGTGCGCCTGGCTGCGGATCTGGCCGCGGGCGGCAAGCTGGTGACCTTCGGCGTGGTACCCGATCGGCCCGAGACCGGTTACGGCTACATCAACAAGGGCGCACCTCTGGAAGGCGGCGGAGCGTACCGGGTAGACCGGTTTGTGGAGAAACCAGACCAATCCGCGGCCCAGCGGTACCTGGATTCCGGTGATTATCTCTGGAACAGCGGCATCTTCGTGCTCGGGGCCCAGACGTGGCTGGACGAAATGGCGCGCTACCGCCCGGATATTCTGGACGCCTGTCGGGCCGCCGCCGCCGGAATACGCAAGGACCAGGACTTCCAGCGGGTGGACAAGGACGCCTTCCTGGCCTGTCCCAGCGATTCGATCGACTATGCCGTGATGGAGAAGACCGACCGCGCCACGGTCGTGCCCCTCGATGCGGCGTGGTCGGATGTGGGCGCCTGGTCGTCGGTGCTCGACATCAAGTCCCGGGACGCCTCCGGCAATGTCGTCCAGGGCGACGTGCTGATGCACGACACCCGCAACTCGCTGCTGATGGCCGAGCAGCGCTGCGTGGCCGCCGTGGGGCTCGACAACATGATCGTGGTGGAAACCTCCGACGCGGTACTGGTGGCCCACCGGGACAAGGCGCAGCAGGTCAAGGAGATCGTCAGTCAGTTGAAGGCCGCCCAGCGTACCGAGACCAAGACCCATCGCAAGGTCTACCGCCCCTGGGGCGCCTATGAGGGCATCGACGTAGGCAGCCGCTTCCAGGTCAAGCGCCTGAGCGTCAAGCCGGGCGCTTCGCTGTCCCTGCAGATGCACCATCACCGGGCGGAACACTGGATCGTAGTGACCGGAACGGCGCGCGTGACCCGCGGGGACGAAGTGTTTCTGCTCAGCGAGAACCAGTCCACCTACATCCCGCTCGGCGTGCAGCACCGCCTGGAGAATCCGGGTGCCATTCCGCTGGAGATCATCGAGGTGCAGTCGGGCAGCTACCTCGGCGAAGACGATATCGTGCGCTTCGAGGATATCTACGACCGCTGTTCCCAGTGATGATCCGCAAAGCCGCTCAGCTGCGCCGCCTATCGACAGGGTTGGCCGTTCTTCGGGGCCGTTGATGTCCCGGATGACGTCGCGAGACGGCGTAACAGGCACCAGCCGGTAGATGCAGCGTCGGATGGTTTTTTCGAGAACCAAGCCGTGGGTTGGCGTTGCCCTTGCGGGGCATGACTCCGCGGTCTGCGTGGCTGTGCATCGGCAACCGCCCGAAAGACCTCGTTCCGACAGCACCGGTAGGTTGGACTGAGCGCCGCGAAGCCCAACAGACACTTCAAAGGTAACCCATGAAAGGCATCGTTCTCGCAGGCGGATCAGGTACGCGGCTCTACCCGGTGACGCGGGGGGTGAGCAAGCAACTGCTGCCGGTCTATGACAAGCCGATGGTCTACTATCCGCTGTCGACGCTGATGCTGGCCGGCATCCGGGAAATTCTGATTATCTCCACGCCGGAGGACCTGCCGGCGTTCCGCCGCCTGCTGGGCTCCGGCGAGCAGTGGGGTCTGGATTTCAGCTACGCCGAGCAGGCCGAGCCGCGAGGACTTGCCGAAGCGTTCATCATCGGCCGGGAGTTCGTGGGTGGACAGCCCAGCAGCCTGATCCTCGGCGACAACATCTTCTACGGCCAGGGCCTCAGCGGCGCCCTGCAGCGGGCGGCGGCCCTGACCGCCGGGGCCACCGTGTTCGCCTACTGGGTGAACGATCCCGAGCGTTACGGCGTGGTGGAGTTCGGCGCCGACAAGCGCCCGGTTCGCATTCTGGAAAAACCCAAGGTGGCGCCCTCGCACTTCGCGGTGACCGGGCTGTATTTCTACGACGGCCAGGTGACCGATATCGCCCGGGAGCTGAAGCCTTCGCCCCGAGGGGAGCTGGAGATCACCGACGTCAACCAGATCTACCTGGATCGGGGCCAACTCAGCGTGGAAAAGCTGGGCCGGGGCACCGCCTGGCTGGACACCGGCACCCACGAGTCCTTGCAGCAGGCCGGCAACTTCATCGAGGCCATCGAGGCGCGCCAGGGTTTGAAGGTCGCCTGCCTGGAGGAGATCGCCTACCGCATGGGTTACATCAGCGCCGAGCAGGTGGAGGCGCTGGCCGCACCGCTGTCCAAGAACGGATACGGTGACTACCTGCGGCGCATGCTGCGCGAGGACGGGGACTGGGAATGAAGTTCGTCCCTACCGACATTCCCGACGTGGTGCTGATCGAGCCCCGGGTGTTCGGGGACGACCGGGGCTTCTTCATGGAGACCTACCACGAGGGCAAGTTCGCCGAGGCGGGCATCAACGCCCGTTTCGTGCAGGACAATCACTCCCGTTCCGGCGCCGGCGTGCTGCGGGGCCTGCACTACCAGCTGCAGCATCCCCAGGGCAAGCTGGTGCGGGTGACCCGGGGGGAAGTGTTCGACGTCGCTGTGGATATCCGCCGCGGCTCGCCGACCTTCGGCCGCTGGGTGGGGTGCCTGCTGTCCGGGGAGAACAAGCGCCAGCTCTATGTGCCGCCGGGTTTTGCCCACGGCTTCTGCACCCTGAGCGACAGCGTGGACTTTCTGTACAAGTGCACGGATTTGTATCACCCCGAAGACGAGCAGGGCATCGCCTGGAACGATCCGGACTTGGCCATCGATTGGCCCGATAGGGCGTTCGTGCTGTCGGACAAGGACCAGACCTATCCCCGGCTGCGCGACGCCGCCCACGAACGGCTGCCGGAGTACCGACCGTGAAGGTGGTGGTGACCGGTGCAGGCGGGCAGTTGGGCACCGATCTGGTGGAGTCCCTTCGCGACAACGGGGACGAGGTGGTGGGGTTCGACCGGGCGGCCCTGGACATCGGCAATGCCGAACAGGCCCGGGCGACCCTCGCGGCCGAGGGTCCCGACTGGATAGTGAACTGCGCCGCCTACACCAACGTGGACGGCGCCGAGAGCGATGCGGAAGGCGCTTTCGCCGTCAATCGGGACGGCGCCGCCAACGTCGCGGCCGCCGCGGCCGGCTGCGGTGCCCGCCTGGTGCATGTGTCCACCGACTATGTGTTCGACGGCAACCAGTCACGACCCTGGCAGGAGAGCGATCCGGCCAGCCCTCTGGGCATCTACGGCCAGTCCAAATGGGCCGGCGAGCAAGCGGTGCGGGCCACGGTGCCCGGGGCGGTCATTCTGCGCACGGCCTGGGTCTACGGCGCCCACGGCAGGAATTTCGCCAAGACCATTTTGCGGCTGGCCGCCGAGCGCGACAGCCTGTCGGTGATCGACGATCAGGTGGGCTGCCCGACCTGGACGGGCGATATCTGCACGGCCATTGCGGCTTTGATCGGTGCCGAGGCCTCGGGGATTTACCACTTCACCAACGAAGGGGTCGCCTCCTGGTACGACTTCGCCACAGCCATCGTGGAGGAAGGCCGCACCCAGGGGTTCGACCTGAGGGCCGGGGTGCATCCCATCCCCACCGAGGACTACCCGCTGCCGGCGCCGCGGCCCGCCTATTCGGTGCTCAGCAAGCGCAAGATCCGACCGCTGCTCGATGCCCCCATCCCCCATTGGCGCGCCAGCCTGCGCGCCATGCTCAAGGAGCTCAAGGCATGCGCCGACTGCTCGTGACCGGCGGCGCCGGTTTCATCGGTTCGAATTTCGTCCGTTACTGGCTCGAAGCCCATCCCGACGACCGGCTGGTGAACCTGGACGCCCTGACCTATGCGGGCAACCTGGAAAATCTCCAGGACGTGGAGAATCACCCGAGCTATCGCTTCGTGCACGGCGACATCTGCGACGGCCCGCGCATGGCCGAGCTGTTCGCCGAAGAGCGCATCGACACGGTGGTCAACTTCGCCGCCGAGTCCCATGTGGACCGCTCCATCCTGGGACCGGAGGCGTTTATCCGCACCAATGTGCACGGCACCTTCACCCTGCTGGAGGCGGCCCGCCAGGCCTGGGGGCAGGGGGCGGATGAGTGCCGCTTCCTGCATGTGTCCACCGATGAAGTCTACGGCAGCCTGGAGCCGGACGACGCGCCGTTTACCGAGACCAGCGGCTACGCCCCCAACAGTCCGTATTCGGCCTCCAAGGCCTCGTCCGACCACCTGGTCCGTGCCTACCGCCACACCTACGGCCTGCCGACGCTGACCACCAACTGCTCGAACAACTACGGGCCGTACCAGTTCCCGGAGAAGCTGATACCGCTGGTGATCCTCAATGCCCTGGAAGGCAAGCCGCTGCCGGTGTACGGCGACGGGCAGAACGTGCGGGACTGGCTGTACGTCGAGGATCATTGCCGGGGCATCGAGGCGGTGCTGACCGGTGGCCGGGTGGGGGAGGTCTACAACATCGGCGGCGGCAACGAGTGGACCAACCTGGACATCGTGCAGCTGGTCTGCGACCGGCTGGATGACCGGGCGCCAGCGGGACGTCCCCGCCGGGATCTGATCGAGTTCGTCACGGATCGCCCGGGCCACGACCGGCGCTATGCCATCGATGCCTCCAAGCTGCGGATCGAATGCGGCTGGGAGCCCGTGCACGGCTTCGAGCAGGGGATCGAGAAGACCCTCGCCTGGTACCTGGACCGGAAGGACTGGTGCGCGCGCGTGCGCAGCGGCGCCTACCAGGACTACTACCGCCTGCAGTACGGCCCCGGTGCCTGATCCAGACGCATGATCCAAGAGGCGGGAAACGAAGGAAAATTGCTGCCGATTGGGCCTGCCGGTACGGCCGTTCGTGTGCCCAGGGGCGTGCCGCGAGGGAAAAACGCCGGGCGGCGCCTGTCGAACCCGGCGGCTTGGCCTTGCGCGGCTGGCGCGCGGCGGGTGCCTGGGGCCGGCCACCGCGGTTTGGAACTGGAAAGCGGACCGGGCGCCACCGCTCCGGAAACTGTAGAATGCGACCCCAAAGTTCCAACCCGAAGGCGGTATAGCGCCGGCGCTGGGCTTGGGGTTCACCGGGACGAGAAGACCAAGAAGCGGGAGCAACGCATATGAAAACGGTTGCCGTAGTGGGCTTGGGCTATGTGGGGCTGCCGCTGGCGGTCGCCTTTGCCAAGCATTGGCCGACCATCGGGTATGATCTGAGCGCCAGCAAGATCGAGCTGTTCCGCGCCGGTAGCGACCCGACCGGCGAGGTGGGTGGCGAAGCGCTGCAAGCCGCGACCGGCCTGCAGCTGACTGCCGATCCGAGTGATATCTCCAAGGCGGACTATATCGTCGTCGCGGTGCCGACCCCGATCGACGACGTCCGACGTCCCGACTTCGGTCCGCTGGAAGGCTCCAGCAAAACGGTCGGCCAGAACATGAAGCGCGGGGCCATCGTCATTTTCGAGTCGACGGTCTACCCCGGTGCCACCGAGGAGATCTGCGTTCCCATCCTCGAGAAGTACTCCCGCCTGGTCTGGAAGGAGGACTTCCACATCGGCTACTCGCCGGAGCGCATCAACCCCGGCGACCACGAGCACCGCCTGCACAACATCGTCAAGGTCGTCTCCGGCGATGACGAGGCGACCTTGGAAGAGGTGGCGCAGCTCTACGAGTCGGTGGTCGAAGCAGGCGTGCACCGGGCCAGCTCCATTGCCGTGGCCGAAGCCGCCAAGGTCATCGAGAACACCCAGCGCGATCTGAATATCGCGCTGATGAACGAGCTGGCGCTCATCTTCCACAAGATCGGCATCGACACCATGGAAGTGCTGAAGGCGGCCGGTACCAAGTGGAACTTCCTGCCGTTCAGGCCCGGTCTGGTGGGCGGCCACTGCATCGGCGTCGATCCCTACTATCTGACCTTCAAGGCGGAGAAGCTCGGCTACCATCCCCAGGTCATTCTCGGCGGGCGGCGCATCAACGACGGCATGGGCAAGTACATTGCCGACCAGACCGTCAAGCAGATGATCAACAAGGGCTCCTGCGTCAAAGGGTCCAAGGTCACGGTGCTGGGGCTGACCTTCAAGGAGAACTGCCCGGATCTGCGCAACTCGCGGGTCATCGACGTCATCAACGAGTTGAAATCCTACGGCGTGGATGTCGCCGTGCATGACCCCATCGCGGACCCCGCCGAAGCCCACGAGGAATACGGCGTGGACCTGACGCCGCGTGACCAGCTGCCCAAGGCGGACGCCCTGGTGCTGGCCGTGGCGCACACGGAGTTTGTGGAGCAGGGCGCTGCCGACTTCTCCGCCATGCTCAAACCCGACGCCAGCGTCATGGACGTCAAGTGCGTGCTCGACCGGGCGGAATTCGCTGCCGCCGGCATCGACCTGTGGAGACTCTGAAACAATGAAAATAATGATTACAGGCGCCGCCGGTTTCATCGGCTCCACTCTTGCGCTCAGGCTGCTGGAGCGGGGCGATGAGGTCTACGGCATCGACAACCTGAACGACTACTACGACGTCACGCTCAAGGAAGCCCGTCTGGCCCGGCTGCAGGACAATCCCAACTTCACCTTCGAGAAGCTGGATATCGTGGACCGCGACGCTATCGGCCGGCTGTTCCGGGAAAACCATTTCGACGCCGTCATGCACCTCGCCGCCCAGGCCGGCGTGCGCTATTCCATCGAAAACCCCTATTCCTACATCGACTGCAACCTGGTGGGCTTCGGCAACATCCTGGAAGGCTGCCGCCACTCCAAGGTGGGCCATTTCGTGTTCGCCTCGTCCAGCTCGGTGTACGGCGCCAACACCAAGCTGCCGTTCTCCGAACACGACAACGTGGACCATCCGGTGTCCTTGTATGCGGCCAGCAAGAAGGCCAACGAGCTGATGGCCCACAGCTATGCCCATCTGTACGGACTGCCCTGCACCGGGCTGCGCTTCTTCACCGTGTACGGCCCCTGGGGACGGCCCGACATGGCCCTGTTCAAGTTCACCAAGGGCATCCTGGCGGGCGAGCCCATTCCCGTATTCAACGAAGGCAAGATGGTCCGGGATTTCACCTACATTGACGACATCGTCGAAGGGGTAGTGCGGGTGATCGACCGTCCGGCCACGCCGAACCCCGAATGGTCAGGCGACGCCCCGGATCCGGCCACCAGCTACGCGCCTTATCGGGTGTTCAACATCGGGAACAACAACCCGGTGCAGCTGATGCGCTATATCGAGGTGCTCGAACAGGGTCTGGGCAAGAAGGCCATCATGGATCTGCTTCCCATGCAGCCGGGTGACGTGAGCGCCACTTATGCCGACACCAACGAACTGGAGCAAGCTGTGGGGTTCAGGCCTCGCACGTCGGTGGAGGATGGGGTCGCGCAATTCGTAGAGTGGTACCGAAGTTTCTATGGAGTTGGTGCCTGATTTCACAGGCGGTGACATCCGTGGTCGAACCGCTGACAGGGACACAATTCGACCACGTGGGCGAAGTGATTGCAGGTCGGCGGCAACCAAGACCGGTGGACTGGGGCAATAATGAGTATTGATATGAAGGAAGATGAGATTACAGCGCCGACAGCAGGTATCTCTCGCCATTCCGAGATCAGTGAAGTCAGCCTGTCCGAACTCTGGATGGCTCTGCGGCGGCGTCGAACCCTGATCTTGGCGGTGACGGGGCTGTCGCTGCTCGTCGGTGCAGTGCTGGCATACTTCATCACCCCCTTGTACGAAAGTCGTGCGGTGATTGAATTGGGTGCAATAACCCAGGACGGCAAGGTGACTCCTATTGAATCGCCGCCGACCCTGGTGGCAAGGCTACGGGCGGTTTATCGGGTCGACGAAAAGTCTTGGCGACATAGAGGCCGGCCCCACCTCGATAGTGTCGCGTCCGCGACCGATGCGCCCGATATCGTGGAATTCACGGCGCGGGGCGCCAACCCTCGTGATACTCAGCAGTTGCTTACAGAAATAGTCGGCGAAATCGTCAAGTCGGATCGGTCGATCTACGATACATACCGTGCCGATAAGGAGCAGGCGCTGAAGGCGACGTCCAGGGCCATTGGAGTCCTCGAGCAAGGGATTGTTGGGCAGACGCTAGCGAGACCGGGGGCGGCGACCGGTCGGGCGATCCCCGTATTGAAATTCTCACACGCGCCCAGGCGTTGGCGGAACTGCAGGCAATGACACGGCGTCGGGACCAGTTGCAGGCTGCATTGTCCGCGGTAGGCTCGTGGCCGACGAGCATCGTGGTGTCCCCGACTCTGGCGCCCCGCCCAAGCTATCAAGTACAGGCCCTGCTCATGGTCTTGTCGCTGGTGTTCGGCCTGCTGCTGGGTCTGGCCCTTACGGTTGTTGGGGAGTTCCGGACCCGAATGGGAGCGGGGCGTTAAGACGGTTCGTGATTTACAGGTGGCTTTCCGCGACGGTACGGGGCTATTCGAGAATGCCCGAGCGAGCGGGCGCATCGGCGGGCGGCGCGAGTGCCGGGCCGGACCTGACAAGTCCGATGCCTGGTTCAGGCATGGCTGCGACGGTAGGACGAAGATATGACTGGCAATGAACAAGTACTGGTAACAGGGGCGGATGGCTTCATCGGGTCGCACCTGGTGGAGCAGCTGGTGCGCTCCGGAAGGAAGGTCCGCGCCTTCGTGTTGTACAACTCGTTCAATTCATGGGGCTGGCTGGACCATCTGGATGAAGAGATCCGCCGCGAGCTGGATATTTTCGCTGGCGACATCAGAGACCCCCACGGCGTCAAGAAAGCGATGGCAGGCTGCACAACGATAATGCACCTTGCTTCGTTGATTGCCATTCCCTACTCCTATCATTCTCCGGACACCTACGTCGACACCAATGTGAAAGGGACGCTGAACGTCCTGCAGGCAGCACGCGAGTTGGGGGTGGACCGGGTCGTTCATACTTCGACCAGCGAAGTGTACGGCACTGCCCAATTCGTGCCGATCACGGAGGAGCATCCGCTGCAGGGCCAGTCTCCCTATTCAGCGACAAAGATTGCCGCGGACCAGCTGGCGTACTCGTTTTACAACTCCTTCGACGTGCCCGTCGCGATCATCAGGCCATTCAACACCTACGGACCCAGGCAGTCGGCGCGCGCGGTTATTCCAACGGTCATTACACAGATTGCCAATGGCATGCGCACCATCAGGCTTGGTGCCACTCATCCGACACGGGACTTCAACTACGTCCTGGACACGGTGAGCGGGTTCATGGCGGTCGCCGACGCGGAGCAGGCCGTGGGTGAGGTCATCAACGTTGGAAGCAACTACGAGATTTCGATTGGGGAGACCGTCGCGCTGATTGCCGAGATCATGGGTGCGGATATACAGATCGAAACGGACACCTCGCGCCTGCGTCCCGAGAAGAGCGAGGTAAACCGCCTGTGGGCCGACAATACCAAAGCCGCGCGGTTGTTGGGGTGGGCTCCGCAATATGGACAGCGCGAAGGGTTGCGTCGCGGTCTGGCCGAGACGGTCGAGTGGTTCACCAATGCCCGCAACCTCGCGGCGTACAAGGCCGACATCTACAACATCTAGATGGATACCTTGAATCCAAAACTCGTAGTGGATGCCATAGAGTCGCTGCGTCCGGGCATGGACCAACAGTGGAGTCTCCATCAGCCGTTTTTTGGCGGCAGGGAATGGCAGTACGTAAAGGACTGCATAGACACCGGGTGGGTGTCATCGGTTGGCAAGTACGTGGACGAATTCGAAGCGCAGCTGGCGGAGTACACCGGCTCGCCCTATGCAGTGGCGGTGGTCAATGGTACTGCTGCGCTTCATGCCTGTCTGGTGCTTGCGGGCGTGCAACACGGCGATGAGGTGCTGGTGCCTGCCTTGACGTTCGTGGCAACCGCAAATGCCGTGCAATATTGCGGCGCCGTTCCGCACTTTGTCGACAGCAGTACCCATACGCTGGGTGTCGACGCTGGAAAGCTCGACGCCTATCTGTCGGACATCACGCAGGTCCGAAACGGCCAGTGTTTCAACCGCCGAACGGGCGCGCCCATACGGGCGCTGGTCGCAATGCATACCTTCGGGCATCCTGTCGATATTGACGCTTTGATGGAAGTGTGTGACAGGTATGGACTGCAGTTCATCGAAGATGCGGCGGAGTCGCTTGGTTCATACTACAAAGGCCAGCATACGGGAACCTTCGCTCCGCTGTCTGCGTTGAGCTTCAACGGCAACAAGATCATGACCACGGGAGGTGGCGGGGCGATCCTTGCGCGTGATCCAGTCCTGGCGAAACGGGCGAAGCACCTGACGACGACCGCCCGTGTCGCACACCGGTGGTCGTTTGTTCATGACGCGGTAGGGTTCAATTACCGCATGCCGAACATCAATGCGGCACTGGGTTGCGCACAGCTCGAGCAGGTGCCGGGTTTTGTTGCAGCGCAGCGGCGGCTTGCACAACAGTACCAGCACGCATTCGAAGGCATCGCGGGTGTAGAAGTGTTTGCCGAACCCGATTTCGCATGCAGCAACTACTGGCTGAACGCGTTGCTCCTGGCTCCGGAATGGGTTGCGCACAGAGATACTGTGCTGGAGATGTCCAACGCACGTGGTCTGATGACGAGGCCAGCTTGGACGTTGATGCACAGATTGCCCATGTACGTCGATTGTCCGCGGATGGACCTCAACACAGCGGAGTCATTGGAGGCGCGTCTGATAAATCTGCCCAGTACGCCCACGCTGGAACGCGGCCATGGCTAAGAGAAAAGTGTGCGTAGTGACCGGGACCCGGGCCGACTACGGGCTGCTGTACTGGGTTCTGAAAGATATCCAGAAGGAGCCGTCCCTGGAACTGCAGGTCGTAGCGACGGGCATGCACCTTTCGCCGGAGTTCGGCGCCACCTACCGGGTCATCGAAGCGGACGGATTCCCGATCGCCGCCAAGGTTGAGATGTTGCTGTCGAGCGACACCAATGTCGGTGTGACCAAGTCAGTCGGCCTTGGGATCATCGGTTTCGCAGACGCGTTCAGTGCCCTGGCTCCGGACGTGGTGCTTGTGCTGGGAGATCGTTTCGAGATATTGGCGGCGGCGACGGCCGCGCTGGTCGCGCGAATTCCCGTCGGGCATATCCACGGGGGGAAACTACCGAAGGCGCCATCGACGAGGCGATCAGACATGCCGTCACCAAAATGGCGCATCTTCACTTCGTCGCTGCAGAGCAATTTCGCCGTCGGGTGATGCAGTTGGGGGAAGACCCGGCGCGGGTATTCAACGTGGGCGCCCCCGGAATTGACTACATCAATCGCGTGACGTTGCTGGACCGGACGGAGCTGGAGCGCTCGCTTGACTTTGCGCTTGGTTCGACCAATTTTCTGGTTACCTATCATCCGGCCACGCTGGGTGACGAAGATCCGGCTGACGCGATGCGGGAGCTATTGTCGGCGCTGGAGCAGTTCCCCGATGCCAAGACGATTTTTACAATGCCCAACGCGGACCGGGGGGGCGGGTTATAATTCGGCAAATCGAGGCGTATGTACAGGCCCACCCGGATCGAGCGATTGCGGTGACGTCCCTGGGACAGATCCGTTACCTGAGCGCCATAGTCCATGTCGACGCGGTTATCGGGAATTCTTCCAGCGGAATCATAGAAGTCCCGGTGTTCAAAAAGCCGACAATCAACATCGGTGGTCGCCAACGGGGCAGACCTCGCGCCGCTTCCGTGGTGGACTGCGAGCCCGCTGCGGATGCTGTCGCTGAGGCGATTCGACGGGTCTGTGCCCCGTCGTACAGGTCTGAGCTCGACCGAACCGTGTCCCCGTACGGTTCCGGCGGCGCCGCGGAGCAGATCACTGAAGTGCTCACAAAGATTGATCTGGACTCCTTGTTGAACAAGCACTTCCATGACTGGGGCCCAATGCAGGATGAACCGGCACCATGACCAATGTCCAGCATACATACGTTATTGCCGAGGCCGGTGTTAATCACAACGGGTCGCTTGATCGTGCGCTGGAGATGGTGGATGCAGCGGCGGAAGCCGGCGCTGACGCCGTGAAGTTTCAGTCGTTCGATGCGGCAAAGCTGGCAAGCCGCCATGCACCCAAGGCGCAGTACCAGATGGCCAGCACAGGGACGGACGAGACACAGTACCGGATGCTGAAGGGCTTGGAGTTGAGCCAAGAGGCGCATTTTTCGGTCGCCAGGCACTGCGAGATGCGCGGCATCGAATTTCTCTCGTCTCCGTTCGACGGGGACAGTCTCAGATTCCTGGTCGAAGAGTTGGGCGTCCGTCGTTTGAAGCTGGGGTCAGGCGAGATTACCAACGGCCCATTGCTGCTGCAGGCAACCCGGTCCGGGAAGCCGCTTATTCTGTCCACCGGCATGTGCCTATTGGGTGACGTCGAAGCTGCATTGCAGATATTGGCGTTTGGCTACACCAATCCCACGGAGCCCGCATCTCGGGAGGCGTTTCGGACCAGCTATGCAACTCCGGAGGGAAAAGCGGCGTTGGCGCGGATGGTCACTCTGCTGCACTGCACCACTGAATATCCGACGCCGCCGGAAGATGTGAATTTGCGGGCCATGGATACGCTGCGTGCCGCTTTTCGGCTGCCGGTTGGGTTGTCGGACCATACGCAGGGCATCGTGGCGTCGATTGCGGCGGTGGCCCGCGAGGCCTGCGTCGTGGAAAAGCACTTCACGCTCGATCGGAGTCTTCCGGGCCCCGATCACCAGGCGTCCCTGGAGCCCGCAGAATTGCACATGATGGTAACAGGGATCCGCACGGTCGAGCAGGCCTTGGGAGACTGGGGCAAGATGCCGAGTCCCTCCGAAGTCAAGAACGAGCCGATTGCACGCAAGAGTCTGGTGGCGGCGAGAGACATCGCAGCAGGCGAACCTTTCAGCGTAGACAATCTGACCGCAAAACGCCCCGGCACCGGAGTTTCCCCGCTGCTGTACTGGGACTACCTGGGCAGGACGGCGCAGCGTGTCTATGTGGCCGATGAACTCATCGAGCCATGATAACCATGTCCGACAGGGCTGACAGTCTGCCAGTCGTGGTGCTCGGTGCCGGAGGCCATGCGAAAGTCCTGATCGATGCCTTGCTGTCGGCGGGGAGGCAGGTAATCGGCTGCACCGACCCCAAAGGAACTGCCGAAGCGGTGCTTGGTATACCCGTTATAGGGGACGATTCAG
This sequence comes from uncultured Gammaproteobacteria bacterium, assembly GCA_963830105.1. Taxonomy (GTDB): domain Bacteria; phylum Pseudomonadota; class Gammaproteobacteria; order DATFLG01; family DATFLG01; genus DATFML01. The sequence continues at coordinate 2,518 of CAWHLH010000006.1, read as the reverse complement.
CCCTGGACGGTTATGGGCCCCGCTCCGTCTGCTTGGTCAATGGAATGGGCTCCGTCGAGAGGCCGATCCAGCGGAAGGAGCTTTTTGAGCGGCTTCAGTCGGTCGGTTATTCGTTCTGCCGCGTGGTGCATCCGTCCGCCGTTGTCGGTCGCGAGGTTGTATTGGGCGAGGGGGTTCAGATCATGGCTGGGGCGGTGATCCAAGCAGGTGCCTGCCTGGGCCGGAATGTTATCGTCAACACCAACGCCTCGGTTGATCATGACTGTATAATCGGGGCGCACGTGCACGTTGCGCCGGGCGCGACCCTTTCAGGCCAGGTGGAAGTGGGCGAATGCACCCATATAGGTACGGGCGCGTCGGTCGTTCAGGGAATACGGATAGGAAAAGGCGTGTTTGTGCGTGCGGGGGCATTGGTCATAAGAGATGTCGAGGAAGGCCGCGATGTCGCGGGTGTGCCTTGCAGGGAGATTGCTTCGTGAAGTCCTGGAAAGACGTCACGGTGGGGTTGGACACGACTATCCGTGAAACGATTGAAAGAATAGACGCCAGTTCCGCTCAGATCGCCCTGGTCTGCGATGCAGGCAATCATCTACTAGGTACAGTAACGGACGGCGATGTGCGTAGAGGCATTCTGCGCGGAGTGCGCCTGGAGACGCCGGTCCGGGAGATCATGAATACTCGTCCGACAAAGGCGGGTCCCAACGACGATCGGGGCATAATACTGGAGATAATGAAGAAGAAGCTCCTGCGGCAAATCCCGATCGTGGATGGAGCGAACTGCGTGCTTGGGTTGGAAACGCTTGACGAGCTGTTGAGACCGGAGCAGCGGGACAGTGTCGTAGTGATCATGGCCGGCGGCCTGGGTATGCGACTGCGGCCGCTTACCGAGGAGTGCCCAAAGCCGATGCTTCCGATCGGCGGACGACCGATTCTCGAAACAATCCTATGCAACTTCGTCGAATATAATTTCCGGCGTTTTTACATCTCGGTAAATTATATGGCCGAACGGATATCCGAATATTTCGGTGACGGTAGTAAATGGGGTGCCGAAATCCATTATATTCACGAAGACCGCAAATTGGGTACAGCCGGAGCGCTGAGTCTTCTTCCGATCCGACCGAATGACCCATTCATCGTAATGAATGGTGATGTGCTCACCAAAGTGAACTTCGACCATCTCCTCGACTTCCACTCCGGTCACGCCGCACAGGGTACCATGTGCGTCAGAGAATACGATTTTGAAGTCCCCTATGGCGTAGTCAATATTCAAGATAATCGTATTTCCGACATTGACGAAAAGCCCGTGCATCGCTTCTTTGTCAATGCGGGAATCTACGTACTCGAGCCAAGCGTCCTCGACCATATTGAGCCGCAGACGCATCTGGACATGCCGGACCTCTTCAAAAAACTCATGCGTGCGGGCAGAGAGACAGCTGCATTCCCAATCCGCGAGTACTGGATGGATATTGGCCGCCACGCGGATCTGGAGCGGGCCAATGGAGAGTATGAGGATATCTTCCTGTGAAGGCTGCGGTCGTCGGGATGGGATCGATCGGCGCGCGACATGCACGGATCCTGTCGGAACTCGGATGTGAAGTGGTTGTCGTCAGCAAGCGACGGAATAACCAGTTCCCGGTCTTCGATTTGGTAGGCGATTTGCTGGATCACGACAGGCCGGACTATGTGGTGATTGCCAGTGCAACCGCCGAACATTGGTCAACCCTGGAGGAGCTCGCGGCACGCCAATACACCGGTGTGGTATTGGTTGAAAAGCCGCTGTTCGACACGCCAAGAGAGCTCCCGGCTATGCCGGACGCGAAGGTATACGTGGGGTACAATCTCAGGTTTCATCCGGTACTGCAGGCACTGTCCGCTCGGATCGAAAACGAGCGAGTGTTGTCGGTCCAGATTTACGTGGGTCAGTATCTGCCCGATTGGCGACCTGGAACGGATTATGCGAGCAGCTATTCGGCAAGTCGAGCGCGTGGAGGCGGAGTGTTGCGAGACCTGAGCCATGAGCTGGACTACACGTGTTGGCTATTTGGACAGTGGCGCGCGGTCGCCGGAATAGTTGGACATTTCAGCAGTCTTGCCATCGACAGCGAGGACACGGTGGGTTTGCTGATGGAGACCGAAGAGTGTCCGGTGGTATCGATACAGATGAATTACCTGGATCGTGCATCGAGGAGGGAAATCACGATTAACACGGATACCGGCACCCTGAAGGTCGACTTGGTTCGAGGTGAACTGATTGATGACGGTGAGGTAACCGCCATAAAAGTAGTTCGGGATGCGACCTATCGGGCGCAACATGCCGCCGTACTGGACGGGGATCACAGAATGCTCTGTACCGCCGAAGAGGGCCTGGAAACCGTGCGGCTGATCGGCGCTCTGGAAGAGGCGTCACGGACGAGGCAATGGATTCATCGATGAATCGCTTGTGCACAATTTGTGTGCGCGCGGGTTCAAAAGGCGTGCCGAACAAGAACATTCGGATGATTGCCGGCAAACCCCTGCT
>CAWHLH010000005.1:0-247661 GCA_963830105.1 uncultured Gammaproteobacteria bacterium | reverse complement strand
GTTATGTCTCCTTTCGTTCAGTTGCGTCTGCTCTGGGACCCATCCTGAGCGCAGTGCCGGCCCTCTTGTTCGCCATGGGGGAAGGAGGCATGGGTGCCGTTATGGGTTTTGCTCGCGTACCTCGCCGTGCAGGTCTTAGAAAACAATGTAATCTGCCCCCTGATCATGGCCCGTAGCATGAAGCTTCACCCGGTGGCGGTGATCTTTTCCATGCTTTTATGTGTCGCCGCCTTCGGGGTACTGGGTGTTTTGCTCGCCGCACCCCTGGTTGCCGTTGTAAATATCGTGCACGACGAGCTTTATCGAAAGCGCTTTCTTCCAACGGTAACGGACGCAGACTTGGATCGCCTATCCCAAATGGCCCTGCGCGAAAAGGATTGATCCCGCCTAAATCACCACCACCAAGGATACCTAAAGAACCGCTGAAAGTAGGTCGAATATGACCACCGGTTAAATATGACCTCTTTTAGGGGGCGGTCAGTGGCTGCCCTGTAAACGTTTTTCAAACAAGTTGTGCTTAAGAATCAGCACAATGGGTGACATTACGCTGCATATCGGAAACCTGGCACAAAGATTGAAGTAATAACATTTCGTAAATACCGGTACAAAGATCGCCCTTGGACCGGCAAAGCCATTCGTGCCTGCCAGGGTCCCCATTCCAAGGGGAGAACAACCATGAAATCAGGTACAAGGGACGAAGACGGGGGTGACCCGTTGACGCTTCGCCGGACAAGGCGAGACATACACTTAAAAGGAGTAAGGACGATGAAAACGAGACGTAGAGTTGTGGGCTATTGGGTACTTATCATGTTTGTCGCCGCCTTGGTGGCCTGTGCATCGACCTCCAAACAGTCAAGCACGGGGGAGTACGTGGACGATTCGGTCATCACGACCAAAGTCAAATCGCTATTGGTAGAGGATGATTTTCTCAAGTCCTTCCAGATCGGTGTCGAGACCTACAAGGGCATCGTTCAACTGAGCGGCTTTGTCAATTCCCGGCAGGCCGTCGATAAGGCCGGCCAAATCGCGTCTAGCGTCAAGGGGGTCCAATCCGTCAAGAACGATCTGATCGTAAAGTAGTGGGCCAATTTTCATAACTTACGCAATTATGCATCTTTCGAGGAAGGGGATTGAAAATGAGTCTATCACACAGAGGTTTCATCATCGTTGTTCTATTATCGTTTTTTCTCGCATTTGCCGGTTGTGAACAAAAGGGGACCGCTGAAAAGGCCGGGGAAAAAGTTGATCAAGCCGCTGAAAAAGTAGGCGAAAAAATGGAAGGGGCCAAGGAAGCGGTAAGCGAAAGCGCCGAAAAGGCCGGAGAATACATGAGCGATGCCGCTATCACCGCCAAGATCAAGGCGGAGATTTTGGGTGACACGTTGCTTAAGGTCTCCCAGATCAACGTGGTCACCACAGACGGCGTGGTCACCCTGAGCGGCGACGTCGATTCCCAGCAAAGTGCCGACAGGGCAATGGAAATCGCCCAAGGTGTCAAGGATGTGAAATCGGTCGAAAACGGCCTTGTCGTCAAGGGCTCCTGAACCACGATTTCCCTGAGCGTTCCTTCATCCTCTCCCTTCCTGCCCGTAGTGCCTGCCTGCCTGCGAAGAACGCTCATTGGGAAAACGCCAGAAGGAGCGATCAAGAATGAAACTGAGCAGCGAAACGGTTCGGAGAACCCTCTTTCATTGGTTGGCCTATCTACGCAGAACCGACCCGCTAAAAAAGTTCGCCGGCGAAGAGCCGCCGTTGAGAACGGAACTGTTCAGCAGCGACCAGATGAAGCAGCACGGCGTTGCGCTGGCGGACTCGCATAAGCTGAGTTCTGGACGCGCATCGGACCGACTGCTGGCGCGTCTGGCGGAAAATGAAGGTGTGCTGATTGCAGTCCGCAACCTATTGACAGAGGCCATTAAGGCCAACCGCCGGATTGCGCCTGCCGGGGAATGGCTGCTCGACAACTTCTATCTGATCGAAGAACAGATTCGAACGGCCAGGCGCCACCTGCCCAAGGGCTACAGCCGGGAACTGCCGCGCCTGCTGAACGGCCCGTCGGCCGGGCTTCCGCGCGTGTACGATATTGCGCTGGAGATTATCTCGCACGGCGATGGGCGGGTGGACCCGGAAAATCTCAGCAGTTTTGTCGCCGCCTACCAGACGGTGACCACCCTGAAGTTGGGCGAATTGTGGGCCATCCCCATCATGTTGCGCCTGGCCCTGATCGAGAATCTTCGGCGGGTTGGCGCCCGGATCGCCGCCGACAGGACAGACCGAAACCATGCCGACTATTGGGCCGACCAGATGACGGACGATCGCTGAGAAGGACCCCAAAAGCCTGATTCTGTCGGTTGCCGACATGGCACGCTCGGCCCCGCCCATGACGAGTGCGTTTGTTGCGGAACTCACGCGCCGCCTGCAGGGACCAGGGCCCCGCGCTGGCCCTGCCGCTAACCTGGATTGAACAGCAGCTGTCCGCGGCGGCCTGACGACCGAACAGTTGGTGCGTCGGAGAACCAGCAACAGGCCGCCGACCAGGTCTCGATGAGCAACAGCATCAGCAGTCTCCGTTTCTCGGGCCGATGGACTGGCGTGAGTTCGTCGAGACGATGAGCGTTGTTGAGCAGACCCTGGGTGAGGATCCTGGCGACGTTTATGACAAAATGGATTTTGCCGACCCGTGACCGCTACCGTCACGTTGTCGAGAAGATTGCGAAGAACAGCCCACATTCCGAGAGCGAAATCGCGCGCCAAGCAATTCGAGTTGGCGCAGGCAAGTGCTGTCAACAAAGGCGGCGACGACCGCGCGGCACATGTCGGGTTCTACCTGATCGACGAGGGACTGACGCGAACTCGAACGAATAGCGGAGGTGCGGCTTATCGTCCGCTGAGGCCTTACGCAAAGTCGGCCGCCGGTTTCCTTTGCTCGTTTATGGCGGCACTATCCTGCTGCTGACGTGATTTTCGCCGCGTGCCTCGCGGCCAAGGCATATGCCGGTGGGTTGCAGGGTTGGGCTCTCGGGCTGCCCGGGCGCTCTTGCTTCTGTGCACCAGTCATCTGGCGGTCGCCTTGGTGAACTGGCTGGCAACGTTGATGGCGACGCCGCGTCCGCTGCCGCGCATGGACTTCTCCAAGGGATTCCGCCGGAATTGCGCACGCTGATGGTGGTCCCGACGATGCTCACGAGCACTAAAACATCGAGGAGCTGATCGAGGCGCTGGAAGTCCGCTTCCTGGCCAATCGGGATGACCACCTGCACTTCGGCCTGCCTGACTGATTTTCGCGATGCCGTCGAAGAATCGCTGCCGGAAGACGAACCGCTGTTGCGGCTGGCCCGGCAGAGAATCGAAGCGCTGAATAGCAAATACCAGAGTCCGGAAGGCGACCATCTTTCTTCCTGTTTCATCGCCCGCGCCGATGGAATCCGCAGGACCGGATCTGGATGGGATACGAGCGCAAACGCGGCAAACTTACGGATTTGAATGCGCTTCTGCGCGGCGGGGCAGATACCAAGGGGATCGCTTCGCGCTTGTCGTTGGTGAAACCAGGTTTTAGCGAACGTGAAATATGTGATCACCCTGGATACCGATACGCAACTGGCACGCGATTCGGCCTGGCAGTTTGTGGGCGCCATGGCGCATCCGCTCAATCGTGCGCGCTATGACGAAAGCCGGCAACGTGTCGTTGCGGGATACGGTATTCTTCAGCCACGGGTGGCGGTGAGCCTGCCCGGTACGAATTGGTCGCGGTATGCACACATGTGCGCCACTGAGCCCGGCATCGATCCTTATACGCGCACCGTTTCCGATGTTTACCAGGACCTGTTCGGTGAAGGCTCGTTCATCGGCAAGGGGATCTATGAGGTGGATGCATTCGAACGGGCGTTGGCCGGGCGTCTTCCAGACAACCTGATCCTCAGCCACGATCTTCTGGAAGGGTGTTACGCCCGGGCCGGGCTGTTGAACGATGTGCAGCTTTACGAGGAATACCCATCGCGCTACAGCGAGGATGTGAGCCGCCGGCATCGTTGGATTCGCGGCGATTGGCAGATTGCACGCTGGCTGTTGCCGGATATTCCCATCCCCAATGCGCGCCGGCAGAAGAATCCGCTCTCGATGCTCTCCCGCTGGAAGATCTTCGACAACCTGCGGCGCAGTCTGATAGCCGCGGCGTTGACCGTCCTGCTGCTGTTGGACTGGACCGTGCTGCCATCAGCCGGGTTCTGGACACTGGCAGTGATCGGCATCATCCTGATTCCTTCTTTGATCGCCTCGGCCCTGAATGTGCTTCGGAAACCAATCGATGTGACGCCGGGTCAGCACCTTGCGGCCGAGTTGCGCTCGGCTGGCCGGCATTTCGTTCAGGCAGTATTCACGATCGTTTGCCTGCCCTACGAAGCGTTTTTCAGTCTGGATGCGGTGGTGCGCGCCGGCTGGCGGATGCTGATCACGCACCAGCGACTGCTCCAATGGGATTCATCGGGCGACTCGGATGGCCAGGGCCGCATCCTGCCCGCTGCCGGACGGGATCGATTTCTCCGCCGCCAACGCCCGGCTGGGCGATCTGGCAGCCGAACTGCTCCTCGCAGCCCTCGCCGCCCACCGAGACGGTGGTCTGCCACCACGCCCGCAGGACCCTCACCATGCCAGCTATCAAGGCGTTCCCCGAGCTGCCGACTTCCGGTTGTCCACGGGCTGGCCGGCGCGCCGGGCATTCAATTTCGTACGCCTGGCCGGCCACTGGGGTCGGCGCTTTCCGGTGACCGTTTGCGGCCGCACCTTCGCGATTGCAGAAGCGCTCGAATTCCAGCCTGCAGCCATCCTGGACGGCCCCTATCGGATCGACGGCGAGCGGCTCGCGCTGCAGTTTTCACCCGGCGTGCTTCATGCCCGCATGGACCACTAGAGATAGGGCGAAAACAGCCATGCCAGTGCATCCCGGATGCGGCGGGGCAGGCGCCGCTTGCCCAATGCGGCGCGGGAGAGTCGCTCCGAGTCCGCCCGCACCCGCTCGAAGTGCTGCGCAAGCTCGACTGCGAAGATCTCGTCATAGATCTCCGTAACCAGTTCGAAATTCAGCCGCAGGCTGCGCGCGTCGAGATTCGCCGATCCGATCTGTGCGTAGTGGTCGTCGACCACAAACAGTTTGGTGTGAACGAACGGGGGCGGCTGATAATACACGCGCACGCCCGTGTTGACGAGTTCATCGAGCATGTTGCAGGTTGCCCAGTGAACGAAGCGCAGATTGCTGACGGCCGGCAGAATGATATTGACTTCGACACCGCGCAGCGCAGCCGCCTGCAACGCGGCAATCAGTTCCCGAGGCGGCAGAAAGTACGGCGTCATGATCCAGACGCGCTCACGGGCCGCGGACACGGCACCCACCAGAATCATGGGCAGCTTGTCCATATCCTCGTCCGGGCCCTCCACGATGGTGCGGCAGATCGCCCGGCTGTTGTTCGCCGGCGGTGGCGGGCGGGGCACGAGCTGCTCCCCGGTTACGAACCGCCAATCCTCCACGAACACCTGCTCGATCTGCGCGGCGACCGGCCCGGTGAAACGAAATTGCACGTCCACCACCCGCGCGGCATTGGCTGCGTCGCCCGCAAGATGACGGTCTCCGATGTTCATCCCGCCGGTAAAGGCGACCGTTCCGTCCACGACCAGAATCTTGCGATGGTTGCGCAGATTGAAGTGCACTGCCGGAGGTATCAGCCTGGGAGGCAGAAACCTCGCTACCGGCACCCCACGGCGTCTGAGCGCTTTGCTGGCCCGCGGGAACCAGTACAGGTCCCCGACGCCGTCAAGTAGCACCCGCACCTGCACGCCGCGCTCCACCGCCCGCGCCAGCGCCTCCACAAACCGGCGCCCGCTCCGATTGACCTCGAAGATATAGGTGGTCAGGTACACGAACTGGCGGGCGTTGTCGATGGCCTGCAACATGGCGGGATAGGCCTGCTCGCCGTTGTGCAGAATGTCGATGTGGTTGCCACCGACCAGCGGGCGGTGGGTAACGGCATAGGAGATCCGCGCGTGGGCGGTGAACTCCGGAGGCACATGCAGTTCCAGCAGCGCCGGATCTTCCAGCATCGCGTCAGTTTCAGCAACGTGATTGGCCGTCGCCCACGGGCGCAGCTTGCGGGCCCGAGTGTGCACCCGATTGACACCGAACAGGAAATACAGCGTCGGCCCGACAAACGGGAACGTCAGGCAGACTGCAATCCAGCCCAGCGCCGCACTGGGCTCGCGCTTGTGCAGCAGCGCATGACCACCGCTCAGCACGGCCGCTGCCAGATGGGCCAGGACCAGCAGCCAGTTCAGCGGAGTCATCGGGCGCTCCCGGCGAACGGGCCGATGGCCATGCTGCCCATGGGACGGTTGTCATCCACCCTCACCTCGCGTCCAGCCCGGGCCCGACATGCCTTCCCACCACATCGCGCTCCCCAACCGGAGGCACGCCCATTTGCCCGGGGATTGCCGCGCCGGATCACGGGCCCAGGCTCGGCAGCCGCCCTCAGCCCAGACTCTTCGAGGCGATTTCGTACACGTCCTTGGACACCCGGGGCGCGGCGAGAACGCGCTCCAGCTCCTTTCGCATCAATGCCTGACGGTGCTCGTCCAACCGCCGCCACGGGCTGAGCGCACCCGTGAGCCGTGCAGCAATCTGTGGATTGAGCGGATCCAATCGCAGTATCTGATCGCCCAGAAACCGATAGCCCTCGCCATCGGGCGCGTGGAACCGCGCCGGATTGCGCTGGCAGAAAGCGCCGATCAGGGCCCGTACCCGATTCGGGTTCCTTATGCTGAACGCCGGGTGCTCGGTCAACCGCCTGACCACAGCCAGCGTGTCCGGCAGGCGGGACGAGGCCTGCAGGGCCAACCACTTGTCGATGACCAATGGCTCGCTGCGCCATTTGTCGTAGAACTCGGCCAGTGCCTGTTCACGCTCCGGGGCAGGATCGTTGGCAAGACATGACAAGGCGGCCATGGTGTCAGTCATATTGGCGCTGCCACGGAACTGATCCATACAGCGCTGGCGCACCCCCGGATCCTCCAGTTCCATCAGGTATCCCAGACACACGTTGCGAAGGCTGCGCCTGGCCACTGCCGCGGAATCCAGCGCGAACGGACCGGCATCCGCCAACCGCTCGTAGTGCGAGAGCATGTCGGACTTCAGCACACCGGCGAGAGCCAGCCGTACGAAGCGGCGGGCCTCGTGGATCGCGTCCGGGTCCATGACCCCCATGCATTCGGCCAGATAGCTTTCCGACGGCAAGGCGAGTGCCTGCGCGACAAAGGCCCCATCGAGGTCGGGGTCGCGCAGTATCGCGCCGAATGCGTCGCAGAAATCGGTATTAAGCGCCGGCTTGCCGCCCTTCTGCAGGGTCTCGACCACACCCAATATGTGTTTGACCGCCAGCTGCTGCCCCGCCTCCCAACGATTGAACGGGTCGCTGTCGTTGGCCATCAGGAAACAACGCTCGGCATCGCTCAGGTCGCTCTCCACCTTCACGGGTGCCGAGAAACCCCGCAGCAGGGACGGTACAGGCTCGGCGTCGATATCCTGGAATACAAAGGTTTCATTCCGCTCACGCAGTTCCAGCACGCGGGTCCCGCCCGCCGCCTGGTCCTCGCCGGCCAGACGCAGGGGGAAGTCGGCGCCCTGCGGTCCGACCAGACCGATCGTCAGCGGAATATGGAACGGCTGTTTGTCGCTTTGTCCCGGAGTGGCCGGACATTGCTGGCTGATGCTCAAGGTGTAGGTCCGTGCCGCGGAGTTGTATTCGCGACTCACCCGCAGCGTAGGCGTCCCCGCCTGGCTGTACCACAAACGGAACTGGCCGAAGTCCACGCCGTTGGCATCCTCCAGCGCCGTGACGAAATCATCCGTGGTGACCGCGTGGCCGTCATGACGCTCGAAATACAGATCGGTACCACGCCGGAACCTGTCGCCGCCCAACAGCCGACGCAGCATGCGCACCACTTCGGCGCCCTTGATGTATACCGTCGCCGTGTAGAAATTGCTGATCTCCACATAGGAGTCGGGCCGCACCGGGTGCGCCATCGGGCCGGCGTCTTCGCGAAACTGCGCGTTGCGCAGCATATTCACGTCCTGAATCCGCTTCACGTCCTTGGACCACATGTCCGCGCTGAATTGCTGATCGCGGAACACCGTGAAGCCTTCTTTCAGACTGAGCTGGAACCAGTCGCGGCAGGTCACTCGGTTGCCCGACCAGTTATGGAAATATTCATGCCCGACGATCCCCTCGATGGACTGAAAATCCGCATCCGTCGCCGTCTCCGGCCTGGCCAGCACACAGCTGGAGTTGAATACATTGAGCCCCTTGTTCTCCATGGCGCCCATGTTGAAGTCGTCAACGGCCACGATCATGAAAAGGTCCAGGTCGTATTCCCGACCGAACGTCTCTTCATCCCACTCCATGGCCTTCTTCAGGGCGTTCATGGCGTGGTCGCACTGATCGATGTTGTGGTGCTGGACATACAGGTGCAAGTCCACCTTGCGACCGGACATGGTGACGAAATGATCCTCGATCCGGCCCAGATTGCCCGCCACCAGCGCGAACAGATACGAAGGCTTGGGAAACGGGTCCTGCCAGACGGCAAAATGCCGTCCATCCTCCAGTTCGCCGCTGTCGGTCAGATTCCCGTTTGAGAGCAGCACCGGATATCGCTCCCTATCCGCCACAATGGTCGTGGTGTAGCGGGCCATCACGTCCGGGCGGTCCGGGAAGTAGGTCATCTTCCGGAACCCTTCGGCCTCGCACTGGGTGCAGAAGTTACCGCTGGACAGATACAGCCCTTCCAGCGAAGTGTTGGCCTTGGGATTGATCTCGGTCTCCACCTCCAGAGTGAACGCTCCCGGCACCTTGGGGATGGACAGCGTCTCGGCATCCAATTCGTAGTCGCTGCTGTTCAGCAGCCGCCCGTCCAGAGCGACCGACAGCAGCTGCAGCTGCTCGCCGTTCAGGACCAGCGGCCCGGGCCCCGCCCCGCCCTCACGGTTACGCACGACGGTCATCCGGGACACCACCCGGGTCCTTTCCTCGCCCAGCTCAAATCGAAGGTAAACGGTTTCCACCCGGTAAGCCGGCGGACGGTAGTCCTTCAGGTACGTGATTCTGGGCGTAGCGGTATCGCGGCTGGCTGACATGTCTTTCACTCACAATCGATATTTAGGCAACGCCTGGCATTGAGGCAGCGCCGGGTACTTGTCATGTTACCAGCGCCGGCAGCCTCCTGCCGACCAACGGCCCGGGACCGGGTTTCCCGTTTTCCCGCCGGCGACGTTTTCACGGCCGGCAGACGCCGTGTCCCGGTGCCGCGCGCCTTGGCGCGTGACCGGAGGACGCCCACCGGTTTATGGGTGCGCAAACGGAGCGGGCCACAGACGGCGCTGTTCCACACGCCCGATGCGGCTATCGGAACCCTGCTCGGGCTGGTAAAGTGCACGACCATGAGCATGCCCGGCGATACCCTCCATGTCGACACGTCCTCCGCCCTGGTCGAGCTGTGCGAGCGGCTCTCAGGCTGCCCATGGCTGGCGCTGGACACCGAATTTCACCGGGAAAAGACCTACTATCCCCAGTTCTGTCTGCTGCAATTGGCAACACCCGAGCTGGTCGCCAGCGTGGACCCGCTCGCCCTGAAGGATCTCGACCCCCTGCTAGAGCTGCTCTACCGTGAAGAGACGACCAAGGTATTCCACGCCGCCCGTCAGGACCTGGAAATCTTCTATCACATCGCGGGACAGGTTCCCGCCCCCGTGTTCGACACCCAGGTCGCCGCCCCCCTGCTCGGTCATGGCGACCAGATCGGATATGGCGCCCTGGTGAGCGCTGTGCTGGGCGTGAACCTCAGCAAGACACATGCCCGAGCGGACTGGACCCGGCGCCCGCTGCCGCCCAAGCAGCTCGAGTATGCGCTGGACGATGTACGCTATCTGGCCCGGCTTTACCCGCAGTTACGAACGGAACTGGAGAGTCGCGGCCGGCTGCGGTGGCTGGAGGAGGACTTTGCGGCGCTGGCCGATCCCGCCCAGTACAGCAATCCGCCCGCAACAGCCTGGCGACGCATCCGCGGAGTCGACCGCTTGCGCGGCCCTCAGCTGGCCATCCTTCAACGGCTGGCCGCCTGGCGCGAACAGACCGCTCAACGCGAGGACCGACCACGCAATTGGCTGGTGCGCGACGACGCGTTGTTGGATATCGCCCGCCAGATCCCGGCTACCAGGACGGACCTGGAACATATCCGGGGCCTCAACGAACGCCTGCTGCACAGACATGGAGACACCCTGCTGACGCTCATCGGCGACGCCCGCACGGCCAAACCCGAGCCCCTGCCGGCGAGCGGAACGCCGCTACGGCTCGACCAGGGCCAGGAGGCGCTGGTCGACGCTCTGATGGCTCTGGTACGGTTGCGGGCCGGGGAACAGCAGCTCAATGCCTCAGTGCTCGCTTCGCGCAAAGACCTCGAGCGCCTGGTAGTCGGCCGCCGCGACCTGGGTATCCTGCAGGGCTGGAAAAAGTCCGTCATCGGCGAGGAACTGCTCGCCATGCTCGAGGGGGCGGTCACCCTCGAGGTGCGCGACGGTGGGCTGAGTGCGAGGCGCTCGGCGAGCTAGTGGTCCATGCGGGTCAGGACAGACCGACGCCCATCAGCCGGCCGATGGCATAGGTCACCACACCCGCCCCACCGCCGATGGCCACCATGCGCGCACCCCCCCACAGCGCATTGCGCCCGGTGAACAGGCTGAGCGCGGCCCCGACGACAAACAAGCAAGCGCCCGCCAGCACCGCCGCTGTTCCCACCGCGCCGCCTCCCATACCCGCCAAGAAAGGTATCAGCGGCACCACGGCACCCACACCGAACGCCACGAACGAGAACAGGGCTGCCCCCCAAGGCGAGCCGAGATTGTCCGGATTGAGGCCCAACTCCTCCCGGGCGAGGGTGTCGAGCGCGTGTTCGGGATCCTCCAGCATTTCGCGGGAAAAATGCCGGGCCTGGTCCATCTCCATGCCGCGGGCATTGTAGATCAGCGCCAGTTCTTCCGCTTCCTCCTCCGGATATTCGGCGAGTTCCTCACGCTCCAAGGCGATCTGCGACTCGTACATCTCCCGCTGGGATCGCATCGATACATATTCGCCGGCCGCCATGGAAAGCGCGCCGGCCAGCAGGCCGGCAATACCGGTCGTCAGGATGAGCCGCACGTCGGCACTGGCGCCGGCGACACCCATGATCAGACTGGTGTTGGACACCAGGCCGTCGTTGATCCCGAACACCGCGGCACGCAGATTGCCGCCGCCGGAGACGCCTTTGTGACGGTTACCGACATCCTCGACCGATTTGGGCATGGGATGATACTTGGGCGCGACCGGACCATCGTACGCCGACAGGCCGCGCACCTTCATCGCAGCGAGCACCGGCCGCAACGCCCGCGGGCCCAGCAGGTCCACCAGCGTTCCCACCAGACGGGTACGCCATTGGGGCCGGAAACCGGGGACCGTCCCATGCTCGGCGCGGATCTTGTCCTCCCAGATGCCCGCCTGCCTCTCAGCCGCCTGGGCGAGCGCGGAGAACAGCGCCCGTTTGGTGACGTCCACTTCCGCCTCCGCCAGCCGTCGGTACAGCCATGCGGACTGACGTTCCTCGTGCCACCCCTGAAGCGACGACATGACAATCCTCCCGGCATTCCCCACGCTCTCGAAAAGATTGTGCGGTCTCGCGGCACCCGTGGCAACGGTGGCCGGCCGGGCCGCTGCGTTGGCGGTCAGGCTCTGCGCCGAACTGCGGCGCCGGGGCCCATCCATCCCGGATTGGAGCTGGTACAATGGGTTTTCATCCCTAAAAACCGGAAAGGGGGCTCTTGTGAGCGAACTGCAGCTATCGAATGAACTGGTCCGATCGGTCCAGACGGCCCTGGAATCCCATGACGAACGGGCCAAGGATCCAGGCATCATGGTGCAATACCTGGCAGCGCTGATGGGATTCGTGCTGGGCCAGCAGGACATCGACACCGCCTCGAAGCACGAACTGCTCGGGCAGCTCAGCGCGTTCTCCAAAAGCGTGCTCGACGACGTGGCCGGCCAGAACGCTCCGCCCCCCCCTGCCGAAGAGGCGTTTGGCATCTGGCGGGCACCTAGGAAGGATGCGACTTGAAGAGATACCGCACGCGGCTGCGGCATCAGCCTTCACACCCAGTATGACAGCTCCTTGTTGAGGAACTCCCTGGCCTGCATGTAGTGGGAACCATCGCAGGAAAAAGTCAGCCCCACCACGCCGTTCATGATGTTGATCGACGCCGAGCGCAGATAGATGTTTTCGTCGGCCTCGCGCAGGACCTTGAAGTACTCCAGCACCAGATGCAGCTGCTCCGGACTTACCTCGGCCTCTGCAGGATAGCGCCGGCTCGAATACGCCAGCCATAGCTCCGGGTCCAGCAACTCGTCCACGCCGTGCAGCCGGTAGTTGTAGGGGTCGTCGTACAGCCACAGCACGATGCGCGAGCTCGAGAAGTGCAGGATGGTGTGGAACGCGCCATGCTCGCGGAACAGTGTCTCTACCACACCAAGCACTTGGTCGATATGGCTATCCATGGCACTTTTCATGCGCGATTGCATGAATACCGTGCTACGGATGGCCGGATCGCCCTTGTATTGCGTGGAATCCTGATCGACGGCCGGTGCAGACTCGCTGTCCGGCAGTTCATCGAGATTGAAATCCGCCCCGATGAACCCCAACAGCGTGCCCTGATCCGATACCGCCTGCACCGCCGTGATACATCGCTTCTCGCTCACCTCGCTGAGGTAGGCGGGCGAAATCATGATTCCGCGGTACGGCAGGTTGGCGCTGTGGTAGGGGCGACCGGATACATCCTGCCCGCGGCGTGACGCGTCGATACCCTCCGGCGACACATTGGAGCTGATCTGGATGCCATCGGTATTCAGCGCGTACAGCAGATGGCAGTGGGGAATGAAGCCGATACCCGACTCCAGCGCCCGGTCCAGGGAGCCGGGCTCCGGCCAGACCGCCACACAGGCGGCGGCGAGCTCGTCCATGGGCGCGCCCAGGCTTTCCTGCAGCGCCGCTTTCTTATAGGCAATCGCCTTCTTGAACCACATCGCCGGTCCCGAAACTGGCCAGTCAAGGCCTTTGCGGAATATTCAGAGCACAAATCATACCAGAGTGGCGCACCTGGCCGGGGGCCGGGCCGCATGGCCGACATTGCGCCGAACCTGCCACCGCACCACGCACATTAGAGGAAGAAGGTGACAGGGCGATGAAGCCCACCGTCTAGGATCAGTCGTCTCCGCCTCGGCGCAGGACGATACCCAGAACCAGACCCAGAACCATCGCCAGGAGAGTGAACGCAATCCCGAACATCCATGAATGATCGTAGGCTACATTGGAGACCCAGCGTTCCGCCCGTACCTCACGCACGTCGAACTTGCGGCTTTGTTGAGCCACAACCTTGCCGTCACGCACCAGGTAGATTTCCAGGTGGTAGATGCCCAGAGGGAGCTTGGCGGGCAAAGCCATACTGGCGGAAAACAGCCGATTCCCCAGCATTTTCACGGCATGGCCGTCCTGCAGGTAGTAATGTCCCCTTTCCTTCAACCCGAGGAAGGCCGGCCGCCAGTCGACCATATCCGATCCCACGTCGCTGGGCTGAACCCCTTCGAGGACATCGGCCAGGTCGAGTCCGTAACGGCTCCTTTGCGCGGCACCGACGATATCGGCTACCGGCCGGGTCGACAGCACATAAAGCAGCCCCGGGGTTCCGCGCACGGTAAACTTGCCGCTGGTGAGCCAGAACGGCCCATAGCGGGCCTTTCGCGACAGATCCACGGTCTGGTGCGGCGAAATGACTTTGATGATCACATCACCGGGATGGGAAACGGCACCGAAAATCAGCACATCCTGGCCGGTAAAACGGGCGGTGATCTCCACATGGTGAGTGCCGAGCTGGGTCACCAGTTCATCTCCGCCGGCCGCGCTCGCACCGCTCGCCAGCAGCACGCACCACAAGGCGCCAAGCAACCGCAGCACCGGGCTCATCCTGCGACCACCGCCATGTTGTACAGCTCCTCGGGGCGGATCAGAATGCCCACCAGCATTTTCACGGTGACGGCCACCACCACCAGCGCCAGTACCAGGCGCAGTTTCTCACCGGGGAGTTTCACGCTGAGGCGCGTTCCCCACTGGGTGCCGAAAGCCGAACCCAGAATCAGGATGAGCGCGAGAAACGGGTCCACCGCATGGTTGACGCCCGCCTGCATCGAAGCCACCACGGCGGTCGTGAACAGCAGCTGGAACAGCGACGTGCCGACCACCACCTTGGTGGGCATCTTCAGCATGTAGATCATCACCGGCACCATGATGAAGCCACCGCCCACACCCATCAGGGAGGTCAGTACGCCCACCGACACGCCAAGAAGCAGCGGCACCAGAAACGAGATACGCAGCCGCGACACCGGAAATTCCATCTGCCCCGGCAGACGTTCTCCGACGGCGCTCAGCCAGCCTCCCCCGCTGTCCTTTTTGCGCTTGTCGGATCCGGCCTTGACGCCGGAACGCACGTAAATCGTCTTGACCGATTCGAACAACATCGAAGTGCCGACGATGCCGAGCAGCACTACGTAAAGGAAGGTCACGATATTTCCGAAATGTCCGCCTTGCTGGAGCATTCTGGCGAGGTATACGCCCGCACTGCCGCCGGTCCAGCTGCCCAGCAGCAGCACGATGCCCATCTTGAAGTCGATGTTCCCCAGCCGCCAGTGCGCATAGCTGCCGGCCGCGGAAGTGCCGACGATCTGTGCAGCCCCGGTGGCCACCGCCACCAGCGGAGGCACCCCGATGAAAATGAGCAGCGGGGTAATCAGAAAGCCGCCCCCGACGCCCACCAGGCCAGACAGCAGGCCGACCACGCCGCCGAACAGCACGATGGTGAGGAGGTTGACGTCCATATGGGCAATAGGAAGAAATATTTCCATACCGGAATGCTTTCTCTGATCCTGTGGGAGCGGAACCCGGACTCAGCTGGACGACTCGTCGTAGCTCGTCCTGAACTCGGCCATGGCGCTGCAGATGTGACTTTCCGGGATATCCGGCGGCACCAGCATGATGGGCACCGGAAGCACCTCGGAAAGGCGCATGCCCAGGTGGTTGCTGGTGCGCCGCAACCGCAAATGGGATTTTTTCTCGGTGGCGACACCGTGACTGCCCGCCACCAGCATCATGATCTGGGGGTCGGCTTTGATGGTGCGCAGAATCTCCACTTCCGGCGTGCCTTCGACGATATAGAATTCCGGTACCACGTCGCAGATCTCGCGGATACGATCGGTGATCTCCCCCAGCGTGATCTCGGCCTGGTTGCGGCGCTCTTCCTTCATGCGCGTTTCAACGCCGCTCCAGAAGCTCACCACCGGTTCGTCCAGCACATGGATGAGGCCCAGGTGGGCATCGAGAAGCCTGGCCATGCGCGCACCCACCCCCGCCGCCACCAGCGAATTGCGCGATCCGTCGATCGCGACCAGGATTGTGCCCTTGTTCGTCGCTGCCATGCCAGAAACCTGCGGTGGGGACTGTCGTCCCGTGTACTACAGCCCAGGGACCGTGATCGTCCTTAAGGGACGGCATATCATACCGGATGCGCCCACCAGGATGAAGAGTCCGTCAATTGCAGGCCATCACACAGGTACGGAACCGTCTGGCGCCCTCCAACTCAAGATGCACAGGCGTCCGGAAGGTACAGAGAACTCCCACCGAGCGGCTATACTGGAAGCGACCCGCCCCGCGGGAAAGCCGATCCCTTTCTCGCCGGCGCAGCCCCAACAGAACCCACGGCCACACGAGAACGTCATGACTTCACGCCGCAAGATCTGCGGGACCTGGCTGGCGGCACTGATCCTGCTCGGTTCCTGGACCGCTCCGGTCTTCGCAGCGGTATCGGAACCTCGCCCCCCCCGCCAACTCATCATGGACACCGCCGAACAGCTGGTCCGGGAGTTGCGTGCCCGGCAGGCTGCCATCGCCAACCAACCGGAACTGGCCTACCGGCTCGCGGATCGGACTGTTGTACCCCACATCGACTTTCCGCGCATTGCCCGCTGGGTGGCGGGCAGATACTGGCGCACCGCAACGCCCGAACAACGCGTCCGGTTCATGGGCGAATTCCGCGAATTTCTCATCAATACCTACGTAACGGCCATGATCAACTACGCGCACGACATTCTCGCCAACGCGAACAACGTGTCGTATCCGCCGATGCGGCCCAACCAGGATCGGAACCGGGCGACGGTGCGCATGAACATCCGCCTCGATTCGGGCGCCACTGTCGCAGTGGACTACTACCTGCATCGCAACGGCGGTGACTGGAAAATCTATGACATCGCGGTGGCGGGAATCAGTCTGGTTGTCACTTACCGGCAGACCTTCTCCGATCGGATTGCAAGCGTCGGACTCGCCGGCGTCATCAAACAACTGGCCGAACGCAACGCCGCACTGCACGAGCAACTGCAACGCAAGGCGCCTGCACCCCACCGCTAGCACGGCCCGCTCCCGGAACGCACGCCGGCACGCCGGCCTATGGAGTCAATCTATTTCGATTTCAACAACTTGCGATGATTTCGTAACTGTGGTATCGTCCCCGGCCGGGGTATTGACCAGAACGGGTCTGACCGACCGACAACAACGACGCCTAACACGCGTACCCCGCTCCGGCGCATCGGGGGATCACCGGAGCCAGGACATAACGATGAAAACACCGCACAGACGCGCCACGGATCGACGCAGGGGGGCGACCGATCGACGTTCATGGCCCGAACGCCGCGGTTACGACCACAGAACCGACCCGCCTAACCATCCCAGCTGGAACGAACAGGTCGTGCAGTTCGTCACCCGCTACCTGTTTTTCGGACTCGGCGTCGTGTTCTTCAATTTCACGGTTCACTTCACACCGTTGTGGATGCCCCTGTACCAGGTCAACATCGTCTACGGCGTGTACTTCGTCTGCAACACGGCGCTTTTCCTGCATGCCCGCCGCCACCCCTATGCGCCGTCGCGCTACCGGTTGGCCATGTGGCTCGACATCGCGATGGTGTCCATTTCACTGCTCAACGACCCTTACGACATTCCACCATCCGCCCTGGTCTACATCATGGTGGTGCTGGGCAATGGAATGCGTTATGGCATGCGGCTGTTCGCCGAGGCGCTGGCAGGTTGCTTCGGCTCGGCAATGATCATCCTGAGCCTCAGATATCTCGGCGCCATCCATCAATTCAGTGCGGGCGTCGTATTTCTCAATCTGTTTGGCGCCATCATCCTCGTCTATGCGTATATATTGATGAGTCGCATCGAGGTATCCCGTCGCAAGCTGGAACAGAGCAGCAACATCGATACACTCACCGGGCTGTTCAACCGACGGGCCTTGTTCGATCGGGCCGAACACCTGTTCCGCCGGATCGAGCGCAACGGCCACCCTCTGGTCGTCATGTTTGCGGACATGGACAAGTTCAAGCACGTGAACGACACCTACGGCCATGCGATCGGCGACCGTGTGCTGCAATGCTTTGCCCGGGTCCTGCGCGAAAGCATTCGGGCAGGCGACCTGGCGGCGCGCCATGGCGGCGACGAGTTCGTGCTGCTCCTTGTCGACACTGACCTGTCACAGGCTCAGCACGTTGCCCGGCGCGTCCAGGACAAGATCGCCGCGGAAGCCGGGCGTCTTGGCGTCGACTGCAGCATCACCATCGGGATGGGACAAGCTCCGTTGCACGGTTCGACGTTGTCGGAATTGCTCGAGCGCGTTGACCAGGCGCTCTATCACTCCAAGGGACACCACGGACGCGCAGGGATCATGGCCGTGGGCGCCGTAGCGCCCGGTACCGAGGATTTGGCGGCCGGATCCGAGAATTCCGCCGCCTGATACGACCGCCCCCGAGCGCTAATGGGTAGCCGCCAGAGCCGGCAACAGAAGGCTGATGACGTCCTGCAGAAAATGCATCGTGATGGGGGCAACCAGGCTTCCCCGCCAGAGATACACGATCGAGAATGCGACACCCATCATGCCGACAGTGGCCACGCCCGCCGAACCCTCGTAGCCGTGGCCAATGGCGAACACGGCGGAAGACAGAATAATCGCTGCCGTTCGGCTGCCGGTAACGGCCCAAAACCGCCGGATCAGGTAGCCCCGGAAGATGGTCTCCTCCGACACCGCCACCACTGTCAGAAACACCACAGCGCCCGCCATCTGCGACAGGCCATGGGGCAGCAGAAACGTCGGTAGACCTGGGGGCGCCGACAGGCCGGCGATCTCGAACATGCGCGCCACCAGCCCCACGCCGATGAAAAACGGGATGAACAGCAGGCCGCCGACCGCCACCTCGCGCCCCAAGTCCCGCGTCACCCACCCAATGGAGGGGAAGCCCTCCCGGTTGCACCAGATGAAATACAGCACCAGAGCCACCATGGCGATGTCGCTCAACGTGCTGGAAAGGGCAACCAGGGGGAAATCCAGGCGTTCGGGCCTGACGGTCGCCAACGACAGGAACATGGCTGGCACGATCAGAAGCAGAAACACGGACACTTCGATCGATTGCTGGCGGCGGGATGGATTCATCGAAGTCGGATCCTCGTGGCTGGGCTGTCCGTTGACCGAGTTGGCCAACACTTGGCAGTGTACCGGGCGCCGGCGGCGCAGGTCGTCCCCAACCCGTTTCCCGAACAAACCCCTCCCCCGCGTTCACACGGAACACATGCGGGCGTTCGTGCCTTCAACCCATGGCGGCCCTGTCGGCCACGGCAATAAACCGGCGCGCCACGCCCGGCACCCGGGCCACCTTCCCTGCCAGGACCTGGCGATCGGTCGCCTGCCCGTAAAACGCCGCATCCGCATCGTGATCGATGCCGATGGCGGAGCCTTCCAGGGAGACCCCGGCGAAGAAACCCCTGCTGCGTGAATAGGAGTAGATGGACGCGTTCAGGCGCCCGTTGGTCTCGGCGGCCCCCTGTCGCCCCACCGGCCCCGCCGCAACGGCGCCATCCACCCCGAGGGTAACGGTGCCGTTCAGGATATGCCGGATGCCACGGCGGTTCTTGAACACCAGTACGACGTCCGTCGACGACACACCCAATTGCCAACCCACACTGCCGCCGGTCAACGAGACGAACAACGGGTCGCTCCACTGGCCGTTGGCCTTGCGGACCACGAGGACTCCCGTGCCATGACGACCTCCGAAGATGAATCCCGCCTTGATGACACCGGGAATCACCGCAATTCCCTGGGCGTGGACGAGCAGTGCCGGGGGAATGCTCTGCTCGGGGATGGACTGGATCTGTTCGCAGTACGTCCGTTGCGGTTTCCACCTTCCGGGTGAGCCGGCTGTCGGCCCGCACGGTGCTCCATCCCAGCAGGGCGACCATCGCCAGCAGGGCTTGAAGGGGAATAAATAGTCGTTTGAGGGTCTTTCCAGTGATTCGTCCCACGGTGTCGGTTCCTCTCCAGTTCCGGACAGGTCATCCCGGAAGTGCCAGTCCATACGCCGATGATCGGCAGTACGCTGGATTCAGACCGCGGTTAACGCGGGCGGTTCTGCACAAGATGCTCTCCCAACTGGGCCCTCGCATCGGTCGACAGACGGCACGCCCCGAGATTCACGGAATTTCACGCACACCTCGCATTCCTGAGGCTTACCAGTCACGGAACCGGCGATCAGCCTAAAGCTCCCCGCCCCCGGGACGTTATTAACCATAACGGACATAGGCCTTTGCAGGGACCCCACAGCCCGGCGCATGCTCACTCGCGGCGCACGCCCGGAATTTGGCCGCAACTGCCGACCCAGCCTACCGACCGGGCACAACCGTGCCCGCGCTCAGCGGGGGCTGGCACCATAATAACGTCCCTAGAGGTAAAGCCTGACAATGAAGGTCAATCTTCCCGTAACCGGCAATGAACGCACTTTTTCCGACGATCAACACCTGCTGTCCCTCACCGACTTGAAAGGCATCATCACCTATGCGAACCAGAATTTCGTCGAGGTGAGCGGTTTCTCCGCCGAAGAACTGGCCCGCAAGAATCACAATATCGTGCGCCATCCGGATATGCCCCCGGCTGCGTTCGATGACCTTTGGAAAACGCTGAAGGCCGGCAAGCCCTGGATGGGTATCGTCAAGAACCGCTGCAAGAACGGCGACTACTACTGGGTCGACGCCTATGTGGCTCCCGTGTTCGAAGGTGGCCGTACGGTCGGGTATCAGTCGGTGCGCACCGTGCCGGCGAAAGAGCACGTGCGGCGCGCGGCCGGCATCTACCAGCGCCTCAAGGACGGCAAGACCCCGCGGCGCATCAACTACCAACCGGGGGTAACCGCCAAGAGTTTCACTGCCCTGGTTTCGGTCACGGCCGGCGCCCTGGCGGTGGGCGTGCTGGCGGGTAATCTCGCCTGGCCGATTGCGGGCGCGGCGCTGGCGGTCGGCAGCGGGGTATCCCTGGTCCTTGCCCGACTGCAGACCCGTCGACTCCGGACCGTTGCCCGCAAGGCACGTGGGATCTTCGACAACCCCCTCATGCAACAGGTTTACGCCGGTTCTTCCGACGAGATCGCCCAGACCGAGCTGGCGCTGCTGGCGCTGCAGGCCAAGCTGCAAACGACCGTGGGACGTATCGACGACTCGGTCACCGAATTGAGCGACCTGGCCCAGCAGACGGTGGCCAACGTCGAGCAGACCAGTCAGGGCGTGCGCCAGCAACAGTCGGACACCGAGCAGGTCGCCACCGCCATGCACGAAATGACGGCGACCGTGCAGGAAGTGGCGCGCAACACCAGCGAAGCGGCCCAGGCCGCCCAGCACGCCGACCAGGAAGTGAATGCCGGTAGCGAGGTCGTTACGCATACCATGGAATCCATCGCCTCGCTGGCCGACGACGTCCAGCGGGCGTCGGACGTCATCCAGAAACTGCACGGGGAAACCGAAAGTATCGGGTCGGTTCTCGACGTCATACGCTCTATCGCCGAACAGACCAATCTGCTCGCCCTGAACGCCGCGATCGAGGCGGCCCGCGCGGGCCAGCACGGCCGCGGCTTCGCGGTAGTGGCCGACGAGGTACGCACCCTGGCGCAGCGCACTCAGGATTCCACCGCGCAAATCCAATCCATGATCGAACGCCTGCAGTCCGGTTCCACCGAGGCCGTGGGCGTGATGAACACCAGTCGCGAGCGGGCCGCGGATAGCGTCGGCCAGGCCGAACAGGCGCGCCAATCGCTGCAGACCATACACACTGCCGTGACGCGCATACATGACATGACGGCACAGATCGCCAGCGCGGCCGAGGAGCAAAGTGCTGTGGCGGAAGAGATCAACCGAAGTATCGTGAATATCAGCGCGGTCGCCGAGCAGACCGCCTCCGGCGCGCACGAAACGGAAGCCGGCAGCGAAGCCCTGGCCGGCATGGCCCGTCACTTCGAGTCGCTGGTGCGGCAGAGCCGGCTCTGACCGGAACCTGTCGGCGGCACAGCGCGGCGGGCCCGCTCGTCCACTGCGCCGCCGCGGCCGGCAGGTCCGGCCCTCCGGAGGTCTCCGGAAGCGAGTTCGTCAGGGGCAGGACCGGTTGAGGCCGGGCCTGCGGGCGTGCAACAAGCGGCGGGGGCCAAGATATTGTCGTTTCAGAGCGCGATCTGCGTCTGCCCGCCCATATACGCTTGCAGGACGCCGGGCACGCGCACCGAGCCGTCGGCCTGTTGATAATTCTCCAGCACCGCCACCAGGGTGCGCCCGACGGCCAGACCCGACCCATTGAGGGTGTGGACCAGTTCGGGCTTGCCCGTATCCGGATTGCGCCAACGCGTCTGCATACGGCGGGCCTGGAAGTCTTCGAAATTACTGCACGAAGAGATTTCCCGGTATTTCTGCTGCCCGGGCAGCCACACTTCCAGGTCATAGGTCTTGGCGGAAGAGAACCCGATGTCGCCGGTGCAAAGCGCCATCACCCGGTAGGGCAGTTCCAGCTTCTGCAGGATGGCTTCGGCATGGCCGGTGAGTTGCTCAAGGGCATCGTAGGAGGCGTCCGGTCTCACCACCTGCACCAGTTCCACTTTCTCGAATTGATGCTGGCGGATCATGCCCCGGGTATCCTTGCCGTAGGAACCCGCTTCCGATCGGAAACAAGGGGTATGGGCCACGAACCGCAGCGGCATACCTTGGGCATCGATGATGTCCCCCCGCATCATGTTGGTCACCGGCACTTCGGCGGTGGGAATGAGGTAGTACTTGGGATCGTTGGTGGTGACGAACAGCTCGTCTTCGAACTTTGGCAGTTGACCGGTGCCGTAGAGGCTGTCCGCGTTGACCAGATACGGTACATAGACCTCCTGGTAACCATGCTCGCGGGTATGGGTATCGAGCATGAACTGGATAAGCGCGCGATGCAGTCGCGCGACGGCACCGCGCAGCACCACAAAGCGCGCACCGGAGATCTTGGCCGCCGTCTCGAAATCCACCAAGCCCAGCGCCTCACCGACGTCGACATGATCCTTCGGCTCGAAATCGAATACCGGCGGCTCGCCCCAACGGCGCACTTCGCGGTTGTCGGTCTCGCCGCCACCGTCCGGCACCGACGCGTGGGGCATATTGGGGATGTCCAGCAACAACCGGTTCACTTCCTCCTGCACCGTGACCAGGTCCTGTTCGGCGTCCTTGAGCTGGTTTCCCAAACCGGCAACCTGGTCCAACAGCGGTTGAATGTTCTCTCCCGCCGCCTTCGCCTTGCCGATTGCCTTGGAACGGCTGTTGCGCTCAGCCTGCAGGGACTGGGCCTGCACCTGCAGATTGCGCCGCCGTTCCTCCAGGGCCAGGAAGTAATCCCGGTCTAGTCGATAGCCACGCCGGGCAAGCCCCTCGGCCACAGCATCCAGTTCGCTACGCAGTCGTTTGAGATCCAACATGGAGAGGGTTCCTGGTTCGATGGAAAAGAACGTTCGGCAGACAACGTCCCGCGCACGCCGGCCGCAAGGCGGCGTCTAGACACTCAGACGGGCCGGCCAGCTGACGATGTGCCCCGGTTCAACCTCGCCGCTCAGGTGATCCAGTATCTGATCGACCCGCTCCGGTTCATCAAAGAACTCGATGACCAGGGGCAGGTCCAGTGATATATCCAGCAATGAGGACGAATGCATGCGGCCGGAGCGGCCAAACCCGCTGATACCGCGGAACACGGTCACACCGCGCACCTTCTCGCGGTCGTGCAGGTGCTCCATCAGGCTCTTCAGCTGCCCTTTTCCTTCAGTCAAGTAGATATGCACGAAAGTAACGTCGATGGTATTCATAGATTGCGTGCCGCGAGTACACCCAGCCCTGCTGCCGCCAGACAGATGATGACACTCAGCCCCGCGTTCAGCAGCGCTTTGCCCAGGTGCCCGGCTTCCATCAGGTTGAGGGTCTCTATCGAAAAAGTGGAAAAAGTGGTGAACGCACCCAATCCGCCAATCAGCAGGAAGGCCCGCAGGCCGGGGCCAGCCACCATCCGTTCGAGCAGCAAGACCGACAGCATACCCATGAGCAGGCTGCCCAGGACGTTCACCGCCAGTGTCCCATAGGGAAAGCCGCGACCGAACAATGTATAGACATGTCCCGACACCCAATAGCGCAACAGGGCGCCGACGGCGCCGCCCGCAGCAATGGAGGCAAGCTGGTTCACTGTTGTTCTGTCCCTACGGCAGCTTTGCGGAAAATTCGGGGACCTATCTTACACCAGATCGTGCCGCCGTTTCCCGCCCCTGCCGCGTTGCCGGGCGTCCGCTGCCGGTCCGTACGCGAAAATAGAAACCCGGCCGCAGCCGGGTTTCCTGTGGCGGCACCGAACCGTCCGGTACGCTACTCCACCTTTATGCTATGGCGCTTGGACCGTTCCTGCTTGGGTATGACGAGTTCCAGCACGCCATCCTTGAACGAGGCCTTTGCGCGGTCGCCGTCGACTTCCGCCGGCAGCGTCACGGTACGCGCGAAACTGCCCCGGGAGATCTCGCACCGGTAATAGTCGCCCTCTTCCTTCTTGCTCTCGTGCTTGGTCGAGCCCTTGATGGTAACTGTGCCGTGGTTCATGGACACTTCGAGCTCTTCCTTGCGGACCCCCGGTATTTCCGCGCGCACGACGATTTCCGCGTCGCGGTCGATGACGTCCACGCGCGGCAGCCTGTTTTCGAGCGCCATGGACGCTTCCGGCCATGATGGCCACGCCCACCGCGAGGGACTCATGAAACCGCGAGGAAAGAACGACTCGAACATCCGGTCCATTTCCTCGAGGGGGCTCAAGGAACGCGCAGCGGGAGCAGTCACGACTCCGGTCTTGACTTCGGACTCTTTTGGCTTGCTCATGATTCTTCCTCCATAAAGAACGCCAATACGCCGATGCGAAGACCGCAACAAGTTGCTGCCTTCGTAAGCATTAGCATAGGCGCGGCGCAAACGAATGCAACGAGCCAGATCAAATGGGCGCAACGGTTGCTTTTCCGGCGCCCGGTGTTCTCTCAACGGGCCTTCTTGTCCAGTTCCCGCAAGTGCGCGAGTTTCTCCGCTATCTTGATCTCAAGCCCCCGCGACACCGGTTGGTAATACCGTACCGGCGCCATACCGTCCGGAAAATAGTTCTCCCCGGCGGCGTAGCCCTCCGGTTCGTCATGGGCATACCGATAGCGCCGCCCGTAGCCGAGCTCCTTCATCAGGCGGGTGGGCGCGTTGCGCAGGTGCACCGGCACTTCCAGCGACCCAAGACGAGGGGCGTCAGCCATAGCTGCGTTGTACGCCGTATACACCGCATTGCTCTTCGCCGCACAGGCCAGGTACAACACGGCCTGGGCGATGGCCAACTCGCCTTCCGGGCTGCCCAGTCGGTCCTGCACGTCCCAGGCGTTGAGCGCCAGGGTGAGGGCCCGCGGATCGGCATTGCCCACGTCCTCGGAGGCCATGCGCACCACCCGTCGGGCGATGTACAACGGGTCGCAGCCGCCGTCGATCATGCGTGCCAACCAGTACAGGGCCGCATCGGGCGACGAACCGCGCACTGATTTGTGCAGCGCTGAGATCTGATCGTAGAAGGCCTCCCCGCCCTTGTCGAAGCGCCGCAACCCGCCGGCGACCACCTCCCCCACCACTGCCTCGGCGATGACCTCCCCATCCGCACCCGGTTCGGCCAGGTCCGCCGCGATCTCCAGCAGGTTCAGGGCGCGCCGCGCATCCCCGTCGGCGGCCTCCGCCAGCCGGTCCCGCAGCACCGGTGCCATCTGCAAGCGGCGCACACCCAGACCCCGTTCGCTGTCGTCCAACGCCTGATCGATGATGCGCCGCAGGGTATCGGTATCCAGCCGCTTCAGCACATAGGTGCGCGCCCGCGACAGCAGGGCGTTGTTGAGCTCGAAGGACGGGTTCTCGGTGGTGGCGCCAATGAAGATGACCGTGCCATCTTCCACGTACGGAAGGAACGCGTCCTGTTGCGCTTTGTTGAAGCGGTGCACTTCGTCCACGAACAGCACCGTCAGCCGACCCTCGGCACCGCGCACCGCGCGCGCCTGCTCCACCGCTGCACGGATATCCTTGACGCCGGCCAGTACCGCGGACAGCGTCAGGAATTGCGCATCGGCCTGCCGGGCGACGAACCGCGCCAATGTCGTCTTCCCCGTGCCGGGCGGGCCCCAGAAGATCATGGAATGCAGCCGGCCCGCCTGCACCGCCTGACGCAGCGGCTTGCCGGGGCCGAGCAGATGTTCCTGGCCCAGAAACTCATCCACCGAACGGGGCCGCATGCGGTCGGCCAGCGGACGATAGGCTTCGGATTGCGTATCGGATGACTTGCTCATGGGAGCGGGCCGGTCAGCGGCCTGTCATTGGGGGGTACCGATCACGTCTGCCCCCGCCGGGGGCTTGAAATGAAAACGGCTTGCTGAAACGCCGATATTGCGCCGCACGTTGCTGAACCGGAACAACGTGGTCTGCCCGAACGCGTCCACCATCTCCATGCGATCCAGGGTGCGTGCGTTGAACCCCAGCCGAATGCTCTGGTAGTGACTGTTCCGGCTGCGCGGCACCAGTTCGACCCACTGATCCCCGTCCCGCGAGCCGGCGTCGCTGACCTTGAACAGTTTCTCGGGCGGCGCCTCGCCGCTGAGCAGCGTTGCCGGGGTACCCACCAGCGCTTCACTCAGGGGCTTCACGGTGGCCTGCTGCAGGTCATCGTCATAGGTCCACAGGTTGGTGCCGTCCGCCACGATGACCTGCCGGTAAGGCTTGGTGTAATCCCACCGAAACCGGTCCGGACGGCTGATCCACAACTGTCCGCCGGCCTGCTGCAACACGCCGCCATGCTGCCCCAGCACCTGCTGGTCGAAATCCGCCTGCAGGGTCTTGAGTCCGTCGAAGAACCGATCGAGGCGCTGCATGCCGCTGTCCGCCCTGGCCGCAATCGGCCCCGCGAAGCAAAGACCGGCGACCAGCAGCAGGGTGGCGGCGCGCCGCCGGCAGAGAACCTGGAACCATCCTTTCATGACGTCATCCGCATGGGGCAACTGGCCGGCGCGCTCACGCTTCCGGCGGAGGGGCCGCCAGCACTTCACGACTGCCGTTGGATTGAAGAGGACCGACGATGCCGGCGTTCTCCATCTGCTCGATCATGCGCGCCGCCCGGTTATAGCCGATCTTGAGCCGGCGCTGAACGCCGGAGATGGAAGCCCGGCGTGTCTCGGTGACGATCCGAACCGCCTGGTCGTATAGGGGATCGCTCTCAGCGTCCGCATCCCCGGACTCGCCGGGCAGTACGCCGCCGACGCCCTCGCCCTGCAGAATTTCTTCCAGGTAGTCCGGCTCGGCCCGCCCCTTGAGGTGGTCGACCACCTTGTGCACCTCCTGATCGGACACGAAAGCACCATGAACGCGGGTGGGAACCCCGGTACCGGGTGCCAGATACAGCATATCGCCGTGCCCGAGCAGCTGCTCGGCGCCCATCTGGTCGAGAATGGTGCGCGAATCGATCTTGGACGACACCTGGAACGCAATGCGGGTCGGAATGTTCGCCTTGATCAGCCCGGTGATCACGTCCACGGAAGGGCGCTGGGTGGCCAGAATCAGATGAATGCCCGAAGCGCGCGCTTTCTGGGCCAGGCGCGCAATCAGTTCTTCGACCTTCTTGCCGACCACCATCATCATGTCGGCCAGCTCGTCGACGATCACCACAATGAACGGCAACGGCTCCAGAGTCGGCGGGGGCGCCTCCGGATCGAAGGCCTCTTCGGCCTTGTAAAGCGGGTCCTTGATGGGCTCGCCCGCGTCGATCGCCTCCTTCACCTTGCGGTTGTAGCTGGAGATGTTGCGCACCCCCATGGCGGCCATCAGCTTGTAGCGCCGCTCCATCTCCGCCACGCACCAGCGCAGAGCGTTGGCGGCTTCCTTCATGTCGGTGACCACCGGCGTCAGCAGATGGGGAATGCCCTCGTAGACGGACAGCTCCAGCATCTTGGGGTCGATCATGATCAGCCGCACGTCCGTGGGCAGGGTCTTGTACAGCAGGCTCAACACCATGGCGTTGACGGCGACGGACTTGCCCGAACCGGTCGTTCCCGCCACCAGCAGATGAGGCATGCGCGCCAGATCGACCACCACCGGCAGCCCACCGATGTCCTTGCCCAGGGCCAGCGTCAGAGGCGAACCGGCCTTGTCGTATTCCTCGGAGCGGATGATTTCGCTCAGCGCCACCACTTCGCGCTGCTCGTTGGGAATCTCCAGCCCCAGCACCGACTTGCCCGGAATGACCTCCACCACCCGCACGCTGATGGCCGCCAGCGCCCGCGCCAAGTCCTTGGCCAGGTTGCTGATCTGACTTACCTTGACGCCGGCACCCGGCTGCAGCTCGAAACGGGTGATCACCGGCCCCGGATGCACGGCCACCACCTCGGCCTCTACGCCGAAGTCCAGCAGCTTGCGCTCCACGAGCCGGGACATGGCTTCCAGGGCATCGGCGGAATAGCCCTCCTGCCCCGGCTGGGGGGGATCGAGCAGCGACAGCGCCGGAAGCTCGCTGTTGGGCGGGGGGTCGAACAGGGGCACCTGGCGCTCCTTCTCCGCCCGCTCGCTCACGGCGACCTTCTTTATCACCGGTTCGATGCGTAGCGGCTTGCGGGTCTCCGCCTTCTTCTGTTCGACCTTCACGGTTTCTTCCCGCCGCCGGCGGGCGCGCCGGCCCTCGATGTGCTCATGGAGCCGGACCAGCCAGTAACGCGCGCGGGCCAACCCCAGCAGGGTCATACGCCCGATCCTGTCCATCAGACCCAGCCACGACAGACCGGTGAATAGCGTCACCCCGCCGAGAAACAGCGCCAGCAGAAACAGGGTGGCACCGAGAAAGCTGAATGGCCTGGCCAGCCCCTGGCCCACCAGATTGCCCAGGATCCCGCCGGCGTTGAGAGGAACCTCCCCCGGCGCGGTCCCGAAATGGAGTGTGGCCAGACCACAGCCTGCCGCCACGGTGAGCAGAAAGCCCAGCCAACGCAGCCCCAGCACCCGCAAGTCCCACTCGCCATCGGCTCTGCGGCCTTTGTAGACCAGCCAGCCGCTGTAACCGACCATCACCGGAAACAGGTAGGCCATGAACCCGAACAGGTACAGGAAGACATCGGCAAACCAGGCGCCGGCCACGCCCCCTGCATTGGCCACGTGGCCCGGCGGACCGGCATGGGACCAGCCCGGATCGGCGGCATGGTAGCTTGCCAGTGAAATGAGCAGGTAGAGGGCCACCGCACCCAGCAAGAACAGGGCGCCTTCCTGCAACCCGCGTCCTACCTGATGGGTCAGGGCCGCACTGGCGGACTTCTTGGTTCGGGCTTGCGCCAAGGCTAGACTCTTCCTAAGATTTATGTCGTAACATTATATTCGAACAGCTTATTTTTCGCCATCCTCTGGCGCCAACCATAAGCATTTCAGAGCCCTGCGGCCGGCATTGGCGCAAACGTGTGATCCGACAAGGCACCACCACCGCCCCCTACCCCAGTGCTGCGATCACGCCCGGATGCACGATCCGTCCGGCCTGAACGTTCAGCCCCCGGCGCAACGGTTCGTGCTGAGACCAGCTCTCCCCCTCGGCCATCCGCGCGGCATAGGGCAACAGTGCCGCTGACAGCGCCTGCACTGCGGTACGCGGCACGGCGCCCGGCATGTTGGTGACCGTGAAATGCACGACACCCTCCCACACATAGGTCGGGGCCTCATAGGTCGTGGGCCGCGTCGTCTCGATGCAGCCCCCCTGATCCACGGAGATGTCGACCACGACGCTCCCCGGTGCCATCCGGCGCACCAGGTCGGCGCTTACCACATGGGGCGCACGCTGCCCGACCACCAGCACGGCACCGATCACCATGTCCGCCTGCTGCACCGCCTGTTCGATGGCGCCGGTGTAGGCGTACAGGGCAGTCACATTGGACCCCAGTGCCTGCATGGCGGCGAGCTTTTCGCGATTGCGGTCGAACACCGTCACCTGGGTCCCCAGGGCGGCGGCCACCGCCGCGGCATTGCCGCCGGCCATACCCGCACCGATGATGACCACATGGCCACGTTCCGCCGCGGGCATGCCGCCGAGCAGGATGCCGCGGCCCCCTTGCGGCTGATGGAGCAGATGGGTGCCCACCTGCACGGACAAGCGACCGGCAATGTCGCTCATGGGCGCCAATAACGGCAGCGACCCGTCGGTCTCCTGGACGGTCTCGAAGCCCACTGCCGTCAGACCAATTTCCTGAAGACGGCGGGCGAGCTCGGGATTCGCCGCCAGGTGCAGGTAACAGAACAGCACGTGGTCCTTGCGCAACAGCGCCAAGTCCCCCTGCACCGGTTCCTTGACCTTGAGAACCAGCTGCGCCTCCCCGTACAGAGCCTCGGCATCGGCTACCACTTCTACCCCGACCTGGCGGTACTGCGCATCGGCATAGCCGGCCTGCTGCCCGGCGCCCTGTTCCAGCAGCACCTGGTGACCGGCTCTGACCAGATCCGCGCAAGCGTCGGGAATCAACGCCACACGTCCTTCCAGCGGTTTGATCTCGCGGGGTATGCCGATACGCATTGAGCCTCCTTTACCCTGTACGGCAAGTCACGTACCATCTACGGTCGGCCGCAGCCGGTGGCCTTGGCCAGCGGGCCGCATGCGTCCTGGCGGCCTGCGATCCATTGCGGTTGGCCATTCTCCGTCCACGGCGCCCGACGCCGCCCCATTCCAACGACGCGGCCGATCGGCAATCTTGTCCTTATCGGAGCCATTATACATGAGCGAAACGAAGCACTGCCGCCTTCTCATCCTGGGTTCCGGACCGGCAGGATACACCGCCGCCATCTATGCGGCCCGGGCCAATCTCAATCCCGTGGTAATCACCGGGTTGGAACAGGGCGGCCAGCTCACGACCACCACCGAGGTGGAAAACTGGCCCGGCGGACGTCCTGACCTGCAGGGTCCGGCGTTGATGGAGGAGATGCGCGAACACGCCCAGCGCTTCCAGGCCGACATCGTCTTCGATCACATCCATACGACCGATTTGACCCGGCGCCCGTTCCGCCTGGAGGGTGATTCGGGCGTCTATACCTGCGACGCATTGATTATCGCGACCGGCGCGTCGGCAAAGTATCTGGGGCTGCCCTCCGAGGACGCATTCAAAGGGCGGGGGGTCTCGGCATGTGCGACCTGCGACGGCTTTTTCTACCGGGACCAGCCGGTCGCGGTCATCGGCGGCGGCAATACCGCCGTCGAGGAAGCCCTGTACCTGGCCAATATCGCCTCCCATGTGACCCTGGTGCACCGTCGCGACCAGCTCCGCTCGGAGAAGATCCTGCAGGACCGACTGTTCAAGAAGGCCGAGGAAGGCAAAGTCACCATCGTGTGGAACCATGTGCTGGAGGAAGTGCTCGGCGACGCCCAGGGCGTCAATGGCATGCGCCTGAAACAGGCCAAGGACGGCAGCGTGAAAGACATCCCCCTTCAGGGTGTTTTCATCGCGATCGGCCATCAGCCCAACACGAAGATTTTCGAAGGCCAACTGGACATGGCCGGAGGCTACATCAGGATCAACAGCGGCACCGCCGGCAATGCCACCGCTACCAGCGTGCCCGGGGTGTTTGCGGCCGGCGACGTGGCCGACTATGTCTATCGCCAGGCCATCACCTCAGCCGGCGCCGGCTGCATGGCCGCTCTGGACGCGGAACGGTACCTGGACGGTCTGGCGCCCGAGCAGGGCTGAGCCGCGGGCAGCGCGCCTGCCCGCTCAGCTCGTGCCTTTGATGATCTGCTCGTATACAAAGCCGTGCAGGGCCAGCGTGTCCGTGGGATCCACGAGCTGAAACTCGACCCCGTACTCACAGTTGTCCTGACCCTCGTCATCCTCCTGTTCGTGCTGGATGGTGCGAATCACCGCCGGCAACTTCACGGCGTGGGCGACCTCGCCCACCGTGATTCGAAAACTCACGGTCAGCAGGTCGCCGGCCCCACCCAGCGGCCGTGAGGCCCGCAATTTCGCCCCGGCGGTACTGATATCCGTGATCACGGCGGCCCGGGGCGTGTCAAAACCGCTGCCCGGGTCGTCGTTCTCCACCGAAGTCACCAGCTTGACCGGCACCCGTTCGGCCTTGCGTACAACGGTCTGCTCCACCTCGGCCGGATAAATCAGATGCAGGTACGGGTAGGGGCGTGCGCAGGTCCGCAGCACCGAGGTGGAGAAAGCCAGCACGCGGCTTCGGGCCAGCAGCCGCACGACGAACGGTTGGCCCTCACGCACCAGCAGCACCCGCCCTTCCGAACGCGGGGTGGTCACCAACAGACTCTGGCCGGGCAGGTAGCCGATCACCTTGACGTAGTAGCGGCTGCGGGCGTCGTCGGCCGGGAACTGCAGTTGCAGCGTATCTCCAACATGGAGTTTCATTTCCGACTGGCTCATGCGTTTGCAACCTCCCCTTGACGGCCAACCTTGGGAATATACCGGAATCGGTCGCGATTTTGACCACTTCCCATGCCGGTTGGCGGAAGGTTCGTTTACAATGGCCCCATGAAACTCCAGCAGTTGGAATGCATCGACGACATTCCTGCCGAGCAATGGAATCAGCTCGTCGGCGATACCAACCCATTCCTTCGTCATGAGTTCCTTTCCGCCCTGGAACACAACGCCTGCGTGGGCGAGAACTACGGCTGGCTGCCCCGCCATCTGGTCGCCCTGGACGCCGACAACCGTCTGCAGGGGGCGATACCCATGTACGCGAAGTACAACTCCTATGGCGAGTTTGTTTTCGACTGGGCCTGGGCGGACGCCTACGAGCGCGCGGGTCTGCCCTACTACCCGAAGCTGGTATCCGCCGTCCCGTACACGCCCGCAACCGGCTCTCGTCTGCTGGTGGCCGAAAACAACCCACGTGCCGCCGAGATACGCCACTTTTTGAGCTCGCAGTCCCTGGAGTACGCCCGCGACTGCGGAGTCTCTTCCCTGCACTGGCTGTTTCCCAACGCCGCCGAGACCCGGGATCTGGCCGACCAGGGTCTGCTCCTTCGACTGGGTTGTCAGTTCCAGTGGGAGAATGCCGGCTACCGCGACTTCGAAGACTTTCTCGACCGCTTCAGTTCCCAGAAGCGCAAGAAAGTACGGCGCGAACGCAAGCGGGTCAGCGAAGCGGGGGTCGAACTGCAGGTGGTCCACGGCCACGAAGCCAGCGACGAGCACTGGCGCACCGCCCACCATTACTATCACTCCACATTCGAGAAGAAATGGGGCTATCCCACCTTGAATCTCGGTTTCTTCCGCGAAATCGGGCTGACCATGGGAGACCGGGTGGTGCTGGTCTTCGCTTACCACGGCGGGCGGCCTGTGGCCGGGGCGATCAACCTGCGCGGCCGGGACGCCTTGTACGGTCGCCATTGGGGATGCGATGCCGAGTTCCACAGCCTGCACTTCGAGGCCTGCTACTATCAGGGAATCGACTACTGCATACGCAACGGCTTGAAGCGCTTTGAACCCGGCGCCCAGGGCGAGCACAAGATCAGCCGGGGCTTCCTGCCGACCCCGACGTGGTCGGCACACTGGATCGCCGATGGCCGCTTCCGGCAGGCCATCGGCGATTTTCTGCAGCGGGAAACGGTGGCCATGGAACAGTATATGGAGGAGCTGGCAGAGCATGCGCCTTACAAGGCGGCACCTGCCGGCGGTTGACGGAGGCGAGCATGAACACCCTCGGCCCGTTCTGGATCGATCCCTTCGACACGGAAAGCCCGTTTCCTGACGTAGAACTCGCCCTGCGCGACCCCGACGGTCTGCTGGCGGTCGGCGGCAATCTGTCCCCGCAGCGATTGCTGGAAGCGTACCGCAATGCCATCTTCCCCTGGTATACCGAAGGCCAGCCCATTCTCTGGTGGGCTCCCGACCCGCGCGCCGTGTTGTTCCCGGAACAGCTGAAGGTGTCCCGCAGCCTGCGCAAGACGGTGCGCAAGGGCCTGTTCCGGATAACCCTGGACCACGCTTTCGAGGCCGTCATTCACGGCTGCGCCGGACCGCGGCAGGATGCCGACGGGACGTGGATCACCACCGACATGCAATACGCCTACAGTCTCCTGCATCAGCAGGGACATGCCCATTCGGTGGAAGCGTGGCGTGACGATCAGTTGGTCGGGGGGCTGTACGGCGTCGCTCTCGGGCGGGTATTTTTCGGGGAGTCGATGTTCAGCCGCGTACCGGACGCATCCAAGGTTGCCTTCGTGCACCTGGTGCGCCAGCTCCAGTGCTGGGGTTTCGGGGTCATTGACTGCCAGATGCATACACCCCATCTGGCCCGTTTCGGTGCCGTGGACATCCCGCGCCGGCAGTTTCTGAAGATGCTGCGAACACACTGTGATCAACCGACGCCCGACAGCCCATGGCGGTTCGACACCGAGCTGCCGGCGCGACTGCTGAGCGACGGCGGACGACCCGGCAGGGGCGAGGGTCAGTGAGCATGGGACATCGACACACCAACCTGCAGCAGCTCGCCTTTTTCGCCAGCCGACCCCATCCCTGTCCCTACCTCCCGGAACGGGAAGCGACCACGCTGTTCGCCGACCCCGACGCCCGGCTCGACAATCGGATCTACGGCCGGCTTTCCGAGTTCGGTTTCCGGCGCAGCGGGCAACTGGTGTATCGACCGGCGTGCCCGGACTGCAGCGCCTGCATTCCGGTGCGCATAGCCGCGGGCGATTTCGTCGGCCGGCGCATCGACCGGCGCACCTGGCGACGCAACGAGGATCTGACCGTCACAGCCGCTGCGCCCATCTATCGGGAAGAGCATTTTCTGCTGTACCGCAAATACCTGCAGACCCGCCATCCCGGGGGCACCATGGACACCGACGACCCGGGTCAATACCTGGAGTTTTTGACCTGCTCGTGGTCCGACACCGTGTTCTACGAGTTCCGCATCCAGCAACGCTTGCTGGCAATCGCCGTCACCGACCGGCTACCCGGCGCACTGTCCGCTGTCTACACCTTTTTCGACCCCCGGGAAACCGCGCGCGGCCTCGGAAGCTACGCCATCCTCTGGCAGATCGCTGAGGCCAGGCGCCAGGGCTTGTCCTGGGTGTATCTGGGATACTGGATCGAGGAGTGCCGGAAAATGAGCTACAAGGGCAACATTCGGCCCTTGCAGATATTCCGCGACGGTCACTGGATCGATCTCTGACGGCCCGGGGCACCGCCCACCGATTGCTCCCAGGCGCCCCCGAGCGCGCGTCCGTCGCCTGCCTCACAGTGCGCAGGGCCCGGCGGGCGGACCTTGCCGATGTCCCGTCAGCGGCGGTCCGCATCACCATTTGAATAACTCCTGATATGTACATATCCTTTACGCCGCCGGGGGCGGCCAGTAGCCGGCCCCGATTCCAGGCCACCGCGCGGGAAGACGCCGCAACACACAAGGACGTTTTCACAGGCACCCGGATAGTCAATTCGGGTATAATCGGTGATTCGCTAGCAATCGACGATACAGGGACTCCATGGCACGAGAAGATCACATCGAAATGGAGGGTACGGTCATTGAGACTCTGCCCAACACCATGTTCCGGGTGCAACTCGAGAACGGGCACGTTGTGACGGCCCATATCTCGGGGAAAATGCGCAAGCACTACATCCGTATTCTCACCGGCGACAAGGTCACCGTGCAGCTCACGCCTTACGATTTGACCAAAGGCCGGATCACCTACCGGGCACGCTGACCCGCCCGAGGCACCGGACGGCCATCGACCTGCCCCCGGCAGCCAAGAAGCGTAAGCGACAGCGGCAATGAATCAGCAGACCTCGAGGGCGCGATTGGACCTGGTCATGGTCTATCCTGGCCCTGGCTTGTCCAGGTATGCCTGGACCGGCTTCAGGTTGCAGCACCCCTGATCTCCCCAGCATTGCGCGACGGGCGCTTCACGCGTCGTCCGAAGTTGTTCCCCGCAGCGTAGTCACCCACGTCACGGCCAAGGCCGTGACCGGCGTTTCCGCGCACCGCCCCTGTGCACCCTTGTCCTGCTCCGGCATCCAGCATCCGGCATACCGATGCGACCGACCCACGGGGCGTGCTTTCCCCATTGGACGCCCGCTTACCACTGCAACCGGCGCCGGCCAACTCTCTTCCGCGAGCAGAAAAAAGGCACCCGACTGCCGCCGGGCGCCCTCGATTGGTGGAAAGCCTGTCTGGAGGGACTCCGTCCTACACTTTCTCGACTTCCTCGACCTCCAGCACGAGTTCTCCGTCCTCGGCGCGGATCAACACATGTCCGCCGCCGACCAGGCGACCGAACAGAAGATCCTCCGCCAACGGCCGCTTGATGTGCTCCTGAATGACCCGCGCCATGGGTCGGGCGCCCATCTTCGGGTCGTAGCCATGCTCAGCGAGCCATAGCCGGGCCGAATCGTCCACATCCAGAGTCACGTGCTTCTCCTGCAACTGCGCCTCGAGTTCGAACAGGAACTTTTCCACGACCTGGACAATCACCGTGGCGTCGAGAGCCTTGAACTGGATGATACCGTCCAACCGATTGCGGAATTCCGGTGTAAACAGTCGCTTAATGGCTTCCATGGCATCCGTTGAATGATCCTGCACGGCAAAGCCAATGGACGGACGGCTCATTTCCTGAGCCCCCGCGTTGGTGGTCATGACAATCACCACATTGCGAAAATCCGCCTTGCGCCCGTTGTTGTCGGTCAGCGTGCCGTGGTCCATGACCTGCAGCAGCAGATTGAACACGTCCGGGTGCGCTTTTTCGATTTCGTCGAGCAGCAGCACGGCATGGGGATGCTTGGTGATCGCTTCGGTCAGCAACCCCCCCTGATCGAATCCCACATAGCCCGGGGGCGCGCCGATGAGGCGCGACACGGTGTGGCGTTCCATGTACTCGGACATGTCGAACCGCACCAGTTCGATCCCCAGCACCATTGACAGTTGACGGGTCACCTCGGTCTTGCCGACGCCGGTCGGCCCCGCGAACAGGAACGAGCCGATCGGTTTGTCCTCGTTGCCCAGACCCGAACGGGCCATCTTGATCGCGGAGGCCAGCGCCTCAATGGCCTGATCCTGGCCGAACACGGTCATCTTCAGATCGCGCTCCAGAGTACGCAACCGATCCTTGTCCGAAGACGACACACTCTTGGGCGGTATGCGGGCCATTTTGGCGACCACATTCTCGATATCCGTCACACCGATGGTCTTCTTGCGCTTGGAAGGCGGTTGCAGTCGCAGGTTGGCGCCGGCTTCGTCGATGACATCAATCGCCTTGTCGGGCAAATGGCGATCATTGATGTAGCGATCTGCCAGCTCCGCCGCCGTACGCAGGGCCCGCGGGGAATATTTCACATGGTGGTGCTCTTCGAAGCGCGACTTCAGGCCCTGCAGAATCTTCACCGTCTCGTCGACGGAAGGCTCGGTGACATCGATCTTCTGGAACCGCCTCGCCAGGGCGCGATCCTTCTCGAAGATGCCCCGGTACTCCTGGTAGGTCGTGGAACCGATGCACTTCAGCTCGCCCGACGCCAGCATGGGTTTGATGAGATTGGACGCGTCCATGACGCCGCCGGAGGCCGCACCGGCGCCGATGATCGTATGGATTTCGTCAATGAACAGGATCGCGCCCTTCTCCTTGCGCAGCTGGGCGAGTACGGACTTCAGACGCTTTTCGAAATCGCCCCGGTATTTGGTGCCCGCGACCAGTGCACCCAGGTCCAGCGAGTGGATGGTGCTGTCCTCCAGCACCTCGGGCACTTCGCCGTCCACAATCATCTTGGCGAGACCCTCAGCGATGGCGGTCTTGCCGACACCGGCCTCACCCACGAACAACGGGTTGTTCTTGCGCCGCCGACAGAGTATCTGGATGGTGCGTTCCACCTCATGGCGGCGCCCGATCAGAGGATCGATCTTGCCCTGGCGCGCCATCTCGTTGAGGTTGGTCGCGAAGCTGTCCAACGGTTTTTTCGCCGAAACGTCCGGGGTCGTTTCCTCCTCGCCGGACGGTGACAGTCCCTCGTTCGGCTCCCCGGCCACCTTGGAGATGCCGTGGGACATGTAGTTGACTATGTCCAGCCGGGTGATGTTCTGCTTGTTCAGGAAATAGACGGCCTGGGATTCCTGCTCGCTGAAGATGGCGACCAGAACATTGGCGCCGGTGACCTCCTTCTTGCCGGAGGACTGCACGTGGAACACCGCCCGTTGCAGGACTCTCTGGAATCCGAGGGTCGGCTGGGTTTCCCGGTTGTCATTTGGGGGCAGCAAGGGCGTGGTTTCGTCAAGGAACTTCGCCAACTCGCCCTTCAACTGCTCGATATCCGAGCCGCAGGCTCGCAGGACCTCCGACGCGGTCGGATTGTCGAGCAGCGCGAGCAACAGATGTTCCACGGTCATGAACTCATGCCGTTTGTCCCGCGCTTCCTTGAAGGCGAGGTTAAGAGTGAACTCAAGTTCCTTGCTCAGCATGCCTGCATTACCTCATGAACTGACCTACGCCTCCTCCATGGTGCATAACA
The DNA here is from genome assembly GCA_963830105.1 of uncultured Gammaproteobacteria bacterium. Classification (GTDB taxonomy): domain Bacteria; phylum Pseudomonadota; class Gammaproteobacteria; order DATFLG01; family DATFLG01; genus DATFML01. Next base: position 209,625 of record CAWHLH010000005.1, on the reverse strand, counting down.
GCGGGTGCTGATGCCGGCGCGAATATTCATTGACCTGTGCCACTTTTGTCTCGGCAACTTCCCTGGTGAAAACCCCGCATACGCCTTTTCCTCGCGTGTGCACATGAAGCATGATCTGCGTGGCCTTCTCGCGTCCCATGCCGAAGAACGTCTCCAGAACCTGAACCACGAACTCCATCGGAGTGTAATCGTCATTCAGTAGAATCACTTTGTACAGAGGCGGGCGTTTGACCTTCGGTCTCGCCTCCTCGACCACAAGATCGTCTGTATTGCCAAGCTTCCGCTCGCTGCCCATAGCAAATAGTCTGTCGCGAAGTCCGCCGGCTCGCTACCCGTGCGGAATGTTACCGACCGCATGATCGCGCCACTCATGAATTACTCGTACCATAGAACACCAAGGCGCGCAACGAGTACAAAGCGGGGCGGGCGGATCGGCGGGAAAGGCCGGCGTCGACACCTGCCGGAGCGGGTCCAAAGCCGGGTAATACTTGACTATTTTACTCAACTGTAGATAGAGTGTGCAAGTGGAGTCTGCAATTGGCTCACGTGGCCACGGGCGGAACGGCTCGTTCAATCCTCCCGGTAAGCTAAGCTTCACGACGACCAGCATAAACAAGACGGACGCTCGAACGTCCGCCGGTAATACGAGGGGATGTGAGGATGGCAACCGGTACCGTTAAGTGGTTCAGCAACGCGAAAGGCTACGGCTTCATAGCGCCTGACGAGGGGGGCGAAGATGTGTTTGCCCATTTCTCGTCAATCGAGATGGAAGGATACAAGACTCTGAAGGAAGGTCAGAAAGTATCCTTCGATGTCATGCAGGGCCCGAAAGGCCTGCAAGCTGCCAAGATCCGCAACGACGGCGTTTGAGCGAACCGGGCGGCGCCGCAGCCCGCCGCGCCGCCCGGTTCCGCGCCGTTCTGTCGCCGGCGGCGCCCGCCCGTTCAGGCTCGGCGCACGGGCTACATATGGGCTACGACCGCCTCACCGAATCCGGAACAGCTTACTTTGGTGGCACCGTCCATCAGACGAGCAAGATCGTAGGTGACGGTTTTGCTTGCGACCGCCCCGCTCACGCCCTTCACAATCAGGTCGGCCGCTTCCTGCCAACCCAGGTGGCGGAGCATCATTTCCGCCGACAGCACCAGGGAACTGGGGTTCACCTGATCCTTGCCGGCGTACTTGGGCGCGGTTCCGTGGGTCGCCTCGAAGAGACCGACGGTGTCCGATAGATTGGCACCAGGCGCCATGCCGATACCGCCCACCTGAGCCGCAAGTGCATCTGAAATGTAATCGCCGTTCAGGTTGAGCGTTGCGATCACGCTGTACTCGGCCGGACGCAACAGAATCTGCTGCAGAAAGGCGTCGGCGATGACGTCCTTGACAATGATGTCGCGCCCCGTGTTGGGATTCTTGAAGGTGCACCAGGGCCCGCCATCGAGTTCCACCGCCCCGAACTCCTCCTTGGCAAGCTCATAGCCCCAATTCTTGAAGGCCCCTTCAGTGAACTTCATGATGTTGCCCTTGTGCACCAGCGTTACAGACTCGCGATCCTGATCGATCGCGTACTGAATCGCCTTGCGCACCAGGCGGCGGGTTCCGTCCCGCGAGACGGGTTTGATGCCGATGCCGGAGCTTTGCGGGAATCGGATTTTCCTGACCCCCATCTCGGTCTGCAGAAAGTCGATGACCTTACGCGCTTCCGGTGTGCCGGCCTCCCATTCGATGCCGGCGTAGATATCTTCGGAATTTTCCCGGAAGATCACCATATCGGTCTTCTCCGGTTCCTTCAGCGGACTGGGAGTACCTGTGTAGTAGCGCACCGGCCGCAGACAGACGTAAAGGTCCAGTTCCTGCCGCAGGGCCACGTTCAGCGAACGGATCCCACCGCCCACCGGCGTGGTCAACGGCCCCTTGATGGCGACCGAGTACTCGCGGATGGCCTCCAGCGTCTCGGCCGGCAGCCAGGCGTTCTCACCGTAGAGGCGGTTGGCTTTCTCGCCCGCGTAGATTTCCATCCAGGCGATGCGCCGCGCGCCTGTGTAGGCCTTCTCGACAGCCGCGTCGACCACCGCCTGCATGACCGGTGTGATATCCACCCCGATGCCGTCTCCCTCGATGCAGGGAATGATGGGCCGGTCCGGAACCGCAAGGGACTGGTCCGGATTCACGATAATGCGCTCACCCTGTTCGGGAATGACGATATGCTGATAGGCCATTGAAGCGTACCCATGACAATGCACAAAAGCGGGGACCGGATTGTACCATCCGGCAGCTGCCACGGCTAACGTCAACGAGCCAAAAAAAACCCCCGCTTCGAGCGGGGGCTGTAAGATCGTGGTGCCGAACCGTGTGATATCAGATCTTGCCTCCCGCCGCTTCGGTCAGGGACTTCTCAATGGCGCCGGGAGCGCACATGATGTTGACGAAGCTGTGGTGACCCATCATGGCCAGGTCAGGGAAGTTGATCGCAATCCGGAACCGCGCGTACAGGGCATAGACATTCTTGCCGTTCACCAGCACCTCGTAGGGCAGATGGGGTGTGGAACGAATGGGCTTGAAGTCGATGTTGTTCATGATGTACTTGTCACCGCTGCAGCCCTTGGTCAAGGCAACACCGAATACGGTCTGGTCCTTGCCCGGGATGTCGATGCGGTAAACCTTATGGGCGCCGCCCTTGCCCTCGGCCAGCCCCTTCTCCACAGCCGCCACCGCGTCCTTGTAGTTGTCGTACTCGGCCAGGTGGCTGGGATCGGTGAAGTACTCCATACCGAACATGTAGTGGTACTTGCGCAGCTTGCTTGCGGTCAGTCCTTCCTTCGGCCCGTAGGCCTCCTTGTCACCCAATGCCGTCTTGAGTTCCTTGAGCACGGGCGCATAGTTGGCATCCATGCGGTAGGCGTCCTCCATGTACACGGGATTGGTATACGACACCTGGATCTGGCCGTTGACCTCGGTCAGGGACACGCGCTGGGCAGCCCCGTAACCGCCGAATTTCGACTTGGCGGCGCCTTCCTTCAGCTGCTGGTTGGTGACTGCAATAACCATCGCGCCCTGGTACGGCGTGTAGGAACCGGCGATGTCGAAGCCGGCGGACTTGAGCTTGTCTTTGACCTGATCGGCCACCTTGGTCATGTTACCGGTGGTCTCGTAGCCGAGGATAAACGGCTTGAGGTCCTGATTCGCTGCCTGGGCGCCGTTAGCGGCCACCAGCGTCAGACCGGACACAACGGCGGCGCGTATGAGGGATTTCACCATGTCAACTCCTCCTCCATTATTGACGTTTCTAGTTCTGGTTCTTGGCCCCACGAGCACGAGCGGCCCGACGGGTAGTTTTAGTTATAGTGCCCTGCATGGGCTGGCCGCGCGCAACGTAACGCCACGCACACCGCCGGTGGCGATGCTAGGCCACGGGCTAGTTATCACTGGCTGGTCCACGTTTGTCAAGCGTGGACCGGCCGCCCCGGCTCCTGTAAAGTTACTCATTGACAGAATACTATGTCATTAATATCAAATGGATAGGCTGCTTTTGAGCGAGCACCGCCCAATTCGCAGGGCACTGCCTCGTGGCGCGCCACGCCGGTGTCCGCCGTGGGCCCGATGACCTGGAAGCCCCACGTCACGGTCGCCGCCGTTGTACAGCGCGACGGTCGTTTCCTGCTCGTCGAGGAACGCATCGACGGCAAGCGGGTTCTCAACCAACCGGCCGGCCACCTCGATGAAGGGGAAGGCCTGACAGCGGCGGTCATTCGCGAGGCCCGCGAGGAGACCGCCTGGGGCTTCGTACCGGAAGCGATTGTCGGCATCTACCGCTGGCGGGTACCGGAAAACGGCAGGACCTATTTGCGCATCACGTTCTCCGGGCGCTGCGAAGACCATCAGCCCGACCAGCCGCTGGATACCGAAATCATACGTACGGTCTGGCTGAGTCGCGATCAGATCGAGGCCCGCACGGCGCACCTGCGCAGCCCGCTGGTGCTGCGCTCGATCGACGACTACATTGCCGGCCGCCGCTATCCGTTGGCGATGCTTGTGGATATGGAGCAAGGTGAGTGACCTACGATTCCGACTGCAGCGCCCGGACCCGCTCCGGTCATGCGAGGCCTCCATGTCCGCGCGCGGCCGAATGCCCGCCGCGCTCAGCGCACGTGCCTGTACAACCATGACCGGACTTCCCCCTTTGTGGATGCCTTCCGATCATGGTCCCGGGCTGCGCCCTGCCTGGAAAGGAAGATCATGCGCGTGGTGGTAGGCCTTTCCGGCGGCGTGGATTCGGCCGTTGCCGCGCTCCTTCTGCTGGAGCAGGGCCATGATGTCGCCGGCCTGTTCATGAAGAACTGGGATGAAGACGACGAAGAGGGTCACTGTCCCGCCGAGCAGGACCTGGCCGACGCCCGCGCCGTGTGCGAATGCCTGGGTATCGCACTGCACAAGGTCAGTTTCTCAGCCCAATACTGGGACCGCGTATTCAGATACTTCCTGGACGAATACCAGGCCGGGCGCACGCCAAACCCGGACGTCATGTGCAACAAGGAGATCAAGTTCCGCGCCTTTCTCGACCACGCGTTGGACTTGGGCGCCGACCGCATCGCCACCGGCCACTACGCTCGCCTTCACGCGAACGGCGTCGTGCGGTTGCTGAAGGGAACCGACCCCGACAAGGATCAGACCTATTTCCTTCACTCCCTGGCCCAGGACCAGTTGTCCCGCAGCCTGTTTCCCATCGGCCATCTGCACAAGCCCGAGGTGCGGCGCATCGCGGCGGATGCGGGATTTCCCAACCACGCCAAGAAGGACAGCACAGGCATCTGCTTCATCGGCGAACGCAAGTTTCGCGACTTTCTGGGTCGCTACCTGCCGGCGCAGCCCGGAGAGATAAGGAGCGTGGAAGGCGAGACGTTGGGAACCCACCATGGCCTGATCTTCTACACACAGGGCCAGCGCCAGGGTCTCGGTATCGGCGGACAGGCGCAACACGCAGGCGAGCCCTGGTATGTGGCAGGCAAGGATCTGCAGCGCAATGTGCTGCTTGTCGCCCAGGGTCACGACCATGCCGCGCTGTACCGGCGTACGCTGCTCGCCGCCGCTCCGAGTTGGATTGCCGGCCGGCCTCCGCGCATGCCGCTGCGCTGTGGCGCAAAGGTGCGCTACCGGCAGGCGGAGCAGCCCTGCACCGTCTCCGGGCTCCCCGGCGAGCGCTGCCGGGTCGAATTCGACCAGCCCCAACGGGCGGTGACCCCCGGTCAGGCCGTGGTGTTCTACGACGGCGACGAATGCCTGGGCGGAGCGACCATAGAGGCAGCCGAAGGTGAACCATGGGCGCAATGAACGGCGATTCGCGCCGGGATCCCCGGCCATGAGCCGCTCGCTCAGCGACCGCTGCCTGGCCCTCGCGGGTGTCTTCCAGGCTACTGCGCTGGTACAGCAGGTGGCTCGCCAGGGACAGGCCGACCCACAGGCCGTGGAAACCACCATCGGCACCCTGTTCTACCTCGATGCTGCCGACACGGCGGAAATCTACGGCGGGATCGCCGGGGTGCGCACCGGCCTGGAAACGCTGCGGACCCAGTTGGGCAATCCACGCTCGCCGGCCGGACTGGAAATCACCCGCTACGCTGTCACCCTGCTCCATCTGGAACGACGCTTGCGCAGGCGCCGAGACCTGCTGGAGGCATTGCGCACCGGCATCGAACGGATCAGTGTCCAGGTCGGGTATTTTTCCCGCACCCACGGAACAGTTGTCGCTGCCCTGGCAGACCTGTACCGCAGTACCATCAGCACGCTCACCCCGAGGATCGTGGTGCACGGCGAGCCGACCTTCCTGGAAGACCCGGACCGGGCCCGGCTGATCCGTGCGTTGCTGCTCGCCGGCATCCGCTCCGCCGTGCTCTGGCGCCAGTCCGGCGGCGGTCGCTGGAACCTGCTGTTCGGCCGCTCGACCCTGCTGACAGCCGCGGAGCAGTTGCTGAGCGAAGCCACCCCCCCTTGAGCGTCTGACCATCACCGCCGAGCGGCCCCCGTTTCGCGAAGGTCTATCAAGCGCGGACCAGATCGCCCATAATTAAGGGCTTGCCTGATGTGCAATTTCCAGGAGTCAGCATGAACGACAGCTTTTCAGCCCGCGATACCTTGTCGGTCGGTAGCCGCAGTTATCAGGTTTTCCGCTTGAGCGCCCTTTCCGCCCACCCCAACGCGGCACGCCTGCCCTACTCCCTTAAGATTCTGCTGGAGAACCTGCTGCGCCACGAGGACGGCCGCACGGTCACCGCCGCCGACATCGAAGCGCTGGCCAACTGGGACCCGCAGGCCGAGCCCAGCAAGGAAATTGCCTTTCGCCCGGCCCGCGTGCTGATGCAGGACTTCACCGGCGTACCTGCAGTGGTCGACCTGGCGGCCATGCGGGACGCCATGGGGCGCCTGGGCGGCAATCCGCAACGTATCAATCCGCTGCAGCCCGCCGAACTGGTGATCGACCATTCCGTGCAGGTCGACCGCTTCGGAAGCGCCGATGCCATGGACATCAACGCGGCCCTGGAATACGAGCGCAATCAGGAGCGCTACAGCTTCCTGAAATGGGGGCAGAAGGCATTTTCCAATTTCATGGTGGTGCCGCCCGACACCGGCATCGTCCATCAGGTGAACCTCGAATATCTTGCCCGGGTGGTATTCGCCAACGACAACGACGGAGCGCTGCAGGCCTACCCGGACACCCTGGTGGGTACGGACTCCCACACCACCATGGTCAACGGTCTGGGGGTGCTCGGTTGGGGCGTGGGGGGGATCGAAGCGGAGGCCGCGATGCTCGGGCAGCCGATTTCCATGCTGATTCCCCAGGTCGTAGGCTTCAAGCTGCTCGGCACCCTGCCTGAAGGCGCCACCGCCACCGACCTGGTTCTCACCGTGGTGCAGATGCTGCGTGCCAAGGGCGTGGTGGGCAAGTTCGTGGAATTCTACGGTCCGGGCCTGGAGCACCTGCCCCTTGCCGATCGCGCCACCATCGCCAACATGGCCCCTGAATACGGCGCCACCTGCGGCATCTTCCCGGTGGACGACGAGACCCTGCGTTACCTGCGGCTGACCGGTCGCAGCGACGAGCAGGTGGCCCTGACGGAAGCCTACGCCAGGGAACAGGGTCTGTTCCGCACGCCGGACGCGCCGGAAGCCGTCTACTCCGATACGCTGGAGCTGGATCTCGGCACCGTCGAGCCCAGCCTCGCCGGCCCCAAGCGGCCTCAGGACCGCGTCACCCTGCGCGGCGCCAAGCAATCGGTGCGCACAGCGCTCGATCAGTTGCTGCGCGAGCGCGGCCTGCCGGTCGAACGCACCGAGGAACTGGCCCGCTTCGCAGACGAGGGCGGGCACACCGCCGTGGGCGTGGAACAACAGGGCGAGCACCGAGGCCGGGTCAAGGTCCACGCCAACGGCGAGGCGTTCTACCTCGACGACGGCATGGTGGTCATCGCCGCCATCACCTCCTGCACCAACACCTCCAATCCCTCGGTGATGCTGGGTGCCGGGCTGGTCGCCAAGAAGGCGGTGGAACGGGGACTGAACGTCAAGCCCTGGGTCAAGACCTCTCTGGCGCCGGGCTCGCGCGTGGTCACGGAATATCTGCAACAGGCCGGCCTGGTGGAATCCCTGGAAGCGCTCGGTTTCCATACCGTCGGCTATGGCTGCACGACCTGCATCGGGAACTCGGGCCCCCTTCCGGAAGCCATCAGCCAGGCGATCCGCGCCGATGACCTGGTGGTATGCTCGGTGCTCTCGGGCAATCGCAACTTCGAAGGGCGCATTCATTCGGAAGTGCACATGAACTACCTGGCCTCGCCGCCGCTGGTCGTGGCCTATGCCATCGCCGGGCGCATGGATGTGGACCTGGTAAACGAGCCCTTGGGCACCGACAGCGAGGGCCAGCCGGTATACCTCAAGGACATCTGGCCTACCCAGCACGAAATCCAGGATGCAGTCGCCGCCAGCGTCACCGCCGGCGGCTTCCGCAAGGCCTATGCCGATGTCCACACGGGTGAGAGCCGATGGACGGAACTGGAATCTCCAGCCGGCGAACTGTTCGCATGGGACGACGCATCCACCTATGTGAAGAATCCGCCCTACTTCGAGAACATGACCATGGATGTGGGCACTGTTTCCGACATCCGTGGGGCCCGCGTGCTGGGGTTGCTGGGCGATTCGGTCACTACCGACCATATCTCGCCGGCCGGCGCCATCAAGCCCGACAGCCCCGCAGGCAAGTACCTGATCGGCCATGGCGTCAAGGCGGCCGATTTCAACTCCTACGGCTCGCGGCGGGGCAACCACGAAGTCATGATGCGCGGTACCTTTGCCAATATCCGCCTGCGCAACCAACTGGCTCCGGGCACCGAAGGGGGAGTGACCCTGCACCTGCCGGACGGCGCCCAGATGTCCATCTACGACGCCGCGCTGAAATATCGGGAGGAAGGCACCCCGCTGATCGTCATTGCGGGGCGCGAGTACGGTTCCGGCTCGTCACGGGACTGGGCGGCGAAGGGACCCCGGCTGCTGGGCATCCGAGCCGTCATCGCCCAGAGCTACGAACGGATCCACCGCTCGAACCTGGTGGGTATGGGCATTCTGCCCCTGCAGTTCGCCGACGGCGAGAATGCCCAGTCTCTGGGACTGACAGGGCGCGAGCTCTTCAATATTTCCGGGTTGGAAGCGGGATCCGTGGACACGGTCAACGTCGAGGTCGTCGCGCCCGAAGCCGAACCCAGGACTTTCCAGGCCCGCGTGCGCATCGACACGCCCCAGGAGTGGGAGTACTACCGCCACGGCGGCATTCTGCAGTACGTGCTGCGCCAGCTCGCCGCCTGACCCAGTTACCCCAGTGGCCGACGCAGAGGACAACGACATCGCTATGGACCTGACATCATTGACCGCAATCTCACCCGTCGACGGACGCTACGGCAGCAAGACCGAAGCGCTGCGGCCCATATTCAGTGAATTCGGGCTCATCCGCCACCGGGTACTGGTGGAGGTCCGCTGGCTGCAGGCACTGGCCGCGCATCCGGCAATTGCGGAGGTACCCCGCTTCAGCAGCCATGCCGATCAGGTCCTGAATGCCATCGTGGAAAACTTCGATGAGCAGGACGCTCAGCGCGTGAAGAACATCGAGCGCACCACCAACCACGACGTCAAGGCGGTGGAGTATTTCCTGAAGGAAAAGCTCACCGGCAATCCGGAGCTGGAAGCGGTCAGCGAGTTCGTGCACTTCGCCTGCACCTCGGAGGATATCAACAACCTGGCCTATGCCCTCATGCTCCGCGAGGCCCGCAGCCAGGCGGTGCTTCCCATGATGGACGAACTGATCAACGCCATCGCCGATCTGGCGCACCGCTATGCCGACCTGCCCATGCTGTCACGCACCCATGGCCAGCCGGCGTCGCCGACCACGCTGGGCAAGGAGGTCGCCAACGTGGTCTACCGGCTGCGCCGCCAGCGCGAGTTGCTCATCGAAGTCCCGCTGCTGGGAAAGATCAACGGCGCGGTGGGCAACTACAACGCCCACCTGGTCGCCTATCCGGAGGTGGACTGGCCGGAACTGGCCAGGGGATTCCTCCATGACCTGGGCCTTGACTGGAACCCGTATACGACCCAGATCGAACCGCACGACTACGTCGCGGAACTGTTCGACGCCGTCGCCCGATTCAACACCGTGCTGGTCGATTTTTCACGGGACGTCTGGGGCTACATTTCGCTGGGCTATTTCAAGCAGCGCACGGTGGCCGGAGAGGTCGGTTCCTCCACCATGCCCCACAAGGTCAACCCCATTGATTTCGAGAACGCGGAGGGCAACCTGGGGCTGGCCAACGCCGTCTTCGGACACCTGTCCGCCAAACTGCCGGTATCGCGCTGGCAACGCGACCTGAGCGACTCCACTGTGCTGCGCAACCTGGGCGTCGCCGTCGCCCACAGCGTCATTGCCTACGGGTCCTGCCTCAAAGGCATCGGAAAGCTGGAAGCCGATCCGGCACGCCTGCAAGCCGACCTGGACGACAACTGGGCGGTGCTCGCCGAAGCCGTACAGACCGTCATGCGCCGCTACGGCGTCGAGAAGCCCTACGAGAAACTCAAGGAACTCACCCGCGGCCAAACCGTGGACGAGGCCGCCATGAAGCAGTTCATCGCCGGCCTGGACCTGCCGGAGGAAGTCAAACGCGCCCTGCAGGCGCTGACCCCCCGCAGCTATATCGGCAACGCGGCCGACCAGGCGCGCACCAGCTGAACCGGTTCCTGGTGCGCACCCCCTGGCAACAGGGGCGACACGGTGCCCACCCGGCCGCCGCGGAGGCACCCATACCCCGCTCTTGTCCCGTCAGGCCCGGCATCACAGTTCAAGCATACCCGGCGTTGGTCGCAGCCTGGACATGACGGGGTATTGACGGCACCATGGCAGGCAAGTCAGGCGCAGCCGACCACGATGGGGCTTGCGCCGCGTGCGAGACATCCGCCGTGACCACCACGAGCCATTTCCATGCCCGACTGGCGGACTGGAGCCTGCCCCAGGACCGCGGCCTGCTACGAGCCGTACGCGAGGCCGTTTTCGTGCGCGAGCAGAACATCCCCGCAGAGCTGGAATGGAACGAGGCGGTCGACAGCCAGTGCCTGCACGTGCTGGCACAGGACGGGACCGGCCAAGCCATCGGCACCGGTCGACTCAAACCCGACGGCCAGATCGGCCGGCTGGCGGTGCTGTCCGGCTGGAGGGGCCGAGGCGTCGGCGGTTTGCTGCTTCGCACCTTGACCGCACTCGCCAGACAACACCAGCTGGCGCCCGTGTGGCTCGATGCCCAGTTGCAGACCGTCGAGTTCTACGCCCACCGGGGGTTCCAGGCGAAGGGGGAACCGTTCCGGGAGGCAGGCATCCCACACCGCCGAATGGTTCTGACGACCGTGGTACCAGAGGCGAAAGTGAGTGCCAACGGACAACGTCCATGATGGTCGACCACGACGGCCAACAAGCGAACGACCCCGTGAGCGGCAACGGGTTCAGCCACTGTGTACTGGGGGAATCCAGCCAGACGCTGCCATTGGAAAGCTGGGCCGACAACCGGGCGGCCGCCCTCTCACTCGTCGGTCAGGCCCGCCGGACACTGGATATCTTCACCTTCGACCTGGAACCCTCGGTCTACGACCACCCGCCTTTGCTGGACGCCATTCGGGCACTGGCCCTGCGCAGCCGCCACAGCCGCGTGCGCGTGCTGGTGAAGGACTCGCGACGCGCGGTGAAGGACGGCCACCGACTGGTGGACTTGGCACGCAACCTGAGCACCTTTATTCAGATTCGCAAGGCCCACGATGATGTACGGGACTTTGCCGAAGCCTTTCTCATTGCCGATGCAGTGGGCACGCTGCATCGCACACTGGCAACGCGCTATGAGGGCTCCGCCCGCTTCCGGGCGGGGCTGCACGCCAGGCAGCTGACCCAATGGTTCAACGAGGTCTGGGAGCGCAGCGTTCCGGATCCCGAACTGCGGCGGCTGCACCTGTGACTGGACCGGTCATGACGATGCGACACCTGTTGATCCTGCCTCTGATGCTGCTGTCATGCGTGCTGGCAATGCCGGGCCGGGCGGACACGACGCTGCACGTCATCGAGCTCCACCATCGCAGCGCGAGCGAGATCATCCCCATCCTGCGACCGCTGCTCGCCCAGGACGAAGCCATGACCGGCACCGGTTATCAGCTCATCGTCCGCGCCGCCCCGGCGCGGATGCAGGAACTGGAAGCGGTGGTTCACCAGCTCGACAAGGCCCCCCAGCGATTGCGAATCACCGTACGGCGGGCAAGCCGTTCCCAAATGAAGGCGTTGGGCCTCGATGCCGGCGGTGGCGCAGGGACCGGCCGCGCCCGCGTCTACAGTACCGACCGGGGAGTAGGGCCCGGCCTGAACGTCGTCCACCGGGGCGCCGACGGTGAAGTCCATAGCCGCGTGCTCAGCACCGAATCCCGGGACACCCACAACGATGTTCAGCAACTGCAGGTGGTCGAAGGCCGCGACGCCCTCATTCGTTTCGGCCTTTCATTCCCCGTACCGCAGCAATCGGTGTCCTGGGTGAACGGCCAGCCGGTGGTTCAGGACACCCTGGCCTACAAGGACATCGGTTCGGGTTTCTACGTACGGGCGCGTATCAAGGGGGACACGGCAACCGTTGACATCAGCCCCCAGCGGCAAGCTCTCGCACCCGAGGGCGGCGGCATGATAACCAGCCAGCAGTTGACCACCACCGTCTCCGGCAAGGTCGGGCACTGGCTGGATCTGGGCGGGGCCGCCGGCGCCACGGACCAGCAGGACGCGGGTACGGTCTACCGCACAGAGCAGCGGGGCGAGAGCCGCGACCGCGTATGGTTGAAAGTGGATATCGTGCACTGATCGCGCTGCCGCGGCACGAATCGTGGAACGACCCCGCCCGACCACCCACGCAGTCCCGGTGCGGTGCCAGCCACTGCAGGACAGCGACCGGGCTCTGGCCGTCATGCCGCCGCCGCGGGCCCTCCCCCAGGTCCCGACACACCGCGGCCCATAGGCTCGGATGTCCTTCCCCTCGCCGGCCAGTCCGCGCACCTCGTCGGTCCCCGCTGAATCGCCCCGCGCGCAGAACAACCGGACGCGCCGGCGGCGGCTGCCGGGGCCCGGGAGACGCGCGCAGATAGCCATCCGGCCCCTCCCTTTGGACGATCTCGACCTCGCGCGCCATACCCTTTATCCTGAAGTTGACAGGGTCCCCAAGGACAAAATATTGCTTCAGGTCATGTTTGGCCGGAAGCACCCTGACTATGATGGCAACTGAACCGTGGCAGCCATAGCGCCCCGGCTTGTGCCGCGCTCACGGAATCCGCAACCCAGGACATCAGATCAATGAGCCGCCCCGTGGACAGCCGCAGTCCGGATGCCGCCATCACGGCCGTGCTGCTGGCCGAACGGGACGTTCAGCAGGCGATCGAAGCCTGCCGGCACGAGGCGGAGTTCCTGCTGGATGCCGCACGCGTCAAGGCGGCCGACATACACGCGCGCGCCGACGCCCGCATGACCCGCACCCATCTGCGCTGCACCCGCGCCGTACACAAGGCCATCGATCAGTTGGTGGTCGAGCAACACGGCATCCTGGCGAGCGACAGCCGGCGGGTTGCACTGCCGGACGAGGAACTGGACGCCGTCGCAGAACGCTTGGCGGCCGAACTGACCGGGGGCGCCAGAATCGACCGGGAACCACCCAAATGATTCCGTCGGACCGCTTCGCATATGCGCAGGCCCGCCTGCAGGCCCGCCATGGGCGCCGGCCCAGCGAAGCGGACTGGCGGCGCCTGGCCACCATCCGCGACCCATCCCACTACCTGCAGACCGCCCGCACCACCGAACTGCGCCCCTGGGTGCTGGGCCTGGGCCACCAGGTTCCCGTCCACGAAATGGCGGCCCAGCTGCGGCGTCATTTTCACGATTACGTTCTGCAGACCGCCCGTTGGCAACCCGCCCCATGGCGTCCTGCGGTGGCATGGGCGGCGGAGCTGCCCATGCTTCCGCTGCTGCGTGAACTGCTGACCGCCGAACAACTGCCGGTATGGATCCGCGCCGACCCCCGCCTGCAGGACATCGTCCACGACAGCCGCACGGCGCGCCGCGAGGCCCTTGCGCGGTCACGCTGGTTTCCCATGATCGGCGCCTGGAGCCGCGGGCAGACGTTACGCGCCGGCTGGGTGACACACTGGCGCACGCTGTGGCCGGCTGGCGCCGGAACCCATGGGCATGTGCTCAACCTGCTGTTGCAGCGCGTCCAGACCCATATCGATGTGATGGCTGTCGCCCCGGGCGACAGCGGCCGGGCGGCGCGGGAGTCCCTCGGCACTGTCCTGTTGCGATTCTTCAGGCGCTATCGCCAACAGCCGGCCGCGACGTTCGCCCATCTTGGCTTGGTCGCGCTGGATCTGGAACGCCTGCGGGGCGAGATTGCAGAGCGCGTGCTGTTCAAGGGCATGGAGGCCGCCTGATGGCTCTGCGACCGTTTCCGGCACGCTGGTTCGAGGCCCTGCTGGCCCGGGATGATCTCACCGTTGCCCTCGAGGCCCTCGCCCGCACCGGCAGCGTACAACTGGAGAGCGCCGTAGCGCTGACCGGCACCAGTGAGACCAGCCCCGACCTGGAAGCGCGCCTGGGTCACTACCACGCGCTGGAACGGCGCTATCACCCCTACTGGCCACGGGAGCCCATCAGACCCTCGGCGGTCACCGGACGTCCTGCCCGCACGATCGACCGGGCTCTCAAGCAGCTCGGCACCTGGGAGCAGGCCATGGGCCCGACCATCGAACGTCTCGAACAGGCCCAGGCCGAGCACACCGACCTTCAACGCCTGCGCGACCTGTTTGCCAGCATGCCGGGCGAGCAGCTGGACATCGGCGCGTTGCACGCGGCCGGCCCGACCATTGGCTATGCCGCTTATCTTCTACCCCCCAACGCAAAGCCGCCGGCAATGCCGCCCTATGTGCTTCCATGGTGGATCGAGGGCCCGCACCACCTCTTCCTGCTGGCGGTGGGACTGACGGCGGCGCTGCCCCAGATCGAGCAGGAAATGAGCGCTGTCCAGGGCCGCCAACTGCCGGTCCCGCCCTGGCTGACGGGCCATAGGCCGGCGGCGCTGCGCAGCCTGGAAAGCCGGCTGCAGGCATTGGACACCGAGCTCACCCAATTGCGCGCGGCGATCGTGCGCTCCCAGGACGACTACCATCTGCACGAAGTGCTGGGGGATGTGGCGCGCCTGGAGTGGTTCCTGGCCCAGGTACGCTACTTTCCTGCCAGCGAGAACCTCGCCTGGGTGCGAGGCTGGACCAGCGACCCTGACGGGGAGGGGCTGCAGCAGGCCATCCACAGCAGCGGGGCACGCGCCCTCGTGCACCTGGTGGACACGCCTGGCGATGCGATGCCGCCCATGGTGTTGCGCAACCCCCCATGGGCACGCGCCTTCGAGCTGTTTCCCCGCCTGCTGGGGGTGCCCGCCGGCTACGAAACGGATCCCAGCCAGTTGCTGGCACTGGTGGCGCCGCTGCTGTTCGGCTACATGTTCGGCGACGTGGGCCAGGGCCTGGTCCTGGTGGCAGCCGGACTCATGCTTCAGCGCAGGTTTGCGGTCATGCGCCTGCTGGTCGTCGCTGGAGCCAGCGCAATGGTATTCGGGGTGCTTTATGGCAGCGTGTTCGCCCGCGAAGACATCGTCCCTGCTCTTTGGCTGCATCCTCTGGCTCATCCGATTCCCATACTGGCATTCCCCCTGGCAGGCGGCGTGGTGCTGCTGGTGGCGGGTATGCTGCTCAATGGACTGCAAGCCCATTGGCGGGGCACCGCGCGCCAATGGTGGTATCTGGAAGCACCCAAGATCCCGCTGTACCTGGGGCTGCTCGCCAGCCTGTTCTCCGCCTATGCCGCCCTGGTGGCCGCTGCCGCGCTGCTCTGGTATCTGTACGGCGCCTATCGGCTGCACACCGGCAACCCCGGCGCGCGTATCGGCATCGCCCTGGGGGAACTGGTGGAACACCTTTTCCAACTGGCCGTGAACACGCTTTCATTCGCCCGTGTGGGCGCGTTCGCATTGGCCCACGCCGGTCTTTCCGAAGCCGTCGGCGGCCTCGCCCAGGTGGCCGGGGGCATGGTGGGCGGCGTGCTGGTGTACATCCTGGGGAACATCGCCATCATCGCCCTGGAGGGCCTGGTGGTCTCCATCCAGACCACCCGCCTCATTCTGTTCGAATTCTTCATCCGCTTCCTGCACGGCGAAGGCCGTCCCTTCCAGCCCTTGCCGGCGCCCTGCTACGAAACTGACCGCGAACCAAGGAGCCCAACATGAAAAGACCGCGCGTCGCGCTGGCACTCACCGTGATGGCTGGCATCTTCTGCCTGGCCGGTACCGCCATGCTGTTCGTGTCCCCTGCCTTCGGCGCCGACGAGGCCATGCGCACGGCCATTGCGCCCGGCGTCCTGCAATGGGGCTATCTCGCTGCGGCTCTGGCCACCGGCATGTCTTCCCTGGGAGCCGGCTATGCCGTCGCCGCGGTGGGTAGCGCCGCCGTGGGCGCACTGGCGGAGAAACCCGAACTGCTGGGTCGCACCATCGTTCTGGTCGGGCTCGCCGAGGGGATCGCCATCTACGGGTTGATCGTCTCCATCCTGATCCTGAATCGGTTGGGCTGATGACGGCCCCACTGTTCATCGGCGACCCCCTCACTGCCGCCGGATATCGCCTGGCCGGGGCACGCACCCGGCTCGCCGATGCTGCCGACGACCCGGCAGCGCTGCTCGCCTGGGCGCTGGAACAGACCGGCCTGCTGCTGCTGAGTGCCGATTTCGCCCAGCGCCTGCCCGAGCGGGAGTTGCGCGCTGCACTGCGCCACCGCCAGACGCTGGTGGTGGTGGTCCCGGACGCGGGGGGCCATGCCACTCCTCCCGACCTTGCCGCCTGGCTGCGCGGGCAACTGGGCGTCGGCGCATGAACGGGCACGAAGCCGATATCCGCGAACCGTTGGATGCGCTGCTGGAACTGCTGCAGGAGCATGCAGCCCAGCGCTGCGAGCAGATCCGGCGTGAGGCGAGGGAACAGGCCCGGCAGTCCGTCAAGAGTGCACACCGGGAAGCGCGTCAGCAGGTCCACAAGGCTATCGAGGAAGAACGCCTGCACGCACGGCTGCGCATCGAAGCGGCCCGGGCCCAGTTGGAAACCCGCAACCGCCAGCACTACCACGGTGCGGTGTCCCACACCCTGCACCGAGCGTGGCGCCGCCTGGAGCGCGCCTTGGCGATGCGTTGGGAGGCGCCGGACAGCCGCCGCCAGTGGCTGGCCGCCCTCAGCGAGCGCGGCCTGCAGAGCCTGCCGAAAGCACCCTGGCGCATCGACCATCCGCCGGGCTGGGCCTGGGATGAACTGAACGACTGGCGCACCCGCATCGAAGCCCGCAGCGGCGCGAGCTGCGTATTCCAGGCCGATGACAAGATAACCGCCGGACTGCGCATCTGCGCCGGCGGGGCCTGCCTTGACGGCACCATTGCCGGCATGCTCGGGAACCGGCAGGAAATCGAATCCCAGCTGCTGGCCCACCTGGAAGAGGCCCAACAATGATTCTGAAGCGCCCCAATGCCCTGTCCCGACCCAGGCTGACCGAGCGAAGGCACCCCCATGGCTGAGGCAGTCATCCGCTGGATCAGCGGCCCCGTGCTCAGAGCCCGGCCGAGCGGACCGTTCAGCATGAACGAGGCGGTGCTGATCGGCGATCAGCAGCTGCTCGGCGAAGTGATCCGGCTGCGCGAGGACGAGATCGTAGTGCAGGTCTATGAAGACACCACCGGCCTGCGGCCCGGCGTGCCCGTACAGGGAACCGGGACCCCACTGGCGGTGGAGCTCGGGCCGGGGCTGCTCGGCAGCATCTTCGACGGCCTGCTGCGCCCGCTATCGGGCTTGGGCATGACCTACGTACGCCCGGGCATGTATGCCCGGGCGCCCGTGGAACTGCCTTTCGAGCCAGGGGTGCAGGTGGGCGAGAAACTCGGACCCGGGCAGGTGCTGGGCCGCCTGTTGCCTGCCGGGGGTCTGCAACAGCGCTGCCTGGTGCCGCCCGACCGGCGCGGCAAGGTGGTGGAGATCGTGGACGCCGGCAACTACCGTGAAGACGCGACCCTCGCCGTGCTGGAGACCGACGACGGCACCCGCCATCCCATTTCCATGCTCCAACGCTGGCCCGTGCGCAGCCCGCGCCCGGTGGCCGAACGGCTGCCGGCCGACCGCCCCATGCTCACCGGCCAGCGCATCCTGGACGCCTTGTTCCCGGTGGCCCGCGGCGGCAAAGCCGCCCTGCCCGGCGGTTTCGGCACCGGCAAGACCGTGCTGCAGGAGAGTCTCGCCAAGTGGTGCGACGCCGATATCATCGTCTACGTGGGCTGCGGCGAACGGGGCAACGAAATGGCCGGCGTGCTGCACGAGTTTCCCAAGCTGCAGGACCCGCGCAGCGGCCGTGCACTCATGGAGCGCACGGTCATCATCGCCAACACCTCCAACATGCCGGTGGCGGCGCGCGAAGCCAGCATCTACACCGGCGTCACGGTGGGCGAGTACTTCCGCGATCAGGGCATGCACGTGGCGCTGATGGCCGATTCGACCAGCCGCTGGGCCGAAGCGCTGCGGGAAGTCTCCGGACGCCTGGGCGAGCTGCCCGGCGAGGCGGGTTATCCCGCTTATCTGGGAAGCCGACTGGCCGAGTTCTACGAACGCGCCGCCAGGGTGCGCACCCTCGGAGGCAAGGAGGGTTCGTTGACCCTGATCGGCGCCGTCAGCCCCCCGGCCGGCGACTTTTCCGAGCCGGTGACCACCCACACCAAACGCTACGTGCGCAGCTTCTGGGCCCTGGACAGGGGTCGGGCCCAGGCCCGCTTCTACCCCGCGGTGCATCCGCTGCAGTCGTACACCGAGGACGTGGAGTCTCTGGCCTGGTGGTGGAAGGGCGAGGGGCACCCCCAGTGGGCGGCGCAGCGCCGCCAACTGCTGCAGGTGCTGGAAGAACAGACCCGCCTGGAACGCATGGCGCGCATCGTCGGCAAGGACGCCCTGCCGCCCCGTCAGCAATGCATTCTGCTGTGCGGCGATCTGATCAATCACGGCTTTCTGCGCCAATCCTCGTTCTCCGAGCTGGATCGCTACGCCTCCCCGGCCCGCCAGACCGCCATGATGAATCTGATCACCCGCTTCATCGACCTGGCGCTGAACGCTGTCGACAACAACGTCCCGCTCGATCGCATTACCGATCTGCCCGTCCTGCGCCGCCTGCAGCGTATGGGCGAGGAGATCGGCGAAAATCAGCTGGAGGAGTTCCATCAGCTGTCCACCACATTGGAAAGCGCGTTTGGAGCGCTGGAAGGAGAAAGCGCCCATGCAGGCTGACCTGTACCTGAGTGACGCGGCCACACGCATCGAGGGGCCCCTGCTGTTCCTGCACCGCACCATCGATGTGGGCTTGAACGAATCGGTGGAAGTGGTCGGTGCGGACGGGCGTGTCCGGCTCGGACGCATCTCGACCCTGGACGAGGAGTTCATGATCGTGGAGGTGCTGGAATCGACCACCGGTTTGGCCCTGGCCTCCACCCGCGTGCGCTTCCAGGGCGAACCGGTCCACTTCAGCCTGGGCCCGGACATTCTGGGGCGCACCTTCGACGGTGTGGGCCGGGTACTCGACGGTGGACCGCCGATCGCGGCCAAGCAGCGTCTGCGCATCGAAGGGCTCGCCATCAATCCGGCCGAACGGGCCATGCCCACCGATTTCATCGAGACCGGCATTTCCACCATCGACTTGATGAACAGCCTGGTGCGCGGCCAGAAACTACCCATCTTCTCCGGCGGCGGCCTGCCCCACGACCGCCTGGCCATTCAGATCGCTCAACAGGCGCGGCTGCGCGGCGAACACGGCGACTCGTTCGCCATCGTATTCGTAGGCATCGGCATTCCCCACGACGCCGCCGAGTCCTTCCGCCACGCCATGGAAACCAGCGGTGCCCTGGCGCGCACCGCCCTGTTCCTGAACCTGGCCAGCGACTCCAGCGTGCAGCGCCTGCTGACACCGCGTTTCGCCCTGACGGCGGCCGAATATCTGGCTTTTGTGGAAGGTCGTCATGTGCTGCTGATCATGACGGATCTGACCAACTACTGCGAAGCCCTGCGGGAAGTGTCCGCCAGCCACGGCGAAATTCCGAGCCGCAAGGGCTATCCCGGCTACATGTACTCCGATCTGGCCAGCATCTACGAGCGGGCCGGGCGCATCAAAGGTCATCCCGGCACATTGACCCAGATGCCCATTCTGACCATGCCGGCCGATGACATCACCCATCCGATTCCCGACCTGAGCGGCTACATTACCGAGGGCCAGATCGTGCTGGACCGCGAGCTTGCCCGGCGCGACATCTATCCGCCCATCAAGGTGCTGCCCAGCTTGTCGCGGCTCATGAAGGACGGCACCGGCAAGGACTACACCCATCCGGATCACCCCGATCTGGCCAATCAACTGTACGCCGCTTATGCACGAGCCGTGCAGATGCGCATTCTCGCCAGCGTCGTGGGGGCCGAGGGTCTGACGGACGTGGACAGGCGATACCTCGAATTCGGGGAGCGCTTCGAAGATACCCTGGTGCGCCAGGAACAGGCCCGCACGCTGGAAGACAGCATGGCCATCGGCTGGAAACTGCTGTCCCTGTTGCCGGCGGCCGAGCTGAGCCGGCTGAGCGACGCGCAGATCCAGAGATACATCACGCAGGTCGGGGACGATGCCTGACACCGGCGCGAGCTACGCCCCGACCCACTCGGCTCTGCTGGAGCTGCGCGAAGAACAGCAGGTCATGCAGGAGGGCTATCGCTTCCTGGACGAAAAGCGGCTGCTGCTGGCCGCAGAGATCATTCGCCAGATCCAGGACTACGAGCGCCAGCGCGAACACTTCAACGAGCTGCACAGGCAGGCCAGTGCGGCCCTGCGCCAGTCCGTGCGCCGCCACGGACTGGAAGGCACCACCGTGTACCCTGCCGCGCCGCTGGACGACAGCGAAATGCGGCTGCAGGGACGCTCGTTTCTGGGCGTGGCGCTGGTCCGCCCCGAGGTGACGCTCAAGGCCGAGCGCCCGGCGGCTCCAGCCGAGAACCCCTCCCCCGAGGCCCGGCACTGCGGGGCGCGGTTCCTCGTACTGCTGGAACACAGTGCCACGTTGGCCGCCATCACCGGCAACCTGCATCGGCTGCTGGAGGAATATCGGCGCACTGAGCGCCGGGCACGCGCCCTGGAGGACGTGCTGCTGCCCGAAATCAGGGAGGCGCTTCACGAGTTGGAGGCCCACCTGGAGGACATCGAGCAGGAAGAAGCGGTGCGTGTACGGCTGGACTACAGTCAATAGTGACCCGCATCGATCGAAAGGCCCTTGCGGCTCACGACTCCGACATACCGATCGAGACGCGAAATGGGCACGCACCATACTGAGGACCGGGAGCGTCTGCTCGAGGAAATAGACGCGGAGATGCTGGCCACCGCCGCCTATACAGGACGGCGCGCACTGGCCTCTGAGGTCCGCAAGGCACTGGCCCAGGTGGCCCGCGAACGCTTCGTGGGCGACGGACTGGATGCCTACGCCTACGACAATCAGCCGCTGGCCATCGGTCACGGCCAGACCATCTCCCAGCCCTACATCGTGGCGCTGATGACCGAGTTGCTCAATACCCGGCCGCAGCACCGGGTACTGGAGATCGGCACCGGTTCGGGCTACCAGGCGACGGTACTCTCGCGGCTGGTGCAGACGGTCTATACGGTGGAGATCATCCCTGAACTCGCCGACGCGGCGCGCCGGCGCCTGGCCGCCGAGGGCTGTGGCAACGTGACCGTCGGGAATGCCGACGGCTACTACGGTTGGCCCGAACACGCCCCCTACGACGGCATACTCGTTACCGCCACTGCCCGCGTGGTGCCGCCACCGCTGCTCGAGCAACTCAAGCCCGGAGGGCGTCTGGTCCTGCCTCTGCGGGCCAACGGCTACAATGAAGATCTGGTGTTGATCGAGAAGACGGCGGACGGCTCGTTCGAACAGACGCGACTGCTGGCCGTTGCATTCGTGCCCCTGACCGGCGGACCGCGACAGAGCGAAAGCCCCTGAAACAACCGTCGGCCATGGACGGCCGGCGATTGTCTGCAAGGCGAACGCCTCGGCGACCTGGAGGATTCATGTTCGCACGTGGTCTGAACACCGTGCTGCTGGCGGCCGTCATTCTGAGCGCACTCACCGGCTGCGCCAGCTCACCCACCGGGCGCCGTCAGCTCGAATTCTTCTCGCCCCAGGAAATGACCAGGCTGGGCGACAGCGCCTACCAGCAGGTCCGCCAGCAGACGCCGGTATCTCACGATCCGGCGATGAACCGGGACGTTGACTGTGTGGTCCGCGCCATCACCGCGGTCGTGCCGCCACCCCCAGGCGGTGGCCGATGGCAGGTCACGGTGTTCAAGGAGGACAAGACCATCAACGCGTTCGCACTGCCGGGCGGGAAAATCGGTGTCTACACCGGCCTGCTGAAGGTCACGCGCACGCCGGCCCAGCTCGCTGCGGTCGTCGGCCATGAGATCGGCCATGTGGAAGCCCGCCACCCCAACGCACGCATGTCCGCCGAGTACGCCACCCAGACCGGCCTGCAGCTGCTGGGCTCCCTGGCCGGTGCCTCCGGCAGCGCCGGCAGCCAGCAGATGCTGTCACTGCTGGGTCTGGGCGCCCAGGTCGGGATCATCCTGCCGTTCACCCGCGGCCAGGAAAGCGAGGCGGATCTGCTGGGCCTGCAGTACATGGCCCGGGCCGGGTTCGACCCCCGCCAGGCCATTGCCCTGTGGCAAAACATGGCCCGCGCCGGGGGTACAAAGCCGCCCGAGTTCCTCTCCACCCACCCCTCTGACCAAAACCGCATCCGCCAGCTCGAACAGCATATGCCCGCCGCTTTGCGGCTCTACGATCAGGCCCGGGCACAGGGCCGCCGTCCCGCCTGCAACGCACCGCCCCCGTCCTGACAGGTTTCCGGATAAACCGGGAAAAGATCGACTACGCCACGGAATACACGGAAAATGTCCTTCAAGAGACAAAGCGTTGCGCAGCGGACACGTACCTCAAGGAAAAAACGCGGCCTCCCCGCCGCCGAATCTGATCCTTCGTTGTCATCGATTATTCCGCGGCGTCCTCGCTGCCTGGCAGCGTAAGCAGCCGCCAACACTTTGGGCTTCATCATTTCTGCCAAAAAACACGCCCACTGCACCACGGAACGCGCGGCACGGCATCAACCGCCTACCCTCTTCAGTTCATCGTTCATCGTTGTGCACTCTGCATTGCCTAATAGACCGGCACCAACTCATAGCCCTGCGCCTGATAGCCGATGGCGGAGATGAATCCGTTGCCCACCGGATGCACGTCGTCAATCACGTCCTTGGGATCGACGTCCATGCCTTTGAGGGCAACCCCGCAGGCTTCGGTACGCACACCCATGGTCTTGAGCTTATGGATTTCCCCTTGCACCTGGGATACGGCCCGCTCATCCATGTACGGTATGCCGCGCCGATCCTTGGTCAGAAACGCCACTGCCGGCCCGATCACCACCACAATGATATGGGGCGTCACGCCCTGCTTGCGCATGCCGGTGTCGGTCTTTTCCACCACATCCAGCACATGGGCCACCCGGCGCGGGTCGTTGATATCGATCATGAAGACGCCTTTGGCGCTGGTGAGCCCCCGCAGGGCATCGGTGTCCTTCAAGTCCGCGGCATGGGCAACCCCGCCCAATAGCCAGGCAACACACAGCAGGGCCAAAACGAAATGGTATCTGTTGGTCACCACAATGTTCTCCTTGGTTTGGTTTCCGGGATGTGCTCGGACAGGCAAGCCGTGTATTCCCCTCCCACAACCGCCTCGCTTGAGACAGCACGGTCGGCCATAAATTCATCGGCCGAAACAGGCCGCCATGCTCCCGCGTGCTTGCGAATCGATGGCCAAACGGATTTACTATCGCAAGGAAGTGCCGAGATGTCACGGATGCCCGATGCGCACGGGGGTGTGCGATGAACAAGCATCAATCCGCCAGCGCCGTCTGCCCGATCTGCGGGCGCACCCTGCCACGCAGCGAGTTGATCCCCGGCTCACTGCTGCGCAGCGCGGTCGTCGAAGAGATCCGCAAGCAACATCCCGACTGGTCCCCGGACGGCGTCATCTGCCGCAACGACCTGAACCACTTTCGGGATCGCTACATCCAGTCCCTGGTGGCGGCCGAAACAGGCGAGTTGAGCTCGCTCGAGAACGAGGTGCTCGAAAGCCTGCGCCAGCACGAGATTCTATCCCGGAATGTGGACGCAGAATTTGAGCAGCAGCTGACGCTCGGTGAACGCCTGTCCGATCGGCTGGCGGAGTTCGGGGGCTCATGGACATTTCTGATCTCCTTTGCCGCGGTGCTGGGGCTGTGGGTCATGGTCAACACCGTGATCTTGATGCGCCACCCGTTCGATCCCTACCCTTTCATCCTGCTCAACCTGGTTCTGTCCTGCCTGGCGGCGATTCAGGCGCCCATCATCATGATGAGCCAGAACCGCCAGGAAGACCGCGATCGCCTGCGCGCACAACACGACTACCAGGTCAACATGAAAGCGGAACTGGAAATCCGGCAGCTCCACGAGAAGATCGACCACATGTTGTCCACCCAGTGGCAGCGGCTGGTTGAGATCCAGCAGGTTCAGCTGGAGCTTATGAGCGAGATTACGGCCGGTCAGAGCAAGCACAAGTAGACCCACGCACGCCGGGCGCCACCCTTGAACAGAAACGGATCGGAACGACCGCAACGGAAGAAACATCCCCCATCGGTGACCCAAAGCTGGCATATCCTCTGACTGTAGAGAGCGGCGGGGGGACTGTATGGACCGTATGCCGGATATCCGTGGGGAGTGGCTCCTCCCGCTCCTCCTGGTGGTTGCGACCGCGCAGCTGGCTGGCAGCCGCGGCCCCGGCACCGCCACGCCGGCAGGCACCGCCGGGGGCCCGGCGTACAGCATGCCGTTGGCGGCCGAACCCGGCGAAAAGGACCCTCAGACCGTGGAGCGCCCGCCTGCGCCAACCGCGCCCGAACCCCGAGTGTCCGCAGCGCTGCCAGCCATGAAACCGCCCCTGGCTGTTGCCGGCACGCGGGTTCCCAAGGCCCCCACCGAAGTACACGGACCGGGCATCGCCGCCCTGCTGGCGCTGGGCACCCTCCTGCTGGGGCTGTCGTTCTGGCGCAAGCGGCGCCGATGCTGCGATCTGTCCGTCACCGCACCACAACGATGGTACAGGCCGAGTGCTGCAGCGTTCGTGGGTCGGCCGCCGCCATTCGTTGCAAGTCGGTCACCAGCAATTCCGCCCCCAGCCGTGACGCCGCGTCCAGCACGTCCGGCCACGCCCCGCTGCCAATGCCGGCATAGTTGACCTGCGTCCCCATCGTTGACGCAAGCTCGCCCTGGGCCTGCTCGCGCAGCCGCACCGTCTGCGACTCCGTGCCGACGAGCAGCACCTGCAGGCGGCGACCGTCAAGCCGCGCCAGACGTCCGGCGAGCGTCAGCACCTGCGTGCCGACACTCGCACCATCGAACACCACCATCACCGGGCCGGGCACCCGTGGGGGACCGCCTGACCGGTACCGGGCACTGGCAGCGACCAACACCAGGTCACCTGCGGTCGCCGCTGTCAGCACACCGCGTATGGGCTGTCCACACAGCGCCTGGAAGGAGCACGGAACGCCGACCGCCTGCGCTGCCGCCCTGAGAGCCGCCTCCAGCCGGGCGGCCTGACGGCGTAACCCCCGTTCCAGCTGCGCAGCCGCGAACGCCCGAGTCTGCGCCGCCAGCAGGCTCACTTCGCTCGCAATCGGCAGGCCGGCAAGCCGATGCAGCGCGATGTCCTCCACGAACAGGCCACTCAGTTCCAGGTCGAGGCGCGCCGCAAGCCGGGCGGCCGCATGCAGCCGCTGCCCGTCTTCGCCGGAGCTGTCCAGGGCAAGCACCAGCCGTTCAAAATGCCGTCCGCCGGTCGCCTCAGTCGCCATGCACACCTTCCTCGGCGTCCCCTTCGCAGTCATGACTTTCCTGGGATCTGTCGCTGTGCACCTGGCGCAGCCCGGCGAGTTCATTGAGACGCGCCTCGATGCGCCGATTCACCGTCCCCTCCGGAAAACTCCCGTCCTCGCGCCGCTCACCGGCTTCCACTCGGGTAAGCAACTCCAGTGCCAGATCCACAGTGTCCACCCCATAGACATGGAACCGGCGCGCCTGAACCGCCTCCAGGACGTCCTGGCGCAGCATCAGATGAATCACGTTCGAAGCGGGAATCACCACCCCCTGGTCACCCGTCAGCCCACGCGCCCGACAGATATCGAAGAAACCCTCGATCTTTGCGTTAACCCCGCCGATGGCCTGCACCTGACCGAGCTGGTTCACCGACCCCGTCACCGCAACAGACTGGCGGATGGGCAGTCGCGCCAACGCCGAGAGCAACGCGCAGAGTTCGGCCAGCGACGCGCTGTCTCCCTCGATCTGACCGTAGTTCTGTTCGAAAACCACGCTGGCGGATAACGACAAGGGACGGTCCGCCGAATAGCGGGCGGCCAGGAAATGCGACAGAATCAGCACGCCCTTCGAATGCAAAGCGCCGCCCAGCTCCACCTCCCGCTCGATGTCCACCACTTCACCTTCGCCCAGGCGCGCGGTGGCGGTTACCCGGCTCGGGACACCGAACATGAACCCGCCCAGCTCGATGACCGACAGGGCATTGACCTGGGCGACCGCTTCGCCCTCGCTGTCGATGAGCACCGTACCGCGCAGGACCTCGTCCTGAAGGTGCTCGCGGATGCGGTCCCGACGTCGGATCTGGGCTTCTATCGCCTGCTCGACGTCGGGCCCCTCCACCACCTCGGCGCCCCTTTCCCGCGCCCAGTAGTCGGCCTCACACAGCAGATTGGCCATACTGCGCAAATCCGTGGACAGGTGCTGCGCATCCTCGGCCAGCCGGGCGCTGTGCTCCACCACCCGCGCAACGGCGCCACGCCCCAGAGGGGCCAGACCTTCCCGTTGCGCGACAGTTGCGATGAGCTGTGCGTACAGTGCGTGCCCGGGCTCGTCGCGAACCATGTGGTCGTTGAAATCCGCCTCGACCTTGAACAGCTGCTTGAACTCGGGATCGAGTTCGGAGAGCAGGTAATAGAGCATCCGATCGCCGATCAGAACCACCTTCAGGTTCAGCGGCACGGGTTCCGGTTCCAGCGAGATGGTGCTGATCAGGCCGAGGGCCTGCCCGAGCGATTCTATGCACACTTCACCGGACTTTATCGCCCGCTTCAGGCCCTCCCACGCGTAGGGCTGCGTGAGTACCTTGTCAGCATCCAGAATCAGGTATCCGCCGTTCGCCCGGTGCAGGGCACCCGCCTTTATGAGCGTAAAATCGGTGAGCAGGGTGCCCATCTGGGCCATGTGTTCCACCCGCCCCACCAGATTGTCATAGGTGGGATGGTCCTGATACACCACCGGCGCACCCCCGACATCGCCTTGCCCGACCAGCAGGTTGACCTGATAACGGCGCGCGAACTGACCGTCGAACTCGGCGATATTGGGGTTTTCCGCCAGGCTGTCGGCTGCCCGGCGCAGATTGTCGGCATTGTCCACGATGTCCTGCTGCACGGCGTCCAGGTACTCGCGCACGGCGGGCAGATCGTCGAACTCATGGCGCAATTCATCGATCAGATGTCCGACTGCAAATAGCGTCACATCCCGATTCAGCGCTTTGATGCCGCGTCGGGTTTCGCGCTGCCACTGGGGAAACTGCTGCAGCACTTTCTTGAGCTGTTCCTGCAGCGCCTGCACGTCCCGCTCAACGGCCTTGCGTTCCTCCTCGGGCAGCTTTTCGAACTCGTCGGGACCCAACACCTCGCCTTTGCGGGCGGGTGCGAACGCGAACCCTCCGGGAGTATGCAGGAGCACGACGTTGAGCTGCTCGGCCCGTTCCCGAACTACCTGCAGGGCCTGAGCCTGACGCTCTTTCATGTCCTCCTGCAACTCCTGCAAACGGGTCTGGTATTCCTCGCTCTCGAAGGCCGCAGGAAGAGCGCTTCCCAGGTCCTCGGCCCACTGCGTGAGGCCTCGGCGCAGCGCCTCGCCGCGACCGGCCGGCAGGCGCAGCAGCTTGGGACGCTGCCCGTCCTGGAAATTGTTCACATAGCACCAGTCGCTGCCCACCGGTTCGCTATGCGCGTGCGGGGTGAGAAAATCCAGCACCGCGGTGTGTTTGCCGGCGCCCGGGGGACCCAGGACGTACAGATTGTAGCCCTCCCGACGGATGCCGACGCCGAAGCGCAAGGCTTCCAGGGCGCGATCCTGGCCGATCATCCCGACATAAGGCTCGAGCTCGGCGGTGGTCTCGAAGTGGAACTGCCGGGGATCACAGGGCCGGAACAGTTGATCGATATTGAGTCGGCACTTCTGGGTCATTGGCTACATCGCTTCTTTGTCAGTCCCCGCGTCGACTTGCGATCCGGATCGCCTCGGCAATCAGACCAGGGTCGGCCGGGGATTTCAGTAGAATAGCAGGCACGCGTGGGAGATTGTCAGCCACTGCACTACCACGGGGCGTGCACTGCCGATTGCGCGGCAGCGCACGAAAACGCGCGCCGGAGCGCGCGTGGAAAACAGCCACCAAAAGCCGTCAGGGAGCCGGGGCCACCGCCGTCAGCCCGGCCCCGCAGGCCCCGGGCACCCCCGACGGGGCCCCCGGTTCCGGTCACCGCACCTTCACCTGCACCAACTCCTCGCCGTCCGGATCGGTCACGTGAACGGCACAGGCAATGCACGGATCAAAACTGTGGATGGTACGCAGGATTTCCACCGGTTCCTTGGGATTGTACAGGTTGGTACCCTTGAGGCTGGCCTCGTACGGTCCATCCTGCCCCTGGGCATCGCGCGGCCCCGCATTCCACGTGCTGGGCACCACCGCCTGGTAGTTGTCTATCTTGCCGTCCTTGATGACCACCCAGTGCGCCAGGGCGCCACGCGGGGCTTCCATGAAACCCACCCCTTTTGCGGTCTTGGGCCATGTGGAGGGGTCCCATTTCTTGTCGTTGAACGTCTGCAGGTCGCCGGCCTTGATGTTGGCCATCAGCTGATCGTACCAGCCTTTCATCTGATCGACGATCACCTTGGTCTCGAGGGTACGCGCCGCCGTGCGCCCCAGTGTCGAATACAGCGCCTGCACCGGCAGGTCGAGCTTGGTGAGCGCCATCTGAGCCAACTCGCGGGTCTGCTTGTGGCCGGTCGCATAGAGCATCAGCACCCGGGCGAGCGGTCCGACCTCCACGACCTTGCCCTTCCAGCGGGGCGACTTCATCCAGGAATAGTCCTTTTCCACATCCAGATAATCGTAGGGTGGTTTGGGGCCGGTGTAGTCGAGCTTCGTTTCGCCGTCGTAGGGATGCAGGCCCTTGTCCTTGCCCACCGAATAGTCGTACCAGGAATGGGACACATATTCCTGGATCTCGTCCTGAGCATTGAGATCCAGTTCGTGGATCTTCGACAGATCCCGGTCCAGGATGACCCCGGGGGGTATCAGGAAGCTCGACGGATCGTCCATGCTCTTGGACGGAAACTCACCGTAGGTCATGAAATTCCCGATTCCTTCGCCCTTGGTGAACCAATCCTTGTAGAAGCTCGCGATCGCCAGTGTGTCCGGCACATAGACCTGATCGACGAAGCTCACCATCTCGTCGATGACATTCTTCACCTCCTCCAGGCCCACCGTGTCGATAGCGGTCGCCCGTCCGCCCCCGAAACTCCCGCCGCCGCTCTGGGACTGGACGCTGATCGCTGCCGGGGTCCCGCCGACGACGAAGTTCGGATGGGGATTCTTGCCGCCAAAGATGGTATGCAGCTTGACCACTCTGCGCTGCCACTCGAGCGCGTCAAGATAGTGGGCAACCGCCATCAGGTTGGCCTCCGGGGGCAGCTTGTAGGCCGGATTGTCCCAATACCCATTGGTGAAAATACCCAGCTGCCCCGACTCCACGAACGTCTTCAGCTTGGTCTTCACGTCGGAGAAATAGCCGGGCGAAGAGCGGCTGTAGGTGCTGATGGACTGGGCCAGCTCGGACGTCGCCTTCGGATCCGCCTTCAGCGCATTGGGTACGTTCACCCAATCCAGGGCGTGCAGGTGATAGAAATGCATCACGTGGTCGTGTACGTATTGCGCGGCGATCATCAGATTGCGGATCAGCTGCGCATCCTGCGGGATGGGATAGTCGAGAGCGTTCTCCACGGCGCGTATCGACGCCATGCCGTGGACCAGGGTGCACACGCCGCAGATGCGCTGGGCAAATGCCCATGCATCCCGGGGGTCGCGTCCGCGCAGGATGATTTCTATCCCCCGCACCATGGTCCCGGCACTCGATGCCTGGGTGATATTGCCCGAGCTGTCGGTCTCCGCTTCGATCCGAAGATGACCCTCGATTCGGGTAATGGGATCCACCACGACTCTGTTTGCGCTCATCGGCTATTCCTTAAGGCTGTTCACGTGTTTCGGATGACGATTCAGGCAGCGGGAACCGTGCCGATCGGATCGCTATGCCTCCACCAGGTTTTCCGCGACCAGTTCGAGCATGCTCTGCGCGGTCTTGTCCCAGTTGAAATGGGCTTGTCCGTCGTCGAATGTCTGGCGACAGTTCGAACAACTGGTGACCAGCATTTCCGCGCCGGTATCCTCCACTTGGCGCATCTTGATCTCGAATGTCTTGTAGCGGATTGCATCGGCGCGGTGAATGGTCACCACTCCGCCCCCGCCTCCGCAGCACCAGTTGGCGCCGCGGTTTTCCTTCATCTCGTGCAGATCGACGCCAAGCGCCTTCAACACCGTCCGCGGACCTTCTATCGCCCCTCCGCGCCGTACCACCTGGCAGGGGTCGTGAAAGGTCACCGATTTGTTGAGGTCGCCCCTGAGCTTGAGCTTGCCGTTGCTGACCTGCTCGGCGAGGAACTCCGAGATGTGCCGGACCTTGAAAGGCAGCGGCTTGCCGTACATGGTGGCGCCCGCCCAGCGCAGAGCCGTATAGGCATGTCCGCACTCGGGCAGTATCAGATACCTGGCCTTGCATTTAATGGCGGCATTGATCAGTTTCAGGCTCATGTCCCGCTGCCAGTCCGTATTCCCCGACAGCAGCCCGAAGTTGGTCGCCTCGTAGCCCTCGGTGCTGAACGTGTACGACATCCCCAGATGGGCCATCACCTTGGCACTGGCCGCAATCGCCTCCGGATACTTCATGATTTCGATAGACGACATGGTGAGCAGCACGTCGGCCTGCTCCTTGTCCATGGGAATCTCGATATCGTGCTCGTCACCCATCCACTCGACCCGCTCGGCGAACACCTTCGGCGTCGCCCCCAGGGGGCTGCCTTCCGTTTCGGCGCGCTCGGCCACCGCGTGCAGTTCGTGGGGAACCAGACCGGCCTTGAACATCGCGTGCCGAGCCTGACTTACCAGCCCCGCGATATCGATGCCCATGGGGCATATCATGCTGCAGCGACCGCACACCGTGCAGGAGTCGTAGATCAGTTCCTGCCACTGCCGCAGCCGATCCACCGTCAGCGCCGGTTTGAGGTTCAACAACCGGTAGAAGAAGGCGAACGGACCGGCCTCGCGTTTGTACACCTGCTTGAACGGTTCGATCTTCCAGATCGGGGTGTATTTGGGATCCCCGGTCGTCACATAGAAATGACAGGCCTCGGCACACATGCCGCAGTGCACGCAGGAATCCATGTGAACGGAGGCGACGTAACCGAAGTCCTTGGCGAAATTGCGCATCGCCTGGGACACACGCTGCTCATCGCTCATGTCGCCCTGCTGATCGTAGCGCACCTCGGGCTTGTCGACGCTGAACCCCGGCAGTTTGAGATCGATGGTGGACTGATTGTCGGCGCTCATGTGGAAGCCCCCTTGCGCGTGAACACATAACCGGTCGCCGCCCGCGACGGCGCGAACAGGAACGCATGCATCAGCTTGCCGAACGGGAACCAGACCAGCAGCACCTCGAAGCTCAGAATATGCACCCCAAGCAGGGTCTCGTAAGGCCCACCCAGGTGGGCGGTCGCCATCATCCCGGTCACCAGCGGCGCGGCCGCCACGGCCCAGCTCAAATAGTCATCGAAGTTCGACAGCACCCTCAACACCGGATGGGTCATGCGCCGTATCAGCAACGCCACCATGGTGGCCAGCGTGATCACCGCGGTGAAGTAGATCACGGAGTTTGGCAGGTTTCCCCAGCTCACCCCGAACAGGCTCTTGATGAACGTGATGTGGAATGCCCCGCCGAACACCACGATGGCCAACCCGAAGTGGAACACGTAGCCCAGCGTCTCGCTGTACGCCGTGCGGGCGCGGAATTCCCTGCGCGGCCACATCCGGGTGAACACCACCTTCAGACCGCCCAGCCAGGGCGCCAGCCCGCCGTGGCGCGGTTCGTTCAGGTCGCGCTTGTGCTTCAGAAAGAAGATTCCCGTGAGGCGCCACAGCACCCCAACGACGAAGATCACCAGGGACCACTGCAGTCCCGGGCCACGCGCGAAGTCGAGCACAGTCATGGTTATTTGCCCTCCGTGAGCTTCTTCTGATGGTTGCGGGACACGATGGCAGCGCCGACGCCCACCGCCACCCCGGCGACCGCAGCCGCGCCCAGCCCGACCACTCCCCCCGACTCACTGCTGGCCAGCGGCGCGTAGAAGCTGCCCTTGTCCCAGAAGTTCGGTTCCGAGCAGCCCAGGCAGCCGTGCCCGGACTCGATCGGGAAGCTGGTACCGTCGTTCCATTTGGTGGTGGCGCACGAATTGTAGGTGGTGGGCCCCTTGCAGCCCAGTTCGAACAGGCACCACCCGTTGCGGGCCCCTTCGTCGTCGAAAGTCTTGGCGAACTTGCCCTGGTCGTAGAACGGGCGCCGGTAGCAGCGGTCGTGGATGGTCTGCCCGAAGAACGCCTTGGGGCGTCCCACATGGTCCAACTCCGGCACGCCATAGGACAGGTAGTGGACCACCACGCCGGTGATGACCACCGGAATGGGTGGGCAGCCCGAGACGTTGATCAGCGGCTTGCGCGGGACCAGACCTTCGTCCATCAGCATGGAAATGCTCTTGGCGCCGGTGGGATTGGGGTTGGCGTACGGGATGCCGCCGAAGGACGAGCAGGTCCCGACACACACGACCGCCGCGGCGTTCTCCACCGTATGCTTGCAGATATCGAGCATGCTCTTGCCGCCTATGGTGCCAAAGCCTCCCTCCACCGGTACTGAACCGTCGATCATGACCACGTACTTGCCGGGATTGTCCTTGATGATGGCTTGCCGCGCAGCCTCCGCAGCCTCGCCGGAAGCCGCCATCAAGGTCTCGTGGTAGTCCAGCGAGATGACGTCGAAGATCAGCTTCTCGATGGTGGGCGCATAGGAGCGGGTCAGCGATTCGGTGCAGCCGGTGCACTCCTGGAACGACAACCATATGACGTTCGGCCGGCGCTGCTTGGCAAGGGTCTCGGCAATGGCGGTGGCCGCTCCGGGCGGCAGAGCCATCATGGAAGCCGTCGCGGCACAGAACTTGAGGAACGCCCGTCGACTGACGCCATGGCGACGCAGATGCTCGCCTACCGTTTCTGATTTTGCCATGCGATCACCTCCCAAAGTGCCGTTATCAGGATTCCCTGTGTTGTACCAGTTGCGTGCGCAGACTTTCGAGCGTGTCCCGCACGTCGTCGATGTGGCTGCGCAGAATGTCGGGGCAGAAAGAGACTTCCAGGAATTCAGCGATGACGGCGTCATCGGTGTTGTGGTGCGTCACCCACCAGACGCCATGGATGCCGGTCTCCCGCACCCGACTGGGACCGAGGGCATCGATGCTGGCGTTCAGCTCCCCTTCGCCCAGCACTCTTGCCAGTACCTCCCGATCGGCCGTCGTCATGGGAATGCTGCGCAGGTCGATGCTGCTCTCCTCGCCGTCCTGCAGCAATGCATCCAGCATGCCGTCCAGCTCGTGCAGCAGCGCCCAGGCGTTGGCCTCACTGGCGTCATCCGCGTCGCGGGTTACCACCTGCACACCGATACCGTCCAAACCGTTCATTGCCGCCACTCCTCGATCAGCTCCCGCACCAGTTCCGCGGCACGCGGTATCGCCTCGGCGACCGCCTCGGTGGGCGCGTCGCCCCAGTCCGTACTGGCCGGCTGGATTCCAACCAATGCCCGGCGCGCGGGCAGGTGGCCCGCCAGGTGCGCGATGGCCAGCAGGTCGAGCAGACTGACCTCGTGGACACTGCGTTTGCGATTGCTGCCCAGAAATCCGTCCATCTCCTCGCCTTGGAAGCAGCGTACCGTGCCAGGCGCCGCCTGCAGCTCGCTGGCGTCGACGACGATCAGCGTGTCCGTGGACTCGATGGGTCCGGCGAGCGTAAAGCTCAGGGTCCCGCCATCAATGTAGTCGACGCCATGCAGTGGCGCCTGACGGCGAAGATAATCGATGATATGCACCCCGACGCCTTCATCGCTCAGCAGGGTATTGCCCAAACCCAGCACCACCATCCGATCGCTGGTCGCGGGCTCTTGGGATGTCGCCTCGTCTGTCACTGTATCGATACCGTTCAATGGCCGAACCTCAAACCCGGCGAGTTCATCCATACATGCTTATCTGCTGATGTACTCACGCGCGCCCGACCGCACCGCACGATCGTTGGTTCCCCACGGTGCTGGCGCAAGGGTGCTGACCCACGCCCGACCCCATGGGGCGCCGTCGGGCGGCGCTCTGTGCAGGACACAACGGCTGAAGCGCGCGGCAGCGGGGAGTACCGACGCACGCAGAAGATGGGGCTGGAACTGCCGCACGCGTGTTGTGCTTTTTTGTTGCTCTTCACGGCGATGCCAATAGTGGTTCATTTGTGAAATCACCATACACGCTCACCCCGCACCGACACTGATCCATGTCAATTTCCCCCCCGATTCTGGATGACCCGGTATGGACAAACCGGTGGTCAGGCGCTGAAATGGCCCTATACTGAACTTGGGCGTATTGCGCCTACCCATTGACAGGAGATCCCCCGCGAATGTGTCTCGCCATACCCATGCAGGTGAACGCAGTCGATGGATTCATAGCCCATTGCGAAGCCAAGGGTGTGCAACGCGACGTCAGTCTGTTCCTGCTCCAGGACCAGACCGTCGCGCAGGGCGATTTCGTGATGGTTCACGTGGGCTACGCCATTCAGAAGCTCACCGCTCAGGAAGCGCGTTCGGCCTGGGAGCTCTACGACCAAATGCTGGCAACCGTAGGCGAAGCCGGCAATGCATGAGCTGTCGGTCTGTCAGAGCATGCTCCGACAGGTAACGGCAATCGCCGCCGAGCACCAGGCCCAGTCGGTCGAGCGGGTCATCGTGCGGGTCGGTCCGCTCTCCGGCATCGAACCCCGTCTGCTGCAACAGGCTTTTCCGCTGGCGTGCGCCGGCACCGTCGCCAACGACGCGGAACTGGTCATCGAGCAACTGCCGGTGCGGGTACGCTGCGACAGCTGTGCGGCTGAAACCGACGCCGCGCCCAACCGGCTGGTGTGCGCCGCGTGCGGCGACTTTCACACCCGCCTGATCAGCGGAGACGAACTGGTGCTCGCCAGCGTCGAACTGCTGCAGTCCGAGCCGACCATCAACTGACTACTGCCGCCGGGCGCATGCCGCCCGGCGGACCGACACGGGGGACAACAACCATGTGCGACACCTGCGGCTGCAACGTGACGCCCGGCAACGAACACCTGGTACGAGCGGACGGCAAGCTTGCCACCACCGGCGACGGCCGGGCGGCCGTGGAGGTATTGCAGGGACTGCTGTCGGAAAACGACCATCAGGCAACCCACAACCGTGCGCACTTCGACCGTCATGGCGTGTTGGCCATCAACCTGATGTCCTCCCCCGGCTCCGGCAAGACCGCCCTGCTGGAAGCCACCCTGGATGCCCTGGCGGGACGTTTGCGGATCGGGGTCATCGAGGGCGATCTGGAAACCGAAAACGACGCCGAACGCATCCGTGCCAAAGGCGTGCCCGCGGTCCAGATCGCCACCGGCAGCGCCTGCCACCTGGATGCCCATATGGTGCACACCGCCCTGCATCAACTGGACCTGGACGAGCTGGATCTGGTGTTCATCGAGAACGTGGGCAACCTGGTCTGTCCGGCGAGCTTCGATCTGGGCCACCATCGCAATGTCACCCTGCTGTCGGTGACCGAAGGCGACGACAAGCCGGCGAAGTATCCCGTCATGTTCCGGGCGGCCGATCTCATGCTGCTGACCAAGATCGATCTGCTGGAGGTGCTCGACGACTTCGAACCCCGCCGCGCCGAACATTTCCTGCGCCAGCTGGCCAGCAACGCACCCATGCTGGAGCTCTCGGCCCGCAAGGGGCGCGGCCTGGACGCCTGGATGGGATGGCTGCGCCATGAGCTGTCCCTCCATCGCCAACGAATCGCCGCCAGCGAGACGCTGCGTCCGGCGATACAGACCGATGGGGCCCGCTTCCACCTCCATCAAGGCCCCGATCACCACCACGGACATGACCATGGCTGAACGCCGACCCGGGCGCCGCCCCTCACCCCCGAGCCATGTCCTGCAGGGAAAGCGCCCATGACCGCGACGGCGAAGGAGTGGCTGGCCCGCATACACGCCCTTCCCCTGGAGGGCAGGGTGCGCATCATGAACGTGTGCGGCGGTCACGAGCGTTCCATCAGCATGGCCGGTCTGCGCGGTGCGCTGCCCGCCAACGTCGAACTCATCCCCGGCCCGGGCTGTCCGGTCTGCGTGTGCCCGGAAGAGGATGTCTACGCCGCCATCCAGCTGGCCCTTCACGAGGACGCGCTCCTGGTGGCGTTCGGCGACATGCTGCGGGTGCCGGTGAACGTGCCCCGCGCCCAGGCACGTTCCCTGGAACAGGCCAAGGCGGCGGGCGCCGATGTGCACCCCATCGCCTCGCCGCTGGAGGCGGTGCGGATCGCAGAAAGCCACCCCCAGCGCACGGTGGTGTTCTTTGCCGCCGGCTTCGAGACCACGACGGCACCGGTGGCCGCCATGGCCGCCCAGGGCATGCCCGCCAACCTGCTACTGCTGCTTTCGGGCCGCCTGACCTGGCCGGCGGTGGCCATGCTGCTGGAATCCGAAGCGCCGGGCTTCGACTGCCTGATCGCCCCTGGCCATGTGGCCACGGTCATGGGGCCGCAGGAATGGCAGTTCGTGGTGGACGAGCACCGCATTCCCGCGGCGGTGGCCGGGTTCAGCCCGGAGTCCCTGCTGGCGGCCATGTATTCCACCTTGCGCCAGCATCTGGAAGGGCGCCGCTTCCTGGACAACTGCTATCCCGAGCTGGTCCGACCCGACGGCAACCCCGGTGCCCGGCGCATGCTCGATGAAGTCATGGACGTGGTGGATGCCAACTGGCGCGGAGTCGGCACCATTGCCCGCTCCGGCTTTGAGCTCAAACCCGGGCTGGCGGCCCACAACGCCCGCCTGCAGCTGCCCACCCACACCACTCCCGACCGCAAACGCGCCGGCCAGATGCCACCCGGCTGCGACTGTGCGCGCGTCGTGCTCGGTAAGATCTACCCCAACCAGTGCCAGCTCTACGGGCGCGCCTGCACGCCGCGCAAACCCATCGGGCCGTGCATGGTCTCCGACGAGGGCGCCTGCCGCATCTGGTGGGCCTCCGGCGTGCGTGAACCCGACGCGAGCGCAACGGCCGACCCGGCCTGAATACCGCCATGCCCCTGAATGGCCGGTCTGCGCCCGCTGCCGATGAAATCGCCCGTGAACTGCTGGTGGGCGGCCAGGTGCAGGGAGTGGGCTTCCGGCCCTTTATCTTCCGGCTCGCCCACAGCCTGCGGCTCAGCGGCTGGGTGCGCAACGAAGTCGGTCGAGTGCGCATTCACGTGCAGGGCCCGCCGACGGCCGTGGAGGCGTTCGAAGCCGGCCTGCTGAGCGATGCACCGGCCATCGCCCAGCCGCAGCTGCTGGCCGCCCACGCGGCGCCGCGCGGCCCCCGGGCGGACTTTCGCATCGTGCCCAGCGCGACGGGACCCGATGCCGACATCCACGTGCCGCCGGACTACTTCACCTGCCCTGAATGCCTGCAGGAATTGAACAATCCCGCCGACCGGCGCTACCGGTATCCGTTCATCAACTGCACCCAGTGCGGACCGCGCTACACCCTGATCCGCTCACTGCCCTACGACCGGCCCAACACCACCATGGCCGGGTTCGATCTGTGCCCGGACTGCGCGCGCGAATACCGCGACCCCCTCGACCGGCGCTTTCACGCCCAGCCGATCGCCTGCCCGAGCTGCGGCCCGCAGTTGACCTTCGTCCGTCCCGGGACCGAACCCGTCGCTGACACTTCTGAAGCCCTGGACGCCTGCGCGCACGCACTGCGCAGCGGCGCAGTGGTCGCCGTCAAGGGCATCGGCGGCTACCACCTGCTGTGCGATGCCGCCAACGAGTCGGCGGTGGCCCGGCTGCGCAGCCGCAAGCCCCGGCCTCACAAGCCCCTGGCGGTGATGGTAGCCGCGCGGGGCCGAGATGGGCTGGCAGCCGTTCGGGCGCTGACCAGACCGGACGCTGCAGCCGCGCGGCTGCTCGCCTCACCGATGCGACCCATCGTACTGCTGCCCCTGCGCGGGGACGCGCCGCTGGCACCGTCCATCGCCCCGGGCCTGGGCGAAGTGGGATTGATGCTCCCCTACAGTCCCTTGCACCACCTGCTGCTGGACAGCCTCGGGGGCCCGCTGGTGGCCACCTCCGCCAATATCAGCGGCGAACCGGTGCTCACCGATGAGGACCGGGTGGAACGCCGTCTGGCGCAGGTGGCCGATGCCTTCCTGCACCACAACCGGCCCATCCAGCGTCCCGCCGACGATTCCGTGTTCCGGCCCATCGCCGGTATGCCCCGGCCCTTGCGTCTGGGTCGGGGCGGCGCGCCTCTGGAGCTGGAGCTGCCCTTCGCGCTGGACCGTCCCCTGCTTGCCGTGGGCGGCCACATGAAGTGCACCGTAGCACTCGCGTGGGGACGGCGTGCGGTGGTCTCCCCCCATATCGGCGATCTGGGCACGCCCCGCAGCCTGGCGGTGTTCGAGCAATTGATCGGCGAGCTGCAGACCTTGTACGGCGTGCGCGCCGAACGTATCGCCTGCGATGCCCACCCCGGCTACCAGAGCAGCCGCTGGGCGGCACGGCAGTCCCTTCCCGTCACCCGCGTCTATCACCATCGGGCACACGCCGGTGCGCTGTACGCCGAGCATGCCCTCGCCGGCGACCTGCTGGCGTTCGCCTGGGACGGCACCGGCCTTGGGGAAGACGGCACCCTGTGGGGGGGCGAGGCTCTGCTGGGGCGGCCCGGAGCCTGGAGACGCGTCGCCTCCTTGCGTCCTTTCCGGCTGCCCGGCGGCGAAAAGGCGGGGCGCGAACCCTGGCGCAGCGCGGCCGCCCTGTGCTGGGAGGCGGGCATAGCCTGGCATCAGGCGCCCGACACCGGACTGCTTCGCAGCGCTTGGGAGCGGGGCCTCAACGCGCCATTGTCCAGCGCAGCCGGGCGCGTGTTCGACGCCGCCGCCGCCCTGACCGGGCTGGTCAGCGAGGCCAGCTTCGAGGGCCAGGGGCCCATGTGGCTGGAGGCGGCCTGCACCGGCGACGCCCAGCCCGTAACCCTGCCGCTGGCGCCGGACGGCAGCGGGTTGTACCGTACCGACTGGGCGGCGCTGCTGCCGATGCTGCAGGATGGCCGGCGGACCGTCGCGGAACGGGCGGCATGCCTCCACTCTTCCCTCGCCCACGCCTTGCTGGCCCAGGCCCGGCAGATACGGGCCGACACCGGCGTGACGCAGGTCGGGCTCACGGGCGGGGTGTTCCAGAACCGTCGGCTCACCGAGCAGGCGCTGGCATTGCTGGCCGCCGACCGCTTCCGGGTGTGGTTGCCCGAGCGGCTGCCGGCCAACGACGGCGGCATCAGCTTCGGACAGGCAATCGAGGCCGGCGTCACAGCACGACCCACCGTAATCTGATCCAATCCGGGACACGTACAAAGGATTCGCCCATGGCGGCACAGCTCGACACCCACATCGCTCTGGCCCACGGCAACGGCGGGCGCTTCATGCGCGAGCTCATCGAGGAACTGTTCGCCCGCCATCTGGCCAACCCCCTGCTGGACACCGACGCCGACGCCGCCGCCGTACCCCTGGAGCACAACGGCGAGGTTGTGATCACCACCGACGGGTTCACGGTACAACCCCTGGAGTTCCCCGGCGGCACCATCGGCAGCCTGGCGGTACACGGCACCGTCAACGACCTGGCCGTGTCCGGCGCCACACCCCGCTACCTGACGTTGAACGCGTTCATCGAAGAAGGTCTGCCGGTGAGCGTGCTGGAACGGATCCTGGCCAGCATGGCCGGCGCCGCCCGCGAGGCCGGCGTGCAGATCGTGGCCGGCGATACCAAGGTGCTGCCCCGCGGCGAAGGCGGCGGCATCTACTTCGCCACCACCGGCCTGGGCGTGCGGGAGCCGGGCGTAAAACTGGGCCTGCGCCAGGTGCGGGCGGGCGACGCCGTGCTGGTCAGCGGGCCGGTAGGCGATCATGGGACCGCGGTCATGCTTGCCCGGGAGCAGTTCGGACTGCGGGGCGATCTGCAGTCCGATGCGGCCAGCGTACTGCCCGCCTGCCAGGCGCTGCTACGGATTCCGGGCCTGCGTTTCATGCGCGACCCGACCCGCGGAGGACTTGCCACGGTCGCCAACGAGATCGCCCGCACCGCCAAACTGGCCGTGCGCCTGCGCGAGGCGGCCATCCCGGTGCGCGATCCGGTCCGCTCGGTATGCGACATACTGGGCTACGACCCGCTGTACCTGGCCTGCGAGGGCCGGGTGGTGGCGGTGGTCGACACCGACCATGCCGAGGCCGCCCTGCAGGCCCTGCGCGGCCCGTGCCCGCAAGCCGCCATCATCGGCTGCATCGAGCAAGGTCGCAGCCATGTGGTGCTGGAAACCGAACTGGGAGGCGAGCGTTTCCTGGAAGAACTGGAAGACGACCCGCTGCCGAGAATCTGCTGAATCATCCGGATGCCGCCATGAACTGCCTCAGTCATCTGCTGCTCGCTACCGCCCTCACCGTGGGCCTCGCTGCCGCCGGCTGCGCCGCCGAGAACACGGCCGGCGCTAGCGCGCCCGCCACCAGCCAGGAGGCCAGAACCGTGACCATCACCGGCAAAATCGTACACCTGGAGATCGAAGGCGGCTTCTGGGGTATCGTCGCCAGCGACGGCGCCCACTACGATCCGGTGAACCTGCCCAAGGATTTTCAGCATCAGGACCTGAAAGTACGGGCTACGCTGCGCACCAAACCCGGCCTGGTGAGCTTCCACATGTGGGGCACCCTGGTGGATGTGGTGAACATAGAGCGCACGGATTGATGGCGGATCGCCCACCAGGCATTGCAGGAACCGCCCAGACGCCGACTGTGGGCTCGGTGGACACGCCTGCCGATGCCCGCCAAGACCCGCTGGCCGCCCACCCCAGCGGTGCGGGTTGTTCCCGCCGCCCGCCTCTGCCATGCTGACTGTCCCCCACGCATCCGGACAAGGACCATGTCATACGCAGGTGGGAATTCCGCCGGTTTATTGATAGGGCTCAAAGCAGGCACTTCCACTTCCCCGGTAGCATGACCCCATGAGCGACTGGCTGCCAAGGGAACGGCTTCAACGCCTGATCGATGTCCTGCGGGGCGCGGGCTACCACTGCGTCGGGCCCCAGGTGCACGACGGGACCATCGTCTACGGACCCATCGAGAGCGAACAGACCCTGCCGCGCGGCCTGCGCGATCGCCAGCAACCGGGCACCTACCGCATGGAACCGACCGACACCCCCCGGCGCTTCGCCTGGGCCAACGGGCCGCAGGCCGTCAAGCCGCTGAGCTTCGCGCCCCGCGAGGTGCTGTGGAATTGCCAGCGGGACGACAGCGGACAGCTCGGCTTCCGGGAAGCCGCCCCGCAACCGGCGCCCACCGCCGTCATCGGCGTGCGCGCCTGCGACCTGGCCGCACTCGCCATCCAGGACCGGCATTTCATGGAAGGCCGCTATCCCGACCCGTACTACGCCGCCCGGCGGCGCAGCCTGCTGCTGGTGGCGGTGCACTGCACCCATCCGGCGTCGACCTGCTTCTGCGCTTCCACCGGCGACGGCCCGGAGGCCGCCGGCGGCTTCGACCTGGCCCTGCACGAGCTGGATGCCGGCTACGTGGTCACCGCGGCCAGCAGCGCCGGCGAGGATATCCTCAACCACCTGAACCTGGAGCAGGCGCCGGAGGCGACGGTCTCAGCCGCTTGCGAGGACGTGGCGCGGGCCGCGCAGGCGCAGACCCGCGCCTTGCCGGGACGCAACCTGCGGGCTGCGCTGTTCGCCAACCTGGACCATCCGCGCTGGGACGACGTGGCGGCGCGGTGTCTTGCCTGCGGCAACTGCACCCTGGTCTGTCCCACCTGCTTCTGCCACCGCGAGGCCGACCAGCCGGCACTGGACGGCACCGCGAGCACGCATGTCAGGGAGTGGGATTCGTGTTTCAGCGCCGGCCACAGCGCCTTGCATGGATTCAATGTGCGCCCGGAAACACGCCAACGTTACCGGCAGTGGCTCACTCACAAGCTCGGCAGCTGGCACGATCAGTTCGGGCGCAGCGGCTGCGTGGGCTGCGGGCGCTGCATCACCTGGTGCCCGGTCGGCATCGACATCACCGAAGAAGCCACCGCGTTGTGCGGAGCGAACTGATGACCAGCCCCTATCTGCCCCACCCCGCCCGCATCGTGGAGCGCATTGAGGAAGCGTCGGACGTGTTCACCCTGCGCCTGGGGTTGAGCGACAGCGAGGCACGGCGAAGCTACCGTTTCGCACCCGGCCAATTCAACATGCTTTACCTTTACGGAGTCGGGGAAGTGCCCATATCCATCGTCTCCGACCCGCGGGACGATTCCCTGCTGGATCA
Organism: uncultured Gammaproteobacteria bacterium; assembly: GCA_963830105.1. GTDB lineage: Bacteria > Pseudomonadota > Gammaproteobacteria > DATFLG01 > DATFLG01 > DATFML01. The sequence goes on along the minus strand of CAWHLH010000005.1, from coordinate 166,995 downwards.
CACCGTGCGCGCCCTGGGCCGGGTGACCCGCGGTCTCGCGGCCCTGCAGGCAGGGGACTCTATCGGCATCCGGGGACCCTACGGGCGTGGCTGGCCGCTGAAGGCCGCGGAAGGCAAGGACGTGCTGGTGGTCACCGGGGGACTGGGCTGCGCGCCCGTGGTGGCCGCGATCCATTACATCCTGCGCCGGCGTGACCGGTATGGAAAGCTGACCATCCTGCAAGGCGTGAAGCACTCCAAGGATCTGCTGTGGCGCGAACAGTACGAGGCCTGGGCCCGGCATCCGGACACGCAGGTGCTGCTGGCTGCCGACAAGGGCGGACCCGCCTGGCCCTGGCATGTCGGACTGATCACCGATCTGTTCGACAAGATCGCCATTCACCCCGCCCGCACGCTGTGCATGATGTGCGGACCCGAGCCCATGATGGTCGCGGCGGTGCGCGAGCTGCGCGCCCTGGGACTCGCAGACGCAGACATCTACGTCAGCATGGAGCGCAACATGCAGTGCGCCGTGGGCCACTGCGGCCACTGCCAGATCGGCGGCAGCTTCGTGTGCCGCAACGGACCCGTGTTCGCCTACAGCGAGTTGGCTGCGCTGATGGGCCGCCGGGGGTTTTGAATGAATCGCAACGACCGGCAAACCACGCGCCACGCAAGGCTGAGAACGCCAATGACGGACCGGACCGGGCTCCCGAACGCCAACCGACGCTTCCCGGCGGCAACAGCCGCGCTGGCGTGCGAACCGCGGACCGCCACCGCGAACAACGCAGGCAAGACACGAACCGCGGGCAGCTGCGCCTATAGCGGGGCGTTGATCGAACCGGGAGCCGGCGCGCCCACACCCGGGGGTGAACAGTGAGCACCAAACCCCGCATCGCGGTCCACAAGTTCAGTTCCTGCGACGGCTGCCAGCTTGCCTTTCTCAACCTGGGCGAGGATCTGCTGGAGCTGGCCGAGCGGGTGGAGATCGTGCACTTCGCCGAGGCCGGCGCGGTGGACCCCGAGGCGCCGGTGGACATTGCCTTCGTGGAAGGGAGCATCTCCACGCCGGACGAACAGGCCCGCATCCGGCAGGTACGCGCCAACAGTGGCCTGCTGATCACCATCGGTGCCTGCGCCACTTCCGGAGGCCTGCAGGCCCTGCGCAACAACGCCGATAGCGGCGAATGGATGGCGCGGGTCTATGCCAGCCCGGAGTACATCGAGACGTTGGCCACTGCGACGCCTGTCGCCGCCCACGTGCCGGTAGACTTCGAACTGTGGGGCTGCCCGGTGAGCGGCGCCCAGCTGCTGGCCGCCGTGCGGGCCTTGCTGTTCGGCGTCACCCCGGTCCCGGAAACAGACAAGGTGTGCCTGGACTGCAAACGCCATCAGAACGTGTGCGTACTGGTGGCCCATGGACAACCCTGCCTGGGCCCGGTGACCCGTACCGGCTGCGGTGCGCTGTGTCCGCGCTTCGGGAGGGACTGCTACGGCTGCTACGGGCCGTCCGACAACCCCAACGCCGATGCCCTTGCAGGCTGTTTCCAGGGCCTGGGCCTGCTGCCGGAGGCCATCGCCCGTCGTTACCGCTTCATCCACAGCGCCCAAACGGTGTTTGCCGAGGCCTCCCAGCGGGTCCTGGGAGACAGCCATGACTGAGCGGCGCAGCGTGGACATCCATGTTCCTGTTCTGGCCCGGGTGGAGGGCGAAGGCGCCCTCGAGCTCGTCGTGCGGGACGGGCGGATCGAGCAGCTCATGCTGCGCATCTACGAGCCGCCGCGTTTGTTCGAACAGTTCCTGGTGGGTCGCGACTACCATGAGGTGCCGGACATGGTGGCGCGCATCTGCGGCATCTGCCCGGTGGCCTATCAGATGAGCGCCGTCCATGCCATCGAACAGGCTTTCGGCATGGAGCCAGGCCCGTGGGTGCGGGACATGCGGCGGCTGTATTACTGCGGCGAATGGCTGGAGAGCCACGCCCTGCATATCCACATGCTGGCGGCGCCGGATTTTCTCGGTTACCCCAGCGTTACCGCCCTGGCGCAGGACTATCCCGCCGAGGTGCGCCGCGGTCTGCGCCTGCAGGCGCTCGGCAACGCCATCGTCGCGGCCCTGGGCGCCCGCTCCGTACACCCGGTGGGCGCCCGGGTGGGCGGCTTCAGCCGTGCACCCACGCCCGCCGAAGTCCGCGCCCTGCTGGAACGGCTGCACGAGGCATTGGCCGATGCCGAAGAACTGGTGCGCTGGACCGCCTCGCTGGATCTGCCGGCCAGCGATCAGGAGTTCACCAGCGTCGCCCTGCATCATCCGGACGAGTACCCCATGAACGAGGGGCGGCTGATTTCCAGCGCGGGTCTGGATATCGACATCCGCGAGTTCGACCAACATTTCCGGGAACACCAGGTCCCCCATTCCACCGCCCTGCACAGCCACCTGCACGGCCAACCCTACCTGGTGGGCCCGCTGGCGCGTGTGAATCTCAATCTGGACCGGCTGCCGCCGCGGGTGCAGGACCTGCTGGAGGCCACCGGCCTGTCCTGGCCCAGCCGCAACATGTTCCACAGTGTGGTGGCGCGAGCGGTGGAGATCTACTACGGCTGCGTGGAAGCGATCCGGATACTGGAGCGCTACCGGGCGCCGGCCGCGGCCCTCCTTGAACCCACGCCACGCGCCGGCGTCGGCTTCGGCTGCACCGAAGCGCCGCGGGGCTTCCTCTGGCACCGCTACGAACTCGACGACAGCGGCATAGTGACCGACAGCCGCATCGTGCCGCCTACCAGCCAGAACCAGGCCCGCATCGAACAGGATCTCAAATGGGCCCTGGAAGCCGGCGAGCTGGACCGCGACGACCAAGCGCTGCGCCTGCTGTGCGAAACGGTCATCCGCAACTACGATCCGTGCATCTCCTGCGCCACCCATTTTCTGGACCTGCGGGTACACCGCGGATGACACTGCAGGTGATCGGTATCGGCTCCCACGCCGGCGACGACCAGATCGGCTGGCTGGTGGTCCGCCGCCTGCAGCAACGGCACCCGGATATCCCGTGCATCCAATGCGACTCGCCGATGGCATTGCTCGGCCACCTGCCCCTGGACGGACCGCTGCTGGTAGTGGACGGGGTACGCTCCGATCGCCCGGAGGGCACCCTCCACTACCTGCGCTGGCCGATGGACCCCTGCCCGCCGGGCTGGGGCCAGCCGTTCAGCAGCCACGGGCTGGGCCTGGGAGATGCGCTGGCCCTTGCCGACCGGTTGGGCCTGCTGCCGAGCCCGACGCTGCTGTGGGGCATCGAGATTGGCCAAAGCGCACCTGAGGAGCCGGTTTCCCCGCCGGTGCTGGCGGCTGTCGATCAGCTCACCCTCGCCTTCGATAGGCTACTTGCCGCGGATCATGCGCCTGAACCCGGGTAGCGCACGGCAGCAGCGCCGCCCTTCGGCCCGGCATCACGCCCTTGTCACACTGGCGACACTTGCGCCGTGCACTATACTTTCGGACAAAGTGACCCAGTTCGGCCGATCCCCGCACCAGCGACGCCAGTGCGCCTTACCATCGGCATGACCGGGCACATCCGGCACGACCCTCGTTGGTGGCCCTGGTCGACGCACAAGGGTATTTGTGCGTTTGCGACGACCGTCTGTCCCGGGGTCAGGGGGCATCGACCAGAATTAGTCATCCGTCGGATGCGATTGACTCAAGAAGGAGGACACTATGGAACGCCGCTGGAGCCCACGTAGAGAGTTTCCCAGCCTGGTATCTATAGAATGCGAGGGTGTCGGCAGCATCTCCTGCCGCGCCCATGACATCAGCATGGAGGGTATGTTCATCGAAAGCGAACAGCTGCCCCCTGAGACCAACGCTCCGGTGCGCGCCCACTTCACGGTGGAGGCCAACGGCCGGACACAGACCTACAGCATCAACGGGCGCGTGGCCTACCGCACGCGCGAAGGCGCCGGCATCGTGTTCCGTGAAATCGACGTGAACCTGTGCCGTCAGCTGCACCATGTCCTCTATCCGGAGGACAAACCCGCCGCCTAGGTCGGGCTGAACCTCCTTCCCTGCCGACCCCCGGTCAGGGGAGGCGGTCCAGGCACCGCGCGTGAAGTTTGTAGCGCACACCAATCAGCTCGAGCGCTTCACGGATTGCGTCAGCGCGATCCCCCTCCACATCTTCCACGGCGAAATGCATCTTGGTCGCCTTCTTGTTGAGCATCGGAGGCGCCAGCAACGTCCCTCGGGTGGCAGCATCCAGGTCCGCACTGCTCTGACGGAGCAGTTCGCGCCACTCGGCCGCCATCGGATCTGCGGGCACGGCATGGTCCAGACTCGCCAGACCCTCGGCAAGGCGCTTCGCTCTGGCCTTCATCTGCTTGCCGACCGGCGTGTGATAGAGACTGATCACGGTGCGCTCGGGCACACGATCGAATACTGAAATCTCTATGATCGCGTCGGCGCTCTTGTAGGCCTTCTCCACCTTGATGCCGAGCTGCGCCACGCTCCAGCCCTGGCGCTTCTTTCGCTTCAACTCCCTGCGTGCCTCGTCGTAGTCGCGCTGGCGTTCGTCAAACCCCTGAATGAGCTCCCGTGCGGCCAGCGCCAACGACTCCGATTTACCCTCGCTCAAGAGTTTCTGGGCGCGGCGCAAACGCTCCCGCGCTGTCATTTCCTCAGCTTCAGCCAATTTCGCCTCCCGTGAATGCCATCCCGTCTATTGTTCGCCTGCGCCTTCCGCACGCGCGCGCAAGGCCGCGTTCATCGCTTCAAAGCCCGCCCGCACCCGGCGATTGAGAGCACGCCATACGAGCGGCACCAGCACGCCGGTAAAGACTTCGCGCTGAATGAAGTTGACCCGTCCGCCCGTCAGCGGATCGATCCGAAAACTGTGCTCGCCATCGAAAAGTCCCGGGACGCCCAGGCGACCGATCCAACCCAGTTCCCCCCGTGGGCGCACCGTGACCACCATGGGCCGAAACGCCATCGGGCGTCCCCCGGGCGGTTCGATCCGCACGGACAACCGCGCGCCGATTTCCCGCTCGCCCTGGATGCTGCGGATAAACGGGTTCCACTCCGGGAACCGCGCAAAGTCGGTAAGTACATCCCAAACCCGGCCGGCATCCGCAGCGATTTCGATTTCTGTGTAGAGTTCCTTGCGCACCCCTAAGCCGCCACCCAGCTGCCTGTCCAGATCGCAGCCGATTATAACGCCTACCGGCAGTCGGTTTCAGCGCCAGCCCGCATCGATTATGCCCCGCACGCCGTCCGTCCAGCCCCGCCACCTGCGGCTCGCCAGCGAGCAGCGCCAGAGATTCACCCCGCACGCGATAGAGCGTCCATTCGTCCGTGGCGGCCGCACCCAATTGCTCGTAGAACCGCGCCTTGTGCTCACCGGTGGCCAACACCCCCACGTCAGGCGGCTGCAGCCGCAGCTCCGGGGTCAGATTGGCAGACGCCTTACCCATCGCCTTGAAACGGACACCGGGTGCAGGGCACCTGCTGACAGCCCGCGGACCTTCGATGCTGCCAGCACTCACGTGCAGACCCAGAGCCCCCGGAACTCTGAACGCAAGAGCTGCAGCCCAACGCCGTGCGAGGAAAGGACGGCGCTGCGTTCAGGCGGCCCAGGAGAACGGAGCGAAATGGCCGTTGCGCAGACCGCTTGCGTCGTCCCAATCGATGCCGAAGGCGTGGAACCGGCTGTGGGTCGCCTTGGCCAGGGCGAGTCTGTCGGACACCGGATGGGCCGTGTTGTCCAGACAGATCGGCTCGCCCTCCTTGGAAAGGCTCGGTACCCCCGTCAGGGCCTGGTCGATCAGCTCACCGGCCATGACCGCACGGTTCAGACCATCCACCTCAAACCGGATCGGCCGCTTCTCCACGCCGACAATTTCGCTCACCAGCGGGGCCAGTATCGTCATCGGCCCACCAGCGGCGCCCGTAGCAATCTGACTGATGGCCTCGGTCTGCGCGTCATCCGCATTTTCGTCGACGATGAGACCGACCTTGATGTTCCCGTCGGCCCTGGGCCCCGGCGAGTGTGCGAGAACGATGAAGGCCAAACCGTCCAACGCGACACCATCCTTCCGCCCCTCGTCGATACGCAGGGCGATCGCCGCCTTGCAATCGCCTTCGGTGGGACGTGCCGTCAGGTTCGATCCAATGCAGGGGCATATGAAATCGCAGTTGCAGGTCTCCATATACTGCCCTTGGATGTTCCAGCTCGCCATTCGAGTCTCCCTCATTTTCAGAGCGGCACCCGCACCGTTACAGTTGGGGCCGCTGGGCAGATTGACACCCGTACCCTTCTGCGCAAAATCGATGGTGATGTCCAGGGCGAGCCCGGGCTCCGTGAACAGCAGGCACATAAGCCCTGCAAGAAAAAGGGAACGCATGGCACGCCCCCGGGCCACTCCTGGTCCTTCTGCGCAGCCGGGGTGCGCGTCGCTGTGAATACCTGCCGCCGCACAGCGGTGGGTATCACTACTTATTGTCCAGCCGCGGAAATGTTCCAGTCGGACGGCGGAACCCTCTCACACCAGACGGGTACGACGCATTCCTACGGAGTCTGTTGGGCTTCGCGCTCCTCAGCCCAACCTACGACCACAGTGGCACATGGGGCGGCTCCACCGCCTGGCCAAACCCGCGGGACTGTCCCGCCAATGTCCGTTTCACGGCCTTGCGGTCCGTCCGAGGAACGATACCCGCCGTCACCCCGGTTCCCGCCCCTGCACTTCCCTGGCGAGCTGCACCAGCGGCTCGCCCTTCAGCCGGTACACCGTCCATTCGTCCTTCGCCGTGGCGCCCAATTGCTCGTAGAAACGCGATGCGCGTTCGTCCCTGGCCAGCACCCACCACTCCAGGCGACTGCACCCGCGCTCAAGAGTCAAACGGGCGATATGCGCCAACAACCGGCGTCCGATCCGCTTGCCCCGCCAGGCCGGCAGCACGTACAGGTCCTCCACATGAATGCCGCAGCGCCCGCGGAACGTGGAATAGTTGTTGTAAAAGAGCACAAAGCCGGCCGGTGCATCGCCCACGTAGGCAAGTACGACTTCCGCCCTGGGGCGTGCGCCGAACAGCGCATCATGCAAATCGCCTTCGGTGGCCACCAACTCGTGGGCGAAGCCCAGATGGTCGGCCAAAGCGCCGATCATCTCGTGAATGACAGGCACGTCCTCTATGCCGGCCGGTGCGATTCGAATCTGGTCCATGGTGGTCTCCTGTCGACGCACCGAAACAACGCTCACCAGTGAATGAGCTCCTTGCGGATGTTGCGCACGTGCAGCTTGTTGGCTATCCGGATCATGGGGCCGATCAGCATCTGGATACTGCCGATCAGAAAAAGCCAGGTGCCGTAGTCCTGCATGCTGGGATAGAAGAAGAAGACACTGCCGATCACGAAGAACAAACTGGAGAGTGAATCGTTAAGGATGTGTATCCACTCGTAGGTTTCGTGCAGTCGTCTTTCCCGATGGCTGGGGACTGATCCGTTCCAGGTCTGAGGGTAGGCAGAGTTGTCATTGGGCATAGGGCATCCTCTGTTGTGTTGAAAGGCGCTGGGGTGACGCACCGTGTCCGGAATCCCCGTCGGACTGCCGGCCAATGGCGCGGGCGGCGTCTTACTGCAGCCCGGGGAGTGCCCGGAACGAGGCAACGGATGGGATGGTATCAGGAACCGCCCGCCGCCAAGGAAACCCGTCGTCCAAGACGGGAATGAAGACGCTGCAAGCGGTGCGCGTGAGCCGGATTGGCGCGCTCCACCAGCGCCAATCGTTCAGCATAGTGCAAGGCCTGTGCAAAATCCCCGCACACATGCTCGTAGAACTTGCTCAGGCGTTCCAGGGCTTCGACGTTGTCGTCAGCGGCCAACCGCCGCCAGATGGCGACCGCTGCCGCCCAGTCGCCCTGGTCGCGATGCAGCCGCGCCAGTTCGTTGGAGCCGGCGGGACAGAGGTTATGCCCGTAGGCCTCCAGCATGGCCAGGGCACTGGCGCCGTCCCCCCGCCCCCGTTGAAAACGGGCCACCGCCAGCGGATCTCCGCCCCAGGCTCCCGGGTCGCGGTACACGTCTTCCAGAACCGGCACCAGCGCCGCCAGGGAAAGCAAGTCCCAGCGGTTGTGTTTCGCCACCGCGGGCAGCAGCGCCATGGAGCCGCGCCGTACCCAGTCGAACCACGCCTGGGGCGCCATGGCACCAGGCAGATCATCGCGACGGTGAAAATCCAGCAGCCGCTGTTCGGCGCTCTGCAGGCGGCAATCCGGCCAGTGCCGCGCAAAAGCACGCCGGGTGGGATGCAGCAGATCGATTTGGGGCAACGCTGAAAACGGATCCGTCCGACCCTTGAGGCGATACCGGGCGGTCAGCAGGGGTACATCGAAGCTGCGGCCGTTGAAAGTGACCACGGCCTGCCCGCGGGCCATCCACTCACGGCCCGCCTCCAGCAGCGCGGCTTCCCCGGAGAAGCGGGTCAGCACCAACTGCATGAGTTCCAGACCTGCAGGCCCCAGTCGCGCCAACCCCAGCAGAAACACGACCGTACCGGTTCCGCCGGCCAGGCCGGTGGTCTCGGTATCCATGAATACCAGGTCCTCGATGCCTACGGACCGACCGGGAGCAAGCGCGTCCAACGACGTCGCGAACGCCTCGCGCAGACGCACGCGCCCATGACCATGCTCCAGGGCCAACGTCTCCCGTACCGCAATGACGCCTTCGGCGATGCAGTCACCGCCGAGCCGCTCGGCCAGCACCGCGTTGTCCTTCTCGCTCCGCTCGGGATCGGCGCCACGCAGGCGCTGCATGCGCTCGCCCAGGCCAGAGCGAACCTGGGCCGCCTGGGTGAGAGCCGGGTCGGTCGACTGGAGCTTGCCCAGTCTGTCCCTAAGCGTGCTCACGGCTGGAACGCCCCGCGGCCAACAGATCGATCACCCGCAGAGCGGCGGCCTTGGGCGATCCGCCACGCGTTTCTTCACTGGCCAGGATCGGGCCCACGCAGGCCGGGCACCCGTTGCGGCAGCCGCAGCTCGTGACCAGGGCATGGGCGCCTGCGAGCACCTTCCCGCGCAGATCGAACAGCGGCGCCGACAGCCCGACGCCGCCGGGATAGTTGTCGTACAGGAACACGGTGGGCACGAAGCCATGCGTGTCGGCTTCCACGGGTTCGCCGTCCGCGCCGCGCATGCGCCCGCGTCCGTCGGTGTCCACAGTGGCGAACCAGGTACCCTGCCCGTCGCCCACCGCGCGGCCCAGGTCGCGCAGCTCGGACATGGTGAGCAGGGCGGCCACCGAATGCATGGCATAGGCGGCGCCGAGAAAGCCGTCCAGGGCCTGCCAGCGGCTTTCGAAGGCGGCCTCCAGGGCGCTGCTGTCCACCTGCCACCACACAGCCGTGGTGTGCATTTCCTGGTCGGGCAGGTCCACGTTGCCGTAGCCCACGTTGTCGTGGGTGTAATAGCGGATCTTCTTGTAGCCGGCCACCCGCCGCACCACGTGCACCTCGCCCCGGGCGCAATGGGCGCCGCGGCCCGAGGCCCGCTCGAAGTCCTCCAGAATCTTCAGTCTCGTGTAGTCGATGGCGTCGGTGTAGTAGTCGGCCTCGGTCTGGCGCACGAACGCCTTGCGTCCTTCCCAGTCCAGGCGCTCCACCTGCCAGGGCCTGGCCTGCACCATGTAGATCGCTCCTTCGTAAAGGGTCACCGGCGCGCTGGTGTAGTCCACTTCGGCGATCACCTGCTTACCGCCGTCGGTAATGTCGATGACCACGAAATTGCCCTCGGCCACCGAGCGCAGGCTCACGCTGTTGGCCGGATAGCTGTCATCCATCCAGTGCCAGCGTTCGCCTTCGCGATGCAGCACGCCCTCTTCCTCCAGGTAGGCGAGACATTCCGGAAGGTCTTCCTTGCCGAAGCGTTCGCCCTCACGAAAGACCAGCTCGAAGGCCGCACAGCGGATATGGTCCATGAGGATCAGCAACTGGTCGGGATCGATGCGCGCATGCTCCGGCGACGCTCCCAGGAAGAAATCCGGATTGCGCACGATGTACTGATCCAGCGGCTCGCTGGTAGCCACCAGCACCCCCAGGGCCGGCCGGTTGCGGCGCCCTGCCCGGCCCAGTCGCTGCCAGGTCCCGGCAATGGTGCCCGGATAGCCGTTCAGCACGCACACATCCAAAGCGCCGATGTCCACGCCCAGCTCCAGGGCCGAGGTGGAGATCACGCAGTCCACCGAGCCCGCCCGCAGCTTGCGCTCGGTATCGCGGCGTTCCGTGGGCAGATAGCCGCCCCGGTAGGCCCGCACCCGCGGCGGACGGCGCGGGTCCCGGTCGAACACGTCCTTGAGGTACTTGGTGAGCACCTCCACCATCAGACGGGTCTGGGTGAACAGAATGGTCTTCAGCCCGCTTTTCACCGCATAGCGCGCGATGCGGGTGGTCTGGGAACGGGCCGAGGCTCGGATGCCCAGGTCCGGGTTGATCACCGGCGGGTTCCACAGCAGCAGTTGTTTCGCCCCCTGGGGCGCGCCGCTCTCGTCGATGGTCCGCACCGGCGCTTCGATCAGCTGCTCGGCCAGTTCCCCGGGGTTGGCGATGGTGGCCGAGCACAGGATGAACACCGGCTCGCTGCCGTAGAAGCGGCAGATGCGCCGCAGACGGCGCAGCACATTGGCCACATGGGAGCCGAACACGCCGCGGTAGGTGTGCATTTCGTCGATCACCACATAACGCAGGTTCTCGAAGAACTGGGCCCACTTGGTGTGATGCGGCAGGATGCCCTGGTGCAGCATGTCCGGGTTGGACACCACGATGTCCCCGCGGGTGCGCACCGCCTTGCGCGCATCGCCCGGGGTGTCGCCGTCGAAGGTGTAGGCACGCACCCCCAGTTCCCCGCCGCGGTTCAGTTCCAGGATCTCGGCCACCTGATCCTGGGACAGGGCCTTGGTGGGAAACAGGTACAGGGCCTTCGCCTTGTCCTGCAAGGCGGCTTGCAGCACGGGCAGGTTGTAGCACAGGGTCTTGCCGGAGGCGGTGGGCGTGACCACCACGGTGTGGCGGGCGGCGCGGACCGCGTCCCACGCCGCCCGCTGATGACTGTACAGGCGCTCCACACCGCGGGTGCGCAAGGCCTGCGCAAGCCGTGGCTCCAGGTCTGGAGGGAAAGGGTCATAGCGGCCCGGCTTTGCCGGGACCACCAGTTCGCCGGTGATTCGGCCCCGGTACTTGCGCTTCAGGCGCCCTACCAGAGCAGCAACGCGATCCGACTGGGCGGCAGCGGCCTCATCCGGGACTTGGGCGGCGGGCAGGGACATGGCTTGTCTGTTCTCCATTCGTTCTCTATCGTGATACTATAGAACCGATGGAGAACAGACAAGCCATTGCTGATCTGACCCGCCGACAGCGGGAAATCCATGAGCACCTGCTGGAGCGGGCAGCCGCGGGCGCCTCACCGCCCACCCTGGATATGCTGTGCCGGGAGCTGGGCCTGCGCTCGCGCGGCTCCCTGCATAAACAGATCCGGGCCCTGGTCGCCGCCGGCCTGGTGGAGCCCATGGACGGCAAGCAGCGCGGCATCCGGCTGTCCCGTGACCGCGGGCAAAGCGAGGACACTCTGCCCTGGCTGGGCTACATCGCCGCCGGCCGGCCCATTGAAGCCGTCCCCAACCCGGAACCGGTTCCAATCCCCCCGGCCCTGCGCACCGCCCGCCCCTGCTATGTGCTGGAAGTACGCGGCGATTCCATGATCGAGGAAGGCATCCTGGACGGCGACCGGGTGATCATCGAGCAACGGGACAGCGCCCGCAACGGCGAAATCGTGGTGGCCCTGATCGACGGCGAGGAAGCCACCCTCAAGCGCATCGAACAACGGCCCGGCGCAGTGATCCTCCATCCGGCCAACGCCGCCCTGGAATCACAACGCTACCGCCCCGAGCAGGTCATCATCCAGGGCGTTCTGGTGGGCCTGATGCGCTCGTACAACGAACGATAATGGACATTGAATAGTATCGACAGACAGCGCCGTTCACCATTTTCCGTCTCCCGTGCGTTCTTGTGTTCGGTGAAGTTTTTACCGGCGCGGCGCATTGACCGAAGGGCATTGCGCCCTTGTATTCTGAAGAGCCTCGGAACCCACGGACGGAAAAACTGGCGTCACAGCACCGTGGCCCTGTTCAACAACAGCACCAGCCGGTGCTGCCGCACCTGCAGACGAATGTTTCTTTCCGTGTTTTCCGTGGATTCCGTGGCGCATTTTTTCTTTCGGGCTGTGGTACAGCCTGGGCATGAGACGTGTATACGGCGCGATGCCCTTCGGTTATTGCACCCTACCTCTAGTAGTCCCACCAGTGCAGAGCACAGAGTGCAGAATTCACAGTGAAAGAGCGTCAGTACACAGGGAACTCAGCAGCGTCTAGGCGCTTGTAATTCTGCACCCATCATTTAGGCTTCTTTCCCATGTGCGGCCGCTTCACCCTCGCCACTCCCGCCGAACGCATCGCCGAGCACTTCCAGCTGGCTTCGGTGCCCGTGCTGCCGCCCCGCTACAACATTGCACCCGGCCAGGCCGTCGCGGCCGTATGCGCCGCCGGGGACGGACGGGAACTGACGTGGCTGCGCTGGGGGCTCGTGCCTGCCTGGGCCAAGGACCCTAAGATCGGCTACAGGATGATCAACGCCCGCGCCGAAAGCCTGGCCGAGCGGCCGGCCTACCGGGCCGCGTTCCGGCAGCGGCGCTGTCTGGTGCCGGCCGACGGGTTCTACGAATGGAAAGGTACAGGGCGGGGCAGACAACCCTATTACATCCGACTGCGCGACGGCAGGCCCTTCGCCATCGCCGGACTGTGGGAACACTGGCGGAGCACCGACGGGGAGGTCATCGAGTCGGTCACCCTGGTGACCACCGCGACCAACGCCCTGCTCGCTCCCCTGCACGATCGCATGCCGGTGCTGCTGGCGCCTGAAACCTGTGCAGCCTGGCTGGCTCCCCAGACACAGGACCCGCAGCGCCTGGCCGCACTGCTGCGGCCCTATCCCGCCGACGCCATGGCCGCCCATCCGGTGAGCCTGCGAGTAAACAACACCCCCGAGGACGATGCCGGATTGATTGAAGCGGCGGGGGAAGCCCACCGAAACACCTGATCGCCAACGATGCCGTAGGTTGGGCAGAGCCACGCAAAGCCCAACGACCGCCATCCACCCCGTGCCTCTCACGAGCTCGGGCTAGTGGTCCATGCGGCAAGCGCCCACTCGACTGCGGCCCCATCCATGCCACGGGTAGGGGTGCTGCAATCCGACCCTTGGGCCCGCGACGTACTCGGGCCGGCCGGTCCTGGAAAGGCGGCATTCACCGGACTTGGCAGTGCGCCGGGAGGTATGCCGCCGGTTGAACCCCGGCGATTACCTTACGCGGGACCGACCTCAAGGCGCCGTATAGGCATAGCCCTGCTCCTGCAGCTCAACGATACGCGCCACACCCGCCGGCACGATGCCCACGCCTTCGGTCAGCGTCGGTTTCTTGCCCGTTGTCCGCTCGATCTTGTCCATGGTGTTGGCACAGGCACTGAACTTCACGTTCTGCACGGCGAGGCTTTTCACACGCAGCGCTTCGGGGCTCTTGGCGGTCAGAATGGACAATCCCCGCCCGAAGGCCACGATTTCAATCTCGACGTTGTCGATGCCATAAAGCCTCTGCAGGTTGGACGCCATGTTGAGGGCGATCTTGTGCTCAGCCGGATCGGGATGGCTGACCTGGATGACCACTTTGTGAATCTTGTCTTCCTGGGCCTGCACAGTCACCGTGTAGGCACCAAAGGACAGCACAGCGGCGACCAGCAGGGAGAGTTTCCAGGATGCGATTTTCCAGAAATCGTTGGCGACGGGTTCCATCTTGATTCCCTTCCCTAAGGACAGTCTGTCAGGTCAACTATAGATGAACTTTCACGGTCTGTTGACGTTTAAGACGGCGCCGTCACCGGGACCGGCCAAAGCCGCTCCCCATCCGCCTCTCCGGGAGAGGGCGGCCCACCTTGCGAGACGGTCGTGGGCAGGGGGAAGAGGGGTTCACACGGAGAGCCGGAGCCGACCGCGCGGGGCCGATCGTTGCCTGCTGCAGGGTGCTGCAGGGCCGCCAGGTGCAAGTCGATCCAGACTCTGCCTGGCAAATGTCAGCCTACACCGGGCGGCCGCTACAGCACGGGGCGAACGGCGGAAGCTGTCGACTCGGACCTGTTAACGCTGTTTGGGTCACCCCGTTGCGGCTGAGAAGCCGTCAATCGACGGCGCGAGGTGGGGGGGTTGATCATTCCCAATGCGTGACGAGCAACTCCGAGTGGCGGGTTACCAGCACCAACCCGGGGATCGGCCTCCTTTTCCCGTCCCGCTGCGTTGTCGCTCGCTCAGGTAGCCGGGCTACACCGCGCTCACTCCGCCTTGCGGGACGGAAAAAGGGGCGCCGGCAGCGGCGATCCAAATCATGCTGAGAGGCACACTATTTCCCGCATGGACCACTAGCTTCCGCCACCCTCCTCCGCGGTGAGAGCATCCAGATCCCGCTGCTGGGCCGCCTCCATTGCAGCAATCCTGGCATGGTCCTTGGACAGGTACAGGTACATCACCGGCACGATGTAGAGGCTGAACAGCGCGCCGATGCCCAGTCCGCTGGCGATGACGATGCCCGAGCTCGTTGCGCGGCGGTGCCCCGGACCCGGTGGCCATGATCAACGGAATCACGCCGAGCACCATCGCCAAGGTGGTCATCAGGATGGGCCGCAGGCGGATGCTGGCTGCCTCCTTCCACGGCCTCAGCAGGCTCGAGTCCTTCGCTTTCGCTGAATCTCGTTGGCGAACTGCACCACCAGGATGCCCTGCTTGGTGATCAGCCCGAGCAGCGTGATCAGCGCGATCTCGGTGTAGATGTTCAGGGTCGCGAAGCCCAGGCTCATGAACATCAGCGCGCCCGCCGACCGACATGGGACCGCGAGCATCACGATCAGCGCATCGCGGAAGCTGTTGAACTGCGCGGACATCAGCAGGTAGACCAGCACCAGCGCCAGCACGACCGACGAACATGAAGGTGTTGCCCTGTTCCTGAACTGGCGCGAGGCACCGGCATAGTTGATCGCCACAGTCGGGTGCGATGCCGTGGGTGGTCTGCGCCAGATACCGCAAGGCGGCGCCCTGGGACACGCCCGGGAACGGCATGCCCGGTCATGCTCACGCTGTTGATGCGATCGAACTGGGGCAGATCCTGCGGAATACGTCGGTCTTGAACGACACCAGCGTCGACAAAGGCACCAGCGTCCCATCGGAGGCGCTTGATATGGTACTGCTCCAGATCCGCGGGGTCGGCGCGGAACGCGTCCGGCGTCTGGGGAATGACCTGGTAGGCATAGCCGTCCATGGTGAACTGGTTGACATAGGCCGCCCGACAGCATGGGCTGCAGATCGGCGGCGATCTGGGCCATGGTGATACCGAGATCGGCCGGCCAGCTTGCGGTTCACGACCAGCTTGTACTGGGGCTGGTCGATCTTCAGATCCTTTTGCAGGAACAGGAATCTGTGGCTCTCGCGCGCCTTGGCCAGGACAGCGTTCGCGATGTGGTCCAGATCCGCGTAGGGCCTCGACGAGGTGATCACGAAGTCGATCGGAAACAGGCCGGCCGAGCCGGGCAGCGGCGGCGGCGTGAAGGCGGCCGCCTTCAGTCCGGCCACCGCGCCGAGATCCTTCTGGATCTTGGGCTTGAGTTCGGTGGCGGTTCTCGTGCGTTCGCCGAACGGCTTGAGCGTCATACCGCCGATCAGACTGTTGTTGCCCCCGCCGGTGGGACTGAAGCCGGTGACCATGAAGGTATGGTCCTTTTCCGGGATCCGGTCGAACGTGCCGAGCACTTCCTTGCCCAGGGCATTCACATACTTCGGAGCGGCATTGGGCGGCGCGGTGCCCAGCGAGAACACCACACCGCTGTTCTGGGGCGGAGAAAGCTCGTGACGCACGCCCGTGAACAGGAAGTACAGCGCCACGAACGTGGCAACGATGAATACCGCACCCACTACCGGAAATTCGAGAAAGCCGTGCAGCGAGCGGTCGAAGAGCGCCCGGAAGCGCTGGAAGCTCGTCTCCAGAAAATGGTTGAGCCCGTGGGACGGCGTGGAACGCAGAATGCGTCCGCTGAGCATGGGCGACAAGGTCAGCGCGATGACCATCGAGAGCATAACAGCGAACACGATGGTCATGGCGAATTCAGTGAACAGGGCACCGGTCAGGCCGCCGCCGAACGCCACCGGAAGATAGACCGCGATCAGGGTGGTGGACATCACGATGATAGGCAGGGTGAGCTCGCGCGCCGAGATCACCGCCGCCTGGAACCCGGACCGGCCTTCGTCCACATGGCGGTGCACGTTCTCGACCATCACAATCGCATCATCCACCACCAGCCCGATGGCCAGCACGAAGGCCAGCAGGGTCAGAAGGTTGAGCGAATACCCCGCCATGTACATGAAGAACCCCGCGCCGACCAGCGACAGCGGGATAGCCACCAGCGGCACGACCAGCGCGCGCAGCGAACCCAGGAACAGAAAGATCACCAGCACCACAACGCCAAGAGTGATAGCGATGGTGGTGGCAACCTCGTCGATGGCGGTATGGATGAAATTTGCGCCGTTGTAGGGCAGGCCCACCTTCATCCCGGGCGGTAGCCGCTGCTCCAGCTCCTGGATCTTGCGGTGGATGCCCAGCGCCACAGACAGATCGTTGGCCGATGGCGTGGTCTGGATGCCGATGGCCACCGCGGGTTCGCCGTCGAAATAGAACTTGGAGATATAGCTCTCGGCGCCGATCTCGACCTTGGCAACGTCCCTCAGATAGATCGGAGTCCCGTTGACCGTCTTCACCACCAGGTTGCGGAACTCACCGACCGAGGTCATCTCCATATTGCTGGTCAGGGGCACGGAGATCAGATTGCCCTCCGTCTTGCCGGTTGCCGCCACCACGTTCTGGGAGCCGAGCGCCCGCTCGACGTCGGCCGGGGTGATGCTCCGTGCCGCCATCTCCCGCGGATTGAGCCACACACGCACCGCCTGATTGTTGCCGTTGCCGCCCGAGGCGCCCACCGGAACCACCTGCGCCTGGGAAACCCCGGGGACCGTCTGCAGCAGCGGTTGAGCGTTGCGCACCACGTAGTCGACGATCTGAGGTATGGTCATCTGCTCGCCCGGACTGGAGAACGCAATGTACATCAGCGCGGTGCGGCTGCCGGACGAGGAATTGACCACCGGCGGAAAGCTGTTCTTGGGCAGCAGGCTCTCGACCTGCTTGATCTGCGTCAGGGTGTTGGTCAGCGCCTCTTCGGAGTTGGCGTTGAGCTTCATATACAGCGTGATGGTGGAGATGCCCTGGCTGCTGCTGGAGGTCATGTAGTCCAGGTGGGGCACGCTGCCGAGCACCCGGCTGAGGGGCTGGGTGATGTAGCTCTGTACGGTCTGCGGGCTGGCCCCGGGATAGGAGGTGCCCACTGTGATCACGGTCGTGGTGAGCTTGGGATACTCCCGGACGGTCATCTTGCCGATGCCGAACGCGCCCAGCACCACGACGACGGTCGCCAGCGTGACGGCCAGCACGGGACGACGGACGAACAGGTCCGTCCAGCGGGAATTGATCAGATGCTTCGCCATGGCTCAGCTCCCCGCGTGCTGTGCGCCGGCTTCGCGAAGAGCTTTCGACGGCGGCTGGATTTTGACATGGGCCCCCGAATAGAGATTGACCTGTCCGGCGGTCACCACCTCTTCGCCCGGCTTCACGCCGTGAGTCACGGCCACCATATCGTTGCGGCGGCTGCCGGTGCGCACCACGCGCTGCTGGGCGATCACGCCCTTGTCGGTGTGCGTGATGACGTAGACATACTCGCCGTAGGTGCTGTAGGAAATCGCAGTCTGCGGTACGGCCACCACCTTGTTCTCCGCCGCGAGCTTGACGGTGACCTCACCGAACATACCGGGCCGCAATCGGTTGTCGGCATTGGGCACCGTGGCCTCTACGCCCAGGCTGCGTGTACCGTTGTCCAGCGACGAGCCCAGTGAAGTGATCCTGCCCTCGAAAGTCCGATCCTTCATGCCGGCGACCGTCAGTCCCACAGCGTCTCCCACGGCGATGCGCGCCAGATCCCGTTGAGGAACCTGAAAATCCACCAGCAAAGGTTTCCACTGGTGGATGTCCACCACGCTGGTGCCGGGCGAGACGTACTGCCCGAGGCTCACCTGCCGTATACCCAGATGGCCGTCGAACGGTGCACGCACCTGCAGATTGGTCAGTGCAGCCTGATCGGCCTGCACGGCGGCTTCGGCCTCCGCGAAGGCAGCTTCAGCTTCCTGCAACTGGGACTGGCTGGTCGCCTGCCGAGCGTACAGCTTGCGCTGACGCTGGAGCTGCTGGTGCGCATTGAGCAACTTCGCCTTGTCGGCAACCAGCTGGGCGCGGGCCACATTGTCGTTGAGCTGCACCAGCAGGGTTCCGGCCTTGACGTCTTCGCCGGAATGAAAATGCAGGCCGATCACCGTTCCCGCCGTCTGGGTGGTCAGCGTCGTGCCCTGCACCGCCTTCAGGCTGGACACCGCATGCAGTTCCTCGTGCCAGGTGCGGTTCTGGGCTTTGGCCGTGGAGACGCTGACGACCGGAGGCGGCGCCGACGCCATGGCCTTGCGGATAATTGCGCCGATATAGCGGTTGAATCCGATCGGGCCGCCGTACACCACGGCCACGAACAGGGACATGAAGACAATCCGGCGGATAAGACGCGTCTTGCGCGAAGCCATGAGCTGAGCTCCTCAGGAATATTCGACAGTGGCGGCAAGCGCCGCGAGAGTACCACGGGAACGCGTCCGGGCACCGAATACCGTGCAGGAAAGTGCACCCGCTGCGGCTGGGTTGCCGCCCAGTGTTCTCTCGACGTTGCAGCTGAAAAAGCGGTTTACCCACGCCGCTGCGTAGAGCAGCCGGCCATCCCGCCTACCGGCGAGGGTCCGCATCGGAGTCCGCCGCGCCCGGCCCGGATTCAAGGAGCGAGACGGCGGAACGCAGGACCCGATGCCAGCAGTAGCAAAGTGCATCTCGTTGCCTGACATTGCAGTTATTGTCTTTTGCTCTTGTTACGAAGCATCGGGTCGCCGGTCGTCAGCCGTCTTCCCGCGCTCACGGGCTTCGGCTTCCACCAGCGCGACGCCGTAATCGGTAAGCCGTTGCAGCGTCGCCGCCAGGGCGGGACCGTCGCTCACCAGGCCCGGGGCGAACGCCTCCACGTAATCGCGCTTCATGAAGAACACCAGGGCCATGCCGGCGAGGCTGATGGCCAGATGCTCGATCCGCTCATCCGGTTCAGCGACGCCGCAGTGCCGGGACAGAAAGCGGCACACCTGTTCGTGGCGCGGCCGGAAGAAGTCCACCCGCCGTTCGTTGAGAAGGCCGCTGGGCTGAACCTGTTCACGCACCAGCAGCATGTGCTGGTGGGGGGCCAGGCACGATTCGCTCAGCAGCCGCGTTAACGGCCTGAAAAACGCCTCCAGCCCCTCACGCAGCGTCGCGTCCTCGGCGCTGAGCGCGGCGGGCACCTCGGTCACGTACTCGGGCGGTCGGAAGACTTCCCGATACAGGGAGGCCTTGTCGCCGAAATAGTAATGGATCGCCGCCCCGTTGGCCCCGGCCAGCCGGCAGATCTCGCGGGTCGAGGCGCGCGAGTAACCCTTCTCGGCAAACACCGCGGTGGCCGCCTCGATCAGGCGCTGACGTACGTTGGCGCAGACGTCGTTCACGGGGCGGTCCGTGGCTCCCTGAAGGTGACAGGCATGGTAGAGGAATCAAACAGTCGCTTCAAGCAGTCGCTTGAGCGGCCATCGCCGCCCCTTTTCCGACTCGCGCAGAGCCGCAGTTCGCTGCCCGTTTCCCGTGCCCGGCCAGCCTCGCGGGTTGTGCCACCCTCCGGAACGCCCGCCCGACAACGAGCCGTGGCAGGTCCACGCCCTTGCCGAAAATCCACTGCGCTGTCGTGGCTGGCGTGTTGTTGGGGGTGTCGGGCTTCGTGTCGCCCAGCCCAACGACGCTCCCGGAGCGATCCCCCCGCCGTCCGTGAAACACCGGGCGTAGGGACATCGATTGACTCCGTCAGCCGCCCCAAAAGCGCGATCGCGAAGCGTCTTGCGCCGGATTCGCACAACGCCAGACGTCGATCACTTGATGTCGGATCCGAGAACTCCGGATATCGATCCCAGGTCCTGCGGCCACTTGCCGGCGTGCTTACGCACGGGGTATGGAGCGGCTTTTCTGACGGCCGGACGCGAGGTTCGCCGGCGTTTGGCTCCCCGGACGCCGGCCCCGGCATGGTGAACAGGATATCTGCGCAGCCGCCCGTCCGCACCAAAGGAACGTTGCCGGCCTGCGACATTGCGTTTGAGTCAGCCCCTCCACTATCCTGCGCAGCACCGCCGACGAGGCCTGACAGGAGACCCAACCCGCCATGGCCCAGCCACAGTCCGCCAGTACAACCGTCGATGCCCCGCACCTCAAAGGCATGTTGCGCGACGGCGGCGAACTGGCGCTCATCGACGTACGCGAACAGGGACCGTTTTCACGGGAACATCTGCTGTTTGCCTGCTGCATCCCGCTCAGCCGTCTGGAGTTGATGATCGACGACCTGATACCCCGGCGCAGCACGCGGACCGTGGTGCTGGACGGCGGCGAAGGCGACTCGGCTGCGCGCGCGGCGGCGCGCCTGCGCGAACTTGGCTACAGCGACGTGGCGGTCCTGCAAAACGGCGTGGCAGGCTGGCGGGCGGCCGGCTTCGAACTGTTCTCCGGCGTCAACGTGCCGAGCAAGGCGTTCGGAGAAATCGTCGAACAGACCTGCCGCACTCCCCTGCTCACCCCTGAAGAGCTCAATGCCCGCGTGGAAGCCGGCGACTCCCTGGTGATCCTCGATGCCAGACCCGTGGAAGAGTACCGGCGCATGCACATTCCCGGCGGCATCGACACCCCGGGAGCCGAACTGGTCTACCGGGTCCATGACCTGGCACCCGATCCCCAGACACTTGTGGTGGTCAACTGCGCCGGGCGCACGCGCAGCATCATCGGCGCCCAGTCGCTGATCAATGCCGGGATCGCCAACCCGGTGGCAGCCTTGAAGGGCGGCACCATGGGCTGGCGCCTGGCAGGCTTCGATCTGGAGCACGGCCAACAGCGCACCGCACCAGCGCCGTCCCCGCAAGGCCAGGCCCGGGCGCTCGCCGCTGCCCGTGCGGTAGCGGAAAGGACCGGAGTGGCAACCATCGACCGAGCGCGTCTGGCGGCGTGGCAGGCGCAGGCGCAGGCGCAGGCGCAAACACGCAGCCTGTTCCTGTTCGATGTGCGCAACCCCGAGGAATTCGAGGCGGGTCACCTGCCCGGCAGCCGCAGCGCCCCGGGCGGTCAACTGGTGCAGGCCACCGACGAGTACGTGGGAGTGCAGAATGCCCGCCTGGTACTGGTGGACGACACCGAAGTGCGCGCACTGATGACCGCCTCCTGGCTGCGCCAGCTGGGCTGGCAGGACGTGTACGTGCTGGCCGGCGGTCTCGGCGACGGACCCCTGGTTCGGGGGCCGAGGTCGATCCATGTGCCGGGCCTGGAACGCGCCCCCACCATCGACGCCGCGGAACTGCAAAGGATCATGGCCGACACGGGAGTGGCCGTATTGGACCTGGGAAGCAGCGTCGAGCACCAGGCCGGGCATGTCCCCGGTGCCTGGTGGGGCCTGCGTGCCCGCCTGTCGCGGGCACTGGCGGCACTGCCCGCCATCCGACGCCTGGTGTTGACCTCGCCCGACGGCACCCTCGGCCACCTGGCCGCGGGAGAGGCATCGGCACTGCGCCCCGAACTTGACGTGCGGGTCCTGGAAGGCGGGATCCACGCCTGGCGGGCGGCGGGACTGGCCGTCGCCGAGGGCATGGAACGCCCGACCTGCGAGGCGGACGACGTCTGGCACAAACCCTACGAGCACCCGCAGGCCGATCCCGCCGCCATGCAGGACTACCTCACCTGGGAAGTGGACCTGGTGCCGCAGATCGCCCGCGACGGCGACGCGCGGTTTCGGCCGCTGGCGCCGCGGACATAGACATAGCGGCCGCCAGCCGCACCTTCCCGGCGCGGCGGCTGCGCTATAGTGAATCCTGATCCACCGCATCTTCGCTGCAACAGGGGCATGGCAATGAGCGGTCCGACCCGACTACGCGAATTCATTCGGCAAATGAGCTTGCTGACGTCCCAGGCCGGCATCGACGAAGCCACCATTCTGACCAGGGGTGGTGAGCTGCTGGGCAACCTCATACGCTACGACGACTGGCTTCCCCAGGCATTCGCTCAATCCGACCCACGGCGCTACCGGCAGTACCTGCTCTATTGCGATCCCCTGGAGCGCTTCTCGGTGGTCAGCTTCGTCTGGGGCCCCGGCCAGTCCACCCCCGTGCACGACCACACCATCTGGGGACTGGTGGGCGTGCTGCGCGGTGCTGAGGTCTGCGAGTCCTTCGAGCCCGGCCAGAACGGGGTACTGAGTACCGTGGGCAGGCGCACGCTGCATGCTGGCGAGGTGGACGCGGTATCCCCCACTGTCGGCGACATTCATTCGGTGAAGAATGCCTTCGACGACCGCGACTCCATCAGCATTCACGTCTACGGCGCCGATATCGGCGCGGTACGCCGCCACGTGTTCGTGCCCGATACCGGCGAGGCGAAAGCGTTCGTATCGGGCTATGCCAACACCCTGCTGCCCAATCTGTGGGGCTTGGGGTCAGATCCCAGTTTTTCCTAATATACCCGGTGGCTGGTCCGCCCGGACTCCTTGGACTGACGGGGTCAGACGGAAGGAGGCGCTTCCCGAACTGGCTGCTTGGCGGCCCATTGCCCGCCAGCTGGGCCCAACGTGCAAAGTGCCTGCTGTACGGTCTTGCGAGTCGCCGCGCCGGGGAATATTAGCGAAAACTGGGATCTGACCCCCAGCGGGCGAGGTCTTCGGGGCGGTCGATATCCCAACGTTCCGGCAGTTCGGTCCACGACCAGTTCAGTCGGCGCAGGCGGGCGCGGGTGAGCGCCAGCACCCGCTCCGTACCCCAGGGCATGGCATCGAACAGCTGGCGGTCCATACGCCGCCCCCCCACCAGCCAGTAACCGCCGTCTTCCACCGGACCCAGCACCGCGTCGTGTCCTGCCTCCAGGGCGGCAAAGGCGGCCACCAGATCCGTTGCGGGCGCAACCGGGCAATCCGTGCCGATCAACACGGCGCAGCGGGCGTGCTGCAAAGCGCCGCTCAGGGCGCGGTACATCCGTGCGCCCAGATCGCCGTCGCCCTGCTGGCGAACCGTCACACCGTACTGCCCGGCGCAGGCCGACAGCATCGGATCGGCGGTATCCGTACACCACAATTCCACCGGACAAAGGCCGGTGGACACCGCTTTTTCCAGCGTACCTGCCACCAGCCGGTGCTGCAGCCGGGCGCAACCCTCGGCACCGAGCGCCGGCATCAGCCGGGTCTTCACCTGTCCCGGCACCGGCGCCCTGGCGAACACCAGCAGGCGGGCGTCGGCAACAGCGCTGCCGTCAACCATGGTAGCGGCGGGCAAGATGTGCGGGGTCTGCACCGAGTGCATAGGCAAGACGCAGGCGCCACATCACCAGCACGGTGCGGACCAACCCATCGCGCTCCCAGCGCCGCCCGGAAGTGACCAGCCGGCTGCGAAGACAAACGGGCCGTCCCTGTTCCTTCAGACGCCCGCTCAGGGCAACGTCTTCCATCAGCGCAATGTCAGGGAAACCGCCCACCCCATCGTACAGGGCACGTGTCACGAACAACCCCTGGTCGCCGGTGGCGACACCGGTGAGCCGCGAGCGCCAGTTCATGGCCGCCGCGACCACCGGCAGCAGGAGATGACGCCCTGTCAGGCTTACGTCAAAGCGGCCCCAGTGCCGGCCGCTCTGGGCCAGCGTGGCGAGTATCCGTGTATCGGCGTCAACCGGGACCTGTGTGTCGGCATGCACGAACCACAGCACATCCCCGGTCGCGGCGTCGACGCCGGCCCGCATCTGTCGGGCCCGCCCGCGCGGCGCGCTCAGCACCCGATCGCTCAGATCGGCCGCCAGCTCAGGGGTGCCGTCCATGCTGCCGCCGTCCACGACGAGCACTTCGTGACCGCGTTCCCGCAACGGCTGCAGACAGACCAGGGTGTCGCGAATGCGGGGCGCTTCGTTGAGGGCGGGAACGATCACCGACAGTTTTTTCACGAGGGCATGCTCGACCGGCGGGGCCGCCGCGGCGCGCTCAAAGCGCCCCACCGCAGCTCGATCCCTGGCCGGCGGTGCAGCCGTAGCAGTGGTCGGCCACCGCGACGGGGTTGCCGCTCAGGTCGACGTCCATCAACCGGCGCACATGCACTCGGCCGCGGCCGCCCAGCGCAAGCCCCATGCCCAGCATCTGATTGAAGTCGCAGTCGTACACGTACCCCTGCCAGTCCACGCTGACCAGCGTGCGGCACATGACCCGCTGCAGATTGTCCGGACAGTACGCGGCGCGCAGACGCTCCATGTAGGCGTGAAACTGTCCCTTGGAAACCAGCGTGCTGCCGAAGCGCTGGATGGGCATGTTGACCAGGGTGAACAGGTGATTGAATTCGACCCCGTACTCGGCGCGCAGGTAACGCTTGTAGTCGGCCTCCAGGGGCGCCTGGGGCGGCGGCAGGTCGGGGCCGAGGGGGTTGTACATCAGATTGAGCAGCAAGCCGGAATCTGCGCGGCCATAGCCGAGCTCGTTCAGCATGCGCAAGGCGCGGATGCTGTCCTGGTAGACGCCCTTGCCGCGCTGGCTGTCCACGTTCTGCGGCAGATAGCAGGGCAGCGAAGCGATCACCTCCACCCCATGGCCGGCGAGGAACGGCGCCAGGTCCTGCTGGCCGGGTTCGCCGAGCACAGTGAGATTGCAGCGGTCAATGACATGCACGCCGCGTGCGGCGGCCTGCTCCACCAGGTGGCGGAAGTGGGGATTGAGCTCCGGGGCGCCGCCGGTGATGTCCAGATTGGCCGCACCGCTCGCCTGCAGGTAGTCCAGCACGTCGTCCACCGTGTGCCGCTCCATCATCTCGGTGCGAGTGGGCCCGGCGTTCACGTGACAGTGCAGACAGGACTGGTTGCAGCGATAGCCCATGTTCACCTGCACCGTCTGCAGCACCGCCCGACTCAGCGACGGAAAATCCGTATCCTTCAACAACGGCAGCGTGGCATGCATGGTCAGCCATCCTCTTCGGTCGGTGCGCGCACCGCGCGCCTGTCACGGTAACACGCGGTTCATGCAACGCACCACGGCCCGCAACCAGGGGCGAAACAGACGCTCGGCGTAGCCCGCATTGATGGCGAGGCGGTGGATCTGGGACAGGGTCGGATAGGCGTGCACCGCGCCGGCGATGGCGCTTATTTTGATCCGCGCCTGCATGGCCAGCACCAGCTCGTGGATGAGCTCGCCGGCGGCCGGACCCAGCACCGAAGCGCCCACCAGGCGGCCCCGGCGGGCCACCAGTTTGACCTGTCCGTAGCCCTGGTTGCGGGTGAGCGCCCGGTCCACCGAGGAGAACGGGAACCGGTAGACCGCCACCCCCGTGCCGCGCTCGCGCGCCTGCTGTTCTGTCAGACCCACATGCGCCAGTTCCGGATCGGTATAGGTCACCCGCGGAATGACCCGGTAGTCCGCCCGGCGCGGCCAGCGGAACACTGCGTTGCTGAGCACGATGCCGGCCTGGTATTCGGCCACGTGGGTGAACGCGTACGGTCCGCACACGTCCCCGACGGCGTAGATGTGCCGTTCGCCGGTGCGCATGCGCCGGTCCACCTGGATACCGCCGGCCCCGTACGCGACACCGGCCGTCTCCAGACCGAGGTCTTCCACATTGGGCCGGCGCCCGACCGCGACCAGCACCGCATCGACTTCCACCCGCCTGCCGTCGGCGCATTCCAGCACGCGGACATCGCCGGCCCGGCGCACACGCTGCACCCGCATGCCGGTCATGACGTTCAAGCCCTCTGCCTCCAGGCACTCGACCAGCTGGGCGGACAGCTCCGGGTCCTCCCTGGGCAGCACCTGCGGACCCTGCTCCAGCACGCTCACCGCACTGCCCAGCCGCGCCATCGCCTGGCCCAGTTCCAACCCCACCGGGCCTGCCCCCAGCACCGCCAGCCGCGCCGGCAGGGCGGGCAGGGTAAACATGTCCTCGTTGGTGAGGTAGCCCGCCTCCCGCAGGCCCTCGATGTCGGGAATCCGGGGCCGCGAACCGGTGGCGATGACAAAACGCCGGGCGCGGATGCGCTGGCCGTTGACCTCCACCTCATGGGGACTGGTGAAACGGGCGGTGCCGAACAGCACCTCGCAGCCATAGCCCCGCAAACGCTCCGGATCGTCGTGCTCCTGGATGCGCTCCACCACGGAGCGGATGCGCGCGTTTACGCCGGCCATATCCACCTGCAAGTCACCGACGTGCAGTCCCAACCCGCCGGCGGCGCGGATGCGGTGCGCGGCAGCGGCGGCATCGATAAGGGTCTTGCTGGGCACACAGCCGCTGTGCAGGCAGTCCCCGCCCAGCTTGGGGCCCTTGTCCACCAGCGTCACCCGCACGCCGAGGCGGGCCGCGACACTGGCAACCACCAGCCCGCCGGCGCCGCCGCCGATGACCATCAGATCCCGTCGTCGAAACATGGTGATACGACGTCCTTCATGGCTGTTGCGCGTTCCGCCGCATGCGCAGGATAAAGCGGGGCAGGAACGCCACCGCCGCCAGCAGCGCCAGCGCCAGCAGTCCCTTCTGGATCAACCCCTGACCGCCGGCCAGGGCTTCGCGGCCGGCATAGCCGAGATAGGTGTAGGCCATGGCTCCGGGCAGCATGGCCACATAGGATGCCACCACGTAGTGCAGCAGGCGGATACGCGTCAGCCCCAGGGCAAAGTTCAGCAGGTTGAACGGAACCAGCGGCACCAGCCGCACGAAGGCCACGAACCGCCAGCCTTCAGCTTCCACGCCGTCGATCAGCCGCCGCAGCCGCCCGCCGCTGCGTCTGGCGACCCAGTCCGCGGCCAGGTAGCGGGCGATGAGAAAGGCGCCGGTCGCCCCGATGGTCGCACCGGTCAGGCTGTAGACCGTCCCCCACACCGGACCGAACAAAGCGCCCCCGGCAAGCGTCAGCACCGAACCCGGGAAGAACACCAGGGTCGCGGCGGCATAGGACGCCATGAAGGCCAGCGGACCCCAGCCGCCCGCGTTGTCCAGCCAGTGCCGCAGGCTCGCCCCGTCGACATGGCCGCGCAGGATCAGAGCGCCGGTCACCGCGACCGCCAGCGCCGCAGCCACGAGCATCCGGATCGCGCCGCCCTTCGGCCGTTGCCGATCGTCGTCCACCCGACCCTCACCTTTATGTTGCATCCGGTCCACACCCATTCCGGTGCCCAGCCCATCGTAAGTCACCGCCGGCGAGAAGCCCTGTCCGTCGACTGCTTTGTCGCCGCGTACGGAAAAACCTTACCTTTGGCGCAGGGCCACAACGAATGCCACCGCCCCGACCCCGTTGCGCGGGGCCTGTCGCCGGCGCGCCGGGCGGACGATGGAAAGCCATGCGGCACGCGGACACGCAACGAACGCTTCGCCGTGAACACCCCTGCCACCTGTCCCTGGAGCCGCAAAGAACAGGCTTGAGCGCCAACGGTCCGGTCGTGAAGGATGGCTGCACGACTCCGCGGACGAGGGCGTCCACCCAACGCCCGGCCGGGCTCCCATCAGGCTGCAATCGTGCGCAGCTTGGCCAACGCCGCCCGCACAACGCCGGCATCCGCCCCCGGACGGTGGGCGTGCTCGCTCAGATGCCGCCGCCAGGCGCGGGCACCGGGCACGCCCTGGAACAGCCCCAGGATATGACGAGTGACGCGCTGCAGCGGCACGCCCAGGGCCAGCTGTTCCTCCACGTAGGGCAGCAGTGCGGCGGCGACGGCCTCCCGCGACGGCGCCTGTGCGGTATCACCGAAGATGCGGCCGTCGGCTGCCGCCAGCAGGTACGGGTTGTGGTAGGCCTGACGGCCGATCATCACGCCGTCCACATGCCGCAGGTGGTGCTGCGCTTCATCCAGGCCGTGCACCCCGCCGTTCACGACAATCTCCAGATCGGGAAAGTCCGCCTTCAGACGATAGACCACGTCGTAGCGCAGCGGCGGCACCTCACGGTTTTCCTTCGGGCTCAGGCCCTGCAGCCACGCCTTGCGGGCATGCACGATCAGCGTCCGGCAGCCGGCGGCGGCGACAGCGTCCACGAAACCGTACAGCGACTCATAGGAGTCGTGCTCGTCCACACCGATGCGTGTCTTTACGGTCACCGGCACCGTCACCGCCGCCGCCATGGCGGCCACACTCCGCGCCACCCGCTCGGGCTCCACCATCAGACAGGCCCCGAAGCGGCCGGACTGTACCCGGTCGCTGGGGCAACCCACATTCAGATTGATTTCGTCATAGCCGAAAGCGGCGCTGATGCGGGCAGCCTCGGCCAGTTCGGCGGGTTCGCTGCCGCCCAGTTGCAGGGCCACGGGATGCTCGCAGGGATCGAAGCCCAGCAACCGCTCGCGGTCGCCATGCAGCACCGCGCCGCTGGTCACCATTTCCGTGTACAGCCAGGTGTGTCTGGAGATCAGGCGCAGAAAATACCGGCAGTGACGATCGGTCCAGTCCATCATGGGAGCCACTGCCAGCCGCCGGGGCGGCAGCGGGGGCGGGCTCGCCCCACAACGTTCTTGAGATAAGGGTGCGCACATGGGTCTTGGACAATGGCTCGCGACGATGCTCAAGCGCGTGGAATACGGGCTCAATGTATTCTACCAGCAGGCGCCCGGCGATACCGGGGGCGGCGCCCCGCACCGCGGTCCGTCTGTCCCCGGCAATGTTCCCACTTTGACAACCGTGCGGCGGCCGCCCTAGCATAGCCCGCCATGCCCCCAACACCTGTGCGGACATCGCGGACACGCGCTCTGGCGATGGGTACACGGTCTTTTCGCAGTCTTTAAGGAGCGAGCATGTTGCTGCAGGGCTGCCAGCTGGCAGTCGCCTTGTGTCTGGTCTCGGCGCTGACGGCGCTGGGTGCGGACCGTCTTCCCTGGCTGACGAAACGGCTGTGTTTTCCGCTGCTGGGGCTGGCCGGTGCCCTGGCGCTGGTCGCCGGCGTCGCCGCGCTGCTGCACGGCGACGTGCAGACCGCCACCCTGCCATTGGGACTGCCCTGGCTGCACTGGCACCTGCGACTGGATCCCCTGTCGGGGTTCTTCGTCGCCCTGATCGGTATCGTGGTGTTCGCCACCGCCCTGTTCGGTCCCGGCTACGTGCGCGAGTTCATCCACGGCCCCTACTCCCTGGCGGTGCTGGGCGGGTTCACCGGCCTGTTCGTGGCCAGCATGCTGCTGGTGGTGCTGGCCGACGATGCCTTCCTGTTCATGATCGCCTGGGAGTTGATGTCCCTGGCCAGCTATTTCCTGGTCACCTACCAGCACAAACAGGCCGCCAACCGACGGGCCGGCTTTCTCTACCTGCTGATGGCCCAGGTGGGCGGGCTGTGCATCCTGCTGGCATTCGGCGTGCTGGCGGGCTTCGGCGGCGGTTTCAGCTTCGATGCCATGCGCGGCGCGGCACTGTCGTCGACCTGGGCCAGCGCGGCCTTTGCGCTGGCCTTTGTCGGCTTCGGCATGAAGGCCGGGCTGGTGCCCCTGCATGTGTGGCTTCCGGAAGCCCATCCCGTGGCGCCCTCTCATGTCTCGGCCCTCATGTCGGGCGTGATGCTGAAGGTGGCGGTCTACGGCTTTCTGAGGGTGGTGTTCGACCTGATCGGATCGGTGCAGTGGAACTGGGGCCTGGCGGTGCTCGCGATCGGCAGCGTCTCCGCCCTGGTGGGCGTGCTGTATGCACTCATGCAGAACGATCTCAAACGTCTGCTGGCGTACTCGTCGGTGGAGAACATGGGCATCGTGTTCAT
Organism: uncultured Gammaproteobacteria bacterium; assembly: GCA_963830105.1. Taxonomy (GTDB): domain Bacteria; phylum Pseudomonadota; class Gammaproteobacteria; order DATFLG01; family DATFLG01; genus DATFML01. The sequence goes on along the minus strand of CAWHLH010000005.1, from coordinate 136,979 downwards.
GGGACTGGGCCTGTCCATGATCTTTCTGGGCACCGGACATAAGGTGCTGGGCAGCATCGGACTGATCGCCGCGCTGTATCACTGCCTGGGTCATGCCATGTTCAAGAGCCTGCTGTTTCTCGGTGTCGGCGCCGTTTCCCAGCGCAGCCACGAGCAGGACCTGGAACGCATGGGAGGACTGCTCAAGCGCATGCCCTACACCGGCGGACTGTTCCTGATCGGGTCGCTGAGCATCGCGGCGCTGCCGCCCTTCAACGGCTTCGTGTCCGAGTGGCTCACCTTCCAGACCGCCCTGCAGGGCGCGGTGCTGGACAGCGGCGTGCTGCGCATCCTGATACCGGTGGCCGCCGCCGTGCTGGCGCTCACCGGAGCGCTGGCCGCCGCCTGTTTCGTGCGGGCCTACGGCGTGGGCTTTCTGGGACTGCCGCGCAGCCGCCATGTGCGCCACGCCCGGGAGGTGGGCCCCGGCATGCTCGCCGGTCAGGCCCTGCTGGCTTCCCTGTGCCTGCTGCTGGGCGTGCTGCCCACCACCACGGTGGACGCGCTGAACGCCGTTGCGCGCCTGCTGGTGGGTGCCGGGCTGCCCCAGGCCACCGCCCGCGGCTGGCTGTGGCTCACGCCGGTGGCTCCCGCCGTGGCCAGCTACAGCGCCCCTCTGGTGCTCGCGGGCATCACCCTGGTGGGCGTATTGGGCTTCCTGTTCCTAAACCGCAAGGGCACGGTGGCGCCGCGCTACACCAGGGTATGGGACTGTGGGTTCGGGCCGCTGAATTCGCGTATGGAATACACCGCCAGCGCGTTTGCCATGCCCATCCGACGCATTTTCCAGCCCCTGTGGGACATCAACCAGACCGTGGAACGCAGCGCCGACGGCGCACGCGTCACCGCACTGCGCCACACTCTGCAGGTCACCGACCGCGCCTGGGCGCTGCTCTACGCGCCCATCGGCCGCGCCGTGCAGGCCGCCGCGCGGCGGGTGGCGCGGCTGCAGACCGGCAGCATCCGGACCTACCTCGGCTATTCGTTCTTCACCCTGCTGGTGCTGCTGTGGCTGATCAGCTGATGCTCGGCGGCTGGCTGCTGGCGTTGGCGCAGACCCTGCTGTTCGTGGCCGGCGCACCGCTGCTGGCCGGCTGGATAAAGCGGGTCAAGTGCCGGCTGCAGAACCGGCGCGCGCCCTCGCCGCTGCAGCCTTACCGCAATCTCGCCAAGCTGTTCGGCAAGCAGCCATTGGTGGCCGACACCACCTCGCCGCTGTTCCGCGCCGCCCCCTATATCGTGTTCGGTACCACTGTGCTGGCCGCGTCGGTGATCCCCCTGGTGGCCGTGCACCTGCCCACCGCCGCCATCGCCGACGTGATCGTGTTGGTGGGTTTTCTGGCTCTGGCGCGCTTCTTTCTGGCGTTGGCCGCCATGGACGCCGGCACCGCCTTCGGCGGCATGGGCGCCTCCCGGGAAATGACCATCGCATCGCTGGCCGAGCCGGCCATGCTGATGGCCATCTTCACGTTGAGCATGACCGCCCACAGCACCAACCTGTCCACCGCCGTGGACCATCTGCTCGCCGAGGGGCTGGTGCTGCGCCCGTCGTTCCTGTTCGCCCTGCTGGGCCTGATGATGGTGGCGGTGGCGGAAAGCGGCCGCATCCCGGTGGACAACCCGGCCACCCACCTGGAACTGACCATGGTCCATGAGGCCATGATCCTGGAGTACAGCGGCCGCCACCTGGCGCTGATCGAGTGGGCCGCGCAGATCAAACTGATGATCTACGGCGTGCTGATCGCCAACATCTTCTTTCCCTGGGGCATCGCCACCAGCTTCGGCCCTGAGGCCCTGCTCCGCGGCCTCGGCACCGTCGCCGGAAAGCTGGTACTGCTAGGCGCGGTGCTGGCGGTGTCGGAAACCGGCTTGGCGAAGATGCGCCTGTTCCGGGTCCCTCAGTATCTGAATCTGGCCTTCCTGCTGGCGCTGCTGGGCCTGCTCAGCCACGTCATTCTGGAGACCACGGTATGACCGTGGCGCAGCTGCCCCTGGACCAGCAGGCGCTGCTCATTCTGGCGGCATTGGTGCTGTTCACGTCGTTCGTCCTGCTGGCCCAGGCGCGCATCGTCTCCACCATCCATGCGTTCGCCTGGCAGGGGGCGCTGGTATCGGCGACCACCGCTCTGGTAGCCGTGGTGGCCGACAAGCCGCACCTGTACCTGTCTGCAGTGCTCACCCTGTCCCTCAAGGCCCTGCTGATTCCGTGGATGCTGCACCGGCTGGTGCGGCGCCTGGACATCGCCCGCCATGTGGATACCGTCGTGCGGCCCGCCCTGGTGCTGCTGGGGGCGGCCGCGCTGGTGGCGTTCTGCTACTACGTCGCCCTGCCCATCGAACGCCTGTCCGCCCTGTCCACCCGCAACAGCATCGCGGTGAGCATGGCGGTGGTGCTGCTGGGGCTGCTGATGATGGTGACCCGCCGCCAGGCGGTCACCCAGGTGGTGGGCTTCATGTCCATGGAGAACGGCCTGTTCTTCGCGGCGGTGGTCGCCACCCACGGCATGCCCATGGCGGTGGAGCTCGGCATCGCCTTCGACGTGCTGGTAGCGGCGATCTTGTTCGGCGTGTTCTTCTTCCACATCCGCGACAGCATCGAATCCCTGGACGTGGACCGGCTCAACCGGCTGCAGGAAACCGCAGAGCCCGGCGAGGTGCCCGAGTGACCGCGCTGGCACTCACCCTGCTGCTGCCCCTGGCCGGCATCCTGCTGCTGGCGGCGGCACCGGTGGCCCTGGCGGCGGCGCTCAACATCACCCTCTCCGCCGGCACGTTCGCCGCCGCTGGCTGGCTGGCCCTGCGCGTGCTGCATCACGGCGCGCTGCTCAGCCCCGGGCAGTTCTTCTACATCGACGCCTTCAACGTCTACCTGTTGGTGCTGACCGCCTTCGTGGGCCTGACCACCGCCATCTTCTCGCGCCCCTACATGGCCCATGAGCAGGCCCGCGGCCGGGTGAGCGCGCTGCGGATGCGCCTGTACCACGCCATGTACCAGGGCTTTTTGTTCACCATGCTGCTGGCGCTGTCCACCAACAACATCGGCATCCTGTGGGTGGCGGTGGAAGGCGCGACCCTGGCGACCGTGCTGCTGGTCAGCCTGTATCGCACGCCGGAATCCGTGGAGGCGGCATGGAAGTACTTCATCCTGTGCGGCGTGGGCATCGCCCAGGCCTTGTTCGGCACGGTGCTGGTGTACTTCGCGGCGGCCAAGGCCCTGGCCGATCCGGAGACCGGCCTGACCTGGACCGTGCTGCACGGCGCGGCGGCACACCTGGACCCGACGGTGATGGGCATCGCCTTCGTGTTCCTGCTGGTGGGCTACGGCACCAAGGTGGGACTGGTGCCACTGCACAACTGGCTGCCCGATGCCCACTCCGAAGGACCGACGCCCATGTCGGCGGTGCTGTCCGGGCTGCTGCTGAACGTCGCGCTGTATGCCGTGGTGCGCTTCAAGATGCTCACCGACGGCGCGCTGGCCGCCGGCGGCGCCCACAATCCCCAGCTGGCCGGGCATCTGATGATGGCCTTCGGGCTGGTGTCGTTCGTGGTCGCCGGGCTGTTCCTGCACCGCCAGCAGGACATCAAGCGCCTGTTCAGCTATTCCTCCATCGAGCACATGGGCCTGATGACCTTCGCCTTCGGCATGGGCGGCGCGCTGGCGACCTTCGCCGCGCTGCTGCACATGACCGTGCATTCGCTGACCAAGTCGTCCATTTTCGTCAGCGTCGGACACGCCACCCAGATCGCAGGCAGCCAGCGCATCGACCGGATACGCGGCCTGATCCGCACCCAGCCGGCAGTGGGCTGGGGCCTGCTGCTGGGCACCGCAGCCATCGCCGGCTTTCCGCCCTTCGGCGTGTTCGCCAGCGAGTTCCTGGTGCTCACCGCCACCATGCACGCCTGGCCGTGGCTGACGGTGGTGCTGTTGAGCGGACTGGCGGTCGCCTTTGCGGGGCTGTTCCGCAACGTGCAGCCCATGGTGTACGGCGCCGCGCCCGAGGGCCAACGGGCGGTGCGTGCGGCCATGGTGCCGGTGGCCCTGCATCTGCTGCTGGTGCTGTGGCTGGGGCTGGCCATCCCCGGCTTTCTGGGCCACTGGTTCGATCAGGCCACCCGTCTCATCGCCGGGAGCTCGCTGCTGTGAACGATAGCGCCTGGATCAACGATTACCTGGACCGGCTGCGGGCCGACAACGTGCTGGTGGCCGAACACGCCCTCGCCGCGCTGGGGCCCCATCCCCTGCTGGCCATCGAATACGAGGACTGGGGCAGCGCCGCACGCCAGGCAGCCGCCGGCGGGCTGCGCTGGGCCGGGCTCTGGGCCGAGCACCGGGCCATCGATGACGTGCTGCTGGTAAACGCCTGCCTGGCCCGGAACGGACAGTATCTGGTGCTGCGCACCCGCGTCGATAGCGCCACGCCCATACTGCCTTCCCATGCACCCAGTTTCCCCGCCGCGGACCGGCTGGAACGCCACGCCCAGGACCTGTTCGGTCTGGCATTCTCCGACCATCCCGATGCCCGCCGCTGGACACGGCACCAGGCCTGGTCGGAAGGCAGCTACCCGCTGCGCCACGGCGAGGCGCCGGCCGACAATCCCTTCGAAGTGGCACCCGGCGACAGCGGCTATCCCTTCCTGCAGGCCCAGGGGACCGGCGTGCACGAAATCCCGGTGGGGCCGGTGCATGCCGGCATCATCGAACCCGGACATTTTCGCTTTCAGGCGCTGGGCGAGGAGATTCTCAACCTGGAAGAGCGTCTCGGCTACGTGCACAAGGGCATCGAGAAGATTGCCCAGGAGCGCGACGCCGAGGGGCTGGCGCGACTGGCCGGGCGCGTATCCGGCGACAGCACGGTCGCCCATGGCTGGGCGGCGTGCATGGCCATGGAGCAGGCCGCCGGGGCGCAAGTCCCGCCCCGTGCGCTGGCCCTGCGGGCGTTGCTGGCCGAGCGCGAGCGGGTGGCCAATCACCTGGGCGACATCGGCGCCATCTGCAACGACGTGGGCTTCGCCTTCGCCCAGTACCAGTTCAGTCGCCTGCGCGAACTGTGGCAGCGTGACAGTGCCGCGGTGTTCGGCCACCGGCTGCTGATGGATCGGGTGGTACCCGGGGGCGTGGCGACGGACCCCGACGCCGAGGGTCAGCAGCGTCTGGCGGCGGGCGTGCAGCGGCTGCGCGCGGAGCTGCGCGAGCTGCTGCCCATCCTTGCGGACTACCCTTCCCTGGAAGACCGGCTGGCCGGCACCGGCCGCCTGGAGGCGGATACCGCCGCGCGCCTGGGCTGCCTCGGCTACGTCGCCCGGGCCAGCGCCCAGCGGCTCGACCTGCGGGTCGATGGCGCGTATGCCCCTTACGACCGGCTGGCGGTGAAGGTGTCGACCCGCCCCGGCGGCGATGTAGCCGCCCGCCTGCAGGTACGAGCCGATGAGATCGGCGTGTCGCTGGAGCTGATCGAGGCCCTGCTGGCGGCGCTGCCAGCGGGCCCGGTGCGCACACCCTTGCCGACTCCGCCGGCGGACAGCGAGGGCCTGGGCGCGGTGGAGGGCTGGCGGGGCGAGACCCTGGCCTATGTGCGCTTCGATGACCGTGGGCGCATCGCGCGCTATTTTCCCCGCGACCCGAGCTGGTTCCTGTGGCCCGCCCTGGAGCAGCTGGTGGGGGGCAACATCGTGCCCGACTTCCCGGTATGCAACAAATCGGTCAACGGCTCCTATTCGGGCCACGACCTCTAGACGATCGCGGGACACACCCCGGAGCCATTGCCATGCTGAGAGTCCTTGCCAAGATCGCCCGCACCGGACAGGTGACCGAACCGGCCCCGCCGCCGGGCGGCGAGGCCTTCGAGGCCCTGGGAAACCGGCTGCGCGAGGAAATCGGCGCCCGCTTCCGGGGCAGTCTCGCCATCCGGGCGGTGGACGCCGGTTCCTGCAACGGCTGCGAGCTGGAGATCCATGCGCTCAACAATCCGTTCTACGATGTCGAACGGTTCGGCGTGCATTTCGTCGCATCCCCCCGCCATGCCGATCTGCTGCTGGTCACAGGCCCCGTGTCCCGCCACATGGCCGACGCCCTGAAACGCACCTATGACGCCACGCCGGACCCCAAGCTGGTCATCGCCGTGGGCGACTGCGGCGCCAGCGGCGGGGAGTTCGGCGTCTCCTACGCCAGCTGCGGGCGCGTCGCCAACGTCATCCCGGTGGACGCGGTCGTCCACGGCTGCCCGCCCACTCCCGAGGCCCTGGTGGGGGCCATCCTCGCCGCGGTCGGGGCCGCCACACCCTGAGCGCTCCCGCCGCCGCAACGGCTGGCGATTTGCCCCCTTGCGTGCAAGAATACGCCTGCCCACAGGGCCAGCTACGGGGTCGCTCGCGCGGCCGACAAGCAACAACCGAGCGGTGGCCGCGACACCGGCGAACGCAGTCCGACGGCGCGATGCCAGCGTATGAAGAATCCCGTGACGGCGAATTCCAACCCCCATGGCCGCGCCCGCCGGGCCGCTCCCCCGCCCCCGCCTGACTCCGGGCCGGCCAACCGACCAGCTGTCGCCGACACCGAGGCCGGCTGATGCGCTACGCCGCCATCGCCCGCATCCTGGGGCTGCTGGTGCTCATCTTCGGCGCCAGCATGCTGCCGCCGCTCGGCGTGTCCCTGTGGTACCACGACGGCGAAGCGCAGCACTTTCTGGCCAGCATCCTGGTAATCCTGGTGTTGGGCCTCGCGCTGTGGCTGCCCACGCGGCACCGGCGCGCCGAACTGCGCACCAAGGACGGGTTCATCATCGTCGCCCTGTTCTGGGTGGTGCTGGGCTGCCTGGGCGCGCTGCCGTTCATGTTCGGGCCCCACCTGTCGTTCGTGGACTCGCTGTTCGAATCGGTCTCCGGCTTCACCACCACCGGTGCCACGGTCATACAGCATATCGACAACCTGCCGCCGTCCATTCTGTACCACCGCCAGCAGATCCAGCTGCTGGGCGGCATGGGTGTGGTGGTGCTGGCGGTCGCGGTGCTGCCCATGCTGGGGGTCGGCGGCATGCAGCTGTACCGGGCCGAAACACCGGGCCCCATGAAGGACGAGAAGATCACCCCGCGCATCGCCCACACCTCGCGCGCCCTGTGGCTGATCTACTTCGCACTGACCGCCGCCTGCGCGTTCGCCTATTGGCTGGCCGGCATGACGCCCTTCGACGCCATCGGACACAGCTACTCCACCCTGTCCACCGGGGGCTTCTCCACCCATGACGCCAGCATGGGCTACTACCACAGTCCCGCCATCGAGATCATCGCCGATGTGTTCATGCTCGCCGGGGGCATCAACTTCACCGTACACTTCATGGTCTGGCGGGGCCGCAATCCTTTGCAGTATTTCACCGATCCGGAGGTGCGCACCTTCCTGCTGGTGGTGGCGGTGGCCATCGCCCTCATCACCCTGGGGCTGGCATGGACGGACAGCTACGGGAGTTTCTGGACGGACCTGCGCTACGCCTCCTTCCAGGTGATCTCGGTGATCACCAGCACCGGCTTCACCACCGCCAACTTCTCCCTATGGCCCCTGTCCCTGCCGGTGCTGCTGATCCTCAGCAGCTTCATTGGGGGCTGCGCGGGCTCCACGGCGGGCGGCATGAAAGTGATCCGGGTGCTGCTGCTGGGCAAACAGGCCACCCGCGAAATCACCCGCCTGGTCCATCCCAATGCGGTCATGCAGGTGAAAGTGGGCGGTCGAACCATCCCCGAACGCACCATGGCCGCCGTGTGGGCCTTCTTCTCCGCCTACGTGGCCGCTTTCGCGGTGTTGATGCTGGCCATGATCAGTACCGGCGTGGATCAGGTCACCGCCTTCTCGGCCATCGCCACGTGCATGAACAACCTGGGCCCCGGCCTGGGCAAGGTCGCCGCCAACTTCCACGACCTCAACAACACCGCCAAGATCATCTCCGTGATCGCCATGCTGCTCGGCAGGCTGGAGATCTTCACCATCCTGGTGCTGCTCAGCCCCGCCTTCTGGCGCAATTAGCCCGGCGGGAGTCCGGCACCCCCATCAAGCCGGGACCACTCGGTGCGGGCGGCCTCCACGTCGCGCAAGCATGCGCTGTTATCGTTTTGTCATACAGGCCCGCTAGCCTATGCCCCTCGGCCGCTGCTCGGCCCCGCACAACTGCTCGACGGCTAGGGGGAAAGACCCATGAACGATGACAAGAAGAAAATCGTCTCGCTGCGCCTCGGCGTTGGCGACCGCAGAAAAGTGAAGACCGTGGCCGACCGCCTCGGGGTGGCGGAGTCCGATGTGTTCCGTTTCGCCATCAAACGGGTGCTGGACCGGCTCGCTCCGCTGCACAGCGAAGGCGCCACGGCCGAGGACCTGATCCGGGTGTTCCTGGAATTCGGGCCCGAGCTGACCGACTACTTCAAGGTCGACGCCCAACGGCTGGAACAGGTGCTGAGCGGACACGATGGAGTGGCGGAAAGGATGGAACCCAGGGACATCGAGCTGCTCGCCATGGGGGGCACGATCGGCAGCAGCGGGCGGGCCCGACTGGACGAAGCGTTGAGCGGTCGGGAGCCGGAATTGGACAACGGCGCGACCATGCGGGAGTACTTCTATGCCAAGTACATCCGCTCCAGCGAGAATCACCCGCTGGACGGTTGACTGGAATCGGTCGGCAAATGCATCTCGCATGCCCCTAGATGCTGCGGACTCTGCTGGGGCACCCGTCTGGCATCCGTGATGCCGCCGGTACCTGTAAGGTGCGCGCCTCGCAGGATCCACGCCTTGATGGTGGCTGTTCCGGGACTGTTCGTTGGGCTTCGCCTTGCTCAGCCCAACGCGTCACGACTACATTTCCAGTCCCAGCACTCGCCGAACCGACCGTCATCCTGTTCACAGGGCGACCACGGTGGGGCGTCGATATCGTCTCGGCATCTTCTCCCTGGGCTGGATACGTAAGCTGTGTTTGTACGTTGGGCGCCGGGTTTCGCGTTGCTCGGCCCGACCTGCGACGGGTCAATCCAACATGCGGCGGTTCAGGCAATGGCCGGTGCAAGCGCCAACGGAAGGGGAGATAACCCGGAACAGCGACGGCTGTGCCTAGCGGCACCGTTGGCGGTCATACCATGCCGCGATCAGTGCCGGCGCGACGTTTTGCCGCCCACGTAGCGCAGCCAGAAGTAACCCAATGTGCCGGCGATGACCGAGGCGGCCAGAATGCCCGTCTTGGCGGCCATCAGGTGTTGGGGCGAGCCGCCGAAGGCCAGTTCGCTGACGAAGATGGACATGGTGAATCCGATGCCGCCCAGCAGGCCGATGCCAACCAGGTGACGAAACGCCGTACCCCGAGGCAGCTGGCCGATCCCCAGACGCAATGCCAGCCACGAGAACCCCGCTATACCGATGAACTTGCCGGCCACCAACGCGACGGCGACGCCCAGCACGATCGGATCGCGGAACATGCTCCCCAGGTGCCCGAGGTCCAGGGCGACGCCCGCATTGGCCAGCGCAAAGATGGGCATGATCATCAAAGCGACCGGTCGCTGCAGAGTATGTTCCAGGCGCTGCAGGGGTGTTTCCACCAGATGCACGCCATTCTCCAGAGTCTGCAGAATGGAATGCTTCCGGGCGCTGGCAAGGATGCTCTTCGCGCCGTCCTCCCACTCGTCGAAGCGGTCCATGAGCTCGCGCACGTGGCCGCTGAAACGATCCGGATCGTAGCTTGGCCGGGCCGGGATGGCAGTCGCCAGCAGCACCCCGGCGACGGTGGCATGGACCCCTGATTTGAGCATTGCGAGCCACAGTATCGTACCGACGACAAAATAGGGCAAAGGCGCCCGGATGCCCCCCCGGTTGAACGCCATGAGGACCAGATACAGCAACGCCGCGATCACCAGATACAGCACCGATATCTGCTCGGTGTAGAACAACGCGATCACCAGCACGGCGATCAGATCGTCGACGATAGCCAGCGCCACCAGGAACGTCATCAGCCCGCGCGGCACCCGATCACCCAGCAGCACCAGGGCACCCACCGCAAAGGCGATATCGGTGGCCATGGGTATGCCCCAACCGCGCGCCGCCATGCCGTCGGGATTGATGGCGGCGTAGATCAGCGCCGGCACCAGCACGCCGCCCACCGCCGCGATGGCCGGCAGCGCCGCCTGGCGCACGGTGGCCAGCGACCCCACCAACACCTCGCCTTTGATTTCCAGCCCTACCAGAAAGAAGAACAGGGTCATCAGCCCGTCGTTGATCCAGTGATGCAGGGACTTGCTGAGCTCCCAGCCGCCGATGCGCACGGCCAACTGGGTATGCAGCAGAGTTTCGTAGGCGTGAAAGATGGGGGAATTGGCGATGGCCAGGGCGCACAGCGCCGAGAACAGCAAGACCACGCCGCCCGCGGCTTGGTTGCGGATGAACTCCTCGAACGGAGTGAGCACGCGATTGAAGGCCCGTTCCCAGGGCGCCTCGTACCCGGCCGAGGTACCCGACATCAGGTGGCCGTGGTCGTCTTTGTTGGAAGCTTGCATGGCGCCCCACTGGCGAAACGGACTGGAAACCCAGTATAGCGAATCGAACGCCGGCGTTCCCCCACACGTTGCGCCCCTCGGGCGCTGCCGTGAACCCGCGCAGGCGCGGCACATGCGCGGCGGCGCACTCCCCTGCAGACAGCCGGTTGTGAGTGGTGCGGTGTCGGCTAGACTGGTATTAGGCTCTGTCGACACTGTCTGGCCAGCCGCGGTCGCGGCTGAAAGCCGTCAGTCAAGGCGCAAGGAGCGAAGTTCGGTAGTTCCAAACGAGCGACCAACGACGCCGAGTAACGGGTTCTCGGCCCCAGCCCGATGGGCCACGCCGTACCGGCGATCCGGTGGAACCGATTACCGACAACGCACCTCGAACGGGCGATATTCCGTTATCGAGGGCCCGCGCAGCCGTTATGCGCCGATAGTTGGGACGGACTCCCGGCGCACAACATCAACCGGCAAGAGAGGCTGGAGATGACACAATTTCCGAGCAAGGAAATCCTCGAGGAACTCGATAAGGCATTGGACAAGGAGCAGCCGCTCCCCAACCAGGACCCGGTCGGCCAACACATCGTCAACTGGCATGTCTTTCGCCGACGGGAAAGCGCACTGAAGTTCGCCGGCAATATCATGCTCGAGCCCGGCGCAATGCTGGTGGGCGGTAATACCAGCGACAGTGTAGGCAAGCTCTGGTGGGTGGGCGTGCGGGTCGAGGATATGGAGAAGTGGGGTCAGCGGTCTGCCATGCATATCAACGCCCGGATGGACCCGCACAACCCCGGCAGCTCCATGTTATAGAAAATGGCCGGCTCCGTGCCCTGGCGTTGACGTACGTCGTCATGCCAAAGTTGGGGTGGCGCTATTCATGGTCCGCAGCCGTCGCGGATCGCCAACCCCACGTCGCAACGAGGAGGCCAACCATGGAGGACCCAGCGATCGACAGCGCCTATGAACTGCTGCGCGACTGCGAAGTGCGCTACCGCGGCAAACGGGTGGGGACTCTGGCGGCCAAGGTGCACGGCCACAGTACCGACAACTACCATCAGTGTTTTGTACGCGATTTCGTGCCCGCCGCGCTGGTCTACCTGCTGGACGGCGATGCCGACATCGTGCGCAATTTCCTGGACACGGTTCTGGAAGCGCGCCGTCAGGAACACGAGTTGCCCGAGCACGATGTCCAGCCCGGGGTCATGCCGGCCAGCTTCCGGGTGAGCCCGGGCACGGACCGGCAACAGACCCTCAAGGCCGATTTCGGGGATCGGGCGGTTGGCCGGGTCGCGCCGGTGGACGCCATGATGTGGTGGGCAGTCGTGCTGCACGCCTATGTGCAGCACACCGGCGACCGCGACCTCGCCCGCCAACCCGAATACCAGCAGGCCCTGGAGATGATGCTCTCGCTGTGCCTGAAAAGTGCGTTCGAGATCTTTCCCACCCTGCTGGTGCCCGACGGTGCCTTCATGATCGATCGGCGCATGGGCGTGTACGGCCATCCCCTGGAGATCCAGTCCCTGTTCTACGCCATGCTGGAAGCCACTGTCGGCCTGCTCGAAGACGGGCACGCCGGCGCGCTCGTGATAGAGCGGGCCGACAAGCGGCGCGAGATCCTGCGCGGCTATGTGCGCCGCTACTACTGGCTGGACCAGGACCGATTGAGCCGCATCCATCGATTCAGCGGCAACGACTTTGACGACGCGAAGGACAACGTATTCAACGTCCATCCCGAAATACTGCCCTTGTGGCTGAGCGACTGGCTGCCCGACGGTGCGGGCTTCTTCGTGGGCAACGTGGGGCCCCAGCGCATCGACTTCCGTCTGTTCTCATTGGGCAACCTGCTGGCGGTGATCTTCGGGCTGGCCAGCGACACCCAGAGCCAGCAGTTGATGAACCTCTATGAGGCCCGCTGGGAGGCGTTGGTCGGTGCCGCGCCTCTGAAAATCTGCTACCCGGCGCTGACGGGGGACGCATGGCACACGGTCACCGGCGCGGACCCCAAGAACCGGCCCTGGTCGTACCATAACGGTGGCAACTGGCCGGTGCTGTTATGGGCACTGGTGGCTGCGGCATTGAAGTGCGGCCGGCGGGAGCTCGCCGAACGGGCCATGGAGGCAGCCCGCGGGCGGGTGCCGCAGGATGGGTGGCCCGAGTACTACGATGGTCGCCATGGGCGGTTGATCGGGCATGAATCCCATTTCAACCAGGTCTGGTCCGCCTCGGCCTATATCCTGAGCCGCCGTCTGCTCGACGACCCTGGCGGTCTGTCGATGCTGCCCGGCTGCTGAACCAGGTCTGCATACCCCTGGAGGGCGGCGTATAACCGCTTTCGACAGCCAGCGACCGGCCCCTCGCCACTTCAGGGGCACGGCTAACCCCGTTTGAGGACCCACCAGTCCACCAGCGGCGCCCAAAATCCGCCAAGCAGCCCCAGCGGCCGTACCAGGCGCACGGCGGAAAGCACCCGCTGGCGGGCCGAGCCGCGGGACGTGCACAGCCACCCGAATGCCAGCCCACCGCCGAAGCCCGCCAGCAGTGTCAGCGGTGAGGCGGCCCGCTGGTGCAGCAGTCCACGGGTATCGCGATAGCGGGACCCCAGGGCCCGTTTATCGCTCAGTACTTTCCGGCGCTGGTACCGGATCGCCCGTTTCAACCGGCTCATCTTCGCTCTCGTAGAAAACGCCGCGGGTTCCTGCAAACAACAGGTGACGGCTGGCACGTCGCAACATCACGATGAGGACGACCGCCACCACCACCTGCAGCGTGGCGACCGCGAACATGGCACCCTGCCAACCCAGGCCGTGATGGGCAAGCCAATAAATCAGCATCGCCACCAGCAGCAGCCACGCCGTCACCAGCAGCAGCGCCGCTGCCACGCCCAGGCCGATCATCAGCACCAGGGCGTGGCCGGCGAGGCGGGTTTCCAGCGCCGCCAGTTCGATGACGTCGGTGGTCAGACGCCGCCAGCCGGACACCAGCGCCCTGATACCCTCACCCAGACCTGCGGACTGCTCCTGCTCTTCGCTCACGCCGTCAATCGCCGCCCGCCTGCCGATAGGTCCCGACGCCGATCAGCGACGCAGCAGCGCACCGAGCACCACACCCACCGCGGCTGCAATCCCCAACGCCCGGTACGGGTGGCGCTCTACGTACTGGGGGATGGTATCGATCGTCTCCCGGGATCGATCCACCGTCCGGCGTCCGACGTCCCGAATCCGCTCCTCGGCATGTCCGCCGCGCTCGGCCATCTTGTCGACGGCCTCGTGGGCCGCTTTACTGACCCGATCGGTGGTCCCATGCATACTTTCCGCACTCTCGTTCACGATTGCCATGGTGGTCTCCTTCCCTTTCGATCCATCGTTACTTTCATATTCAAGCTACGCTGGAAAAGCCAATCCGTCCAGTCAGTGCGCCGGCCGCACCAAGCTGTCGCGGGCCGGGCATCTGCAGCGCCCGGCCCACGCCACCATCGTTCGCGCGGCAGCGGCGGGCATTAAGCCTAAAATAGACCGTGCCCCTTCACCGCGCCAGCGCCAGCGCCAGCGCCAGCCGGCAGTATGACCCGCGACCGCTCCCCCGCCGGTCCAGTGGGCCCGCTGCTCCTGGCTTCGACCCCGACAGTCGTACCGACGCAAGCGGCTGGTGGTGAACCGCAGGCTCCGCCCCGTGGCGGGCGGCGGACAGCGGTGGTGACATCACCACGCCTCCCGGCACGCTCATCAAAGCACTCGAGCCAACGGCTGTCATCGAACCGGACCCGCGCGCGCAACACCCGGAGACCCGGCTGCACCCATGCGGCCAGCAATCCGGGGCTCCGCATGGCATAGGGCAATGCGGTCGTTCACAGACCCGGCGTTGACGTCTATTTCACATAGCAAAGGCCAACGAGTCCTGTGCCGGTTCCCGTCACCGATAGCGGTCGTTTCCGGGCCGCTTGTCAGTGCCGGGGCGTCATAGCGCGCGCTTTCCGGCTTGCAAACCGCCGCGTGTCCAGGTATCTCCGACACCGGTGATTGGACGAACGCGCTGGCGGATCGGCGCCGCGGTTGATATCCACCAGCCGATATTCCATGATGGTTCAAATTTGCCCGTTGATTGATGCCAACCAATCACCAAGTCGCGCATGACTCCCGCCGACTCAGGCAGTTGCATGTTTGGCATAGTTACTGCGTGCCTGTCCACATCATGTACGTGTCGCGAGCCGCGCAGCTGCGGCCCACTTAATGTGGCCGGCCATACCGACAGCCGGCCCGGCACGCAGGGGCGGCGCCGAGTTCGAGCGGCTGCGCGATGACTGTCGAGGAACATCATTTTCGGGCATGAAGCGTTCACCGCCCCGGCATCCCGCAAAGGCGCGGGCGAACATTCAAGCGATACCACACGGAGAGAGGCATGAAAGCGAAGCAGATATGGATGGGCGCAGTTGCGCTCTTGCTGGTGTTGGGGGTGGTCCTGTGGTTCACCCAGGGGCCCGCTCAGCACACCAACAACGGCGCGGCGTTCACCAGCAACTCGCTCATTCCGAACGCCGTCGCGGGCCCCGGCGAGGCGGCCTCACCATCCGGCGCACTCTCCAGCGAAGAGCTTCCCAACTTCGTGGCACTGGTCAAGGACAACAAAGCTGCAGTCGTCAACATCAGCACCACCGAGACCATCACCCGCAAGGAATCCTCCCAGCTTCCGGACAACATTCCGGAGAACAGTCCGTTCGGCGAGTTCTTCAAACACTTCTTCGGAGACCAGGGCGGGCCGGGGGGTTCGCAGACCGAGAAGGTGCATTCGCTCGGCTCCGGCTTCATCATTTCTTCCGATGGCTACATCCTGACCAATGCCCACGTGGTCAATCATGCCGACCACATCGTGGTGGGCCTCGATGATCGGCGCGAATTGACAGCCAAGCTGGTGGGCATGGACAAGCTCTCCGATATCGCCCTTCTGAAGATCAAGGCAACCGGACTGCACACCGTCAAGATCGGCAACTCCGACGGCATAAAGGTTGGCCAGTGGGTGCTGGCGATCGGCTCACCTTTCGGCTTCAACTATTCCGCCACTCAGGGGATCGTCAGCGCACTGCAGCGCACCCTGCCGAAGGACACCTATGTGCCCTTCATCCAGACAGACGTGGCAGTGAATCCGGGCAACTCGGGCGGGCCGCTGTTCAACACGGCCGGCGAAGTGGTCGGCATCAACTCGGAGATCTACACCAACACGGGCGGTTACGAAGGCCTGTCGTTCGCGATCCCCATCAATGTGGCGATGAACGTTGCCAACCAGCTCAAGGCCCATGGCCATGTCACCCGCGGATGGCTCGGGGTGCTGATCCAGCCGGTGACCCAGAAACTGGCGGAAGCGTTCGGCATGCAGCAGCCGGCCGGCGCGCTGGTGGCGCAGGTGGAACCGGACAGCCCGGCCCACAAGGCGGGTCTGAAGGCCGGCGACATCATCGTCAGCTTCGACCACCAGGATATCCAGGATTCGTCCCAGTTGCCGCCATTGGTGGCCAATACCCCCATCGGCAAGACCGTACCCATGGGCATTATCCGCGACGGCAAGAGCGAGACGCTGCAGGTCACCATCGCCAAGCTCAAGCCGAGGAAGGAGGCCCAGACCAAGCCCTCCGAAGGGCGCCACCATCGTCTGAACATGGTGGTCAGCGACCTGTCTGCCGAACAGCGCCAGCAGCTTGGTGTTCAAAGCGGCATCATCATCAAGGAAGTCGGCGAGGGGCCCGCGGCCGATGCGGGACTGCGGCCGGGTGATGTGATCCTGATGATCGCCGGTGATAAGGTGACGGGCACGGCCCAGTTCGAGAAACTGGTCCGCAAGCTGCCCAAGGACAAGCCGATTCCGGTGCTCGTCCAGCGCCACCACATGTCGCTGTTCCTGACCCTGAAAGTGCCGTCCGCACACTGACGCCTAAGCTTCGGGCAACCGAACACGGGATGGCGGGCGGCCCGACGAACGTCGGCGCCGCCCGCTGCGGCCGGCGCAACGACCGGACGGAGGGCTGCGAAGGGTCCGCTATCCCATCCAGCAGTCACTGGCAGTGCGTGGCTGACGCCGCGGACTGCCCTTGAGAGGAAGACGGGCAACTCACGACAGACCTATCCATGACACACTCGCAACAGGGATAGAGTGAGTGAACGCCGGCCGCGCTGCGCGGTCCCCAATGGTGCGCACCGGTCCTGTCTGCGCCGTCTGCCGTCGCAACCACAATTTCCATCCGGTCAACCGACTGGGCGACCGTCGGCATCCGGGCAAGCAGCGACAACGCACGCCCGGTCGGCCCGCGACGGACGCCTACCGGCCGGCTTGAACCATCACCGCGGGCAGCCAGAAGGGAGCAATTCCATGGAAAACGGTAAGCCCATACGCAACACCGCTTTTGTCCTTTTCGGCGCGGGCGGCGACCTTGCCGCGAGAATGATCGTACCGGCGCTGTTCAACCTTCACCTGGACAAGCAGCTGCCCGAAAAGATCGCCCTGTTGGGCGTGGACCGGCAGGACTTCTCTGACGCTCAGCTTGCCGACCGCTTCCGCGACGCCATCGCGGCACATTCGCGCCGCGGCGCACCCTCCGACGATCAGTGGCAGAGCTTTGCCCGCAGCATCCACTATATCGGCGCGGACCTGACGGACGATTCCGCCTACGGCAACATCGCCCGGCGGCTCGGAGAATTCGACAAGGAACTGGGCGGCAAAGCCGATCACGTCTTTTACATGGCGACGCCTCCGGCACTGTTCGCTCCCATCGCACACGGAATCGGCAATGCCGGACTGGCCCGTGACCGCTCGCACGCCCGCATCGTGGTGGAAAAGCCCCTCGGTTACGATTTGAAGTCGTTCCAGCAGATCAACTCCGCGTTGCTGCACTATTTCAAGGAGCCGCAGATCTTCCGCATCGACCATTTCCTCGGCAAGGAGACCGTCCAGAACATCCTGGCGCTGCGCTTCGCCAATCCCATGTTCGAACCGGTCTGGAACCGCCGCTACATCGACCATGTGGCGATCACCGTGGCGGAAACGCTCGGGGTCGGCCATCGCGGCGGCTACTACGAGAAGGCCGGCGCGCTCCGGGACATGGTGCAGAACCACCTTCTGCAGATTCTCTGCCTGATCGCGATGGAGCCGCCGGTGGCCTACGACGCCGCCGACATCCGCGACAAGAAGATGGACGTCATGCACGCTTTGCGCCCCATTACCGAGAGCATGGTGGAAAGCTGTGCGGCACGCGGACAGTATGCGCCCGGCTGGATCGGCGGAAAGCAAGTGCCCGGCTACCGCAGCGAGGACGACGTGGACGCGCGCTCGAACCGCGAAACCTATGCCGCGCTCAAGCTGCACGTCGACAACTGGCGCTGGCAGGATGTCCCCTTCTATCTGCGTACCGGCAAGCGCATGACGGCGGCGGTTTCGGAAGTGTCAATCCGCTTTCGTGACGTACCCCATTGCGCGTTTCCCGACTCTTCCGGCATCAATACCCAGCCCGCGCGACTGGTGATCCTGATTCAACCCGACGAGGGGATCGTGCTGAAGTTCATGGCCAAGGAACCGGGCACGCAAATGCGCCTGCGGCCCGTGGACATGCGCTTCAGCTATCAGGAGACCTTCAACAGCAGCTCGCCGGCCGCCTATGAAACCCTGTTGCGCGAGGTGCTGGAGGGCGACGCCACGCTGTTCATGCGCTCGGACCAGGTGGAAGCCGCCTGGAGGCTGCTGATGCCGGTGCTGAATGTCTGGGACAACACCTTCGCTCCCGATTTCCCCAATTACCCGGCAGGCAGCTGGGGCCCCGAATCCGGCGAGGTCATTGTAGCCCGGGACGGTAACATCTGGCTCACACCCACGATCCTCAACCACGGACACAGCGGGTAGTCTGCCGGCCCGGACACGCCATAGAGCTCAATCGAGGGATTGTGGTCGAACATTACCTGCAACTCGCACACCCCTATGTCCAGGAATATGGCTACGCGGCCGTGTTCGGCATCATCTTTGTGGAGGGTTTCGGGATTCCCGCGCCGGGCGAGACCATGCTGATAAGCGCCGCCCTGCTCGCTTCGCAGGGAGAAATGAACATTGCCGCCGTGCTCGGCTCGGCCTGGGCCGCCGCCGTTGGCGGCGACAACCTCGGCTACGCAATCGGTCATTTCGGCGGGCGGCGCCTGATTTTGCGTTTCGGTGCCCGCATCCGGATCAACGAGTCCCATCTGCGGACTGTGGAGCGGTTCTTCCTGCGCTTCGGCGGCAGCGTGGTGATGGTAGCGCGGTTCTTTGAAGGATTGCGCCAGCTCAACGGAGTGGTGGCCGGTACGGCCGGCATGTCCTGGTGGCGCTTCCTGGCCTACAACAGCATCGGCGGACTGCTGTGGGTCACATTGTGGGGCTATGGGAGCTACAGACTCGGGCGACATATGGATCAGCTCGCCGCAATCAGCAAGCGCTTCGAACCATATCTCATCGGCGTGGCTACCGCGCTCGTGGTTGCCGGCGCGGCCTATCTGCTTTATCGCGGCAAACGCTCGGGCCCCGGATCCTGAAATGCGACCCGCACGCAGCCCGGAAACGCCGACAATTGCGGTTAGGCATACGGAACAACACGCCCACGATCGGGAACTAGCGGCGCTGGAGGAGCTGCTCGATGGCCTGCACGCGGGCGGTGACGGCGCGGCGCCGTTTGCCGCCATGCCGGCCGCCGGCGCGTCCCCGAAGAACCCGGCTCCATGGCTTTACGTGGAAGTGGTGTGGCTCTACGCTCTGAACAGGGGCGGTCGTCGAGGACTGCGCCAAACTGCCTGACCACCGCCTGACGGGAACCGGCCCGCCGCCGTCGCATGTTCAGCAGCCGCGGCGCGCCCGGCCCGATGACCGAGGAAACCGACATGGCTGCGCCCCTTCCCACCGTTGACAAGAAGACCTACAAGCAGACGCTTTACGACCTGCAAGTGGAACTGGTCAAACTTCAGAACCGGATCATCCAGCACGGCGACCGCATACTGGTCCTGTTCGAGGGCCGGGACGCCGCCGGCAAGGACGGCACCATCAAACGCATCATTCAGCACATGCGCCCACGCGAGACGCGGGTGGTCGCACTGGGCGCGCCGTCGGACCGGGACCGATCTTCATGGTACTTCCAGCGCTACGCACCCCATCTGCCGGCCGGCCGGGAACTGGTGCTGTTCAACCGCAGTTGGTACAACCGCGCCGGCGTCGAGCGGGTGATGGGCTTCTGCACCGACACCGAGTACGAAGCTTTCATGCAGACCGCTCCCCAGTTCGAACAGATGCTGGTGCGATCCGGCATCACGCTGTTCAAGTACTACCTTGACATCAGCAAGAAGGCCCAGAAAAGGCGCCTCAAGGCGCGCCGCGACAGCCCGCTCAAGGCCTGGAAGGTCAGTTCCATCGACGATGCGGCGGTCAAGCATTGGGACGACTACAGCCTGGCCAGGAATGAGATGTTCGCCCGCACCCATGGCCCCATGGCCCCGTGGACGGTGGTGCGTGCGGATG
Source organism: uncultured Gammaproteobacteria bacterium (assembly GCA_963830105.1). Lineage (GTDB taxonomy): Bacteria > Pseudomonadota > Gammaproteobacteria > DATFLG01 > DATFLG01 > DATFML01. Next base: position 116,930 of record CAWHLH010000005.1, on the reverse strand, counting down.
ACAAACGCATCGCCCGCCTACAGATCATCAAGGACCTGCTGACCCGGCTCGACTACAAGGGCAAGGACGAAGCACTGGTGCTTCCGGACCCGGACGTGGTGTTCAACTACCAGCAGGCGTACCTGGACAACGGCATGATTGCGCCCTGAACCGACCGCGGACCCGGCGCACATCGCTTCCCTCCGGCCGCTCGTTGCAACGCCGGCCGGTCACCCAGCGGCAGTCCCGCGCCGGGCGGCAAGACATCCGTGCCGACCTACGCACCCGAACGCGAGATAGGAAGGAAACGATGCATCCGAGCCGTTATCTCCCACGACCTCTGCCGCCGCAGCTAAAGGGTCTGGTGGAGTTGGCCATGGACCTGCGCTGGGACTGGAATCACAGCGCGGATCAGCTGTGGAAAACGGTCGACCCGGAACTGTGGGCGGCCACAGGGAATCCGTGGTTGATACTCGAAAGTGTATCAGGGCGCCGGCTGGAGGCGCTGACCCACGACAGCGGATTTCGATCTGAACTGGAGCGGCAGGTCAAAAAACGGCAAGCCTATCTCGCCCAGCCGATCTGGTGCAACGACGTATGCGACACGGACAGGCTGGCTACCATCGCCTATTTCAGTATGGGGTTCGGGTTGAGCGAGTCCCTGCCCATCTATTCCGGAGGCCTCGGCGTGCTCGCCGGCGATCTCCTGAAAACGGCGAGCGATCTGGGCGTGCCGGTTGCCGGCGACGGACTACCGCCATGACTGAACTGCCCGGGCACCCACACGCCCAACTCGCCCCCGGCGCCCCCGGCATCGCACCCACCTGGTGCAGCAGCGCAAAGCAGATGGTGGGCTGCGCCCTCGGGCCTTCCCGCCTCTGGTTCACTATTGGAGGCGGCATCGTCAACGAGGTCTACTATCCGCGCATCGATATCCCCCAGATCCGCGACCTCGGATTCATCGTGGCCGACGACCGAGGTTTCTGGGTCGAGGTCAAACGCCTCGACCAGCATGAGCTCACCACACCGGGCCCGGGTATTCCCGCCGTACAGATGGTGCACCACCACGAACGCTTTACCCTGACCCTGCGGGTGGTGCCCGACCCCCGGCGCGACGTGCTGCTGGTGCAGATCAAGCTCGAAGGCGACCCGGACCTGCGGCCCTACGCGCTGCTCGCCCCCCACTTGGGAGGCACCGGGCATGACAATCACGCCGCCGTGGCACCGTACCGCGGACGGCGGGTACTGTGGGCCGAGCAGGGACCGTTCGGCCTGGCACTGGCCGCCATGGACGGACATCAGCGCGACTGCTGGGGTCAGTGCAGCGCAGGCTACGTGGGCATCAGCGACGGCTGGCAGGATTTCTCCCGCAACGGCGCCCTGCGTTGGCAGTACGCCAGCGCAGGTCCAGGCAACGTGGCCCTGGTGGGCGGTTTGCCGCAGCAGTCCACACTGGCGCTGGGGTTCGGGAGCAGCAAGGAGTCCGCGGCCACCCTGGCGATCGCAGGCCTGCTACAGCCTTTCGAGGCGCTGTGGGACCGCCACCACCTCGACTGGAAACGCTGGCACGCACTCAACGAGCAGCGCTGTTCCCTGCCGCCGGACCTGCCCAAAGAGTTGCACAGACTGTTCCTGACCTCTGCGATGGTGCTGCGCACCCACCAGGACAAGACCTATCCCGGCGCCATGGTAGCCAGCCTGAGCATCCCGTGGGGCAACACCGGCGACGAGCGCGGCGGCTACCATCTGGTGTGGCCGCGCGATCTGGTGGAATGCGCCGGCGCCCTGCTCGCCCTGGGAGCGGTGGATGACGCGCGCGACGTGCTGCGCTATCTGATGGCAACCCAGATCCAGGACGGCCACTGGTACCAGAACCAGTGGCTGGGGGGAAAGCCCTTCTGGCACGGCATCCAGTTGGACGAAGCGGCCTTTCCGGTGCTGCTGGCCGCCACCCTGGCGGACGGCGACGCCCTGGACGGCATCGAAGTGGACAGTATGGTGCAGCGCGCCCTGTCGTTCATTTTGCGCAACGGCCCGGCCAGCGATCAGGACCGTTGGGAGGAAGACGCCGGCATCAACACCTTCACCCTGGCGGTATGCATCGCCGCACTGGTGGCCGGCGCACCTTTCCTGCCGCCGCCCGCGCGCGACCTCGCTCTGGCGGTGGCCGATTTCTGGAACAGCCGTGCCGAAGAGTGGACCACCGTGACCGATACGCCCCTCGCGCGGCGCCTGGGAGTCACGCGCTATTACGTGCGCGAAGGCTTCCTACCGGACGGCGACGGCAAGAAAGACGCGATGCACCGTGCGCTGCCCATCAAGAACCGCCGGCACGACCCGGGCCTGCCCGCCTCCGAACAGGTGGGCGTGGATTTCCTGCAACTGGTGCGCTCCGGTCTGCGTCTGCCCGACGACCCCATCATCCGCGACACCCTGACGGTGGTGGATGCTCTGCTGAAGGCGGATACGCCCAGCGGTGTGTCATGGCATCGATACAATGGCGACGGCTATGGAGAGCATTCCGACGGGCGGCCGTTCGACGGTGCCGGCCACGGCCGCGCGTGGCCTTTGCTCACCGGCGAGCGCGGCCACTATCAGCTGGCCGCAGGCCAGGACCCGCTCCCGGAGCTGGAAGCGATGGTCCGTATGGCAGGGGTCGGGAGCATGCTTCCCGAACAGGTGTGGGATGGTCCCGCCCTTGCGCGACGAGGACTCTACCCGGGTCGCCCGAGCGGCTCCGCCATGCCGTTGGCCTGGACCCACGCCGAATTCATCAAGCTGGTGATCTCGCGCTGTCAGGGCGCACCCTTCGATCGCCCGGAGCGGGTCTGGCAGCGCTACCAGGGCAAAGTCCCCGCTGCGCACCAGGCAGTCTGGCTGGAGCAGGCGCCCCTCGCCACTATCGCACCGGGTCAGGAGCTGCTGGTATGCCTGGGCGAGCCCGCCACCGTGCACTGGGGCGTCAATGGCTGGCAGAACGTGCAGGATACCGTCACCGGCGAATCCGGTCTGGGCTTGTTCAGCGCCACGCTGCCGACCGCGCAGTTGCCGGGCGGCGCCACGGTGGTATTCACCTTCCGCAGCCAGCGGGACCGACGCTGGCGCGGGCGCGATTTCCGGATCAGCGTGCGGTCCGCGCAACCGTCTGAGCGCGAAGGAAGCGGCCGTCAGGGGTGAATGGCCACGGCCGCCGCGGCGGCAACCGGCACGTGCCTGCCGGAGGATCAGCCGTAGCGGCCGGTGATGTAGTCTTCGGTCTCTTTACGGCTGGGCTTGGTGAAGATGATGTTGGTGTCGTCCAACTCGATCAACTCGCCGAGGTACATGAACGCCGTATAGTCGGACACCCGTGCGGCCTGCTGCATGTTGTGGGTGACGATCACGATGGTGTAGTCGTCCTTGAGCTCGGTGATCAGCTCTTCTATCTTGAGCGTCGAGATGGGATCGAGGGCCGACGCCGGTTCGTCCAGAAGCAGCACCTCCGGCTTGACCGCAATGGCACGGGCGATGCACAGCCGTTGCTGTTGTCCGCCGGACAGCTGCGTGCCGATCTGGCGCAGCTTGTCCTTGACCTCGTCCCAGATGGCCGCCTTGCGCAGGGCCCATTCCACCCGCTCGTCCATCTTGCTGCGCGACAGCCTCTCGTAAAGGCGAACGCCGAAAGCGATATTGTCGTAGACCGACATAGGGAAAGGCGTGGGCTTCTGGAACACCATCCCCACCTTGGCCCGCAGCAGGTTCGGGTCCTGCTCCTTGTCCAGCACGTTGCGTCCGTCGAGGACAATCTCTCCGGTGGCGCGCTGGTCCGGATACAGTTCGTAGATACGGTTCATGCAGCGCAGCAGCGTCGACTTGCCGCAACCGGAAGGACCGATGAAAGCGGTGACCCGATTCTGGGGGATGGTCAGGCTGATGGACTTCAGGGCCCGGTACTTGCCGTAGTAGAAATTCAGATCGCGAACCACCATCTTGTGATCGGCCGCTGCCGCCTGGGCCGTGCTGGGGTCCACGGACCGATCCCAGCCGCCGGCCGCGGACACGTCGACAGAACGTGTGGCCGTCCCGCTGTTCAATCCTTCTGCTTCGTCATAATTCATGGCACTAGTGACCCGGCTTGCGTGTCCGCAACAGGACACGCGCAAGAATGTTGAGGAACAGAATACTGACAGTGATCAACAGAGCACCAGCCCAGGCCAGATGCTGCCAATCGTCGTACGGACTCATGGCGAACTGGAAGATGACCACCGGCAGATTGGCGATGGGCTCGTTGAGTGTGGAGCTCCAGAATTGATTGTTCAGCGCGGTGAACAGCAACGGCGCCGTCTCGCCGCTGATGCGCGCGATGGCCAGCATCACACCGGTCAGAATGCCGGCCCGTGCGGCCCGGTAGACGATCATGATAATGACCTTCCACTGGGGAGCGCCCAGCGCCGCAGCAGCCTCGCGCAAGGTGTCGGGCACCAGACGCAGCATGTCTTCGGTGGTTCGCACCACCACCGGCAGCACGATCAGGGCCAGGGCCAGGGCGCCGGCCCAGCCGGAAAAATGCCCCATGCGCACCACCACCACCTCGTAGACGAACACGCCCAGGATGATGGAGGGGGCGCTGAGCAGGATATCGTTCACGAACCGCACAACCGGCGCCATCTTGGAACCGCGTCCGAATTCCGCCAGGTAGGTGCCTGCCAGAATGCCCATCGGCGTGCCGATGAGCGTGCCCATGACGGTCATCATCAGGCTGCCGACGATGGCGTTCGCCAGGCCGCCGGCACTGCCCGGCGGCGGCGTAGGCTGGGTGAGGACCGTCCAGTTGATCCATGGCAGTCCCTGCCTCACCAGGGTCCATAGCAGCCATACCAGCCAGAACAGGCCGAATACGGTCGCCAACACCGATATGGTCAGGTTGAGCCCGTTGATGAAACGACGCCTTGCGTACAGACCAAACATGGTGCGCCTCAGGTCCGCAGCCCCTCGCGGGCGGTCAGCCGAAGCAGCAGCAGCTTGGCCAGCGCCAACACCAGGAAAGTGATGAAAAACAGGATCAGACCAAGCGCGATCAGCGACGACGTGTACATCTGGCCCACCGCTTCGGTGAACTCGTTGGCCAGGGTGGAGGATATGGTATTGCCCGGCATGAACAGAGAACTGCTGATGCTGTGGGCGTTGCCGATCACGAAGGTGACCGCCATGGTCTCGCCCAGGGCCCGTCCGAGTCCGAGCATGATGCCGCCCACCACGCCGACTTTCGTGTAGGGCAGGACCACATGACGCACCACTTCCCAGGTGGTGGCACCCAGGCCGTAGGCCGACTCCTTGAGCACGGGCGGCACGATTTCGAAGACGTCACGCATGACGGCTGTCATGAACGGGATCACCATGATCGCCAGTATCAGCCCCGCCGTGAACATGCCGATGCCCATGGGGGGACCCTGGAAGAGGTTGCCGATCACCGGCCAATTGCCCAGGTGGTCGGTCAACCACGGCTGGACATTGTCGGCGAACAGCGGCGCAAACACGAACAGGCCCCACATGCCGTAGATAATGCTGGGTATGGCTGCCAGCAGTTCGACCGCGATACCGATCGGCCGTCTCAGCCAGCGGGGAGAGAGCTCGGTGATAAACATCGCGATCCCGAAGCTCACTGGAACACCGATGATCATTGCCAGAACGGAGGTCGCCAGGGTGCCGAAAATGGCCACCGCCGCACCAAACTGCTCGGTCACCGGGTTCCACTCGGTGCTCCAGAGAAAACCCACGCCGAACTTGTGCAGCGCGGGCCACGCACCGATGATCAACGACGCCATGATGCCGATGATCACCACCAGCACCAGACCGGCGAAAATCCGGGTAGCGCCCCGAAACAGACGGTCCAGAAGCGCACCGCGCCGCATACGCCCAGTCGTCTCGGCCGCTCCCCCTGGAGCCACCATGGCGCTATCCTGCTGGCCGTTCAAAACTCGATGTCTCCAGGCGCATTCTGCTAGGAACGAAATTGCGGAGGCGTCGCCCTTCGGCGACGCCTCCGCACCTTATCACAGGACCCGGATTCTGGCTACGCGAAAACGGCCTTACTGCACCATCTCCGCAGCCCAGATCGGGCTGCCCTGCTGGTCCATGATGCTGCGGTGCCAGGTCGTCTCCACCAGGCTGACCACGCTGGCCGGCATCGGCACGTAGTCCAGTTTCTCGGCCATCTTCTGGCCATGGTGGTACGCCCAGTCGAAGAACTTGAGAACGGCCTTGGCAGTATCGGGATTGACCTGGTTCTTGTAGACCAGGATGAAGCTGGCGCCGGTGATCGGCCAGCTGTCCTTGCCGGGCTGGTCGGTCAGCACCATGTAGAAACCGTTGGCGTGGGCCCAGTCCGCATTGGCGGCCGCCGCCTGGAAGGTCTCGCTGGTGGGCTCGACATAATTGCCCGCCTGGTTGCGCAGCTTCACGTGGGTCATGTGGTTCTGCAGCGCATAGGCGTACTCCACGTACCCGATAGAACCCTTGATGCGCTTGACGTAGGAGGCCACGCCTTCGTTGCCCTTGCCGCCGACGCCGGTCGGCCAGGCCACCGACTTGTCGTTGCCGACCTGACTCTTCCACTCGCCGCTGACCTTGGACAGGAAGTTGGTGAAGATCCAGGTGGTGCCGGAACCGTCGGAACGGTGTACCACCGTAATCGCCTGGTCCGGCAGCTTCACGCCCGGATTCAGCCTCGGCGATGCGCGGGTCGTTCCACTTCTTGATCTTGCCCAGAAAGATGTCGGCCAGCACTTCGTTGCTCAGTTTCAACTCGCCGGGACGGATGCCGGGCAGATTCACCACCGGCACCACGCCGCCCATGATCATGGGGAACTGCATCAGGCCGGCTTCGTCGAGCTCCGCCGGCTTCAGCGGCGCGTCGGACGCACCGAAATCCACGGTCTTGGCCTTGATCTGCTTGATCCCGCCGCCGGAACCGATGGACTGGTAGTTCATTTTCACGCCGGTCTCCTTGGCGTAAGTATCGGCCCACTTGGCGTACACCGGATACGGAAAGGTGGCTCCCGCACCGGAGATCCGGCTCACGCCGCCGGCGCTGGCCGTGCCCATGAAGCCCATGGACAGCAGCGCCACACCCGCCACCGCGCCCTTCGCAAGCTGTGTAAACATGTTGGTCCCCTTGTATGACAATGTGATTACGACGCACGTAAAATCAAGACTAGTCAGGAGTTCAGCCGCCATCTCAATGTAAGTTTACGGTGAAATCCCAGTCAGCGAGCGCCAGTCTATAGAGGGGATATGACAGTTGTATTACGGCGGGAAACCCAAGTCCGTCCGATCCGGACTCGAATTCCGAAGACAATAATATATTTATTTTCCTACCGGTCCTTGCGCGATGCAGTTAAAGAGTCTTGTCAAGCAACATCCCGACCCTGAACCGGGGTAAACCGCGGAGCGAAACCCTGCATCAGCCGCCGCCGACGCGGCATGGCCGCGCCGCCAAGCGCACCACCCGGATCCGCCGTCCCACGCTGCCTGCCCTTTGCCTGCCGCCCGCCGGCTTCCTTCATCGGCCCGCCTTGCGGGCATAAAAAGCGGTTGTCTGGCGAACCGAAACACCCATCAGGCGGGCCCGTTCGAGCCAGGCATGGGCCAGCTCCGGAGGCAAATGGTCCCGCAGCGTGGCATCAAACAAGGCCAGCCAGTCATCCACCAGCGCATCATTGACGCCGACGGCAAGATGTTTGCCCGCCACATCGTACCTGTCCGGGCGATAACGCCGGCCTCCCAGCGCCACCCACCAGAAATGCGTAAGCCGCGCCTTGTGCAGCGCCCAGTCGTTCACCATGAGGAACGGTACCGCGAGCGCAGGGTGTGCCTGCACCCGTTCGTAGAAGTCATCGACCACCGCCGCCACCCGGTCGTGGCCGATCCGTTCATGGGTTTGCCGCCGGAATGCAGCTCCGTCTTGAGATGGCATCGCTCTCCTGCCCTGTCGCAGCGCCGTTAGATGTATTTTTTATACTGCTTTGTAAGCCATGCGTCAACAAGCCCTCGCGGGAGTCGATCACCTACCACCGGCCGGCGTGCCCCGCCCGGTCGAAACAGGTGATCGGCTATCTCGTCCCGACGCTTTTTCGAATGCTGTGTAAGGTCCGCGTCACCCTGGCGACTAACGGGGTGTCACCGCTGCGAACCTTTTCGCCTCACGGTGCGTCAACCAGGTGCTTCGGCAGTACCCAAGGGAGAACTCAGATGCACACCAAAACCGCCACCTTCTCGGCAATCACCGGGCTTGTCGCCCTGGGGAGCGTAGCTGCGATCCCCACGGTCCAGGGGGCACCGGCATTCGAACAGTGTTTCGGCATCTCCAAGGCACATATGAATGACTGTGCCGCCGGCAGCCATTCCTGCGCCGGTACCGCCACCAAGGATCGGCAGAGCGACGCTTTCGTATTGCTACCGAAAGGCGTTTGCGCCAAGATCGCCGGGGGCGGAAGCACTCCCCAGGAAGCGGAGAACGCCCAGCGCAGCACAGCTGATCCAAGCTGACACCCGCGGTGACGGCGGTCCGGTATCTTATTCAGCGGTATCGCGGCTGTCGCCCCACTGCTCACATGACACGCGAACAACCAACTAGGAGAGCACTATCATGCGTGATACCCGATTGATCATGAGCGCCGCCCTTACCGGATTGGTGGCATTCGCAGCCGGCGCCACCACGCCGGCGGTGGCCGCCGACAAGCCGGCGATGCAGAAGTGCTACGGCATCAACAAAGCTCACATGAACGACTGCGCGAGCGCCGATCACGGCTGCAAGGGCATGGCCACCAAGGCTCGCGACCCGCAGTCGTTCGTGCTGGTCCCCAAAGGCGTATGCCAGAAGATCGCCGGCGCCAGCACGGAATCCGGCAAGGGCAACACGAAGGGCATGGGCGGCAACGGCAACATGTAACTCGCCCCGTTCCGGAGCACGCCATGGGCAGTCTGTCGCGCTGCCAGCGGAATGTCCGGCGGCCTGATGGCCGCCGGCCCGCACCGCCGCCCGGGGAGAATGGATCGTGAACGCACCGTCAACACACCGTCATCCGTCACATTCCCTGCCGTGCCGAACCGGTATCGGATTGCGTGCGCCTCACTACCAGCCGGTGTTGGAGCAACGGCCCGACCTGGGATGGCTGGAAGTCCATAGCGAAAACTACTTCAGTGCCGGTGGACCGGCGCTGATCCACCTGGAACGTATCCGGGAACTGTACCCGCTGAGTTTTCATGGCGTGGGGCTTTCCCTGGGCTCGGCCGACCCCCTGAGCGCGGACCATCTTGCCCGCCTGCGGACTCTGGTGGAACGATTCGAGCCCGCACTCGTCTCCGAGCATCTGTCCTGGAGCTCGGTCGACCAGCGCTATCTTCACGACCTGCTTCCCCTGCCCCACACCCGGGAAGCGATCACCCACGTCGCCGACCGGGTCCAGCAGCTCCAGGACTATCTCGGCCGCGAGGTACTGCTGGAGAATATCTCCGACTACCTGCGCTACGACCACGCCGACTTCGCCGAATGGGAGTTCCTGGCTGAAACCGTGCAGACAGCCGGCTGCGGTCTGTTGCTGGACGTCAACAATGTCTATGTCAACGCCGTGAACCACGGCTTCGATCCGTACCGCTACATCGACCACATGCCGGCGCAGCAGGTCCGGGAAATTCACCTGGCCGGGCACACGGTGAACCGGGTAGGCGAATACGAAATTCTCATCGATACCCACAATCGCGAAGTTCCGCCGCCTGTCTGGGACTTGTACCGCCACACCGTCGCGCGCATCGGCGCTCGCCCGACCCTCATCGAATGGGATGCCGATATCCCGGCCCTGGACGTATTGCTGCGCGAGGCGACCACCGCCGATGCGGTGCAGGAGACTTGCCGTGCCGTCCCTGCATGAGTTGCAGCGTGCATTCGCAAAGGCCGTCTTCGCCGAAGACGACACCGCTCCATTCGGGCAATCCGAGCCCGCGGGCATGCCGGCACAGGCCCGTATGGAGGTGTATCGGAACAACGTCTTCAGCAACCTGAGCGACGGGCTTGGCAGCATCTATTCAACTGTGCGGGCCCTGGTGGGCGAGGAATTCTTCGAACACATGGCTGGGCGCTACGTGCGCCAGACGCCGTCGCGATCCGGCAACCTCAATGACTTCGGCCGCGACTTCGCTCGTTTCCTCGCCGGCTTCGAACCGGTGCGTGAGCTGCCCTATCTGCCCGATGTGGCCCGCATGGAATGGCTGGCTCATGAGGCCCTGCTGGCCGGCGACGCGGACCCCATGGACCCGGCGACACTCGCCGGACTGTCACCGACGGACTACGGCGCCATCCGGTTCGAACTCCATCCATCGGTACGGCTGATCGAGTCGCCCTACCCATTGTTGCGAATCTGGAATCTATGCCAACCGGAAAGCGAGAGCGACGACGCCCAGGGAATCGATCTCGCCGAAGGCGGCGCGCAATTGCTCATTGCGCGCCCCAGGATGCAGGTCGACATCACCGCTCTGCGAGCCGGTGAGTACGCGTTTGTGAGCGCGATCGAACAACGGCTTCCGTTCGAGATTGTGTGCGCCCGGACAACGAGCGTTGATACGGACCTGGACATCGGCAGCGTCCTGCAACACCAGGTTCTGGAAGGGTTAATCACGGGTTGGCGTCGTTGAGGGCCCAGGCGCCACCCCCCGTGGCCGGGGCGGCCAGTGCCGGTCGGCCGGCTCCGCCGTGGCCGTAATGTCAATTTTACGAAAAGCCCGCCATTGGCTTGAGCAAGCGGGTGCTTTATCCTTGCCTCCCGAAGTGGCTCCCTCATCGTGGTGCAGCACACACTGTCTCTCGCAGGGTTAATCGCGCTTCATTGTGCATCACTGCACGCGGGGCCATGCAGGTGCAGTCTTCCTGCATCCTCGTGTCGAGTGCCTATACGTTCTCAAGTTCCGGAGGTAACCCATGGCCGATTTTCAGGATAAGAAGCTTTCGCGTCGTTCCGTACTCAAGGGTGCAGCTATGCTTGCCGGCGCCGCCGCCGGTTCGACTCTGCTGGTCGGCAACGAAGCGCTCGCAGCCAAGGCACCGAAGGCCGCCATGCAGTATCAGGATCACCCCAAGGGCGGCAACGACTGCAGCAAGTGCATGCAGTTCATTCCCGGCGGCTCGCCGAAGGCCGACGGTACCTGCAAGGTGGTGGCCGGCTCCATCAGCCCCCGCGGCTATTGCCTGGCTTTCACTCCCAAATCGTAATTCAGGGCGCAGTGAAAAACGCCGGCTGCGCCTGTCGCGCAGCCGGCGTTTCTATTGGGGCGAGATCCAAAGAGGGAGTGAACCGCCGGCGAGCGGCGGGACACGGACGCGCCGGTGGCGATCAGCCCGCCGCGGTTCTGCGCAACCCATCCATGAGGTTGCCCACCGCCCGGTCCAGCAGGGGAACGTCTTCCAGGGGCGTCGCGCTGCCGCGCCGCAATTCGGCGGCCAGCCCGTGCAGGGTCATGTCCCGGGCCTTCAGGCCCTTGCGGTTGGTGAACAGGTAGGTACCCGTCACCCGGCTGATCCAGGTCAGGCGCACGCGAGTGGTCGTGCCGTCTTCTTCCAGAAACTCCACCCAACTGCCAACGGCCAGATCGCGGGCCTGTTCCAGGTATTCGTCCTCGGCTTGTTCCGACGCGGGGGCATCGGGCTCCTCCTGCAGGGTGATCTCCTCGACCTCCAGCCCGCTGTCCTCCAGCAACGCGCGGATGGCCTGGGTGGGTGCCCTGCCGGTATCCGGCGCCGCCGCGCCACCGGCATCGTCAACCGGCGCCCCCTCAGCCGAACCCGCGGCGGTGAACTCGCCGATTGCGCGCACCGCAGGATCCGCATCGGCATCGCCCGGCGCTGACGATGCTCCCGCGTCCTCGGGCCCGCGCCCGGCGGCGTTCACCGCGCGGGCGTGACAGTCGGCCAGCACGGTGAGAAACCGGTCGCGTGCCTCCGGCTCGACCGAAATCAAGGCCATGCCCTCTTTCAGTCGCATCAGCAGCCCCGGCAGCAGACTGACCAGCCGCCTTCGGTCGGCGGCCGTCTGCTTGGGCGCGACGCTCCATATCAGATCGTCCATGGTTTCCACGGCCTGCCGGTAAGCATCGCTTTCGGCCCCTTCCTTGGCGCACAGCACGAACAGCAGGCTCTTCCAATGAGTGGCCAGAAAACCCCGCACCACTTCCCGCAGTTGCTCCGACTCGGCACGTCGCTGCACCTCTTCCTGGGCGATGGACCTGGCCACCACCACGCGTTCTTTGTCCACCATCGCCTTGGTGGATTGCTGCACCTGTTCCTCGGCCAGGCGCGCTTCCTGCTCCAGGAACTGCTCGAACTCCGCCAGCAGTTCCGCAAAGATCTCCACATCGTCGTCGAATTCGTCAATGACCCGTTGGACCAGGGCCTCCATCTTGGTGTACAGGCGATCGTCGTCTTCGGCGTCCCACCCGATAGCCGCCTCGGCCAACCGGTTGACCAGCCGACGGGCGGGATGGGACTTCTTGGCAAAGAACGTCCGGTCCAGCATGACGACCTTGAGCACCGGGATCTGCAGTCGCCCGATCAGTGCCTTCATGGCATCCGGGATATCCTTGTCATCCAGGATGTAGTCGAACAGCATGGCGACAATATCGATGGTCATGTCGTCCGCCGGCGTAAGGGACCGGCCAATGTCGGTGCCCTTCAGCTGACGCAGCACATTCGTGCTGCCGCCGGCGCCGACCGCGCCGCCGAATCCGCCGCCTTGACCGTGTTGCAGCAGCGTCAGAGCACCCACCACGCCGCCGTCGCCAAATCCGCCGGCACCGCCCGTACCCGGCCCGTAGCCTTCGCCGCCCGCCCCGGCGCCATAGCCGCCACCGCTACCGTAGCCCGTCGCGCCGCCGCCACCGAATCCCCCGCCCATGGGGAAGCCGCCGCCCATGCTGCGGGCCATCAGCTGCTGCAGGGTAGCGAATACGTCCTGGCCCGAACCATCCGGCTCGTCGTCCCAGCCGTGGGCACCCTCGCCGCCGGCATTGGCGGGCGGCGCCATCTGCGCCCCGCCCGGCGCCACGCCGGGCCGCCTTTTAACACCCAGGCGGATCTTGGGAAGCACGCCGTTTTCCACCAGGAAACGATTCAGCTCCTGGTACATAGCCGGCAGGTCGGCAAGCACATATCGGTCGAACATCTTGAGAATGATAAGCCGGACCTTGACCCCGGAACCGATGACCTGGCACGCGTCGGCGAAGGCGTTGCAGACGACTTCCGGACCGACCGGGTTGCCACACCGTTTGAGTTCCGGGTCGTTGAGCAGGACCCCCATGCGCTTGTCGAGCGTACCGAGGGCTTCCTTGCTGACGGTATTGATCTTGCCCACCATGTTGGTGACCGCCAGGGACTCCTCGAGCTCATCGGTTTCCACCAGGCTCAGGGAAAGCTCCGAGTCCGCCAGATCAATCGCGCCGGACCCGCGGCTGCCGTTCACTTCGCCATCGAAGCCCGCTTCGAAATTGCCCTTGAAGCCGTCCTCGATCGCCTGACGCTTGATCCGCACCTCGCGCATCGCGTCGAAGTAGAGGCTTTGCACGGCATTGCTCTCGGCCTTTTCGGCAAGCTCGAACAGCGCGTCGTCGACCTTGTCCAGCATTCCCGCAAGCGAGGCAGTCAAATGCGCGGTCGCCTTCCGACGGCACTCCTTCAGCAGGCGTGCCGCTTCGGCGGGACTTGGGTTCTTGCGGGATTTGCCAAACTCGTCCATATGAATGATATTCATCGGCCTGCTCTCTGTTGCTGGCTGGACATCCGCTCCGGTGCATTGCCCATCTGTCTGGCTTCATTGATAGCACAGGGCCGCATCCCTGTTTTGTGACTGTGCCCTCAAAATTTGTCTATGGCTGCCGTATAGTTAACTCACAGAGAATGCCCAAATACCAACCACGACAAGGACAGTGCGACCATGACGGCAGCGAAACCGCGGTCACCAACAAGACTTCCGGCAAAGGCGAAGGCGTGGGTGGCGGACGCCTCCGATCTGGTCTCGCCACCGGACATCTGCGTACGGTTGCTGGAACTGGTCGAAGCGCCGGACACATCTGCGGGGGACATCGGCTCGGTGCTGACCCAGGACCCCAACCTGACAGCGAGATTGCTGCGCATCGTAAACAGCTCCTACTACAATTTTCCGTCCCGTATCGACACCGTCTCGCGGGCGGTTACCGTGGTCGGTATCCGGGAGCTTTACAGCCTGGTGCTGGCGGTTTCCGCCGTACAGGTTTTTACCCGCATTCCCGCCCAGTTGGTCAACATGGACACCTTCTGGCGGCACAGCATCTATTGCGGCCTGATTGCCCGCGGTCTGGCGCGCCGGCTCCGTATCCTTCACCCCGAACGGCTGTTCATCGCAGGTCTGCTGCACGATATCGGCAGTCTGCTGATTTACCAAAGAGTCCCCGAACGAGCCCGGGATCTGCTCCTGACAGCCGAAGGCGACGAACAGATCCTGTACGAGGCCGAAGTGAAGACCCTGGGCTTCAGCCATGCCGATCTTGGGGGCCTGATGATGGAACTGTGGAAGCTGCCGGTGCCGTTACAGGAGGCGGTCCGCTTTCACCATTCGCCGGCCGACGCCGATGAGGGAAAATTGGAGGCGGCCATCGTGCATATCGCCGAAGTGCTGGCCAACCGCTCAGAGATAGGTTCGTTCTGTGAGGAACCGTCCGACACCGCGGCCGTACAGCCCGAGGCCTGGGCGGCCCTGGGCATGGCGGAATCGGACCTGGACGTCGATGAACTGATCGGGGAAGCCGGGCTGCAGTTTACCGAAAGCGCAACCATCTTGCGCGCCAACGGCTAGCCGCCTGTCGGAAGTTTGTTCGTTGGGCTTCGCTGTGCTCAGCCCAACCTACAAAAGACGATGAATACTCAAGCAAGAAACTTCTGCGCCCGCTCCAGCGCCAATATTTGAATTCTTCCGTGTTTTCCGTGGCGCTTTGATCCTTTCTTGCCGTGGATGCAGTGGATTCCGTGGCTTCTTCCACAATGCAGGCGCGCAAGCGCGCCGTCAGAAATGCTGTTTCGCAAACCACGGGATCATACGCTCGAAGGCCGCCTCGATCTTGTCCATTGAGGTGGAATAGCTGATGCGCAGTGAATTGGCACAGGAGTCTCCGAAGGTGTCGCCCGGCACCGTGCAGACTCCGGTCTCCTTGAGCAGCCGGATCGCCACGTTGGTGCCGTCGGTGTTGGCCGGCAGTGACGGAAAGATGTAAAACGCTCCCTGGGGCATGTAGCCGCTGAGATGCGGGGTTTCGGCCACCAGTTGCACGATTCTGTCCCGCCGCCGCTGATACTCAGAGACCATCTCGTCGACACAGCCCCGCCCCCCCCTCAAAGCCGACACCCCGGCCCACTGAGCCGGAGTATTGGCCACGGTCGTGGTGAAGATGTGATAACGACGCAGCATTTTGATCACGCCCTGACTCGATATCACCCACCCGATGCGCAGCCCCGGCATGCTGAAGGTCTTGGAGAAACTGCTGATGGACATGACATGGTCCAGGTCGGCGGTGCAGTTCATGACACTGGGGTACTCCAGCCCGTCCAGCACGACGTGGTCGTAAACCTCGTCGCTGATCACCTTCACGCCCCGGTAGGCCGCCTCCTGAACGATCGCCTCCACCGTCTCCCGGGGATAGACAGTGCCGGTGGGATTGCTGGGCGAATTCAGCACAATCGCAAACGTCCTCATGCCGATGCTGTCGATGACCTGCTGCGGGTCGAGTTGATGGCCGTGTTCGGCCCGGGTGGGAATGGCCTTGACCTCGCCTCCATGCATGCGAATGAGCGGCGCGAAGAGGGGGAATGCGGGGTCCGGCAGCAGAAACTGCCGCCCCGGTGCGGCCGTTGCGCTCAGCGCCAGGTAGATGGCCTCGGTGGCGCCGGTGGTGACAAGAATGTTCTCCTCCGCAATCTCGCGGCCGAAACGGTCGCTATAGTAGTCTTTGAGCGCCGTCAGCAGATCCGGGAGACCGGCATCCATGGTGTAGCCGGTCTGCCCGGCCTGCAGTGCCCGAACATGCTCATCGATGATGTGCTGCGGCGTGGCAAAATCGGGCTGGCCCAGGGACAGGTGTATGACATCGTCCATCTCCGCGGCCATGTTCACCATGCGCCGAATGCCGGGGATGGGCAGCGCCCGCAGGGCCGGGTTCCACATCGGATCTTCGGTGACGTACTGCTCGGGCTGCTCGGCGTGATCCGGCATGGCATGGCTCCCCTGGTGCGGTCTCGCGCTCAGACTAGGCCTGCCACCCATAGAGGGTCAAGGGCACCACACGCCGATCGTTCAGCCCGTGTACGCCAGCGTGCCCGGTTGACGCAGGATGGCCGGCCCGTTACCGTCTCAAGGCATCCGCACTGCGCAGCACCGCAGGCTGGCTTCCCATTGACGACGGAATGAACTCACCCAACACGGAAAAGCCTCTGGTCGTTACCCTCTCGACGCCCGAGGACGGCCCGCCGCCCGGCCTGGAGCCGCTCAGCAGCCACGCCCGCATCGTGCACACCAGCGACCGGACTGGGCTGCTTGGCGTAATTGCCGACGCGGACGTGCTGCTGGTGACGGACTTTCGCACCACTTTGTTGCAGGACGCCTGGGCGCGCGCCGGGAAAGTGCAGTGGGTGCACGCCACCAGCGCCGGCGTCGACGCCATCCTGTTCCCCGCTCTGACCGACAGCCCGGTTCCGGTCACCAACGCGCGAGGCATTTTCGACGGCGCCATCGCCGAGTATGTGCTCGGACTGATACTGAGCTTCGCCAAGGATTTCACGGGCACGTTCGCCCTGCAACACGCCTGCCGTTGGCAGCACCGCGATACCCGGCGTATCCTGGGCCAGCGTGCGCTGGTGGTCGGCGCCGGCTCCATCGGGCGGGCCATCGCCCGGCTTCTGAAAGCGGCCGAACTGCAAGTCGCCGGTATCGCCCGCCACCACCGGGAGGACGATCCCGATTTCGGCACGGTGCACGCCGCCGATGCCCTGCACGGCTTGCTGTCGGACGCCGACTACGTGGTGGTGGCTGCGCCCCTGACCGACAGCACCCGCGGCATGTTCGGCGACGCCGAATTCGCCTGCATGAAACCCAGTGCCCAGTTCATCAACATCGGCCGCGGGCCCATCGTACGCACCGACGCGCTGGTTGCGGCACTGCGCAACGGCAGGCCCGGCGGCGCCGCACTGGACGTGTTCGAACAGGAACCACTGCCTGCGGAACATCCCCTTTGGCGTATGCCGCAGGTTATCGTATCCGCGCACATGGCCGGTGACTTCATCGGCTGGCGCGAGGCTCTCAGCGCGCAGTTCATCGACAACTTCCACCGTTGGCGCCAGGGCCTGCCGCTGAACAATCTGGTCGACAAACGTCGGGGCTACGGCCCGGCGCACCCGGAGTGATTCCATGGATCCATCGTCAACTGACATCGCCGAATTGACCGCCACCGAAATGCTCCAGTTGTTCCGCCAGCGCAAGCTGTCGCCGGTGGAAGCGGCGGAAGCGGCGCTGGCGCGCATCGCCGCCGGCAACGACACAGTCAATGCCTATTGTCTGGTGGACGAAGAGACGACCCTGCACGAGGCCCGCGAGTCCGAACAGCGCTATCGGCTGGACGAAACCGTAGGGCCGATCGACGGCCTTCCTGTCGCCATCAAGGACGTATTCATAACCCGCGGCTGGACCAATCTGAAGGGTTCTCAGACCGTGGATCCCAATTACCGCTGGGACATCGACGCACCTGCCACCGCCGCCCTGCGCCGGCACGGCTTCGTTCCGCTGGGCAAGACCACCACCCCGGAATTCGGCTGGAAGGGCGTCACCGACAGTCCGCTCACCGGCATCACCCGCAACCCCTGGAATCCGGCCAAGACAGCCGGCGGCTCCAGCGGCGGCAGCGCCGCTGCTGTCGCCCTTGGCATGGGCCCGGTGGCGCTCGGCACCGACGCGGGCGGTTCGATACGTATCCCCGCAGGTTTTTGCGGGATAGTCGGACACAAGCCAACGCACGGGCGGGTGCCCATGTGGCCGCCCAGCCCGTTCGACACCCTCGCCCATCCCGGCCCCATGACGCGGACGGTTGAGGATGCAGCCCTGCTGATGAACGTGCTCACCGAACGGGACCCGCGGGATGCCACCCTGCCGCCCAGCGGCCTGGACTATATGGACGCGCTCGCCGGCGGGGTATCGGGACTGCATGTCGCGTTCAGCCCCGACCTGGGGTATGTGGACGTCGATCCGGAAGTGGCCCGCGCAGTCGCCGATGCCGCCGCCACCTTCGCCGAACTGGGCGCCCACGTGGAAGAGATCGATCCCGGGTTCGACAATCCCCGCGAGCCCTTCGACCGCCTGTTCTTCGGCGGCGCGGCCAATGCCCTGCGGGACCTTTCCGCCCATCAGCGGGCGCGCATGGATCCGGCACTGGTGGAAGTCGCCGAACAGGCCGCGCGGTTATCGGTACTGGACTATCTGGAGGCAGTCAATTTCCGGAACGCCCTCATCGAACGGATGAGCCTGTTCCACGAAGACTACTATCTGCTGCTCACCCCCACGCTGCCCCTGCCGGCATTCACCGCCGGTCTGGAGGTCCCGGAAAACTGGCCCGACCCGCGCTGGCCCAGCTGGACGCCCTTCACCTACCCCTTCAACATGACCGGGCAACCGGCGATCTCGGTGCCCTGCGGTTTCACGGAGGCCGGCTTGCCCATCGGACTGCAGATCGTCGGGGCGCGCCACAAGGATGACCTGGTGCTGCGCGCCGCCCATGCGTACCAGACGGCACGGCCGCTCACCGAGCGCCGCCCGGCCCTGTAGCGCGCGTTGTCCATGCCACGGAGCATCGTAGGTTGGGCTGCGCAACCCGAAGCCCAACACCCAATTCCGCGGCTTTCGGGGCTGCCACCCGCTCGTGCTGACGGCCTCGACCAGAGGCACCTGAGTTGGCCATGTAACGTTGGGCTTCGCGGTGCTCAGCCCACCTACAAGTCACAGGAAGACCGACAGATGCGCCCGTTTGCCGGGCCGCGCTGCGAGATGATTACCCGGACGCGCTCAAAGCGGGTCCACGCTGATCGAGCATATTCACGGAGGTTGTATGGCCCAGATTCCCGTCCCCATCGCCGGCAAGGCATTCACCAACGCCGACAGCGTCGAAGTGCGCAGTCCCTACACCCAGGAAGTGATCGCCGAGGTCCCCGCCTGCGGCGCCGCGGAAGTGAACGAGGCCTGCAAGGCGGCCGCAGCGGCGCTGGAGCGGGATGATTTTCCCCAGCACCGGCGCGCCGAGGTGCTGGAACGGGCCGCTGTGCTGCTGCGCGAGCGCTCCGACAACTTCGCGCATACCATCAGCCGCGAGGCGGGCAAGCCGATCACCACCGCGCGGGGCGAAGTCGCCCGCTGCGTCGACACCCTCATCTTTTCCGCCGTCGAGGCCCGCAAGCTGTGCGGCGAGATGATCCCGCTGGAGGCCTCCGCTGCCGCCGCCGGCAAGCTGGGTTTCGCCCTACGGGTGCCCATCGGCGTGGTGGGTGCCATCACCCCTTTCAATTTTCCCCTCAACCTGGTTGCCCACAAGCTCGCACCGGCGGTGGCGGCCGGTTGTCCGGTAGTGCTCAAGCCGGCGCCCCAGACACCGTTGTCGGGCATCGCCCTGGTGGAGCTGCTGGTGGAAGCCGGTCTGCCGGCGGACTGGATATCGGTGGTCACCGACAGCGGCAAGGAAGCGGGCGCCCCACTGGTGGCCCACGCCATTCCCAAGATGATCACCTTCACCGGCAGCGCGCCGGTGGGCTGGCAGATCGCCGCGGCGGCCCCCAAGAAGCGGGTTTCACTGGAGTTGGGCTCCAATTCGCCAGTGATCGTGGAACCCGATGCAGACCTGGCCAAGGTGGCCGAGAAGCTCAAAGCGGCCGGTTTCGCCAATGCCGGCCAGAGTTGCATATCCGTGCAGCGGTTGCTGGTGCACCAGGATGTCCATGGAGCCATGCTGGAACTGTTGAAAGAGGCCGCCGAATCCCTGGTGACCGGAGATCCCGAAAACCCCGCCACCCAGGTAGGACCGCTGATCCATCCCAGGGAGAACCAGCGGCTGGCAGAATGGATACAGCAGGCCGTGGATGCCGGCGGTCGGGTGATTACCGGCAACGAAGTGCGCGACGGCGTGTTTGTGCCCACGGTGGTGGACAACGTACCCCAGACCTGCAAGCTGGCCACCCACGAGGCGTTCGGACCGGTGGTGGCCGTATTCGCCTACCATGACTTCGACGAGGCCATCGCCCGCGCCAACGACAGCGCCTTCGGCCTGCATGCCGGGATCTTCACCAGCGACCTGGGAAAGGCGCTGAAGGCGGTGCGCCGACTGGACTACGGCGGCGTGCTGATCAACGAGACGCCCACTTTCCGGGCCGACCAGCAGCCCTATGGCGGTGTGCGCGATGCCGGCAACACCCGCGAGGGACCGGCGTACACGGTTCGGGAGATGACCGAGCTGCGCTTTGTGAGCCTGCAGGCGCCTTGAGAACCCCGGGCTACACTGCGGTAGCCTGCAGCGCCTCTTCGAAGGTATCCAGCGCCTGATCGATCTGCTCGCGCTGCACGATCAGCGGCGGCAGCCAGCGCACCACCGGGTGGCCGTAGGGACCGCAGCGGATCAGCAGCAGACCGCGGGCTTCGCAGGCCTTCAGCAGGCGCTGGGCGCGTTCGCCGTCGGGACGGCCCTCGCCGTCCACCATCTCGGCGCCCTGCATCAGACCCATGCCGCGCACGTCGCCGATTTCCGGATAACGGGCCTGCAGCGCCTCCAGACGCCCTCTCAGATGGGCGCCCTGCTTGGCGGCGTTCTCCACCAGCCCCTCGCCGTCGATCACATCCAGAGTCGCCAGAGCGGCCGCACAGGCCACCGCATTGCCACCGTAGGTGCCGCCCTGGGAGCCGGGCCAGCCCTTCGCCATGAGTTCGGACGGTGCCGCGAACGCGGACAGCGGAAAGCCGCTGGCCAGCCCTTTGGCGGTTATCAGCATGTCCGGCTGGACATCGAAGTGCTGGTGACTCCAGAACTTCCCTGAACGTCCATAACCGGCCTGCACCTCGTCCACGATCAGCAGCATGCCGTAGCGGTCGCAGCGCTCGCGCAGCCCGTGCATGAACGTCGTGCTGGCCGGTATGTAGCCCGACTCGCCCTGCACCGGCTCCACCAGCATGGCCGCGGTCTCTTCTGGGCTGCTCAGGGTGGCGAAAATATGATCCAGCTCCCGCAGGCAGAACTCGGTGGTGGTCTGCTCGTCCCACCCGTAGCGGTAGGCATGGGGAAACGGCGCCACCACCACACCGCCCATCATGGGCTGCAGGCCGGCCCGCAACCCCACGCTGGACGTGGTCATGGACAGCGACCCCATGGTGCGGCCGTGGAACCCGCCGTGGAAGACGATCATGTTGGGCCGACTTGTGGCCTGGCGCGCCAGGCGCAGCGCGGCTTCCACCGCCTCAGTGCCCGCATTGGCATAGAACAGCGAGTCGATGGGGCCGGGCATGCGCTCGCCGAGTCGCTCGGTGAGCGCGTCCAGTGGACCGTGGCGGACAATGGCATACTGGCCATGGATCAGCTTGCCCACCTGCTCGCGCACCGCCTCCACCACCTTCGGATGGCAGTGGCCGGTGCTGGTCACGCCGATGCCGGCGGTGAAATCCAGATAGCGTTCGCCGTCTCGGCCGTACAGGTACACCCCTTCGCCCCGTTCCACAGTGATGGCGCTGGACTGTTTGAGCAAAGGGGACAAATGTCCCGGGTGGGACGGCGATTGGTCATTCATGCTGGCTCCTTGCGAGGCGCGGGTGTTTAGGCAGTCTACACCGCCATTCCGCGCGGCTTCAAACCAGCCCGATCAACGCGCCGGACAGGCCGGCAAACATCATACCGGGAGAAACTCATCGCAGCTGACGCCTTGCGCGACCGCGAAAACCGGGCTCTAAACCCGCCCGCGGAGATCAGGTGTCGGGCTGCGACACCTGCTCCAGCACATCGCCGGCCACTTCGCGCCCTCCCGGGCTGGTCACGATGTCGGCCAGCGCGACTATTCCCACCGGTTCATTCTGGTGATTGACGACCACCAGGCGCCGGATGCGCCGAGCTTCCATGGCCCTGGCCGCGCCGCCCACATCGTCGTCATCGTAGCAATACACGATATCCGCACTCATGATGTGCTTCACCGAGGTGAGCGCCGGGTCGCGTCCCTCGGCCACCGCACGCACCGCAATATCGCGGTCGGTAATGGTTCCGATCAGCTGCTTCCGGTCTCCCACCGGGATCATCCCCACGTCGAGTTCCCGCATCATTCGAGCCGCATCCTCCACCGTC
Source organism: uncultured Gammaproteobacteria bacterium (assembly GCA_963830105.1). Taxonomy (GTDB): domain Bacteria; phylum Pseudomonadota; class Gammaproteobacteria; order DATFLG01; family DATFLG01; genus DATFML01. Next base: position 94,553 of record CAWHLH010000005.1, on the reverse strand, counting down.
GCGTCCTGCGCGATGATCTGGAAATCCGCGGTCATTACATCCTTCACCTGCATATCCAGCCTCCTTGGAACCCCGTCGGACCCGGCGTCGGGTCGACCGGTCGTTGCCGCCGTTTCCCTAGGGCCTGTCAACACTATATGCATCGCCGCGCAAAGAGTGCCGTTCGGTCCTTCCAAATGGGCGACAAGGACGCCGAGTGGCGGATCCCGGCCCCAACCCGCAGGGCCAGCCCCCTTTTTCCTCCCCGCTGCGTTGTCGCTCGCTCATGCGGCGGGGCTGCACCGCGCACCCTGCGCCCTTGCAGAACGAAACAGGGGGTCCGGCAACGATAGTCTTACCAGTAAAGCAACAACTCCTACCGCGCGCCATTGTGGGTACCGGAGCCGAGCATCGATCGGCTCGGCAAAGGGGACCGAGCACCGTACTGCCGGCGGGCGACGGGCATGGAAATTCCGACCGCAGTTGCCTATGTTTTGGAAGACCGTGTTGCCGTCGACAGGAGGAAATGCCAGTGAACCTGGTGTCCAGGCTGTGCGCCATTCCAGGCGTATTCGCGGCCGGCGAGTATGCCTACCACGGCGACCAGTTCACCTACGCCGGCCGGTTGGATGCAGAACAGGCACGGCAGGCCTCGGTCATGTGCCGGGCCACCACCATGGCCCTACATATGCAGGGGGAGATGCTCGACGCCGCCTGTCCGGGCAATCCGCCATTTAGCCCCGTCAAGGCCTGGGTGGTACGCGGACCACGCTCCACCGTCTGTGTCGTGGCGCCCGTATTCTGCTTTCTCGACAATGAAACCGGACCGCTCAACAAGGTGCTTGCGCTGATGCAGGAGGCCCTGGCCAAGGAACCGGACGAACTGCTTTACTGAACCCGTGTACCGAAGCCGTGCCATGGGCCGCAGGCACGCCAGGCGGGGAAAAACCCGTCCGTGGAAATGTTGAATTCCGTCGCTGGTGAGCTAGCTTCCTATGTAGATTGTGGTCGCTTTTCCGTCCGGGAAGGCACCGGACACAGTCATGGGAGACGGGTACGGACATGGACACTCAGGCACTGAATCAACGATGTGTGGAGCTCATGGGCAATCCGGACGTGCAGCACCACATGTGGCATCCGCGCATGTTCTGGAACGTGGGCGACCTGGACAATCCGCGCATCCCGGACCTCACTGAACCCAAAGTCGATCTCGCCGAACTGGAAGTGTTGCTGTCGGCAGCTGCCCATCAGACGCCCCAATGTCTCAATGACGTCAACTCCCGCCATCCCGGGCGCGGCGACCTGATCGTGCACATGGTACGCCGGGGCGACATGCCGTTGCTGGACCGGCCGCAGCCATGAACTGCAATGTCGGCGGCGCGGACCGCATGGCGAGACTGATCGTCGGAGTCGTTTTGCTGGTGGCAGGATTCGTGGTGCCCATGGGTGCAACATGGCAAACGGTCGTGTTCGTCATCGGCGCCATCCTGCTGATCACGGCCCTGGCCCGGTTCTGCCCCCTCAATCGGCTGTTCGGCATCAACACCTGCAGCCAAAGCGGCGGGCAGGTCTGAGTACGCCTGCAGCACAGAAGACCGACCGCCGCGGATGACATCCGGACACGCCGGCGTTGCGATAGACCGGCATCGTGTGCGCGCCGGCATGACGGTCGATGCAATTGGGCGCCTGGGCGCGCTGATGGGGAACGCTGGGCTGGCTGTCGGTCATCTGCACCTTATGAGCCATGACCCCGGTGGGTACATCGACGGTACCGGCCACGCGCAGTAAGGCGGTCATGTCCGCAGGCGGATCGCTGCCTTCCGCCGGATTCCCGAAGGTAAGATGCGCCAGGACACATCCCAAGGCGAAACCCCGGCCGTCCCCGTCTAAAGCGCGCGATGGCGCTCGCCCAGCACTTCCACCTGGTCGCCCAGCACGTCCTCCACGTACAGCATCTGTATCAACACGATAACCGCTACGGCCAGCGGCGTTGCCAGCACGATGCCGAACAGGCCGAACAGAACCCCCATCAGCAGCTGCGCCGTCAGCAGTGCGGCGGGCGGCAGCGAAACCGCCCTTTCCTGGATGAGCGGCGTGATAAAGTTCCCTTCCGCAAATTGCACCACGCTGTAAATCCCCAGCACATACAACGGCATGCCACGGACTCTCCAGAAACGCGACGAGCACGGCCGGTACCGCTGCCATCACCGGACCGACAAACGGCACAAACGACAGCAGACCCGCAATCAGACCCAACGCCAGCACCAGCTGCATGCCCACCAGCCACAACGCCATGCCGGTCAGCAGGCCCACGACCGCCATGGCCGCCATGCGGCCCACCAGCCACCAACGCAACGCATGGCCCAGATAATGGAGCACCTCCCGGCCGCGCCGGCGTCCGCTCTTGGGCAACAGACGGATGGCGTTTTCCACGTACTGATTGGGCTTGACCGCGAGATAGAAACCGATGAGCACCACAATGACGGCGTTGATCAACGCACCCACAGCAGTGGAGAACACGCCCGAGAGCTGCCCGAGTATATCGTTGGCCGAGGGTAGCCACCGACTTGGCGCGGGCATGTCCGCGAGCAGCGCATGCCCCCACGGGTGTGCATCCACGAGCGATTTGAGCTGTTGCACTGCAATCGGAACCCGTTGCCCGAGCTGTGACAGCTGTGCGCTGACCTGGGAGCCGGCCAGCATGCCAAACGAGCCGATCCCGACCAGCAGCACCACGACCACTATCAGCAACGCCCATCCCCGGGGAATACGGGTTCGCTCGGTAACCAACAGAGCGAGACCGTCCAGCCAGACCGCAAACAGCACCGCCGCAAACACCGCAAGCAGCACTTCCGAGACATGCCACAGGAGCGCGAACAGCGCGAACAAGGCCACCACAATGCTGACCGCAATCAGCACGCGGCGTGCGAAGCGGTAGTATTCTGAATCGTCGCCTGTCATCAAGAACCTATTGGTCTGAATGCGAACCGTGTGCCCTTTGCTGCCTGCCGGAACGCAGACGATGGTACTGTGCAGCACTCGCCTGTGCGCGTGACCCGAACGCCAGAAACAATGCAACACTCGCTTTGTCGGTAGCTTATCAGCACCAGTCCGTCAACGAGGCGCCACTTTTCACACCCTTGACCAATCGTCGGCATCGGCGGATGCTCTTCTTCCAACCCGGCAATTGTAGTTCATTCGCCGCTCGCACCGGCGGAGCCGACGGCCCCAGTGCTATGCTTGAAGCAGTGATGCCGCCCGACGTTCCAGTCAGACGCCCGCACCTGGACTGAGGATTTTCGATACGACATGTTCGGCAAATCCTATCCACTGTTCCGCATCCTCGGCTTTGAGGTCCGGCTGGACCCCTCCTGGTTGATTCTGGCGGTGCTGATCACCTGGTCGCTGGCGACCGGCGTGTTTCCCCATTTCTACGCCGACCTGCGCCCAGGAACCTATTGGGCCATGGGCGTGGCGGGCACCCTGGGCCTGCTGCTGTCCATCGTCTTCCACGAGCTGTCCCATTCGCTGGTGGCGCGCCGCCACGGGCTGCCCATGAAAGGCATCACCTTGTTCATTTTCGGCGGCGTTGCCGAAATGGACGACGAGCCGGCCAACGCCCGCACCGAGTTTCTCATGGCGGCGGCGGGGCCGCTGGCGAGCATTGTGCTGGCGGTCGTGCTATACGGCACGTACAACTTCGCCGTCTCGACCCATTGGCCGCAGCCGATCGCCGGCGTGGTGATGTATCTGGCCTACCTCAACGGCATCCTGGCGGTGTTCAACCTCGTGCCCGCCTTTCCACTGGACGGTGGCCGCATGCTGCGTGCCGCCCTGTGGAGCTGGAAGTCCAACCTGCGCTGGGCGACCCGCCTGTCCGCCCGCATCGGAGCGGGATTCGGGATCGTAATGATCGTGCTGGGCGTACTGTCCGTTATACAGGGCAACTTCGTCGGCGGCATGTGGTGGTTCCTGATCGGGATGTTCCTGCGCGGCGCGGCACGCATGTCCTACCGGCAGATGCTGATGCGCGAAACGCTCAAGGGCGAGCCCGTCAGCCGCTTCATGAAGCGCGATCCCATTACCGTGCCCGCATCCATTTCGATTCACGACTTCATCGAAGACTACGTCTACCTGCACCACTTCAAAATGTTTCCGGTGATGGAGGATGATCGACTCCTCGGTTGGATCACGCCGGAACAGGTTCGGGAGATACCGCGCGCGGAATGGGATCGGCATGCGGTCAAGGAAGTCTACCGGCCGCGTACCGGCGATATGAGCGTTGCGCCCGATGCCGACGCGGTGGAAGCACTCACCAGGATGAACCGCAACCGCAGCAGCCGCCTGCTGGTGGTCGATCACGACCGTCTGGTGGGCATCATTGCGCTCAAGGACCTGATGGATCTGCTCGCTCTGAAGATGGATCTGGAGGACCAGGCCTGACCCTGGCCCGGTGCTCGGGGCAGGACGCAGCGAAACATCTCACCGTCGGTACGGTGCCGGGCTCCGCCGGGACTCCCGACGCCCGGTCCGGTTCGGGCCTGCCCCGCTCGGGCAGACTGTCCGTGGGCCCCCGTCCCAGGCCCTGCCCCGTTCCGTAATGGCCCGCACCCGTCCGCCCCGCAAACGGGCTGTTTCCGGGCACGCATGGTCCGCAGCGCACGAGCGGGAACCGGGACTACATTTGATATGTGTCAACAACAGCCTCGAGCCGGCCCGCTATGGTAGCTGCATCCGGTCAATGCCGGAGTCTTCGGCCAGCGGGCGGCCGCAGCCGGCGCGAGTCAACGAGGTCATCATGGGCAACCCGACTACGGTCACCATCGACGGCAACGAAGCCGCTGCCACCGTCGCCCACAAAGTCAGCGAAGTGTGCGCGATCTACCCCATCACCCCCGCCTCCCCCATGGGTGAATGGGCGGACGCATGGTCGGCGGCAGGGCGCAGGAACCTGTGGGACACAGTGCCCCATATCGTCGAGATGCAAAGCGAGGGCGGAGCCGCCGGCGCCATTCACGGCGCCCTGCAGGCCGGCGCGCTGACCACTACGTTCACAGCGTCCCAGGGCCTGCTGCTGATGATTCCCAACATGTACAAGATCGCCGGGGAGCTCAACCCCTGCGTGTTCCACGTGGCCGCCCGTTCCCTGGCGGTGCAGGCACTTTCCATCTTCGGCGATCACAGCGACGTGATGGCCGTGCGCAGCACCGGCTTTGCCTTGCTGGCGGCCGGCTCGGTGCAGGAGGCGATGGACCTGGCGCTGATCGCCCATGCCGCCACCCTGGAAGGCCGCATACCGGTGCTGCATTTCTTCGACGGCTTCCGCACCTCCCATGAGGTGGCCAAGATCGTCCCGGTGGACGACGGCACAGTGCGGGAGATGATCAGTGACGAACGGGTGCGCGAGCACCGCGAGCGCGCCCTGTCGCCGGACCATCCCCAGCTGCGCGGCAGTTCCCAGAACCCGGATGTGTATTTCCAGGGACGGGAGCGGGTCAATCCCTACTACACGCGCTTTTCGTCGGTGGCACAGACCGCCATGGACCGGTTCGCGGAACTCACCGGGCGCGCCTATCACCTGTTCGACTACGCGGGCGCCGAGGACGCCGACCGGGTCGTGGTGCTCATGGGCTCGGGAGCCGAAGCCGCGCAGGAAACCGTCGAACACCTCAATGCCCACGGGGAGCGGGTGGGCGTGCTGAAAGTGCGGCTGTTCCGCCCCTTCGACGCCCGCGCCCTGCTGGACGCCCTGCCGGCGAGCGTCGAGCGCATTGCCGTCCTGGACCGCACCAAGGAGCCCGGCAGCGACGGCGAACCGCTGTACAAGGACGTAGTCACCGCCATCGCCCAGGCGTTTTCGGGTGGCAAAAGCCGTTTCCCGCACATGCCGCGGGTGGTGGGCGGGCGCTACGGCCTGTCCTCCAAGGAGTTCAATCCGACCATGATCAAGGGGGTGTTCGACGCGCTCGCCGCCGACACGCCCCGCAACGATTTCACGGTGGGCATCGTGGACGATATGGGCCACACCAGTCTGGACTGGGATCCGGCGTTTCGCACCGACGCCCACGAAGGGCTGTTCCAGGCCGTCTTCTTCGGTCTGGGTTCCGACGGCACCGTCAGCGCCAACAAGAACTCCATCAAGATCATCGGCGACGGCACCGATCTGCACGCCCAGGGCTACTTCGTCTACGACTCGAAGAAATCCGGGGCCGTGACCGTCTCCCATCTGCGCTTCGGCCCCCGGCCCATCCGCTCCAGCTACCTGATCGGGGACGGCGACGCACGCTTCGTGGCCTGCCACCAGACGGTGTTCCTGGAACGCTACGACATGCTGGACAAGGCTGCGCCCGGCGCAGTGTTCCTGCTCAACTCACCGACCCCGCCCGACCAGGTATGGGACACCCTGCCCCGGCGCATGCAGCAGCAGATCATCGACAAGGGCATCGAGTTCTACACCATCGATGCCTACCGGGTGGCCCAGGACAGCGGTATGGGCAAGCGCATCAACACCATCATGCAAACCTGCTTTTTCGCCATCTCCGGCATCCTGCCCCACGACGAGGCCATCGACGCCATCAAGCGGGCGGTGGAGAAGACTTACGGGCGCAAAGGCAAACACATCGTGGAGCTCAATTTCCGGGCCATCGATCAGACCCTGTCCAATCTGCAGCGGGTCGGGGTGCCGGCAACCGCGACCAGCGACATCGTGAAGCTTCCCCCGGTACCGGCCGACGCGCCGGAATTCGTGCGCCGGTTCACCGGCGAGTTGATCGCCGGGCGCGGCGATGCCATACCGGTGAGCCTGATGCCCCCAGACGGCAGTTTCCCTCTCGGCACGGCGGCCTTCGAGAAGCGCAACCTGGCTCTGGAGATCCCGGTCTGGGACGAGCATCTGTGCACCCAATGCGGCAAATGCGCCTTCGTCTGCCCCCATGGCGTCATCCGCAGCAAGCTCTTCCCGGCCGAGCTGGCCGCCGGCGCGCCGCCCACCTTCAAGCATGTACCGGTACTGGGCAAGGACTATCCCCAGGGCATGCACATGGCCTACCAGGTGGCGCCGGAGGACTGCACCGGCTGCAGCCTGTGCGTGGACATCTGCCCCATCCGGGACAAATCCAATGTCAGCCACAAGGCGCTCAACATGGCGCCCCAGCCGCCGCTGCGCGACCAGGAACGGGACAACTGGGCGTTCTTCCTGGGGCTGCCGGAATATGACCGCCGTCAGGCCAAGGAAACCACCCTCAAGGGTTCCATGCTGCTGCAGCCGCTGTTCGAATTTTCAGGGGCCTGCGAAGGCTGCGGCGAAACGCCCTACATCAAGCTCGCCAGCCAGTTGTTCGGCGACCGCATGCTGGTGGCCAATGCCACCGGCTGCTCTTCGATCTACGGCGGCAATCTGCCCACCACGCCCTGGGCCATGAATGCCGAGGGACGGGGACCGGCGTGGTCCAACTCCCTGTTCGAGGACAACGCCGAGTTCGGCCTCGGCATGCGCATAGCCGTCGACAAGCAGGCCGAGCATGCCCGCGAGTTGCTCAACGGGTTGCGCGAAACGGTGGGCGCCGAGCTCGCCGATGCCATCCTGACGGCGGACGAGACCGACGAGGCGGGCATCCACGAGCAGCGCCAGCGGGTCGCCGAGCTGTGCCGCATGCTGGCTCCGCTGGACAGCCCCCAGGCACGCACGCTGACCACACTGGCGGAGAATCTTTGCCGCAAGAGCGTGTGGATTATCGGCGGCGACGGCTGGGCCTACGACATCGGCTTCGGAGGCCTGGACCATGTGCTGGCCTCCGAACGCAATGTCAACGTGCTGGTGCTGGACACGGAGGTCTACTCCAACACCGGCGGCCAAACCTCCAAGGCCACCCCGCGCGGCGCCGTGGCCAAATTCTCCGCGGCCGGCAAACCCACCGCCAAGAAGGACCTGGCGCGCATCGCCATGACCTACGAGAACGTGTACGTGGCTCATGTGGCCTATGGGGCAAAGGATGTCCAGACCTTGCGCACCTTCCTGGACGCCGAAGCCTATGACGGTCCCTCGCTGATCATCGCCTATGCGCCGTGCATCGCCCACGGCTACGACCTGGTCCACAACCACACCCAGCAGCAGTTGGCGGTGCAGACCGGGCATTGGCCCCTGTTTCGCTACGATCCCAGGCGCGCCCGGCAGGGCAAGAACCCTTTGCATCTGGACTCCAAGGCACCCACGGTCGCCTACCGGGATTTCATCCGCAACGAGACCCGCTTCAACATGCTCTGGCGCTCCCACCCGGACGCAGCCGAGCGCTTTCTGAGCGAGTCCCAGACGGAGGTGACCGAACGCTTCCACCGCTACGAACAGCTCGCGCAATTGGCCTGGGAAAACGACGACAAGGCGGCCGCCGACACGCCCGCCGCAGAGGACTGACACATGGACCTGGGAACCGATTATCTGGGGCTGGAGCTGGCCAACCCGCTGGTGCCGTCCGCTTCGCCGCTCAGCCGGAACCTTGACACGGTCCGCCAACTGGAGGACGCGGGCGCCTCCGCCATCGTCATGTACTCACTGTTCGAGGAAGAGCTGCTGCAGGAACAGCAGCAGATGGCCCGCTTCCTGCACCAGCAGGACATCGGCCACTCCGAGGCGGACAGCTTCCTGCCTCTGCCGGACGTGTACCGAAGCGGGCTGGACGCCTACCTGGAGCAGCTCACGGCCCTGAAGCGGATGCTGGACATCCCGGTGATCGCCAGTCTCAACGGCATCTCCGCCAGCGGCTGGGTCGAGCACGGCCGGGAACTGGCCGACGCCGGTGCCGATGCCCTGGAGCTCAACGTCTATTACGTGGCGGCCAACCTGGACGAACCCGGTTCGGTGGTCGAGGACCGCTACGTCAACCTGCTGCGTGAACTGCGCGGCGCGGTCAGCATCCCCATTACGGTGAAACTCTCGTCCCAGTTCAGTGCGGTGGGTCATCTGGTCAAGCGCCTGGAGGCGGCCGGCGCCAATGGCGTGGCGCTGTTCAACCGCTTCTACCAGCCGGACATCGATCTGGAAACCCTGCAGGTCGTACCCCGCCTGCAGCTGTCCAGCTCCACCGAAAGTCTGCTGCGCATGCGCTGGATCGCCATTCTTCATGGCCGGGTCGGGCTGTCCCTGGCCGCCACCGGCGGCATTCATAGCGCCGAGGATGCCATCAAGATGCTGCTGGCGGGAGCCGATGTGACCCACCTGTGCAGCGTGCTGCTGGCCCACGGCCCAGGCCGTCTGGCGGACATCCGCCGCGCCATCGAGCAGTGGATGGACGACCACGAATATCAATCCGTCCGCCAACTCAAGGGCAGCGTCAGCCATCGGCACGCGGCCGATCCAGCGGGGTTCGAGCGCGCCAATTATCTGCAAGTACTGGACAGCTACAGTCCCCAAAGGACCCGCTCCGAGTAGCCTGCGCGCGGTGCAGCGGACAGTAACCCGCCGACGGCGCCTCGATCTGCGGAAAGGCATGGCCAGGATCATGGCGCGACGTGGCGCCAGCACTGCCGGTTCGGGGGGCCGAACGCGGCCCCGGATTCGTGGCACACTGGGGCGGTGCCGGTAGGGTGGCGTGGGAGGCAGCGTCCAGCCGCCTGCGTATAATGGGACACCTCTTTGGCCGGAAGGGCCGGTCCGTCCCGCGTGGGGCGCGACCGCGCCGCTGCCGGAGCGACAGCAGGAGCAGGAATGGCGAACAAGAAGAAGATCGTACGGGTTCTGGTGCTGTTGGTAATCGCGGCCGCTATCGGCGTCGGCGTCTGGCAGTGGCGGCGCAACAGCGCCCAGAAACCGGCCACCGACCTGGTGTTGTACGGCAACGTGGACCTGCGGCAGGTGGATCTGGCCTTCAACGACAGCGAGCGCATCGCGACCATGGACGTCCTGGAAGGCGCGCAGGTCAAGAAAGGCCAGTTGCTGGCCTCCCTGGAGACCAACCGGCTGACCTACGCGGCGGACCGCGCCCAGGCCCAGGCGGCCGCCCAGCAGGCAGTCGTCGCCCGCCTGGAAGCCGGCACCCGCCCTGAGGACATCCTCAAGGCGCGCGCCGATCTGGAAGCGACCCGGGTGGAAGCCGCCAATGCCCAGCGCAGCGCACGGCGTCTGGAACGCCTGCACAAGCAGAACCTGACGTCCAAGGAACAGGCCGACAACGCCCGCGCGGCTGCCGATGCCGCCAGCGCCCGTGAGGGCGCAGCCCGCCAAGCCCTCGCTTTGGCGGTAGCCGGGCCCCGCAAGGAAGATATCGTTGCCGCCAAGGCCACCCTGAGAGCGGACCAGGCGCAACTCGCACTGGCCCGACAAGCCCTGCACGACGCCCGCCTGTATGCGCCCGCCGACGGCGTCATCCGTGACCGCATACTGGAACCGGGCGATATGGCCTCTCCCCAGCGACCCGTGTTCACGCTGGCACTCACCGACCCGATGTGGGTCAGAGCCTATGTCTCCGAACCGAATCTGGGCAAGATCCATCCCGGCATGGCGGCCGAAGTGACCACCGACAGTTATCCGGGCACTCGCTACCGGGGCTGGATCGGCTACATCTCCCCCGCCGCCGAGTTCACCCCCAAATCGGTGGAGACCACCGAAGTGCGCACCCGTCTCGTCTATCAGGTGCGCGTATTCGTGTGCAATCCCCGCAACCAGCTTCGCCTGGGCATGCCGGCGACGGTGACCGTAGCGCTGTCCGCACCCGGCTCCTCCGCCGCGCCGACATCGCCCAAACCCTGCAACGGCGACTGATGACGGCATCTGCCCCCCAGCCGGCCACGGATGGCGAAACACCGGCCGCCGAGGACGACGTCGCGCTGCGCTTCGAAGGGGTCAGCAAGACCTTCCAGGCGGCCGGGCGCACCATCAATGCCCTGCGCGGCGTGACCCTTGCCGCCAACCATGGGCAGGTCACCGGGCTGATCGGCCCCGACGCGGCGGGCAAGACCACCCTCATGCGCCTGGCGGCCGGGCTGCTGCTGCCCGATGCGGGCCGCATCACCGCTCTGGGTCTGGACGCCACCCGCGATGCCCTCGCCGTACAGGCCCGGCTCGGCTACATGCCCCAGCGTTTCGGGCTGTACGAAGACCTCACCGTGCAGGAGAACCTGGACCTGTATGCTGACCTGCAGGGCGTCCCGAAGGCGGCGCGCGCCGAGCGCTACGGTGAGCTGATGGCGATGACCGGTCTGGAGCCATTCACCGCCCGTCTGGCAGGGCGCCTGTCGGGGGGCATGAAGCAGAAACTGGGACTGGCCTGCACATTGGTACGCCCGCCGCGCCTGCTGCTGCTGGACGAGCCCACGGTGGGCGTGGACCCGGTTTCGCGCCGCGAACTGTGGGCCATCGTCTACCGGCTGGTACAGCAAGAAGGCATGACAGTGGTGCTGAGCACCGCGTACCTGGACGAAGCCGAGCGCTGCCATGCCGTGTTGATGCTGCACGACGGCGAGTTGCTCGGTCAGGGTCCGCCCGGCGATTTCAGCGCGCAACTGACCGGTCGCACCTACGTCGTGAGCGCCGACGCCCTGAGCAAACGCGCGCTCCAGCAGCGACTTGCCCAGGCCCCCGGGGTCACCGACGCCATTATCCAAGGCGACGTGGTGCGCATTGTCACCCGCGAGGGCGCCAGCGCCACCCCACAGACGCTGCTGCCCGGCGCCGACGATATCACCGTTCGCGCGGTGCCGCCCCGCTTCGAGGACAGCTTCGTCACCCTGCTGGGCACCCGCCAGCGGGAAGCGGGGACGGCCAGCGCAGCTTTCACTGTCGCCGAGCACGGCGGCGCCGCGGCGGACAACACGGCACCGGTCATCCAGGTCCAACACCTCAGCCGCCGCTTTGGCGACTTCTATGCCGTCAAGGGCGTGGACTTCTCCGTCAACCGGGGGGAAATCTTCGGGTTGCTGGGCGCGAACGGCGCCGGCAAGTCCACCACCTTCCGCATGCTGTGCGGTCTGCTGCCGGCCAGCGAAGGCAGCCTCACCGTGGCCGGCGTCGATCTGCGCACGGCCGCAGCCGCCGCGCGCGGGCGCATCGGCTACATGTCCCAGAAATTTTCGCTGTACGGTAACCTCAGCGTCGGCCAGAATCTGGAGTTCTTCAGCCGCGCCTATGGACTGTCCCGGGCACAGCGCACGGGGCGCATCGCCTGGGCTCTGGAGCAGTTCGAGCTGGGTGCATTGGCCGACGCGATGAGCTCGAATCTGTCCCTGGGCTACAAGCAACGCCTGGCCATGGCATGTGCCCTGATGCACGAGCCCGACATCCTGTTCCTGGACGAACCCACGTCCGGCGTGGACCCGCTGGCACGGCGCGAGTTCTGGCACCGCATCAACGCCCTGGCCCAGGCCCACGTGACGGTATTGGTTACCACCCATTTCATGGAAGAAGCCGAGTATTGCGACCGGGTTACGATCATGGCGGCCGGCGAGATTCTCGCCCTCGGCACGCCCTCCGACATCAAGGTCGGAGCGCGCACCGCCGAGCACCCGAACCCGACCATGGAAGACGCCTTCATCCGCCTTATCGAGCACCCCGACGCCCACCATGCCGGACCCTAGCCCGCCCACGCCGGTCGCACCAACCCGCGGCGGCGGCGGGCAGCGCCTGCGCGGCCTGGTGCGCAAGGAGTTCCTGCAGATTCTGCGCGATCCCAGCAGCATCGCGATCGCGTTCGTCATGCCGGTCGTGCTGTTGCTGCTGTTCGGATATGGGGTATCTCTGGACGCGGAACATGTGCCCATCGCCTTGGTGGTCGACCACCCCACCGCGGAGACATCCGATTTCATCGGTGCATTCTCCGATTCCAGATACTTCGCGCCCGTGCAACTGCCGGACATGCATGCCGCCCAGCAGGCCCTGCTGAAAGGCCAGGTGGACGGCATCGTCCACATCCGGTCCGATTTCGGCCGTCAGTTGCGCGGCGCGGAAGGCGCGCCCGTGCAACTCATCGTCAACGGTGTGGACGCCAACAATGGGCGCATCGTCTCCGGCTACGTGGAAGGGGTCTGGAGCCAGTGGCTGCAGCACCAGGCCCAGGCCAGGGGCCAGCCATTGGCCCAGCCCGTACGCGTGGAGCAACGGGTCTGGTTCAACAGCCAGCTGCGCAGCCGCAACTTCCTGGTGCCCGGTCTGATCGCCGTCATCATGACCCTGATCGGTGCGCTGCTGACAGCACTGGTGGTCGCCCGTGAGTGGGAGCGCGGCACCATGGAAGCGCTCATGGTCACGCCGGTGGCGGTGCGCGAAATCCTGCTGGGTAAAGTGATTCCCTACTTTCTGCTGGGCACCGGCAGCATGGCCTTGTCGGTAGCCATGGCCGTGTGGCTGTTCGGGGTGCCGTTGCGTGGTTCGTTCTGGGTGCTGTTCGGCTGCGCTTCGCTGTTCCTGCTGGTGGCGCTGGCCATGGGCATGCTCATCTCAACGGCAGCGAAGAATCAGTTCGTCGCCGGTCAGGTCGCCATCATCGTCACCTTCCTGCCGGCGTTCATATTGTCCGGGTTCATTTTCGACATCAACAGCATGCCGCGCGTGGTGCAACTGCTCACCCACCTGATCCCGGCGCGCTATTTCGTGGCGCAGTTGCAGACGCTGTTTCTGGCCGGCGACATCTGGTCGGTGATTCTGCCCAACGCCCTGGCCCTGGTCGCCATCGCCGCGCTGCTCATGGGCATCAGCCGGCGCCTGTTTCGCAAGCGATTGGACTAGGGCCTGCTGACACGATGGGGATCATCGCTGTTGCGGCTGACAAGGCGCCAATCCAGGCGCGAGGAGCGAAGTTTGGTGATTCCAGATGAGTGACGAGCAACACCGAGTGGCGGCTTGTCAGCCGCAATCCGAAGGGCCGGGCCCCATTTCCCGTCCCGCGGCGTTGTCGCTCGCTCATGTAGCCGGGCTACACCGCACTCTTTCCGCCTGGCGGGACGGAAAATGGGGCTCCGGCAGCGGCGCCCCCCATCGTGTCAGCAGGCCCTAACCCATGTGGCAACGCATTCTGGCATTGATGGTCAAGGAATTCCTGGCCCTGCTCAAGGACAAGAAGAGCCGCTTCGTCATCATCGGCCCGCCCATCATCCAGCTGCTGGTATTCGGCTATGCGGCCACCTTCGACCTGGCCAATGTGCCCTATGCCGTGTACAACGAGGACGCGGGCTCGGCGGCCCGTGACCTGATCGCCCGCTTCGAGGGCTCGGACAATTTCCAGCAGGTGGCGACCATCACCCGCGACGGCCAGATCCGACCCATGATAGATGCCAAACGGGCTCTTCTGGTACTTCACTTCGGGCCGCACTTCAGCCGCGACCTGGCCCTGGGGCAGCCGGCTCAGCTGCAGGTCATCGTCGACGGCCGCAACTCCAACACGGCCATGCTGGTCCTGAACTACGTGCGCAGCATCGTGACCCGCTTCAACCGGCAGTGGAGCGCCGACCATGGGCTGGCGCAGCCACCCGTTCACCTGGTGACCCGCGCATGGTTCAACCCCAATCTTCGCAGCCAATGGTTCATCGTTCCCGGCATCATCGGCCTGCTCACCCTGGTGGTCACCATGCTGGTCACCGCCTTGTCGGTTGCCCGGGAACGCGAACAGGGCACCTTCGACCAGCTGCTGGTCACGCCGCTGCGGCCGGTGGAGATCCTGATCGGCAAGGCACTGCCCGGCTTGATCATCGGTACCCTGGAGGCCTCGATCATCATTGTGCTGACGGTGGTGTGGTTCGAAGTGCCTCTGCGCGGTTCCCTGCTGACCCTCTACGCGGGTGTCGGGCTGTTTCTGCTGTCGGCCATAGGGGTCGGCCTGATGATCTCCTCCATCGCGGTCACCCAACAGCAGGGACTGCTGGGCGCCTTTCTGTTCCTGGTGCCGGCCATCATTCTGTCCGGATTCGCCACGCCTATCGCGAACATGCCGCTGGCGGTGCAGTACATTACGCTCATCAACCCCATGCGCTATTTCATGGTCATCCTGCGCGGCGTGTTCCTGGAGGGTACGCCGTTCCATCTGCTTGTTCCCCAACTGTGGCCCATGGCCATCATCGGCCTGGTCAGCCTGACGCTCGCCGGCTGGCTGTTCCGCCATCGCATGTATTGATCGGCGTGGCCCGCAGCTGGTCGCTGTCCGAACGGCCGTCGCCTCGTCCAGCGGCGTCCGGAGCCTGTGTTATTCTAGCGGTCCATGCGGCAAATAGTGTGACTCTCAGCCGGTCCACAAGCCTCATCGGCAAGGCGCACGAGCGCAGGACTGGCCGTCGCCAATTCAAGCGAGTGCAACGCGGCCGAGGGGCCTTGTGGGTCGGCCCGAAGGGAGTCCCGCTATTTCCCGCATGGACCACTAGCCGCCACAAAATATCGCGAACCGAGGGAGGGGGTGTGGATCTGGACCCGGAACGCTGGCTGGCCGACCACGGCGACGCCCTGTTTCGCTTTGCGCTGCTGCGCACCAGCAGACGCGACATCGCCGAGGACCTCGTGCAGGAAACCCTGCTCGCCGCGTGGCGCAGTCGGGAGGGATTTCGCCGGGCCTCCAGCGAACGTACCTGGCTGGTGGGCATCCTAAAGAACAAGATCCGGGACCATTACCGGGCGCAGGGCCAGCAGGAGACGCGCATCGCCGACAGCGACGGCGAAGACGACCTCCACCGCTGGTTCGACGACACCGGGCACTGGCGTATGCGCCCCGCCCGCTGGGGCAGCGACCCGCTCAACCAGGTCGAGTTGGAAGCGTTCTGGGTGGTGCTCAGCGAGTGCATCGACGCCTTGCCAGAGCGACTCAGGGAAGGTTTTGTCGCCCGGGAACTGTCGGCACTGGAAAGTCGGGACGTCTGCGAGCTGCTGAACATATCCGACAACAACCTGTACGTGCTGCTGCACCGGGCCCGAATGCGCATCCGGGAGTGCGTGGAAAACGGCTGGTTCAAGAAAGGGGAACACAGATCATGATGGGACTGCCCAACTGCCGCGAGGTGTCATTGCTGTTGTCCGAAGAACACGACCGGCCTGAGGGGCAGCCGCGCAGCTTCTCCGTTCGTCTGCACCTTCTTATGTGCAGCGCCTGCCGCCGCTACGCGCGCCAGCTTGAATGGCTGCAGCGGACCCTGCATCGGTTCGAGAGCCCGCAAGGCCCGGCAGCGCTGCCATCCGCCACCCGCGAACGCATCCTGGAAGGCCTGCGGCAGGTCGATACCGGCCAGGGATAAGTTTCTGCAACCCCGCCTCCGCGGCGCCTCGCCGGAGTTACGCGACGCACTCAATACGGTCCGGAAACGACCCAGGCGATATGTGTTACGCAAACGTTGAACGGCCGTTCCTGTGCCGGAACCGGGCTTCCCGTTCCGGATACCGACAGGGCCTGATCGAGACGGTTCGTTGGGCTTCGCTGCGCTCAGCCCAACCTACCGCGAGGGTGGAAGCTCGCGCCCTGGGAGGTAAATTGGGCTGAGCAACAGCAAGCCCGACACTCGACAACCAACCACGACCCTTCCCGGAAAGTCGGCGTCCCCCGGCCCGCACTCTGCCGACTGGCAACGGGCAACGGGCAACGGGCAACGGGCAACGGGCATCCACATCGTCGCAGCCGTACGGCGCGCAACCCCGATCGCTTACCTCAGGTAGCGATCGATCAGGCGAAAATACAGGTACGCCCTGCGGGACGAAACACTCAGAAGTCCACTGCGCACCCGCAGTTCGGCCCCCGACGCGCCATCCACCGGGCTGACCGGGAATCAGCGAACTGCCGTTGCACCGTCAGCCTGAGGGCCACGGTCGCGCCACCGCCGGAACAAGCGCGCCAGGAGACAGTCCAGGGACAGGGTCCCCGGCCCATGCAGAAAGGTCACCAGCAGCATGATCCCCCACATGATGTGCAGCTGCACCCCATCGGCACCCAGGCCCGGATAGGAAATAACCGCAACGATGTTATAGACGAACAGGATGCCTGCACTCAGGCGTCCCGCAAGTCCGAAGGCGAGCAATACCGGCAAAATCAACTCGACCCCGGTCCCCAGGTATGCGGCAACTTCCGGCGGGAGCAGAGGCACATGGTAGACGTACGTGAACAACCCGATCGTTGAATACATGCTCTGGATCTTGGTAAGCCCTGCCTGCCAGAACACATGGGCCACCCACAGCCGAACCGCCAGGTCCGCAACCGGCGAAGCGAATTCCAACCAGCGGACAGACTCGCGATAGGCGGTGGCAACCCTTGCTGTCAGAACCATCTCGATTTCTCCCCTGGAACCGGTGTGGTTAACGACACGCTGTCTGGTCCCTGCAAGACGAACCGGCAACGGCCCGGTGGCGCCAAGGACGCTTTGGTGTCAAACCGTTAGTCGATTCACGCGCCCCGACCTTACAGGCCCCGATGTGGAACCCAATCGGTGCGCGCGGGGAGAAAGACGGGCAATCCGGCAAGGTGACGTTCGCCGGATTGCCCGGACTCGCAGGCATGACCGGTCTGAAGACGACGTGCCCACCCCGGGCAGGCGTCGGACACGCACCCGGTCAGTGGACGTGGGTGAGAAGCTCCTTAAGCTCCGCGGGGCTGGGCCCGCCCTGAACCAGAGTCGGCCTGCCGGATTGATTGCGGAAGATGATGGTGGGCACGCCGGTGGCACCGGTCTGGGACCATGCGTGCTCGTTGGCCTTCAGCAGGTCCGTTACATGCTGATCGGGCAGCGCTTCTTCAATACCGCCCCCCTGGCCGCGCTGGTAATGGGTTTCATTCAGTTTGAGGGCAGCGGCGCGATCTTTGGCACCCACGATAGAGGCCGCTTTGCCGGCACTGGTTGTGGTCAGTATGCCAAGCGGCACCCATCGCACCGTGAGGTGCTCCGGTCCGATCTTTGACTGCAGCTCGGTATACAGTTCATGGCAGTACGGGCAATTGGGATCGATGAAGATATACATCAACCTGGGACCGTGGCCTTGCTGCGCCCAGCTCAGCTTGGAGAGGGTCGCAAAAATACCCCCTTCATCCGATTTGGCCTGCTTTCCGGCCGCAGCCGAGACGCTCACCTGCATCACGGCAAGCAGCACAGCCGCTACCGCCATCCACCAGCGTTTTTGAACCATGGATATTTTTCCTTGCTGCTGTTTCAATGGGTTCCGCCAATCAGCCACCGTGCGGAGTTGTCTTGATCCTTCTGTCTGTCGTGTTTGACGTGAGAATCTTACCAGTCATTCCGTGACCGATCGCCAAGCGCGCCATATCCCCGCGCCGAGGACCACCCCTCGGAGGGGATCCGACAGCCCAATAAGCTAAACTGTAAGGCAAAAGAGCCCCCTTCAACCGCGTTTATACCATGACCCATTCTGCCGATCTTCCGCCTCTTTACGAATTGGTGACCCTGAAGGAAACCTCGGACATCACGGCCGAGGCGGTGCGCCTTGCCCAGCAGGGCGCCGATGAAGGCACTGTGGTGTGGGCGGACAGCCAGACCCCTGGCCGAGCGGCGAGCGGCACGCACTGGATCGGCACGGAGGGCGGTCTACTGTGCGCCCTGATTCTGCGTCCCGAAATGCCTGCGGCCGCTGTGGTCCAGCTGGCAACGGTCGCCACCGTGAGTCTTGGGGCTGCCATGGCTGACATCGTTTCGCCGCTGACCCGGCTCGATTACCGTTGGCCTGCCAGCATCCTGCTCAATGAAGGCAAGGCGGCCGGCGTCTGGCTCACCGTGGGACCCGCTACGGACAAGGGGTTCCCGTGGTGCATAGTGAGTGTGGGAGCAAACATTCTGCAGCCACCGACCGAGCTGGGGCTTGCCGCCGCGAGCGTCCAGGGAGAAGGCGACTGTCGCACCTCCCCCGCCGAGGTGCTGGAGCACTTCGCCCGTCACTTTCTGGTGTGGGTCAACCGGTGGGCCGAGGAGGGATTCGAACCGGTGCAACGGACCTGGATGCAGCGCGTCAGCGGCATGGGCGAGCATATCCGGATCGCGTTGGGCAAACAGACCGTAGCAGGCACCGCCGCAAGCGTCGATGCAGAGGGTGCACTGTTCGTGGATGTTGCCGGTCATGGCGCCAGACGAATCACCCTGGGCGAATACTTTCTGGACAGCGGCAAACCCGGGGGCGGCAGCCGCGGACCCGAACGACGCTGAACCCGCCATTCCGACCGGCGCCCGCCTCAGGCGATGTGCGTCCCGGACCGTGGCTGCTGGTTCCCAGGGGTCGGTCGCACACCGGTCCCACCGCCGTGGCCATAGCACCTTCCCGGCAATTGCTTTCCCGGTGGTTCGCGCTGGGAAGGCGGAAAAGCTGTGCTAGCCTGTTTCATGCGGGGGGGGATCATGTCCAGACGTTCGGGAATCGATCGTAGAGGCTTCGTCCGACTCTGCCTGTCAACGCTGGTCGCCGCCGGCGTACCGCCCTGCCTGGGCGCCGCGCAAAGCGGCCCGGTGCGAAACTACGGACCGGTCCGCCTCGTGGACCACAGGGGGGCTCCGTTGCGGGTCGCCGATCTGCATGTCGGGGTGAACTACATTTTTCACTTCCCCTATGTCACCACGCCCTGCTTTCTGCTGAACCTGGGCGCACGCGCCCGTCCCGATACCCTGGAGACAGACAATGGCGGCTCCTATCGCTGGCCGGGCGGGGTCGGACCCCAGGGTGCCATTGTCGCGTTCTCCGCGATCTGCTCGCACCGCATGAGCTATCCGGCGCGTGAGGTGAGCTTCATCAACTACCGTCCCGGACCGACCGCCTTCGTCGACAAGGACAAGGACAGCGTTCGCAAGGCCCGTGTCATCTACTGTTGCTCGGAGAACAGCGTCTACGATGCCGCCGACGGCGCCAGAGTCCTGGGCGGTCCCGCCCCGGATCCCCTGGCGTCCATCCGCCTGGAATACGAACCGGATGACGATGCCCTCTATGCGACCGGGACTCAGGGGGCAGTGCTGTTCGAACGCTTCTTCGACAAGTTCGGATTCCACCTGGCGCTGGAATACCAGACCAGCGATATCCGACAACGGGTGGTGGACAGCTCCCCGGTTGTGCCGTTGGCCGACTATACCCGCAACCGGATCCTGTGCTGAGGAGTTACCGGCCTGGGCGCCTATCCAGGCCATGCCGTCGATGCGAGCCGCCAAACGGCTACGACTGCGGTACGTTTCCTCGTCTGCATTTTAGATGTCGAGTAGGGGGTTGTTGGGCTTCGCTGCGCTCAGCCCAACCTACGGCGTTCGTTTGGCGATGGCCGCTCATGCAAGTGGGCTGAGCGCAGCGAAGCCCAACAACCAACTGCAATCCTTGACGTCCAGGTCCCAGCCCGGCCTACGACATCCCTTCCGCGACCCCATGTCGCGCCCATGCTTTGGACACGGTCCTACCGGCGCTGCGCCGCCACATCCGCTAGCCAGCCGGCAAGCTCGGACTGTTTCGATTCGATCGCCAGTTCTCGGGGGGTGCGCCCCCGCTTGTCTCTTGCGTTCACATCGGCCCCGGCTGCCACCAGCAGACGGACCAGCACCGGGTTGGCGCCCATCACGGCGTGGTGCAGCGCGGTGTCGCCCTGCTCGTCGGCGGCATTGACATCCACCTTCCCGGTGGCCAGCAGTCGCTGCGCCACGTGCGGTCGATTCGTCGCCACAGCCCGCATGAGCACGGTCCACCCGTAGATATCGCGAAGCGTGGGGTCGGCGCCGTGGGAGAGCAGCAGATCGACGATCGCCAGATGGCCCTTGACGGCTGCGATGGTAAGCGCCGACCACCCGTTGCTGCCCACGACATTGACGGTGGCACCGTGATCCAGCAGCAGCCGGATCACCGATGTGCTTCCGCTCACCGCCCCGTACATAAGAGCGGTGCCGCCGTTGCGGTTGCGGACGTCG
Source organism: uncultured Gammaproteobacteria bacterium (assembly GCA_963830105.1). Lineage (GTDB taxonomy): Bacteria > Pseudomonadota > Gammaproteobacteria > DATFLG01 > DATFLG01 > DATFML01. Next base: position 73,748 of record CAWHLH010000005.1, on the reverse strand, counting down.
ACCGTCGCCCCCGCCGCGATCAGTGCAGTGAGCAGACCCGCATCGCCTTTTCCCGCTGCCGCCATCAGTGCGGTCTTGCCGTTGGCGGCCGCCCGGTTCACATCCACACCGGCTGCCGTCAGCCGCTCCAGAGCCGGCAGATCCGACGTCCGGACCGCGCGCTGCCACACCGGATCGGGAGCCGCCGTGCTCCCCGGGAAGGCCAGCACCACGAGCGCTAGCAACGCTCCAATCCTGACCATGATGCCACCCGCAAGCGCTGGCGCCTGCACCACCAACCCACCAAAGAGAACGCGGCCTCAACTCCCCCTCTGGAACAAAGACCTCGGCCGGAATCGATGCCCGGCCGGGGTAGTCCCACAGACTCCTTCAACGGTGCACAGCGCTGGCGCGCCGTCGGCACCCCCGCATATCGTGTTCTTGCCGCCTCGGACCGGTCGGCAGACCACCACTGCCCGGGCTTTCCCATGCGCCCGGCGCACAGCCCGTCTCTATTGCTCCAGGTGGTCCGCCACCAGCTCGACCAGACTGCCTACGTTCCGGTCCCAGTTGTAGAACGCTTTGTCATCGTCGAATGTCTGCCGACAGTTCGCACAGGAACTGACCAACGTGCTCGCTCCAGTATCCGCCACCTGGCGCATCTTGATCTCGAACACCTTGTGGCGCAGGTCGTTCGCACGGGTAATGGTACTCACCCCACCACCACCGCCGCAGCACCAGTTGGCATCGCCGGCATGATCCATTTCCCGGAAGTCCTGGGCAAACCCGGCCAGCACCTCCCGCGGCGCTTCCGTCGCCCCCCCCCGTCGGGCGACCTGGCAGGGATCGTGGAAGGTGATCGATTCCGTCAACGGACTCAGCTTCAGTCGTCCCTCCCGTTTGATCTTGGCCAGGTATTCGGCGATCTGCAACACTTCAAAAGGCAACTCGCGGCCGATGATGTTGGCGCCGCTCCAGCGCAGCGCGCCGTAGGCATGACCGCACTCGGGCAGAATTACCAGCTTCGCACCCAACGCCTCGGCAGTCTCCACTATGCGTGTCACCATTATCCTGGTGACTTCAGTGTAACCGGTGAGCAGACCGAAGTTGGTCGCCTCGTAACCGCGAGTGGAGAAGGTCCAGTCCTCGCCGGCATGGTTGAGGATCTTGGCCATGGCCGCCAGGGACTGGGGATATTTCATGGTTTCGATGGACGACGCCGTGAGCAGCACCTGCGCCTTGGGCTTGTCCAGGGGGATCTCCACATCGTGCTCGTCCCGCAGCCACTCGATGCGTTCCTTGAGCTTCTCGGGCGTGACGCCCAGGGGGCTGCCTTCGTCCCGCGAACGCTCGGCTACGGCCATCAGCTCCGGCGGAGCCAGCCCCGCGTCCACCATGGCCCGCCGGGAGACATGCACGAGAGTCGCAATGTCAATGCCCATGGGGCACACCAACGTACAGCGCCCGCACATGGTGCAGGTATCGTAGATGAGCTCCTGCCATTCCTGCAGCTCGCCTTCAGTGACTTCCGCGGGAGCCAGCCCCAGCATGCGCTTGAAACTCGAAAATGGCGCCTTGTGGCGTCGGTAGGCTTTGGCCAGAGGCAGCAGCTTGTAGATAGGCGTGTGCCGCGGGTCGCCGCTCGCCTCGTAGAAATGGCAGGCCGTCGCGCAAATTCCGCAGTGCACACAGGCATCGAGAAATGACGCCACCATGGCACCGGTCTGGTCGAGAAAGCTGTCCACAGCGGTCTGTGAGCTCATAACGCGCCTCCCCGACGGCCGTACATCGCACCGGTGTAACTGCGGCTGAACGCGAACATGAAGGTATGCATGAGGCGGCTGAAGGGGAAGTAAAGCAGCAGCAGGTCCACGGTGAGCATGTGCAGGGCGCGCAGCCCGTCAAAGCTCTCGGCCAGCGCCATGCAGCCGGTGAGCATCACCAAAAACACCAGAATGCTGCCGATATGGTCGTCGGCGTCGGAAATGAGCCGCATCACCGGATCCAGCAGTCGGCGAAGGTAGAGCATGATGAGACCGGCGAACGCCACCTCCGACACCACCACGAACGCCCAACCGGGCAACGGCGTCCAGGCAACCCCGAACTTATCGGCGATGAAGGCGACATGGGGGGCCCCGAACAGCACCAGGACAAACAACCCCACATGGAACATGTAGCCGGCCACCACGTGGTAGGCGGTACGTCCGCCAAATCCTCCGGCCGGAAAGAAGTGGCGGATATTGGCCCGAATACCGCCTCCGATGCCCGATTCCCGGGCGGCAGACAGGTCCTTGCGCCCGGGGAGACGCAGAATCCCGATGATTCGCCATAGCACTCCGAGCACAAACACCCAGCCGGCCACGGTCCACAACGGCCCCTGCACGAAATCGAGGAAGGTCATCGCTGATTCCCTGTTGCGCGTCCTTGTCAGGAATTGTCCCCGGCTGCCGGACTGAGCGGCGCCGGGCCCGTACCGCTGCGCGCCTGCTCGGCGGCCTCCGACTGCAGTCTTCCTTCAGCTTTCATCTTCTCGTACCACTGATCGTGGTGTTCACGGGCCCAATTCCCGTCAACGCTGCCCCGTGTCATGGCTTCCAGGGCTCCCTCCATACCCAACGTTCCGATATAGATATGCCCCAATGCACCGGTGATGAAGATCAGAGCGGCCGCGCCATGCAGCAACTGCGACAGTTGCATGATACCGCGGGTCTGTCCGAAGACAGGGAAGTCCAGGATCAGTCCCGTCACGGCCACGGTCAGGCCCATCAGGGTCACCACCCAGAACCAGAACTTTTCGCCGGTGTTGTACCGACCTGCACTGGCGTGACGCCCCCGCAGCATGCCGCCACCGCGCAACAGCCATTTGAGATCACCGCGGGCCGGCAGGTTGCCGGCGATGAACTTGACGATCATGATGACCAGCGCCACCACGAAAAGCGGTCCGAACAGATTGTGCGCAAACTTGGCGGCGGCCGCCGTCGCGGCGAAGAACGGCAGACCGAATATGGGAATCAGGACTGCCCGGCCATACATCAGGATCAACCCGGTGATCGCCAGCAGCAGGAACAGCACCACCACCGACCAATGCAGGATGCGGTCGGTCAGGGTGAACCGTGGAACCCGTTCCCCGGAACGCCCCCCTTCGATGCGAATCCGCCCGCGCACCGCGAAAAACACGATAATGGCGGCCAGCATCAGCGCCATCAACCCGGCTCCGTAGCTCACCAACGGGCCGTTGCGCAGCACCCGAAAGTTCTGGCCGCCGTTCTGTATGAGCACGTTGGTGGTATAGGGACCGGACGAGGTGGTATCACCCCGGTCACCATCACGCACCGCCCGCCAGTAATTGGCTCTGGGATTGACGTCGCGGCTGGTGGCCTGCTGGGCACTGGCGACGGAACTGTACAGGTACGCGCCCAGCGGAAGAACCGCGCTCAGAATCAGCAGGATCGACACGCTCCACAACGCCAGGCGACTGCGCGCCGCACCCTGGCCGTAACGCCGGTCTTTTTCGCCGCTGCTCATCTTCATTCCCTCCGCTTCACCGGTCGCTCTGGCCGGTCTCCAGACGCTGGCGCAGCTCCGTGTTCGGTGCATGGGTGTCAAACCGCTGTTCCTTCCACTGCTTGCCGTTGTTCACCCATGGGTCGTGCACATGCTGACACCCGGCCAGGGTCAGCAGGGTTCCCATCACCAGCGCCATGCCCAGAATTCGCCCACTCATGGTCCGTTTGTCCTCTGCCCCCGCGTTGTTCGCCACCCGCCTCAAGCCACCGCGTCAACGGTCGGTCTGGACCAGCTGGAAGCGTTCCTCCAGCCGCTTCTGCTGCTTCTCCGTCTTCTCCACGGCCAGCAGCGGATCGCGCGCGCCCTGATAGACACCCGGCTTGTGAACCTGAACGTCCGGCGACCGATAGCAGCCTCCCAGGGCGCCGGCCGCTGCGACGCATATCAGCACCACCCTCAGTGTCCTGCCCATAGCCACGACTCCCGTTCGCTGCGCACCGATGCGCCCGATCAGCTCGGATAGGCGGTTTCCCAGCCCCAGGTCTTGGGCCGTCCGCCGCGCTTGAGCACCCGCTTGCGGTAAATGTCGGCCACCAAGTCGCCGTCGCCCGCCAGCAGTGCCTTGGTGGCGCACATTTCCGCACAGGCGGGCAATTTGCCTTGCGCGATGCGGTTGGACCCGTACTCCTTGTATTCGGCGTCCGAGTTGTCCGGCAGCGGACCACCGGCGCAGAAGGTGCATTTGTCCATCTTGCCGCGCACGCCGAAGGCCGATTCCTTCGGATACTGCGGAGCCCCGAAGGGACAGGCGTAGAAGCAGTAGCCGCAGCCGATGCACAGGTCCTTGTCATGCAGCACGATGCCGTCGGCGGTGGTATAGAAACAATCCACCGGGCAGACCGCCGCACAGGGCGCGTCGGTGCAGTGCATGCAGGCCACCGAAATGGACTTCTCGCCGGGCTCGCCGTCCTTGAGGGTGATGACGCGACGGCGGTTCACCCCCCAGGGGACTTCGTTGGCGTTCTTGCAGGCCACCGTGCATCCGTTGCACTCGATGCAGCGCTCGGCGTCGCAGAGAAATTTCATTCGTGCCATGGTGTCTACTCCTCTCAGGCCCGTTTGATCTGGCACAGAGTCGCCTTGGTTTCCTGCATCTGGGTCACCGGGTCATAGCCGTAGGTGGTGGCCGTATTGCAGGCCTCGCCACGGACGTACGGCGCGGTGTCCTTCGGATAACGATCCAGCAGATCCTGGCCTTCGTACCAGCCGCCGAAGTGGAACGGCGTCCAGATCACGCCACGACCCACCCGTGGGGTCACCATGGCCTTGACCTTGATGCGGGAGGGCTCGGCCGGGCCCGGATTGTTGGTATCGCGGCCCGGGCCGTCCAACCAGACCCAATCCCCTTCCCTGATGCCGCGGTCGTTGGCGTCGGCCGGATTGATCTCCACGTACATGTACGGCTGCAGCTCGGCCAGCCAGATGTTGGAACGGGTCTCTTCACCGCCGCCTTCGTACTCCACGATGCGGCCACTGATGAACACCAGCGGGTACTCCTTGGAGTAGTCCTTGGCCTGCACCGAGGCATACAGGGTAGGCAGCCGCCACAACGCCTTGTGGTCCTCGTAGGTGGGGTATTTGCTCACCAGGTCGTAGCGCCCGGTATACAGGGGCTCGCGGTGCACCGGCACCGGATCGGGGAACTGCCACACCACGGTCCGCGCCTTGGCGTTGCCGAACGGTGCGCAGCCGTGCTTGATGGCCACCCGCTGTATACCGCCGGACAGATCCGTCTTCCAGTTCCGGCCAGTGGCCTGCTTCTGTTCGTCCGGGGTCAGCTCGTCCCACCAGCCCAGCTGCTTGAGCATGTCGGCGGTGAACTCCGGATAGCCGTCCTTGATCTCCGACCCCTTGCTGTACACCCCGTCGGCCAGCAGGCTGACGCCGTTGTGCTCGACGCCGAACCGTGCACGGAACGTGAGTCCCCCGTCCGCCACCGGCTTGCTCGGATCGTAAAGTACCGGCGTGCCCGGGTGTTTGAGTTCCGGGGTGCCCCAGCAGGGCCAGGGCAACCCGTAGTAATCGCCATCCACCGGACCGCCTTCGGCGCGCAGGGTGGTGGTATTGAACGTGTCGCGATGCTTGGCATGAAGCTTCAGCCGTTCGGGACTCTGTCCGGTGTAACCGATGGTCCAGGTGCCCCGGTTGACCTCCCGCAGAACGTCCTCGATGAGCGGTTGATTGTTGTCAATCTTGATGTGCTTGAACATCTGATCCGCGAAGCCCAGCTTCTTGGCCATCAGATACAGGATTTCGTGGTCCGGCTTGGATTCGAACAACGGCTCGATCACCTGCTCGCGCCACTGCAGGGAGCGATTCGACGCGGTCACCGAACCGTAGGTCTCGAACTGGGTGCAGGTGGGCAACAGGTAGGTGTTGTTCTTGCGGTTGCCCATGACCGCCAGCACGGTGGGATGGGGATCGGACACCACCACCAGATCCACCTTTTCCAACGCCTTGGTCATCTCCACGCCGCGGGTCTGGCTGTTCACCGCGTGGCCCTGGAAGAAGATGGCGTGGAAGTTGTCCTTCTGCTGGACGTTGTCCTTTTCCACCAGAATGCCGTCGATCCAGCGCGACACCGGGATGCCCGGTATGTTCATGGTGTACTCTTGCTTGCCGCCGCCCGCATCGTACTGCTTGGACATGTCGAAGCGGCCCTTCAGCCACTCGTAGTCCACGTCCCAGACCCGGGCCCAGTGCTTCCAGGCGCCTTCCGACAGTCCGTAATAGCCCGGCAGGGTGTGGGAGTTGGGACCGATGTCGGTGGCCCCCTGCACGTTGTCATGGCCGCGGAAGATGTTGGCACCACCGCCGGAAACGCCGATGTTGCCCAGCGCCAGCTGGAAGATGCAGTAGGCGCGGGTGTTATTGTTGCCGATGTGGTGCTGCGTGCCGCCCATGCACCACACGATGGTCCCCGGACGGTTCTCGGCCATGGTCTTGGCGCACTGGTACATTTCGCTCTCGGGTACGCCGGTCACGTCCTGCACCGTCTTCGGATCCCACTTCTTCACTTCCTGGCGGACCTCGTCCATGCCGTACACGCGCTGGCGGATGTATTCCTTGTCCTCCCAGCCGTTTTCGAAGATATGCCATAGCAGGCCCCACATGAACGGCACATCGGAGCCCGGCCGCAGCCGGATGTACTGGTCCGCATGGGCCGCCGTGCGGGTGAAACGCGGGTCGACCACGATCATCTGCGCACCGTTCTCCTTGCCGCGCAGAATATGCTGCATGGCGACCGGATGGGCCTCGGCCGCGTTGCTGCCCACGAACAGCATCGCCTTGCTGTTGTGCATGTCGTTGAAGGAGTTTGTCATCGCCCCGTAGCCCCAGGTGTTGGCGACGCCGGCGACCGTGGTGGAATGACAGATGCGCGCCTGGTGGTCCATGTTGTTGGTACCCCAGAAGGCGGCGAACTTGCGCTGCAGGTAGGACCCTTCGTTGCTGGCTTTGGACGAGCCCGCCCAGAAAACGGCGTCCGGACCCGACTTCTCGCGAATATTCAGCAGCTGGTCGCCGATCTCGTTGATCGCCTGATCCCAACTGATGCGCTTCCACTTGCCGTCGGTGAGTTTCATGGGATAGCGCACGCGCTTGCCGCCGGAGCCGATTTCGCGCACGGACGCGCCCTTGGCGCAATGGGAGCCGAGATTGATCGGCGACTCGAAATCCGGCTCCTGGTCCGTCCAGACACCGTTCTGCACACCCGCGAGGACACCGCACCCGACCGCACAATGACTGCAGATACTGCGCTTGTGCTCCATCTTCACGCCTTCCTTGCGCGTAATGTCCACCGCGCGGGCCTTGCGCATCATGCCCAGGGGCAACATGTTGGCCAGTGCCGCCCCACCCAGGGTCAGGCCCGAACGGCGCAGGAAGGTGCGCCGGTCGAGGGTGTTGCCAGGGTTCGTGTCCAGCCCCTGGGTCACGCTGCCGTGCACCTGCGTCATGGAATCTGGTTTGCGGATAAGCTTCATCGCTCGATCTCCCTGCCGGCCGGACGGGTCAGTCCAAAGGCCCATGCCACCATCAGAACCGTGCTTTGTCGTAATAGGTGCGTATATGTTCGGTCAGGTGATATCCGGTACTCTGCGCCGCCGGCTTGGGCGTTTCGGCCCGTTCCGGGCTGTCGTTTCCGACCATCCCCCGCCCGAGGGCAAAAACCGTAGCGGCGCCACCGGCCATCCCCAGCACGCTGAGGAATGCACGACGGGACCGGTGCAATACGTCTGCCTTGCTGCTCATGGCACCTCTCCCCTTGTTACGCTCGTCCGTCGCTCGCGACAGCCGACCGCCCGTTACGCGGGCATGGCCAGGTACTGCCGCTCGAATTCCAGGAATGCCTCGCCCAACCGACCCACCGCCTGATAGAAGCATGCCGATGGCGCCTTCTGCAGGTCCCGGAAAAGCAGACCCATCCAGGGCTCGACATGGGCACCGAAGAAGTCGCGCTGCATGGCGTGGGTGAACTCCTCGGGCTGCGTACACAGTATCGCCATGGTCTCGCACAGGGCTCCGGCATGGTCCTCCGGTTCGTGCACGTCGGCGCGGCGTTCGATACCGAGAAAGGCCAGATCCTGGCGCAGCCGCACCAGCGGCTTGTCCATGAGAAAGCCACTGAGATACCAGCATCCGTAAGGGACCACTTCACCGAGGGTGATACCCACGAACAGGGCGTGATATTCGTCGTCCAGATCCGCCTGGCCGACCTGTTCGGCGGCCAGCCTGAGCACCGCCCAGCCGGCAGCAATGCCGCCCTGAGCACTGTCCTCGACGTCGATGCGGCTCAGCAATTCCAGGGTCGGCGGCGTCGGCGGCCCGTTGAGCAGCGCGGCCAGCAGGCTGTAGGTATGGGCGCGGACCTGATCGTCCCGGGGGCTGTCCTGGGTGGAAGCCCCCGCTCCGGCCATCAGTTCCGCACTGCCGCGTGACTCCATCGGGCGAAACTCCTCGTCAGTCGAGCATTACCCCGTAGGGCAGCAATCCATGTGCCGGAAACGGCCGGAACATAAAGTCAATTCGCCCCCCTGGAACACAGGGAATCGGCGCCCGCTCCGGTCCGTCGTCTTTTTCTGGGTCATACTGACCCATCCGGCTGTATCGGGCTGTCCAATCACGAATCCCGGGGTCGGTCGTACACGTCCAGCCCGCCGCCGGCGGCAAAGATGTCCTGAACCCGGCAGTCTTCGCACATCTGCAAGCGCCGCAACGCTTCGGGCGCGCGGAACATCCAGTGGCCGGACAGCTTTTCGTTCATGCGTTCGATCATCTTGCGGGTCGCAAACGGTTTGCCGCACACCACACAGTTGAACGGCTGCTCCTCGTGCAGCACCCGCGCAACGCCGGCCGCATGCTGGTCGTAGTTGATGCGGGCATGCAGATCGATTGCCCCCTCCGGACAAGTGGCGGAACACAACCCGCATTGCACGCAGTTGATCTCCACAAAGCGCAATTGAGGAAGGTCGTCGCCGTCGGCCAGGGCGGACACCGGACAGACCGAGACACAGGACATGCACAGGGTGCAGCGCTCCGGGTTCACCCGTATCTCCCCGAACGGCGCACCGGCGGGCAGTTCCGCCACCGGGACCTGCCGGGGCGCGTGGGCGTGGAGGTGCCCGATGGCAAGGCGCAACGTGGTGCGCTTTTCGTCGAAACCGGCGAATCCGGCCGCGGGACGCTCCACGTCCTGCCCCTGGCCCATGGCCGCCCCCATGGCCGGCGTATCGTAGACCAGTCGGATGGCACCTCCGTCGTACCCCATGCCATCGAGGACCGCACCGGTGTAGGCGATCTGGGTCTGCAACGCGCGCTTCTCGCTGTCCGGCATGGCGGGCGACGCGAGGACCAACACGCGCCCTGCGCCGTAGGCCAACGCCGCCAACCACAGATCCATACCCGCCGAGGCTACCCCTTCCAGTTCCACCGGCAGCGTCCACTCCGGTAAGGTGCTCAATGCGCCCTGCAGCATCGCGGCGCCGGCCTCACCGTCGTGCAGCACGACCACGGGCGCGTGCTCGCCGCCGGCACCCCGGTAGGCCTTCAGGGACTGGCGCAATGCGCCCAGCAGACCAGCCGCCGTCGGGTACCCATAGGTGATCGCGCCGCTCGGACAGACCGTGGTACAGCTGCCTGCACCCTGGCACAGGTAGGGATTGACTTCGATTCGCTCTGCCAACGAGGTGATGGCGCCCGTGGGGCACGCCTGGATACACCGCGTGCAGCCGCTGATTCCGCTGCGGCCGTGGGCGCAGATATCGGGGTTGTAGTTGAAGAACTTGGGCTTCTGGAACTCGCCGACCAGCTCCGGCAGATCGGTCAGGCAGCGCTCCAGCGCCCGCGGGTCGGTCTGGGGCGCAAAATAGCCCGGCGGCGGGATCTCACGACGGACCAGCGGCGGACAGGACAGATCCAGGACCAGATCGAAGTGGTCCGCGGAAGGTTCCCCGGGGCGAACCAGGCTCGCTTCCTGACCACCTGCCTGCACAACGGTAACCCGAAAGCACCCCAGAAAGCCGTCGACCGTCGATGGGACCCCGTGGAGCACGTTGCCCGCCGGGCCCTCGCCCGGCTCCTGATCCACGGCCAGTATCGTGCACCGCAGCGTAGCGCTCAGTTTCGCCGCCAGCGCCTGGCCCTTGGCGCGCTCCCCGATGATCAACAGCTCGCCGGCCGAACGGTAGTCCACCAGCCCGGCGGGTTGCCGATCGGCGCGGTGCAGCGCGGCCAGCGCCGCCACCCGGGCACGCCCATCTGCCGTTTGTGCGGGCCATTGTGCACCGATCAAAGCGTCCATCGCTTACCTCTGGTCAGCCGGGTGGTTGTCACTTACGCCGGGCCCTCCCCATCCTCGCGCTCGCCCGCCGGGTCCTCGCCCGCCCCCGACCGTGTGTCCGCGTCCGGCGGGTCCTTGCGAGCGTCGGCGGCCGGCTTCTCGCCAGGCGCCTGCACGGCATCCCGGGTCGAACGCGCCATGCGGCCACGCAGCGCATCCTGCACCGCGGAGGCCGCGGCATTGAATACCTGGTAGTAATCGTCGTCGTAGTCGTCGAGCCCGTCGCGGATGTTGAACTTGGGCATATGAAATAGCCGGCGCAGGGCCAGTCGGCGCAGTTCCTCGCCTACCTTCGCACCCAGAAACGCACTGTAGTCACTGCTCTCCGAAAGGGTATTCAGGTCCGGCAGCGGCGCCGACGGTTCCGGGTGGACAGTGGCCGGCGCCGGCACGGGTTCCACAGGCGGTTGCGGCCCACGGGCCTGCGCCTGCTTGCGCTCCGACCAGCGCCTGAGGAACGCCGTCACCTCTTCGGGCGATCCCCCACCCGGCGCGCCTCCGTGCGGAAAGCGGTCACTGCCGTCCTCGGCCATCGTGCATCTCCTCGATCCAGGGTTTTCGCTTGCGGGTCTTGCGCGGCTGGGGACGGTAGTTTTCGCGCACGTACTGCTCGAGCCAGCGGTAGATGGCCGGGGACATGGGCACCGACAGCACGGTATCGTCGCCCTCCAGATGGGCTCCGGCCTCGTCATAGTTGGCGCTGACGACCACCGGGATCAGAGCATCGTCATCGTCCTTCTGCAGGACCACGAACAGGGAAGGCGTATTGCCGACCAGGTTGTACCAGTAGCTTTCCGCGCTGTCCTTGAACAGCCGCAGGGACAGGCCGCCCCATACCACGCGTTCGGCCGCATCCCGCTCCGCCGGCCCGCCCGGCCCGACGGTGAAGCCCTCGCTGGCCACCACATCCAGCAGCTTCCAGCGGGGCACCCGCCAGCGGCCGCTGACAGCGATCTCCCGTTCGAGCACTACGGCGACCGGCAACTCGGTAAGATCAACGTCCTGCGTGGTATCGGCTGCCAACCTTCACCTCCCGCGTCGTTCCACCAGCCACGCAAGTCCCGTACCAGCCCGCCGGGACAACGAGGAGGCGAAAAGGCGCCTCGAAAGGGACCGAACACGCCGCCGTACGCGGGCATTGTTTGTCAGTTCGACACAATGCGAGTCATTCTGACCCAACCGCCTGCCGGCCTGCCCGATTTCGCCGGACACAGTCGCACTTGGACAGGCGGCAGCAGTGGCGCGCTGGGGCGAGGGCCTATGCCCGGTCGGTGCGATCGAAACGGCCGGCGTAGGTTGGGCTTCGCCAAGCTCAGCCTATCAAGCTACGTGCTGTCGGGTATGGCATCGAATGCAGGTCGGGGCGACCGACCGTGGCGAAGCCCAACCAACACCGCACGGACCGCACCCCCGACCGGACACAGCGGCGACTTGACAGCCATGCTGACGGCCCCTCTCGCCAGCCGGCGTCACTCCAGCGCGATCCGGTCTTCGATCTCCACCACGGTATCAAGCTCCGGCAATTCCAGCGTCACGCGGGCAACCAGTTGCTCGTTACCCGACAGCTGTTCACTGGCGAGACGCTCTCGGACCACTTTCTCGATTTCACGCTGGGAGGTGATTCCGACCTTCTTCAGAAACTTTCTTATCTGCTGGTTGAAGACCTCTTCATCCATTGTCGTCCCTCCAAAAAGTCCCTATGAGCCGTCGACATAGCGTTCCATCAGCGCCTCCTCATCGTCAGTGTAGACCGGCTCACGATGCAGGAAGATCTCGAAACGCGTCCATTTGCCTTCCTGCGACGCGACGGTGAGCTGCCCGCCGTAGCGGCGTATCAAACCGTAGCTGACCGACAGACCCAGGCCCGACCCCTGGCGACGGGTGGTGTAGAAGGGATCGAACACCCGATCGATCATGGTCTGTGGGATGCCTTCGCCGTCGTCTTCCACGTCGATCACCACCCCACCGCGGGACCATTCCCGGCTGCCGATGGTGAGTCTTCCGCCCCTGCCGATGGCATGGGCGGCGTTGACAATCAGATTCACCAGCACCTGCTGCAGTTCCTGGGGATTCATGGCTATGCGGGTGGTGGCCTGCAGCCGGCGTTCCACCTTGGCCGCCTTGGCGGCCAATTCGTGCCTGACCAGGATCAGGGTATTGTCGATGATCTCGTTGACATCCAGATCGGAAACCGACTGGGGATGGCCGGCCGGCCTGGAATAGCGCAGCAGCTGGTCGACGATGGCCCGTATGCGGTAGACCTGCTGCACGATCAGATCGATTTCAGTGCGCACCGGTTCGGCCTGTTCGCCAAGCTCGCTGGCGATGATGTCCATGTTGCCGAGAATGACCGCGGTGGGGTTGTTGATTTCGTGGGCCACACCGGCAGTGAGCTCTCCGAGGGCCGCCAGCTTTTCCGCCGTCACCAGCTGCTGCCGGGTCTGACGCAACAGATCGATGGTGCGTTCCAACCGGACATTCTGTTCCTTCAGTTCCCGCGTACGCTGGTCGACCTTGTATTCCAGACTTTCCGCCGCCGCCCGCACCTGCTCGTTGCGCGCCTGCAGCAAATCCAGCAGGGTGTCGAACTGGCGTGCCAGCTCACCGATCTCGTCCCGTGATTGTACGGGGCCGATGCGCCGCGACTCGCCGGCCTGCTCGGCCCGCACCACGGCGGTCATCTGCTCGATCGGGCGGAAGATGGACTCGGCGCCGCGGATGGCCACCACCGCGCCGATCACCATGGTCAACAGCAGGGTCGCGAACAACACCGACAGGGCATGATCGTAAGGTGTGCGAAACGGCGCTTCGAGCACTTCGGTATTCAGCATGCCCACGCGCTCGCCGTTGACGTCAGCGATGGGTTCATAGGCCGAGATATACCAATGGTTGGCGACGAACGTCCGGCCGATCCACTTCTGGCCCTCCACCAGAACGCGCTCACGGACATCGTTCGGAACGCGGGTGCCCAGGGCCCGCTCGCCTTTGCTCTCCTTGTGGGGCAGATTGGTGCTGACGCGCACATCGCCCAGGAACACCGTCACGGCGCCCCAGCCGCCGGGCGGCACGCTTCCGGGCCCATAGACCAGGCCCCTGATGGCATCCACGAACCCGAAGTTGCGGTTCAGGAGCATCCCGCCGTCGAGCAACGCCACCACGCCCTTGCCCGCCACCTCGACCGGGTAGATCATCCGCAACACCAGCCCCCGGCCCTCCACGGCAGGTGCGGCGGGCATCGTGGTCTTGCTCCCGACCAGCCACATCTGCGCCTTCTGGGCCAGCAAGGGGCTTTCCCGTTCCAGTTCCTCGTGACTGAAGATCTCCACGCCCTCGGCGGGCGCGCCGGTCTGCACCGCGGTGCTGCGCAGGGGCGACAGCTTGGTCGTCTCTGCAGGTTCGCCCGGCGCGGCGAAAAGACAATGCCCCTTGAGATCGGTGAGGTGCAGGAACGCAAAGCCCCCTGTCTGGCGCATGGCCTGCAACTGGTCCCGAATGACTTCGCCGTCGCCGGCGGTGAAGGCGGTATGGAATCGATAGGACTCGGCCAGGGACGCCAGTCGGGACAGATGCTCCTGTTGCAGCCGCACGAACTCGCTGTCGGCCACCGCAAGATCCGTGTTGACCTTGCGGTACAGCTGTTCGTCGGTGAAGTGATCGGTCCATGAGACGGCCAGCCACAGGGCCAGGGGCATGACCATCAGAATCGGGAACAACACCAGCAGCAGCAGCTTGTAGCGCAGGCTGTTGGCGATCCGTCGCCGGATCCGTGAGAGCATACCGGCCACCCGCTTGCCGCGGGCCACCGGTTTACTCGTCCTCCATGCCCACGGCCCAGGCACTGAGCTTGCGTTCCAGGGTCTTGCGGGAAATCCCCAGCCGCCGCGCGGCTTCCGACTTGTTGCCGCCGGCGCCGTCCAGGGTCCTGAGAATATGGTGCTTCTGCACCTGATGGAGGGTCCATTCGGCGGGCGCCACCTCGTCGGACCCGGCAGCGCGCTCGACAGCGTCGGCCGACCTGACGGCGTGCCGGCAACAGTCCTGGGGCAGTTCACCCAGCAGCAGGGAGCGCTCGATCACGTTGCGCAGCTCCCGCACGTTGCCCGGCCAGTCGTAATTCTGAAGCTGCGCGAAATCCTGATGGGTCAACGCGATAGACGGAACCCGCAGGTTGCCGGCGAGGTTCGCCGCGAAATGTTTGGCCAGCAGAGGAATGTCCGTGGGCCGCTCGCGCAACGGGGGCATCGTGATGGTCAGCACATTGAGCCGGTAGTAAAGGTCTTCCCTGAAACGACCCTCCCGCGCCTGCTCATCGAGACGCTGGTTGGTGGCCGCGACCACCCGGCAGTCCACCGGCATCTCCCGGTCCGCCCCCACCGGGCGCACCGCCCGCTCTTCCAGTGCCCGCAACAGTTTGGCCTGCATCGGCAAAGGCATTTCGCCGATCTCGTCCAGAAACAGAGTGCCCGTATGAGCGAAGCTGAACAGCCCCTCCCGTGCGGACTGGGCGCCGGTAAAGGCACCCCGGGTATGCCCGAACAATTCGCTTTCCAACAGATCCGGAGAGATGGCGCCGCAGTCCACCGCCACGAACGGCCCGGGGCGGCCGCTCAAACGGTGAATGGCCCGTGCGACCAGCTCCTTGCCGGTTCCCGTCTCCCCATCGATGAGCACGGTGGATGCCGTCGGAGCGACCCGCCCGACGATACGGGCCACATCGCGGATCGCCTCGCTCTCGCCGATGATGCCGTCGAGTGCGGGCAGGTCCTCGATTTCCCGTCTCAGCAGCACGTTCTCCCGTTCCATCCGGCGCCGTTCCAGACAGCGATCCACCGCAGCCGACATCTGGTCCACCCGGAACGGTTTGAGAAGGAAGTCGGCCGCTCCGGCTCTGAGCGCCTGGATGGCGATAGCCATGTCGGCAAACGCCGTCATAAAGATGACGTCGGTGCGATCGCCCTGATCGCGGATGCTCTGCAACCACTCCAGACCCGACAGCCCGGGCAGACGCATATCGACGATCAGCAGGTCGAAGTGGCAGCGCTTCCGCAGAGCCTCCGCGGTCTCGGCGTCTTCCGCCACTTCCACCAGGGCGTGGGAACGAGCCAGAGCGCGGTAGAGGAAATTGCGCATACCGGGCTCGTCGTCCACCACCAGGATGGAGGCGGCCTGGGGGCTCAGTCGGCGGCCCTCCGGCAGCTCCCCCGTAAGCGGATTTTCAACACTGATGGCCATGGCGTGTCCCTAGTGGTCCATGCGCGCAAGCTCGGAGTCGAATGAGTGTCTACTGCGACAAATGGATACATTGTTCTATAGCACAGCGGGTCAGTATGAACCAGATTCGTACCGATCCAACAGTACGACACGGATCGGACAGGTCCTCGGGACGGATTGCCCCGGCGTTGGACACACCGGGCAAAACCGTATGGGCACTAGAGTGCAACAGACTACGCTGAAATCAACACTGCGGCGAACCCGGGAATGACCCATCGGTGGCACCCAACTTGCTAACCTCGCTCTACCAATTCAGCTCTGGCGAACCCGGTGGCGCCGGGATGGGAGAAGATCATGAAAAGAACACGCCGCTCGCTGTTGGCACTCGCACTGCTGCTGGTACCGGCTGTCGTCTGGTGTGCACCTGCCCTGCTGCGGCTCGCCACCACCACCAGTACCGACAATTCGGGACTGCTCGGCGACATATTGCCGGCGTTCACCAAGACCACCGGCATCCATGTCCAGGTGATCGCCGTCGGCACCGGCAAGGCGCTGCGCCTGGGCGCAAACGGCGATGTGGACGTGGTACTGGTGCACGCCCCGCCCTCGGAAGAAAAATGGATGGCCGCGGGCAACGGGGTCAACCGCCGCTACGTCATGTACAACGACTTCGTGATCGTCGGACCGCCCGCCGATCCGGCCGGCATCGCAGGCATGAAGGACGCCGTCGCCGCGTTCAAGAAGATTGCCGACCACAAAAGCCTGTTCATCTCCCGGGGCGATGATTCGGGCACCAACAAGAAAGAATTGATCCTCTGGAAGGATGCCGACATTCGGCCGGCAGGCCAATGGTACCGGGCCGCGGGCCAGGGCATGGGCAAGGTGCTGGCCATGGCCGGCGAACTGGACGCCTATACGCTGACCGACCGGGGCACCTGGCTGGCCTACCAGTCCAAGCTGCCCCTGAAGATACTGGTCCAAGGCGACAAGCGGCTGTTCAATCCCTACCACGTCATGGCGGTGAACCCGGGCAAGTACCGGGACGTACGCTACATGGACGCCATGCAGTTCATCGCCTGGCTGACGTCGGTGAACGGCCAGCACATGATCGGCGCCTACCGCGTGAAGGACCAGCAGCTGTTCGTACCCACGGCCCTGACGCAGCACTGAACCATGGAACTGGCACATGCCTGCAGGCAGGCCCTTGTCCTGCTGTTCAGCGGCAACCCCGACCTGTGGACCATCATCGGCATCTCGTTCGCGGTTTCCGTGAAAGCGATAGCGGTCGCCACACCTCTGGCGCTGGCAACGGCATTCGTATTGGCGTTCTTCCGCTTTCCGGGCCGGGGCCTGGCCCTGTCCACCATCAACACCCTGCTGTCGCTGCCGGCAGTGGTGGTGGGGCTGACGCTGTACCTGCTGCTCTCGCGCAGCGGCCCCCTGGGGGACCTGCGGCTGCTGTTCACCCAGAAGGCCATGATGATCGGCCAGATCGTGCTGTGCTTTCCGCTGCTGGTGGCCTGGAGCCACGCCGCCATTCAAGCCGCCGAACGCTCCGCCTGGGAGACCGCGGTCA
This sequence comes from uncultured Gammaproteobacteria bacterium, assembly GCA_963830105.1. GTDB lineage: Bacteria > Pseudomonadota > Gammaproteobacteria > DATFLG01 > DATFLG01 > DATFML01. Next base: position 56,577 of record CAWHLH010000005.1, on the reverse strand, counting down.
CCCTGGGAGCGCCCCCCTGGCGGGCGGTGCTCACTTTGCTGCATGAAGTGCGCTTCGGTCTGATCGCGGCGGTGATCGCCGGTTTCGGCCGCATCGTTTCCGAAGTGGGCAGTTCCATGATGGTGGGCGGCAATATCCTGAACTACACCCGCAACATTCCCACCGCCATCGCCCTGGAAACCAGTAAGGGGAGTTTCGCCCAGGGCATCGCCCTGGGATTCGTGCTGTTGTTCCTCGCCTTTGGCCTGAACCTGGGGTTGTCGTTCTTCCAACGGCATGGGGCACTGGCGCCATGAGCACCTGGACACTGCGTGTGCACCAACTGCTCAAGCACTTCGGCGCGCGACCGGTGCTGGACATCCCGCAGCTGACCCTGGAAGCCGGCCGCTGCCTGCTGCTCAGCGGGCGCAACGGAGCCGGCAAGAGCACCCTGCTGCGCATTCTGGCCGGCCTGGAAGCACCGGACGATCATGCCGTCGTGGATATCGGCGGACAGTGCCGGCCCTGGCATCGGGCCCGGCGCGCCCTGCGCAGGAACGTGGTGTATCTGCACCAGCATGCCTATATGTTCGACGCCAGCGTGGAAGACAACGCCGCCTACGGCCTGCGCATGGCCTGGGCACCTGCACGGCAGCGCCGCGCACGGGTGCAGGACGCCTTGCGGCTGGTGGATCTGAGCCACCTCGCCGGCACTCACGCCAGAACGCTCTCCGGTGGCGAGCGCCAGCGCCTGGCGTTGGCCCGTGCCTGGGTGTTGCGCCCCCGGCTGCTATTGCTGGACGAACCTACCGCCAGCATGGACCGCGAAGCCCGCGACCAGACCGCCGCCCTGCTGGCACGGCTAAAATCCGACAACTTGTGCATGGTGATCACCACCCACGAACCCCATACACTGGCCACATTGCCCGACAGCCACCTGCATCTGGCCGACGGTCGGCTCCACGCGGCACCACTGCCCGAACGCCCCTCCTTGCGGCCGGTGGGCGCTGCAACGCCGGCGGCAGCCGAAGGCGTCGGGCGGCAACCGGCGTGTTCAGCTGCGCCGACGGTATGGGAAGTGCGCGGATGAGCCCAGTGGACAGGCAGCGGCTTTGCGGAGTGGTGCTGGCGGGTGGACGGGCGCGCCGCATGGGCGGTCAGGACAAGGGCCTGGTCGCCCTTGGGAGCCGTCCCATGGTGGACTATGTCCTGGAACGCCTTGCGCCCCAGGTCGGCGAGCTCATCATCAACGCCAACCGCAGCCGCGACCAATACCAGCGGTACGGGTACACGGTGATCGCCGACGCCGTCGGCGACTACAGCGGCCCCCTCGCCGGCATGGCAAGCGCCATGGCAAACACCGCCAAGCCCTACCTGCTGACCGTACCCTGCGACACCCCGCTGCTGCCCCTTCAGTTGGGCGAGCGGCTGCTGTCCGCGCTGCAAGAGCAGCGCGCCGAAATCGCCGTCGCTCATGACGGCCTCCGCCTGCAGCCGGTATTCGCGCTGCTGGAGGTTTCACTGCTGCCCAGCCTGCAGGCCTACCTCGCCGCGGGCGAACGCAAGATCGACCGCTGGTACGCCGGCCACCGACTGGCCACTGCCGACTTCTCCGACCAGCAGGATGCCTTTCTCAACGTCAACACCGCCGAGGAACGGGACCGCCTGCTGAGCCGCATGGATGGATGTGCCGCATGCCCGTAGAACGGAGCAAGCAAGATGGAAACGCGCCGTCCCGGAGACCGCATATGTCCGCCAAGCCTGTTGCGGAGCAGGCCGGATGCCAGGCAGCGGAAGATCCCGGCACCCTGAGCGTACAGGCCGCTCGTCAGCGCATCATCGACCGTCTCGAACCGATTGCCGGCACCCTGACGCTGGCCCTGCGCGAGGCGCTCGGGCGCACCCTGGCCGAAGACCTTGTCTCGCCGGTGGACGTACCCGCCCAGAGCAACTCGGCGGTGGACGGCTATGCGCTGCGGGGCAGCGACCTGCCGTCCCGCGGCGAGCGTCCCTTCGCGTGCATCGCCACGGCCTTTGCAGGCCATCCCAGCAGCGCCACAGTCGCCGACGGCCAATGCATACGCATCATGACCGGTGCGCCCGTACCGGCCGGCGCCGACACCATCGTCATGCAGGAACAGGTACGCGCGGAAGACAACCGGATCTGGGTGGGCACGGGCCACCACCCCGGACAGAACGTGCGCCGCGCGGGAGAGGATCTCGCCCGCGGCCGACCCGCCCTGCGCGCCGGCACCCGCCTGCTGCCGGCTCACCTGGGGCTGATAGCTTCCCTGGGCATCGGCGAAGTGCAGGTGCAGCGCCCGCCCCGGGTGGCGTTCTTTTCCACCGGCGATGAGCTGCGCTCCATCGGCGAGACGCTGGACAGCGGGCAGATCTACGACAGCAACCGCTATACCCTGTACGGAATGCTGCGCCGACTGGGCGTGACCGTGCTGGACCTGGGAGTGGTCCGTGACCGTCCCCAGGCGTTGCGGGAGGCGTTCCAGCGCGCGTCGATGGATGCCGACGTTCTGGTCACGTCGGGTGGCGTGTCGGTCGGGGAATCCGACTTCGTCAAGGACATACTGGACGAGTTGGGCACGGTGGATTTCTGGAAGATCGCCATGAAGCCTGGCCGTCCCTTTGCCTTCGGCAAGCTGGGCGACTGCGCCTTTTTCGGCCTGCCTGGCAACCCGGTGGCGGTCATGGTCACCTTCTATCAGTTCGTGCAGCCCGCCCTGTCGCACCTGGCCGGTCAGACACCGGCGCCCCTGACGCCGGTCTTCAAGGTGCGCTGCGAATCGGAGATACGCAAGAAGCCGGGCCGCACCGAATTCTATCGGGCAGTGCTGGAGCCCGACGCAAGCGGGACGCTGATCGTGCGCACCACCGGCGCGCAGGGTTCCGGGGTGCTGCGTTCCATGGCGGAGGCCAACTGCTTCGTGATCCTTCCCCCGGAGAGCGGCAGCGTCTCCCCCGGCGCGCTGGTCGATGTGCAACCTTTCGAGGGCCTGGTGTGATGGGCCCGGCAGCGGGACAAACCGACCCAGGGGGCATCCACGCCGTCCCAAATCGGCCCGCCGCCCTGAACCCTGTGGTCTATTCTTGGTATCAGGGCACCCCTGCTGGCCCCGCCCATCGCGGTACGCTCCTTGCTTGCAATGTTCGGAAAACGTAAAGGCATACCGATGGATGAACCGTGCGAGACAACCGGCCGACGGGACGATCAGAGGGCGGACGCGGCACCCGGCGCGCTGATTGACCGCTTCGGACGTCACGTGACCTACCTGCGCATCTCCGTCACCGACCGGTGCGACTTCCGCTGCGTGTACTGCATGAGCGAAGACATGACCTTCGTGCCCCGGGCTCAGGTGCTGACCTTGGAGGAAATCGCCGCGGTGGCCCGTGCCGCCACCGATCTGGGCGTCACCAAGCTGCGTATCACCGGCGGCGAACCGCTGGTGCGGCGCAACGTCATCTGGCTGTTCCGCACACTGGGAGCCCTGCCCGGACTGCGCGAGCTGACCCTCACCACCAATGGGTCCCAACTGGCCCGTTGGGCGGCCGCCCTGAAGGCGGCCGGCGTGGCCCGGATCAACGTGAGCCTCGATAGCCTCAGGCCCGACCGTTTCAGGGCAATCACCCGGGTCGGCACGCTGGGGCGGGTACTGGAGGGCATCGAGGCGGCGCGCCGCGCTGGGTTTGCCCGCCTGAAGATCAACAGCGTCATCCTCAAGCACCGCAATCACGACGAAGTCGTCGACTTGGTGCGTTTCGCCGTTGAACGGGACATGGACATCAGCTTCATCGAGGAAATGCCACTGGGCATGATCGGCGACCATGACCGGGCAGAGGCGTACTACTCCAGTGACGAAGTGCTCAGGGACGTGGCACGGCATTTCGATCTGCTGCCGACCACCGAAACCACCGGCGGCCCGTCCCGCTACTACCGGATCGCCGGCACCGGCAGCCGTCTGGGGCTGATCTCGCCCCATTCCCACAACTTCTGCGAGAGCTGCAACCGCGTACGGCTGACCACCGAGGGTCGGCTGCTGCTGTGCCTGGGACAGGAACATTCCGTGGACCTGCGCCGGCTGCTGCGCAGCCAACCCGGCGACGACCTGGCATTGCGCAGCGCACTGATGGACGCCATGGCAATCAAGCCGAAGGGCCACGACTTCCAACTGGGCGCACAGCCGGTGATTCTTCGGCACATGAATGCCACCGGAGGCTGATCATGTCCACCCCGGCAGCCCACATTCCCTATCGACCCACCATGACCGCCGCCGGACTGGCGCCCTGCCACCCGGTCACGGTGGTGGACGAATCGGGCGCACTCCAGGAAACCCATATTGCCGGCGAACGACCGCTGACCTTGTATCTGGACAAGCGCGAAGTGGTCACCCTGATGACGCTCGGCGGCCACCCGGAGTTGCTGGCCATCGGCTATCTGCGCAATCAGGGTCTGGTGGAACACCTGCATGATATCGTTGCGGTACAGGTGGACTGGGAGACCGAGTCGGCCGCCGTGGTCACAAGCGGCACGGTGGCGGACCTGGACCGGCGCCTGGGCACCCGCACCGTCACCACCGGCTGCGGTCAAGGCACGGTGTTCGGTCACATACTGGACCGATTGGAAGCGATCGAACTGCCGGCGGTGCAGCTGCGTCAGTCCGTCATCTACGACTTGCTCCACGCGCTGGCTCAGCACAACGAGGTCTACCGTCAGGCGGGCGCCGTTCACGGCTGTGCGCTGTGCGACCGCAAGAACATCCTGATGTTCGTCGAGGACGTCGGCCGGCACAACGCCGTGGATGCCATCGCCGGGCAGATGTGGCTTGAAGACATCGACGGCAGCGACAAGGTGTTCTACACCACCGGCCGATTGACCTCGGAGATGGTGATCAAGGTCGCCCAGATGGGCATCCCGGTGCTGCTGTCCCGTTCCGGCGTCACCCAGATGGGCCTGGAACTGGCCCGCAAGATGGGTGTGACCATGATCGCACGCGCCAAGGGCGCCCACTTCCTGGTGTTCAACGGTCAGCAGAACGTCATTCTCGATGCCCCGCCCCAGCGCTCCGCCGCCCGTCCGCCAAACAACCCATGAGCGCCATCCCCAGCAATGAAGGCATCGGCGCCAGACCGGGGTCCGGCGAACAACCGGCCCGCTTCATGAGCGTCAAGCAGGTCGCCGACTACCTGCACCTGAATGAAAAGAAGGTGTACAGCCTGGTGCGCGAAGGCAAGATTCCCGCCACCAAGATCACCGGCAAGTGGATCTTTCCCCGCGAGCTGGTGGACCACTGGCTGCTGCAATCGAGCCACGGCGGACTGCTCACCGATCGTCTGGTGGTAGCCGGCAGCGACGACCCGCTGCTCTACCACCTGGTCATGGAACTGGCCGGCAATGTCCAGGCTCAGGCGCTGGTGAGCTACTCGCCCACCGGCACGCGCCTGGGGCTGGCGCTGCTGGCCGGGCTGCGGGCCGACGTGGGCTGCGTGCACTGGGGTCCGGACACCGAAAGCACGATCCGCCACCCCGCCTTGCTGCAAAAATACCCGCAACATCGGGACTGGGTGCTGGTCAGGGCCTTTCGTCGCGAGCAGGGTTTGATCGTTTCGCCGCGCACCGCCCAGCAGTACGGCGACGATCTTGCAGCACTGTTGCAGGCACCACTGTCCTGGGCCATGCGCCAGGAGGGCGCCGGTACGCGCCGCTTCCTGCAGGAGGCGCTCACCGCCCATGGCATCGACCCGGCCGGCTTGCGGGTCAGCGCCGAAGCGCTGTCCGAACGGGAAGCCGCCGCGATGGTGGCCATAGGAGACGCCGACCTCGCACCCGGCGTGCGAGCCAGCGCCAGCGAATTCGGTCAGCGCTTCGTACCCATCGGCTGGGAAGCCTTCGACTTCGCGCTCGGGCGCCGCATCTACTTCCGGGCGCTGTTCCAGCGCCTGCTGGACGCCCTGCGCTCGCCGGCCGCCAGAAATTACGCCGCTCGGCTGGGCGGCTACGATCTGAGTTGCGTCGGCAATCTGATCTGGGGTATGGAATGATACCGGCGGCACGCCCTCCTCGGCGCCGCGCACAGCACTGCATTGCCCGGCACGGGCAACGAGGGCGCTGAGCCGCAACCGCTCAGGCAGATGCCTCCCGCACCTCAAGTGCGGGTTGTCCGCGACGCAGGAACCACCTGTCCAGCACCACATGGCGGGTGAACCAGCGGTTGCTCAGCAGACGTCCTGCCAGGAATGTCCGCAGCCCGGCAGGCAGCCGAGCGGCCGCGCCGCCACCGTCTTGCCCGAACCGCCCCACCAGCCGCTCCCGATAGGATGCCAGCCGTTCGCTGCGGAAATCGCCGTCCGCTTCGATGATCGTGTCGGCCGCCATCAGGCCGGACTCCACAGCCGGCCGGATGCCTTCGCCGCTCTGGGGATAGGCCAGGCCGGCGGCGTCCCCCACCAGTATCACGCCATCACCGGTCACCTGGCGGGGCGCGTGCCCATACAGCAGATAGGCGTGGCCGTGAAAGCGGCCCGGAATGTCGGCGGGTATGCGTCCCCTTCCAGCCAGGTACCCACAGAAAGCCTGCAGATGCTCGGTCAGCTTGTGGTTGTCCTCGCGCCCCAGTCCGATGTTCAGGTACTCGCCCTTGTGGAAGCACCAGCCGTAGCCCATCAGATCGTCGCAGAAATACAGCTCGGGGACTTCCGGTTCGACGCGGCAGGCCCGCCGCTGGGCGTCGTCCATGGGAAACTCGATTTCCTTGGCCGCCACCACCGACTCGCTGCCGCCCAACTTGGCTCCCAGCACACGGGCCACCGGACAGAAGTGACCGCCGGCGCCCACCACCAGGGGAACGTGGATCCGGTCGTTGACGATCCAGCCGCCCGCGCCGCGTTCCATGGACTCGAACGGCTCCCCAAGGCGCAGCTCGGCGCCGGACCGTTCCAGCAGGTATTGGTCGAACTCGCAGCGCCGGATGCCGTAGCTCACCGTACGCCCGTAGTCGGTCCGCAGCGATGCACCGCCGATGACGCCGCTGCGAAATCCGGTAATCGGCTGCAGGATCCGGGTACGGCCATAGTCACCCGGATCCACCTCCAGGGCCTCCATCACCGCGGGCGTCACCCAGCCGGCGCAGACCTTGTCGCGGGGAAACCGGGCCTTGTCCAGCACCACCACGCGCAGCCCGTGCCGGACGAGGCGCCGCGCACAGGACGAACCCGCCGGACCACCCCCGACGATCAGCACATCGCAACGGTCCATGGGCTCACTGCTCCTCGTACAGGTAATCGCGGGTCCAGGGCACCCGGGCGCTGCCGGAGCGGGCGAACACCACCTGAAAAAGCTGCAGATCGCCGTTGATGAACGCCGCCAGGGAACCTGCCAGATACAGCCTCCAGGTGCGCACGAATTCCTCGTCGAACATCTCGCCCACCTGTTCCTCCGCCGCCTGGTAGCGGGCATACCAGTGCTCCAACGTCCGCGCGTAGTGCAGCCGCAGGTTTTCCACGTCCAGTACCGAGAAGCGCCACGGCTCGAAGATGTTCGTCATCTCGCCCAGACTCGGCGGACAGGCGCCGGGGAAAATGCGCTTTTCGATCCAGGCGTTCATCAGTGCGGGACGGTCGCGCCCGATGGAATGAATCAAGCCGCGGCCGTCACGCTTCAGGCAGCGGTTTATGGTCTCGCCCAACTGCTGGTAGTGGGCAACGCCCACATGTTCCAGCATGCCGACGGATACGAAGGCATCGTATTGCCCCGATATCTCGCGGTAGTCGCCTTCCACGAACTCCACCCGGTCGGCCAGGCCTTCAGCCTTGGCGCGTTCGCGGGCGAAGGCAAGCTGCTCCTTGGATATGTTGTAGGCACGGACGTTGACCCCATAATGGCGGGCCATGTGCAATGCCAGCGCACCCCACCCGCAGCCGGCTTCGGCTACCGTCTCGCCGGGCTCCAGGCGCAGCTTGCGGCAGACATAGTCCAGCTTGGCGGTCTGCGCATCCTCCAGGGAACGACCCGGGCTCGGGAAATAGGCGCAGGTGTACACGAGCTGACGGTCCAGCCACAACCGATAGAACCCGTTGCCGATGTCGTAGTGGTGGTGAATGTTGTGGCGGGACTGATGGAGTGTGTTGCGCCGGGGACGGTAGATCCGTTCCAGCACGCGGTCCTTCAGGCGCCCCGAACCCGCGCCGGAAAGCGCCCGGTAGATGGCGACCAGCACCTCCGGAAGGTCGCCGTCCACGTCTATCCGTCCGCTGCTGTAGCCTTCGCCGAACTCCAGATCCGGGTTCACCACCAGCCGATAGAGCATAGCCCGGTCCCGTATCAGCACCCGGCCCACAGGCGTCGCGCCGGCGGGGGTCAGCTCCTGGCCGTCCCAGAGAACCAGGGTGATCGGCGGTCCTCCACACACCTCCAGCATACGCGCGAGCAGCCATTTCTCCATGGCAACAACGCGACCCGCCTCCGCTCCAGGCTCACTGGCAATATCGGGCACGCTGACCAACTCGGGCTTCTCTCGCTTCATGGCTTCCACTCCTGGAAATCCGCCAGTGATCGATTCGCTTGCTCCTCCGACCCTTGGCCGGCGCCGCAAGGCGCCCCGGAGCGGCCGGTCCGCAAGAGCACCGGTACCCCGAGATCGAAACCTTGTTGTGCACTAAGGTTAACCCAAGGATGCGCCGGCATAAAACCCCAGACGGGGGATCCCGGCGGGAAACACGCCGCCACCCTCAGGCTCAAGAGTAGCTCCACGTCAAGCCGCGGATGGAACCCCGACATCCTGAGGGCGGAGATCGCGGAAGCGTTCCGGCACGTGCAGTCCGGTCAAGGCACGCAACGGGAGAATGCGCGGGACACCCGCTTTGCATCCGATCTGCGGCTTTGAAAGTTCCGCTGCTGGACATCTCCCGGGCAGCGCTGGTCAGTGGCGAACGAGCCGATACCGGTTGCGCGATCTTCCGGTCCTGACCTGGCACCTGGCACCTGGCACCTGGCGCCAACGCGCAGACTGCCCCCGTCAGCGGCCATGGCGGGTAGGTCGAGCCGGCACAAGGCACGCCCGGAGCGCCGACGATAGACGCACGTCGCGGGCATTGGCGTTCACTGGCGACTGTCACGCCCGTCTCCCCCGCGGACGTTCAGCATGCGCCCCGCCTGGTCATCGAGCGGATTTTCGGTACGAACGGCGCTCAGCCTCCCCCGTGGGATTTGCCACCAACATGCACCGTGCTCGCCTGAGGCCCCTGCTCGCCGAGCTCTTCACTGAAGTGCACCTCATCCCCCACCTCGAGATGATCGAAATTCCCATCGACGACACTGTGGCGATGAAAGTAGACCTCCCGACCCTCCGGGGTCAGGATACGGCCGTAGCCCTCGGTGGGCACCAGCTCACTGATGCGCCCGTGCGGCACCGCTTCGTGGGTCTTGACCTCCTGACGCTCACGCCGCGCATGGTCCTCCAGCTGACGCTCGATGGCATCGAAGGCGTCGCGCACCGCGACATGCACATCTTCATGTCCATGGTTCCGCCCGGCATCTCTGCTGGCTGCCAATTCCCCACCGGGCACCGTTACATCCACCCGCACCTCATAGAGCGTACCTTGATGGTGGTGCCGGTGCGGGGCCTGGATTACCACGCGGCACGCCATGATGCGGCCGAAGATCTGGTCGAGTTTGCCGGCTCTCTCGCGCACCTGAGCTTCCACGGCGGCGGACGGTTCCATATGGCGAAAAGTGATTTGCAGCGGCAGTTGCATGACATGTCCCTCCTGCGTTCCCGCTCCTTGACTGCACCTACAGGATGGCACCGTCAGCCCCGACCAGCCATGACCGCCGTCAACTTCCCGGTACCGTCACACCAAGCCCGGCCCTGGGCTATGCTTAGCTCGTGTCGGGCACGGGGCCGGAGCTAGGTGGCCCCTTTCACCTCCACCGCCGGCTGGTGGCGGTCCACGTCCACCGGTTCGCCCCAGGCGGTGCCATGCAACCCCCGTTTAGAAGAGGCACTGCGAAGCGCCCGAACAGCATATGCCGGATCACCATTTCCTAGACCAGCGCGTTGAGCCAGTCCACCAGCAGGAGCTCATGGTCCGGCGCTTCGCAGTCGACCTCCACAGCCTGCTGCGCCGTGACCCGGGAGGGATCGGTCAGCACCGCCGCCAACGCCATCGCGGCCTGTTCCAAGGCCCCGCTCTCGGTGCCGGCGACGCCGCGCACACCCATGTCGGCGCCATGCTGAAAGTGCTCCCACCGGGCTGCTTTGGCGCTGTCCTCACCGGCGGACATGACGCCTCCGTCAGAGGTCGTCGGAGCCCACGACACCGTCAATCCAGCAGAAACGAGATATTGGCGTTGATGCGGTAGCGGGTAATCTTGCCGCTCTCGACTTTTGCCTCGAAGTTTTTTATGTATATGGACTTTATGTTGTGCACGGTGGTGCTGGCATGGCTCACCGCCTGAGCGGCCGCGTCCTCCCAGCTCTTGTCCGATTCAGCCAGAACTTCGATCACCTTGACCATTTCGCTCATGACACCAACCTCCTTGCCGGCATGGAAACAGGCTGCACCACCCCGCACTCAGCGTGCGCTCCCGGGAGCCTGTTAAAAGGATAGACCGGGTCGCTACCACCGCCCCGCGGACCCAGGCGCCACGGGGGGAAACCGGTCCATCGTTGGATCTGCTGGGCTGCGCGGCGCTCAACCCAACCTACGATGGTTTTCCGGCGCACCTCGGTACCCGCACCCGCTAGAGTTTGGAATGCCTTTCGCCGGCATGGGTACGTTCATAGGCCGCCTGGCAATCATGGCAGCGCCGCGCCGTCGCCTGGGCCGCCAGCCGCTCCTTGTCGATGTCCGCACCGCAATCGATGCAAAAACCATAGCCGCCGGTGGCAATGCTTTCCAAGGCGGCCTCCACGTCGCGCAACTCGTTCACATCCTGATCTATCGCGGCGAGGTCCAGGTCCGACAGCAGGTCGGCAACGGACTCATCCCCCGGATCGTGAACGTGATCGGCGATATCCGCGTAGCGCTCATGATCGGCCTGCAGCAGCTCTCCGCGTATCTCCTGGCGCAACTCCGCGTGGCGTCTGCGCAACTGACTGCGATACTCACTCAATTCTTCCCGGGTCAAAGAGGGCGACATCTCCGGTTGCTCCTATAGGCTGGAATTGAACCACTTGCTCACAGGAAGCGATCCCTATGTATTTGATAGTCCGAGTCCGGCATCTGCGCCATGACACAGATCAACGCGCCCCTGAGCGGCAGCCGGCCATGCCTCAGACACCGTTGATCATAGTCAATGCCGGCGAACCGGAAACTGCTATCCTTTAACTGATAGGGGTGGTGTACATATCCATCGATTCATAGCACCGAATGTACGGAGGAAACAGCATGGAACGCCGGTGGAGCCAGCGTGTACCGTTCGAAGCCGATGTCACCGTGTACTTGCAGGGCATCCCGGTCCTGTCGTGCAAGAGCCGCAACATAGGTCCGGAAGGATTATTGATCGATGCGGAACCAGGCTCGCTGCCCCCACACAGGGCAGTCGAGATCGAAATCATGCTCGACGAGCCGGGCCATAGAAAACGCCTGTGCATCCCCGCCTATGTGACGCGCACTGAAGCGGGAACCGCCGTGATGTTCACAACCGCCGATCCCCGTACGCCAGCCGCCGTCAGAGAACTGATGCGCGAAACCGGGGAGGCGGTGACGGAGTAGAATTAAACGGCGCCATATCGCGTCCCGGGAACCTGTCCGGGTCATCATATCCGCCACCCACGCACGCCACTCGGTCATGCTCCTGGCGGCCGGCAATGGCGCAGCACCAAGCAAAAGGGGCCATTGCATGACACAGAGAGACGGGCTGCGGGTAGGCGCTCCAAGGGGAACCCGGGGGCGGGCAAACGGCCATCCGAGCGCCTCGGTCCGGCTAATCGGTTGGGGAATCGTACTGGTCGCCGGGCTTTCCCTGCCGGCCTATGGACAGGCACCGGATCTGCAACGGGGACGGGCCCTGTACGAAAACCATTGCCAGTCCTGCCACGAGAGCTGGGTACACGAGCGTATGCGCCATGTCCATTCCCTGCAGGCCCTTGAACAGCGGGTCAACTCGTGGCAGATCCACGCCGGCCTGTCCTGGACGGCTGAAGACATCGCGGACGTCACCGCCTACTTGAACCGGAACTTCTATCATTTCAAACCCGCGTCTCCGGCACCGCAGACACGCTGACAGAGCGCTCAAGTGCATAACCTGGCCTGCATTTTGCCGGCCAGGTTATGCGTCAGGGTTTTCAGTACGGCCATTTCCAGTTGCGTACCTCGGGCATGTCCTCTCCGTAGGTGGTGATGTATTCCCGATGGTCGATGAGTTTGTCACGGATGGTCTGCCGTGCGTACGCGGCCATATAACCGAGCCTGGGCACCCGCTCGATGACATCCTGCACCAGGTGGAAACGGTCCAGATCATTGCGCACCACCATGTCGAAGGGCGTCGTGGTGGTACCCTCCTCCTTGTAGCCGCGCACGTGCAGGTTCTTGTGGTTGGTCCGCCGATAGGTCAGGCGGTGAATCAGCCAGGGATAGCCGTGATAGGCGAAGATGATCGGCTTGTCGGTGGTGAACAGGCTGTCGAACTCCCGGTCCGACAATCCGTGGGGGTGCTCCTCCCGGGGTTGCAGCTTCATCAGGTCAACCACATTGACCACCCGGATCTTCAGCTCCGGCACGTACTGGCGCAGCAGATCCACCGCCGCCAGCGTCTCCAGCGTAGGCACGTCCCCCGCACAGGCCATGACCAGATCCGGCTCGCCGCCCTGATCGTTGCTGGCCCATTCCCAGATCCCGATGCCCGCCGTGCAGTGCTTGACGGCCGCGTCCATATCCAGCCACTGCAGCTCCGGCTGCTTGCCGGCGACGATGACATTGATGTAGTCCCGTGAACGCAGACAGTGGTCGGCGACCGATAGCAGGCAGTTGGCGTCCGGTGGCAGATAGACCCGGATCACATTGCCCTTCTTGTTGACCACATGATCGATGAAGCCCGGATCCTGGTGGGTAAAGCCGTTGTGGTCCTGGCGCCACACATGGGAGGTGAGCAGATAGTTCAGCGAGGCGATGGGGCGGCGCCAGGGGATCTCGTTGCTGGTCACCTTCAACCACTTGGCATGCTGGTTGAACATGGAATCGACAATGTGGATGAACGCCTCGTAGCAGGAGAACAGCCCGTGCCGGCCGGTCAGCAGGTACCCTTCCAGCCACCCCTGGCAGGTATGCTCGCTGAGGATTTCCATCACCCGCCCGTCCGGAGCCAGGTGATCGTCATAGGAAAGTATCTCCGCCATCCAGGCCCGGTCGGTCACATCGAACAGCGCCGTCAGCCGATTGGAGGCGGTTTCATCCGGCCCCATGACCCGAAAGTTGCGGCGGTCGGCATTGAGCCTCATGACATCCCGCAGCAAGGTGCCCATGACCCGGGTCGCCTCCGCCCTCACCTGACCCGGCTTGGCCACATCGACGGCGTAATCCCGAAAGTCCGGCATGCGCAGTTCCTTGAGCAGCAGTCCGCCATTGGCATGGGGATTGGCGCCCATGCGCCGCTGCCCCTCGGGGGCAAGCGCCCGCAGCTCCGGAATGAGCGTGCCGTTTTCGTCGAAAAGTTCCTCGGGCCGATAGCTTTGCATCCATTCCTGGAGCAATTTCAGGTGTTCCGGATTGGACCGCACATCGCCCACCGGCACCTGGTGGGCGCGCCAGAAACCTTCCACTTTCTTGCCATCCACCTCTTTGGGGCCCGTCCAGCCCTTGGGGGTGCGCAGAATGATCATGGGCCAGCGGGGACGCTCGGCCTTGCCGGTGCGACGCGCCTGTTCCTGGATCTCCTTGATCTCCTCCAGCACCGTATCCAGCGTGCCCGCCATGAGTTGATGCATGGCCTGCGGGTCCGATCCTTCCACCACATAGGGCTTGTAGCCATAGCCCGTGAAAAGGTCATCCAGCTCCTCGTTGCTGATCCGTGCCAGCACGGTCGGATTGGCGATCTTGTAGCCGTTGAGGTGCAGGATCGGCAGCACGGCACCGTCGCTCACCGGATTCAGGAACTTGTTTGAGTGCCACGCCGTGGCAAGCGGGCCCGTTTCCGCCTCGCCGTCACCCACCACGCAACACACCAGCAGATCCGGGTTGTCGAACGCCGCCCCGAACGCGTGGGCGACGGAGTAGCCAAGCTCCCCGCCTTCGTGGATCGAACCCGGGGTTTCGGGCGCCGCATGGCTGGGTATCCCGCCGGGAAACGAGAACTGCCGGAACAGCTTCTGCAATCCTTCGGCGTTTTGCGGAATGTTCGGATACACCTCGCTGTAGGTGCTCTCCAGATAGGTGTTGGCGACCAGACCGGGGCCGCCATGGCCGGGGCCGGCGATATAGATGACGTCCAGATCGCGCGCCTTGATGACACGGTTGAAGTGCGCGTAGATGAAATTCAGGCCGGGTGTGGTGCCCCAATGTCCCAGCAGTCGCGGTTTGACATGTTCGGGCTGCAGCGGCTCGCGCAACAGCGGGTTGTCCATCAGGTAGATCTGGCCGATGGACAGGTAGTTGGCAGCCCGCCAGTAGGCATTGAGCTTGCGCAGTTCGTCCGGGGTAAGCGGGCCTTCCGCGGTGGCGGGCTCTCGAACGGTATCCATCATGGTGTGACTCCCTCATGCTTGATTGCGTCAACAGGCCGGCGCCGGTTCCAGGGCGGCCCACTCCCCACAAAATGTGACCCCATGTGCCGCCCAAGGTGCCCTCCCGGGACTCTCTCGGCTGTTCCCGGGCCCGGCGGCCCATCAGCGATCGGCACAAAGCACCGCCCCCAAAGGCCCACCAGAGAGCGTTCCGGGGGATCGTCTCCCGCAACCCTTTTGGGATCACGCAAGACTGGGTTGGGGAGTTGTGGACGCGCTGACTCCGTCCGTGTAATTGAAGCACGCCCGCAGGCCGCCTGCCGGATTCTTGCCGTCAAGGCACGTGCCGCCTGTCCTGGCAAGACAAGGCGATGGCCACGGCCCACTGCTGCCGCCGACGCGAGGTTATGGCCCGGGGATGGACCCATGAACGAGAGGGAACTGTGGCCCGCTATCGCGCCACACCGGCAACACGAGGCTAGTTCTGAGCCGCCGCCCGCAGCGCGCCGCCACGGGCAGCCAGGGCTCGGAACTCATGCTCGGGCATGGGTCTGCCGAACCAGTAGCCTTGCCCCAACGTCACTCCGACGCTGCGCAGCAGGCGGTACTGGGACTCGGTCTCGATGCCTTCGGCAACCGTTATGCAACCGAAAACCCGAGCCAGCGCGACAACGGCGCGCACGATGGCCAGGCCCTCCGGATTCGTCTCGATCTCGCTGACGAAACTGCGGTCGACCTTGATGGCCCGTACCGGCAGCCTGCGCATGTAGGCAAGGGACGAATAGCCGGTGCCGAAATCGTCGATTGCAAGGCTGACACCGATATCGGTCAGCGCCTTCATGATCTCGGCGCTGTGCTGCACATCGTGCATGACCGTGGTCTCGGTGACTTCCAGGGTCAGTTGATCCTTCTGGATGCCTTGAGCTTCGAGCTGGCGATGGAGCTTTCCCACGAAATCGCTGTCGTTGAACTGGCTGGCGCTGACGTTGACCGACACCCGCAGGTCCAGGCCCTGTTTGTGCCAGAGTCGCAGGTCCTCGCAGCCCCTGTGCAGCACCCATTCGCCGATTGCGCCGATCCATCCGGTGGCTTCCGCAAGAGGGATAAAGCGCACCGGAGCAAGCAATCCGCGTTCCGGATCCTGCCATCGGATCAACCCCTCGGCGCCGATGATCTCGCAGGTGTCCATCGCCACCACGGGCTGGTAGTAGAGCAGGAATTCCCCCCGCGTCAGCGCACGCTCTATGGCATGGTGAAAGGCGACACGGGCTTCGCTCTGGCGGCTCGCGCCGGGGTCGTAGAAGGCAACCTGGCTCCGTCCGGAGCGTTTTGCCACATGAACCGCAGTGGCAGCAGCTCGCATCAGGTCCGTCGCCGTGCGCCCGTCTTCCGGATACAGCCCAACGCCGACACTCGCCTGCACCCGCACGGTACGGTCCTCGACAGCGATCGGCGCAGTCAAAGTACGCTGCAGCCGGCGCGCCACGTCCTGGGCCTGACTCGCATCGGTGGCGGGCAACCCCACCAGAAACTCATCAGCGCCCAGGTGGGCGACGATGGCGTTCGGGTCCTGGACGCCAACCCGCAGCCGCTGGGCAGCCAGATCGAGCACCCGGTCTCCGGCGGGTCCGCCAAGGGCGTCGTTGATATCGTTGAAGTCGTCGATATTGAATTGCAGGATACTGAGCGGAGCCTTGTCCGCCAACGCCTCGTCCAGCCATTCCTGCACCGCCAGGCGGTTGGGCAATCCGGTGACGGGCTCGCGCCGGGCCCGTTCCGCCAGTTCCCTCAGGTGGCGCCGTTCGCGGCGCAGAAACAGGGTGGAAAGACCCACGTACCCCACCAGCCCGAAAATACCCAGCCCCAGGAACGGTGCCGTGCTTTCCGCCCAGCCGAGCCAGACCCCGCGCGAGGGGACGCTGATATACGCCACCAGGGGGAAACGCCGCAGCCGCACGAAGCGACCGAAGCGGCTCGTGAAATCGCTCTGCACCCGGCCCGTGTAACTGCCCACCTTCTCCTGCGGATGCGCGCGCAGCTGCTGCATCAGCGGTCCGGCCATGGGCTTGTTGTACAGCGTGTGGGGGTCGGGAGCCGGCAACCGGGCGACGTGATAGCCATCTGTGCGGACCACGCCCACAGCGGCGCCATGGAGCTTGCGCAGTTCCGGCCATTCCCGGGTGAGGGTCGTGAGGGGGATGCTGGCCTGCAGAATGTACAGCGGCCGCCCCGCGGCATCGCGTACAACATAGCGCACCGGTATGCGCCAGAATTTGAGTACCAGTCCCTGCTGGGTGCGGCCGATCCAGATGCCGGATATTTTAAGCGTCGCCCGGATGCTGTTCCCGAACGCTGGATGTTTGCGCGGATCCGGCAGAACCGCACCGGCCGGGCGCGCTGTATTGACGATCATCCTGCCGTCGGGCGCAAACAGCACCATGCTGGCCACCAGCGGATGGTGTGCCTGGTACGCCTTCAGCGCCCGGTACATCGCAGGCACTGTCCGCGGCTGGCTGGCCAGCCACTCTCCCAGGTAGGGCAGGTCGTCCCCGAGACCGGTCAGATAGGCCTCGACGCCATCCGCAACCAGCTTGGCTTCACCACCGATCTCGGCCTGTTGCTTCTCGAAGGTGTCCTGCCAACTCCAGATGGCGAACCCCAACAGGACGATGAGACCGCCCCCCAGGAACACCCCGAGGACGGTGCGCCACAGGCGCAGAAAACGGCGTTCACCGGAATGATATCCCAGGGAACCGGCCGCGCTGTTATCAATGGCGGACTTCGCTCCAGCCATACCTCCAATCCTGATGACTTATGCAGTCGGGACCGCGCGCGGCCCCATTCCCTGTCCCCAAGCCGGTATCCGCCGTCGCGGGAACTGCACGGAATGTCCGACGCGCCTGTTCCGTACTCCACCGCCGAATGCGGCCCCAAAATGCCCCTCGACCGACGCATCGCTAGTCAAAGGGTAGCGTCCAATTTGTTCAGTTCTGAAGGATTTCCCTCCCGCATCGAGGTGCCCGGCCCGGTCGGCGCCTGCCAACCCGCGGGCCAACCGGCCCTATTCCTGACACCGGCGCCTGAATCGCTGCCTTGTCCTCGGACCGCGCCCGCCCGTCCCCGCCGGCTCCCGATTTCACTCCGGCTACCGTCGGCGCCCAATGGCACAATCGATGCCCACCGGCGCCGAGGCGCAACGGCTCCGGCCACGCTGTTCGGGTGCTTTATGAGAGACGCCCTCAACTGCTCGACATTCCCTGAAGACTATGACAAACACCGCTGTTCTACCGAACAAAACTACCTATCAATCATCCCGCCATAGACACTGGGATGGGCCGTTCAGGTACCCGAATCCTCACCCGCTGCGGGATACCCACGCCCGTTGCGCCGCGCCCCGGTGCGCGCCCACACACCGAGCAACGCCAGGACGCCCAAGGCAAACGCGATGCACAGCATGCCGCCGATCTCGGGGCCCGTCGGCCGCTCGCCCAGTTGCACCCAGGAGATCAGCACCGCCGTTGCGGGAATCGCCAGGGCGCTCAAGCCGGCGGTTCCCGCCGGCAACCGACTGACTACGAACATCCAGATCAACCAGCCGGCCGAGGTGCCAAGTATACCGGCATACAGTAGAGACGTAACAAGAATCCAGGACCAGTCCAGCGCCCGTTCCGGTACCAGGTAGGCAATCAGGCACACCGGCACGGTTCCCAGCAACAGCTGCCAGGCGGTCAACGACAACAGATCCACGTCGTAACGCTGCCTGACGAGCTTGGCGACAATCACACTGGCCGCCCACAGGAACCCGCCAGCCGAAGCGAGCAGCTTGCTCTCCAGGGATCCGTACTGGCGCCAGGGGTGAACAATGAGCACCAGCCCGACGAACGCCAGCAACACCGCAACCCACTGGCCGCCGCGCAGCCGTTCGCCCAGAAAAAACCGCCCCAGTATGAGCGCCCAGAAGGGCATGGTGAATACCAGTACCGAGGTCCCGCCGGCGCCACCGGCCACCAGCGCCCAGGTGATGACCGTCACGTACGCCGTTGTCTGCAACAGGCCCAGCCCCAGTACCGCACCCAGCGGCGGCGGTTTCACCGACCGCCCCGTCACCGCCAACGCTACAAACAGGGTTGCGGTCCCGCAGACCAACCGCAGGGCCGCGAAATCGAACGGCCCCGCGTAACGCAATCCCACCTTCATGACGATCCAGTTGTAGCCCCAGATCAGCACGAGTATCGCGAACACGGTAACCGCGAAACGGGTGGATCGGGCGTGGGACTTCATGGAGGCAACCTTCCAGAGCCAATTCGGGGCGACGAAGCGGTGGTCGGACAAGCACCGACCCCGTCGGACCGCAACAAACCGCCCCCAAACAAGAAAGGGTTGCCGTGCGGCAACCCTTAGCATGCATTTGGGACAACGAATAGACCGGCGCCCTGCGTCCAGTGGACAAAGGAAGTCCGGCTAACGCCCCGCGCCTTCCTCAGGGCCGGCAATCCGATCGCCCCTTCTAAACAAACTGGGGTGCCGAAGGCACCCCCAACATTATTGGTCGGGGCGAGAGGGTGAGCCAAGACCCTTCGTCCGGTGGGCAAAGGAAGCTTGGCGAACGCCCCGCGCCTTCCGCAGGGCCGGGAATCCGATCGCCCCTTCTAAACAAACTGGGGTGCCGAAGGCACCCCCAACATTATTGGTCGGGGCGAGAGGGTGAGCCAAGACCCTTTGCCCGGTGGGCAAAGGAAGCTTGGCGAACGCCCCGCGCCTTCCGCAGGGCCGGGAATCCGATCGCCCCTTCTAAACAAACTGGGGTGCCGAAGGCACCCCCAACATTATTGGTCGGGGCGAGAGGGTAAGCCAAGACCCTTTGCCCGGTGGGCAAAGGAAGCTTGGCGAACGCCCCGCGCCTTCCGCAGGGCCGGGAATCCGATCGCCCCTTCTAAACAAACTGGGGTGCCGAAGGCACCCCCAACATTATTGGTCGGGGCGAGAGGATTTGAACCTCCGACCACCTGAACCCCATTCAGGTGCGCTACCAGGCTGCGCTACGCCCCGATGAAAACTCACTGCCCCGCCGGCGCAACACACCGTGCGGGGCGCAAATGATACCCCAACTCGCTCGTAGAGAAAATCAGCGCTTGAGCAACTGGAGCAACTCTTCCAGCTCGAGGCGCATCTGGCGGACGATCTGGTGGCTCTGGGTCACGTCTTCCTTCGCCTGCTCACCGGATAGGCGCTGGCGCGCACCGCCGATGGTGAAGCCCTGCTCGTACAGCAGGCTGCGGATCTGGCGGATCATGATGACGTCCTGGCGCTGATAGTAGCGGCGGTTGCCGCGGCGCTTGACGGGCTTGAGCTGCGGGAATTCCTGCTCCCAGTAACGCAGCACGTGGGGCTTGACCCCGCACAGCTCGCTGACTTCACCGATGGTGAAGTAGCGCTTGCCCGGGATTGCGGGCAGTTCGCTGTTATTGCTGGGTTCCAGCATACGCTTCCACTCGGGCCTTCAGCTTTTGCCCGGGGCGAAACGTGACGACCCGCCGCGCCGAGATCGGAATTTCCTCACCGGTCTTGGGATTGCGGCCCGGCCGTTGATTCTTGTCACGCAGGTCGAAATTCCCGAAGCCCGAAAGCTTGACCTGCTGCCCCTTCTCCAGCGCGGCCCGAATC
Source organism: uncultured Gammaproteobacteria bacterium (assembly GCA_963830105.1). GTDB lineage: Bacteria > Pseudomonadota > Gammaproteobacteria > DATFLG01 > DATFLG01 > DATFML01. The sequence continues at coordinate 36,262 of CAWHLH010000005.1, read as the reverse complement.
TCCTCAAAGAACAGCTCCACCAATTCCTTGGCTTCGCGTTTGTTCAGTCCCAGTTCTTCGAAAAGTCGTTCCGCTAACTCGGCCTTGGTGAGCGCCATTGGTTTACTCTCTTAGGGTTGCTCCAAAGTGGTCGCGCAATTGCGCGGTTACCGTGCTCATGACGGCATCCACGTCTTTGTCAGTTAGTGTGCGCGAGGAATCCTGTAGAATCAAGCCCAAAGCGATGCTTTTTCGCCCGGATTCTATACCTTTGCCGCGGTACAGGTCGAATACGCGCAATTCCTGCAGCGCCGACCCTGCGGCTGTGCGCACCGCACCGCAGATCGCATGGGCATCGGTCTCCTCGTTCACGACAATGGCCAGATCACGGCGTATCGCCGGGAATCGGGAGACTTCCTGGAACGTGGGGACCGACCCCGCCATCACTGCCCCGCCGTCCAGTTCAAACACATAAGTATTTTCGGGTATATCCAGTGTAGCCGCCAAGTGCGGATGAATACAGCCCAACCAGCCCACCGGCGTGCCGTCCCGGTGGATCTCGGCCGACTGCCCCGGGTGCAGTGCCGGATGCCGGGCGGCCACGAACTGGAATTCGCCGGCGCGTCCGCCCGCAGCCAGCAACGCCTCCACGTCCGCTTTTACGTCGAAGAAATCCACAGGCGTCGCATCCAGGCCCCACTGCTCGGGGTAGCGGTCGCCTGACGCGATACCAGAAACCATTTGTTCCTGTTTTAAATCATTATCTTGCTTTATAAACCTAAGACCGTACTCGAATAATCGCACGCGCTGCTGCTGACGATGATGGTTGTACTGAAGAGCACTGACCAAGCCCGGCCACAAGCTCGTGCGCATGACCGATAGCTCCGACGACAGCGGATTGGCCAGCGCCAGCGCACCGTGCGCCGGATCCAGCAACTCCCGGAGCCCGGCATCCACGAAGCTGTAGGTGATCGCTTCCTGATAGCCGCGGTCCACCAGCACGGCCAGAAGACGCTCCCGTGCCACAGTCGCCTCGGGGGCGGGAGCCATGGTCAGAGCGCCCCGGGGGCGGGTACTCGGCAAACGGTTGTAACCGTAGATCCGACCTATATCCTCGATCAGGTCGGCCTCGATGGCCAGATCGAATCGGAACGATGGGGGCACCACCTGCCATCCCTGGTCGGTCTCCTCACCCTGGGCGCCCAGGCGGCTCAGAATATCGGAGACCGCCGCCGGCGACGGGCTCATGCCCAGCAGGCGCCGGATGCGATCGGCCCGCAGCCGGATGGGCGCGCGGGCCGGAAGGTGCGCCCGAGACACATTTTCGACAACCGGCCCCGCCTCGCCCCCCACGATGGCCAGCAGCAGCTCGGTCGCCCGTTCCATGGCGCGCTTCTGCAGCTGGGGGTCGACACCGCGCTCGAACCGGTAGGACGAGTCGGTCTGCAAACCGTAGCGGCGGGCCCGGCCGGCCACCACCTCAGGAGCGAAAAAGGCGCACTCCAGAAACACGGCGTCGGTGCTTTCCGAAACACCCGAGTGTTCGCCGCCCATCACCCCCGCGATGGCCAACGGCTTGACGTGGTCGGCGATGATCAGGGTGTCGGTGTCGAGCTCCACCTTGCGCCCGTCCAGCAGGGTCAGCGTCTCCCCGGATTCGGCGTAGCGGACCCGAATGCCCCCGTCGAGGCAGCTCAGGTCGAAGGCATGCATGGGCTGGCCCAGCTCCAACAGCACGTAGTTGGTGACGTCCACCAACGGGCCGAGGCTGCGCAGGCCGCTGCGGCGCAGGCGCTCCTGCATCCAAAGCGGCGTCACGGCATCGCCGCGCACGCCGCGAATCACCCGCCCCAGGTAGCGGGGGCAGCCTTCCGGCGCCTCGACCTGAACCGACAGCTGATCGTTGATCTGTTCCTCGACCGGAAAGATGTCGGGCCCGTCCACCGCACAGCCGTTCAATGCGCCCACTTCCCGGGCAATGCCGGCGATCCCCAGGCAATCGCCCCGGTTCGGGGTGAGATCCACCTCGATCAGGCTGTCGTCCAGCTCCAGGTATTGGCGGATGTCCGCTCCCACCGGCGCATCCGCCGGCAGATCGAGCAGTCCCTGGTGATCCTCGGACAGGCCCAACTCGCGGGCCGAGCACAGCATGCCGTAGGACTCCACGCCGCGCAGCTTGGCCTTCTTGATCTTCAGCCCGCCGGGCAGTACAGCGCCCACCAGTGCCGTCGGGGCCTTCATGCCGGCATACACGTTGGGCGCGCCGCAGATGATCTGCAGCGGCTCGCCGGCGCCCGCCTGCACGTGGCATACACGCAGCTTGTCGGCGTCCGGATGGGGTGCGACGGTCATCACCTCACCCACCACCACCGACTCGAAAGGCGGGGCCGCAGGCTCGACGCTGTCCACTTCCAGACCGGCCATGGTCAGCTGGGCCGCCAGCTCGGCCGTGGACACCGGCGGATTCACCCACTCACGCAGCCATTTTTCACTGAATCGCATTGGTCCACCCGCAAACCTGATGAGCCACAGAGGTCACACAGCGCTCAGAGCATGTATCCGACCGAATCTCGCAAGGTCGTGCAGCTGTTGTTTCCCCAATCCCATTTGCATAGCCGTAAGGCTTATTGGCCACAGAGGCCACAGAACGCTCAGAGTGCAATTCCTGCCGGGTATCGCGGCGGAGGTTGGCAACGATGGCGGTCCGTCATGCATTCGCGAACCCTTCGCGAAATACATCCCCGGTGGTCTCTGTGCCCTCTGCGGCCGATCCTGTTATCGAAACTGACGCAGAAAACGCAGATCGTTCTCGAAGAACAGGCGCAGATCGTTCACCCCGTAGCGCAGCATGGCCAGGCGTTCCACGCCCATGCCGAACGCGAAGCCCGTATAGCGTTCGTTGTCCACGCCCACATGATCGAACACTTTCGGATGCACCATCCCGCAGCCGAGCACTTCCAGCCAGCCGCTGTTCTTGCACACCCGGCAGCCCTTGCCGCCGCAATGGACGCACTCGATGTCCAATTCGGCCGACGGCTCCGTGAACGGAAAATAGGACGGGCGAAAACGCACGGCCAGATCGCGCTCGAAGAACTGCTGCACGAAATCGTCCAGCACGCCCTTTGAGGTCCGCAAAGCTGACCTGCTCGTCCACCAGCAGCCCCTCCACCTGATGGAACATGGGGGTGTGGGTCAGATCGGAATCGCACCGGTAAACCCGGCCGGGCGCAATCACCCGCAGCGGCGGTTCGCGGTGTTCCATCACCCGGATCTGCACCGGCGAGGTGTGGGTACGCAGGACGGTGTGGGCATCGAAATAGAAGGTGTCGTGCATGGCCCGCGCCGGATGGTGAGCCGGAATATTGAGCGCCTCGAAGTTGTGGAAATCGTCCTCCACTTCCGGCCCCTCGACCACTTCGAAACCCAGTTGCGCAAACAGCTGCTCGATGCGCAGGGAGGTGCGGGTAATGGGGTGCAAACCACCACCGTGCTGCCCCCGTCCGGGCAGGGTCACGTCCACCGCCTCACGGGTCAGCCGCCCTTCGGTTTCCGCCGCCTGCAGTGCCTCACGCCGGACCTCCAGTCTTTCCTGTACCGCCTGCTTGGCGCGGTTGATGGCCTGGCCGGCCGCCGGGCGCTCTTCGGCGGGCAGCCGGCCAAGCGCTTTCAGCTGCTCGGTGAGCACGCCCTTCTTGCCCAGATAGCGGACCCGAATCTGGTCGAGTGCCTGCAGATCACCCGCCGCCTCAGCCGCGGACTGGGCTTCGCTCACCAGCTGTTGGAGTTCGTCCTGCACGATGGGTCGTCCAGTCTGTCAGTTACAGCGTTCGCGGCCACCGTCAGCGGGGCCGTCACCCACAACGAAAAAGGGGAAGGCTGTGCCAACCTTCCCCTTTCCCGTCCATCGCCGGCGCACTCGAATCCGAGCGCGCCGGCCGGTCGGATCAGCCTGCCAGGCTGGTCTTGGCCTGCTCGGCAAGTCTGGCGAACGCCACCTTGTCGAACACCGCCAGATCGGCGAGCACCTTGCGGTCGATCTCCACCGCAGCCTTCTTCAGGCCGTTGATCATGCGGCTGTAGGACAGGCCGTTCTCGCGCGCGCCGGCGTTGATGCGGGCGATCCACAACGCGCGGAACTGGCGCTTGCGCTGACGGCGGTCGCGATAGGCATACTGGCCGGCCTTGATGACGGCCTGCTTGGCTACCCGGTAGACGCGGCTGCGCGCCCCGTAGTAACCCTTGGCCTTGTCCAGCACCTTCTTGTGGCGGGCGCGGGCGGTAACGCCACGTTTTACTCGTGACATGGTCGGCTACCTCCCTCAGCTGTACGGCAGCATGCGGCGCACACCGGCCACATCGGCCTCATGCACCATGTCGTTTTGACACAGCTGGCGCTTACGCTTGCTGCTCTTCTTGGTCAGGATATGGCGGTGGTGCGACTGACCTCGCTTGTAACCGCCCTTCGCGGAGCGCGTGAAACGCTTGGCCGCACCGCGGTTGGTTTTCAACTTCGGCATGTCAAAGACTCCGTATTCGGTTTCTGAAATGCAGCCGCCGGCGACAGGCCGGCCGCTACTTCTTTTTCGGGGACAGCACCATGATCATCTGCCGGCCTTCCATCTTCGGGAACTGCTCGACGACCCCGTACTCAATGAGGTCCCCTTCCACCCGCTGGAGAAGCTTGCGGCCCAGATCCTGGTGCGCCATTTCGCGACCGCGGAACCGCAGGGTTACCTTGGTCTTGTCCCCTTCTGTCAGGAAACGTATCAGGTTGCGGAGTTTTACCTGATAATCCCCTTCGTCCGTCCCTGGCCGGAACTTCACCTCCTTAATCTGAATCTGCTTCTGCTTCTTGCGCGCTTCGGCAGCCTTCTTGGCTTCCTCGAACCGGAATTTGCCGTAGTCCATGATCCGGCACACAGGCGGATCCGCGGTGGGCGAGATCTCGACCAGATCCAGTTCTGCTTCATCGGCCGCGCGCTGCGCGTCCTCGATCGGGACGACGCCTGCCTGCTCACCGTCCGCATCAATCAAGCGCACCTGAGTTACGGTGATTTCCTGATTGATCCGCTTCTTTTGCTCTTTTGCCGCAGCGATGCTCTAGCCCTCCAAAACAGTTCGGCCGTGGCTCACGATCTCGGCGGCAAGACGCTGGGCCAACTCGTCGGTCGGCATAACGCCCATATCCTTGCCACTACGCGTGCGCACGGCCACAGTGCCCATTTCCGCCTCCCGGTCCCCGACGATTACCAGGTACGGGACGCGTTGAATGGTGTGTTCGCGGATTTTAAAGCCGATCTTCTCATTTCTCAAGTCCGCGATAGCCCGGATACCCTGATTTTCCAAGCTTTCTTTTACCCCCTCGGCGTAGTCAGCCTGGCGGTCGGTAATATTGAGGATAGCCACCTGCACCGGCGCCAGCCAGAGGGGGAACGCGCCGGCGTAGTGCTCGATCAGCACCCCGATGAACCGCTCCATGGAACCCAGGATCGCCCGGTGCAGCATCACCGGGGTCTGGCGGCTGCCGTCCTCGGCCACATATTCGGCGCCCAGGCGCCCCGGCATGGAGAAATCCACCTGGATGGTGCCGCATTGCCACACCCGCTCCAGGCAGTCGCGCAGCGAAAACTCGATCTTGGGCCCGTAGAAGGCCCCTTCGCCCGGCTGGAGCTCCCAGGGCAAGCCCTTGGCGTTCAAGGCCTTCTCCAGGGCGTGCTCGGCCTTGTCCCAGACTTCGTCGGACCCGACCCGCTGCTCCGGGCGGGTCGAGAGCTTGATGATCACGTCCTCGAAGCCGAAATCGGCATAGACCTTGAACAGCAGATCGATGAACGCCGACACCTCCTGCTGGATCTGATCCTCGGTGCAGAAGATATGGGCATCGTCCTGGGTGAAGCCGCGCACCCGCATCAGCCCGTGCAGCGTGCCGGACGCCTCGTTGCGGTGACAGGAGCCGAACTCCGCCATGCGCAGGGGCAGGTCCCGGTAGCTCTTCAGCCCCTGGTTGAAGATCTGCACATGGCACGGGCAGTTCATCGGCTTGATCGCGTAGATCCGCTTCTCGGACTCGGTGACGAACATGTCGTCGCGGAACTTCTCCCAGTGCCCCGATTTTTCCCACAGCACCCGGTCGGCCAGGTCCGGGGTACGCACCTCCTGGTAGCCGTGCCGGCGCAGGGTCTGGCGGATGTACTGCTCGATCTGCTGGTAGAGAGCCCAGCCGTTGTCGTGCCAGAACACCATGCCCGGCGCCTCTTCCTGGACGTGGAACAGGTCCAGCTGCCGGGCGATCTTGCGGTGGTCGCGCTTCTCGGCCTCCTCCAGACGGTGCAGGTAGGCCTTGAGCGCCTTCTTGTCCAGCCAGGCGGTGCCGTAGATGCGCTGCAGCATCTCGTTGCTGGAATCGCCCCGCCAGTAGGCGCCGGCCAGCTTCATGAGCTTGAAGGCCTTGAGCTTGCCGGTGCTGGGCACATGCGGCCCGCGGCACAGATCGATGAAGTCCCCCTGGCGGTACAGGGAGATGTCCTCGCCCTTGGGGATGTCCTCGATGATCTCGGCCTTGTACTCCTCGCCCTGCGCCCGGAAGAACTCCACCGCCTCGTCGCGCGGCATGACCGAGCGCTGGACCGGGAAATCTCGCTTGGCGAGCTCCTCCATGCGCTGCTCGATGCGCTGCAGGTCCTCGGGGGTGAACGGGCGCTGGTAGGCGAAGTCGTAGTAGAAGCCGTCCTCGATCACCGGCCCGATGGTGACCTGGGCATCCGGAAACAGCTCCTTGACCGCCTGCGCCAGCAGGTGGGCGGTGGAATGACGGATGACCTCCAGCGCCGCCGGGTCCTTCTCGGTGACGATGGCCAGTTCGACGTCATGGTCGAGCACATGGGAGGTGTCGACCAGGCGGCCGTCCACCTTGCCGGCGATCGCCGCCTTGGCCAGACCGGCGCCGATGTCGGCGGCCACGTCGGCCACGGTCACGGGATGGGGAAATTCGCGCTGACTGCCGTCCGGCAGGGTCACTTTGGGCATGACTGTCTCACCCTTTGTCCGTCAGTGGCGACCGCTACGAGGGGCCGCATGGTCTTCGCTCACGACGACCGCCACGAGTGGCCGTCCGAAACAACAGTGGCGGCCGCTACGAGGGGCCGCCACCGGGCGGAGCATATTTGCGAGGAATTGGTAGGCGCGATTGGACTCGAACCAACGACCCCCACCATGTCAAGGTGGTGCTCTAACCAACTGAGCTACGCGCCTGCAAAGACGGCCTAAGATACCGGATGGGGCGCCTCCCTGGCAAGCGCTTTGCGGCCGCGACTGGCGTCAGCCCCTCAGGCAAAAAGAAAAAAGCGCCACGGAAAGCACGGAAAACACGGAAGGAATGAAATGTTGGGGGACGCCGTGGCGGACTCGCCACGTAGGCGCAATAACCGAACGGGCATTGCACCGGATAAGCACAAAACCCTTGGAGCCACGGAACCCACCGAATCCACGGAAGAGAGACTCAAAAGGCGCCACACCCTATGTAGGGTGCAATAACCGAAGGGCATTGCACCGGACAACCGTGGTTCGAGCCCACCCCAACAGCTCCACCGGACACCGCAGGGCTTCGGGGCAACCGGACCGTTAGCGGTCCGTCGTCATCTCGGTTCGGCGCAATGCGCGTTGTTTATTGCGCCCTACATTGACCGCCGGTCCCATTTCCGACGGGGTTCTGTTGGGCTTCGCGTGGCTCAGCCCAACCTACTTCCGTCCGTCTTTTCCGTGCTTTCCGTGGCGCCTTCGATCCTTCTTTAGAATTTTCCGTGGATTCCGTGGTTTCCGTGGCTCTTCAGAATTCTCCCGGCCGAAGCCATCAAGCGCAGCTAGATCGCCAGGTTCTCCGCCAGGCCCAGGCCGGCCTCGCGCATGTGCTGGATCTGGTCGCGCAGGCGGGCGGCCTCCTCGAACTCCAGGTTGCGGGCGTGCTCGTGCATCTGCTGCTCGAGCTTGCGGATGCGCTGCACCAGCTGGTCCGGACCCAGCCTGGCGTATTCCAGCTCCTCCTCGGCCACCTTGGCGAACTTGCGCACCGGCATGGGCGCGCCCGGGACGGCGCCTTCCATGATGTCCGCCACCGCCTTCTGGATGGTCTTCGGGGTGATGCCGTGGGCGGCGTTGTGGGCGATCTGCTTCTCCCGGCGGCGGTCGGTCTCCTCCATCGCCCGGCCCATGGAGCCGGTGATGGTGTCGGCGTACAGGATCGCCTTGCCGTGCAGGTTGCGGGCGGCGCGCCCGATGGTCTGGATCAGGGAACGGTCCGAGCGCAGGAAGCCCTCCTTGTCCGCATCCAGGATCGCCACCAGGGACACCTCGGGCATGTCCAGGCCCTCGCGCAGCAGGTTGATGCCCACCAGCACGTCGAACTTGCCGAGGCGCAGGTCCCGGATGATCTCCACCCGCTCCACCGTATCGATGTCCGAGTGCAGGTAGCGCACCCGCACGTCATGCTCGGCCAGGTACTCGGTCAGATCCTCGGCCATGCGCTTGGTCAGGGTGGTAACCAGCACCCGCTCGCCGGCGCCCACCCGCAGGCGGATCTCCGAGAGCAGGTCGTCCACCTGGGTGCTGGCCGGACGCACCTCCACTTCCGGGTCCACCAGCCCGGTGGGCCGCACCACCTGCTCCACCACGTCCCCGCCGGCTTTTGCCATCTCGTAGGGCCCTGGGGTCGCCGACACATAGATGCACTGGGGCGCCAGGCTCTCGAACTCGTCGAAGCGCAGAGGCCGGTTGTCCAGAGCCGACGGCAGGCGGAATCCGTACTCCACCAGGGTCTCCTTGCGGGACCGGTCGCCCTTGTACATGGCGCCCAGTTGGGGAATGGTCACATGGGACTCGTCCACCACCAGCAGGGAGTCTTCCGGCAGGTAGTCGAACAGGGTCGGCGGCGGTTCGCCCGCCTGGCGGCCCGACAGATAGCGGGAGTAGTTCTCGATGCCGTTGCAGTAGCCCGAGCTCCTGCATCATCTCCAGATCGAAGCGGGTGCGCTGCTCCAGGCGCTGGGCCTCCACCAGCTTGTTGGCCTCGTAGAGCTGCTCCAGGCGCTCGCGCAGCTCCTCGCGGATCTGCTCGATGGCCTCCACGATGGTCTGGCGGGGCGTGACATAGTGGCTCTTCGGGTAGACGGTCACCCGCGGGACGCGCCGCAGCACTTCGCCGGTCAGCGGATCGAAATAGGCCAGCGATTCGATTTCGTCGTCGAACAGCTCGACCCGCATCGCGTCGCGCTCCGAGTCGGCCGGATACACGTCGATCACCTCGCCGCGCACCCGGTAGGTGCCCCGGCGCAGCTCCATGTCGTTGCGGGTGTACTGCAATTCGGCCAGCCGGCGCAGGATCTAGCGCTGGTCCACCCGCTCGCCGCGCACCAGGTGCAGCACCATGCTGAGGTAGGAGCGCGGGTCGCCCAGACCGTAGATCGAGGAGACGGTGGCCACGATGATGGCATCGCGCCGCTCCAGCAGCGCCTTGGTGGCCGACAGCCGCATCTGCTCGATATGCTCGTTGATGGAGGCGTCCTTCTCGATGTAGGTGTCCGAGGAAGGCACGTAGGCTTCCGGCTGGTAGTAGTCGTAGTAGGAGACGAAATACTCCACGGCATTGTGCGGGAAGAACTCCCGGAACTCGCCGTAGAGCTGCGCCGCCAGCGTCTTGTTGGGTGCCAGCACCAGCGTGGGTCGCTGCAGCGCCTGAATCACATTGGCGACGGTGAACGTCTTGCCCGAGCCGGTCACCCCCAGCAGCACCTGATGGGCCAGCCCGGCCTCCAGTCCCTCCACCAGCCGCGCGATGGCCGCCGGCTGGTCGCCGGCCGGCGTCATGGGTGTCTCGATGCGTAATTCTTTGCTCATGGGGATTTAGCGACAACTACAGTTAAAGTATCATTACACGCTCGCCACAACCCAACACCGCCAGGAGCAGCTCTTGGACACCGTACCGCTGTCCCATCGCGTCCGACGCATCAAACCCTCGCCCACGCTGGCCGTCACCACACGGGCGGCGGAGTTGCGCGCCGCCGGCCATGACATCATCGGCCTGGGCGCCGGCGAACCGGATTTCGATACCCCCCAGCATATCAAGGCGGCGGCGATCCGAGCCATCGAGGCCGGGCAGACCAAGTACACCGCGGTGGACGGCACCCCCGGTCTGAAGCAGGCGATCATCGACAAGTTCCAGCGCGAGAACGGTCTGAGCTACGAAGCCAATCAGGTGCTGGTGTCCTGCGGCGGCAAGCAGAGCTTCTACAACCTGGCCCAGGCGCTGCTCGACCCGGGCGATGAAGTCATCATACCGGCGCCCTACTGGGTTTCCTATCCCGATATGGTGCGCCTGGCGGACGCCGAGCCGGTGGAGATCTACGCCGACATCGACCAGCATTTCAAGGTGACGCCCCATCAGCTGGCGGCAGCCATCACCGACAAGACCCGGCTGTTCGTCATCAACAGCCCGTCCAATCCCACCGGAGTGGCCTATACGCGGGCCGAACTGCAGGCCCTGGGCGAAGTGCTGCGCGAGCACCCCAAGATCCTGGTGGCCACCGACGACATGTACGAACACATCCTGTGGGGCGACGAGCCGTTCTGCAACATCGTCAATGCCTGCCCGGATCTGTACGAGCGCACCTTCGTGCTCAACGGCGTGTCCAAGGCCTATGCCATGACCGGCTGGCGCATCGGCTACGCGGCCGGCCCGGCCCCGGCCATTCAGGCCATGAAGAAGATCCAGTCCCAGAGCACGTCGAATCCCGCCTCCATCTCCCAGGCTGCCGCCCAGGCCGCGCTGGAGGGCGACCAGAGCTGCATCGGCGCCATGGTGGAGGCCTTCAAGGCGCGCCACGACTTCGTCGTGCAGTCCCTGAACGCCATGCCGGGGGTCCGCTGCCTGCCCGGGGACGGCACCTTCTACTGCTTCCCCAACGTCGAAGAGGCGATCGCCCGCCTGGAAGGCGTCTCCAATGACGTGGAGCTGACCGAACGGCTGCTGGGCGAGGCCGGCGTGGCCCTGGTACCGGGCTCGGCATTCGGCGCCCGCGGCTATGTGCGCCTGTCTTTCGCCACGTCCATGGAAAACCTGTCCAAGGCCATGGAACGCCTCAGCGATTTTCTGACAAGAAACTCCTGACATTCCCTACGACCGGCACCGGGCAACCCCTACAGCACTATCCCGCCGCCCCCGCTAGGATTGACCCCAAGCTCGTTGAACAACGGCCCCGGCGCTGACCGGCGGCCAATCGAGTTCGGGGGTCGGCGCCGGGGGGCTTCCGACCCACGGCTCAGGGAGGGAAACGCGGACATGGACGTCCATTGTTTTCCAAGGCCCGCTGGCGGGAGAGCCCGCCAGCGCGGTTTTACCTTGGGTGAGGCACTGGTGGCCCTCGGCATTTGCGCGATCCTGTTGACCCAGGCCGTCCCCTCCCTGCAACACTTCATCCAGCGCAACCGTCTCAGCGCTGCGGTCAATCGATTCTCCGCCAGCCTGCAATACGCCCGCAGTGAAGCCGTACGCCGAGGGCGGCGCGTCGTGCTGTGTCCGAGCGTTGACCTGCACAGCTGCGCGGCCTCCGAACAATGGGGACAGGGCTGGATCGTGTTCGCCGATTCCGACGGCGATCGCGAACGCTCGCGAGGCGAACCCCTGCTGCGGACGGCCCAGGGACTGCCCGACGACATATCGATGCGCTCCAGCCGCCATCGACGCCGCATACGCTACCAGGCCCTGGGCAACACCCACGGCACCAATGCCTCATTCACATTCTGCGACCGGCGCGGCAAAGCGCCGCCCCGGGTGATTTGTCTGTCGGGCACCGGACGGCCCCGCGTCACGCCGCGCCAATGCAACGGGACGCCGATTGGATGTCCGACAAATTGACCAGGAAGTGGAAACGCAGCCCCGAGTGAGGGCACTGGGCCCTGGCTGCGCGCTACTGAAGAAAGGAAAAAAATGGCTCCCCGGGACGGGCTCGAACCGCCGACCTAGTGATTAACAGTCACCCGCTCTACCGACTGAGCTACCGGGGAATCGGTGCTACAACAAGCGGGGGATGATACTGGATCGGGTCGGACGCGGTCAACCGACGGGCGGCCCTGAAGTGGACTCGACCGGTCCGTCAGCCCGAGGTCCCGAAACGGGCCGCCAGATAGGTCTTGAAGTCATGGCTGAGCTCGTCGTGCTGCAAGGCGTATTCCACGGTGGCCATGAGGTAACCGAGCTTGTCACCGCAGTCGTAGCGGGTGCCCTGGAAGCGGTATGCACGCACCGTCCTCCTCCTTCAGCAGCGCCGCAATGGCATCGGTCAACTGGATCTCGCCGCCGGCCCCGCGCGGAGTGGTTTCCAGCAGCTCGAAGATGCGCGGGCGTCAGGATGTAGCGACCCACCACCGCCAGGTTGGACGGCGCTTCCGAGGGCTTGGGCTTCTCGACCATGCCGAGCACCCGGTTGAGACCGCCCTCGATGGGCTCGAAATCCACCACGCCGTACTTGTCGGTTTCCTCCGGCGGCACTTCCTCCACCCCCAGGATGCTGCACTGATGCTCGGCGAACAGGTTGGTCATCTGGGTCATGCAGGGATGGTCGCCATTGTCGATCAGGTCATCGGCCAGAATCACCGCAAACGGCTCGTCCCCCACCACCGGTTTGGCGCACAACACGGCGTGCCCCAGCCCCAGCGCTTCCGGCTGGCGCACGTAGACGCAGGCCACGCCCTTGGGCACCACGTTGTGGACGATGTCCAGCAGCTTGGTCTTGCCGCGTTTCTCCAGCTCCGACTCCAGCTCGTAATTCTTGTCGAAGTGATCCTCGATGGCCCGCTTGCTGCTGCTGGTGACGAAAATCAGTTCATCGATGCCCGCCGCAATGGCCTCCTCGGCCGCGTACTGGATCAGCGGCTTGTCCACGATCGGCAGCATTTCCTTGGGATTGGCCTTGGTGGCCGGCAGAAAGCGGGTGCCCATCCCGGCCACGGGAAATACCGCTTTCCTGATTCGGTGACTTGCTTCCATGATTTCAACCCTGATGCAGATGGCTTGGCGCTGACACTGTTGTAGGTATCCGTTGCCCGATCAATGAGCAAGGCCGCCTCGTTTGATTGTGGGTCATAAGAACGCCGGATGTCCACCGGCAGGAGGGCGGCACCGTCGACGATCCCGGGCGCCGCTCAGGGCAGCGACCGAGTCAATACGCGTTCTTGTGCACGAAGCCCCTGAATAGGGTGAGAAACATGATCTTGAAGTCAAGCCACAGGGACCAGTTCTCGATGTACTGCATATCGCACTCGATCCGCCTCCCCAGGTCCGTATCCCCCCGCCAGCCATTGACCTGAGCCCAACCCGTGATACCCGCCTTGACGAGGTGCTTTTTCATGTAGTTGGGAATCTCGTCCTTGAACCGTTCCACGAATACGGGCCTTTCCGGACGCGGCCCCACGATGGACATATCCCCTTTCAGCACATTGAGAAATTGGGCCAACTCATCAAGGCTCGTACGTCGCAGGAACGCACCGAAGGCGGTAGCGCGCTGCTCACCGGATTTCGCCCAGACCGCGCCGGATTCACGCTCTGCGTCCACCGGCATGGACCGGAATTTAAGCATCATGAAGGGCCTGCCGTTCCAGCTGACACGTTGCTGGCGGTAGAACACCGGACCTGGCGAACTCAGCTTCACTCCGATGGCCAGCAGCGCAAACACAGGACTTGCCATCACCAACACAAGCGCGGAAATGAGGCGGTCTTCACAGGCTTTGATGATCCGGTTCACTCCCACCATCGGCGAGGCGTTCAGGTCCAGCACCGGGATACCGGCGACATCGCTCATGGAGTGATTCAAAAGGTGAAAGCCGAAGATATCGGGGACAAACCGGACAGTGACCGTACTGTGGCGCAAGTCGTGCAGGATTTCCTTCACCCGTGGTTCGGCCCGCAACGGCAGTGCCAACCAGACTTCGTCAACGATATTGTGACGCAGCAGCTTACACAAGCGGGACGGCGGGCCCTTCACCATCAGGCCTTGGACCCGGGTGCCGTGCAAAGCTGGATTGTCGTCATAGAAACCGAGGATCTTCAGCCCGGTCCAGGGTGCGTCCTGTATCCGCTTGGCAACAGTTGAACCCAAATTGCCGGCGCCGATGATGGCTATCCTGCGTACGTTGAAGCCCCGTTCGCGCACCCAACGCAGGCCGATGCGCAGGGAGGCGTGGAATGCCATCAATGCCACCCAAGTCGAAACACCCCAGGTACCGAGCCAAATACGGGAAAATTGGTCACTGGTCTTCGTGCTGAAACCCAGAATCACCAATGCGCCGATCACCGTGCCCCACGCGCCGGTGAAGCGGCGCAGCTCGAACAGCAACCCACCGCCGCGTCCCGACTGGTAGAGACCAAAAGCCGGGAAAACCACCAACATGAGCAGCAGCGCGGCGAAGAAAGCGATCCGGTAGTCCGTCGGCAGGGGCCAGGTCCCCAGGTACCAGTCGTACGCAAGAAGCCCGGGGACCAACACCAGCAGCCCATCCACCACCCGTACGAACGCGACCAGCACGGTGGCATGGTCCTTCAACAGTCCCTTGGTACGAACCTTCTCCAGCACAGCCCTATCCTCGACGCCTTAATTCCTTGAACTATAGGTATACAGTCGTGCGCCCCCCATTGACCTACCCCGGCGAGGGCCCACCATCGGTCGACCGGCTGCGGCACCGCGACCGCCCGATTATACCCAGTCCGAGGCGCCTGGAATATCTTACCCGCGTAGTCGAACCCAATTGGCGGCATCCCTTCCCTTCCTTGCCGCGGCTCCAAGCCCTATCCGATCATAGCCGTTCGGGCAGGACCTTCAAGCGCTTGCGCTGCGCCTTTTCGATTTCCGCCAACTCAAAGTCCACGGCAGCCATCTCAGACACCAGTTCCGGGAAGGAAACCTTGGGCGTCCAACCGAGCTTTTCCTTCGCCTTGCTCGGATCCCCCAGCAGGGTCTCGACTTCGGTGGGTCGGAAGTATTCACGGTCCACCTTGACCACCGTGCGGCCGGTCCGCACGTCGACGGCATGCTCATCGATGCCGCTGCCCCGCCACTCCAGCTCGAAATCCAACTCTCCGGCAACCGCCGCGACGAACTCTCTGACCGAGTGCTGCTGACCGGTTGCGATAACGAAGTCTTCGGGCTTGTCCTGCTGCAACATGAGCCACTGCACTTCCACGTAGTCTCTGGCGTGCCCCCAGTCCCGGCGGGCATCCAGGTTCCCCAGATACAGGGTGTCCTGCATCCCCAACTTGATACGGGCCAGACCGCGCGTAATCTTCCTGGTAACAAAAGTCTCACCACGCAGCGGGGACTCGTGATTGAACAGGATACCGTTGCAGGCATAGATCCCGTAGGCTTCGCGATAGTTGACCGTGATCCAGTACGCATAGAGCTTCGCGACCGCATACGGAGAACGCGGGTAGAAAGGCGTTTCTTCATTCTGGGGAACGGTCTGCACCTTGCCGAACAGTTCCGAAGTGGACGCCTGGTAGAACCGGGTTTTCTTATCAAGGCCCAGATTGTGGATCGCATCGAGCAGCCTCAGCGTGCCCAAAGCATCGGAGTTGGCCGTATATTCCGGCTCCTCGAAACTGACGGCCACATGACTCTGCGCCGCCAGGTTGTAGATTTCGTCCGGCTGAACCATCTGCAGCACCCGCACCAGGGACATGGAGTCCGTCATATCCCCGTAATGCAGAAACATGCTTGCCCCCCGGTCATGAGGATCCCGGTACAGGTGGTCAATGCGATCGGTATTGAAAAGGGAAGCGCGCCGCCTGACACCGTGCACCTCATAGCCCTTTTCCAGCAAGAAATCCGCCAGATAGGCCCCGTCCTGGCCGGTGATACCAGTGATCAATGCTTTCTTGGTCATCTATCCCGTTCGCTTTGTCAGTGTCCGGCAGCACTCAGAATCCCGTGCATCGCGCCGGAGATGTAGTCGATCTGTTCCTCCGCCAGCGTCTGGCCGGACGGCAGATAAAACCCAGTCGCGCCAAGTTTGGCGGCTTTAGGACAGTCATTGCGGGCGTAGTCGGCAAACGCCGGCTGCCGGTCCAGCGGATAGAAGTAGGACCGGGTGGCAACACCCGCTTTGCCCAGTTCTTCCATCAGCTTGTCCTTGGACAGCGGGCAGTCATCGGTCACACGCACGCCATACATCCAATACACATTCTTCGCCCATGACTTGCAGACCGGCAGCACCAACACGTCCAGATCGGCCAGCCGCTCGTTGTAACGCTGTGCGCTGGCGATCTTACGCGCTATGGTCTCCTCCACCCTGCGCAGCTGACCCAGTCCGATTGCCGCCTGTACGTTGGTCATGCGGTAGTTGAACGCTTCCGGCAATTCATGGGTAAAGCGCTTTTCCCCATGGGCAAGATCCTTGAGCTGACGGGCGAGCTTGGCGACTTTTTCATCGTTGGTCACCAGCATGCCGCCTTCGCCCGTCGTAATGATCTTGTTGGCATAGAAGCTGAAACAGCCCACGTCGCCGATACTCCCGGCCTTGCGCCCCTTGTAAAGAGCGCCGTGCGCTTCAGCCGCGTCTTCCACCACCACGATACCGCGCGACCTGGCCAGGTCCATGATGGGATCCATGTCCGCGGGATGCCCGTAAAGGTGCACGACCAATATGGCTTTGGTGCGCGACGTGATCTTGCGCTTCATGTCCTCCAGATCGAGGTTGCAGGTCTCCAGCTCGCTGTCCACGAAGACGGGAGCCGCTCCGCACTGGACGATGGGATAAACGCTGCCCGCCATGGTGAACGAAGGTACGATGACCTCATCGCCGGGACCGACGCCCACGGCCTTGAGTGCAAGATGAATGGCTGCCGTGCCGTTGGTGGTCGTGACGCCTTCCGCGCACTCGCAGTACGCGGCAAACTCGCTCTCGAACTGTTCGATGTACTTTCCGGCCGACGAAACCCATCCGGTCTCCATGCAATCGGCGACCAGGCGCTTTTCCTCCTCGCCGATATAGGGTTCGTTGACGGGTACGAATGTCTTACTCATGAATCTGCTTGTCCTTGTCCTTGCCGCCGTAGGGGCCCTGCTTGACCTCTATCAATCGCGTGTTGGCCTCGAAATCGAAACGGTGCCCGCCCGTCAGCTGAAGCATGGAATCGCCGGTCTCCAGCACACGCTCGGCCACCGCCTCGCCCTGCCCGTCCAGTATCGTGACGCGCATCCGTCCTTCCACCACATGGAGAAACTCCTGGCGAGGCCCGGTGTAAGTGTGCTCGAAGCTCCTGTGCGTGTGCGCCGGGATGCTGTCTCCCGCCTTTCGCACGATGGCACCCACCTGCAGCGCGTTGTCTTCCCGGGTCGCGAACGCGCTGCCGTACGATCCGAATGACTTCGGAATAATCAACGCGAGACAGCCCTCGCGCCCGCAAATCTCCTCAACCATTGCTTGCCTCGCGTGGAAGACTTCCAATTAGCGACCTGAAATACCCGTCATACTGCGCGCTCAACGCTGACCAGTCGAAAGCGCTGGCGAAATCTACCGCCCTCTCGGACTGCCCGGTAGCATCATCACTGTCCAAAGCGTGCGCAATACCGTCGGCCAGTGCCTCCGCACCTACGTTCTCGACCCAGAACCCGTTCCTGCCGTCTTCTATCAATTCCTGCGATATGCCATGCGGATGCCGGTACGCGACCACCGGCAGCCCAGCGGCGTTCGCCTCCAACGCGGTAATACTTCCGCCGCCCTCCTTCGTCGACGGATGGACAAATAGGCGTGACGCCTTGAGCCAGCCGTATACCTCTTCGTCGGAGTCGATGCGTCCGTGAAAGGTCACCGCGTCGGCAACTCCAAGTTGACCAGCGAGCACTTCCAACGCGTTGCGCTCGGGACCGTCTCCGATGATCTGCAGGTTTACGGCACGCCCGCTGTCGCGCAACATGGCAACGGCACGCACCAGATGGTCCACATTCTTATGCTGCTGCAGGCGTCCCATGTAGACCACCGTATAATCTGCGTCCTTGCGCGGTGCCCGCTGGATGGCCTCGAAGTCGATTCCATTATGAATGACCCGCATCCGACGGTCCGGCACACCGATGGCCCGCAGTTGATCACGCCCGATCTCGCTTATGGACACGATCCCATGAGGCAAGCGACTGCAAAGCTTCTCCAACTGGACACCAAGGAACCCCTTGCGTCCGTAGTACTCGTACCAGTGGGCACCCCAGACCTCCCACCAGTCCACCACCAGCCTGGCCCGGCCCAGCGACCCGTAGACCCACGCGGGGAACAGGTGGAAATAGGGCCATTGACCAGCGTGGATGAGATCGTAGCCCCCAAGCCTCGCCTGACAGAGCACCTTCATCCCGAAATACAGCGTTTCCTTGATGGACCGCTTGCCGTCGTCCCCGTAAAGGTCGACGGCCTTACCAACCGACTTGTAGACAATGCCCTGATGCTCCAATTCATCAGGTCCGGACCAGCTCTTGAGCGCATACCAATCCACCCGCCATCCCACGTCCAGCAGGCGCGTGGCGATTTCGTACAGCCGCTTCTGTCCGCCGCCCTGCACAAACGGGTAGGCGCAGTCGTAGACAATCGCTATACGTCTCATCCTATTCCCTGGCTCGGCGGCCCTCGCGCCCCGCTGCCCGCTCGCCCCCCACATCGCGTCCTGACCACAGCCGCCAACTGTTGACGTGCCGCTTCCCCACCGAGCGCAACGATCTGCCGATCCCGTCGCGCAGCCCACATTCATACCGCATCCACCCACAGACCCGTACAGCCCATTTCAAGCTGCGCATTGTACCCCAAACAGCCGCCTGGAAGCGGCCTCAAACCCATTTTCGGTCGCAGGAGGAGATACCCACGCGACGTCAGTCGTCCTTGAAAGCGTCCCTAATACCCGGTCAGCCGTCCCCAGTCAGAAGCCTCCACCTCCAACCGCCGACACCTCCGCGCCATTCCCTCCCCTGCCGGCCTCCCGACCGGAACAGCCCGGCCGCCGGCCCACTTTTACGCATTGCCTCCCCCGACCAGGGTCCGCATTTCGCTGCAAGTCCGCTATACTGGCCACCCGTTTTCACGATGTCCGGCTCGTCCTTGCCAATGACAAAAGACCGATCCACCCGCCCTATATGGCATCCTGTGGCCATACTCTTTCTGCTCTCACTGGTAACGCACGGCCTACTGCTTCTCAACGACGGGACCTACTGGGACGATTGGCTTATCAAGAGCTATCTGGCGAACCACGATTGGGCCAGTCTGCATCAGATGACCTCGGAGATGGGGCTTCCGTTATTTGGCTATTTTTTCTGGGGAGTTCACGCCCTGTTCGGCCCTCACGGCTATACCGTCGTAGCTTTTGCTCTGGTTACCGCGATTTCCCTGCTCATCTATGCTCTGCTGGCACACAGTGGAGTGGGCTCCCACGCCGAGCGGCTCGCGATTTCTGCACTCGCCCTCACATTCCCAGCGTACCGCACCTCGGTTCTGTTCATCACGCTCCAGTACCTTTTCTGCTACACCTTGTTCTTGTTGACCGCCTTGATGGTGCTCAAAGCGGAAAGCTGGCCACGTCTGCGCCGCGCATCCATCCGCCCCCTGGCGCTAGCTCTCTTCTTTCTGAGTTTTAATACCAATTCCCTTCTGGTATTTTACTTCGTCTTTCTCGGCTATCTTTTCTACGACCGCATTCAGCGCCTTCATACTCCTTGGTGGACCCAGCTACAGACCGATCTACCGCGTCACCTCGATTATCTCATTCTGCCCTTCGTCTACTGGACGACAAAACTTATCTTCTTTCCTCGTCATGGCGACTATGCGAACTACAATCGCTTCGACTGGGCTATATCCTCCTTATGGCGCCACCTACATGGATTTCTCTACTGGGGCATGTTTCGCCCCCTGCGCAATTCCTTCGATTTGATTGCGCTCCACCCCCTGGTCGGGGTTGCCGCCTTCACGATTCTTGCCCTTCTGCTGCGCACACCCCGTGCTGCGCGCGTCCTCGGTTCCGAAGCAACTCCGTCACCAAGAGCTACGCTTACCTTGATGGCAGTCGTCACCGCCATCTTGTTCGCGGGCCTGTTCCCGTACATAGCCGTTGGCCTGTCTCCCGGACCCGATCCTTGGGACTCGCGATTCAACCTCCTTACCGTGTTTCCCTTCGCTATTCTAATTGTTGCGACCAGCCGATTCATCGCTCTTGAGCCAGCCTCCTCCACCACCCGTCTCAGTGGACTGCTGACCGCCCGCTGGCTACTGCTTATCACGTTGATAGCTGCGTCCGCTTTGCGGTTTATCGCTATCTATATTGACTACGAGGCTCGCTGGGTGAAAGATCGCTCTGTCATCACGCATTTGACGGAAATGCCACAGTTGCGCCACTTTTCCGTAATAGCCATCAAGGACCGCATGCCCATACCAAGCCAGCCGAAAGAAGACTATCGCTGGTATGAGTGGACCACCATGTTTCACGAAGTCTGGGGCGGTACCTCAACAGTCGGCCATTACGCCGACGGCTCACCTCGCATACTCCGCCTCAGGCGATACTACACGACGGATTTTCACAATGATGGCTGCAACGCCACCTTGACGATTGCTCCCGGGCCGGGCGCTGGCTCCCACACCCATCTAGCTTTCGAATACCTGTTTCTGAAATACCTCCATCCCGGAGACCTCCACTCCTTTTTACGCACCGTGACCGAATTGCACTACTCGGTTACTCCGAAGGCTGCCGCCAGCTGCCACAACACTCCATAGCCAGCGATCCAACCTGATCGCTTACGCCTTTACAGGCCCTGATCACAGCCTCATTGCATAGCCGGACTAGTGGATCGTAACAATGAAAACGGTAGTATCATCATGTCTGCGGAGGACGTGATGAAACTGACCGAGAACGAACGCATGGAACTGCAGCGACAAGCCAACGCCAGAACGGGTCGAGCCGATGCGGCGCGACGTGCGCGCTTGGTGCTGCTGTTGGCTGACGGCTGCACATGGGCCGAAATTCGGTCCAAGCTCGATTGCAGCGACAGCTACATTAGTCGCTGGAGCCAGCGCTTCGAGGCGCAGAGGCTGGCCGGCTTGTTCGCGCGTCACGCGGGACGCCAGCGCTATAAAGTGACGGACCGTCTGGAAGCGAGAGTGCTGGCGTGGACCACCAAGCGCAAGCCGGCCGATGGCTCGACGCACTGGTCCTCGCGCAAGCTGGCAGCCGAATTGGGTGCGGGGATCTCGCACATGACGGTGGCCCGCATCTGGGCCAAGCACGGCCTGAAGCCGCATCGGCTGGAGGGCTACATCGCTTCCAACGATCCGGACTTCGAGGCCAAGGCGGCGGATATCATCGGCTTGTATTTGAATCCGCCGCAGCATGCCGCGGTCTTCTGTGTCGACGAGAAGACCGCGATCCAGGCCCTCGATCGCAAAGACCCCGTGTTGCCGCTGTCGCCGGGGCGCGCCGAGCGGCACGGTTTCGAGTACTTCCGTCATGGCACCCTGTCGCTGTATGCGGCGTTTAACACCAAGACTGGCGAGGTGCTGGGCAAAACCGCTGCGCGCCATACCTCGGCGGAGTTCGTCGCCTTTCTCACCGATATCGTCGCCAATCAGCCCGCCGGCAAACAGATCCATGTCATCGCCGACAACCTCTCGGCGCACAAGACCAAGCGGGTTGAGGAATTCCTGGCCGCACACCCGAGCGTTCATCTGCACTTCACTCCGACCTACTCGTCCTGGCTCAACCAGGTCGAATTATGGTTCGCCAAGATCGAACGCGACGTTATCGCCCGGGGCGTGTTCACTTCCGTCACCGATCTGAAGAGAAAGCTCATGCGCTATATCCGTCAGTACAACAACAGGGCCAACCCAGTGAAGTGGAAGTATTTCGATCCGTCCCGACGGATTACTCCCAATTCAATCGTTACAGTCCACTAGTACACGCCGGCCCACGCCGGAAGACCGCGTGCGCGTCCTGGTTCCCGCCCCTTCGGCCCACCGCCACTTTCCTGCCTACGTCAAAACTTTACACCGAAGTAAGTTTCCAGACACTGGGCTACATAGTCGAGCATTGAAGTATCCAGCGCAGGATAGACACCAACCCAAAAGCTGTTCAACATTATCGAATCGGTTTCTTCCAATCCGCCGCTTATCCTATAGGGGCATCCCTTGAAATATGGTTGCCGAATTATGTTGCCTGCAAACAGAAGACGCGTGTCAATTCGGCGCTGTGAGAGATATCGAAGCAGATCGGTGCGGGTTGTTTCGGCTTCCGCTCTCAACGTAATAGGAAACCCGAACCAGGACGGATCGCTATTGGGTGTTGCTTCCGGCAACACAAGAAAGGAACTGCAGCTTTTAAGGCGTTCTCGCAAGTAGGCGAAGTTATGCCGCCGCGCAGTGATGAAGTCCGCGACCCGCCCCAATTGAGCGAGTCCGCAAGCTGCCTGCATATCCGTAATCTTCAGATTGTATCCTAGATGTGAATACGTATATTTGTGGTCATAGCCGTATGGCAGATCCCCCAGCTGCTGGGCGAAGCGTTTGCCGCAGGTATCACTCTTGCCCGGCGCGCAGTAGCAGTCGCGCCCCCAGTCCCTGAATGACTCTGCGATGACCTTTAGTTCCTGACTGTTCGTAAAGACCGCTCCCCCCTCACCCATGGTGATGTGATGCGCCGGGTAGAAACTCAAGGTGCCGATATCTCCGAACGTGCCCACCATTTTTCCACCGTAGGTGGCACCGAGAGCATCGCAACAATCTTCCACCAACCAAAGTCCATACTTCTTCGCCAACTCGCCAACCACGTGGAGATCGTATGGATTGCCCAGCGTATGCGCCAGCATTATCGCTCGCGTTCGATCGTTGATCGCGGCTTCAATGAGTTCTGGTTGAATGTTGTAGGTGGGAATATTCACATCCACGAACACCGGCACCAGACCGTTTTGGAGAATTGGATTGATGGTCGTGGGAAATCCGGCTGCTACGGTAACGACCTCGTCCCCGGGCTTCAACGCCCGTTCCCCAAGACGGGGTGAAGTCAAGGTGCTCAATGCCACTAAATTGGCGGAGGACCCGGAATTTACTGTCAACACGTGCTGAACGCCAATAAAGTCCTCAAGTCCGCGTTCAAACGCGTCATTGAATCGGCCGGTGGTAAGCCAACCGTCCAGTGACGCTTCGACCAGATTGCATATTTCCGCGGCGCCAATGACCTTCCCCGAAACGGGAACCGGCGTCAGCCCGGGCGTAAATGGCTCCCGGCGCGTTGTTTCTTCCACATAGCGTTTAACTAGTTGCAGGATCTGCTCTCTAAGTGCCTTATCCTCCATTGCATCCACTCATCCGCCGGTGCCGGCTCTCTCATACGCGTCTATTTGGGCCAAAGTCGCTTCCCGCATATCGTCGCCGGCCTGCCAAGCGCGATACCACTGTGCTGTCTTTTGCACGGCCACGTCGATACCCCAGCGCGGCCGCCAATGCAGCAACTGAGCCGCTTTCGAGGAATCCAGTTTAAGGTACTGCGCTTCGTGCATGCGTGCTTTGTCAGTCGTCTTCCATCCGACATCTTCCCCCCATTCCTCAAGGAATCTGTCTACAAGCCACTCGACCGGTCGCGTGTCATGGTCCGCCGGACCGAAGTTCCACCCATCCGAAAACGCCGCCCCGCGGTCCCAAAGAGCCCGGGCCAGAAGGACATATCCCGACAAAGGCTCCAGAACGTGCTGCCACGGTCGGACCGCCTCGGGATTACGGAGCACAACGGGCCGCCCGGCGGCAACCGCCTGGACGACATCCGGGATAAGGCGCTCCTTCGCCCAGTCCCCGCCCCCGATGACGTTGCCAGCCCGCACCGAAGCCACAGCTACGCCATGATTACTGAAATCCGCTGGATTGAAGAAGGATCGACGATACGCGGCTGTAACAAGCTCTGCGCAACCCTTGCTACTACTATAAGGATCGCGGCCTCCCATAGGCTCGGTTTCGCGATAACCCCACACCCATTCGCGATTCTCATAGCATTTGTCACTGGTGACGTTGATAAAGACCCGCAAATTCGGACTGTGACGCGCTCCTTCGAGTACGTTGACAGTTCCGAGAACATTGGTTGAGTAGGTATATACAGGATCCCTGTAAGAAGCCCCCACCAGAGATTGGGCCGCCATATGGATAACAATCTCCGGACGAGTCTGCTCGAACGCTGTCGCAACCGCTACCTGATCCCGGATGTCGCCCGTATACGTCGCAACATCCTTGTCAGCCTGCACGAGCTCGAACATAGTGGGTTCTGCGTCCGGCCCCAGCGCGAAGCCCGTCACCTTCGCGCCAAGCTTACTGAGCCATAGTGACAGCCAAGTTCCTTTGAAGCCCGTATGTCCGGTGAGGAGCACGCGTTTTCCGGACCAGAATCCGCTATTCAGACCGCTTTCCATGGCGCCCTTCCAGTGGACCAAAGTTGTTCCAGCAGATTCTTGTCCCTCAGCGTGTCCATGGGCTGCCAAAATCCCGAGTGGCGGAACGCCCCCAACTCCCCATCCGCAGCAAGTCGGGCCAGAGGCTCCTGCTCCCACACTGTAGAGTCCCCGGAAATATAATCCAGCGTCTTCGGCGAAAGGACGAAGAAGCCACCGTTCACCCAGCCGCCATCGCCCTGCGGTTTCTCTTGGAACCGCGCTACCATGTCGCCTTCAACATCCAGCGCACCGAAACGACCCGGCGGCTGGACGGCTGTCACAGTCGCTAGATGCTTGTTTTCCGTGTGGAAGTCTATTAGTGCGCCAACGTCGACGTCACTCAGCCCATCCCCATACGTAAAGCAGAAGTCTTCATCGTCGAGATAACCAGCCACCCGTTTCAGCCTCCCACCGGTCTGCGTATGCTCACCGGTGTCAACCAGAGTCACACGCCACGGTTCCGCTGAGTTCTGATGGACCTCCATTCGATTATGTTCCATATCGAATGTCACATCCGACATGTGAAGATAGTAGTTGGCAAAGTACTCCTTAATCATGTAGCCCTTGTAACCGAGGCAGATGATGAAGTCCTGAAGCCCGTGCGCGGAAAATAGCTTGAGAATATGCCAGAGGATGGGTCGTCCGCCGATTTCCACCATCGGCTTTGGGCGACTCTCCGTCTCTTCGCTAATTCGGGTTCCGTAGCCACCCGCCAACACCACAACCTTCATCGCCCACTCCCCCGCCTTGTCCTGCGTCTCGCCATGTGTACGCCCGCACCAGCCGGCACAACTGTTGCGATACCCCCTCCAGCGTCAATATCATCGGTGCCTCGAGATCTGCTAGAAGCCTCATTGGCGTCAGGTATTCCTCCCGCCCCCACGGAATACGCTCCAATGGATCTGGTCGCGCCTTCCGCTTCGGCCGGGACGGTCGATTCCCCCGCACCATCGCTTCCATATCGCCAGCATGCACCACTCCAGAGTCCGATAGCGGGCACGCACTCACTCCACCTCCGCGTCAAGCATTCCCCCACTGTCCTTTGCCGTCATCCCCTGATCGGCCTCGAGCTCTCTTTCCACAATAACCAACGGTCTCTTCTTGACCTGTTGATATATGCGCCCAAGATATTCGCCAATAATACCGAGAAACAACGCGTTCACACTGATCCCCGCCAGTACAAGAACCGCCAGCGTGGTGAACCCCGCGGGCCAGTTGTACCCGTAAATGATCTTCCCTGCGGTGTAGCCTCCAATAGCCACCAAAGTTACTACAGACACTCCAAGTCCGAAGAACGTGGCTAGGCGGAGCGGAACTATCGAGTGATTTAGGATTCCATCCAGTGCCAAATTCACCAGATCCTTCGTCTTAAAACCACTGACGCCGCGTTCCCGCCCGCGCCGATCATAGGGGATTCCCTGCTGCCGAAAGCCCATCGCGGCGATCATTCCCCGCAAGTACGGTTGGGCGTCATCGACCTGCCGCAACACATCCACGACTTTCCGGTCTATCAGCCTGTAGTCCCCCGCGTCCAGAGGCAACTCATCCTCACTCAAGTAATTCGCAATGCGGTAAAACACTCTTCTACCCCACTGCAGGAGTGCGCCCTCCTTTCGGCTACGCCTGACACCATAGACCACCTTGGCGCCCTCCTCCCAGTGCCTGACAAACTCCGGGATCAGCTCTGGTGGATCCTGCAGGTCGCAATCGAGTTGAATCAACGCCTCCCCGCGTGCTTTGAGATACCCCGTCAAGATGGATTTCTGATAACCAAAATTCCTGGAGAACCGGAACACCCGCACCCGCCTGTCACACTGATGAAGTTCCCACAACTTATCAAAAGTCCCATCACTGCTATGATTGTCCGTGAACACGATCTCGAATTCGTACCGGTCTTCCATTGTTGGTATGACCTGTACCACCGCATCGTATAGTGGGCCGATGTTTTCCTCCTCGTTGAAAACAGGCACCACCAGCGATATCAGTTTTCTGCGTTCCTGGGGCATAGACGGCCGTGGCTCCGCTATTCAAGCGCCTTTAAGCTTCTCGCGTACATCATCAATCACGGTTCGGATCCCCGCATTAAGCTCCACAGACGGGCTCCATCCCATTGACTCAAGCCCCGCAGTATTTGCGCACATGCTCATAGGCTCCCCTTCTCTGGTGGGCAGAGCCCCAAATTCCAATTGCCCCTTCCCGCCGCAAAGCGCGTTGATCCTTTCTGCCACGCTTCGTATTGAGCGGAGATACCCCGTTCCTAGGTCAATCGCCCGGTATCCACCGCCTCCAGTCCCCTTTGCCTCCAGCACCAACCGGATGGCCGCCACTGCAT
Organism: uncultured Gammaproteobacteria bacterium; assembly: GCA_963830105.1. Classification (GTDB taxonomy): domain Bacteria; phylum Pseudomonadota; class Gammaproteobacteria; order DATFLG01; family DATFLG01; genus DATFML01. The sequence goes on along the minus strand of CAWHLH010000005.1, from coordinate 9,481 downwards.
CCGTGACATGAATGAAATCCCTTTTCTGACCTCCGTCGGTCAGCTCTATTCTCTCACCGGCGAGGCACCGCTGCACCATTCCCGGAACAAACTTATCGAGGCGATCTCCAGGCCCATACAGATGAAACAAGCGGAGATTTATAAACTCGATGCCTTCTGTCTCTCCGCAGTATTTGCCCCATTCCTGAAAATGCCGCTTCGATAGACTATAGGCCTCAAGATACCTATACCGCATTCTATCGCTGTTAAAAAAGGTATCGATATTTACAAACCGCTTGATGCCACTCCGAACTGCCTCTCCCAGCAACCACATCGGAAATACTTCATTCGACCAGAATGTCCGAGTTGGGGCCGAGCTACTCCGCCCATAGTCGGTCGCGGCATGAACTATCACGTCTACGTCTCTGCAGTCCGGAAATGGGCTTTCCGCGGTCCGCCAATCTACATCCACCACTTCCAACTCCCCGAACTTTTTCCTGAGAGCCCTCAGATCGCTTTCCGGCCGCCGAACGATCAGCACACGATGCGCCTTTCCACGAAGCTCCCCAAAAAGCCACGTCCCGAGAAATCCTGTGGCACCCGTTAGAAGAATTTTCAACTCACCTCCACACCTGTGACTCGCCCTCGCCCACACCCCCACGGGGCGACGCGGGCCCTTCACGCTGTTCACACGCCGCTGTACACCGTCACACCACACTTCCTCAACCCGCGCAGGAACAGTACCGAAAGCAACGCGTAGTATCCAACAAACCACCAATAGTTCCACGACAGCGCCTGCCCCCGTGCGGAAACTCCAAATGCGCACCAGAACACCGCCGTTGGTGGAATCGCCAGGTCAAATAGAAGCCGTCTCCTTCTGTACACCTCGATTACGTTCACATTTATGGTAAACAGGTTCGCGAATCCGAATGCAGCGACCAATACCCAAAAACCGTTTGTCAGGTACCCCCGGTCATTCTCGCATAGCTATACATCCCCACGGCGACGGCGTTCGTGCCAATCAATGATAGCAGGTAGTGCGACCGAATCTTGCTCACCAATACCACAAGCTCACCGGCCTCGACCAACCTGCACAAGACCGGCAATAGATACATCCCCATCACGACCGATACAATATTGGCCGCAAACGCAAACTGACAATTGCGCACGTATTGCGGGAAGAGCGCATCTGAGTAGGCCGCCTTCATAGCCCATTTGTCGACGGTAGATACCGATAGAGATACCAGCATGTATCCCACGATCGGCACTGAATAGCCAAACATTTGTCCCATGAAACGCCTGTAGCGCGCCCCCCGTACCCAACACCTTGGTCGGAATGACCCACATGAAAAGCATTGACTGGAGACTCATCACAAGCATGTAAATCGCCACCAACGTCACCATACGTTTGCCACGCGACTCACTCCGATGATAAGCACGAGCAATTCCCGGGATATGCCGTAGCGGTGCCTATAAGCCACCACCGGGAGCCCAGCGGCGTTCGCCTCCAACGCCCCGCCCTACCTCTATACGGTCACCAGTCGCTACTCGCATCAGTGGTTCTCCCCGTCGGACATCGGCCCCTCCTCGGCTTGCCCCTCAAACGCGCTGCAATTCTATCGCGTTTCTCGATTCACCACGCAACTTCCCGAGTCCGACTCATGCCTGTTTAAGGGCGAGGGGCATCGGAACGCCCTGCCGCTTCACCGTTACATACGAGGCCCAAAACAGGGCCGCATAGTACGCCACAAACAACGAATAGTTCCACAGTAGCGCATGCGACCCTGCAGACAATACAAACGCCAACCAAAATATCACTGTGGGGAAAACGGCGATCCTAGCCAGTGCGCGGCTGTTTCGGAACGCCTCCAGCACGTTTACATTGACCGTAAATAGATTTGCAATGCCAAATGCGCCCACGAGAATCCAGAACGCCTCCGTCAGATGCACGCCTGTAATCCGCCCATAGCCATACATACCGGTTCCGACCACTATGGTACCCAGCACCGACAATGCATAATGCGACTGGACCTTCCTCCCAAGAACCTCCAAGTCCTGCGACTCGACTAACCTGCAAAACGTCGGTAACAGATACATGCCTAACACGACAGAGACGATATTAGCGGCGAATGCGAACTGGAAGTTCAGCACATATTGCGTGAACTCTGAATTCGTATATGAGCCCTTGATGACCCACTTATCGATCGTGAACACCGACAACGAGACAAGCGTGTACCCTACTACAGGGATCGAATAGCCAAAAATCTGCCGCATGAACTTTCTGTATTCAGCCACCAAACCCGGCTCGGATATCCTGGTTGGCACGACCACCATAAACAGCATCGACTGTAGCGCCAGTACGCCCATGTAGATCGCCACCAGCACCACGCTGCCCTGCGCCACACGACTGATTGCCACAATCAGTACAAGCAGCGTAATGCTTGTTAGCACGACGGCCAGGAAGTATTGTCTGGACCGCTCCGTTACCCGGATCAGGGAAAGACCTACCACGTTCCAATTGTAAATTGCCGCATAGACCACGATCAGACCTGCCCACAAAAGATGCGGTATCACCTGCCTCGGAAGTATGGACGTGGTTATAAGAAGGCCAAACACCGCTAGCCCGATGGTGATCCCTAATGCACCTATGAGCAGCAGCAGGGAACGTAGGTATTTGTTCTTGTCTTCGTATCGGTACCAGAAGACCACTAGCGAGTTCGTGGTGCCCAGCGACATGGCCATGGCCACCAGTTGTGCCGCGGCGAAGGTAAGCACGTAATTTGCGTAGGCCTGCGCGCCAAAGGCCCAAATCACCAGCGGAACAACAAGAAAGGGTGTGCCCTTCTGCACTGCCAAACCAAATGCATAGTAGCGATTTGCAACCAAATCGGACTTAAGCAACCGCCTGATCATATTACTTTCAGCACGTACACAACTTCGTTGGCCCGGAGCATGAAACAGAAGAACTTTTCATAGATCCGTGGGAAACGGTTGATCACTGCCTCCAACGGGAACACCAATTTGTTGAGGATTTCCTGCTTTCTCCCCTGCGGTGTCGATTTGTAGAGATGAATGCGCCTGTATATCAGCTCCAACCTGGTCGATGCATAGTATCGGTACCTTGTCGCCGTATTGACGCAGTAATAATCCATTGTGCGATAACCGGTAAAGAACTTCACCGTCGGGTCTGTGAATATGTTGTCGCTGGAAAAATGCGGCGCGATGATATGGACGGTTCCTCCCGGCTTGGTCACCCTCTCCGCCTCTTGCAGGACAACTCTGAGATCTCTCAGATGATTGATGCTATGACGGAACACGACGCGATCGCAGACAGCGGATCGGAGGGGCCATCCCTTATCCAGGTTGCACACAACATCCACCCCTTCGAGCGCAAACTGGTCAATCCCTACTGCTCCCGCTTCCTTGGCAGGCCCACAGCCTACATCCAGCGTCAGGCCACCCACGCTCATCGACGTCTCTCTCGCTTGCCCTGCTCGGTCATCCGCTTTCTAGTGTCCTCCAGTTTCTGCGGAAGCTGACCCACAAGTGACGCCCAATTCAACTGTTCCACACCACCCATCGCTGAATACTTGGCGCGAACACCCGCGCTCAGCGCCGACGCCAGTTGGTCGTCGAATGCGGCCGACATATCCACTGCCTCGTGTGCGTAATGAAGCGGTCTACGAAAGCAATCACTTCTTATCGCGATGGGCACTTTACCCAGCAGACTCGCCTCGAACAGCACCGTTGAATGGGCTGCCATTACGGCCCCGCAACGCGCCATGCTATCCACCACGTCCCGCGCCCGGTCTATCTCCACGCGGTCTTTCAGCCGAGTCCGCTGAAGGGTTGTCCTACATTCTTCGGCGTCACGACCGGGATGGAATCGCATTATAATTTCCCAACCAAGAATATCCTCGATATATTCCACCGCTGGCGCAATGGTGTTAATAAACTGCTCCAGTCCGCACTTGAATTCCGTTCCCGGGACGCAAGCCGGCATAGCGATAAGCAACGCGGGCTTGGCGGGAACCCCGTCGCACTCCTTCCTGGCCTTTTCATAGCGGCTAATGAAATTGTGCTTGATCAGCCTCGCCCCCGCATAGACAAGTTCGTTGCCCTCTGCGAGCAGGAACGCACGCTCCCTTTCACCGTAGCAGAGGTACACATCGCATCGACCCCGCCCGAATGCGAGTCCTAACAGGGGATAGCCAAGCAGCCGCGTTACTATGCTATTGATAAGAGTCCGCAGAGCTACCGACCACTTCTGCTCCAAATATTGCCGTTCGAGCAGAAAAAACCCATGCTGAACGTTTACCGTATAGACAGATCTCCCTGCTCGCGACAGCACCTGCCGCAGGAATTCCGCCCACACCCCCTCGTCCGACAAATAGACGAACACTGTTTGTTCCCGCGGCACGGAGGCCACAGCCTTCTTGATCCGCCGTTCCAGGTTCTTGAAGAGTTTCTGATAATACAGAGTCCGGATGTATTTCCTCCCCGAATACTCTACGCGCCGAACGAGTTGATATTCGTCCGGTGACAAACGAATATCGAGCATCACCTCCCCGGCACGGCCGCCGTCAGACAGGCTATACTTCAACCCCTCAAACGGGTCTTCTAGATTTTCCACGAGGTAGAGGAAGATATGGAGCATAGCGCCGTGTTCTATCGACTCAAACTCACGTCCGCAGTCACCAGAGGGCAATCCGAATCCATCCGCTTCATTCCCTGACCTCTGTAGCTGCTTGGTACGCGTCCGACGTGACATTGTGGCCGGTTCCCCCACTATCGACGGAGAGTAGCGGACTCGCCTACGCTCCCACTCAACCGACGGTACGACCAGTAGCTACCGGTGTTCATAGGCAACGGTGGAGAGGGGTGGTTTGCCGGACTCACCACTCTCCTTGCCTTCGAAGGCGATCACTGACAGCACCAGACACGTAAACCAAAGCGCTCTGGCTGCGAATGGATAGTTGTCGTAGGTCGCCCCAAGCATGAACATACAGACAAAGCTGACACGAAGCCTGTCCCAAGATTCTGCGGCTCGGAACGATTGCTTTTTGAGCAGCCACCAAAAACACGATCCCAGTACAGCCAGACCCAGAATCCCATAGTAGTAAAAGCTCTCGACTAGCAAAGAGTGGGCGTCATTGACGAAGTCCCCTTGCCTCCAGAATCCGATACTTCCAGGGCCGAAGCCAATCAAAATACTGAGTGGCGCGTTGAGCATCTTGCCCAGCAAGATACCCCATATCGCGAAGCGACCCGTCCCGCCGGTCTGCACCAGGTCTCTTACGAGATCGAAGCGCTCGATATCCACGTGGTGACTCAAGCGGACTGCGCCGAGCGCCATCTCCGCCAATAGAATAGCCCCGACTATCCCCAGTCGCGTCCGGTTTGTCTTGACGAAAACAAGTAAACCCATGATGTAGAGAATGATCCCGCCGCGTGATTGGGTACCGGCGAGAGCGGCCAACTGAACGAGTTCCATCACAGCCAACGCGCCGCGTCCTGCCCTGTTTGTCGATCGCCTATAGCAGAACCGAATCATCAGCAGACTGAACGCAAGCAGGTACCCCAGCGTATTTGGTGACCCTAGACTCGGAGCACCAAAGCGCAAGCGCAACGGATCATAGTAGTCCCAGCTACCGGACAAGTACGCGTGAACTATAAGGCCTGTTATCAGCACGGGTACGGTACGCACCACCGTCAAGGCATGAGCGCGCATCATTGATCTCACGGCGACGGTACCGACAATGAGAATCAATATCTTCCCGACGTCGCCCGCCAGTCGCGCGTTGCCGTTGGGGCTGATAAGCAATTGCAGGGGCAACACAGCGGTCATCGCGACCGCAAAGCCCAGCAATACCCCGAATGCCTGTATCCGTATCCGTGAATTCTCGGGCTGCAACAGGCGAGTCATCGCCCACACCCCGATGAGCAGCAGCAACCAGATCAAGGAACCACCAACGCCTGGCGCCACAGTACCATTGGCGAACACGCACAGCCCCAGCCACAAAACCCACAGAGCAGTTCCCATCCGTATCGAATTGTCGGACAACATACCGTCGATCACTGCTGCTTTGCTTCGGCTGCTACCATGCCGCGACGCCGCGAGGCCGCGGTATCCTTTTCTTGTGATTGCATCAGCCGCGTTCCGAAGCCATGTAGCCCAGTTGCCGCATCAGAGCCACGTACTTTCCGCGCTCGGGTTCCTGAAGTTTGTGCTCCACGGATGGATAGCGGTTGATCTCGAATGCCTTGATCGCCTTGATGTGCTTGCGCGTAAGGTCGGTGGGCATGCGCCCGAGGTAGTCTGCAGTACGAGACGTCGTTCCATCGGGATCCCGCACCAGTTCTTCATAGCTCACCTCCATACTCTGCCCGGGACGTGCCTCGCTATGGCGGATTCCGTGGTCCGTAAGGCAACGCCACACGGCTGCTGCGCGCGTTTCGACATTCCAGCCACCGAAATGCGCCTGGCTCTCTTCATCCAGATACCAGGGAACATTGCAACCCCCCTGGTCCCCTTTCCGTACCCAATCGACGATATTTTCGTTCATGTATGTGTCTGAGTACCATCCTCTTGCTACAGCAGAAGAAACGACATCATTTCCGTTGCGCGTGATGTGGATCAATTTCATATCCGGGAATGCGTCTTCAAGGATCTCTGAAAGCGGTTGGAATTCCGGAGTCTTGATTACATACCGCGCGTCTTGCCTGTCCAGATAAGCGATGGCGTCGTCACGTCGTCGAAGCGTCGACCAGCGCGCTTCAATATCGGAGCGCAGCATGTAGTGCTCCACACAACTATCGTCCTGGCGATTAAAATTCAATGCTCGGCCATGCACCACTTGCAGAACATAATCTTCAAACAACAACGCTCGCAACGCCGATCCGTAGACTGCTTTTCGGTCGCTGTCGAGCACGCAGAGTGCTGGCAGAAGCTTCATGACCGCCGGCTCGAAAAGGTAGTAGGTGCGATCCATACTGCCGATCAACTTGCCAAGGATGCTGGTTCCAGAACGCCCGACACCTGTCAGCAATACCACGCGACCCTCGAACCGAGTTGGGCTGTCCACGGGTAACGTATAATCATCCATCATCGGCGATCCCCTGCGCATCGCGGCGCTCAGCAGCCCTCGAGTACAAGATCAGTCCTCGACGCCGCCTCCCCAAACGGTGTGCGTCAGTTTCCATTCGCCGTTTATCCTCTTCCACACATGGGACTTGTTGACGGTAGAAATCCATAACTTCCCAGAAAAATTCATCGCTGATTCCGAGGTAATCCAGCATCCAGTGGTAATGTTTTGCGGGGAACTCGTGATCATATCTCCGCACCAATGCCACGCCCTCCTCCCGGGTAATATGGTTGCGACGGATGTCCTGCTGCGCATCGCGGCTCGCTCTACCCAGTCCGAACTTCATGTACGCCAAATAGAAGTGAAATCCGTCCATCTTGTCATCCAGGCTGGCGTACTTGGTGTAGGTGCACTCCGTGCGGCCCTCGTCGTTGAGTTCCATGCCGGTATACTTGACTGCGTAGTAGAAGTTTTCCTGGGGGGTCCATTTCTGGTAATAGGAAAACCAGTGCATTTCCAGTCCAAGGTTCGTTATGAGCTCAGGATCAGGAGCCTTGTACCATTGCAAGTCAGCAACCTTCGCCTCGTGCGCGGCGAGTACACCCCGATCCAGCCCCAAGCGGACCGATTCGTCGACGTTGCTGCCCTTGTAGTACTGCTGCTCCCAATCCGATACGCTTTCCTTCGGCGCATACTTGTATTTCGTCGATCCTCCGTATTCCAGTTCGCCATTTTCTCCGTAGAAGATCAGCTTTATCCCGAATTTCTGCGCAATGTGATACGCCCACGCCTTCTGGCCGTAAGCAAACGGCTCCCACGCATCCCCTTTCAGCTCGAAAGCCAGACGTGCCAATTTCTTGTGGAGTACGCCGTCTGGATGCCCAACGATTGTAAAGAATCCCGAGTTCACGAAATTCCTGAGATTGCGCCAGCCGATATTGGTCCATTCAAAGGGCGCCCATGTCACGCACAGGGGCGTCATTCCGAATCGATATTTCAGCTGATGCGCTACAAACGCGCTGTCCTTGCCTCCACTGCCCGGCACCACGACGTCGTAGCTTCCGTCTTTACTGCGGAACCGATCACAGACGGCCTCGAGTTCCTTCAGCCGCTCGTCCCAGTCGATCACGTGGTCCTTTTCCCACGCCCATTGACACGCAGAACACACGCCCTCCTCGTTGAACACCGTCCGCGGACGCTGGTTCGACACCACACAGTTGGCGCAGAACTGCACGTCCGAAGGGAGCTCGGACAGCTGTCGATCGAGCGTCAGAAGATCCGGTTTCACGTCTCCGAGACCATCGCGTTCACCCACCATATCTAACTCCAACGGATATCCACAAAATTGCGTAGGATCGCCAGCCCTTGTTCACCGCTTCTCTCCGGATGAAACTGGCATCCGGTGACATTGTCTTTTGCCACTACCGAGTCGAACGTATCCCGCCCATAATGTGTGGAAGCAACAGATGTGCCCGGGTCGTCTACGTGGACACAATATGAATGGACGAAATACATATACGCATGCTCTGGAAGTCCACTCAGCACCGTCTTTCGCCATCCGTTATGTTCCTGCGCCGCCGAGCGCTCAAGCGAATTCCAAGACGTCTGAGGAACCTTGAACCGAGGACCGTCAGGCAATGACGGCTGAAACCTGACGACCTTTCCGCGGATGAAATTCAACCCGACATGGGTGCCGTTTTCTTCCGATTCGCTCATCAACAGTTGCATACCCAAGCAGATCCCGAGCAGGGGGCGTCCGGACGCACGGAACTCTTCGAGCACGTCGATCATTCCGTCGGCATGCAGGCGCTCCATCCCAGCCTCGAAAGCACCCACACCGGGAAGCAGAAGCCTGTCCGCATCCAAGATCTGCCTGGGGTCGCTTGTGATCACGGTTGCGGCACCCAATGAAGCGAACGCTCTTTCAATGTTGAATATGTTGCCTACCCCGTAGTCAACAATGGCGATGGTGGGTTTGGCCATGTCGGTCCCTTTATATCCGAACGTTAACGCCGCAATCCCGCATGTGGGCTTTCACACTGCCCACAGAGCTCGGGGCAACCGTGATGGCTCGCTCACCGCCGTAGCCGTAATTCAAAAAGTCGATATTGCCGGCATCAACGTGTTCTCCCATCCGCAATCGGTCCTCATTGAACTGCATCGTCTTCAGTTCCAAGCTTCGGTCGCGCGTAGTGATAGTGGAAAACGGATGCAGCCGCCACCGCGTCCGCCTTCCCATCTTCGACAACTTTCGCGAAATCGGTGACCCTTCCCGCTCCGCCGCATGCAATAACCGGGACAGACACCATGCTGGAGATTCGGTCCGTCAGCTCGAGGTCGAAGCCGCTGCCCATACCCTCATTTCGGATAGCGGTCAACAGAATTTCACCGACCCCTAGGTCCTCAACTTGCTGGCC
>CAWHLH010000004.1:0-7337 GCA_963830105.1 uncultured Gammaproteobacteria bacterium | reverse complement strand
GATGTGGTGAGCGCGCGGGTCAACCTGCTGCTGTCCACCACCGACGACAATCTTGCGCCCAGCAGACAGACGGTGACGTTCGACGGCAGTAACTACAATGCCGGCGACCGGCGTCTCTACTGGACCTTCGGCGACACGGTGACGCTGCGCAACCGGGCCAACTAGGCGGACTCCCCATGTGCTCAACCAATCGCTCAAACCGCAGGCGCCAACGAGGTGCGGTACTGATCATCAGTCTCCTGATCCTGCTGGTAATGACCATGATCGGCATCGTCGCCATGGACAGCACCACCCTGGAAGAGAAGATGGCGGGCAACACCCGTCAGCGGGACCTCGCGTTTCAGGCGGCCGAGGCCGGGCTTCGGGACGGCGAAACCGATCTCGTCATGCACAGCCCGGTGGGCTTCGATACCAGCTGCACCAACGGGCTGTGCCTGGTGGTCACCAGCGGGAGCACCAGTACCACGCCCTACTGGGAGATCCCCGGCGATTGGAACAACGCACGGACTTACGGCAGCGCCACCAATGCGACGGCTCTGACCAATGTACCCGCGCCCAAATACCTCCTGGAGAAGCTGCCGCCGGCGGCGACGCCGGGGCAGAACCTCGGCAACACCGGCTCCTACAATGGACCGTTGCCGACCCAGCTTTACCGGGTGACGTCCAAGGCGACGGCCGGCAACGGCAACCTGACCGTGGAACTGCAGAGCGTCTACCTGCCCTGAAAGCGTCCGGTCATGGACGGCCCGATTGCCGGCCTTCGGGCCGACGGAATAGCGGCCGCAGCCGCTCGTCGGGTCCATGGCAGGCCCGATCCTGTCGCAGCCAACGCAAATATCCGGAACTTGTGCATGACGGCACCACCGCGGTGCGGTGTCGTGCCCGGTGCTGTCCGGCACCGGTACGTTAAGGCTATGTTCTGAAAGGCGGCGTTGGCCGCCTGGGGGGCCGCCCGGAGATTGGCAGGTATCTTGCCTGCACATTGGGAGGGAATTTCCGGGTCTCGAGAGCCACCTGGATCGGACTTCTGAGTCAAGATGGCGCGCCCCGCGTCCGGAAGGAGACCAAGATGGAAGTCATTCACCTCAACCAGAAGCAACTGGCTGCCCGCTGACACCTCAGCGAAGCCTGTCTTGAGCGCTGGCGCAGCGAAGGTGTCGGGCTTCAGTTCCTGGAGCTCAGCGGACAGGTGCTCTACCCGCAGGTCGGCATCGAGGTTCACTAGGAGTCGTGCCTGGCGACATCGACCCAGACCGTCGGCTTTTTGGGCGTGTTCTGCCGGCTGACCCCTGCTGACGTGGGGAGAGCGCCTTTAACTCCGCTGAGCAGCCGTTACAACGTAGCCTGCTCGTTTTCGGGATCGTTCGGGTCAGTCGACAATCCCTCGACCTCGACCTGACCTGCCCGTCCGCTGCGTTGATTTGCTTGATGTCGAGGTGGAGGAATCCGCCCTTCACGCGTTCCCTTGTTGTTCGAATTGTGCTCTGGCGGCAAGACCATGCCCGTGCGCTAATGCAGCGGCTAGTGTGCGGTCACGAGTACCCGAGGATCGCCGGATTTCAGCACAGCCCCACGCGTCGCGCAGGTCGTCAGGGATGGCGATGCGGAAGCACCCCACACCACAACGGTTTCGATACAGATAGCGGGTATATGAATGCATAGAGCAGCCCGTTTGGCGTACTTTTTTGGAGTACCACCGCTTGGACTGATCTAAGTGATTGATTATAAATAGATGGTGGGGCGGCGACTACCGAAAACGTTTCATAAAGCATTGAATATCTGCGCGTTGTATATGGTGTCCTAGTGTGGATGCCCCCAAAGTTGCCCCTGAGATTGTGCGGTGTCTCTACAGCTTCAGACCGAACCGCTGAACCATCCCCGCCAACGAAATCTGCACGAAAGCATCATGCTCGGCGGTCAGCCGTTCGAAGGTCCGCCAGTGCATCCCCTTGGGCTTCCAGCCGTTGCCGTTGAGGATACCCGGCTCCCATGCCAGCTTTTCCCGGATTCGGTCCGCCCGTCGTGCTGCCCGGTCATCATGTGTTTCCCGTTGGCTGGGGTAGGCGAGTTGGTAGCAGTGACGGCAGGCGAAGATGGTGCCGCCGTAAAGGAGGGCCACGCGCCGCCCGCAACCCACGGCGGGGCAGAGAAACCACGGGCGCGATCCGCCCAGGTTGCAGGGTGTCCAGTCCAGATAGACCGGGTAGCTTTCGTCCGTCCACTCTCCGCCGCCGCTCCGGTGGCGGTAGCTGAGAACGACGCGGCCGTTTTCGGCCCGCGCCTGGATGGATGTCACCACTTCGCCCCTGCGGCTCCACTGCCAGCCGAAGGCGTTGCCCGGTGTCAGCAGCCCGTCCCTTTGCCAGCGCCGAACGTCGATGGCCCGATAATCCTCGGTGGTGTCATTCGCGCCGTAATGCCAGTGCCGACCGCTACCTATGCCGCCCATGTTTGCCTCCAGATTTTTGCCGAAATCATTTGGGAATTTGACCTGTTAACCTTCCGCCGTTTTCACCGTCCTGGTGGGTGGCGCCGGGGCACTCAAAGCTCTCGCACCATCGCCTATCGGTGTGCCACAGCCCCGCTATGGCCTCCGGTTCGCCGCTGGCGCAGTGACCAAGGTTCGGGTGGTCGATGCGTCGGAAGTGGTCAGCACTCACCGCACTGGACCCACTGGTCACGGGCGAGGCGAGGAGGTACTTCTTCGGCACGTCGTAGGAAGTACGCTCGCGCCCCTGCATCGGTACGGCACTGGTCCACCACTTCGGCGATGGTTTCCAGGTTGGTTTCCGCGATATAGGTTAGCCACGCGCGGATCGCCGCTTCTTCGCCTTCGGACAGCGCAGGCGGTAGTTCGGCTTTGCGACCGCGACAGTTGCGACTTGTGCGACAGTTACCGCGCTTCTCCGCCTCTTGTGTCGCCAGTGTCGCGGGTGTCGCCGTCGCAATGCTGGGCAAGGCCGCCTTTGCGGATCAGATTCGAGAGGGTCATTCCTCGCCCCCTTCGAGCAGTGCCGGGTTGACGTGGATTTCCTTGCGCCTTCCGTCCTGTACCAGCCGCACGCGCCCGGCCTCGATCAGTTCCGCGCAGGGCATCTTCGAGCACCCCCTTCTGGCGCAGGTGCACGGGCGTCACGTTGCGCTGCACCTCGCGCCGGGGAACGATGTTCGTGTTGTGCCGGCGGCAGTAGTCGATCAGCCAGCCATCCAGCCGCGCCGCGTCGGCCAGCTCCGCCGGTACCGCAAGTTCGCCGAAGAAACGCCGCGCTTCGTTCAGGTGCCACGCCGCGATACGGCTTGCCGACTCGAACGCCTCCGCACCGATGGCGCCGCCCGCACCCTCGAAGACCTGGAACAGCGCTGCCAGCCGCGCCGCGTTGTCGGCAATTTTGCTCGCCACGTCGCGCACATCGTAGAGTTCGCCACCGCTGGAAAGCTCGCTTTCGATGGCGTCATGGAAGGTCACCCATGCCGCCTTGGCCTCCGCCGTCAGCGGCAGCAGGGGAGGGTTGAGCGCGCCGTCTTCATCGACCGGCGCGGGCCGATCCAGAATCGCCGCAATGCGCCGATTGAACGCCGCCAACGCGGGCCAGTTGGCGGGCGCTTCGGTGAACGGGCGGAAGCCCTGCGTCGATTCCGGCCAGGCGACGAGGAAGCGGGCCAGAAAGCCAGTGCCGCGCGCCAGCCCGCCCGAGCGGTCGAAGAAGGTGCGCAAGGTCGCCTCCTGCACCTGCAAGGCCACGGTCAGCCGGGCTCCGCGCACCGTGAAGGATTCCGCCGTGCGCCGGTCGATGGTGAGATTGCCGCCGTCCCACAGCACATTTAGCAGCGCCAGGTTGCGCATGACCGAATCCTTGCCCATGCCATGCGCACCGAACACGATCCCGGCTTCGGCGGAAACCACACCGCCCGAGGGCCAGTTTCTTGCCATGCCATAGGCCAGGGCTTCCGGTGTGGCATCGGCATAAAGCAGGCGCGGCACGCGCGGCGTTTCCAGGCTTGTCGTGCTCCAGATCGCGTAATGCCGCTTCCTTGTCGCCGGTCGGCTTGTTCTCCTTGGCGAGCTGGCGGATCTTCTCCTTGATGCCGGCCCGCTTCGCCTCCCATGCCTCCGTGGCTGCCTTGTGGTCTTTGAGCACTGGCTTTGCCAACTCGGCCTGCGTCTTCGATAGTCACGGATCGCCTTGGTAAAGAAACCGTCGCAGGTGGATTTGCGCTCGCCGGAATCGGCGATGGTCAGCAGGAACAGGCTTACCGGGCCGGTGAGTTTTTCCGCCCGCTTCGCATCGGCGTGCGCCTGGCTCGCCAGCGACAGCGCGGCCAGCGCGCTTGATGCCACCAGCGGCACGGGCGCCTTGGTGAATCCCTGCACCTCCTTCACCGCCGCGCGTATGGCGTCCGGCAGGGCGTCCAGCGGGTAGGGCTCAGGCTCCACCTTCGTCGCCAGCGGCTGCGGCTCGGGCCACAGTTCGCCCACTGCGACCTTCTCCGGAACGCCAACGTCGGGCGTGGCTGCGCTGTTGATCGCCTCGCGTACCGCATCCACCCCAAGCACGGCCGCCATGTCGTTGAAGTCGGTCGCGCCATCGGGTCGCTGATCTACCGAAACTCGGAACGGCCACCTTTCCCCCGATAGCCAGCGCAGCCAGCTTCGCCTTGGTAATGCCCGGATTGCCTTCGGTGTCCGCATCATCATCGGCGCAGATGATCATCGGCAAGGTCGGGCAGCTTTCGACGCATGGCCTTGGCCACCGGCTCCAGATTGCCCGCATTGAAAGCAACAGCGACCGGGTAACCCGTTGCCTGGTGGATGGTCGCGCCTGTAGCGAAGCCTTCGGCGATACACAAGGCTTGCCGCACCCTTGATAGTGCCGATACTGAAATAGCCCCCGGTGATCCGCCCGCCGCTCAGGAATCGCTTGCCGCCATCTTCGGCGATGAATTGGAGGGAGTGAAGTTCACCACCGGAACGCACCGGGATAACCAGCGCACCTTTATGCAGCCGCGCTCCATTGGCCTTGATTCCCTTGCGAACAAGATATGGGTGATCATCATTCGCGGGTGTGGCCGCATCCCAGATTGATGCGGCCTTTGCAGCGGCATCGGCATATTGCTGTTGGCGTTCCGCCTCGGCGTGTTTCCGGGCCTCCTCGACTCGACGCATAAACGCTGCCCGTTCGGACTGGGAAAACGGCTTATCCCGTTTCGCCTGCCAGTTCTCGGAAAAGCCCGAAGACCAGTCGCCGAAACATCCGCCCAGGCCATCATCAAACAGCTTGCACCAACCGGCAGTATTGCCGTTGCGTTTGCTGATGCCGGGGAAACGGTGCAGCTTGCCGGGCTCGATCACATCGGGCGGTTCCAGCCCGGCGGCACGGATCGCGTCGCGGAATTGGAGAGGGCATCATTCATCACGCTGCCCTCCCAAGTGAATGAGCCAATCCGCCACTGACCACGGGGAACCAGCCCCACAGCGCCAAGGTGACGATTGCCGCTTTGATGCGGGCGACGAGGCCGGTAAAATTACGGGTGTGTTTAGAAGTCTTCGGGGTCGCCTGGTGCCAGCCAGCGCGGCCCTTTCTGTTTCTGGTCATTGCTTCGGCCTCCCCTCAGTGCGCAGCCTTGCGGCTGGCCTCGATCTGCTGGTTCAGCCAGTCATTCACCTCCGCCTCGATCCAGCCCACGGCACGGCCGCCGAGGGAAACGGGTTTCGGAAAGCTGACCTTCGGAAATGCGCAGATAGATGGTGGAGCGGGAAAGCCCGGTGCGGGCCTTGACGGCGGGAAGTCTGAGGATTGTGGTAGCCATGTTTGCGCCTCCTGGGGCGCTGTTGAACATGGCCAGATCCTATGGGCTGCTGGCGGCGTTCCACATTGGCAATCTGGACGATATTTGCCCCCAGATTGCCAAGGTCAGCGCTTTACCAGCTTCACTATGTCGCTTTCGTCATACGTGGTTCCGAAAATCGCATTCACTGCGGCAGCGATCACTGCGTTCAAAGGGGTCTTGTACAGCCCCGAATTGCGGGCCGCGATGCGCCGGACGAATCGAATCGCCTGCGCGTTCTTGCCGGCCTTCCCTCGGGTCGGTTCCTCAGTGATTTTGCAGGCTACCTATTCAGATAGTTCATTGAGAAACTTTGATATTTTGAGTTTTTTGTTTCCCGCGGCGTCAATCCTAGCCCGGTTGGCCTCTTCAAAGTCTTCGTATATGTAGAACCCGTTGAAGATCGCACCGTCGGTGTGGATCAGGTGCCCGTCAAGACCGTTTCGCTCAAAGGTCTCTAGCGAGTTGATGCGCCAAACGGGAGATCTTGGCCGATAGCTCTTTCCGCTCTTTTGGAGGCTTGAAGTGGAAGCGGGGAAGGGTGCTCGCATCGGCGGCCGCCTCAAGAAAGGCCCACACCCAGAGATCGTCACTGCCCGATCTCCGCTGTTCGAGGGTCCGCCACATGGAGATCAGCTGGGGTGAATCTGCTAGCAGTTTGGCAGCCGTCGCATGAAGCTCATCCCGTGGCTTCGACCGAAGGTAGTCCCGGTGCAGCAATGACGTCTTCTGGGAGAGTCATCGTAGATCGTCAGGCCTGCGTCACGGGTTCGGCCTGGCCGGGAATTGCCTTACCGGGACTTGCCTCCGTCGGATCCGGCGTTGTGGGTGAGGTCGCCGCGGGAGAGTCATTGCACCCGACAGGTTGGGTTGAATAGCAGGCGCACCCGCCGTCGAGTTTCAGCGGCTGTTGCACGGCCAACCATATGACGTTGTGGATTTTGTACGTTCCTAGGGGCTCACTCATCGACAGCTCATCCCCTCAATCGTCAACAGTTAATACGTTCTCTTACCCTTTTGGGCAAACTCGAACGGGACCCTTCTGGGGGCTCCGAACACCATCGCCACGGCGCTTAGGCGTTCAAGTAGCTTTTGATCTCCATTGGATGATGCTGGATTTTACTGTACATTGCAGTACATTCACAGTCTACCCATTTGAGGGCGAAAAATGGCCACCGCCAAGACCACGACGCTGACCTTCCGCATCGAGCCCGGCCTGAAAGAGGCGCTGCGCACGGCGGCCAACCGTGAACACCGCTCCATCGCCAATATGGTGGAGGTGCTGATCCGGGATTATTGCGGGCGCAACGGGATTGCGATTCCCGAACAGGACGACCTGTTTGGGGACGAGCGCAAGTAGTAACGACCACAACAACAGAAACCAACGTATGGCCATCAAAAAATCCGAACTCTACTCCTCCCTCTGGGCCTCCTGCGACGAACTGCGCGGGGGTATGGATGCCAGCCAGTACAAGGACTACGTCCTGTTCATGCTGTTCATCAAGTACATA
>CAWHLH010000003.1:0-937246 GCA_963830105.1 uncultured Gammaproteobacteria bacterium | reverse complement strand
ATCCGGGCCTGCCGCTCGGTGCCGCGCCGATGGCCTATGTGCTGTGGACGCGCTGGCTCAGGTACAACCCGCATAACCCCGATTGGTTCAACCGCGACCGCTTCGTGCTCTCGGCAGGACACGGTTCGGCGCTGCTCTACAGTCTGCTCCACCTGACCGGCTACGGGCTCTCGCTGGATGACATCCGGCAGTTCCGCCAATGGGGCAGCAAGGCGCCGGGGCATCCCGAGCGCGGACACACGCCTGGCGTGGAAACCACCACCGGGCCGCTGGGGCAGGGCTTCGGCAACGCGGTCGGCATGGCGATCGCGGAGGCGCAACTCGCGGCCCGCTACAACCGTCCCGATCACGCGCTTATCGATCACCATACCTATGCCATCGTCAGCGACGGCGACCTGATGGAAGGGGTGGCTTCCGAAGCGGCCTCGTTGGCCGGCCACCTCAAGCTCGGCAAGCTCACCTGCCTCTACGACGACAACTACGTCACCCTCGCCGCCGGCACCGACATCACTTTCTCCGAGAATCGCGCACGGCGCTTCGAGGCCTATGGCTGGCACACCGTGTCGGTGGCGGACGGCAACGACCTCGCCGCGATCGACGCCGCGCTGGCCGCCGCGCGCGCGGAAACCGCGCGGCCCTCGCTGATCCTGGTGCGTACGCATATCGGCTACGGCTCGCCCGAGCAGGACAGCTTCAAGGCGCACGGCTCCCCGCTCGGCGTGAACGACGTGCGCAAGACCAAGCAGACACTGGGTTGGCCGACCGAGCCGGACTTCCTGATACCGAACGAGCGCGCTGGCGCATTTCCGGGCGGCGGTGGAACGCGGTGCGCAGGACGAGGCAGCGTGGAACTTGTCGCTGAGTGCCTACGCCACGGCGTTTCCGGATCTGGCCGAAGAACTTCAGGGTCGCCTGCACGCCGAACTGCCGCCGGGCTGGGATGCCGATATCCCGGTATTCGACGCCGATGACACGGGTCTTGCGACGCGCGATGCATCCGGCAAGGTGATCAACGCCATTGCGCCCAAACTGTTGGCGCTGACCGGCGGTTCGGCCGACCTCGACCCGTCGACCAAAACGGCCTTGAAAGGCCTGGGCGACTTCAATCCGCCGCCGACGACAAGATGCAGACCAACAAGGCTCCGACGGCGGTGGCTGGAGCTATGCCGGACGCAACCTGCACTTCGGCGTCCGCGAACACGCGATGGGCGCGATTGTCAACGGCCTCGCCGCGCACGGCGGCTTTATCCCCTATGGCTCCACCTTTCTGATCTTCTCCGACTATATGCGCCCGTCGATCCGGCTGGCGGCATTGATGGGGCTGCACGTCGTGCACGTGTTCACGCACGACAGCATCGCTGTCGGCGAAGACGGTCCCACCCATCAACCGGTGGAACAACTGGCGAACCTGCGCGCGATTCCGAACCTTGTCGTGATCCGCCCCGGCGACGCCAACGAAACCGCGGTCGCCTGGCGCGTCGCGCTGGAAACGCGCGACCGCCCGGTGCTGCTGGTGTTGACCCGGCAGGACCTGCCCACGCTCGATCGCAGCCGCTACGCGGCGGCGGATGGATTGCGCCGTGGCGCCTATGTGTTAAGCGATGCGCCGAACGGCAAACCGGAACTGATCCTGCTCGCCAGCGGCTCCGAAGTCAGCCTGATCGTGGCGGCGGCGGAACGCCTGCAACAGCAAGGCATCGCCGTGCGTTGCGTTTCGATGCCGAGCTGGGAGTTGTTCGAAGCCTTACCGCAAGCCGAACGCGATGCAGTACTGCCGCCGGCTGTCAGTGCCCGGCTCGCGGTCGAATTGGGTGTGTCGCAAGGCTGGGATCGTTACATCGGTGCGCGCGGCGATATGCTCGATGTGGAACGCTTCGGCGCTTCCGCGCCAGCCGCAGTATTGCTGCGCGAGTATGGTTTCACCGTCGACAACGTATGTCGCCGGGCCGTGGCCCTCCTGGAGACTTCATCGTGATTCAGTGGCCTGCTCTGCCGGACGGACGCCGCGCATCCAATACTGCTCTAACGCCTGTATGAACCGCTGGGCCCACCGAAGCGATTGGGTGCACGCGGGGTCGGCAGTCGCATCAGACACAGGCCAGCGTAAGAAAGGAGATTCTCGATGCATCTCGGCATGATCGGATTAGGACGTATGGGCGCCAATTTGGTGCGGCGCTTGACGAAGGACGGCCACCAGTGCGTCGTCTATGACGTGAACCCCACCGCGATGAAAAATATCGCGGGTAGCGGCGTCGAGGGTGCCGCCTCGATCGACGAACTGATCACGAAGCTGGCCAAACCACGCGCGGTCTGGGTGATGGTTCCTGCCGGCGTGGCCGGCAAGACGGTCGAGGAACTGGCCGCGTGCATGGATGCCGGTGACATCATCATCGACGGCGGCAATAGCTACTATCGCGACGACCTCCTGAGAGCGAAGGCGCTCAAGCGCAAGGGCATACATTACGTCGATTGTGGCACCAGCGGCGGGGTGTTCGGGCTGGAGCGCGGTTACTGTCTGATGATCGGCGGAGAGGATCCGATCGTGAAACACCTCGACCCGATTTTCAAGAGCATCGCGCCCGGCGTCGAGGCGGCGCCGCGCACCCCGGGCAAGAAGGGTGGTCCGGGTCCCGCCGAGGATGGCTATCTGCATTGCGGCCCGACCGGCGCGGGCCATTTCGTCAAGATGGTCCACAACGGCATCGAGTATGGCCTCATGGCGGCTTATGCCGAAGGGCTGAACATCCTGCGCAATGCCAACGCCGGTAAGCGCTCGCACGATAGCGACGCCGAGACCACGCCGATGCGCAATCCGGAGTATTACGAGTATGAGCTCGATCTGCCTGCGATCGCGGAAGTCTGGCGGCGCGGCAGTGTGGTGGCGTCATGGCTCCTCGATCTGACGGCAGCGGCGTTGATTGAGGATCCAGCGCTTACCGGGTTCTCGGGACGTGTGTCGGATTCGGGTGAGGGGCGCTGGACGGCACTGGCCGCAATCGATGAGGGCGTGCCGGCGCCGGTAATCAATGCAGCGCTCTTCGACCGCTTTGCGTCACGCGGCGATGCCGACTATGCCGATCGGATTTTGTCCGCGATGCGAAAGCAGTTCGGCGGACATGATGAGAAGCAAGCGGGGCGCTGAGATGGACAGTACCCACAGCCGCACGACCTCGGCGGATGCGCTGGTGATCTTCGGCGTGACCGGCGACCTTGCCCACAAGATGATTTTTCCGGCGCTCTACGCGATGGCCAGGCGCGGCGTTCTCAACGTGCCGGTGGTTGGCGTCGCCGCCCCGAAGTGGAGCCCGGCGCAACTTCGCAAACAGGCCAAGGACAGCATCAGGCAAGCCGGCAAGATCGATGACCGGAAGGCTCTCGACACACCTTCTTTCCCTGCTCCAGTATGTGGGCGGTGATTACAACGACCCTGGCAACGTTCAAAGCGCTGAAGCAGGCGCTGGGCGATGCCCGGCGTCCGGCGCATTACCTCGCCATCCCACCCGCGCTGTTCGCGACGGTTCTCAAAGGGCTCGGCGCGGCAGGCCTGGCCGATCAGGCGCGCGTCATCGTTGAAAAGCCGTTCGGACGCGATCTGGCGTCGGCGCGGGCGCTCAACCGTATCGCGCTGTCGGTGTTTCCGGAAGATTCGATCTTCCGCATCGACCACTTCCTCGGAAAGGAGGCGATCATGAATATCCTCTATTTCCGTTTCGCCAACTCATTCCTCGAGCCGATCTGGAACCGCAACTGCGTGGCCAGCGTGCAGATCACGTTGTCCGAGGATTTCGGCGTGAAGGGTCGCGGCGCGTTTTACGAAAGCGCCGGGTGTCTGCGCGACGTCATCCAGAATCACCTGTTCCAGATCGTCGCGCTGCTGGCCATGGAGCCGCCGGCTTATCAGGGCTTTGGCGCCGTGCACAGCGAGAAAGCCAAGGTGTTCCAGGCCATGCGCCCATTGCAGACGGACGACGTGGTGCGCGGCCAGTACGCCGGCTACCGGAAAGAACCGGGCGTGGCGAAGGGCTCGGATGTTGAGACGTTCTGCGCCCTGCGTTTGTTCATCGACTCGTGGCGCTGGGAAGGTGTGCCGTGGTACCTGCGTTCCGGCAAATGTCTGGGTTCCACAGCGGCCGAGGTCCTGGTGGAATTAAAACCACCCCCGCAACGACTGTTCGACGATTCGGCGCCAGTGAACGGGCGGGCCAATTATCTGCGCTTCCGGCTCTCTCCCAACTCTGCAGTCGCACTCGCCGCGCGCGTCAAGCGCGCGGGCAAGGAATTCGTCGGCGACCAGCGCGAGCTTTACCTGCTGGATGAGCAGCCGGGGGAGGAAACACCGTACTCGCGGCTGTTGAGTGATGCCATGGCCGGTGATGGCGCGCTCTTCACCCGTGAGGACGCAGTCGAGGCGGCCTGGGTGGTGGTCGATCAGGTTCTTGACACGCACAACAAAGCGCACCGTTACAAGCCCGGCAGCTGGGGACCGAAACAAGCGGATGCGCTTATCGCGGCAGACGGAAGCTGGCACAACCCGATACCGGTGAAGGCGCCAAAATGACAGTGGCGAACGAGTTGGTGTTCCTGCTGGATGGGTGGGGGATACGGCGGGATATGGGTGCCGATCCTGCTTGTCGCCGTCGTTGCCGGCCTCGTGGGATGGATCGTCGCAAAAAAGGCAAAGTGAATCGACAGTTGGAGCGGACCGGCAGGAAGCAGGATGAGAAATTGCAGATGAACGAACAGTATTAATTGTTTCACCACCTAACAGGGAGTCGATTCATGTACGGATTCAGCACTAAGCTAAAGTTACCGTTCGATACCGCCGTCACGAAAGTCACCGAGGCTCTGAAAAATGAAGGCTTCGGTGTGCTCACCGATATCGATGTCAAGGCGACGTTGAAAGAAAAACTCAACATCGAGCATCGGCCGTATCGCATACTCGGCGCATGCAACCCGCCGCTCGCCCATCGCGCGATCGATGCCGACCCCGACATCGGGTTGCTTCTGCCCTGCAACGTGGTCGTGCGCGAAGAAGCCGATGGAAGCGTAACAGTTGCGTTCATGGATCCCGCGGCTGTGTTGCAGTTGGTCGACAAACCGGAAGTGCATGCCCTTGGCAAGGAAGTGCTGGTACTTCTGCAGAAAGTCTGCGCGAGGCGCGAGGCGTGAAGAGCCACCAACCGCCGGCTTCAACCGCATTGCCGACCGAGTTGCCTATGTCGGGCGTAGTGCCCGCATTGGAGGTGAATATCACCACCGACCTGCGTCGGTGGACGTGATGCATCATGGCCGGAAGGTCACGATCATGCGCAATCAGAATCAAAGCAACTCCGTCAATCCGGATTCGCCAAGACTTCGCGCACATGCCCACCATTCTGCATTCAGCCCAGTGAAGCTGGCGCCTGGCGTGAAAACCATCGGTGAACTGGAAGTGTTGCGCTTCTCAAGCAAATGAGCGATGGCGATGCGTCCGTGATGGTGATTGACTCGCGTACATCCGCATGGGTGGAAAAGGGCGTCATTCCCGGGACGGTGAACATCCCGTGGGACACACTGAATATCGGCGAGTCGGATCCAGCCGCCGCGCAAGAAGTTCTGGAACACCAACTGGGCGCCAAGCGGTCAATGCGATTTCTGGAATTTCGGCAACGTCAAGACGCTGGTGATGTTCTGCAATGGCTCTTGGTGCGGACAGTCATCGACCATGATCAAGGAACTGCTGAAAATCGGCTATCCGGCGCACAAAATCTTCTGGTATCGCGGCGGTATGCAGGATTGGGAAAGTCTTGGTCTGACCACCCTCAAACCAATGGCCAGATAAACGCTTAAGGTTGTTAACAGTACCGGCAGCATGGCCTCGGTGGTGCTAATGACTATGCAACCCAGTTTCAATCGCTGAATCAGGATCCGATCAATGCCAAGACCACTGAAGTAGCCGGTTGTGGGACGGTTTCCTCCCGGGTTTGCGTGTCAGGCTGGAGAATGCAGGCATGATTCCCGTGGACGCCAGCCGGGCCACGATCCGCGTCTGTGATACGTGCGAAGAACACATAACCGCCAAAAACGTGTCCTTAGTTCCCGGCTGTGGCGAGAAAGGGGATGAGCTGAATGACAGCTGAAGCGAAGGACACAGACTAGTGGTCAGCTTGATTAATGAGGTAATGATTGCCTTGCCCGATCCACGGCAGCAACAATCGTCTTGGCGTCCTTAGTCCACTTGAACGGTTTGGCCAGCGCTCGGTTGTGGACTTCGATGAAGTCCATCAATGCCGCCTTGAGTTCCGGCACGCTGGTGAACACACCGCGATACAGGGCGCGACGTTCGAGTTGGGCAAACCAACCCTCAACAGCGTTCAGCCAGGACGAGCTGGTTGGCGTGAAGTGGAAGGGGATGTACGGCCTGGCCGCCAGCCAATCACGGATCTCCTGGGTTTTGTGTGCGCTGTGATTGTCGAGGATGATGTGCAACTCCTTACCTTCCGGGTGGCGTCGATCAATCTGGCGTAGGAAGGAGAGGAACTCTTTGGATCGGGTGCGCTCTGCCACTTTGCCTATGATGCGGCCGGTCAAGATGTTAAAGGCTGCATACAGACTCGTGGTCCCGTGGCGTTTGTAGTCGTGGGTCCGGCTGCCGATTTTTCCTGGACTCAGCGGCAACCCCGGCTGGGTGCGGTCCAGTGCCTGAATCTGGGTCTTTTCATCAGCGCTAAGCACCACCGCATTACTGGGTGGGTTCATGTACAGCCCGATGATATCGACGACCTTCTCGGCAAACTGAGGATCATTGCTGATCTTGAAGGTCTTGAGCCGATGTGGTTGTAGGTCGGCTGCTTTCCAGATCTTGCGCACTTGATAGGGTGTCACCCCCGCGTGCGCCGCCATTAGGCGCTCGCTCCACTGCGTCGCTTCCTCTGGAACATACTGCGTGGTCAGCGTCAGCACGCGATTGATGCTCTTCTGATCCAGCGTGGGTGGCCGACCGGGGCGCTGTTCGTCGAGCAGGCCGTCCACTCCCGATTCGATAAACCGCTTCCGCCACTTATGCACGGTCTTGCACGATACGAATTGATCCCGTGCGATTTCGCTGGGCGTCTTGCCCGCATGCAACCCCAAAACGATCTTCGCGCGGGTGATCTGACCTTGCGGCAAGGTCGTCGACCGCAACCAGCGTCGTAGCAGTCGTGCACTACCCGCATCGATAGAGAAGTCTTGAGGTCTGCGCATACCACGATTATACGCAAAATGTTCAATCACTACTCGTTTCCTGATTACCCATGAGGCTCAGCTAGTGAGCCAGTGGGGGTAGTAAAGTGGCATCGCATTATTTTCCAAGGAGATAAGCGATGGCCAAGAACGGGGTGCAATTTCAGCGGGGCATGAGTTTGAGAGACTTTCTGGCGCGCTACGGAACCGAGGCGCAGTGTGAACAGGCGCTGTTCGCGTGGCGCTGGCCCGAAGGCTTTGTGTGTCCCGAATGCGGCTACGCCGGCCACTGTCTGCTGGGGCGCGGGCTGTACCAGTGCCACCGCTGCCATCACCAGACCTCGCTTACCGCCGGGACCCTGTTCGCCGGAACCAAGTTGGCGCTGACCCAGTGGCTGCTGGCGATCTATCTTCTGACCCAGTCGAAGAACGGCATTTCGGCGATGGACCTCGCTCGGCAGGTGGGTGTCTGCTACAACAGTGCCTGGCTCATGAAGCACAAGCTCATGCAGGCGATGCTCGAACGCGAGCAGGGTCGGCGACTCCAAGGGGTGATCCAGATGGATGACGCCTACTGGGGCGGGCGGCGCCGCGGCTACAAGCGCGGTCGCGGCACGCGCGGCAAGACGCCGTTCGTGGCGGCGGTGGCGACCGATCCGGGGAGCGGCAAGCCGCTGACGATGCGCATGGATCGGGTGAGAGGCTTTCGCAGCCGCGAGATCAACCGATGGAGCCGCAAGCACCTGGCGGCCGGTGCCCATGTGCGTTCCGATGGCCTGGCGTGCTTTGCCGCCGTCGGCCAGGCCGGCTGCACCCATGAGCCACTCGTGACCAGTGGCCCGAAGGGTCGCCAACGGCGCCGAGCGTTCGTGTGGGTCGACACGATGTTGGGCAACGTCAAGAATGCCCTCCAGGGGACCTACCACGCGATCCGTCCCAAGCATCTGCCTCGCTACCTCGCCGAATTCACCTACCGCTTCAATCGTCGCTTCGACCTGGCCGGCATGGTTTCTCGCTTGGGCGCCGCCGCTACGCTTACGCCACCGATGCCGTATCGCTTCGTAAAACTGGCTGAGACTCATTGGTAATCAGGACTCGTTTTATCAAGCAGTCCACTAGGAGCGAAGCGGAGTGATTCCCTATGAGCTGGGAGCAATCCCGAGTGCTGGATTGTCACGCGCAACGCGAAGGGTCGGACCCCTAGTTCAGCCTCGCCAGGCATAAGGTGCTCGGACAGGTTGACGGCCGGACGTCGGGCCGTGCGGGTCGGGGGCGAAGGGGGCGCCGGCAACGGAAGACCCGTTATGTTCGCTGGCAGACAGACGGCATAGGGGAGTCTTTATAACATGCACGGATCGGGGCAGACGCGCGAATCGTTGCGCTCGGTTGGGGCGGGACTGCGACAATGAGGTTGCGGTCCGGAGGCTGTTATTCAAAGGGATCTTGGCACGGAGGATCGGCTTATGAAACGGACATTATTTGGTGCGGCATTTTCCACGATTGTGATCGCCTTGGCGTCGGCCAATATGGCATTGGCACAAGATGCGGGTGACCAGCTCCCGATGGCGGGTGAAGGCGCGGCGGGTATGACGGGCGAGCAGGCGATGGCGCCCAGTATGGCGAACTCCTACCTGGCAAGTAACTTGATTGGTAAGGACGTGAAAGACGCTCAGGGACAGACACTCGGGTCGCTGGACAGTCTGGTGATCAACGCCTCGGGCACGGTGACCTACGGGATCGTCAAGGAAGAAGGCGGCATGGCGAAGTCTTATGCGGTTCCGTGGTCCCGGTTCCAGGTCGACTCGGGAAGCGAGATGACGCTCAACGTCGATAAGCCCCAGCTCTCATCGGAGTTCAGCGCGTTCGAGCCCAGCCAGGTACAGAGTGGCCCCAAGAGTGAACCGGGTAGTGAACCCGGAGTCAAGGAGCACGACAACCCGGACGGGACTTCCATGGGCAACGAACCGGGTTCTGAGTGAACCGGTTGATCCGCTCTAGACGCCACCCGCGCGTTAGCAACGCGCGGGTGTTTTCTGGTTGCGGTGAGCGAAGGGGACCTGTCCGAGTCATCGCGGCGCAGCGAAACGCCGGCGGCTTCGTGCTCGGAGTTCCAGGCTTTCGAGGAGTGCCGTGGGCGCTATCGGACGAGAGCGCTCGCAAACACGGACAAAAGGTCGCCAACGCACTTACGTTCGCTGGGTGGCGAGCAGGGATATGGCTCCGCGGATTGGGTCTTCGCGTGCATAACGTTTGAATTGCGAGACCATGGAAACCTCCTGGAAAGACAGCATCTATCGGCAACGTGAAGAGCTGGCGCGGATGCTCAAAGAACCGCTCGCGCAGCTGGCCACACAATGCGTACAGGTTTGGGGCGATCGAGAGCGGCTGAATGCCGCGCTTCTGGATGGCTTTTCAAGCATACCGTATTGCACGTATCTGTATGTCGTCGGAACAGAAAGCTTACAGATCAGCGACACCATCAGCACCGTGGGGCTCATGCCCGGCGACTACCACCGCGATCGCGCGGAGCACTCCTACATGAAAGAGGCGATGCCGGCCTGGGGGTTCCTTTTGTCGGACGCCTACATCAGCAGTGTGGCCGCACATTGGCCCTCGCTGACCGCACTGCAAGTCGTTGCATCGACCGCGGACACTATGGGGCGTCTCGGTGCGGATTTCGATCTGCGCAGTCTTCCGGTGACTGCCGCGCTCTATCAGGAACCTGGATACTGGCGGCAAGTGAAGGGCGACCCCGCCATCCGAAGCACCCTGTTTCAGCAGACCCGGACCGAGAGTCCGATGGACCGCAATATGCCGCAGGCGCTGTCCATTCTTGAGGAATTGCTCACCGAGCGCGGCATCTTTCAGTGCCAGATCCACTTCTCGAGCAGTCAGGTCACGATCTGGACTACCGATGATCCGCTGCGTTATCGCATCCTCGACCATGAAGTGCTCGATGATCCGGACATCTGTTTGGTATATCCGCCGCGGCCCTATCCCGCGGACGCGGCGATACCGGGGCCCGACATCGTCCGGATTCTGAACGCCATGCGGGCGTTGCGCGTGGTCGATGCGACCATCTATCTGCGGACGGCATCGATTAATGTCTTCAATGGAATGGTGAGCCTGACCTTTTCCTGCGACGGATCGCACTACATGCCCTATGACGAGTTCCTCGCGAAAGGTGCCACCTTCTGGTCCGGACCAAACGGCACCGGGAATTGTTGAGCAGGTGGGTCAACCGCCTCTCAGGCGAGTGCAGAGCACAAAAGGCAAATCGGTTGAAAAAGCCTCCAGGCTCCTCATCGGCAAAGAATACGGAGTCCGGACTGCAAAGAGTCACGGTCGTGACCTCCACCATTACCCCCAATCGCCACCATCATGTTCACGCAATGATTGACCTGTGAGAGGCCCTTTGCGCAGCAAAAAATACTCCTGGCTATTTAGTGTAGAGAGCGTATGTTGTCTATACCTGACTACATCCGTCAGGCACTGAACAAACGCTTCCCCCCGGAACGGCGGGAGTGCGCAGCACCCAGGGAGGGTGATTCATGAATACTACACATATCATCAGCACCACAGACCCGATCAACGGCTTCGACATCACAGAGATGGAGCACCATCCTCATGTCGTCGAAGGCGACAAGATCAACGACGTCACCATCTATTTCCAAAACAAGGCCACGCGGCAGACCTACCTCGACATGCGAGTCGAACTTCCGGAACGGGATTTGATGACGACGCTTGACAACCCAACGGACGACTACTCGAGTTGAGGATCCATCGGTCTGCTGTGGTGCCACCATATCGGAACGGCACGTCAGGAAGCCATGCCGGCTTATCTGGGCACCTCGTGCTGCCAGCCACGGCCGTATGGGGGCCAGTTGGCTGCTCGGCAATGCTCTTAGGGACATTCGTAGGTAGACCGCCCAATGTTTCGTAAGGGTCCAGACTGTGTGAAAACCCGCCGATCATTATAATGATGCTTTCCAGGCGATGGGTGCACCGATGACGGAGTGCATCCAAGGGGAGCATCGCCAGCAGAGCACGCTATTGCCGGAGCGGTTGGAGGACTATTTCGCCGACGACAATCCGGTTCGCGTCGTCGATGTCTTCATCGATGAGTTGAAGCTCTCGCAGCCAGGCTTCCAGACAACATCCCAGACCACCCCGGCTGCCATCCGGCGACGCCGCTCAAAAGCTATGTTTACGGGTATTTGAACCGGGTTCAGTCGAGCCGGCGTCTGGAGCGTGAATGCCGGCGCGATGTGGAACTGATGTGGCTCACCGGCAGTTTGGCGCCGAAACCGTTGCGGTAGAGATGCGCGGGCATTCATCGGGGAGCCCCGTGTCGGCGTCGTGTGAAGTAAACGACTGTATGGTCCGTCGATGGGGTGACTGACGGACTGACAGAAGGAGACTAGTACATGGATCTGCCACTGATATTCAATGCCCTGGCGTTCGCGGCCCATAAGCATCGGGATCAGCGCCGCAAGGACGAGCATGCCTCGCCCTACATCAATCACCCGATCGCCCTGGCGGGGGTGTTGGTCAATGAGGCGGGCGTACAGGATCCGCCAGTGATCTGCGGGGCATTGCTGCACGATACCGTCGAGGATACGGAAACCACCCCTGAGGAGTTGGAGGCGGCGTTCGGGGCGCAGATCCGTGCCATCGTCATGGATGTGACGGATGACAAGGCGCTGGACAAGGATGTCCGTAAGCAACGCCAGGTCGAGCATGCCGCCCACGCCTGCCATGAAGCGAAGCTGGTCAAGCTCGCCGACAAGATCTGCAACCTGCGGGACATCTGCAGCCGTCCGCCAACGGACTGGTCCCTGGAGCGGAAGCAGCAGTATTTCGACTGGGCCAAGGCGGTAGTCGATCGGATCCGGGGCACACATCCAGGCCTCGAACAGTTGTTCGATGCGGCCTATGCCCAGCGGCCTGCCTCTTGAGGAACGGCACATCCATGTCGAGTCAATTCCGCTGCCGGGACATCATGCCCGGGCTGGCCTCGAGCCGAGGCCCCCGCACCTATACGGATACGGCTACGGTCAGTCAGCCATACTGATGCCTATCCTTTGAAGCGGCCCAATGGGATACTGGTCCGAATTGCAGCTGTTGTATGTGTTGGAAATGCAAGCGAGTGATAGCGTGAACGGAGGTTCGCTCCCTCCAGCCTTGCCCGACTCATTGCCACCATCCGATGGATGACAACCTATCCCGCCTGCCGTTCGGCTTGGGCGGCCTCCACCGGATCTGCGGAAAAATCCGGAGAATTGGATCGGTGCGTTGCTGTCCGGGACGGGGTGTCTGTGACCCTACGAATTTCCAGTGATATTGGGGAGAGCAAGTGAATTGTCGTTGTTTCCGATATTCTTCCGTTGAGGAGTCGGTATGATGGGTCTATCGCGGCATGGGCAAGGCCCGCGTCGTGACGATCAGCTGTCCCAGTAACCCGTTTGTTTTGAGGAGCATGCCATGAAAGCAAGGGCCGCCGTCGCGTGGGAGCCGAAGAAACCGCTGGTGATCGAGGAGATCGATGTAGATGGCCCGCGCGAGGGGGAGGTGCTCCTCAAGGTGGTGGCCTCGGGGGTGTGTCATACCGATGCCTTTACCCTGTCGGGCGACGATCCGGAAGGCGCCTTCCCCTGCGTCCTGGGCCATGAGGGAGGCTGCGAGGTGGTGGAATGCGGTCCCGGGGTCAAGACGCTCAAGCCCGGAGATCATGTGATCCCGCTGTACATTCCCGAGTGCGGCCACTGCGAGTATTGTGCTTCCACCAAGACCAACCTGTGCCAGTCGATTGCCTCTACGGTATGGACGGGGTACATGCCGGACGGCACGCGCCGGTTTTCCAGGAACGGCAAGGCCATCTATCACTACATGGGGTGTTCCACGTTCTCCGAATACACCGTAGTCCCGGAGATCGCCCTGGCCAAGATCAACCCCGCCGCGCCGCTGGACAAGGTATGTCTGCTGGGCTGCGGTGTGACAACGGGCATAGGCGCGGTGCTCAACACTGCCAAGGTCGAACCCGGTTCCACGGTTGCCGTGTTCGGGCTGGGTGGTATCGGTTTGTCCGTGATCCAGGGTGCGGTAATGGCCCAGGCGGCGCGTATCATCGCCATCGACGTCAATCCCGACAAATTTGAAATGGCCCGAGCGCTGGGGGCTACGGATTGCGTCAATCCGCGGGAGCTCTCCGCGAGCGTTACCGAGACCATTGTGGAGATGACCAATGGGGGAGTGGACTACTCCTTCGAGTGCATCGGCAATGTGGATGTCATGAGAGAGGCGCTGGAGTGCTGCCACAATGGCTGGGGCGTATCGACCATCATCGGGGTTGCGGGCGGCGGGCAGGAGATCCGGACGCGGCCGTTCCAGCTGGTCACCGGGCGTACCTGGAAAGGCTCGGCGTTCGGTGGTGTCAAGGGGCGTACGGAACTGCCGGGTTATGTCGAGCGTTACATGAACGGGCAGATTGAACTGGACCGTATGGTGACGCACACGATGCCGCTGGAGGAGATCAATACGGCCTTCGAGCTGATGCACGAAGGCAAGAGCATTCGCTCGGTGATCATCTTCTGAAGGATGTGTCATGAAGCTCATTGAAAGCGTCAAAGAGTTTGGCGGTTACCTGAACCGCTATCGGCATGAGTCAGTCAGCTGCAACTGCACCATGACCTTCTCGGTGTACCTGCCGCCCCAGGCGCACGGTGCGAAGGTGCCGGCGGTGTACTGGCTTTCGGGGTTGACCTGCACCGATGACAATTTCCGGACCAAGGCAGGGGCGCAACGTTATGCGGCGGAGCTCGGACTTGCCCTGGTGATTCCCGATACCAGTCCGCGCGGTGAGGGAGTGCCTGACGTGCCGGAGCGCTATGATCTGGGGCAGGGCGCTGGCTTCTACGTGAATGCCACCGAACCGCCCTGGGCGGAGCATTACCGCATGTACGATTATGTGACTCGGGAGTTGCCTGCCCTGATCGAGGCGCATCTGCCGTTGATACCGGGCCTGAAGTCCGTGTCGGGCCATTCCATGGGCGGGCACGGTGCGCTCATTTGCGCATTGAAAAACCCAGGTGAGTACAAGTCGGTGTCGGCATTCGCACCCATTTGCCATCCGATGGAGTGTGGCTGGGGTCAGGCTTGTTTCGGCGCCTATCTGGGCGAAGACCGCGAGACCTGGAAGGCATACGATGCAACCTGTCTGATCGAGTCAGGGGCCGGAGCGATGCCCTTGCTGATCGAGCAGGGCACCGCGGACGAGTTCCTGGCCGAGCAATTGTATCCGGCGCGCCTGGAAGCCGCCTGTGCCGAACGGGGCGTGTCCTGCACATTGCGCATGCGCGAAGGTTATGACCACAGCTATCACTTCATCGCGAGCTTCATCGGCGAACATTTGGCCTATCACGCGCGGGCTCTGAGGGGGCAGGCGTAACCACGGTGCAGCAGCGCAGTCGCCCTCCCTGCCGGGCCCGCACCACCCCAAGGCCGGGAATTGTCGCTATTTCGGGATGACTGAAGGCTCTTTCCCGGGATAAGGGGCGCCGGCTCGTTACCACAGGAAAAGGGGCCGGTGACGAATGACGATCATTCGTCACCGGCCCCTTTTCCTGTTGTTGTTTTGGCCGATCCAAGGTTGTTTCCTTCTTCGCCAAGGTTTGCAGTAAGGCGGCCGTCTGCAGGGCGTCGCTTTGCGGTGGTGTCACCGGGCTGGGGCTTCTCCGGCAGGAAGGGCACCTGCAGCATGGCGATGAGGCCCAGGCCGACGTTCAGCCAAAGCACGGTGGCGGGACTCCAATAGACGGTCAATGCGCCCAGCGCCATGACGGCGAGGGCGCCGATGCCGTTGGCCAACCCGAGGGCGAGCCCAGCCCCCAAAGAGCGGTTCTCGGGCAGGATGTCCTGCCCCATCAAGATGCTCAGCGGCACAGTGGCGAACAGGGCGATGCCGAGCAGGCCGAGCACCAGCCACAACCAGGGCCCGGAGACCACGAGAAACAAAGCCAGCAGCGCCGCCGAAAGCATGCTCGCCGCAAATAATATCGGGCGGCGGCCAAAGCGATCCGCCAAGTGGCCGCCGCCGACATTGCCGATGATGCCGGTGACCAGCAACGTGCTGATCAGGGAGGCTCCCGTGATCAGCGAACCTCCTTGCTGATGCCAAATGAGCGGCACGAACGTTACCAGGCTGAACATCATGGTTGCCCGCAATGCGCAGTAGACGACCACGTTGGTCAACGCGCGCCGGTGGCGGCGCCAGGCGATGGGCGGCGAATCCGGATGGCGCGCCGCAAGCCTGGGCACGCGGTGGTGCAGCCACGGCAGGGTCAGCAGCGCAGGCAGTGCGAGTATCCACAGGGAGGCGAGACCCAGATGGGCGACCACCAGACTTGCGAGCACCGGCCAGATGCCGCGGCCCAGTTCTCCGCCCACCAGAAATACCGACATGTAGAATCCGTCGCGCCCGCTGCTCAATCCGCGCACAGCGGCAAGCGCCTGGGGATGGAACATGGAGTTGGTGAGGCCGATCACCAGCAGCACCACCAGCAGGCCGCCATAACCGGGGGCGATACCCACGGCAGCGCCACCGAGCGTCGTACCGGTGATGCCGATGAAGATCAAACGCCGGCCGCCCAGGTGGTCCGACAGCCAGCCGTACAGCGGTTGCAGGGCCTGGCCCAGAAGCAGGGTGCCCATGATACTGCCGGCCAGCGCGACCGGTGCGTGCAGGGCGAGCAACACGGCCGGCAGCACCCCCGGCAGATAGTTGGCGGCGCCGTCGTTGAGAAAATGCGCCCACGAAAGGGTCGCAAGGCGGTTTGCGGATCGGGTCATGGGGGATGGGAGATACGGGGTGGTCGAATCGAGGCGGCATTGTAGCGCATTTGGCCGAGCCCGGCGGTAGCGGACCAGCGATGCGGGAGTCGCCGCCCATGATGTCGTTCACCAGACGCTCTCAGGGAACGAACCTGCAAATCACAAAGACCGTCGCTGGGAAGCGCAAAACGCCGCCCACCACCGCCTCGTCCTCGCGCAAGCCGTTCGATGGAATAGACGGTCGGTCTTGGAAGTCATACAGGGGGCGACATAGTGGTTGTCCATGGACGCGAAACACGCTTGCGTCCGCGGTGCAGCGCTATCGCCGAGTGACTCGTGCCGAACCGTTGGCTTCGCACTGCCAGCCCGGTACTTAACCGTACAACGGATAGGAGAACTCAATGAACGGATCAAACATTCTTGCGGTGCTCGCCGCTGCCCTTATGCTGGCCCTTTGCGGTACTGAGCCCGCGACAGCCGCTGACTGGTCGGTCTACAAGGACTACTCGTTCGATAAACTTCAGCTGGCCAAGCCGGAAGCGTTCGCCAAACAGCACGCGGTGTTGCAGGTCAGCGAGGCGGATCCGCACCTTTGGACGCTGGTGCTGAACAATGCGTCAAATCTCACGAACTATTTCGGGCAGGGCAAGGTTCAGGTGGTGGTGGTGGCCTATGGTCCGGGGCTGAAGATGCTCCTGCACAACAGCAAGGACGCCAAGAGGATTGCGGGCCTGACAGCCGAGGGCGTCGAGTTCGATGCGTGCCACAACACCATGGAGCACATGAAACGCAAGACCGGACATCTGCCGAAACTGGTTTCTTCCGCCGTGGTGGTTCCGGCCGGTGTGGTGCGTATCATGCAGCTCGAACAGCACGGCTACGACTACATAAAACCGTAGTTGGCGGGCACGCCCGCCTTGGAGTACTGCAGGAGCAGGGGTCGGTGGCAAATTGCGGTCAGTTGTCACCGCCCCCTTGTTGCGTGCCGTTGACCTTGTCCGGCGTTGGCGGTCAGGTCCAGTGGATTCCCGCGATGGTGGCAAGGTGAGCGACAATGAGCGTCGCATAGAGCAGAAAAAGATAGCTGATGGAAGCGCCGAACACCCGGCGTGCGTAACGGTCCATCGCAGGGCCCACGGGCATGCGCTTGAGTTGCAGCGTCATGCGCAGGTACCAGATGCCGCTGGCTGCTGCGACTGCCCCATACAGCGCACCTGCGCCGAGCAGCGCCGGGAGGAGGCTGACGGCCAGTGTCGCCACGGCGTAGTTGACGATCTCCCTGCGTGTGCGCTCCACGCCGTGGGTGACCGGCAGCATCGGAATGCAGGCCTTGGCATAGTCTTCCCGCAGATATAGCGCCAGCGGCCAGAAGTGTGCCGGCGTCCACACGAAGGTCAGCGCCACCAGCGACAGCGGCAGCGCAGAGACCGCTCCGCCCACGGCGGTCCAGCCGATCAGCGGCGGCAGGGCGCCGGCCAGCCCGCCCCAGACGATATTCCAGGGGGTGTTGGGTTTCAGGTACAGGGTGTAGACGACCCCATAACCGACGGTGCCCAGCAGGGTCAGCACCAGGGTCGTGGTATTGGTCCACAGCCACAGAACCGCGACGGAACCGCATAGCAGCGCAAGCGCGTATGCAATCGCACCGGCGCGCGGAATACGGCCATTGGCCAGGGGGCGCCGACGCGTGCGCTGCATGTGCTGGTCCAGCGCCGGTTCGATCAGTTGGTTCAGCACGCCGCCCGCGCCGCCGGCCAACGCGATGCCTAGCAGGCCCGCTTGGGCGCCGATCAGGTGATGCCAGAAATCCGGTGCGAGAATCTCGCCTACCATGGCGGTGAACACCAGCAGGGAGACCACCCGCGCCTTGGCCAGGGTGAGAAGGTCTTTGACCAGACTGGGCAGGTTCCCCGGCGGTGCCGTGCCGATCAGTGCGGCGGCCTGTTGTTCGTTGTCGAGTTCGAATTCTGTCATTGGGTTTGTCTGTCTCGTACTCGGTACGCGGCACGCGAGCCGTGAAGATTACCGATTGTCCGTTGCGGCGCAACGCCGCCGCTGTGCCGTGGTGTCTGCGCCCCACGCGGGGGCTCGGATACGGCCGGACCGCTCAGTGCCAGCGAAGTACGATCGCGGTGGTGATGAGCAGGGCCATTACCTGGTGGAAAGCCACGATAGCGCCCGGTGACTTCGGGCGCAGGTTCACGCCCTGAAACAAGAAGAAGCCGACTGCCGCCTGCAGCAGTGCAAAGGCGAAGGCCACAGGATAGACAGCGCTCAGCCAGCCAAGGGTGCCGATTACCAGCAGGGCGGCAAAACCGTGGACCACGAACATCCACTGCGAGCCGCGTTGGGGGTGCAGGAACGGTTCAATGGGTCTGCCGAAGCCGCGCTGCCCGGTGACCATTCCGCCCATGAACACGGCGAACAGGACCGCGTGCAGGGCAACGGTGCCTTCAAGGTAGACCGGCAGGCGCATGCCGGGATGGGCGATTCCGACAAGAAAGGTCAGGAACACCAGATAGGCGAGCATTCCGTGGGTGCCGTGAACCGCAGCCGGTGCACGGCCGGCCAGCACGTACAGCGTACCCATGCCGAACAGTGCGGTGATCACGATAAGACCCAGGCCGAGGAACGTCATATATTCCGGGCGCAGCGCTGCGAGCGCCACCGCGGTCAGACCGACGGCTGTGGCGAGCACGCGATGGGCCGCTTCGGGGTCGCCGCGCAGCATCAGGATCACGATGTTGCGGGTGTACGGCCAGCGGGTGCCCAACGAAAGACCGTACCCGAACCCTTCGACGATGCTGCCCAGCAGAATCAGCGCGCCGGCAAACACCACCTCGGCCAGCATGAGCCCGTCGGCGACAGCGCCGGCGCCGGTCAGCGGGCTCGTTGCGCCGCGCCACGCGCCCAGCACGATTGCCAGTACTACCATGCCGGCGATACCCATTCCGATGATTCGCACCGTGCGGGTCATTTCACCCTCGACGGTATGGTATCGGTCGGATGCGCTTTGTGCGTCGGCGGCTTCGGTTATGGTCGGTTCACGCATGCTTGACTTCCGGGGTGCAGTTTTTCCGGGGGCGTAGTTTAACCCAAAAGGCGAACCATCGTGCGCGCATTGGCAAGCCTGACCTCGGAATGTTCCAACGGATATTGACGTATCTGTGACATCAGAGATTCTCCAGTAGATGGACAACAGCAAGGACGTAAACCCTGCTTCGAAACGCAGAGCCCGTTCTTTACCGACGCGCGTGACGCTGATGCGATCTATTTGACGGAGGCGTGACGTTAGTGCCTCGGGCTGTACGGGAAGCGGACAGGCCGTGGAACGCTGCGGTTTCCATGAAAGATGGATGGAATCCGGCGGACCGGCGACAGCGACGCTCTCTCAGAAGTACGGGGTCGCAGCTCGTGGTGTCGGCAGGCTCGGCTGCCGTGGCGCAGCCCTGAAATGCAAGTGGTCGCCGTCTGCGGCAAGCTCACCAGTTGTCCGTGCCGCTTGCACCATGTGTCCCGTCGGGCCCGGTTTTCAACTGCCGGCGGCGCGGAGCGCGTGGCGCGCACCGGTTGGCGCCCGGTACGCGACAGGCGGGATTGCGGCGGCCCGTTATTTGGGCCTGCCCCCCATGTCGATGGCCTTACCCTGTGAAAGGGAGGTTATGTAGGCAACCAGCGAGCGCATGGCCGTGCTGTCGTAGGCCGGCGGTTTGCCGCGCAGGCCGCGGGCCACGCAGCCGCGGATCTGGTCTTCCAGGGTCACGATTTTGTGAGCGCGTGCTTTGTAGCGCGGGAAAATGGCAGCGGCGTTGGCGAGGTTCGGGAATCTGTGGCCGTTGGGCAAGACGGTCGGGCCAAGCCCGGCGGCGCGGTGACAGGCGGCACAGGTCATGCCGCCGCTTCCGAAGGTGTCGTGCACAAAAACATGTTTGCCCTCGGTCACGGCCTTGGACAGGGGGCCGCTGATCGCCGCCTGGGCGCAGGTTCCCGCGAAGGACAGGACCAGTCCCAGCAGCAGTCCCGCTGCCGTGGACGTCTTGTTGGATGCTGTTGCTGCGTGCCCCATGGAATATCTCCTTACAGGGAAGCCGTGTTGGTTAGCTTTCGTTTGACCTATGGCTAGACCTGTTTGGGTCGCGGATGTTCCCTACGGTTGTGGCGTGCCCGCGGTCGGGCATTCCCCATGGCTATCGATGTTGGCGCGGTGCAAGCGGTTGGGGGGCCGGGTGGGGCGGAGCGTGAGACGGCCGTTTCAGGCCGCCAGGGTGCGCAGCGGGGAGTCTGCAGGGACTCCGGGGCGGGGGTGCCTGGACGGCGAGATCGGGCCCCGGGGTCGGGCCGCCGCCACAGAAATTCAGTTGTGACGCAAAACGCTGCGCCAGCTCACCATGACAAGAGCTTGCCCATGCGGTTTAACGATTTCTTGATCGTTGCCATGGTATTACGCCCCCACTAGTGCGAATCGCCGTCCTTGCCGGGTGTGGGTCCCTTCTTCCCGCCAATCTGACTCAGCGGAACCACCACGGGCCGGTTGGGATCGTCGGCGTAGCGCGGTCGCATGTCCATGGACTCGCCCTTCGCTTCGGCCAGCTCGACTTCCCGGGCGGTAATCAGGCTCAAGCAGTCGCGAATACCCAGGATGGTCTTGTCCGACAGGGGATGGCGCTGTCCCGGCGGTGTATAGGTGTCTTTGGCGATATCCGTCAGCACGCGTTTCATGGCGCGAATGATCTGGAGTTCTCTGGATGACTCGTCGGATGTCATGTCGGCCCCCTTCAACAATCGACTATGGCGCAAGAGTCTGGCACAGGGGATCTGTCGGCGCGAGTCTTTTGGGCAACCGGTGCCCGGTGGCATTGGCGATCCTTGCGATACATACCTTCGCGCTCGTCGATGGCCGCGCCGTGTCCGGTGCGGCGAACAGCCCGCGCAACGCGTGCGTCCGTCCTTTGGTGGTGTGGCTTGGGCCGGCGTGGGGTTGACCTGCATCAATTGGCCTCGCCTGCGGGTCGTCTATCATGAAACGTTCCGTTCCCCGGTAGCGAGAGCAATGTCATGGGTTCCGCAGGGTCCGCACCGGCGATCAGCGAATCGCCATTCAACCTCGACGACGATGCCACGTTTCTGCGCTGGAGCGACGGCAAGCTGGCCCGCTATCCCCGTGGTCTCGGGGAACTGGTGGTTGAAATCAAGGACCCGTTCCGACTGAGTCGGCATGAGGCCGCGGCCGTGCTGGACCGGGTCCGCCGGGCGAACATGGCGATCTACGCCGGACCGGCCCATGGCGATCGAACCGTTCCCCTCGCGTTGGCAGGTCAGTTGGGGCTTTCGCGACTGGATCACAACTGGCTGTCCGACGCCGACGGCCTGAGCGCGCTGACGGTGGCCGCCGACAAGCAACGGGCCAACTACATTCCCTACACCAACCGTCCCATCCAGTGGCATACCGACGGCTACTACAACGCCGGCAACCGACAGATCCACGCCCTGATGCTGCATTGCAGCCAACCGGCGGCCCGTGGCGGCGAGAACGCCCTGCTGGATCATGAACTGGCCTACCTTCTGCTGCGCCGGGAAAACCCCGATTTCATCCGGGCGTTGATGGATCCCGATGCGCTCACCATTCCGCCCGGCATCGAGGCAGGCGGCATCGCCCGTCCCGAGCGCCGCGGGCCGGTGTTCAGCGTGCATCCGTCCACCGGACGGCTGCATATGCGGTACACGGCGCGTCGGCGCAATGCCATCTGGAAGGACGAACCACTCATAAATGCGGCACTGAGCCGTCTCAGCGCCATCATGGCGGGGCATGGCGGCTATGTGTTGCGGGGGCTGCTGGGCGCCGGCATGGGGCTGATCAGCAACAATGTGCTGCACGACCGTTCCGAGTTCGACGATGGTGGGGGGCGCAAGCGCCTCCTGTATCGGGCGCGATTCTACGACTGGATAAGGGCGTGAACCAACGCGGCGGACTTCCCGGCAGGCGGGGGCGGATTCGCCGATGATGTCAGCTGGCGGCTGAACCCCCGCCGATCGGCCGACCACCGTTCCCTCCGGGATATCGCGGCGAACAGTTTCTCACTGAGGCGGGCTCGGTCCTGATCCGATGCGCGCAGGCGGTTTTGGTGTTCGCTGCCGCCGAGGGGGCCCTGTCCGCGATGCCCGGCCCGGCAAACCAACGGCGGGTCCCGTCAGGTGTGGGCGTAGCCGTGCTGGTGGATTGACGCCACTGGAGCGGGGGCGCCATACTAGCGCCCGGTTTGCTGGGCCGTCGCTCGTTGATGCCGGCGACATGTCCTTCTGGCCGTCTCAGCAGGATGCCGACAGCATCCCGCCGCGCACCGTACTCTGACGACGGTGTCCGGGACGGCCCTCAACGGCGCGGCCGGCGGTCCGTCGCGCTCGCAGTATTCGGCAGCGCCTGGCGCTGCGCGTCCGGTTATGGCGGCTTGTGCCGGTCCCCTCGCGACGATAAGCTGTGAACCCCGTCAGGCCCGGAAGGGAGCAGCGGCAGCAGTGGACTCGGGCGCCGGGGTGTGGCTGGTACGGGCCGCCTCTTGTTTTCCGCTATGCCCCTTTGAGCGCCCCGGTCGAGGGCGGCCTGGGGTATAATCCGCGAGGTTGCGGACGGCCCGGCAACGCCCGGAGACCGTCTTCCGAGTTCTGCTGCGAGCTGACCCCAGGCCCATGAGTTATCAAGTTCTTGCACGCAAGTGGCGGCCCCGCAATTTCCACGAAATGGTCGGCCAGGAGCATGTGCTGCGCGCGCTGGTCAACTCCCTTGATCGGGACCGTCTCCACCACGCCTACCTGTTTACCGGCACACGGGGTGTGGGTAAGACCACCATCGCCCGGATTCTGGCCAAGTCCCTGAACTGCGAGACCGCCGGCGTCAGTTCCCAGCCTTGCGGTGAGTGCAGTGCCTGTCGGGAAATCGATGAAGGACGGTTCGTCGACCTCATCGAGGTGGATGCGGCGTCGCGCACCAAGGTGGAGGATACCCGCGAGCTGCTCGAAAACGTCCAGTACGCACCCACCCGTGGGCGCTACAAGGTGTACCTCATCGACGAGGTGCACATGCTGTCCACCCACAGCTTCAATGCCCTGCTCAAGACTCTGGAAGAGCCCCCGCCCCATGTGAAATTCCTGCTGGCGACCACCGATCCTCAGCGTCTGCCGGTGACCATCCTGTCGCGCTGTCTGCAGTTCAATCTCAAACGGCTGCCGTTGACGCTGATTGGCGATTACCTCGCCCGCATCGTCGACAAGGAAAAGCTGGAAGCGGAACCGGCTGCGCTGCATCAGCTGGCCCGCGCCGCCGATGGCAGCATGCGCGACGCGCTCAGTCTGCTGGATCAGGCCATCGCCTATGGTGCCGGCGCGGTGCGCGAGGCGGAGGTGCGTGCCATGCTCGGCACCATCGAGCAGGATCATGTGACCGGGCTGCTGCGTGCGCTGGCGGCGGGCGATGCGCGGGCGCTGCTGGACGGTGTTGCCCGTCTGGCCGAGCAGGTACCCGATTTCGCGACCGTGCTGGTCGATGTGCTGTCGATGCTGCAACGGGTGGCCATCGCTCAGACGCTGCCGGAGGCGGTGGACGATACCCTGGGTGACCGGGATGTGGTGATGGAACTCGCCGGGCAGCTGTCGGCGGAAGACACCCAGCTGTTCTACCAGATCGGTCTGATCGGCCGCCGGGATCTGCCGCTGGCCCCCGACGGGCGCGGCGGGCTGGAAATGGTGCTGCTGCGCATGCTGGCGTTTCGCCCGGCCGATACGGCAGCCGGTGCGGAGCCGCCGCAGGCTCCAGTGGCCGAGCGTGAACCGGCCCCGGCGGTGTCCGGTCCCCGCAAAGCGGCTCCCGGGACCCCTGCAACGTCCGCGGCGGTGACGCAGGCCGGGTCCGCCCCACCGGCCGAGGGCCGGGCCGAGCCTGTACCGGAGTCCCGGCGGTTCACGCCGCCGGCCAGCGTCCGGGACGCATCGTGGCCGGCGTTGATGGACGATCTGGGTCTGAAGGGTATGGTCCGGGAACTGGCAGCCAACTGCACATTGCGTGATCATGAAGGAGACCGGATCCGGCTGGTGCTGGATTCAGCGGTGGTCCAGCTGCGCAGCGAGGCTCTCGAGGAACGCCTGCGCCAGGCGCTCGCGAAACATTACGGGCACGATGTCCGGCTGGTGATCGAGGTGGGCACGCCGAACGGGGAAACGCCGGCTCAGGAGCAGGTGC
This sequence comes from uncultured Gammaproteobacteria bacterium, assembly GCA_963830105.1. Lineage (GTDB taxonomy): Bacteria > Pseudomonadota > Gammaproteobacteria > DATFLG01 > DATFLG01 > DATFML01. The sequence goes on along the minus strand of CAWHLH010000003.1, from coordinate 912,984 downwards.
GCCGCGCGCAGGAGCGCCAGGTTGCGGCGGTGGAGGCGATCGAAACCGACAGCAACGTACGGGCGCTGCAGGAAACCTTCGATGCCCGTATCCAGGCGGACTCCATCCATCCGGTGGACTGAGGCCCGCGGGGCGGCGTCCGCGTACCGTCTCACGGCGCCCCGCGCTGCCGGCACCCAATTGACAGCAAGAGGAATACGGTAATGAAAGGTGGTCTAGGCAATATCATGAAGCAGGCCCAGCAGATGCAGGAGAACCTGCAGAAGGCTCAGGAAGAGCTGGCGACCCTGGAAGTGACCGGCGAGTCCGGCGGCGGCATGGTCAAGGTGGTGATGACCGGCAAGCATGAGGTGCGCAGGATCGCGGTGGACGACAGCCTGCTGGGCGACGACAAGGACATGCTCGAGGACATGGTGGCCGCTGCGGTCAACGACGCGGTGCACAAGGTGGAAGCCCTGACCCAGGAGCGTTTCTCTTCCCTGACTTCCGGCCTGGGTCTGCCGCCGGGCATGAAGCTGCCGTTCTGAGCCGACGGCCATGACCCAGCCGTTGCGCATCGAGCGTCTCATGGAGGCATTGCGCTGCCTGCCGGGTGTGGGCCCGAAATCGGCCCAACGCATGACCTATCACCTGCTGGAGCGCGACCGCGAGGGAGGACGCCGGCTGGCCGAGGCGCTGGTCCAGGCCATGGAGCATGTGGGTCATTGCCGCCAGTGCCGCACCTTCAGCGAAACCGAGCTTTGCCCGCTCTGCACGAGCGAACGCCGGGACCGCTCCCTGCTGTGCGTGGTGGAAAGCCCGGCGGACGTCCTGGCTCTGGAGCAGGCCACCGGCTTTGGCGGGCTGTACTTCGTGCTCATGGGGCACCTCTCGCCCCTGGATGGGATCGGACCGGACGAACTGGGGTTGGATGCGTTGACCGCACGCCTGGACAGCGGCGAGGTCAAGGAGGTCATTGTTGCCACCAACCCCACGGTGGAAGGCGAGGCGACCGCCCATTACATCGGCGAAATGGCCCGGGAACGGGGCGTGCGCGCCACTCGGCTCGCCCATGGTGTCCCCCTGGGGGGGAGCTAGAATATGTGGACGGGGGAACGCTGTCCCATGCATTCACCGGCCGTCGTGAATTCCAGTGATTGCAGCGCGGCGCGTGCCGCCGATTCGTTGAGAGGGTCGGGCGCGACCTCATAGCCACATCAGGGATTCACGGTCATGGACATCGCTCGGTTGCCAGTGCCGGTCTCCCCGGGGAGGCGCTACCCGCAGCGGGTGAACCGCACGCTGGACCAGCAGCAGGCGCCACAGTCCTATGATCGCAGCTTACCGGCCCAGCCCCCGCCCGTTGCCGGCCAGGCGGTGCAGGGTGAACTGCTCCTCAATCAACGCTTCTACGGGCGTCACCCGGGCCAGTTTCAGTCGCGCACCTACAATGGCGGTTCCTCCTCCGAGGCCAAGGCCGGCAGTGGGTTGCAGGCGCAACGGGCGGTGGGCGCCTACCTGGACAACGCCCGCCTGGGTACGGCGGGCGCGCAGGCCCAGGGCCGCAGCGTCGACTATTTCGTCTGACTGCCGGCCCGTGCGGGCGGCCGGTATTGCCGGGTCCCCATGGTCGGCCACACGGGACCGGCATTGCAGTTGGCGGCCAGCTGACGCATCCATCCGACATCCGTTGCAACCAAGGGATCTGTGTATGAGCGATTGCCTGTTCTGCAAGATGGTCAATGGGGACATCGAGCCCGACGTGGTCTACGAGGACGACCAGGTGATGGCGTTCCGGGATATCAATCCGCAGGCCCCCCTGCATGTACTGGTGGTGCCCAAGCGCCACATCGCGACTCTCAATGATCTGCGTGCGGGGGACGAGTCGCTGGTTGGCCGGATGTTCCTCGCCGCCCAGCAGGTGGCGGCCGACGCCCAGGTCCAGGAACGGGGCTACCGGACGGTCATGAACTGCAATCCCGAGGCCGGCCAGTCCGTATTTCACATCCATCTGCATGTGCTGGGCGGCAGGCCCATGGCCTGGCCGCCCGGTTGAGGGGCGGCTGGCCGTTTCTGTTACGTAGCTGGCACAGTCCTTTGAATTGTTCGATCGGTCTGATAAGTAGTCTCTTTTCTTCGATCTTCCCAACCCTTGGTACCGGCGGTTGTCACAGCCGCGAAACACCTTCATACAGCCTTCGGTTGCCGCGGGCTGGCGTTGAACTCTGCGTTCACGGTTCGTCGCCCTACCCGAAAACGCCATGCAAGTGGCTAATCTGAAAGTCAAATAAACGTCAAGCCTGGAGCGGGTTCGAGGTCCGGCGGCGGCTGCGGACCGTCCTCCGGTGCAATCCGGCGGCGCCCCCCGACTTGTCCTGTAACGGTGGACTGCCAAGAGGGGCCTCGGCCACGGGGAGTCCATAGGGCTCGAAAGTGGTAATTCGTTTTGTTTATCAGCCAATTAACACGTTGCTTCGCCGATAGGCACGCGCCTTGCTATAAGTGCTGTGAGCCAGCCTGTATGGCCGTGCCGGTGTGCGGGCAGGGGAGTACCCCCGCGGCAGGCTGCGACCCCGGGAGGGAAAGGGCGCCATCCCGCGCAAACAAGGGAACGCCTCACAAAGGGAATGATCAGTGGAGGTACGCGAATGAACAAGCCACTCTTGATAGGTATGTCGGCGGTCGCACTGTCCGTGGCGGTTGCCACCAGCGCCTACGCCAATCCGAAGAACAAGTTCGGAAACTCCAACACGGCGACGGTGGACTCTACGGCCATGGCCAACGCCAATGGCGGCAACGGCGGCTCCGCAACCGGCGGTAACGGCGGTGCCGGCGGCACAACCTCTGACACCACCGGCACAGGTGCCGGCGGCGCCGGTGGCAGCGCCAGTACGGCCGGGGCCGGTGGCGCCGGCGGCACCGCCCACGCCTACAGCGAATCGTTCAACACCGATATCGAAGTGATTTCCTACCAGACCTTGAATTCCCAGGTCACTGGCGCACCGATCCGTGTCTATGGCGGCCTCGGCGGCAACGGTGCCGATGGCGGCTATGGCGGCAACGGCGGTTCCGCAGACGGCGCCAGTGGCGGACACGGCGCCGACGGCGGCACGGCATCGGGTTCAGGCAACGCCAACGGGGGCGGCGGCAACTACGGCGGCAACGGCGGCGAGGCCTGGGGTGACGGCAGCGCGAACGGCAGCTCCGCCGGTTCCGGCGGCTCGGGCGGATCGGCCACGGCTCAAGGCAATGCCAACGGCGGCGCAGCCAATTACGGCGGCGACGGCGGGGACGCATCCGGAGACGGAAACGCCCATGGAGGCGCGGGCGGGAGCGTCTATTCCGGCAACAACGGCGGCAACGGCGGCAGCGACAACACCGCTGGAGCCGGTGGAGCTGGCGGCACCACCAGCAATGGTGGCAACAGCGCCAACGCCGGTGACGGCGGTACCGGCGGCGCGGGCGGCAGCACCAGCAATGGGGGCAACAGCGCCAATGCGGCCGCAGGCGGCGATGGAGGCGGTGGTGGCAGCACCAGCAATGGTGCCAACAGTGCCAATGGCGGTGATGGCGGTGCCGGCGGTGCCGGTGGTACTACCACCAACGGCGGCAACATGGCCTATGGCGGCGACGGCGGCACCGGCGGCGCTGGCGGCACGGGTGGTGCCGGTGGCAATGGTGGCACGGGCGGCAATGGCGGAGACGGTGCGGGCGGCATGCTGAGCACCGGCAATGTCAACGTCGCGGTCGGTGCCGGAACCTTCGGCGGCATTGCCAACATCAACGTCTCGTCCGGGCTGTACAACTCCACGTTGGGTGCTGTGTCGGTGGCGGCGCACTCCAATGTGAGTATCGGCAACTGAGGCAGGCGGAACGCGGAATACAGGGCACCAAGGGGCAAGTGGTTCCCTGGAAGCTCTGAAACGAAGCCAAACTAAGGAGAGTGAGCCATGTACAAACCGATGTTAGTGGGTGTCTCCGCTGTCGCCTTGGCCGTTGCGGCCGCAAGCAGCGCCTATGCCAATCCGAAGAACAAGTTCGGCAATGACAACACCGCGACGGTGACATCAAGTGCCACCGCAAACGCCAATGGCGGCTACGGCGGTGACGTCTACGGGGGCAACGGAGGAAACGGCGGAAGCGGAGGGAACGGTGGCGCCGGCGGGGCCGCGGACACGGCCGGAGCCGGCGGAGCCGGCGGTGCCGACACCAAGGCTTACAGCGAGTCGTTCAATTCCGATATTGAGGTGATCTCCTACCAGACCCTCACCTCCACGGTCACCGGATCGCCCGTTCGCGTCTGGGGAGGCACAGGTGGTGACGGTGGCTACGGGGCCTCCGGCGGCAACGGCGGCAACGCAGACGGCGCATCGGGCGGCAACGGCGGCTATGGAGGCCAGGCCTCCGGTGCGGGGAATGCCAACGGTGGCGGCGGCAACGTGGGCGGTGCCGGCGGTACCGCCTATGGTGACGGCAGCGCCGACGGCGGCGGTGGCGGCTCCGGCGGCTATGGAGGCCAGGCCTCCGGTGCGGGGAATGCCAACGGTGGTGGCGGTAACACCGGCGGCTATGGTGGCACTGCGAGCGGAAACGGCGATGCCTATGGTGGCGCGGGCGGAGGCGTCAATGCCGGCAGCAACACCGGCGATGGCGGCGGCGGCAACACCGCGGGTGATGGCGGCGCCGGCGGCTCGACGGCCAACGGCACCAACAGTGCCAATGGGGGTGCCGGTGGTTCCGGCGGGACCGGTGGCTCCACCGCCAACGGCACCAACACCGCCGATGGGGGCGCGGCCGGTAATGGCGGTACCGGTGGCTCCACCAGCAACGGGGGCAACACCGCGAATGGCGGCAACGGCGGTGCCGGCGGCAACGGCGGTTCCACCAACAACGGCGGCAACATGGCCTACGGCGGTGCCGGGGCGGCCGGCGGCGCCGGCGGTACCGGTGGCAACGGCGGTACCGGTGGCAATGGCGGTGCCGGTGGTGCCGGCAACGGCGGCGCCCTTACCACGGGCAACGTCAATGTGGCGTTGGGTGCCGGCGCGTTTGGCGGCATTGGCAACGTGAATGTCTCATCGGGCTTGTACAACTCCACTCTGGGGGGCGTGTCGGTTGCGGCCCACAGTGGTGTGAGCATCGGCAGCGGGACAGCCAGTCCCTGATGTGATGTGTCGTAGGGAGTGACACAAGGGAGAGGCCGGGTCCGGTTTAACCGGGCCCGGCCGGCAACAGGACAACAGGAGAGTGTCATGTACAAGCCAATCACGATGAGTCTGTCGGTGCTGGCTCTCGCCGTGGCGGCGGCCAGTACGGCCTATGCCAATCCGCGAAATACGTTCGGCAATGGCAACCTGGCTACCGTGGACTCGATGGCTACCGCAACCGCGAACGGCGGCAACGGCGGCAGCGTCAGCGGCGGCGCCGGCGGTAACGCCAGTCCCACCGGTACGGGAGCCGGTGGTGACGGTGGCACGGCCACCGGTGCTGGCATGGGCGGCGCGGGCGGGACCGCGCATGCCTACAGCGAGTCCTTCAACACCGATGTCGAGGTGATTTCCTACCAGACCCTGACCTCTACCGTCACCGGTGCCCCCATACGGGTGTACGGTGGTGTGGGCGGCGCCGGTGCCAGCGGTGGTGACGGCGGCTATGGTGGTAGTGCCTACGGCGGTGCTGGCGGCAACGGGGGTTCGTCCGGGACTGGCTACCAGAACGGGACCGACGGTCAGCCCACCAGCCTGAATGGCAGTGGCGGCGCCAGCGGTTCCGGCAATGCCAATGGCGGCGGCGGCAATATCGGCGGTGACGGTGGCCACGCCAGCGGTAATGGCAGCGCCAACGGCGCCTATGGCGGCGATGGGGGCCACGGTGGTCATAGTGTTGCTGTCGATTCGTCCGAGAGCTTGAACGGACAATCCAACGGTGGCGCTTCCGGATCGGGCAATGCCAACGGCGGTGGCGGCAACACTGCCGGCGACGGGGGTTACGCCACCGGCGCGGGCAACGCCCAGGGCGGCGACGGCGGTTCGGTCTATGCCGGCAACAACGGTACCGGCGACGGCGGTGGCAGCGGTGGCAGCACCAATGCCGCGGGCAACGGCGGCAACGGCGGCGATACCGGCAACGGCGGCAATACCGCTAATGCCGGCAACGGCGGCACGGGAGGCGACGGCGGCACCATCAACAACGGCGCCAACACAGCCAACGCCGGTGCGGGCGGTGCGGGTGGTGCCGGTGGCACCACCAACAATGGCGGCAACAGCGCCAACTCCGGTAGCGGGGGCACAGGCGGTGATGGCGGCACCACCAACAATGGCGGCAACGTGGCTTCCGGTGGCATGGGCGGTGCCGGCGGTAACGGCGGTAACGGCGGTATGGGTGGTGACGGTGGTGCCGGCGGCAATGGCGGCCTCGGCGGCGGCGGCACCCTCAGCACCGGCGGAGCGAGCGTTGCGGTGGCTGGTGGCACCGGTACCTTCGGCGGCATCGCCAACATCAACATCTCGTCGGGGTTGTACAACTCCACCCTCGGTGGCGTGTCCATCGCCGCCAATTCGGGTGTGAGCATCGGCAGCGGGTCGGCGGTCGGCGGCCCCTGACCGATGTGGGCGGGCGGGCCGGTGGGCATGGGGCCCGCCGGCCCGCAGCGGTAGCGCCATCAGGCAGGCCTGGACGAGGGATCGTGCCATGAGAATGCAAGTAGGGGGATGGATGCTGGTGGCTGCCGTGCTGGCCAGCGGAGGCACATGTCTGGCCGCTGGCGTCAGTGCCGCCGGTGCCAGTGACGACATGTTTGCCACGGCGGCCACCGTTGACGGTTCGGAACTGGCGCAGTTTCGAGGTCGCGAAGGGCATACCACCATCACCGTTGAGAGCAATCAGGACCTGGCGGCCACCATTAACGGCAGCAGCTTCCAGGCGGGTACCATCAACAGCGGTAGCGTGACCATCGGGCCGAATGCCCTCGATCACTTCGGGGGGGTGGGGTTGTTCAATATCGTGACGGGCAACAACAACGCGGTGGACGCGGCCATCGGTGTGACCTTCAATCTCCAATAGGGTCGCGTGGCGCGGTCCCAGGGACGGCTCATGAGCAAGCCCCGGAGTAAGCCCCAGAGCAGGTGGTTGGCGGTCCTGGCCGGTGCACTGTTGGCGGGCTTCGCCCATGCCGGTGCACTGCACATCGAAGGGGTGGCCGGTGCCTACAATGTCCCGGTGTCCAGCCTGGGCGAGGCGCGCTGGCAGACCGTTGTTCACCAGCGCTACGACTACAGCTGTGGATCGGCGGCCATCTCCACCCTACTGACCTACCACTACGATATGCCGACGCCGGAAGCCGCAGTATTCAAGGCCATGTTCCGGGTCGGCGATCAACGCAAGATCCGTACATACGGATTCTCCATGCTCGACATGAAGCGTTATCTGGACAGTCGGGGACTGCACTCCGACGGTTTCAGGATGACGCTGGACCAGATCGCAAAGATCGGTGTACCCATGATCGCCCTGGTCAATACCCGCGGCTACAAGCACTTTGTGGTGATCAAAGGCATCGAGGGTGACCGCGTGCTGCTGGCGGATCCGGCGGCGGGGTCTGTGGCGCTGCCGCGCCGGGCATTCGAAAGGATCTGGGACGGCCCCGTGCTGGCGGCCCGCGGTCGAATCAATATTGCCCGCGCGCACTTCAACACCGAGCGCGACTGGCGTATCTGGCCCCAACCGCCGATTGCCGAAGGCAGGCCGTTTTCAGGACTGGGGATGTTCACCTTGAACCTTCCCGGCATCAACGAATTCGGGAGATAGCGCGATGGCCGTCCTGTTGGCACGCATCATGGGCCGGGTAGGCGCGCGCTGCGCGCTGGCGCTCGCCGCCAGCGCGGTCCCGGGATGGGTTTGTCCCGCCGCGGCCGGACCCGTCGGGCCGCACCCGTTCGCGGGACTGACGGCGGTCAGTGAGCAGGATCTGGCCGAGCGCCGCGGGGGCTTCGACTTCGCCGGCATGAAGTTCGAGTTCGGAGCTCAGGTTCGCACGGTCATCGACGGTCAGCTGGCATTGCAGAGCACGTTTACCGTGAATGATAGCGGGCAACTGAGCGGGCAGCAGGTGATCGGTGGTGCGGGGCGGCCGGTGGATGCGGCCACGGCGGCACGACTGGCTGCGGCGGGTTTGAAGGGAGCCGATCTCGCCGGTGTCGCGGCGGGTGGCGGAGTGATCGTACAGGACGCCAAAGGCACGACGCTCGCGGTCCATGACATCAGCCAGAGCCGGGTGATCGGGCTGTTGGTCAACACCGCCAGCGACCGCCAGATTCAGCAGCAGCTCAATATCACGGTTGGCGTGGCCCGTTTCAAAGAGTTTCAGCAGGCGGTACGCGACACGTTGTTGAGCAACAGAATAGGCCTTCAGAGCGGGCAGCTGCCCTGACCCGGAGAGGCGTCGAAAATCGCCGGCGCCGGAGGTTAGGCCTGTCAGTCGTCGGGCCCGTTCCTCTGTTCATCTTTTGTAGACGCTTCCCCGTATGTTGTGAGCAGCCGAGGCAGCCGAGTGCCACGTTGGACATGCGCGGCCGGCGCAACAACTCCCTTTACGCCAGTCGATCCGTCAGTTCCGGACGCGCTCACATGGCGTAGGGAACCCGCAGGGTCATGGTCACGTCGGGGGCATCGGCGGTGACGCCGAGTTCCAGATTGACGTTGGCGCTTGTGTGGTCGTTGATGCGATAGCCGAAGCCGAGCAGCATTGCTCCCAGCTTAAGGCTCGACGAGCTGAGCTTGACGCCGTTGATCGTCGTATCGGTGCTCTGGATGAAGTCGGCCTTGTAGCCGAGGGTGAATGAGGCCGCCTGGTTGATGGCATAGGCCATGCCAAAGCTCATGCGGAAGGCATCTCCGGGGTCCACCTCCTGCACGGTCTGGGGCTGGCTACCGCTGACTGAGAAGGTTTTGTTGACGTTGCTCTTCAGGTTGAAGTCGTAGCCCACGTTGGCAAAGAACACCGCCGGGTCCGAAGGAAACAGGATGGTGACACTGGGTTCGATAGCCTGGAAACCCGAGCCGGTGGCAAGTTCCGTTTCGATGCCGTCCGCGTTGCGGCTGACATCGAAAGGCCCTTTGCCGGTCGTCGACTTGTAGCGCAGGTTCCCGATGAAATAGGGCCAGCCGCCCAGCCCCCGGTTGATCTGGTAATGGGCGGCGATCTCCACATCGCCGATGCCCGACCCGCGCAGGTTGCGGGTGATCTGCGTCGACTGGTCGCCCTGGGTGGCCTGGGGGATGGCCGCCTTCAAGGTGTCGTCGCGCCAGATGTACGGGATCTTTGCCTCCAGTTCCATGCGGTTGGTCAGGCCGTAACGCACCGTGAGGGACGGCGACAGAATGTTGCGATCCTGGTCCTGGGCCTCCAGGATGCCGATCAGAAACGTGTCGAGGATCTGCACGCCCAGGAACGTGAATTGGTTGACCTGGGAATTGGAGTACTGGAGCGTCGGTTCCAGGACCCAGTGTCCTTCAGGCGTCAGGATGCCGCCTATCTCGGCGATCGATTGGATCTGGGGTGGTTTCTCGGTCGATGCGGGCGCCTGGCCGACGGGCTTGCTGCCGGTTTGCGCCTGTGCCACCTGCCGGGTGGCGGCCGCCGGCGTCTGGGCTGCGGGACGTGCCGCTGCTCTTGCGGGTTCGGTGTTGTCCCTCGTGGCGGGTGCGCCGGGACCGGCACCCCGTGCGTGTTCCATCTGCCGCGTGGCCATCGTGCGCCGGCGCAGGGCGTCCAGGTCGCGAAGCTGCTGTTCGATCAGCGCCCGTTGACGGGCCAGTTCGCGGGCCTGTTCGGCGAGCCGCTCGCGCTGCCGGGCCGCGACGCGGTCCTGCCGCTCCAGGGCCTTCTGCAGTTTGTCCAGTTTCCCACCCAGTGTTTCTCCAGTGACGTTGCCGGCGGCAAGCGCCGCGATCAGCCCCAGGTGCAGGGCTGTCACCCGCAAACCTCTTCCCATGGCGATTCTCCCCCTGTTGTTGACGCCGTCCCGGGTACCGCTCATGCGCGCGAGTGCATGGGCTCGCCACCGGACCGGTTAGGTATAGCAAGGCCGTATTTGTCCATCAGGCGGTATAGCGTGACGCGTGCCACGCCGAGTCGGCGGGCCGCCTCCGAAATGTTGTTGTTGGTCAGCATCAGGGAGTCCAGTATTGCCTGACGTTCGGCCATGCTGCGCGCATGGGCCAGCGTCGCAGACGCACCCTGGGCGACGGTCTTGGCGTCCAGTCCCAGCTCGGCGGGGGAGATGAGCCGATGTTCGCACATGATGGTCGCCCGCCGTACGCGATTCACCAGTTCACGAACGTTTCCCGGCCAGTCGTAGGCTTTCAGCGCGTCCAGAGCGTGGCGGCTGAATCCGCGTACATTGCGGTTCCGTTCCCGGTGGTATTGGTGGAAGTAGTGCTCCGCCAGAGCTTCGATGTCCTCGCGCCTCTCTCGAAGCGGCGGTAGCCTCAGGTGCAGCACGTTCAGGCGGTAGTACAGATCCTCGCGGAAACGACCCCGTTGCACGGCTTCCTGCAAGTCATCGTGGGTCGCCGCTATCACGCGGCCATTCACCCGCAGCGGTTCGGTGTTGCCTATCCGCTCGATCGTACCTTCCTGCAGGAAGCGCAGCAGGTTGACCTGAAGATCCAGGGACAGGTCGCCGATCTCGTCCAGGAAAACCGTGCCGCCGTTCGCCGCTTCTATGCGACCGGTGTGGCGTCGGTGGGCCCCGGTGAATGCGCCTTTTTCGTGACCGAACAGTTCCGACTGAATGAGGTGGGTGGGCAGGGCGCCGCAATTGATGGCCTGAAACGGTCCGCGGCGGCGCGGGGACTGAGCGTGTATGGCGCGTGCCGCGAGTTCCTTTCCCGTCCCGCTCTCGCCGGTGATCATCACCGGGGCGTCGACGCCGGCGACTTTGCGGATGTTCTGGACGACGCACTGCATGGCGGCACTGCTGCCGATCATGACTCGCTCCGCGGGCTCGCTCAAGAGGAAGGATGCCTGCTGGTTGGCGTTTGCCATGCCGCAGGCATGGCCGATGGTGTGCAGCAACCGTGGCAGATCGATTGGCAGCGTGTGGTAATCGAACAGAAAACCGGGAACCAGTCCGCTACGGATGGCGGCCTCGAGCAGTTCCCTGGGCAAGACACCGATCCACTCCAGGTTGGGGTTGACCGCCATGAGGCCTTCAATTGCGTGCTTGTGCTGTTCCAGATGGGTTTCGCTGAAGTGGATCAGTCCGACGCACACGCCGCGATCCTGGGACCAGTGTGCCGCCGTGTCGATGTCGGTGGTGGCCGCCACCGCCCAATCGGCGCTGGTGAGCTGATTCTCCAGTGAGGCGCTGTCGGTCGGCGGCTTCAGATAGATGATTCTTTGTCGTTCCATGATCGAAACTCCTGATCTCCATGGGGTGCGACGACGGGGAGCATGGGGAGAGGACCCCGCGTCGGGGCAAGGCGGGCGACAACAAATGCTGCCAAGGCACAAGCCATTGGCTGCCCGACGTCAACTGCGCGTGCGCCGGGCGACTGTGCGCGACTCGATGGCGGGAGTGAGCGACGGCCCGTGGGTCGGGCCGATGGCGGCAGGCCGGACGTGCGGAAAACCGTGTGGTGATCGGCGCGGCGGTCACCACACAAGGGTCGAAGTGCACTGTACGAGTTGGTGCGCGAGCACTTTCCATAGCCTCGCCCCCACAATATTGCGCTAGGAGCGAACATCTGCAAGCGGGGTGCCATCCTATATAATGGCCGCTAATTCATAGGCTTGCTTATAGCGCCCATTTCCCCCCTGGTACTGTGCTGTAAAAGTTGTTGACGCGTTCGGAGGCGGTTGTTTCAAAATTGTTACTGATATATCAATTTGTTAAGTGTGTGTGTCCCATGACAGTGGCAATTCGCTGTACAAAAAATTGACAATTGCCGGAACGCGTTCTTTGCGCAGGTTGGTGGACGGTGTGGAAACCGCTGGGCGTCACCCGCTTTGGAGCTTGGATTGGCTGCGCCGTTCAGCCCGACGTTTGGCGAACGAGCGCGCAGAGCGGGGCTTGCTGACAGCGGGCTACTGCGGGTGGAGGGAACTCAGCAGCTGACGATAGGAGGCCAAGCGCCGCAGGCTGATCTGACCCCGGTCGGCGGCGGCAGTCACCGCGCAGCCCGGCTCCCTGTCGTGCCGGCAGTTGTGAAACCGGCACTGCCCCAGGTAGGGGCCGAATTCGCGGAAGCTCCGGTTGAGGTCCGCAGTATTCACGCTCTCCAGGTGGAAGTCGCGTACGCCCGGCGAGTCGATCAGATCCCCGCCTTCGGCGAGGTGATACAACGTCGTGGCGCTGGTGGTATGGCGGCCCAACCCGGTTGCCTCGGAGAGCGCGCCTACACGGACGTCCCGGTCGGGCACCAGCGCATTGACCAATGACGATTTGCCTACCCCGGACTGCCCTACCAGGATACTGATCCTGTCCTGCAGGTGATGGCCCAGGGGTTCCAAAGTGCCCGGGTCGTAACGTGTAGTGAAGATCACCGGATAGCCGATCCGCTCGTATTCGTCCAGTCGGACCGCCAACGCTTCGCGTGCGGCCGTGTTCAGCAGGTCGATCTTGTTGACCACGATAACGGCTCGGGCCGGCAGCAGTTCGGCGGCAACCAGGTAGCGGTCGATCAGTGCTTCGGAGAGTGGTGGCTCGGGTGCGGTGACAATCAGGACCTGATCCACATTGGCCGCCAGGGCTCGCGAACGGCCGCTGGTGTCGGATCTGGCCAGCAGGCTCGAGCGGGCCAGCAGGGCCTGGATCACCCCCTGCTGCGGGCCGACGGGAAGCCATTCCACCCGGTCGCCGCATACGACGGTTCCGACATTGCGTCTGGTCGTGCAAAGGCGCAGTTCACCCTGGGAGCCTTCGACCACCGCCGAGCGGCCGTGGTGGGTTACGACCCGCCCGGCCCTGGCGGCCGGGGTGGGGGCTGCGTCTGCCGAGGGGCGTTTGCTGCGGCGAGGGCCGCGGCCCCGCCTTGTCATGTCCATGCTGAGTTGCGCCGTTCTCGAGCCCTAGTCGAAAAGGCGGTCGATCTTGGCGGCGCAGATGAAGTCATTTTCGGACAGGCCACCTATGGCATGGGTGCGGTAGTCCACCCGGCACCGGTTGTACCCGACCTCCATGTCGGGATGATGATCTTCCTGATGGGCAACCCAGGCGGCCGCATTCACGAAAGCCATGGTCTGGTAGTAATTCTTGAAGTGGAACGTTCGGGTGATGGCCGTACTCTGATCGTTCAGTGCCCAGTCGTCGTGCAGCTGGGCCAGCAGCGCGTGGGCATCGTCCAGGCTCAGTGGCGTTGTGCCCCCTTCGCAGACCTTGCAGTGCTTTTGCGTCAGATCGTCATTGTCCATTGCGTCCGCACTCACTTGAAGTGATAGAAGGTCTTGTTCAGGTAGGCGATGACGTCCGCCATCTGCTGCTTAGACCATTTCACGCCGCTGGCATGGGTGCAGTTGTCCAGCTGGTGACGCAGCGCGTCGAGATTGGCGATATGCAGCGGGTTCTTGCCGTAGACTTCGGTGCCATGACAGCGCATGCAGTGTGCCTTCACCAGTGCTTCGCCCGCCGAGGGATCGGCCGGCCGGTCGGCGGCCCGGGCTCCGACGGCGCCGGCCAGCATGCCGACCGCAAACAGCGCAATCAAGAAGTTCCGTTTCATGGCGTTACCTCGCTTGGTGTGTTGTGGTGCGCGCCGGCCAGATGGGCCACGCGGACCGGTGCGGGCGGGTGTGAATCGTGAAACGCGGAGTATAACGGGTCGGGTGTCAGGGTGCTGGCGTTTTCCCGGTAGAGTTTGACCAACGCGCTGATCAGATCCTTCGGGTTGGCCTGGGTGGCCGCGTAGCTGTCCGCCTCGAACTCATGCTTGCGCGACAGCCAGCTGAACACCGGTTGCAGGAACACGCCGATTGTCGGGGTCACCAGCATGAACAGCAGCAGTGCCATGTAGGTGGACGGCACGCTGACGCCCAGACCGCTGTAGAACCAGGGCTGACCCATCAACCACGCAAGCAGCGCGAGCGCAGCTATGCTGAACATGGCCATGGACGCCATCCGCTTCTGCACATGCCGGAGCCGGAAGTGGCCCAGTTCGTGGGCCAGTACCGCCTCTATTTCGTTGGGTTCCAGGCTGTTCAGAAGGGTATCGAAGAAGACGATGCGCTTGTTGCGGCCAAGGCCGCTGAAGTAGGCATTGCCATGTCCGGAGCGCCGGGAGCCGTCGATCACGAAGATGCCCTGGCTGCGGAATCCGCATTTGGCCAGCAACCTCTGGATGCGGGTCTTGAGCGCTTCATCGTTCAGAGGGGTGAAGCGATTGAACAGCGGGGCGATGAAAGCCGGATAGGCCCACATCATCAGCAGCGAGAAGCCCATCCACACGGCCCACACATAAACCCACCAGAGCGGCCCTGCGCCTGCCATCAGCCAAAGCACCAGAGCGGCCAGCGGGGCACCCAGCAGCACCAGCAGCAGCGCCTCTTTCGCAAGATCGGCCACGAAGGTGCCGATGTGGGTGCGGTTGAATCCGAAACGTTGCTCGAGCACGAATGTCTGATAGGCCGAGAACGGCAGATCCAGCAGGCCCATGATAAGGAATGCGCTGGTCATGACCCCGACGCCGGTGGCCACGGGACCGAGTCCGGCGGCCAGCCAGAGACGATCCAGCAGATCCAGTCCGCCGCCCAGGGTCCAGCCCAGCAGCAGGGCCAGACCATAGGCCAGCTCCACCAGCCCGAGGCGGGTGCGGGCCAGGGTGTAGTCGGCGGCCTTCCTATGGGAGGCCAGCGGTATGGTGTCCCGGAACGCTTCGGGAACCTGCTCGCGGCGCGCCTGGATATGGGCCAGATGACGGCGTGCCAACCAGGCCTGCAGAAGGCCCGAAAGGCCTATGGCCAGCACGAAGGCCACGGTGAAAGCATTCATTGGAAAGCACTTGCCCTATCATCACACGCAATCAGGGTAGCCTTTGGTACAATCGAACACAACCACCTATGCCGCAGGGGGATTTCATGGCGCAGAGCCCTAACAATCTGATCTGGATCGATCTGGAAATGACCGGTCTCGACAGCAGTTCGGACGCTATCATCGAGATTGCAACCATCGTAACGGACAGCGACCTGAACGTGGTTGCCGAAGGCCCGGTATTGGCGATCCATCAGCCCGACGGGGTGCTAGCGGCCATGGACGACTGGAACACGAATCAGCATACCCGCTCCGGCCTGGTCGAGCGGGTCAAATCGAGTCCGCTGGACGAGCAGGACGCCGAACGGATCACGCTGGAGTTTCTCGAGAAGCACGTATCCGCCAACTGCTCGCCCATGTGCGGTAACAGCATCTGCCAGGATCGCCGTTTTCTGGCGCGCTGTATGCCTGATCTGGAACAGTATTTTCATTACCGGAACCTGGACGTCAGCTCCGTCAAGGAGTTGGCCAAGCGCTGGGCACCAGCGATGGCCAACGGTTTCCAGAAGAATGCGGCCCATCTGGCCCTGGAGGACGTGCGCGACTCGATCCGCGAATTGCAGTACTACCGGGAGCATTTCTTCCGAGGCGCGTGACCTGGTCACTGCCGTGCCCTCGGTGCCGCACGGAGTATTCTCCGACGTTCCGATGGTGTTGCGCCGAGCGGATCCGTTCACATGCGGCCCGCAGGCCCCGGCATCGGGCCGGCCACCGCTGGGCGGTCGAGCGGCCCCTTCAACGTGCTCGGTCCAGCACAGCCCTCCTCCGACACCGTGCGCCCATCCAGGTAAACGACGGAGCGATCGTGGTGCTCCGCAGTGCTCTGCGCCGCGGGCCTTCAGGCTATGTCGATACCGGTCGGCATTGACCTGAGTCAATGCCGCGCGTGGCGCGCGCAGGCACACTGCAATGGCTCTGTTGCGGAAGGGACCGTTCATGGATCAGATCAGTTTCGTCGTGATGGCCGTCATGGCCGGTTGTCTGCTGCTGACGGCAGGCGCTCTGGCGCGCGGCATAGAACGCAATCTGGCGCGCGGCCAGACGGTGCGTGCGGACATGGAACAGCGCCTGGGCCGCTTGCTGCTGGGTCGCCTGCTGCAGCGGGCGGGAATCGATGTCCGTTACTTCCTGCACAGCCGTTACCTTCACGAAATCGAACGCGAGATGCGGCTGTGCCAGGCCTGCGAGCGGACGGACCGCTGCCGGCGTTGTCTGCACGCCCACCAGCCCTTGAGTGATTTCGACTTTTGCCCGAACTACGCCATGCTGATCCGCTCGGCCCGGATTACCGGCTAACCCGCCATCCTTTGCGGCGCAAGCCGCAGGTGCCGCTGGCCGTCAGTCCCTGACGGCCTTTTTTATTCCACGGGGGCGTCGGGACGATTGCCCCAGTCCGACCATGAACCCGGGTAGCCCTTCAGTCGCGGGAAACCCAGTGTCTTGAGCACCATGTACGTGTGCGCCGAGCGGTGGTGTGTCTGGCAATAAGTAATGACTTCGCGTTCGCGGCTGATGCCCAGGGCGCCAAGGGCATGTTCGAGCTGCTCTGCCGGCTTGAGCCGCAGGTTGCGGTCGCGGTCCATGGCGAGCGTCCATTCGAAGTTGACGGCCCCCGGAATATGACCGCCTCGCGCGGCACGCGCGTCCCGGCCCTCATATTCCCCGGGGCTGCGTACGTCGAGCAGGTGCGTGTCCGAATCCGCGAGATGCGCCAGGATGTACCCGTAATCGGCGACCGGGCCGTCCTGTGATCGGGCGGCGTATCGGCTTGGCGTCGGTGCGGCCGGGATGCGGTCCACGGGATATCCTTCGTTGGCCCAGGCATGCAGTCCGCCGTTGAGCAGGGAAAAGCGCCGGTGGCCGATGACGTCCAGGGTCCACAGCAGGCGTGACGCCCGCCCGCCGCCCTCGTCGTCATAGGCCACCACGTGGCTGTCCGGGTTCAGTCCAAGACCGGACAGGACCTCGGTCAGGACCGTGTCAGTGGGCAGCAGGCCCATGGTGGGATGGTCCCGGTCGATGATACGGGCGTAGTCCAGGTGTACGGCGCCGGGGACATGGAGCTGGGCGTGGATCGCGGGCTTGCTGAGGTCCACCACCAGCAGCTCCGGTGTGCCCAGGCGCTCCTCCAGGTCGTCGGGTTCGATCAGCAAAGGTGCGTCGGTTTCAGGCATCGTTTCTTCTCCTCAGCTCCCCAGAGTGAGTATATGCCCGTTTTTCCCGTTGTCGCGGAACGGCCGGGTTTGGCACTCCGTGTCGGGGCCCGACTGCATCAGGGCCTGTTTGACGCTATTGGATCGCGGTCATCCGAATAGCGTAGACATCCCCCAAGGTGGCCGCCGACGGATTGCATGCTGCCTGTGTGGCGATGGCTGCGGCGGTTCGCTCTCCATGCCGTCGCCGGTGGCTGCGCGCCGGTACGGCGGCCGATGGCGGTTCGCTGCGCCGGCCGGCGCAATGGCCATGTATTCAGTGAGGGTGGGTCGGAAGGAACGTCTATGGATGCTCGACGAGCAGTTCGATCCAGTGCCGGACCTGCAAAGCGGTGGCGCTTTGCAGGTGATGGAGACAGCCGATGTTCGCGGTGGCGATCAGAGCCGGCTCACCGGCCTGCAATGCCGCCAGTTTGTTGGCCCGCAGCCGCTCGGACAGCTGCGGCTGCACAATGGAGTAGGTGCCGGCGGAGCCGCAGCACAGATGAGCGTCCGCCACCGGCGTCAGCTCGAAGCCCAGCCTGTCGAGCAGGCCCTCGACCACACCGCCCAACTGCTGGCCATGCTGCAGGGTGCAGGGGGACTGGAACGCGATGCGCCGGGGTGCGTTGGCGGCTGGCCGCAGTGCCGATATATCCTCGGCCGCGACCACTTCCGCGATGTCGCGGGTTATGGCCGAGATACGTGCGGCCTTGGGGGCGTAGACAGGGTCGTTGCGCAACAGATGGCCGTAGTCGCGGACCATGGCTCCGCACCCGCTGGCGGTCATGACCAGGGTTTCGGCGCCGTCTTCCACCAGCGGCCACCAGGCGTCGATGTTGCGGCGCGCGAAGTCCAGCGCGTCTTCGGGTGCGGACAGGTGCTGACTCACTGCGCCGCAGCAGCCGGCGCCCGGTGCGGTCAGCGCGGTGATGCCGAGCCGGTCCAGGACCTGTGTCGCTGCCGCGTTGATCTGCGGGGCCAGCGCCGGCTGCGCGCAGCCCTCCAGCAGCACCATGGTGCGTGAATGCCGGCCGGTGGAGGGACGCTCCATGGAGCGTTGGGCCGGGGGCACCTTCGCGCGCAACGGTGCGGGCAGCACGGGGCGCAGCCACTGGCCGGTACGCAGCAGGGCGCCGAAGACGCGCGGGTGGGTCAGCACGGTACGCAGCGCCGCGCGCATCGCCCGCTCGCTCCAGCGACGTGGGGCCTGCCGTTCGGCCAGCGCTCGTCCGATGTCCACCAGCCGGCCGTATTGCACGCCGGACGGGCAGGTGGTCTCGCAGGCCCGGCAGGTCAGGCAGCGGTCCAGATGCAACCGCGTGCGGGCCGAGGCCGGTTCGCCTTCCAGCACGCGCTTGATCTGGTAGATGCGCCCGCGCGGGCCATCCAGTTCGTCGCCCAGCAGCTGATAGGTGGGGCAGGTGGCGTTGCAGAACCCGCAGTGTACGCAGGCGCGCAGAATGCGCTCGGCTTCCTGGCCGTAGTCGGTGTCGAGAACTGCTTGGGGGATGCGGGTCTGCACGATTTGATGTCCGTCGGTGCGCCGGCGCCTACCAGTCCGGGTACAGGCGGCCGGGGTTCAGAATTCCGGCCGGATCCAGCGCCGCCTTTACACGCCGCTGCAGCGCCGCCAGTGCCGGTGTAAGTTCATGGAACACGCTGGCGGAGCGGTCGCCGCCGCGGAACAAGGTGGCATGTCCACCGGCCCGTGCAGCCGCCGAGCGCACCTCCGCCGCAGGTGCATCGGTGGAAAGCCAGCGCTGAGCGCCGCCCCAGTCGACGAGCCAGCGCCCGTTGATGTCCAGCGGTGCGGACGCCGGCGGCACGGACAGGCGCCAGAGCGGACGCTCGTCGGCAAAGAACGGGTGATGTTGCTCGCGCACCGACATCCAGAAGTCGTCTCCGTCCGGCAGGATATCACCACCGATCCGTATCCGCCCCTGCTCAACCCCCTGTGCGGTTCCCGACAGGCGGACGTAAAGCCGTTCTCCATCGAAGCAGGCTGCGGAGAGCGGCAGGGGCTGTCCGGCCCACTCGTTGAAGCAGTCGAGCGCCTGGGTCACGCCGGCATTTCGACAGAGGGTGATTTCCGCAGGCGGTATGGGCAGGACCTTGAGCGATACGTCCAGCAGCACGCCCAGTGTCCCCAGCGCTCCGGCCATCAGGCGGGACAGATCGTAGCCGGCGACGTTCTTCATCACCTGTCCCCCGAAGACCAGCGCCTCGCCGCGGCCGTTGATCACTTTCACGCCGAGCACGAAGTCGCGCACCGCGCCGGTGTAGGGACGGCGCGGCCCGGAAAGGCCGCAGGCGATGGTCCCGCCCAGGGTGGCGGCAGCTGCGAAGTGGGGTGGATCGAAGGCAAGCATCTGGCCCTGTTCGGCGAGGACGGCCTCCACGGCGCTCAGCGGTGTGCCCGAGCGCGCGGTGATCACCAGTTCCGACGGCTCGTAGTCGATCACGCCGCGGTGTCCGTTCAGATCGAGAAGCTCGCCTTTACAGGCGCGGCCGTAGAAGTCCTTGCTGCCGCCTCCTACGATACGTAAGGGGGTACGCTGTTCGGCGGCGGCTTGCACCCGCGTCGCGATGTCGGTGCTGTGATTGGAATCGTTCATGATGCACTTCGCCGCCGGCCGGAATGCAGACTGTCGTTGGGTCTTTCCATCCTAGAAGCGTTCCAGTTCCGGATGAGGGAGTTTTCCGGCATGCACATGCATGGCGCCAAACTCGGCGCAGCGATGCAGGGTGGGAACGCCTTTGCCCGGATTGAGCAACTCATGGGGGTCGAACGCTGCTTTGACTGCATGGAACTGGTTGAGCTCGCCGGCGGCGAACTGCACGCACATCTGGTCGATTTTCTCTATCCCCACCCCGTGCTCACCGGTGATGGTTCCTCCCACTTCCACGCAGAGCTCCAGAATGGCCGCGCCGAAGGCCTCCGCCCGCTCCAGCTCTCCCGGGTGGTTGGCATCGTAGAGGATCAGCGGGTGCAGGTTGCCGTCCCCCGCATGAAAGACGTTGGCGACCGCCAGACCGAACTGTTTGGAAAGTTCGTCGATGCGGTGCAGCACCGGGCCCAGATGCTTGCGCGGTATGGTGCCGTCCATGCAGTAGTAGTCCGGTGCCAGTCGCCCCACGGCGGGAAACGCCGCTTTGCGCCCCGCCCAGAAGCGCTGACGCTGTTGTTCGCTGTCGGCGGTGCGCACCTCCGTTGCGCCCAGTTCCGTCAGGATCTCGCGTACCTTCATGATCTGCTCGGAGACTTCGGCGTTGGTGCCGTCCAGTTCGCAGAGCAGGATGGCTGCGGCGTCGGTGGGGTAGCCGGCATGCACGAAGTCTTCCGCCGCCCGGATGGCCGGGTTGTCCATCAATTCCAGCCCGGCCGGAATGATGCCCTGGGCGATGATTGCGGCCACCGCCTCGCCGGCGCGCTCCACCTGCTCGAAGGCGGCCAGCACCACCTGGGCGCGTTCGGGTTTGGGCAGCAGCCTGACGGTGATTTCCACGATGATCGCGAGCAAACCCTCGGAACCGGTCATCAGCGCCAGCAGATCGTAGCCCGGTGCGTCCAGGGCGTCGCTGCCGATGGTGAGCCGTTCGCCGTCGATGGTGACCACTTCCAGTTTGAGAATATTGTGGACTGTGAGGCCATATTTCAGGCAGTGCACGCCACCGGCGTTCTCTCCCACGTTGCCGCCGATGGAGCAGGCGATCTGGGAGGACGGATCGGGAGCGTAGTAGAGGCCATGGGGCGCCGCGGCTTCGGAGATTGCAAGGTTGCGCACGCCCGGCTGCACCCGGGCTGTGCGGCTGCGTGAATCGATGTCCAGAATGCGGTTGAAGCGCGCCAGGCTGAGCACCACGCCCCGCGCATCGGGCAGCGCGCCGCCGGAGAGACTGGTGCCGGCGCCGCGTGCGACCACGGGAATCCGATGGGCGGCGCACAGGCGCAGCACCTCCTGCACCTGCTCGATGGTCTGTGGCAGGACCACCAGCTGAGGGGTACGCCTGTAGGCGGACAGGCCATCGCACTCGTAGGCGGCCAGTTCCTCGGCTGCATGCACGACACTATCGGCCGGCAGCACCGTCAGCATTGCGGTGAGCAGCGCCGGACGGTCGAGTCCGTGTGTAGCATCTTCATTCATGGCGATAGCGCGTCTGGTGCGGATCGACCTGATATAATGCCCATGTTTGCCATCGCTTGCCACATTAGTGTGGCGCAAAACCGTAGCTTTCCACTGGGTGTTGGCCAGTTCGGTCCGCCCCGGGGTCGAGGGCGAATATGAACGATGAAGACGAAGCGCGCCTGCAGGCGCTGCTGAGCCCGGACCCGGATCACTTCTACGGCGAGGATGAGCTTGACGCCATCGAAGAGTTCGATCCGGAGCTCGCGCTGCGACTGGATCGGGCTCAGACCCTGGCGGCGCGGGAGGGCGGTGCCGCGCAAGCGGAATCGGACGCTCCCGTAGATCCCGGCGCGGTCGCCGAAGCGGTGGAGGAGGCGCGGCGCATCCTCATGCAGGACGGCGGCGACATCGAGCTGGTGGCGGTGGACGGTCGCACCGTGCGGGTACGCATGAAAGGGGCCTGCGTGGGCTGCCCGCGGTCGGTGCTTGACCTTCGCAACGTCGTCGAACGGCTGGTCAAGAGTCGCGCGCCCGGGGTGCGCGAGGTCGTCAACTCGTTCTGAGCGGACCCGGTGCGCACACCGGCTGTGGGTGGTACGGGCGGTCGGTGCCGGGGCCGCCGTCCGTGACCTGGATGACCGGCCCTCGAAGTTGGCGCCTTCCGGCCGGATTCATTATGGTCGGTGGCGGGACTACGGTGCGCTGCCAGCCAGATACAGCCACGTTTCCACCACCGTGTCCGGATTCAGCGATACGCTGGCGATGCCCTGCTCCATCAGCCAGCGTGCCAGGTCCGGGTGGTCCGAAGGCCCCTGGCCGCAGATGCCGACGTACTTGCCTGCCTTGCGGCAGGCCTGGATGGCTTCGCCGAGCAGTATCTTCACGGCGGCGTCCCGTTCGTCGAACAGTTCCGCCACCAGCCCCGAGTCCCGATCCAGGCCCAGGGTCAGCTGGGTGAGGTCGTTGGAGCCGATGGAGAATCCGTCGAAGTGCTCCAGGAACTGATCGGCCAGCAGCGCGTTGGACGGAATCTCGCACATCATGATGACCTTGAGGTCGTTTTCGCCGCGCTTGAGGCCGTTCTCCGCCAGCAGTTCCACCACCCGGCGCCCTTCCGCCACGGTGCGCACGAACGGAATCATGACCTCCAGGTTGGTCAGTCCCATCTCTTCACGGGCCTTGCGCATGGCCCGACATTCGAGTTCGAAGCAATCGCGAAAGGACTCGGATACATAGCGCGAAGCCCCTCGGAATCCCAGCATGGGATTTTCTTCCTTGGGTTCGTAGCGTTCGCCCCCGATCAGGTTGGCGTACTCGTTGGATTTGAAATCCGACAGGCGCACGATCACCGGCTTCGGCCAGAATGCCGCCGCCAGGGTGCCCATGCCTTCGGCCAGTTTGTCCACGTAGAAACTCACCGGGTCGGCATAGCCGGCGGTGTGTTCGTCGACTGTACGTTTGAGGTCCGCCGGCAGCTTTTCATACTCCAGCAGAGCCTTCGGATGGATGCCGATGGCCCGGTTGATGATGAACTCCAGACGGGCAAGGCCGACACCGGCGTTGGGAATGAACTGGAAGTCGAAGGCGCGTTCCGGGTTGCCCACGTTCATCATGATTTTGAAAGGCAGGTCCGGCATCTTCTCCAGGCTGGTTTCCAGTACATCGAACTGCAGGCGCCCTCGGTAGATCTTGCCGGTGTCGCCCTCGGCGCACGATACCGTCACATCCACGTCATCCTGCAGCTGTTCGGTGGCGTCGCCGGTTCCCACCACTGCGGGAATACCCAGCTCCCGCGCCACGATGGCCGCGTGGCAGGTGCGTCCGCCGCGGTTGGTGACGATGGCCGCTGCACGCTTCATGACCGGTTCCCAGTCGGGGTCGGTCATGTCGGTGACCAGCACGTCGCCTTCCTTGACCCGGTGCATTTCCGAGAGGTCGTCGATCACCCGCACCGGGCCTGCTCCAATGCGACTGCCGATGCTGCGCCCGGTAACGATCACCTCGCCCTTTTCCTTCAGGCTGTAGCGTTCCATCTGCTTTCCGCTGGCCCGGCTCTTTACGGTCTCCGGCCTGGCCTGCACGATATACAGCTTGCCGTCGACGCCGTCCTTGGCCCATTCGATGTCCATGGGCATGCCGTAGTGCTTTTCGATGATCACGGCCTGGCGGGACAGATCCAGCACTTCCTCGTCAGTGAGGGCGAAGCGCGCCCGGTCGGCGGACGCAACATCCACGGTTTCCACCGGCGAGCCGTCGCCGGGATTGTCCCGGTAGATCATCTTCAGGGCCTTGGTGCCAAGGGTGCGCTGGATGACGGCGTTGAAGTTCTTCTCCAGCATCGGCTTGTGGACGTAGTATTCGTCGGGATTGACCTGGCCCTGCACGACCGTCTCACCCAGTCCGTAGGCGGCAGTCACGAATACCACGTCCGGGAAGCCGGATTCGGTGTCCAGGGTGAACATCACCCCGCTGGCGGCCCGGTCGCTGCGCACCATGCGCTGGATACCGGCCGACAGCGCCACTTTGCCATGCTCGAACTGGTGATGGACGCGGTAGGCGATGGCTCGGTCGTTGTACAGGGAGGCGAAGACCTCCTTGACTGCGGTCAGAACCTGGTCGATGCCGCGCACATTGAGGTAGGTTTCCTGCTGACCCGCAAAGGACGCGTCGGGCAGGTCTTCGGCCGTTGCCGAGGAGCGTACCGCCACCGACGAGGGTTCGGTGTCCCCGGCGTCGCGGCATAGTTGTTCGTAGCTGTCCCGGACCTGGGCTTCCAGTTTCCCGGGCAGGGGCGTTTCGACAATCCATTGTCTGATGCGTTTACCCGAGCGGGCAAGGGCCTGCACGTCTTCGATGTCCAGGGTCTGCAGTTCGGTGCTTATCCGGTCGGCCAGCCCCTGATGACCGAGAAAGTCGCGATAGGCGGCCGCAGTGGTGGCGAATCCGCCGGGCACCCGGACTCCGGCGTCGGCCAGTCCATGGATCATTTCTCCCAGGGAGGCGTTCTTGCCGCCCACTCGCTCGACGTCGTTCATGCCGAGGTCCTGGAACCAGACAACATAGCTTGCCATTGCTGAGCTCCTCTCTTGGCTTGCAGCCTGACGGGCAAGCTGCTTACATGGGTTTGCTGTCACCGGCTGCTGGAGCCGAGCGGAGGCTTACATCATGACCCAGACGCGTACGGTGTTCTACATCTCGGACGGCACGGGGCTGACGGTGGAGGGCCTCGGCCACAGCCTGTTGGCGCAGTTCGGGGGTCTCGAATACAACTCGGTGACGCTGCCCTTCGTCAACTCTTCGGATCAGGCCGGCGAAGCGGTGCAGCAGATCAACGCCGAGGCGCGCCAGGCGCCCCTGAAACCACTGGTGTTCTGCACACTGGTGGACCCGCAGGCCCGGAGCATGATTCGGGCCTCCGAAGCGGTGTGTTTCGATCTTTACGACGCTTTTCTGGGTCCGGTGGGAGACGCGCTCGGTATGACGCCTTCGGGCAGCGTGGGCCGCTCCCACGGCATGGACAACCATACGCGCTACGGGATGCGCATGGACGCGGTCAACTTCGCCTTGAGCACTGACGATGGAAGTACCACCCATGGTTACGAACACGCTGATGTGATCGTCGTCGGGGTATCGCGGTCGGGCAAGACCCCCACCTGTCTTTACCTGGCGTTGCAGTATGGCGTGTTGGCGGCGAACTATCCCCTTACCGAGGAGGATCTGGAGGATTCGGGGCTGCCGGCGCTGCTCAAACCCTACCGCAACCGCCTGTACGGCCTCACTATCGACCCCGATCGCCTGCATGAAATCCGCAGCGAGCGACGTCCCGACAGCCGCTACGCCTCTATGAAGCAGTGCCGCTACGAACTGCGTCAGCTTGCCGCACTGTACCGCCATGAAGGCCTGCACCCTCTCGATACCACCAATATGTCGGTGGAAGAGATAGCCACCACCATTGTACATGATCTGGCTCTGCACAGACGGATGCGGTGAAGATCGGCGGGGAGGGGCAGGGCGCGGAAGGGCACGCCGCGGATCAACCGGCTGGAGACGACATCCGTATCTGCGGCTCCCGCGCGGTCGTCCGCTCCCAATACGTACTCCTCGGTGCGCTGGAAGGCCGGGGGGTGACTGGTGAGCCGACAGTCAAGTGACCACGGTGGGGCGATCGCGTCCCGTGTAATGCTGGATACGCGCCAGTTCTTCTGCAGCTGTGATGAGATCGGCCAACGCTTCCTGGGCGTCGAGACCCTGCTGATCCGGATCCGGTTCGTAGCGCTCCAGGTAGACGCGCAGCGTTGCGCCTTCGGTGCCGGTGCCCGACAGTCGAAAGACGATGCGCGAACCGTCCCGGAAACCGATCCGAACGCCTTGCTGTTCGGCGACACTACCGTCTACGGGGTCGGTGTAGCTGAAATCGTCAGCATAGGCGACTTCGCGGCTGCCGAGACGAGTGCCCTGGAGTTCTGGGAGGCGGTGGCGCAGTGTGTCGACCAGTGCTGCTGCCGGGTCGGCGGCTACCTGTTCGTAGTCGTGCCGGGAATAATAGTTGCGTCCGAATCGGTGCCAATGGGCGCGTACGATCTGTTCCACGGATTCCTTGCGTACAGCGAGCAGGTTCAGCCAGAAAAGGACGGCCCAAAGGCCGTCCTTTTCGCGCACGTGATCGGAGCCGGTACCGAAGCTTTCCTCGCCGCACAGTGTCACCTTGTGGGCATCGAGAAGATTTCCGAAGAACTTCCAACCCGTCGGGGTTTCGTAACAGTCGATGCCGAGTTGTTCTGCGACATGGTCGGCGGCCTGGCTGGTGGGCATGGACCGGGCGATACCACTGAGGCCCATGCGGTAGCCTGGCACCAGATGGGCGTTGGCGGCGAGTACGGCGAGGCTGTCGCTGGGGGTGACGAAGAAACGGCGCCCAAGGATCATGTTGCGGTCACCGTCGCCGTCGGAAGCAGCGCCGAAATCGGGTGCCCGGGGACCGAACATCTGCTCCACCAGATCGTGGGCGTACACCAGATTGGGGTCGGGATGGCCGCCGCCGAAGTCTTCCAGTGGCGTTCCGTTCAGCACGGTGCCTGGAAGCGCGCCAAGCCGGTGTTCCAGAATCTCGTGTGCATAGGGCCCGGTGATCGCGTGCAACGCGTCGAAGCGCATATTGAAGCCGCCGAGTTCGATGAGTCCGCGGATACGGTCGAAGTCGAACAGGTGCTCCATGAGGTCCGCATAGTCGGCCACCGGGTCGATGACATGGACCTCCATGTCACCGAGTGCCACGACGCCTTCTGTATCAAGGTCGAGGTCCGGTGCGGCGACGATGCGATAGCGAGTGATCCCGAGGCTGCGCTGGTAGATTGCTTCGGTGATTGCCTCCGGGGCCGGGCCGCCATTGCCGGTGTTGTACTTGACACCGAAGTCCCCCTCCGGACCGCCCGGGTTGTGGCTGGCTGAAAGGATCAGCCCGCCGAAGGCTTTATGCCTGCGTATCACGCAGGAGACCGCCGGTGTGGACATCAGACCTGCGCGGCCCACGAGCACCCTGCCGAACCCGTTGGCGGCGGCCATGCGCAGAATGGTCTGTGTAGCATCGCGGTTGAAGTAGCGCCCGTCGCCGCCCACCACAAGAGTTGCGCCGTCATGACCGTCCAGTGTGTCGAATACCGACTGGATGAAGTTCTCCAGGTAGTGGGGCTGGCGGAATACACGGACCTTCTTGCGCAGCCCTGATGTACCCGGGCGCTGACCGTCGAAGGGTTTTGTGGCGATTTCATTTACGGTCATGACGTGTTCCATCGGTTGCCATAGTCGCTATCGCACATCGTGTGCCCATGGCGTCAAGGATCGAGATGTTGCCGCCGATATGACCTTTGATAGCACCGACGCAGGGGTCTTCACAACGGACGCTCATCGGGATACTCTGCCCTGCGATGTCTGCACTTACTACTATGATATGATGGAACGATGATTCTCGCGAGAGCGCATATTGCAGGGTTTGGCAGCGCCGGCCACGATTTTGCGGGCCTGATGGAGCTGTATGAACAGAACTACATCCGCCTGCGCCGTCTGATTCCGGATCTTTCCGCCGTCGGTCCGACTGCGGTCTCCCGACCAACAGGTGCCCTGGAACTGCACTTGGCTATTGTCGAACGCTGCAAATACACGACCACTCTGACCCTCACCTACCACTTCACGGATGAACTGGGACGGTTCCCCGCTCCCGACTTGCAGGCCCGCATTTACCACGATGCCCAGGCGGCGGAAGTCATTGCCTGCGGGCGCTTGAAGGGCGTGCGCAGCGCCGAGTATGATCGGCTGCGAAACCGGTACAGCATGGGAGAGAAGTGGCAGATCAATCGTTTTCTGCAGAAGTGGCTGGGTTACTGCCTGCGCCAGGGCCACGGCTTCCCTCCCCAATGCGGCCTGTCCATTGGCGCCGCAGACGCCGATCCAGCCGGTGTCATTGTTGCGGACCGCTGAAAATCGTCCTCCATTCCAGGTCGGTTTCCGTCCGGCCAAATCTTGACTAAAATAGTCAACTACTGTATATCTTTGCTCCACTGAGCCGCCCGGCGGCGGTGGTTTTGCCCAGCGCAGCCGCCGGCTCGGTCTTCGTTCGGCCGGAATCTCTTACAAGGTGCTTGTTATGAGACTGTCTACGAAAGGTCGCTACGCGGTGACCGCGATGATGGATCTCGCGATCCATGACAAGCAGGGTCCCGTGACCCTGGCGGACATCTCCCAGTGCCAGGGTATTTCCCTGTCGTACCTGGAGCAGCTGTTCGCCAAGCTCAGGCGTGGCGGTCTCGTCGAAGGTGTACGGGGTCCCGGCGGGGGGTATCGGCTGGCGCTGGATCCCGATCGTATTTCGGTGGCACGGATCATTACGGCCGTCGATGAAAAAGTGGATACCACCCTCTGTGGTGGGAAGGAAAACTGCCAGGAAGGCGAGCGCTGTCTCACTCATGAGCTGTGGTTCACCCTCAGCCGCCAGATCTTCGAATTTCTGGACAGTATTACGCTGGCGGAATTTCTCGATCGTCCATCGGTCAGGGAAGTCGTCGAGCGTCAGCTCGGCAACGGGCGGGACAGCGAAGGCGGGAAGCTCACAGCGGCTTGAGAACGTGATAAGGGCCCCGCGGCCGGCAGCGGGCGGTTATGGAATTGGATACTGACAGGTGGTGATTGGGTCAATGAGCGTACAGGTACCGATCTATCTGGATTATTCGGCGACGACGCCGGTGGACGACCGTGTGGCGGAGACGATGTGCGGTTATCTGAGCCGCCGGGGTGTGTTTGGGAACCCGGCGTCGCGTTCGCACGTATTCGGCTGGCAGGCCGAAGAGGCGGTGGAGCGGGCGCGGTCGGATGTAGCGGCGCTGGTGGGTGCCGATCCGAAGGAGATCATCTGGACGAGCGGAGCGACCGAGTCGGACAATCTGGCGATCAAGGGTGCGGCGCATTTTTACCAGAAGAAGGGCCGTCATCTGGTGACGGTGAAGACCGAGCACAAGGCGGTGCTGGACACGATGCGCCAGCTCGAGCGCGAAGGGTTCGAGGTGACGTACCTGGAGCCGGAGTCGGACGGGCTGCTGGATCTGGGCAAGTTCGAGGCGGCGCTGCGCGAGGACACGATTGTGGCCTCGGTGATGCATGTGAACAACGAGATCGGGGTGGTGCAGGACATTGGCGCGATCGGCGAGATCTGCCGTTCCCGGGGTGTGGTGTTCCACGTGGACGGGGCGCAGTCGGCGGGCAAGGAGCCGATCGACCTGTCGAGCCTGCCGGTGGATTTGATGTCGTTTTCGGGCCACAAGGTGTACGGGCCGAAGGGGATTGGAGCGCTGTACGTGCAGCGCAAGCCGCGGGTGCGTCTGGAGGCGCAGATGCACGGCGGGGGTCACGAGCGGGGCTTGCGCTCGGGGACGCTGGCGCCCCACCAGATTGTGGGGATGGGCGAGGCGTTTCGGATCGCGCGCGAGGAGATGGCCGAGGAGGCCGTGCGGGTACGGGGATTGCGTGACCGGCTGTGGGCGGGTCTGTCGCAGATTGACGAGGTGTACCTGAACGGGGATCTGGAGCGCCGTGTGGCGGGCAATCTGAACGTGAGTTTCAATTTTGTGGAAGGCGAGTCGCTGAT
Source organism: uncultured Gammaproteobacteria bacterium (assembly GCA_963830105.1). Lineage (GTDB taxonomy): Bacteria > Pseudomonadota > Gammaproteobacteria > DATFLG01 > DATFLG01 > DATFML01. The sequence goes on along the minus strand of CAWHLH010000003.1, from coordinate 883,526 downwards.
CATGGCGCTGCGGGATATCGCGGTGTCGTCGGGTTCGGCGTGCACCTCGGCGAGTCTGGAGCCGTCGTACGTGCTGCGGGCGCTGGGACGCAACGACGAGCTGGCGCACAGTTCGATCCGCTTTTCGATGGGCCGGTACACGACGGCCGAGGAGGTCGACTACGCGGTGGAGCTGATCAAGGAGAAGGTGGCGAAGCTGCGGGAGATGTCGCCGCTGTGGGAGATGTACCAGGACGGAGTGGACCTGGCGAGCGTGCAGTGGGCGGCGCACTGAATCGGCAACAGAGAAGGACCCGTTTCAAAAGAGTGGATCGGCCGTCAAGGCAAGGCGCGGATCGCGCGAGGAGCGGAGTTTACGCGGGTAAATGAGCACCGCAGCGCGGTGCGCAACGCAGGATTGGCGGGCGAGACGCCTTTTGAAATGGGTTCAAGGTATTGAGGAGAGCGAGAGATGGCATACAGTGACAAGGTGTTGGACCACTATGAGAATCCGCGCAACGTGGGCTCGTTCGACAAGGGCGACGGTCATGTGGGCACGGGGATGGTGGGTGCGCCGGCCTGCGGTGACGTGATGAAGCTGCAGATCAAGGTCAACGAGCAGGGTGTGATCGAGGATGCGCGGTTCAAGACCTACGGCTGTGGTTCGGCGATCGCCTCGAGCTCGCTGCTGACCGAGTGGGTGAAGGGCAAGACGTTGGACGAGGCCGGTCAGATCAAGAATACGGACATTGCCGAGGAGCTGGCGCTGCCGCCGGTGAAGATCCACTGCTCGGTGCTGGCCGAGGACGCCATCAAGGCCGCCATCGCCGACTACCAGACCAAAACCGGTAGCAGCGAGGGTGCTGCTCGGGAGGCTGCCGAAGGCTGATCGGCTGGGGCGACGACCGAAAAAGGCCGGAGCCTGGGGGCCCCGGCCTTTTTCGTTTAGCAGAGCAATTGCGGCCACTTTCGCTCGGATTTGTGAACCTGTTCGCCCGTAAACTCCCAAGTGCGCACAGAATTTGGCCACGCAATCCCGATAATGGAGTCATCGAGAATGAATATTCGGAGGCTCCAATGTACAAGTGGATTGCATTGCTCATTGCCGTAGTACTGTTTCACGACCCCGTTGGTCCGTTGCATGCGCTGATCGGCATGCGCGAGTACGTGGCGGCGCTGGCGATTGCCCTGTTCGTGCAGCCCTGGGTTGTAAGGCACCTGGACTGACAGGCGGGGTTCCGGTTTATCGGCGACATTCGCAGGAGCCGAACCCGCCGCGGCTGGTGCGGGTCTCTTGCCTTCAGTGCGTACGACGCCAGATCAAAGTACGGTTGTTGGCGGGCATGGGGTAGTCAGCGGCCAATCGCAGGCCGCCTGCCGTCGCGAGTTCATTCATTGCCTCGAAATCCCGAATGCCGCTGCGCGGATCGCGCGCCTTCAACCATTGGTCGAAGCGCGCGTTGCTGGCGCTGGTATAGGCACCCGAGTAGTTGACCGGCCCATAGAGAATGAACAGGCCGTCAGGGTTCAGCACGCCGTCCAAACCGGCAAAGAGCGACCGCACTTCCCGCCATCCCATGATGTGGGCGGTATTCGCGGTGAACACCGCGTCGTAACGTTCCGCAGGCCAGGGTCCGTGGGCCACGTCCAGGACCAATGGCGGCTCGACATTGGTCAGATCGGCTTCATCCAACCACGCGTGGATGCCGTCGTGGGTCTGCGGGAGATCACTGGTCTGCCATCGGAGGTGGGGCAGGCCATGGGCAAAGTGAACAGCGTGCTGGCCGGTGCCGCTGCCGATCTCCAGCACGTTCCGGCATCCGCCCAGTTCCCGTCTCAGTACTTCCAGGATAGGCGCCTTGTTTTGCTCACATGCTTCCGAGAAGGGTTTCATGATGTTCCTGTAGTGGCTGTTGGCGGAGGTCGTGGCCGACATTCTATCTTGCCCGTTTCAGTCGAGCACCCGCTGGGAGCGAAAGCACCGGGATACGTCTTGTGGGCGACGGCGTAGGGACTGCGGTTCGTTCCCGGGTCAAGCAGCGTTCTCGAAACGTCAGCCTCGAAGGTGCGCACTCCCGCGTCGGTGGGCCCGCAGGGAGCCCGGCTAGTGGGTCAATGCCGCGTTGCGCTGCTTGGAAAGGCCCCGCCATTCCCTGCTCACCGCGCCTTGCCTTGACCCATTAGCGGGGCTCTGAGATGCATACTATTTCCCGCATGGACCACTAGTGTCTGGAATGCGGGGTTTTGGACCCTGCACGCGGATTTAGGAGCCGATCCGGGGTAGATCAGCAATCTGAGGGTTGGCCGACGGCTCGGAGGGGGTCTTTCCCCGGCAGCACTCAAGTTCCGGTCGCACGAACCGACTTGTTTTACAGGAACCTGAAAAGCGCCCACCGCTGTCTGGAGAACGACGCGTGGACACAAGCAACGCAGCCTTGGCGAATAGACCCATGTCCGAAATGCCGGAAGTCGGTACCGACCGGTTGGCGCCGGATGAGCCTCGGGGTGTCGAGGGCTGGATTCGCCACCTCGCTGAACAGGGGTTGCCTGCGTTCGCCCATACCGCCCATCAGATCTCCGGGGTGGTGTCCGACGGGGATAGCTCCGCAGCCGAGTTGGCTCGGGTGGTACTCCAAGACGCCGCCATGACAGCGAAGCTGCTGCGTCTCGCCAACAGTCCTTTGTATAACCAGAGCGGTCGGGGTGTCAGCACCGTCAGCCGGGCCGTGATCCTGTTGGGTTTCGAATCGGTACGGAGCATATGCCTGTCCATAGCGGTGGTGGAGTCTCTGGTCAAGGGAAACCGTAAGGAGCAGCTTGCTCAGGAAATGGCTCGTTCCTTCCATGCGGCCGTCCAGGCGCGCACCTTTGCGGTGCTGCGCAGGGACCGGGCGCCGGAAGAGGTGTTTATCGCGAGCCTTCTCTACAATCTTGGCAGAATGGCATTCTGGACGCACGCCGATGAGCAGGCCAAGGACCTCGAAGCGGCTCTGCATGCTGCGTCCGGAGAGGAACCGCGGCAGACCGAACAAAGGGTGTTGGGCTTCGAGCTCCAGCAACTGACTGCGGGGTTAAGCCGGGAATGGAAGCTTGGACCCCTGCTCCAGCACACGCTGGAAGGAAAAAAGGACGCCGATCCACGGGTGAGCAATGTGGTGCTGGGGCACGAGATCGCCCGGTTGGCCGGCCAGGGATGGAAAAGTGCGGAAATGAAGAGCCTGCTCGCGCGGGTTGCCGAGACGCTCTACCTCCCCCTCGACAAAGTGGCCACGCTGGTCGAGTCCAATGCCGCCGAGGCTGCCAAGACTGCCAGCTTCTATGGGGCCCGCGAAGCCAGTCGGTTGATCCCGGTTCCGGTTCGGTACAGCGCCGCCATGGCAAAGGAAAAGCCGGAGTCGGCGCCGGACGCGGAGCCGCCAGCGTTTTCCGACCCCGACCCGATGCTGCAACTCAAGATCCTGCGCGAGCTCTCGTCGCTTATCGAAGATAGGCCCGATATCAACCTGTTGCTGGAGATGGTGCTGGAGGGTATCCACCGCGGTGTTGGTATGGACCGCACGCTTTTCGCTTTGCGCACGCCGAACCGCCGCTACCTGAAAGCCCGGTATGCTCTTGGCTGGCAGAAAGAGCGTATGCAGCGACAGTTCGTGTTTGAGTTGAATCCATTGAAGGCTAATGTTTTCAGTCATGTAGTGGACGCGACCGGGGCGTTGTGGGTGTCCTCGGAGCCAGATAGGAGAATCAAGGCGTTGCTGACTCCGGATGTCAGGGAGTTGACCGCCGACGCCGCCTTCTTCGTGATGTCGATCGAGGTAAGCGGACAGTCAATCGGGTTGTTCTATGCCGATCGTCAACCCAGCGGACGACCTCTGGACGAAGAGAGCTTCACCAGTTTCAAGCATTTCTGCCAACAAGCGAACCTGGCCCTTTCCCAAACCCGCCACGCGTCCCCGAAGGGAAGCTAGGGCCTGTTAACCCGATATGCATCACCGATGTTGCGGCGCAGAGCCGGCCAATCAAGGCGCGAGGAGCGAAGTTTGGTGGTTCCCAATGAGTGACGAGCAACGCCCAGGGCGGGCTCTCAGCCGCAACCCGAAGGGCCGTGCCCTATTTCCCGTCCCGCTGCGTTGTCGCTCGCTCATGTAGCCGGGCTACACCACACTCGCTCCGCCTGGCGGGACGGGAAATGGGGCTCCGGCAGAGGCGATGCATATAGCGTTAACAGGCCCTGGTTCGGCGCTCGCCGTATTTCCCGCTGGTCGTGGCTCGAAGGCCGGGTATAAAATACCCCGGAGTTACTACATTAACGTTGCCGTTGAGGCGGTCGACGTTTGCGTGCCGCCATCGGGGCGAGGCGCGTTTACGGGTATGACATATATGGGCGTGTGTCATGCCGTGACAGGCCCGGCCTGTCGGCAACTGGAAGCAGCCATGCATATTACCCGCTACACCGACTACTCCCTTCGCGTTCTCATTTATACCTCCGTGAGGGAGGGGGAACTTGCAACGATAAAGGACGTCGCCGAGCACTACGGCATTTCCCGCAACCACCTCATGAAGGTCGTCCACAAGCTGGGCACGGCCGGCTACCTTGAAACCGTGCGCGGCAAGAAGGGCGGGTTTCGTCTGGCTAAGAGTCCCGAGGACATCGGCGTCGGTGAAGTGGTGCGTTGTACCGAGGAAGACTTCAACATCGTTCAGTGCTTTGAGCCGGGGGTGGGTCGCTGCCGGATCGAGTCGGCGTGTATGCTGCAGACTGCACTGCACGAAGCGCTGGCAGCATTTCTGGGAGTACTAGACCGCTATTCGCTGGCTGATCTGGTCCGCAATCAGCAGCAACTTTCCCGCCTGCTCGATGGCTATCCGTTGTCGGCACGGCGGGACGACAGTGCCGGGCGCTCCGCCCGCAAGGCAGAGGTCTGAACCAGATCCCACCGGTTGGCACGCACCCGTTCGAGGACAGGCGCTCCGGGGTGCATATCCGCACCCCGGAGCTCCCGCAGAGACGCTCCGTTCAGAGCCGGTTGGGGTTCGGTGTCGACGGGTGAATATAGGCCCAGCCTTGGGACTCCCGCAGCGTGATTTCGCCGACGCCGGACGGCACGACGTGGATGAAGGAGTACAGGTCGCTACGACTGATATGCTTCTCACGCAGCGTGTTGGAGCATTGCGCCAGAATCACCCCTTCCTTTTGAAGATGGCGAAGCTTCTTTTCGAAGCCGTTGTTCTTGACGTATACGTCGAAGCCGCCACTGTTGGCAATGAGTTCTACCGTGATCTTGCCTTCCACGCGTTTGTCGTGCAGTAGATTTTCGATGTTGTTGAGAGTCTTCTTGATCGCCTTGTTTCCGCCGGCATCCAGTTGAAAGATTGCGCCGTAGTGGGACTCGGTGGCAGTTGCTCCGTGGAACCCGCTGGCGTTGGCGGTGCCGAGGCCGCCTAGCAGAAGCGCGCCTGCCATGACCCCTAATGTTAGCCCGCGCATGTTGGCGCGAGCGCGTCGTTGACGTGCATGCATCGATACCACCTCCATCCTATTCTCGTGTTTTTCGAAAGCAGCGCGCAAAGGGTCTGCGCACGTACGCTGGAATACCGATTATCTCGGCCAGCGCGTCACTCACGTTAGCCGGTTTTTTACAGGCTGACAATTAGCTGACTCTGCGCCTGTTTCGGCATTCATTAAATTGACGAACACTTCACATTTTGCTTGGTACGGTGGCCACAAGCGGGGCTTGGGTTGCCCACGCAGCCTCCCGCCGTGGTCAGGGGGTGCGGGGGCGGCTTGCGGGTGAACACGCGATTCAGTCCGCGTAATAGTGATAGCGTATGATGACGTCCCCCCGCCCTCGGTCGTCCGCGTCGTAGTAGGGCCGGTAGTAGCGGGAGTGGTAGTGGGGTCTATAACTGCGGTGGAACTCGCGGCGATGCCAGCGATGGTCCCAGTCACGGTGGTGTCCCGTGTGCCGCCAGACGCGTGGTGCGGGCCGGTAGCGGCCGTGATCATAATGCTGGCGCGCGCTCACTTGTGGGCCGAAATGGCCATGGTCTCGAGCCAGGGCGAGCCCCGGAAGTGCGGCACCGACTCCGATCAGTGCGGCAACCATTGCAGGCATAGCAAGTCGCTTGATGTTCATCGCTGTCTCCTCTCGTTTGCTGTTCTGTGACCCAAACCGTACCCCTCGACGCCTGAACGGCGCCTGAACACGCATGCCGTGGCGGCGATGGCGCCGTTCGCGAGACCATCCCGTCTGTCTTTCTGCCCGCACGGGATTCGTTCAGGGCTGGTTCAGGTGCAGTTCCATAGCCTGTAGGCGAACGGTTGGCGAGCTGCGTGGAGCGCGTGCAACCGGGATTCGATGGTTCGGGTGCTGAAGCCGGACGTTGACAGCCGAGGAGAAGAGTCATGAACGGGAACCAGTTGGGCGTTGTCGGGCTGGTCATTGTTCTCTCGGCCACACCCGTGTTCGCCGGTCCGTGGCATGAGTCGGATGCCGACACCTATTATGACTACGCGCGCGTGATCAACGTCGATCGGGTGATTCGCCATGTGCGTGTACCCACGCCCCGCAGCGAGTGCTGGGAACAGGACGTGCAAGTGCCGGTGGAACCAGCCTACCGATCCGCTACGCCGGTTATCGTGGGCGGCATCATCGGCGGTGTCGTGGGCAGCGATATCGGTAACGGACGGGGGCGTGATCTTGCTACGATCGCCGGTGCGCTTCTGGGCGGTTCCGTTGCCCGTGACGCCGCCGGCCGGCAAGGGGGTGGTTCGGCCTACACCACGACGACTGAAACCCGTTGCCGCAGCGTGAACGAATACCACGACGAGCAGCGGGTCGTCGGCTACCGGGTCACGTATCGTTATCACGGACGGAATTTCGTAACTCGCACGGAACACGATCCGGGGTCACACCTGCGGCTGCAGGTCACGGCGGTGCCCGTCACATAAACTGCGGGGCCGCCCCCGGCAGTGCTTGGCAGGGCGCGGTGGGCCCAGTACCATCCGGTCAGACAACCCTGGATAATACGGGATTTCACCTATGGCAAGGTTCGTTCCGATCCTGACTCTGCTGGTAGTGACATGGGCGGCATTGGGGGCGGCGGTGCCTGTCCAGGCCGCCGGTCCAGGCCATGAGCCCTCGCAATCCGTGCGTGCCGCCGTCTCCCCCGGGCGAGCCGTGGCGGAGGCCGAAGCCCGCACTGGCGGACGGGTCCTGGCGGTCGAGACGAGTGATTCAGGAGGCGAGCCGGTGTATCGCATCAAAGTGCTGACCCCTCGGGGCCGTGTCCGGGTACTGATCATGGACGCGCGGACCGGCAAGTGGCTGCGCTGAGCGCGACGTACAAACCATGCGTGTGCTGGTAATCGAGGACGAAGCACCGCTGCGCGACCAGCTGGTGGAGCGTCTGCAGCGTGAAGCTTACGCCGTCGACAGTGCCCCCGACGGAGAGCAAGGCCTGTACCTCGCGTCCGAATATCCGGTCGACGTGGGGGTGGTGGATCTGGGTCTTCCCGGACGTTCGGGGATGGACGTTATCCGCGATCTGCGCGCAGCCGGCAAGGTCTTCCCCATTCTCATCCTCACCGCACGGGGCCGCTGGCAGGACAAGGTTCAGGGTTTGGAGGCAGGTGCGGACGACTACCTGGTCAAACCGTTTGAGATGGAGGAGCTGCTGGCCCGTCTGCGGGCATTGGTGCGGCGTGCGGGCGGTTGGGCGCAGTCGCTGCTGCGCTGTGGTCCCGTGGAGCTGGACACCGCCACCCAGACGGTGAGCGTAGGCGGCCGGCCGGTGGAGCTCACTTCCTACGAATATCGCATTCTTGAGTACCTGATGGTGCACGCCGGCGAAGTGGTCTCCAAGACCACCCTTACCGAGCACATCTACGATCAGGACTTCGATCGGGACAGCAACGTCATCGAGGTGTTGATCGGTCGGCTGCGACGCAAGCTTGATCCCGACCACAGCCTCAACCCTATCGAAACGCGGCGCGGGCAGGGTTATCGCTTGGCCCTGGCCCGCGAGGCCTGATGGGCTCGCTACAGGTTCGACTGGTACTGGCAGCCAGTCTCGCGCTCGCTGCGTTTCTGGGGTTGGGCGGACTTGCCCTGGATCATTCCTTCCGCGACAGCGCGCAGACCGCCGTGCACCAGCGGCTGCAGGCTGACATCTATGCCCTGTTGGCCGCTGCCGACGTGAATTCATCGGGCGTCCTGAACATGCCGCCCCGGCTTTTTGACGAGCGGCTGCAGCGGCCGGGTTCGGGGTTGTACGGCCAGGTGGTCGACGCCAGCGGTCGGTCCCGTTGGCGTTCAGCTTCAGAACTGGGCAAGAACCTCCCCGTGCCACGCGCCCTTGCGCCGGGGGCGTGGAAGTTCCAGCGCGTCGGCTTTGGCGGCGGCCTGTTCGAACTCAGCTTCGGGGTGGCGTGGGACACCGATAGCGGGGCTTCGCGCAACTACACCTTTAGCGTGGCCGAAGACATGTCGTCCTACAGTGCAGAAGTCGCTCGGTTCCGCCGTAGCCTGCTCGTGTGGTTGGGGGCGGCGGCCGTGGTGCTGTTGCTGCTTCAGGGCACCATACTGCGCTGGAGTCTTGCCCCGCTCCGCCATGCAGCGCGAGACCTGAACGCAGTGCAGGCGGGCACCCAAATGCGCTTGCAGGGCAGTTATCCCAGAGAACTGCGCGGGCTCACCGACAATCTCAATGCGTTGTTGGAGACTGAACGGTGTCAACTCGAACGCTATCGGGACGGTCTCGCGGATCTGGCTCATTCCCTGAAGACCCCGCTGGCGGTTTTGCGTGGAGCATTGGAGGGCGCCGATAGCCGTGAGCTTCGAGTCACCGTACGCGAGCAGACTGATCGGATGAACCACATCGTGGACTACCAGCTGCAGCGAGCCGCAACCTCCGGACGCACCGCGCTGATGGCTCCGGTGCCGATAGGTCCGGTAGTGCAGCGTGTTCTGGCCAGTCTTGCCAAGGTATATCGGGAAAAGACTGTGCGCGGAGAGGTGGAAGTCCCCCGGGACGCGTACTTCCACGGAGACGAAGGCGATCTCATGGAACTGGTGGGCAACCTGGCCGACAACGCCTTCAAGTGGTGTAGCGGAGTCGTTCGCGTCGCTCTGCAAGCAGGGTTGGACGGGGATCTGTTGCTGACAGTCGAAGACGACGGCCCCGGCGTTCCTGCGGACAAGATCCGGGTTGTACTTAACAGAGGAGAGCGGGCCGATACCGAAGTTGCCGGCCACGGTATTGGTCTGGCCGTCGTGCAGGACATCGCCCGTGCCTATCATGGCGGCATTGACATCGACCGCAGCTCCCTGGGCGGCGCCCGCATACGGGTCCGTATGCAGGCGGGTTGAGCTCAGCCGCTACTGCGGTGTCCGTGACCCGGTTCGGGTCTTTACGGCCCATGCTTCCGCGAGCAGACAACGACGCATGGCCGAGCCGCAATGTCAGCTGGCAGGATGCGCACAGCGTTGGTCATTCAAGAAGTGTTTTTCTCAATCGCATATTCCATATAGCGGGCCCGGACATGGCACCGCTATCCGATGCTGCGTGTAGGCCGACACCTACATGATCTGTCGTGTTCCTCCCAATTGTGATTCTGCAGGCATGGCGTTAGTCTTTTGGTCACGCCGGCAGGGAAGTCGGCGCCATTTGCGGATCAGGGATGATATCCGTGTCACACGCCGTTCAGCACAATCCGACCGTAGACAGCGGGCTCTCCAGCCTTGTCCTGGTGGCGCGCTTTCTTGGCATACCGGCCGACGCCGGGCAGATCCGCCACCGGTTCGGGCGTTCCGATGCAGCCTTTTCCACCGAAGATCTGGTCAGGGCCGGTCGCTTTCTCGGACTGAAGGTGCGGCACATAGCGAGCAGTTGGCAGCGGCTGTCCCGTACCCCTTTGCCCGCGATCGCCCGCCATCGGGACGGGCGATTTCTGGTTGTAGCCCGCGTTGCCCAGGATGCCGTTCTGGTCCATGATCCGCTTACTGGCAGGCCGCTTTCTCTGTCACGGGCCGTATTTGAGTCGCAGTGGAGCGGCGAACTGCTGTTGACAGCCAGGCGAGGGGTTCTTTCGGATCCCCAGGTGCGCTTCGGGTACAGCTGGTTCATACCGATTATCGCGAAGTACCGGGCACTGTTCGGGGAAGTGCTCCTGGCCTCGTTTTTCCTTCAGCTGCTTGCGCTCATTACGCCCATTTTCTTCCAGGTGGTGATCGACAAGGTGCTCGTCCACAGGGCGATTTCGACCCTTGATGTGCTGGCCGTCGGGCTGGTGCTGGTGGCCTCTTTCGAGGTTTTGCTGGGAGGGCTGCGCACGTACTTGTTCGCCCATACCACCAACCGTGTCGATGTGGAGCTGGGTGCGCAGCTTTTCCGTCACTTGCTCGCATTGCCGCTGAGCTACTTCCAGGTTCGCCGGGTGGGCGACTCGGTCGCCAGAGTTCGCGAGCTGGAAGCGATCCGCAGTTTCATTACCGGGTCGGCCCTCACGGTGGTGATCGACCTGTCGTTCACGGTGGTATTCCTCGCCGTCATGTACGCCTACAGTCCGCGCCTGACCGCGGTGGTGTTGTGCAGCTTTCCGCTCTACCTGTTGTTATCCGCGGTGGTGACGCCCTTGCTGCGCGCGCGGGTACAGGAGAAGTTCAATCGCAGTGCCGACAACCACTCGTTTCTGGTGGAATCGGTCAGTGAGGCGGAGACCCTCAAGGCGATGGCGTTGGAGCCCCAGTCGCAGCGGCGCTGGGAGGAACAGCTCGCAGGGTATGTGCAGGCGAGCTTCCGCGCTGCGCAGCTGGGTAACATAGCGAACCAGTCTGCAGCCTTTATAAACAAGATCTCGGTGGCATTGATTCTTTGGGTCGGTGCGCGAGCCGTGATGGCCGGGCAGTTGTCGGTCGGGCAGCTGGTCGCCTTCAACATGTTGGCCATGCGCGTCAGCGGGCCGCTGTTGAGGCTGGTTCATCTTTGGCAGGACTTCCAGCAGGCAGGCGTCTCCATCCGCCGTCTTGGCGACATTCTCAACGCACCGACCGAGCCTTCATATCGGCCGGGCCGGACGCCGTTGCCACGGTTGGACGGGCGGGTGACATTCCATGATGTGACGTTCCGTTATCAGCCCAACGGACCCGAAGTGCTGCGGGGGTTCTCGCTGGATATCCCATCCGGCGAGGTGGTCGGGGTGGTTGGTGCCTCCGGCTCGGGAAAGAGTACCGTCGCGAGGTTGGCGCAACGCCTTTACGTTCCCGACAGTGGCAGGGTGTCGTTGGACGGAGTGGACCTGGCGTTGGTCGACCCTACCTGGCTGCGGCGCCAAGTGGGCGTGGTTCTGCAGGACAGTCGTCTGTTCAGCGGGTCCGTGCGGGAGAATGTTGCGTTGAGCGACCCCGGGATGTCCATGAACGCAGTGGTGCGGGCGGCTACGTTGGCAGGGGCCCACGATTTCATCGTGCAGTTGCCGGAAGGTTATGACACCGCCGTCGGTGAACAGGGTGCCCGTCTGTCGGGCGGTCAGCGCCAGCGCATCGCGTTGGCCAGGGCGCTGTCGGCCCATCCGCGCGTACTGATTCTGGACGAGGCAACAAGCGCGCTGGACTACGAGTCGGAACTCGCCATTCAAAATAACCTGGCTGCCATCTGCAAGGACCGTACGGTGATAGTCATTGCCCACCGCCTGTCGGCCCTGCGCGGGGTGGATCGCATCGTGGTTATGGAGCAGGGCCGTATCGTGGAAGACGGCTCGCCAGCGACGCTGCTCGCCAGGGGAGGTCGATTCGCCAGCTTGCACGCCTATCAAAACGGAACGGCTCAGGGCCGCGATTCCCGTCAAGGGCGACGATAGGGATCATCGATGTCGAACGTCGAACACGAGTTTCTGCCCGCTGCCCTGGAAATCCAGCAACGCCCGCCGTCGCCGCTCGGGCGGTTAGTGTTGTGGACCATCGTGAGCGGCTTCGTGCTGGCTGTGACATGGGCGTATGTCGGGCGGGTCAACATAGTGGCAGTGGCCAGAGGCAAGCTCGTGCCGGCCGGGCGGGTTAAGATTATTCAGCCCCTGGAGGCCGGCGTTGTGCGGGCTATCCGGGTGGACGAGGGCCAGCGGGTGATGGCGGGCGATCTGCTGGTCGAGCTCGATCCCACCGTCAGCGAAGCGGATTTTGGCCGGCTTCAAAAGGAGCTGCAAGCGGCACGGCGGGACCGGACTCGGCTGCGGGGTCTGGCCCGGCGCGCCACCGGTGTTCCCTCGGAACCCGATACCATGGGGCACAGTCCCTCCCGGACCATGGCGGAACCCGCAACCGCTGGCGGGAGGACGGAATTCGATCCGCAAACGACCGTGTTGCAGCAGGCCCGTCTGGAGAGTGAATGGCAGGCCCATAGCGCCACCCTCCGTTCCCTGGACAGTTCGGTGGCAAGCAAACGCAGCGAGCTCGACCAGGTGCGCGTCGAAGTGGCGAAGCTGGAGGCCATCGTGCCGTTGGTCAGCAGGCGAGCCGAGGCGGTCAAACAGCTTGCTGCACGTCAGCTGGCATCAAAGCAGAAGTGGCTGGCTTTGGAGCAGGAGCGCATCGAACGCCGGCAGGCACTTGCAAGCCAGCGCGCCGGGTTGGTCCGGTTGCGGGCCGATATAGAAGCCCTTAACCAGCGCCGGCGGGCGGCTGCCGCGGAGTTCAGCGTGCAGGTGCTGTCGGAGCTTTCCAGCACCGAGCGCCGTATCCAGGGTTTGCAGGAGGATCTGGTCAAAGCTCGCCGGCGGGCCAGCCTGCAACGCCTGCGCGCCCCGGTTTCCGGCGTCATACAACAGCTTGCCGTGCATACGGTCGGCGGTGTGGTCACACCGGCGCAGCGACTGATGGTGATCGTGCCGGTCAACGGCGCCCTAGAGGTGGATGCGCGTATCGCGAACCGGGATATCGGCTTTGTCCGCACCGGCCAGAAGGCGCAGGTGAAGCTGGACGCCTTCCCTTTCACCCGCTACGGTGTGCTCCCCGCCGAGTTGACGGATATATCCTCCGATGCGGTCGCCGACAGCAGTGGTCGACTGGTGTTTGGCGCGCGGGCACGTCTGGAGCAGCCTTTCGTGGAGGTGGGGGATCGCCAGGTCCGGTTGATCCCGGGTATGGCTGTGACTTTGGAGGTCAACACGGGGCGTCGGCGGCTGATCGAGTATCTTCTGAACCCGCTGCTCCGCTATGTTACTGAGGCGGCTCGGGAGCGCTAGCAGCCCCTCCTGGCCGTCGGTGCCCGGCGATGTGGGGGAAGGCGGCAACCGGGATTTGCTCGATCCGGACGCGCCGGGTCGGATGGGTGATGGACATCGCCGGCAATGCCGCACGCCTTTTTCTGCCGCGCTGGGGCTGCCCGGAGCGTCCCCGGCCCGTCGGGTTTGGGGCGAGTGCGCCGGTCCCCGTCTTTCCCGTGGCTGCGGAGAATTCCCCCTTGTCTGTCACCTACCGGTGCGGTATATGGGTACGGAGACTCCATCATTCCGCGACGGGGGACGGGCGAGAGTGACCGGGACGCATGTAAGGACAAGTGGGCATGCTTGGGCGATGGTCTGTCTTCAGGCGTTCGCTTTGGCGTTGCTGGGTCCGTTAGGTGCGACAGGGCTGTCCGCCCAGGAAACCAAGCAGGTGGTCGGGTGGGTGGAACGGGTAGCCATCTTTCCGGGCGATCTTGTGGTTCGCGCCAAGATGGACACGGGAGCGAAAACCTCATCGCTCAATTGCGACTGCATGCAGACGTTCACGCGCGACGGGGAGAACTGGGTGCGTTTCACGGTGACCAACACGAAAGGACGGTCGGTGTCTCTGGAGCGCAGAGTCGTGCGTACCGTGGCCATAAAACGGCACTTCGGCGCGGATCAGCACCGGCCGGTCATTCGGCTCGGCATCTGTCTCGGGGGGGTCTACAAAGAGACTGAGGTGAATCTGGTGGACCGCAGCGGATTCAACTATCAGATGCTCATTGGCCGCAGTTTTCTGCAGAAGGAGTTTACCGTCGATCCGGGGCGAACCTTCTTGAGCGATCCAGTGTGCCGCAATGCGCCAGGACAACAGTAGCAGAGCCCTGAGAACGGTTGTCCTGATCCTGGTCATCACGTCTCTCGGTGCATTCGCGTTCAAGGTGCTGGTGCTCGGGTTCCCGCTGCTTGCGAAGCGCGGCACGGAGAGCTGGAATGTGGAGGCGCGGGTGGCTTTTGCGGCAAGGGGCGATGCGGCGAAGGTTGTGCTGCTTCTGCCCCGCGACAGCGCCCGGTTCGTGGTGAGTGATGAAGCTTTCGTGTCGCGCAACTACGGCATCACTACCGGAACCTCCGGAGGCAACCGGCGGGTGCTGTGGGCGATACGCAAGGCCAGCGGAAAGCAGGTCCTCTACTATCGGGCAGTGGTGCACCGGGTCCCGGGTGAGCGGTCTCGCAACGACGCGGACGCCCCAATGCCGGAAAAGCCGGCGTTTACCGGCGCCGAACTCACCGCAGCCGAGTCTCTGATCGAGGAGAGTCGGGCACATTCGGCGGACCTGGAGACGCTTGTCCCGGAGCTTGTTCGCCGGCTCGTCAACGGTCAGGACGGTCGGGTCCGGGTCGTGCTGGGTCGTAACCCGACAGCGCAGAAGCGTGCCCGCGTTGCCGCCGAACTGCTCACCCTCTCGGGGCATCCGGCACGGGTCGTACATGGTATCCACCTGAAGGAGCTGGAACGGGACGCGCCAGTGGTGGAGTGGCTGCAGGTCTATGGGGATAAGCGGTGGCGTCCGTTCAACGTCCAGTCCGGCGCCGAGGAGCTACCGCAGGATTTCCTGACCTGGTGGTATGGGCCGGGCCCGCTGGTGCGGGTCAGCGGTGGCAACCGGGTGGAAACGAGTCTTGCAGTGGTCCGTAGCGGGGAAACCGCGCTGGGCGGCGCCACCGAGCGTGGGCGGCAGTTGGCCCCCAAGCTGCTGGCGCTGTCCCTGTTCAGCCTGCCGATCGAGACGCAACTCGTCTACCGGGTGATGCTGCTGGTGCCGGTGGGCGCGTTCATCCTGGTAGTGATGCGCAACGTAGTGGGTTTCAAAACCTTCGGGACGTTCATGCCGGTACTGATCGCACTCGCGTTCCGGCAGACGCAGCTTGTGTGGGGTGTTGTGCTGTTCAGTCTCCTGGTGGCTTTGGGCCTGGTGGCGCGATTCTACTTGGAGCGGCTCAAGCTGCTGTTGGTGCCGCGGTTGGCTGCCGTGCTGATTGTGGTGGTGCTGCTGATGGCTGCCCTGAGCGTGGTCACCCATCGGTGGGGTCTTCCCCAGGGTCTTTCCGTGGCGCTGTTCCCAATGGTGATCCTCACCATGACTATCGAACGCATGTCCATCGTTTGGGAGGAACGCGGCGGCAGCGAAGCCTTGCAGCAAGGGCTGGGCAGTCTGGCGGTGGCTTCGCTTGCGTATCTGGTCATGAACCTGTCCTGGCTGCAGCATCTGGTGTTCGTCTTTCCCGAGCTTCTCCTGCTGCTGCTGGCCGGTGTCTTGTTGCTGGGGCGGTACTCCGGCTATCGGCTGCTGGAGCTGCGGCGTTTCAGGGAACTTTCCCGGGAGTCCGATTGATGCTCGGGAGCTGGAGGCGCCTGAAACAGGTCGGTGTGCTGGGAATGAACCGGCGCAACAGCGATTTTACCCTGCGTTACAATCCACGCCACCTGCTGCCGCTGGTCGATGACAAGCTGCTGACCAAACGGCTTGCCCAGCAGGCTGGCATCTCCGTGCCCGAGCTGTATTCCGTCGTGGAAATCGAACATCAGGTACACGGGCTTCACGAGGCGCTGTCGCCTTATCCCGATTTCGTGGTCAAGCCGGCGCGGGGCAGCGGGGGCGACGGCATTGTGGTGATCGCAGGTCGTTCCAAAGGGATGTATCTCAAGGTCAATGGCGCGCTGCTGGCCCGGGATGCGCTGGAGCATCACGTGTCGAACATCCTCGGGGGTATATACAGCCTGGGCGGGTATGCCGACAAGGCGTTGGTCGAATATCGGGTTCAGTTCGACCCGGTGTTCCAGGCGATCAGTTACCAGGGCGTACCCGACGTGCGGATCATTGTCTTTCTGGGGGTTCCGGTGATGGCCATGGTCAGGCTGCCGAGTCTCGCATCCGAGGGAAAGGCGAACCTGCATCAGGGCGCAATCGGGGCCGGCGTCGATATGGCCAGCGGGCGGACCTTGGCAGCGGTCTGGCGCAACGAGGTGGTGACCGAGCACCCCGATACCGGTCAGCCTGTCAGTGACGTGCTCATTCCCCATTGGCCGCGCATGCTGGAGATTGCGGCGCGCTGTTACGAAATGACCGGGCTCGGCTATCAAGGCGTGGACATCGTGCTCGATGGACAGCGCGGACCCATGATGCTGGAAATCAACGCGCGGCCGGGTCTGAACATTCAGATAGCCAACCGGGCGGGGCTGCTGCCACGATTGCGGCGCGTGGAAGCCGAGCATTACCGCCTGCACGATCTCGATGCCCGAGTCGCCTTTTCAGTGTCCCATTTTGGAGCTGGTGATGGGGCGGTGGCGTAAACCGGGATTGGGATCGACACGGTCGGGCCTGCGGAAGAGGGCATTGTGCCCCGGGTTGTTGAGGCTCAATGTCCGTGTCGGGGGGGCGCGGCCTTGCAAGCGCGGGCGCTGAGCACACCTCCCTCATGCCGAACGCTGCTCCGCTGTGACCATTGCGGCTCCGCTGTATGCCGCGGGGCCCCGACAGTCGGTTGGCTATCCTTATCCGTTACCCGCCAACCGGCGCCAGCGGATTGACGGAGAGCCTGGCCGGGCTGACCGACGGGTGCAGCCAAGGCGGGGTCCTTGGGCCATTGTGGGACGGTGCGCCATCGCCAGGTGCCGGTTTGCGGTGGCTTGCAGGCTCCGGTTCCGTCCCCTGCCGCCCCAGCCCCGCAGGGTTCCCCGGCCGGGCTTTCTGGGGCTAACGTACCAGGTGTGCAACAGGGCCCGTACCCGTACTTCGCACAGACTGCTGCACCCTCGCCTCCAGGGTCGTCGCCTTCTGACGCAGTGTCTGCAGGTGCTGCGAGAGGCCGTTTGCCTCGTCGAAGGTGTCCCCGTGCACTTCATTCTGTAGCCGGTGCAGCGCTTCGTGGGCCAGCCGCAGGAGGTCATTGAGGTCGGAAGTGGCCTCCAATGCCCGACTTCCCTGCTCAGCTATCGTCGCCATAGGCGCGCCTCCATGTGTGCGTTCCCATTCTGAACCAAAGTATAGCTTCGAGCACTGCCAACTGCGCAGCCATCCGGGCCTGTGGGGTGGTGGAACCGGTTGCGACCGCCCAGGGCGTGTCCCGGTAGCCCTGGCCAATCAACGACCCTGCCCATTTTTGCGCGAGTTATGTAACAATGTGGGCCTGCATGCAGGCCCCGGGCGCCGGCTATCCTGATACCATACGGCGGGGCGGCACGTGAATCTGCAACTGATAGCGTAGGAGGTCATCGGTGAACCCGGCATCCATAAAGAGCGCCTATAGGCGCTACGCACCGGTGTACGACGCACTGTTCGGAGCGATTTTCCACCCGGCGCGCGAGACGATTGTGCAGGCACTCGATGCACGGCCGGGCCAACGGATTCTCGAAGTCGGCGTTGGTACAGGTTTGTCCCTTTTGCTGTATCCAGAACATGCGCGTGTCACGGGCATTGACCTGTGCAAGGAAATGCTCGACAAGGCCCGCGCCCGCGTGCGCGAACAGGGCCTCGAACAGGTCGAAGCGTTGCTGGAAATGGATGCCGAGGATATGCAGTTTCCCGACAGCAGCTTCGACAAAGTCGTCGCCATGTACGTAGTATCCGTTGCCGCGAATCCGCTACGCCTGGTCGACGAGATGCGACGGGTGTGCAAACCTGGCGGCGATATATTCATCGTCAATCATTTTCGTTCCAACAGTCCCGTCATGGGTACCCTGGAAGGTATCCTCTCACCGATGTCCAAGCTCGCCGGCTTTCGCACCAACATGGAGTTGGAGACGTTCCTGGAGGCAACCGGGTTGGAAGTGGTGGAGGTCAGTAAGACGAACGTGTTTGGCTACTGGAAGATGTTGCGCTGCAGGAACGCCGCGTAGCCCACGCGTTGCGCCGCCCGTTATGGCGGATCGGGGTCGAGCAGTTGTTCATCCAGTGATCCTCCCCGAACAGACACCTGATCGAGTAGCGCCGACACCGGGGGTACGCAGGCCTACGGTGTGGCAGGACCGCTGCCTTCACTGCGACGTCGAAGGGCCGGTTGCCACGCCGGATTGTAGCTGCGGGAAACCTGTCATGCGGGTCGAAGGTCAGGCGGACCCTTCGCTTCCCTTTGCCCTGCGAGCCGCGTTCAAATATTCGGCGCATTGGCCGCTCTTATCTCTCGAGCGCTCGGGGTCGTCAACGTCCATTGGACTGTTGCAGCGGCCGCGGGGCGTTGTGGACATCGAGGAGTAGATACATGTCTGGGTCTTTTCGACTGCTTGTGCTCGCCGGCTTGGTGCTGGCGGTCGGCGCCTGCGCGGTGCGCCCGCCCTATGAGCCGGCCAATGATCCGCTGGAGCCTGTGAACCGTGTCGTTTACACCTTCAACGACAAGGTCGATCGGGCGGTGCTAAAGCCCGTGGCGAAAGGGTACAAGAGAGTCGTCCCGGGGCCCGTGCGTACGGGTGTGAGCAATTTCTTCGCCAACCTCAAGCAGCCGGTGGTCATCGTCAACGATCTTCTGCAGGGCCAGGTCGTTCAGACCGGGTCGGATACCAGCCGATTCATCTGGAACAGCACCGTGGGTCTTGCCGGCGTGCTGGATGTGGCCACCCCAATGGGCCTGCCGGCCCACGATGAGGATTTTGGGCAGACCTTCGGCGTCTGGGGTTTCGGGGAAGGCTGGTATCTGGTGCTGCCGCTTCTCGGGCCCAGCACCGTGCGAGATGCCCTGGGTTTGCCGCCGGAATGGGAGTTGGATCCCCTCTACCGGACCCGTCGGATCGCCTTGCGCAATTCGGCCAGTGCCCTGCGCATCGTCAGCGCCCGGGCAAATCTGCTGGGCGCCAGTCGCGTCCTGGAAGCCGCGGCCCTGGATCCCTACCTCTACACCCGCGAAGCCTACCGTCAATATCGTTGGAACCAGATCTACAACGGCAACCCTCCGCCCCCGCCGGCGCCCGATTTCGGGGACGACGGCAACGATGGCGGCGCCCGGGCTCCAGCCAACTAGGGCCTCGGGGCCCGTTCTCCTCCGTTAACTGTCCCTATCGGCCGGATCAGGCCCGGCAGGATTCGATTCGAGCATATAGTAAGCTTGCTTACTATATGCTCGTTATATAAAATCCCGGGATGGCAAATTCGAATCTGGACCGCAGCCTGGGGTTTCTGTTGCACGATGTCTCCCGCCTCCTGCGCAAACGGTTTGATCGCCGGGCCCGTGCCCTGGGGCTGACCCGTGCCCAATGGTCGGTGATCGCTCATCTGCGCCGCAATGAAGGTCTCACCCAGTCCGCATTGGCCGACATCCTGGAGGTGGAGAAGATCACGCTCTGTCGGTTGGTCGATCGCTTGGAGGCCGCTGGATGGGTCGAGCGACGTCCCCACCCGGAAGACAGGCGCGCGAATGCACTCTACCTGACGCCAAAGGCCTACCCGATCCTGGATCGCATGGGTGCCATATCCCAGGAAATCCGTACCGAGGCGATGTCCGGGTTGCGCCCGGAAGAACAGGAACATTTGCTCGACACACTCCTGCGCCTGAAGCAGAACCTGCTGGAGCGTGAAGGGGCTGAGCCGCCGGGTGGCACAGGGTCCGGGCCGTCGGGGCAGGCGAAGAGGAGTTGCGACTGAAGTGCGAAAGCTGCTTTTCAAATTGCGTCCCAACGATGGCAAGGCGCGCTTGCGGCTGCTGCTGTTGATTGGCGGTCCCCTGCTTGTGCTGGTGGTCGGCGGCTACTTCTATGCCACCGGAGGCCGCTATGTGAGTACGGAGGACGCGTACGTGCAGGCGAGCCGGGTAAACGTGGCAGCGGAGGTGGCGGGCCGTGTAGTGGCTGTGGCGGCTGCTGAGAACCAGCCGGTGCATGCCGGCGACCTGTTGTTCCGTGTCGACGAATCCACCTACCGTCTCGCGCTGCAACAGGCCAACGCACGCCTGCAATCGGTACGCAATTCGATCGACGCTCTGCGTGCCCAGTATCAGGAAAAGCAGGCGGAACTGGCCCAGGCCCGGGAGGACATCGTCTACTTCGCCCGCGAGTTCGCTCGGCGCAGCAAGCTGGCCGCCAGACACGCGCTGTCCGCCAGCGATCTGGACCAGGCGCGCCACCAACTCGATGTCGCAAAATTGCGCGCGCGGGTGATTCGGAGCGCGATCGCACGCGTGCGCGCCCAACTCGGTACGCGACCGGATCTGCCCACGGAGCAGCAGCCGCAGTATGTGGAAGCGCTTCGCGCGCGCGATCAGGCAGCGCTGAATCTGCAGCGCACCGAAGTGCGCGCGCCCATCGATGGGATTGTCGGGCCGCAGACCGTTGAAGTGGGAGATTACGTGACCCCGGGCGAACCGGCGTTCAGCCTGGTGGAAGACCATCACTATGTGAAAGCTAATTTGAAGGAGACCGAACTGACCTACGTGCACGCCGGTCAGCGTGCAACAATTACCGTCGACGCCTATCCCGATGACGTCTGGCAGGCACGGGTGGCGAGCATCAGTCCGGCCACAGGCTCGGAGTTCTCGCTGCTGCCGGCACAGAACGCGACCGGGAACTGGGTGAAAGTCGTGCAGCGGGTGCCGGTGCGTCTGGCACTCGATGATCTGAAGGATGCACCCCAACTGCGCGCCGGCATGAGTGTCAATGTAACCATCGATACCGAGCATCGCCGGGAACTGCTGACACGGATCCGCAATGCCTTTGCAGGTACGCCCGAGACGCGATGAGCACGGAGGCAGAGAGCGTCCGCGCCGCCGATGCGCACCGCGGCGTCATAACGTTCGCGGTAATGCTCGCGACGGTCATGCAGGTGCTGGATACGACCATCGTCAATGTGTCGCTGCCCCACATGCAGGGCACATTCTCGGCGACCCAGGACCAGATCGCCTGGGTACTGACTTCCTATATTGTTGCGGCCGCCGTCATGACGCCCCCGACCGGATGGCTTGCCACCCGGCTGGGCCGCAAGCGGCTGTTTCTGGTCTCGGTGGCCGCGTTCACGCTGATGTCCGTTTTGTGCGGCATGGCTCAGACCCTCTCCGAGATTGTCGCGTTCCGCCTGCTGCAGGGCGTGTTCGGTGCCGCACTGGTGCCGCTCTCTCAGGCGGTGCTGTTGGACAGCTATCCGCGTGAGCGCCACGGGCAGGCCATGGCTCTGTGGGGTGTCGGCATCATGGTGGGCCCGATCCTGGGGCCGACGCTGGGCGGCTACCTGACCGAGTTCTACAATTGGCGTTGGGTGTTCTACATCAATCTGCCGGTCGGCATCCTGGCGTTTCTCTTTATCCTCGGCTACGTGCCGGATACGGAGCGGAACAAGGATCGGCCGTTCGATATAGCCGGGTTCGTGCTGCTCAGTCTGGGAATAGGGGTGTTGCAGCTTATGCTCGATACGGGCGAGCGGCACGATTGGTTCACCTCTTCGCAAATCACCGTGGAAGCCGTCATTGCCGGTCTGGGCTTCTACCTGTATCTGGTGCATGCAGCCACCACCCGTCACCCGTTCATCGATCCGCACCTGCTCAAGGACCGCAACTTTGCGACCGGGCTGTTCTTTATCTTTGTGGTGGGCGTGATCCTGCTGGCAACCCTTGCCATCATGCCGCCATTCCTGCAGGGACTGTTGGGGTACCCTGTCGTCACTACCGGTCTGGTGCTGGCACCGAGGGGTGTGGGTACCATGATCGCGATGTTTCTGGTGGGGCGGCTGGTAAGTCGCGTCGATCCCCGTCTGCTGATTTTCAACGGACTGGCGCTGACGTCGATATCCCTCTGGCAGATGGCCGGTTTCACGCTGCAGACCAGCCAGAGCCTGATTGTGTGGAGTGGCGTGCTGCAGGGCTTCGGCCTTGGGTTTATTTTCGTGCCGCTCAGCACCATCGCTTTCGCCACCTTGGAACAGCGCCACCGTACCGAGGCCGCCGGTATTTTCAGTCTGGTACGCAACATCGGGAGCAGCATCGGCATCTCGGTGATAGTCACGTTGCTGAGCCGCAACATCCAGATCAACCACTCGGTATTGGCCGAGCAGGTCAATGCTTACAATCCTCTGTATCGGTTCCCCTATCTGCCGCCGGCCTGGGACACTCATTCCGTAAACGGACTGATGGCCATGAACGCCGAGATCACCCGTCAGGCAACGATGATCGCCTATGCGGATGATTTCCGGTTCATGATGATGGTGACATTGCTGGCCATACCCATGCTGCTGTTGCTATCGAATCCGCGTCGCCAGACAGCGGTAGGCAGCGCGCCAGCGTTGGAATGAACGGCCGCAAGGCGACCTTCCGTGTTCGGGTCGCCCGGTCCCGATGAACGCTCATCCATGGGACGGCCGGTGGCACAGGCAGTGACTTGCCATGGGAGATGGTCGACAGACGTCCGCGTCGATTCCTTGCAGGGCCGGTTCCGCATCACGACGATTTTCCCACTGGCCATCGATTTCGCATCGCTCCAGCTCCTTCAGTAAGCCGACTACCAATTCGTCCTGCAGATCATGAGCTGCCCACCAGCCCGGCATGGCACTCGCGGTCCGTGCTCAACGGTTTCCCGTATATGGCTTGCTGTGGGTGACACGTCCCCGCCACAGGATGGACATCGAATCATTCGGCGGCGTGCCCGCACGTTTGCGGACATCGTGTCTCCCCTTTGCAAACGGTCTTGCAAGGCCCCCCCGGAGTTCCGCCCAGGCGGCGGCGAAGGAAGGCGTCTCGGGTCGTAGGATTTGTGTGGCCTTTCCCGGCGTGCAGGCCAAATCCCGGTGAAGGATACCTGGACGTGGCTGACTGTCGACACACCGCTCCGATCCCGGACCGCCGCCCTCGATGTAAATAAAACGTAAAGCCACGAATGGCCGCCAACGTAGAGGTCATGAAGCAAGAAAGTTTATTTGAAGCGCAATAATTTCGTCATCTTTCCCGCGTAGATTCGCGCTCTTGCAGGCGACGACTGCCTGTAGCGATACCAATTCACAGTTCCGGGAGGCATAGAATGCACGCGCTTCAAAAGGCTATATTCAAACCGAATAAGCTCATGGCCGCACTGGCGTTGGGTGTGGCTCTGCAGGCAGGTGGATCATCCCTGTGCGCCGCCGACAGCTACCAGGCCACGACGACCCCGATAAAGCACGTTGTCGTCATTTTCCAGGAGAACGTGTCCTTCGATCACTACTTCGCCACCTACCCTCAGGCCGCCAACAAGCCCGGCGAGCCGCGCTTCGTAGCGCGTCGCGGGACACCTTCCGTTAACGGGCTTACCGAGGACCTGCTGCATGACAACCCCAACTCGGCAAATCCCTATCGCCTGGACCGTTCCGAGGCTCTGACCTGCGACATGGACCATCGCTACGCGGACGAACAGAAGGCGGCCGACGCCGGTCTGATGGACAAGTTCGTGGAAAGCACCGGTGCCACCTACAACAGCTGCGATCCCACGCAGGTGATGGGTTACTACGACGGCAACACCGTGACAGCACTTTGGAACTATGCCCAGCACTTCGCCATGAGCGACAATTCCTACGGTACCACTTATGGTCCGTCCACTGTCGGTGCGCTTAACCTGATCGCCGGGCAGACCCATGGCGCGGCGCCTGCTGACGTAGCCAACAACACGGCCAACGGCACCGTCATCGGCGATCCGAATCCCGCCTATGACGACTGCTCCGGCGGCACGACGGTCGCAATGACCGGTAAGAATGTCGGCGACCTGCTCAATGCCGAGGGCGTGACCTGGGGTTGGTTCGAAGGCGGTTTCCGTCCTTCCAGCCGCAAGGCCGACGGCACGGCCGTGTGCGGCTCCAAGAGCGCGAACATCGGCGGCCAGCTGGTGTCCATGTACAGCCCTCACCATGAGCCGTTCCAGTATTACCCGCAGACGTCCAACCCGCACCATCTCCCGCCGAGTTCGACCGCCATGATCGGCCGTACCGACCAGGCCAACCACCAGTATGACCTGGAGGATTTCTGGGCCGCGGCCAGGGCGGGTCATATGCCGGCAGTCAGTTTCCTGAAGGCACCCATGGCCCAGGACGGACATGCCGGTTATTCCGATCCGCTCGACGAGCAGACATTTATCGTCAAGACCATCAATCGTCTGGAGAAGATGCCGGAGTGGAAGAGCACCGCCGTGATCATTTCCTATGACGACTCCGACGGCTGGTACGATCACGTGTTGGCCCCGGTCGTGAACCAGTCTAACGACTCCGCTTATGACAATCTCACCGGTTCGGGCACGTGCGGGTCGGCAAAGGACGGCGCTTACATGGACCGCTGTGGCTACGGTCCTCGGCTGCCACTGCTGATAGTGTCTCCCTGGACCAAGGTCAATTACGTGGATCATGGCGTGACCGATCAGTCCTCCATACTGCGCTTTATCGAGGACAACTGGCACCTGGGTCGCATCGGCGATCAGTCGTTCGACAGTAAGGCGGGCAGCCTCGAGAGCATGTTCGACTTCGGCCGCCGGCCCCATGCTCATCGGCTGTTCCTGGATCCGGCCACCGGCGAGCCGCTGCACGCCGGCGAACGCCGTGATCTGGACATGGGTCGTTCCTGAACCGGTCTTGAGAGGGTAATTCCAAACCCGGGGACCGTGCGCGGTCCCCGGGTTTGCGTTTCGGGCGAAGGTGTTCACTGCCTGCGAGCGCTGGCCGGCCACACCCGGGCAGTTGTTGGCGACGCGTGTTGCCGCCGGGCCGGCGACTACGGTTCACGTTGCCGGCGGGGGCAATAGTAGGCGCTTCGCCCACCGATCGTGAGACGGCGCAGCGGCGCTCCGCAGCGCGGACAGGCTGCGCCATCGCTCCGGTAGGGAGTCAAAAAGGTGCGTGGATAGCGTTCCGGATCCGCGCCCTTGGCGATGGTCTGACGCAGCACTCTGCCCATGCTGCGGAGCAGTCGGCGGCGTTCGCCAACCGACAGCCCTTGCACCGTGCGGCGGGGATGAAGTCCAGCCTGAAAAAGAATTTCGTCGCTGTAGACATGGCCGAGTCCGGCAATGGCCTGTTGGTTCATGAGCAGTGACTTGATGTGGCCCCGGTGGATGTCGAGCACATGCCCGAACTGGTCCGGGTCGATGTCGAGGGCATCGGGACCGAGGCCTTTGGACTGTACAAGCCGTTCAGGATTCGCAGTCAGGTCGACCAGTCCCAGCCGGCGATTGTTGTTGTAGACCAGCGAATAGCCGCTGTTGAAGACAATGCGCAGCACGTTGTGGGCGGTATCGGTCTCTTCCTGCTTGAAATACTGGAGAAAGCCGGTCATTCCGAAGTGCAGCACCAGTGCACCGTCTTCCTCCAGAATTGCGAACAAGTATTTGCCATGTCGTTGGAAGCCGCGGAATCGGTCGCCTGTCAGGGCCTGGCGGATCCTGCGCCTTGCCGCCTGTCCGAGTACCGGCGCGTCCAGCAGCACCTCGACGTGCTCGATGGTCTTGTGGAGGCTGGTGGCGTCGAGGTAGCGCTTGAACACCTCGACATCCGGCAACTCAGGCATGTCCCACCTCCTGTGGGTCTGGGTCCGAAGGCGCCATGACGCGGCTTGGCGGCGTCGCGCTGGACAGGATCAGCCACCCTGGCTAGCATTTAACGATAAACTATGGAACGCAGATGCCGCTGAGGCAAGCCGTGGAGGGAATTCATGGCGCGGGAACCGGTTCGGGTGCATCCGAAGCATGCGGC
This sequence comes from uncultured Gammaproteobacteria bacterium, assembly GCA_963830105.1. GTDB lineage: Bacteria > Pseudomonadota > Gammaproteobacteria > DATFLG01 > DATFLG01 > DATFML01. Next base: position 857,669 of record CAWHLH010000003.1, on the reverse strand, counting down.
TTTGCCTCCCGTTGATTTCCAGCCCGACTTCATGCCGGGCGGTGCTCTTGCGGTTGGAGAGGGCGACCTGCTGATCGAGCCTTTGCAGCGGCTGATGAACGCCGGCCCGTTCACGCTGCAGGTAGCCATGCAGGACCGGCGTCCCCCCGACCATGTGTCGTTCGCCAGCCGCCATCCCGGCTACAAGCCGTTGGACGTGATCGACTTGTATGGTCATGAGCAGCTCTTGTGGCCCGATCACTGTATACAGGGCCGGGCGGGGGCCGAGTTGTATCCCCATATGCCCTGGCAGCGTGTGAAGGCCATTAGCCGCAAGGGTACGGATGCCGATGCGGATTCCTATATCGGATTTCGCAACAACTGGAACCGGGTCGGCGAGAGCCGACCCACGGGACTTGGGGGCTATCTGCGCGAACGGGACGTGAGCGAAGTCTTCCTGTGTGGGTTGGCACGGGACTACTGCGTGCAGTGGACCGCCGAGGACGCGGCCGCAACGGGGTTCGTCGTGAGGTTCATCTGGGATCTCACCCGGCTGGTCGATAGCGCCTCGGACGCCCGGCTACGCGCCGAGTCCGCGCAGCATGGGATCGGTGTGCTCACGGCCGAGCAGCTGTGCGTTCCATGAGCGGTTCGCGGGGCGATCTTCGCGTCGGGACGTCCGGTTACCGATATCCCCACTGGCGCGGTGTGTTCTATCCGTCCGATCTCCCGGTGCGGAAGTGGTTCGGCTACTATGCCGAACGGTTCGATACGGTGGAGATCAACAACACCTTCTATCGGCTTCCGGACGGTGAGGTGTTCGACAGCTGGCGGGTACAGGCGCCGCCGGGCTTCAGTTATGCACTGAAGTACAGCCGCTACGCCACCCACATCAAACGCCTCAAAGAGCCGCAGGAGCCGCTGCGACGTTTTGTGGCATGTGCCGACCGGCTCGGTGGTGCGTCGGGCCCCGTGCTGGTGCAGCTGCCGCCCCACTGGCGGGTGAATGTCGAGCGGCTGTCCGCTTTTGCAAGACTGTTGCCGGGTACCCACCGGTGGACTCTGGAAGTGCGCGATCGCAGTTGGCTGTCCGAGGCGGTATTCGCTGTGTTGGCAGAGCACAATGTTGCGCTCTGTATCCACGATATGATCCCCGGGCACCCACGAGTGTTGACGGCCGATTTCGTCTACCTGCGTTTCCACGGCGACCAATACCGCGGATCCTACTCCCCTCAGTTCCTCACCGCAGAGGCCGACCGCATCGCCGGCTATCTGGCACAGGGGATGAATACCTATGCCTATTTCAACAATGACGAACACGGCTATGCAGTGGGTAACGCGCTGGATCTGAAACGCTATCTGGCGACCCGCATGAACCACTAGGGGGCATACGCCGACCGCAAGGGATCATCTGCCGCTGGGACTGCGCTCTGTCTGTACGAGGACGCATCCATGGGGAATACGGCAGTGTCTACACTGGAGAAGTGTACTGACGAAACGGAGGCGGCCAACATGACCACGGATCGAGTCGAGCGCATCTGGAAGCGGGCCGCGGCCGCCCTGGAACGCGATACGCGGGTGAATCTGCACAGCTACCCTGTGCAGGGGCGCGGCGATGAGGGCCGGTTGGTGCTCAGCGGTCTCGTGGAGGACATCGCCGCCAAGCGGATCATCGAGTTGCTGGTGCGGGAAGCGGCGGACGGCGTCGAAGTGGTCAGCCGGCTGCGGGTCACCCCTTCGGCTCATCAAGAGGATGGCGCCTTGCGCGACCAGGTGGAGCGCAATCTGCGCGAGGAGCCCGCGCTTCGGGACACGGACCTGCAGGTGTGCAGTGGCGACCAGCCGCAGACGGTGCGGTCAATCGGCGCCGGAGCGAGCGGGCTCATCCAGGTGCAGGCCGCGGATGGGATCGTGCAACTGCGTGGTCAGGTGGCGAGCCTGACCCACAGCCGCCTGGCGGAGGTGCTCGCCTGGTGGGCAGGGGGCTGCGAAGCCGTGGTCAACTGCCTGCAGGTGGTGCCGCCCGAGCGCGACGACGACGGAGAGCTTGTGGACGCGGTCAGGATGGTGCTGGAACGGGATCCGCTGGTGCACGCCGACCACTTTGTGGTGCGAGCCAACGCCGGCATCGTGCGCCTGGGCGGTGCTGTGCGCTCCGACGAGGAAAAACGCCTGGCGATCCTGGATGTCTGGTACGTGCCAGGAGTACGTGATGTCGTCGACGGAGTGGAGGTGCTGGGGCTGTGAACGCCTGCCGCGGCCCCTGTCAGGCCGGGGCCCACGCGCACCGACACCGGACTGCCCGCCGTCGGGCCGATTTGGTGATTATCTGATCAGTTGGCTCCTGGGCTGGCGGCCCGTCCTCGCGCCCGGCATTGATCGTTCCGGGAAAAGCGCCCATTTATGGAGTAGACTTTAAGGTGTCATTCGAATTCCGACGCCAATGGGCGCCCCATGTAGTACCCATGGACCAGGTAACTCCAAGCAGTGTTCCCCAGCCTACCGAGGCGCCCGCCATCGGCCTCGATACGTGGCTCGACGAGTCGGGTTCCCGGCACACTCCCGAGGAACGGGCCTTCATTCGCCGCGCCGCTGAGCGTGCCCGCGATGCCCATGCCGGTCAGCGCCGTGCATCCGGTCGGCCCTACCTTGAACATGTGCTGGCAGTGGCCGGCATCCTCAACGACCTGCGTCTGGACCAGGAGACGATTGCCGCCGCGCTGCTCCACGACATTGTGGAAGACACCCAGGTCACGCTCGATCAGTTGAGGACGGAGTTCGGCGACACGGTGGCGCAGCTGGTTGACGGCGTGACCAAGATGGGGCAGATCAGCGGTTACCGTTTGACGGAAGCCGGCGAGCTGAAAGGTCGCGAGCAGTCCCAGGCGGAAAGCCTGCGCAAGATGCTGCTGGCCATGGTCGACGACGTGCGGGTGGTGCTCATCAAGCTCGCCGACCGGGTCCACAACATGCGCACCCTGAACTATCTGGACGAGACGCGGCAGCGACGTATCGCCCAGGAGACGCTGGATATCTACGCCCCGCTCGCCAACCGGCTGGGTATCGGCCAGATCAAATGGGAGCTGGAGGATCTGTCCCTGCGCTATCTGGAGCCGGATACCTATCGGGATATTGCGCGATTGCTCGACGAACGCCGGATCGATCGCGAACGCTATATCCAGCGCGTGGTCAGTCTTCTGCAGACTGAGCTGGCAAACGCGGGCATCACAGCTGCCGAAGTGACCGGCCGACCCAAGCACATCTACAGCATCTGGCGCAAGATGCGCCGCAAGAATGTGGACTTTCACCAGATATTCGACATGCGGGCGGTGCGCATCCTGGTGGACGATGTGGCCGAATGCTACGCGGCGCTGGGTGTAGTGCACAGTCTGTGGCACTACATTCCCAAGGAGTTCGACGACTACATCGCCAACCCCAAGGACAATCTGTACCGATCCCTGCACACCGCCGTGGTGGGGCCCGGAGACCAGACGCTGGAGATCCAGATTCGCACCCTGGATATGCATCGGCACGCCGAGCTCGGTGTCGCGGCCCATTGGCGGTATAAGGAAGGCGCGCGCTTCGACCCTGGATTCGAGCTCAAGATCGCCTGGCTGCGCCAGCTCCTGGAGTGGAAGGACGAAGAGCCCTCGGCCCGCGCGTTCGTCGATCGTTTCAAATCGGAAACCGGCAGCGACCGGGTGTATGTACTGACCCCGCGCGGTCAGGTGGTCGACCTGGCCCAGGGCGCGACACCCTTGGATTTCGCCTATGCTATCCACACCGACGTTGGCCATCGCTGCCGCGGCGCCAAGATCAATGGGCGCATGGTGCCGCTCGCCTATGAGCTGCACAGCGGCGACCAGGTGGAAGTGCTCACGACCCGCCAGGGCGCCCCCAGTCGCGACTGGCTCAACCCAGGGCTGGGCTACCTGCGCACGCCGCGGGCCCGCGCCAAGGTGCGGCATTGGTTCAAGGAACAGGATCACGACAAGAATGTGGCGGCGGGGCGCGCGAGTCTGGATCGCGAACTGCATCGGCTGGGAATCACCGGTCTGAGCCTGGATCGGCTGGTGCAGCGCTTTCAACTGAACAGCCCAGACGACCTGCTGGCCGCCATCGGTGCCGGGGACATCAACAGTGGACAGATTGCCGGAGCGGCCAGCGAGCTTACCGCGCCGGCGCGGGAACCCTATGCTGTCCCGCTTCCGGTCCGGCGGGGCGAATCCCGTGTCCCGGAAGGGGTGCGCATCGAAGGTGTGGGCAACCTGATGACCCATATGGCCCGTTGCTGCCACCCGGTGCCCGACGATCCCGTGGTGGGTTATGTGACCCGTGGACGGGGCGTCACCATACACCGCAGCGATTGCCCGAATATTCTGCGGCTGCAGGGCGAGGATCGCGAACGTCTGCTGGAAGTGGAATGGGGCGGTCACGGACGGCATACCTATCCGGTGGATATTGAGGTGGAGGCGTACGACCGTAACGGCCTGCTGCGCGACATCACCGCCATCCTGGCCAACGACAAGATCAATGTCATGGGAGTCAATACGACTACCAGCCGGCAGGACTACATCGCACGGATGCAGCTCAGTGTGGAGATTGCCGACATCAGACAACTGAGCCGCGTGCTCGGCAAGATCGGACAACTACCCAACGTGCTTGAAGTCCGACGCAAGATTTCCTGAGTTCGGTGCTGTATTGCACCGTACCGGGCTATCACCAAACGCCAGACATGTCTGGCGGCCAGTTCCGTTCCGCACCCCGTCCCGTAGCTGCCGGGCGGCAGGTGTGGCAGCCGCTCAGGCACTGTTTGCGGTTGCGTACCGGACATATCAGGGGTCTTTTCGTGCCGCATATCGGGCGGTGCATTGCAGCCGTGTTGCGACGGTTTGTCGGAGAGATGCTGTGAACCGCGAGTCGAAGCCGTGCAAGGGTCGGGGAGCGGTCAGCAATCCTGATTGTCGCTATGCTGAGCGGCAGCATGTGCCCGTGGATGACGGCTGGTACCGGGATGCCCCGGAATCTGCGTCGCTGGCCACGACGGTCGCGGTGGATGCGAGCCGTACAATCATTGCCAGGAACAATTCGCCCGATGTGCCATTCGAGCAGTCGATCAATCCCTACCGGGGCTGCGAACACGGCTGTGTTTATTGCCGGTTATGTACTGCCAAGGCTGCCTCTGGAGGTAAAAAAGCTGTTCAAGGAGTGGTTGCAGGTCCATGTGCCACTGAAAGTCGCCCATGTGATGGTGCAGGTCAGGGATACGCGGGGCGGTCGCGACAACGACACCCGTTATGGTGTGCGCATGCGCGGCGAGGGCGCCTATGCCGATCTCATCGGCCGTCGATTCGATCTGGCCTGCCGCAGGTACGGGCTGGCACGGTCCGGACCGGAACTGCGCACGGACTTGTTCTACCGCGCCCGGACAGAGGGTGCCCAGCTTTCTCTGTGGTAAGCCGCGCTTTCAGCGTCATTTCCTGCCACTTTCACGATCACGTTCGTCGTCTTCGAACGGCAGTCGAGCGTCTTCGCGATACTTGCGCTTGCGGCCGGGCCAGAACACATAGATCAGGACGATAATGAAGGCGCCCGGGAGCCCGAACAGCCACAGATAGTGGAGGAATGTTTCGAAATAGTGCGTGGATTCTGCCATCGGGGTCCTCGGATTTGCATTGGGCACAGCGCTGGGGTGCATTATACCCGACCTGTACCTTCCCAGGCAGTACAGGGCTTACGGCTCAGACCCGGACCTTCAGCAGGACCATGGCGGCGCCAGACAGCACGGCACCATATAGGAAGGTGTACGCCGGATGCAGATCCCAGAGCGCCCCGGCCAACAGGCCCGAGGGCAGCGCTGCGATACTGGTGGCCATGTGATAGGTTCCCAGAGCCGTCCCGCGTCGGCCGGGGTCGGCGAGGTCCGAGACGTAGGCGCGTTCCGTTGCTTCGACGAGTGCATAGCTGAGTCCGAACAGAACGAACAGTATGGTGAACGCGCCCAGTGAATGGGCGCCCATGAATCCTATGCACACCAGAGCGAACACGCCATAACCGATGAGCAGCACGTTTCGGCGTCCGATCCGGTCGGAAAGGATGCCGGCGGGCAATGCGAAAAGCGTGAAGGACAGATTGTAGAGTCCGTAGAGCGCAATCGGCACGCCAACAGCGAGCTTTCCCGAGAATGCGCTCTCGCTGCGCAGGACAAAGAACATGTAGCTGAAGTTGGCCAGCGCAAACAGGAAGGCCACCACCGTGAATCGGCGCAGGCGAGGTGACAGATGCTTGAAGGCCATTGCCGCCGGGGCAGCTGTGGACCGGTCGCGCTGCGGCTCCCGTACGAACAACAGGGGCACCAGTGACAGGAATCCAATTCCCCCGGCCACCATGAATATGTGTTCGAAGCGCAGATTCAGATTCCAGTACATGACGAATGCGATTCCGGTACCCAGCACCGCGCCAGCACTGTCCATTGCGCGGTGAATTCCGAAGCCGCGCCCGCGACCGGCCTGGGACGTCGAAGCGGCCAGCAGTGCGTCGCGAGGTGCGGAACGCACGCCTTTTCCAAAACGTTCTGCAACCCTCAGCCCCAGGACCTGGGGCCAGGAGGCGGCGAAGGCGAACAGAAGCTTGGCCGCCGAGGACACCAGATAGCCGACGAATAAAAAGCCCTTACGGTAGCGGGTCCGGTCCGACAAGTGACCCGAGTACAGTTTGAGCACACTTGCCACGCTGTCGCTCACTCCGGAGATCATTCCCACGATGAAGCCTCCGCCGCCCAACTGGGTGATCAACAACGGCAGCAACGGCAGAATAATCTTGCTGGAGGTGTCGTTGATGAAGCTGACCAGGCCCAGCAGGACGATGTTGAGTCGATGGGTGGACCCGTTATCGGGAAACCTGTTCATTGGCGGTTGCAGGCTCTATCAGGAAGTGGTCGCCATAAAGACGCAGTGTCCGTGAACTGCAGCGGGGACTCAAGCCGCAGCCCCGCGATTGAACCCCTGCGCTTGCTCTGGCGGGCAAGCTGGGCTACGTTGCCGCTCGGGCCTCCCGATGAGCGGCGAGGTGGGTGCAATTCGAAGGGGCAGCGGATGAATATCATGTATCGTGGGTTGATCGTTGCGGCGGTGGCGGCATTGCTCGGAGTGTCGGGGTGCGCCGGGCTTACGGCCGGGAACAAGACTGTCTCCATCAGTTCTGACCCGGCGGGCGCCACGGTGTATGCCAGCGGCGCCAGAGTGGGCGCGACCCCGTTGAGAATCGTGCCGGATCAGGTGTTTCCGCCGCGCTTCGTGGGTACCTCCTACCGTGCGTACGGCACCTTGACCATCAAGAAACCCGGCTGCAAGGACTACAGTCGCCAGGTCAACGACTACGTGCTGTCCAGGGATATACATGTGAAATTGCAGTGCGATCCGAACTACCGTGCGCCGACCGCCAGCGCGCCGGCCAGCGCACCGGCGAGCGCATCGCAACCGAAGGTCCACGCGTCCGGTACGGTCGAATTTCGTTTGCGCCGGCTGGAGTCGTTGCACAAGGAAGGTCTGATAACCGACCAGGAATACCGATCCATCCGGAAACGAATTCTGGATGGGCTGTAAGAATCGTCGGACGGCAGCCTTCTGAAGTCTCCGGACCCCAATGTGGCAACAGGGCACGGTCTGCGCGCGGCCGCGTCGAATTCACCTGCTCAGAGTTCCGCCCGGTAGGCGACAGCTGCATCTGCCGAGGCGAAACTGCGGATACCACCGGCAGGCGGGTCGTCGACGATGCGATTACTTGGAGGACAGTTCTGGCAGCAGCATTGCAGCGGCCTTGCCACCAGCCGTAACGTTGCCGTGTTCAAATTTCAGGGTTGAAGTGAACTGCTGCCCGTCCTGCAATACCATATGCTCATGCAGCAGTTTCGCGATATGGCGTTTGGCGATCGCAGCCGTTTGCTGGGCGACTATGGCCGGATCGGTGGGAATCGACGGGTCAACCGCTGCACGTGCGGCAAGCATCCTCTGGACATAGTTTTCGACGACCGATTGCACCAGCGCCTCGGGCGCGCTCAACGTGCCCTGGCCTGTGATGCCGGATAGGATGTCGGCGGAGTTCGGCGCGGTATCAGGATGGTAGACCAACGAAAAATGTCCGCCGATCGTCCCGTCGGCCATGGCCATTCGCAGATCCTGAACAGTCAGTGATGGTGCGGTATCCGGGGATGCGGTTCGCGTCGCGGCAGTGCTGGGCGGTTCGGTGCCGGCAGGTGATGATGCCGAAGCCGTTCCGGCTACCCGTCGTGCCAAACGTCGCAGTGTGTGGCCGTCCAGGTGGTCCACCGTCACCTTCGCTCCAAGTTCGCCGACCTGGGTTCCGCCCAGACGAATCCGCTGCATTCGCCATTGGCTCTGGGTGTGACTGGAATTGCCATCGGGCTCGATGATTGCAACCACGCCGGCGGATTCGATGTGCAGCCCATCGGAGACGCTGCCATGCGAATTGCGCAGGTCTATGCCCTGGACAGAGACCTGTTGGCGGCCCCCCCAACGCCCGTCGCTGCCGCGGTCGGCCTGGCCGGCTCCGGTGGCGCTCAACAGACGCAGCTTGCCGAAAGGTCCTGACACCCGTATGCCGCCGCTGTCGAGGGCCACTTCGAAGTGCGTCAGGTCGGGTGATGTGATCAGAGAACCTGCCAGTCCGTCCCACGCCACGCTGAGTGCCTGGTGATCACCGTCGAAACCTGCCGGCAACGCCCCCCGGGGGACCTGCATCTCGGTATCCGTTGCGCCGGTGAAATCGATGCGCGTTTCCGAGCTGAAGGGTATCCCGTTGGGGAACAGGGTGCGCAGCTGGCGCATAGCGGGCGGTGACAGATCGAGCTGGGTGCTCACCAGCGCCACGCCGAATGACAGGCCGCCGTGCCGGGGAAACAGCAGGGGTCCGTGCTGAATGTGATGGTCCAACAGCAGGGTCAGCGGCCTGCCATCGGTATCGGCGCCGATAACCGATTGCAGCCAGCGGCCGTCGATGGTGAGCTCGGTCACCGCATCCGACGAGAACCAGCCGCGGTGATAAGTGCGTTCGACCGCCCGGTAGACGCCCGGCTCGGCGATCAGGTGCACCATGTGCTCATAGGCCCTCTGTGCGTGTACCGCACTGAGGTGAGCGACGGACAGCATTGCGGCCAGCAGGAACAGCACCGCCGCGCCCAGCGCCAGCAACAGCCGCGCGCGAGCCCGACGCCGGCGTCTGGAATAGCGCCTCCGCCTGCTGGACCGGCGGCCGCTGGATACGCTCGTGGCGGCTAACTGGTTGACGGCCTGGTTCATTGGCGGGTCGGGCTTGGGGTGTGATCCGCCTGCTGGAATGATCGCGTCATCGGTATCAGACCTAAACAGGGCAGGCGACCTGCCGTGATATGTGGCTGAGATCAGGCGCCCGGACGCAAGGGTGGCCGGGGCTGTTTCAGCTATATTGCTGCAAATACAAAGTCTGTGCCAGACATTATTTTACCCATTGTTTCATAGTGTTGACACGGCTGGCGGGTGTCCGCCCGGCAGAGCTGTAAAAATTTCTGACAGGCTGTGATGAGGACCCAATCCGGCCTGAACCGGATGCGGTGGGCCGGGCGGTATGGCGCGCGTCGGGACAACAGGACGGCCCGGCGTTGGGCCAATGCCGTTGGCGTTCGGTTGATGGGGTGGTCCCCTCTGGCCGCCAGAGGATTGATGGCGACGTGGTCGGGTTTCCACGCGAGCGCCTATCGGCACCGCAACTCGACCTGCTCCGAGCATTGCCCCGGAAACTGGGCCTTCGCAATGGTGTCGTCCATTCATCAGATCGGCAAGCCGATGGGCAAGCAGACCATCGCCGAGTTCGTGGAATCGGAGGCGGTGATGGAGGTTCTGCGCTCGGTGGGGGTGGATTTCGCCCAAGGGCTACTGGATCGGGCGCCCCGAGCCGCTGGCGGGCCTACTGGAGGTCTGAGCACCGTCAGCGGGCCGCGAAGGCCGTCGGCGAAATGGCGTCCCGAAGAGGATTCGAACCTCTGACCTGCCGCTTAGGAGGCGGCTGCTCTATCCTGCTGAGCTACCGGGACATGGAGCGACGTGCAGTATATCATCTTAATAGAGTTATTATAAGCCATTGATTATTAGCTATTTCTATGTGCGATCCGAAGTCGACGGCAACGCCTGAGGCGGACCCTCTGGCGGGCGGTCCGGACTGGGCGCCCGCGAGTGGGGTGGTACGGTGACACGCTCACTTCGGGGAAGCGTCTGCGCATGCGGCTCTACGGGTTAGCACATCCCGCGGAAGCCGGTATAGTGACGCTACGGTATCCGCGGGGGGCGGACGCACATGAGCCACATGCTGACATGGATCACGCCCTGGGAATTCTCCCCGACGGTGTTGCTCTCCTGTCTGCTGGCGAGCGCCCTGTACCTGCGGGGATTGGGGCGCAAGAAGGCCACCGGCGAGTCTGTCTCAGGTTGGCGCACCGGCAGCTTCTTTGTGGGGCTGGTGCTCATCTATCTGGTTCTCCAGACCTATTTCGATTTTCTCTCCCAGCACATGTTCTGGGTGCACCGGCTGCAACACCTGGTGCTGCACCACCTGGGGCCCTTTCTGGTGATGATCGCCTTGCCGGGCGAGGTGATGGAGCAGGGGCTGCCGGCCTGGTCCAGGCCCCCGATTCTGGCGCTGCTGCGCAGCCGCGGTGTGCGGCTCGCTTATCGGGTGCTGCAAAACCCGGTGATCGCCTCGGTACTGTTCGTCGGTCTCATCTATCTGTGGCTGACGCCCAGCATCCATTTCGTGGCCATGCTGAGTGCGCCGCTGTACAAGGTCATGAACTGGAGCATGCTGGTGGACGGGCTGCTGTTCTGGTGGCTCATCGTGGACCCGCGGCCGCCACAGATGTATCGCACGCCCCGCCATCCGATCCGGATTCTGATGCTGTGGGGCGTGATGCTCCCCCAGATCGCACTGGGGGCCTACATAGCGCTCAGCCGGCACGAACTGTACGACGCCTACAGCGTATGCGGGCGCGCGTGGCCCATCAGTCCGCTCACCGATCAGGAGTACGGCGGACTCATTACCTGGATACCGTCGGCGATGATGAGTGTGGTTGGGGGGCTGGTGGTGTTGCGTCTGTGGACCCGTTCGGGGGGCCGCGTGCGCAGCGGACAGCCGACTCTGCCGGCGGTGGATCAGGCGTAGCGGGGATTGCTCCAGCGCCGATCCAACGCCCGGACGGTGCGAATATACGCGCCGGTGGGGGCCCCGATTGGTTGGCCACCGCGCCGGCCGCATACCGGAATTCGTTCGCTTGCTGACGAGGGTCTGAAATGCCGGCAGATGCCGACCGGAAACCGATGCGATATTGGCGGAGAGTGCTTGTTGTCGTGCTATTGGCGGCGTTGGGGGGGTGCGGACACCGGCAGGGGACGTGGCGGCTGATGAACGTGTCGGGACTGCTTCCGTCGCTGACGTTCACGCTGACCGATTCGGCGAACGGCCGGGTGGTGCACGCGAATGCGTTCCGAAGCCGGATCGTGCTGCTGTACTTCGGGTACACCCACTGTCCGGATGTGTGCCCCACCACCCTCGCCGAGCTTTCACGGGCGGTTCGTGAGCTGGGGCCGGCAGCCGATCAGGTACGCATTCTTTTCGTGACCGTCGATCCGCGCCGGGATTCGCTGTCGGTGCTCAAGGAGTACGCGAAGGCATTCGGCCCGCAGGTGGTGGGACTGCGTGGCGATCGCAGCGAGCTGGTCGCGTTGACCAAGCGCTATCGTGTCAGTTACGGCTACGGAAAGCCCGACGCCAACGGCAACTACACGGTCTCCCACAGCAGCGCCGTCTATGTCTTCGACCGGCAGGGAGATGCGCGGTTGCTCGGCAAGCCCACGAACCACCTTGCGGACTACGCCCACGACCTGAAGGAACTGGTGGCGCACCGCTGAACAGACATCGGGTCTCCATCCGCAGGGGGAATGGAGACCGAAGTCCGTTGGCGTTTCAATCGGGGGTAATGGTGGAGCCGAGGGGGATCGAACCCCTGACCTTCGCATTGCGAACGCGACGCTCTCCCAGCTGAGCTACGGCCCCGCACGACTGTGGCGACAGGTCGCCATATCGGGGCGGCATTGTAGCATTGCCGGCGCGCAGCCGGCTATAGGGCCGGGCCAGAAAGGTTCGCTACTGGCGGGGGAGCTTGCGGATCAGTTCGCGTTCCAGTTGCGCTACAAAACGCTGTATGCGGCTTTGCTGTGCGCGGGTCAGGTCGAGGAAACGGGCGCCGGCGCGGAGCCATTTGGCATTCTCTTCGGCGCTCGCGTAGCGAATTTCCAGCGCCGACCTGATCTGGTCGCCTTTGGGCAGTGGAATGGTGCATTGCTCGATACGCTGGCCCCGGTTGAGGGATCGGCCGGTTTCCAGGCGCATGCTCAGCCCTCCGGCCGACAGGTCGCTCAACTGCCCTTCCAGAGCATCGTCCGTTCCGAGCGTCAGGTACACCGGGATGGCAAGTCCTCGCCCGACCTGCACCCGGTAATTGGCCCGGCGCTGGTGGTAGTGCAGCTCCTGCGGCAGGGGGATACGGTAGAACGCGATACCGGCGTCACCGCCCACCTCGCTGACAGTGGCCTGGAAGCTCAGCTCTATGCCCCGGATGTGGCACGATGCCCGCAGGCGCCGGGCGGCCATCAGCCGTTCGTGCCCCTCGGGCGGGTTGAGCTCGTCCAGCAGCACAACCCCCTGCTCGGGGTCTACCTTCAGGATGGCGCTGTTGTAGCGTCGAGGGCTGTCGGGAAGAATGACGGTGAGCAGGTCGCGGGCTTCCGACGCGCGGCGCAGTAGCGTGACGATCTGGGCCGGGACGGTGAGCCGTTCAATCTGGCTCTGGTACTGGGAGGTTCGTTGGGGTGTGGACGCGTCTGTCATGAGATTGCGTCGGGTGGCTCGCATCCGTGCGGCGCGTTGGTCGTTGGCAAAGCATCATACCGCCTCGCCGAGTCTCTCGCCAGAGTGCGGGACGGGTCGTCAGGCCTTGCCCAAAGGTCGACCCCCGTTGGGGGATGCCATGGCGCCGGAGGGTTGGTACACGTCGGAATCGGCGACTTCGCCGCGCAGCACGTGCAACGCTCGCTGGGCATGGCGGCGGCTCAGTTCGATAATGCCGCCGTTGACACGGTTTTCCGCCTGGCAGCGGCGCATGCGTTCAAGCACCGATTGCCAGGTGGCCATCAGTCGCTCGGGAGGGCCGCACAGGCGCAGACAGGCTTCCATCTGGGCAGGTTCGGATGGTTCGAAACCCGCCTCGCGCATCAGCCGGGCACGTTGGCGTTCCAGAGTCTCCAGGCGTTCGACCTGTTCGGACTTGGAGATCGCTTCAGCTTGAATGCGAGCCGGATCGCCGCCCGCCAGGGCTTCGCGCTCGCTACCCAGAGTCGCGAGCAGGGCGTCGCTGCATGCCAGCTCGGCTTCCACCAGGGGCGCCATTTGGCGGCACAGCAGAGCCTGATCCATGGTCAGGGCTACCGCGATCCGAGAGAACGCTCGAAGGCGATCATCTTGTCGGCAACCCGGCCGGCGTTGATTTCATAGGTGCCGGTGGCCAGGGCATGCTTGATGGCCTCCACCCGGTGAGTATCCACACTAGGCATTTTTCCCACCTGGTTGGCCAGCGAGCGAAGGTGCTGGGCGGTGTTGGTCAGGCTGACCTTGTCGCTACCCTGGGCATTGCCTTGGTTCGCCGTCTGATTGACGCCCTGATCGCTTGGCTGCGAGCCGCCGACCTGGGCGCCCTGTCCCGCTCCCTGGGAGTGAGAAGGCGGCAATCCTTTGATATCAATTGACATTGGTTCACTCCTTATCATGCTTTACGAGTTGTTGCTGTATTGCTCTCGTGCTGGTTAACGACCGTGCATTCAATAACTTTAGCGCGTTTTTGTGATCCGTGGCTCAAAGCGTCACTTTTACGACGCCTGCAGAGATTACCGTACCCTGGACGATCCGCTTGGAACTGAGGGCCTGAACCCGGATCTTGTCCCCTGCGGTGCCATCGCCCATGGCTTTGCCCGCCATCTGTACTTGCAGCCCGGCTGCCTCGGCAACCAGCATGACCCGGTCGCCGCGGTGTATCAGGCGTGGGGCAGTGAGCATGTCCGGTGTCAGCACCGCGCCCGCCGCGATCGTCCGGGTCACCCGTTTGCCGCTGGCATCGCTCAGATCGCTGATGTACCCGTATGGTAGCCGGGACAGATTGCGCTCCACCGGCCTGATGTCGGACCCCTTCAGGCGATCCCCGCGCGCCAGCGGATGAGTTGCCACCAATACCTTTCCGAACAAGGAGATACGCGCGGAAACGTAGACGGTCCAGCCCGCTGTTGCGGCACACCGTACGCCGACGGTGGTGTTCCCGCTGAGCCTTCCTCCGGGGGGAAGGAAAGCGTCGAGCCGGCCGCCGCAGGCGGTCAGACGCAGCCTGGGGTCGAGGTCGCCCACATGGATCTTGCTCTTGCCCGAGAAGTGCTCGCTGACCTGTGCCCGCAGGAAGGTCCGGGCGGCGGATCGGATCGACTCCCGGCTCTGGATCGCCCGTCCCCATGCGGGGTCGAATGCGGTCCCGGCGATCAGCGCGACTGCCGTCAGCCAGACGAAAAAGGTGCTCGGTTGCATGTTCTGTTGGTACTCCTGAAGCCAGTGCCGTGCAGCGGCTTGGGCTGAATAATGCAAGAGCTGTGCCCGCCAATAGCCGCTAAGGAAATGCCGGCGTGCGCCGATAGCCGGGCAAAGGCGGCGCGGGTCCGCGCATGACACGGGGGAAGGCGATGACCGGAATTTTGGCGAGCGTAGACCAGCGAACCCAACTGGCGGGGCATAACCGATTGGAACTACTGCTGTTTCGTATGGACGGCCAACAGCAGTACGGGATCAACGTGTTCAAGGTCCAGGAGGTCATCCAGTGCCCGCCGCTCACCCATGTACCCCACTCGCACCCGGTCATCCGCGGTATTGCCAAGCTGCGCGGCAAGACCATTCCGGTCATGGACCTGGCCATGGCCATCGGTAAGCGGCCGGTGGATCGGGTGGAAGACAAGTTCGTGATCATCACGGAGTACAACCGCTCCGTGCAGGGCTTCCTGGTCAGCAGCGTGCAGCGCATCGTCAACATGAACTGGGGGGATATCCTGCCGCCGCCCCGGGGTACGGGCAAGAACAGCTATATGACCGCCGTCACCAAGCTCGACAAGGAGCTGGTGGAGATCATCGATGTGGAAAAAGTGCTGGCAGAGGTGATCGGCAGCGATGAGGAGCTTTCCGGCGAACTGCTGGCCGGTAGCGATCGCGAGACGGATGTGCCGCGCCTGGTGCTGGTGGTCGACGATTCCTCGGTGGCCCGCAACCAGATCAAGCGCACTCTCGACCAGTTGGGCATTGAATGCATTCTCAAGCGCGACGGCCGCGAGGCCTTGGAGCAGCTCAAGGCCTGGGCCGAGGAAGATATGCCCTTGGACGAGCGCCTGCTGATGATCATTTCCGATATTGAAATGCCGGAGATGGACGGCTACACCCTGACCCGGCAGATTCGTGACGATGTCCGTATCAATAAGGTGTACGTGTTGCTGCATACCTCCCTCAGCGGGGTGTTCAACAACGCCATGGTGGAACGGGTCGGAGCAAACCAGTTCATTGCAAAGTTCAACCCTGACCTGCTTGCCGGCGCCGTACTGGACCGCATCAAGGCGGTACGGGAGTCGCGCAACGCTGCCTGACCGCCGGCCAGCCCTGCCTATACGGCAGGGCAGGGGCTCGCGGCGGGACCCGAACCGGATTTTCGCGCGCTGGGGCCGGGGGCCCCGGCCCAGCCCATTTCAGTCCGAACCGGGTGCGCGCCCCCCGACTGACGTTATACTGCCCGTCGGTCCTGGCGGTGATAAGGAACGTGACGTGTGAAGAACGGGGTCCTGACGCCCGATGAGTACCAGGCCTTCCGCGTTTTTCTGGAAGACGCCTGTGGGATCGTCCTCGGCGACAACAAGCATTATCTGGTGGTCAGCCGCCTGAACCGCCTGCTGGCGGAGGAAGGCATCGAGACCCTGGGCGAACTCGTGCAGCGCCTTAAAGGCTCGCGCCGCGACGGTCTGCGCGAGCGTATCATCGAGGCCATGACCACCAACGAGACCTACTGGTTTCGCGACGGCTATCCGTTCGAGGTGCTCAAGTCCCGAATTCTGCCCGAGTTGGTTGCGGGTCGCGGGCCGGTGCGCATCTGGTCGGCGGCCTGTTCATCCGGTCAGGAACCGTATTCCATCAGCATCGCCGTGCAGGAATTTCTGGCTTCCCGTCCGCGAAGCCTCACTTCGGTGGAGGTGACTGCCACCGATATCTCCCCGGCAATCCTCAAGGCCGCCCGCGACGCCCGCTACGACGCCATGGCCGTCGGGCGCGGGTTGTCCGAGGAGCGCAAGCGGCGCTTCTTCACTGGCCTCGGCGAGCAGTGGGAGGTGCGCCCCGAGATACGCGGCCGGGTTCGTTTCACCATGGCCAACCTGCTGCAGAGCTATTCCCTGCTGGGACGTTTCGATGTGATCTTCTGCCGCAACGTCCTCATCTATTTCTCCTCCGAGTCCAAACGCGACATCATTGGACGCATGGCGCGTGCCTTGAACCCGGGCGGCTATCTGTTCCTGGGCTCTTCGGAGTCCATCACCCAGTATTCGGACCAGTTCGAACTGGTGCGCTGCAATCCCGGCGTCGTCTACCGCCTCAAATCTCGGTAGTCCTTGCCGCCCGGCGGCGAATTCTTGCCGCTTGGTCCCCTCGCAGCATCCTTGCTTGCAGTCCAATCCTCAGTTATTCAATTAGTTACTGTTTTTGGCACGAGGGTTGCTTCAGCTGACGGCAGAACCGCTCAAGTTTGAGGTCGTCATGCCGCTAAACATCGATTCCGCTCTCGGCATCATGCCCGAAGCCCTGCGACTTCGGGAGCAGCGTTCCGAAGTGCTGGCTTCCAATCTGGCCAACGCAGACACGCCCAACTACAAGGCGCGGGACTTCGATTTCAAGGCGGCGCTGACCCAGGCCACCTCAGGCACCGCTGCCAACGGCCACCTGGCGCTCACCACCGACAACCCGCGGCAGCTGCAAGCCGCAGGTGCCCTGGCGGGCGGCGCTCAGCTTCAGTACCGCATCCCCGATCAGCCTGCTCTGGACGGCAACACCGTGGACAGCCAGCAGGAAAAGGCCAGCTTCGCGCAGAACGCCGTTCAGTATCAGGCGACGCTGACTTTTCTGAGCGGCCGCATCAAAGGCCTGATGGGCGCCATCAAGGGAGATTAGCCATGTCGCTGTTCCGAATCTTCGACATTGCCGGTTCCGCCATGAGCGCGCAGAGCGTGCGCCTGAACGTGACCGCCAGCAACCTTGCCAATGCCGACAGCACCAGCAGCAGTGTGGGGACCACGTATCGTGCCAGGGAGCCGGTGTTTGCCGCGGTGTTCAACTCCATGCAGCCCAACGATCCCACCGCCGGTGTGCGCGTGCGCGGCATCGTGGAGAGTCAGGCGCCGCTGCAGAAGCGCTATGCACCGAACGATCCCATGGCCAACAAGGATGGGTATGTCTACATGCCCAATGTGAACGCAGTGGACGAGATGGCCAACATGATTTCCGCGTCGCGTTCCTATCAGAACAACGCCGACGTGTTGAACACCTCCAAGACGTTGCTGCTCAACACGCTGCGCATGGGCCAGTAGCGCAGCCGCCGCAACCGGAAACCCGAGGACTCGCCTTATGACAACTTCCACCAACAGCGTCCTGCAGAGTCTGGGGATGCGCACGCAACAGCAGCTGCAGCAGGCCCAGCAGCAGGCGCCCCAGACCCTGGGCCAGTCGGAGTTTCTGAAGCTGATGATCACACAGCTCAAGAATCAGGATCCCACCAAGCCCATGGACAGCAACCAGATGATCAGCCAAATGGCGCAGTTCAGTCAGGTGACCGGACTGCAGCAGCTGCAGAAGTCGTTTGCGACCCTGAGCAGTTCCCTGTCGTCCAACCAGGCCCTGCAGGCCTCGAACCTGGTGGGGCACCATGTGCTGGCCCCCACCGGAGCGGGCCTGCTGAGCAGCGGTGGCGACATTTCCGGCGCGGTGAATCTGTCGTCCGCCGCCAGCAACGTGACGGTGCAGATACAGGACCAGAGCGGTCAGCTGGTGCGCACACTGCACCTGGGCACCCAGGCGGCCGGGCCCGCGAACTTTACATGGAACGGGCTCGACGACAACGGGCAACCGGCCGCGCCCGGGAAATACTCCATTACCGCCAGTGCCACCTATGGCGGCAAGGAACAGGCGGTGGATACCTGGACATCAGCCGATGTGCAAAGCGTCACCATCAACAAGTCCGGCAGTCTGTCACTGAACCTGGCCGGCCTCGGCCCCATCGATTTCTCGAAAGTCCGGCAGATCATGTGATCTGGAGAGGAGCATAGCGCCATGGCATTCCGTATCGCACTCAGCGGCCTGAACGCCGCCAATTCCGACCTGAACATCACCGGCAACAATATCGCCAATGCGAGTACAACCGGTTTCAAACAGTCGCGCGCGGAATTCGCGGATGTGTTCGCCACCTCCGGCGGCGGGGTCAGCGCCAACGCCATCGGCGGCGGCGTGCGCCTGTCCCGCGTGGCCCAGCAGTTCAGTCAGGGCAATGTGGAGTTCACCAACAATAACATGGACCTGGCGGTCAACGGCCAGGGTTTCTTCGTGCTGGACAACAGCGGCAGCAAGGCCTACACGCGCGCCGGCGCCTTCAGCGTGGACCGCAACGGCTACGTGGTGAATGCCGGCGGGGAACGTCTGCAGGTGTACTCGCCCACGGACCCGGCCGGAACCAATTTCAACACCGGCGCGCTGACGGACCTGCAGGTGGCCACATCGGAAGGCTCGCCGAATCCGACCTCCAGTGTCGGTACCCTGATGAATCTGGATTCCAGCGACGCGATCAATACAACCGCCTTCAACAACGCGGATCCGAGTACGTACAACTATTCCACCTCGTTCACCATGTACGACTCCCTGGGCAGCAGTCACACGGCGACCATGTACTTCAAGAAGACCGCGGCCAACACCTGGAACACCTATCTATACGGTCAGGATGCGGGTACGCCCCCGACCATGCAGCCGATCAATCTCAACGGTGCGACGGCTCCCGCCACCCTGGTCTTCAATGCCGACGGCACCCTGAACACCGCGTCCTCCACCAATGGCGGCAAGCCGACCACCGGCACCTTCAATCCGGGCAACGGCGCAAGCAACATGAGCGGCATGGCTTTCGACTTCAGCAAGCTGACCCAGTACGGGTCGGGTTACAGCGTCAACTCCATCAATCAGGACGGCTACAGCACCGGCCGATTGACGGGCATTGACATCGGCAGCACCGGTGTGGTCTCGGCGCGTTTCACCAACGGGCAGTCCCGCGCTCTGGGCAAGGTGGCGCTGGCGAACTTCGCCAACCCACAGGGGCTGCGTCAACTGGGCAACACCACCTGGGCGGCCAGCTACGATTCAGGCGATCCCATCAACGGCGAGGCCGGCAGCGGCAGCTTCGGCGCCATCCAGTCCGGCGCTTTGGAAGCCTCCAACGTGGACATCGCCGCCCAGCTGATCAATTTGATTACGGCCCAGCGTGATTTCCAGGCCAATGCCCAGGCGATCACCACGTCGAACAACATCACCCAGACCATCATCCAGATGCGCTAGGCCTGAAGGGACACCGCCATGGATAGAATGATCTATGTTGCAGCCAGCGGAGCGAAGCAGATCGAACGCGCTCAGGTGGCGAACAACAACAACCTGGCCAATGCCAACACCACCGGCTTCATGGCCGACCTGGCGGCTTTCCGCAGTCAGCAGGTGTTCGGCCCGGGGCAGCCGAGCCGGGTGTACGCCATGGCGACTTCGTCCGGCGTGGACTTCAAGCCCGGCTCGTTGGTGCAAACCGGACGGGCTTTGGATGTGGCGGTCAAGAACAACGGGTTCATCGCCGTGCAGGCCCCCGACGGCAGCGAAGCCTACACCCGCCGGGGCGATTTGCAGATATCCAGCTCGGGACTGCTCACCACCGGCACCGGCGCGCCCGTGCTGGGCAACGGCGGGCCCATTGTGGTGCCGCCTTCCACAAAGGTCGAAATCGGCGCCGACGGCACGGTGTCGGTGCTGCCGCTGGGCCAGGCACCGTCCACCATGGCGGTGGTGGACCGCATCAAACTCGTCGATCCGGCCACCAGCACCCTCAAGCGGGGCAGTGACGGACTGCTGCACAGCAAGAGTGGCCCGCCGGCACCCGCGGACGGCAACGTGTCTTTGGTTTCCGGCGCCCTCGAGTCCAGCAACGTGGATACGGTGGGCGCCATGGTGAACATGATCCAGTTGGCCCGCCAGTTCGAGATGCAGGTCAATCTGATGAAGACAGCGCAGCAGAACGATCAGGCTTCGGCCAAGCTGCTGCAGTTCTAGCCCGCATGTTGCACCAGCCGGTCGCAGGCCTGCGTGAAAGTGACTGATACTACGGATGGACTTGATAATGAGACCTGAACAATTGAGTGAGCACTTCGTATCCGGCCTGCGCCCTATCCGGGCCCTGGCTTGTCCAGGCACGCATGTGCTTGCTCTTCACTCAACTCATAGCAACGGCTATGAGTTTTACCCCGAAGGGCACAAGCGTTCCAGAGCGGCGCCCAGCCGCACCTGTCCTGCGCCAGCAGCCCGGATGCTGATGCAACATGCGGGCTAGCCCGCCTCGCAACTAACCGGGATTACGGGAGAAAATAGCGATGAATCAATCCCTCTGGGTGGCAAAGACGGGTCTGGATGCGCAACAGACTCAAATGGCGGTGATCTCCAACAACCTCGCCAACGTCAACACCACCGGCTACAAGAGTTCGCGTGCCTCGTTCGAGTCCCTGCTTTACCAGAACGCCCGCCAGGTGGGGGCGCAGTCCTCCCAGAATACCCAATTGCCGACAGGGCTTGAGCTGGGCACCGGGGTGCAGACGGTGGGCACCGAGAAACTGTTCACCCAGGGCAACCTGGTGCAGACAGGCAACAGCCTGGATGTGGCCATCCAGGGACGCGGCTTCTTCCAGGTGCTCAAGCCTGACGGTACGCTGGCCTACAGCCGGGACGGCTCGTTCAAGCTCGACAGTACCGGTCAGCTGGTCACCTCCAACGGTTATGTGGTGCAGCCGGCCATCACCGTACCCAGCGGCGCCCAGAGCGTCACCATCGGCACCGATGGCGTGGTCAGCGCCAAGCTGCCAGGCAGCGCTTCGCCCACCCAGATCGGTACCCTTCAGCTGGCGGACTTCGTGAACCCCGGCGGTTTGCAGCCGGTCGGCCAGAACCTGTACGAGGAAACCGCCTCCAGCGGCGCGCCTTCCACCGGCAACCCGAGCCTCAACGGTCTCGGTACGGTGGTGCAGGGGTCTCTGGAGACATCCAACGTGAATGTGGTCTCCCAGCTGGTGGATATGATCGAGACCCAGCGGGCCTATGAAATGAACTCCAAGGCCATTTCCACCACCGATCAGATGATGCAGTACGCGAACAACAACCTGTAACGGCCGAGCACGCAGGTCGAGGCTGAGCCATGATCAGATATGCCAACATACGCCGCTTAGGATCCATCGCTGCGCTGCTGCCGTTGCTCCTGCTGAGCGCCTGTGCGATGGCGCCACAGCAGCACGCCGACTACAGCCCCGTGCTGCCGCCGCCACCCAAGCCGGCGGCCCAGAACGACGGCGCCATCTATCAGGCGGGCTATGGCATGTCCCTGTTCGATGACGTCAAGGCCCACCAGGTTGGGGACATCATCACCATTGTGCTGAACGAAAGCACGCAGGCCAGCAAACAGGCCAGTACCAATACCAAGAAGAAGGATTCCATCGATATCGCCAATCCCACCATCCTGGGTTCAACCCCACAGTTCGGTGCTCCCGGCATACTGCCCCTCGCCAGCAACCGCAACAACACCCTCGCCAACAGTCTGAGCTCTGACCAGGCATTCGGGGGTTCGGGCGACAGCAGCCAGAGCAACAGCCTGACCGGCAACATCACCGTGACCGTGGCGCGTGTGTTGTCCAACGGCAATCTCATGGTGCGCGGTCAGAAGCACCTCACACTCAATCAGGGCGACGAAGTCATACAGATATCCGGCATGGTGCGCCCGGTGGACATCAGCTCCGACAACACGGTGCCATCGTATAAAGTGGCTGACGCACGTATCACCTACAGCGGCAACGGCGCGGTGGCCGATGCGAACCGCATGGGGTGGTTGTCGCGGTTCTTCCTCAGTCCTTACTGGCCGTTCTGACGAAGGAAGGAATCGATGAACAACTGTGAAATCCGTCCTTTGCGTCCCGCCGCGCTACACTCCGCCGGTCAACTGGGCTGGATTGGCGTCCTGCTGCTGTTGCTGTTCGGGGCCGCGCATGCCGACCGGGTGAAGGACCTTGCGCAGGTGGCGGGCGTGCGCAGCAACCAACTGGTGGGTTACGGGCTGGTGGTGGGCCTGGACGGTACCGGCGATCAGACCAGTCAGACGCCGTTCACGGTGCAGAGCCTGGAGAACATGCTGGCTCAGTTCGGGGTCACCGTTCCGTCGAACATATCGCCCCAGCTCAAGAACGTGGCCGCGGTGTCGGTGAGTGCGGAGCTGCCCCCGTTCGCCAAGCCCGGCCAGACCATCGATGTGACGGTGTCCTCGCTGGGCAACGCCAAGAGCCTGCGCGGCGGCACCCTGATCATGACGCCCCTCAAGGGCGCGAACGGACAGGTCTACGCCATGGCCCAGGGCAATCTGCTCGTGGGCGGATTGAGTGCCAGTGGGGCGGATGGCTCCAAGATCACCGTCAATATTCCCAGCGTGGGGCGGGTGCCCAACGGAGCGACAGTGGAGCGGGCGGTGGGCAGCCCCTTCGACCGCGGCAATACCCTTACCCTCAATCTGAACAGTCCGGACTTCACCACCGCCAGCCGCCTGGTGCAGGCCATCAACAAGGCCATCGGACCGGGCACCGCCCGTGCGGTGGATGCCACATCGGTGCGCGTGAACGCCCCCACCGATCCCAGTCAGCGGGTTGCGTACGTAGCCATGCTCGAGAACCTGAACGTCGACCCCGGTCAGGCGTCGGCACGGGTGATCGTGAACGCCCGCACCGGCACGGTGGTCATCGGCAACCATGTGACGGTCACCGCCGCGGCCGTCTCCCACGGCAGCATGACGGTGACCATTTCCGAGCAGCCCACGGTCAGCCAGCCCGGGCCGTTCTCGGGAGGGACCACGGCGGTGGTGCCGTCGAGCAATGTGCAGGTGCAGGAGAACAAGGACCACATGTTCATGTTCAAGCCCGGCGTGACCCTCAACCAGATCGTGCAGGCCATGAACGAGGTGGGCGCCGGGCCCAGCGATGTGGTCGCGATCCTGGAGGCGCTCCGGGCGGCCGGCGCCCTGAACGCTCAGCTTATCGTCATCTGAGGGCCGCTACGGTGCAGGTCAATCCCGACATCTACCTGGACATGACCGGCCTGGCGCAATTGCACGGGGAGGCGCAGCAGAATTCGTCCAAAGCCCTCAAGCAGGTTGCCCACCAGTTCGAGGCGCTGTTCGTCCAAATGATGCTGAAGAGCATGCGCGCCGCAACGCTGGGCGGCGGCAAGGGCATCATGGACAGCAGCCAGACGCGCTTCTACCAGGGCATGTTCGACCAGCAGATCGCCCTGGATATCAGCAAAGGCAAGGGAATCGGTCTGGCCAGGATGCTGGAGCAGCAGTTGGGAAAGAATCTTCCCAAGAGCGCCGGCGACGCCAGCAGCGCGCAGTCACCGGCGACTTTCCCGGTGTCGGCACCGCGCTCAGCGGCGCCGGCAACGACGGCAACGACGGCAACGACGGCAACGACGGCGCAGAAGTCGCCCGCCCCGGCCCCGGCAAGCAAGACGGTCCCGTCGCCGTCGCAGTTCGTGGCCAGTCTGTGGCCACACGCCGAGGCCACGGCCCGCAAGCTGGGCGTCGATCCCAAGGTGCTGGTGGCGCAGGCGGCCCTGGAGACCGGTTGGGGCAAGGGCACGGTGCGCAACCCGGATGGCAGCAGCAGCCACAACCTGTTCGGCATCAAGGCCGGGGAACAGTGGCAGGGACCCAGCGCCACGGTGACGACACTGGAGTTCAAACACGGCATCCCGGAACCTCAGCAGGCGGCCTTTCGTGCCTACGGCTCGCCAGCGGCCAGTTTCGCGGACTATGCAAAGTTCCTTCAGAGTAATCCGCGCTATCGCCAGGCCCTGACCCAGGCCCAGGACCCCAAGGCCTTCGTCCAGGCCCTGCAACAGGCCGGATACGCCACCGACCCCCATTACGCCCACAAGCTGCTGGACATTCTGCACGGCCCGACGCTGCAGAGTACCGTTGCCGGGGTCAAGACCGACGCGGGTCGGTCGCTAACCTGAATCAGGAGACTTGCATCATGGTGGCGTCAGGGCGAATGAACCAGATTGACGGGGAGACCTGGGCATGAGCGGAGATCTGCTGGGGATAGCCACCGGCGGTCTGCAGGCGTTCCAGCAGGCGCTAAGCACCACGGGCAACAACATCGCCAACGTCAACACTGACGGCTACAGCCGCGAACAGGTGAATCTGGCCCCGCAGATTCCCGTGGCAACCGGCGCAGGCTTCATCGGCACCGGGGTGGAAGTCACCGGCGTCACCCGCTCCTACAATCAGTTTGTGACCGAGCAGGTGCGGTCCACCACCTCGACCAATGCCAGTCTGCAGACCTATGCAAACCTTGCCGGCAATGTGGCCAATTTGCTGGGCGACAGCTCGGCGGGCCTGAGCCCGGCGCTGCAGTCGTTCTTCAATGCCGTCCAGGGCGTCGCCAACAATCCCACGGATCCATCGGCGCGCCAGGTCATGCTTTCCCAGGGCCAGACACTGGCGAGCCGCTTCAACTACATGAACCAGCAGCTCAGCGACCAGCGCAAGCAGGCGGACGGCCAGCTCGGTGACACGGTTTCACAGATCAACAGCCTGGCCCAGTCGCTTGCGGCCATCAACCAGAAGATCGTCACCGCCACCGGCCAGGCCGGGGGGCAGCCGCCCAATACCCTCCTGGACCAGCGCGACACGTTGCTCAACAAGCTTTCGCAGCAGGTATCGGTCAGCACCGTAGCCCAATCCGACGGTTCGCTGAACGTGTTCATCGGCAAAGGTCAGCCGCTGGTCACCGAGTTCACGGCCGGTTCGCTCAGCCACACGCCGGCACCCGCCCCCGGCATGCAGCCGGTGGTTTCCTTTTCCAGTTCGGGCAATGCGGGCGGGGTACCTGTCACGGACAACCTGTCCGGCGGCAAACTGGGCGGCCTGCTGTCGTTCCGCAAGCAGGTGCTGGAACCGGCCCAGTCGGCCCTCGACCGGCTGGCGGCATCGGTGGGCACCACGTTCAATTCGCAGCATGCCAAGGGCATGACCCTCAATGGCACCCTGGGAGGCGATTTCTTCAACGTATCGCCTACCGTGTCGCCGGTGCCGACCAATGCCGGTGGCGCCACGGTGAGCGCCACATTTGACCCATCGACGGTCAGCCAGCTGGGTGCCAGCAGTTATACCCTTACCTACAACGGCAGCAATAATTGGACACTGACGCCCGCCGGCGGCGCGGCGACGACGCTTACCGGTAGCGGTCCCTTCACCGCCGGCGGCCTGAAGATTGCGGTGAGCGGCACCCCGTCAGCGAATGACCAGTACACCATCGCCACCAACGCCGCCAGGAGTATTGGGGTGGCGATCCAGGATCCGGCCAATATAGCCGCCGCGGCACCCGTCGCCGCCAGCAACACCTCGTCCAACTCGGGCAGCGGGACGTTGAGCAACCTGACTGTTCAGGATCCCAGCAACGCGGGCCTTCAACATGCGGTGAGCATCACCTTCACGTCCCCGACCCAATACAACGTGACAGACACGACCAGCGGCACGGCTTTGGCCACTGGCGTGGGCTATACGAGCGGCCAGAGCGTCACCTACAACGGATGGACTGCGACGCTTCAGGGAAGTCCGGCGGCCGGAGACAGCTTCACCGTCGGCGCCAACACAGGGGGCGTCGGCGACAACCGCAATGCGTTGGCGCTGGCGGGACTGCAGAATTCGCTGACCATGGACGGGGGCGCCTCCAGCTTCAGCGGCAACTACAGCCAACTGGTGGCGAATGTCGGCACCAAGACCAGTCAGGCCCAGACCAACCAAAAGGCCCAGCAGGCTTTGCTCCAGCAGGCTCAGTCCGCGCAGTCGTCGGTGTCGGGCGTCAACCTGGATCAGGAAGCTGCCAACCTTGTGAAGTATCAGCAGGCCTACCAGGCGGCTGCCCACGTGGTCACAATCGCCAATACCGTATTCCAGACACTGCTCAGTGCCGTGAGGTAATCCGTCATGCGCATCTCCACTGCCCAGTTGTTCCAGCAAGGGGTCAACGCCATCCTCGACCAGCAGACGGGCGCCGCCCGAACCCAGCAACAGTTGTCCACCGGCCAGCGCATCCTTTCGCCCGCCGACGACCCGGCCGGGACTACCCAGGCCCTGCGTCTGGACAAGTCGGTCTCCCAAACAAATCAGTATCAGAGCAACAGCGATTACGCCAGCCAGCAGCTGACCCTGGAAAGCAACACCCTTGATTCGGTGGTGAACCTGCTGCAGCGTGCGCATACCCTGGCAATACAGGCCACCAACGGTACCCAGAGTGCACAGGACCGCCAGGGCATCGCCCAGGAGGTCCAGCAGAGCCTGCAACAACTCCAGGCGTTGGCGAATACCAAGGACACCAACGGCCAGTATATCTTCGGCGGCTACCGGAGCGGTCAGCAGCCATTTACCATGAATGGCGGAACGGTGACCTACAATGGCGATCAAGCCCAACGCTTCGTTCAAATCGGCGCGTCGCGCCAGGTTGCGGTAAGCGACGCCGGTTCCAGCGTCTTCATGAGCGCTCCAACCAGCAGCGGGGGCAGCCAGAGCGTCTTCAAGACGCTCCAGGACTTCGTCACTTCGCTGCAATCGAACAGCCCCAGCGCTTCGTCCATCACCGACATCGGCAACGCCCTCCAGCATGTGCTGTCGGTGCAGACGGACATCGGATCGCGGCAGAACGCCGTCAGCGATCAGCAGACACTCAGCTCCAGCTCCCTGCTGGCGGTCCAGAAGAACCTCTCCCAGGTGCAGGACTTGAACTACACCCAGGCCATCAGCCAGTTTCAGCAGCAGATGACTGCGCTGCAGGCCGCCCAGCAGAGCTTTGGGAAGATTCAGGGGCTGTCGTTGTTCAATTACCTGCCCTGAGTGTTGATTACGAGATTCTTTTCGCGTGACTGCGTCGACCAGACGCGAAATCGGTTGAGCCTGTAAGGGCGGCGGACAAGGCCATTACCGGTTACCCCGGTGGAACTGCCTGTTGCGGACCAGCAAGGTCCGGCTGCGTCAGCGTCCGAAACGCACCCGTCCGAGTGCCGGCACTTCCTCCCCGACACAAGCCATGTGTGTTGAAAGATGCGAGCCCGCTCGCGTTCTTCGCGAGTCCGATTGCGCGACCGCCCCGTGGAAAGCGCGGTCCGGGGGGTATCCGGGCCGCCCCGGTGGCGGCGCCTCGGACCCTGAGACGGCAACTTGTCGCCGGTGTCCGGCAAGCGGGGTCCGCGTGCAAGCCGGCGTTCATGGTTGGTGCCCATCAAGTGGCAGGTGAAAAATCGCAACGCTGTGGGCGGCGCAGTGCTCGCTATCCCCAGGGCGCACCCTGCAAAGCCCGCGCAGCGACCCCTCGTTCGGGGTGATTGGCAGCGAAACGGACATGTCCCTTGTGCATCCCTGCACCCCGTACTTCGCCGATGCAAATGGTGGGCGCCGCCGGTGCGGTCGCCGTCAGAACGGCTGGCGCAGTTGCGGGGGGTAAGGGGCCGGGGAAGGTCAGTCAGAGCGCCGCGGCCCATCAGTGGCGGGCCGAATCCCAACCCAAGTGGCATAGCACTTGCAGCAGCTAGCCAGCGAGCTGCAACCGGATCGGCCATTTTCGTACAACCAGCGCTAACCAACTGATTCGGCCCGTTGTTGCTTTGCTTGATTGTTCCATTGGGTGTCGAATTTCCGTCGCCGCCCTGCTGCCAAACGGTCAGATCGCGCTGGAGACCGGTTGGGCCGATGTACAGAGGAGATCTATGCGTGGGCGAAAAGGCGTCAGCACCGGTGATCAGCACAACCGTGCTCAACTGGAACCGGGCCGACCTGTTGCGTCGTACGCTGGAAAGCTACCGCGACACCGTTACCGTCCCGTATGAGCTGTTTATCGTGGACAACGGGTCGTCGGACGGTTCCCGTACCGTCATCGAAGAGTTTTGTGCGGCCACACCTGCAGCGCAGGCGATCTACCTGCCGGAGAACATCGGCGGGGCCGCAATCAACGAGGGACTTCGGAAAAGTCGCGCCGGGCTACTGCATGTCAGCGAAAATGACTTCGAGTACCGCTCCGGGTGGGTGGAAGAAGCGCTTGAGTTGTTCGCCTGTTTCCCCGGACTCGGTCAGTTGTCGCTGTGTGCGCCAGTGCCGGAGGACGAAGAGGTCTGGCAAACCAAGCCCGCCGTGCTCCGCAGCCAGAACGGGCACTTTCTCTATGAGGCTGTCGGCAATGTCGGCACCAGTTGTCTGTTGCGACGGGAGCTGTGGGACGCCGGCATCAGGGTTGGCTCCAACACCAATAAGCATGGCGTACTGCTGCCGGACGACGTGGCGCTTTCCGAGTCCGTCAGACATGCCGGCTATATGTGCGCCTGGGCGCCTCGCTATCTCGCCCGTAATCTCGGTCACGCGGCAGGGGAGCTGGACGATCGTGCGGAGTACTATGCGCGCAGCTACGATGCAAAGCCGTGGCTTGGAACCGAAGGTTTGTCCAGCCGCATGGAGGCCTGGCGCACACGGCCCAGGCCGCAGCGCGCTTCGCTGCTGTTCCAGGGGGAGTCGATCTATCCGGAGCTTTCATTAGCTGCGCCTTCGGCCCGTGAACCCCGCCTGTGGTCGATGTTCGATGGTTGGACCGCCGATGTGGAGACGTTGGAGTTCCTGTACGGGCTTGTGCGCGCCGTCAAGCCGCGACTGGTCGTGGAGACGCGTGCCTGGCGCGGCTATGTGGGCGAAGCCATTGGCCGCGCGTTGGCACAAAACGGCATCGGTCAGCTGATCAGTGTCGAAGCAGATCCTGACTGCCGGAGGATTGCGGCCGAACGCCTGGGCCGCGCCGGTGTAGACCAGATCGTCCGACTGCTGGATGACGCGCCCGCCGAGCCGGCGTTGCGCGAAGGCGTCGACTTGGTGGTGTTGGATGGTATGGCAACCGGACAGGCTGCGGAGCTGCAGGAGTACGCTCCGTATCTTCGCCCGGGCGCCCTGGTTGTGGCGTACCGTTCCGGGGACGCCAGCGAGGCGGTCCCGGACCGACAGAGCCGGTTCAGCGATGAGCTTCCTCTGGAAGTTCTGTCGCTGCCGACTCCCCGTGAGCTGACCTTGTGCCAGTACACCGGGAGCTGCGGTGCAGCCGGCAAGGGACTCGCGTATCCCCAGGCGCGCCCCGAGCCAAGCACGGATGAACCTGCCGCGCTGCTGGTTCTGGGTATGCACCGCAGCGGCACCTCAGCTCTGACCCGAGTGCTGAACCTGCACGGGGTCGAACTCGGCAGCTCGCTACTGGCTGGCAACGCTGCCAATGAACGCGGCTTTTGGGAACACGCCGACATCATGGTCCTGAATGATCAGGTGCTGGGCGAACTGGGCATGTCATGGTCGGATCCGCGGCGTCTGCCGGAAGGGTGTTGGGAACGGCCCCGACTGTGGGCTCTGCAGCACGAGCTTGGCGCCACTCTCCGACGGGAGTTCGCGGGGCGCCCGCTGTGGGGTGCAAAGGATCCGCGTCTGTGTCGGCTGCTGCCGCTCTGGCAACGGGTTCTGGCCGATATGGGTGCGGCTCCCAGGTATGTTATTCCGCTGAGAAGCCCATACGAGGTCGCGGACTCGCTGCAACGGCGGGACGGGTTGTCCCGCAATCGGGGGCTGTTGCTTTGGCTGCGTCATGTGCTGGAGGCCGAGCGCCATAGTCGAGGAGCACTGCGAGTCTTTACGACCTACGATCAGCTGCTTTCGGATTGGCGTGGCACGGTATCGCGTATTGCCGGTTCGCTTGGTCTCCGATTGCCGCTTTCCGATGAGCGGGTTGAGACCGACGTCGAGGCGTTTCTGACGCCCGCGCTACGTCACCACAGCGACGCCGTCTCGGCTGGCGAGCCGCGAGGGCTTCGATCCCTCGTGGATGGGGTGTACGGCCATCTCGCAAGCGTCGCGGCCGGTGATGTGGCACCGGACGCGGCATTTCTCGATCAGGCGGCTTTGGAACTCGATGCGCTGGAGGATGTGTTTGCGGCCCTCTCGCCGGCACCGCCGCCGATGCCCTTCGATGGTGATGCACAGGGGCCAGACCGGCCCCTTGACTATGCCGACTGGACCCGCATCTACGCCCTGCGCGAGTCTGACGGGGAACTTCTGGCCGAACGTATGGTGCTGAACTGGCGTGTACGTCCCTCCGTCCATCTCATCGCACCGTTGCGGACCGGCGAAACGCAACTTCTGGCCCCTACCCTGCAGTCGCTCTCAGACCAGCTCTATCCCGGGTGGGGGTTGACCGTTGTCGCTGAGGAGCCTTGCCCGGACGCCCTGTTCGGCGAACAGCCCAACCTGGAGTGGTACCAGTGTGGGGACGATCCGGAGTCCGCCATCAACCGGGCGATTGCAGATACCGACGCCGACTGGGTCGGGCTGATCCGCCCCGGCGACCGGCTGGCACCGAATGCCCTGTTTGCCTGTATCGATCATCTCCAACAGTCTCCGGACTGGGCCTTGATCTACAGTGACGAGGACCGGATGGACGCCGCCGGCAGGCGCGCAGACCCGTGGTTCAAGACAGATGCCGACCCTGACCTGCTGCGTTCCCAGGACGGGGTCGGCAGTTTCTGTCTCGTGCGTCGGGAGGTGTTGCTGGCAGCCGGGGGCTACAGCTCGGAGCCGGGAATTCGGAATTACGAACTGGCATTGAAGGTGCTGGAGCGTTGCGGGACCGAGTGCATCGGGCATGTCGCCGATGTCTTGTATCATCGGGGACCCGTCACCGAAGCCCTGCGCGGCGACCTCCGGCTTATGCCGTGGCGCCGTGCGGCGTTGGCAGCCCATCTCGAGCGCTGCGGACAGACAGCGGAGGTCGCCGAGGGGCTGGCGACGCAGACCCTGCGGGTCTGCTATCAGCATGCCGCTCATCCCATGGTCTCGGTCATTGTTGCTGTCCGTGACGACCTCCATGTCCTGGAAATCTTCATCGACAGCCTGCGCGACGCTACCCGGTATGCACACATGGAATTGCTGATCGTGGACGAGGGTAGTGAGGATGAAGACACCTACGACTACCTGGACTTGTTGCGCCACCAGGGACTCGTGAGGGTGGTGACGGCGCCGACCCCGGGCAATCGCGCCGCCGCCTACAATGCGGCAGTGGAGGTGGCGACAGGTGAATATCTGGTTTTCATCGACAGGCACTCGGTGTTTGTGCAGGAAACCTGGCTGGAAGAACTGCTCAACCATGCCCAGCGACCGGATGTCGGCGTGGTGGCGCCACGGGTTGTGGGGCCGGACAAAACGGTGGCACACAGTGCCCTGCTGCTGGGGATAGGCGGCGTAGCCGCAGATGCATTCGCAGGTCTGTCGGCATGGGATCCGGGCTATTTTGGGCGCGCCCTGACCGATCAAGGCGTGTCCGCCGTGCCTGGCGCGTGTTTGATGGTCCGCCGCGCTGCTTTCGAAGCCATCGGCCCCTTCGACGAACAGATGCTTCCCAACGTTTGGTACCCCGCCGATCTCTGCCTTCGGTTGCGCAACCGGGGCCTGCGAGTTGTGTGGACACCGCACGCGCTGCTGGGCTGGCAACCGCCGCAGTGCGCGGGAGGCGAGCGACCGGGCTGCGGGGAAGAGGGAAACCGGATGCTCCAACGCTGGCTCGGAGATCTGGCGCACGATCCGTATTACAACCGAAACCTGAGCCTGTCCCACAGGGACTTCCGCACGCGCACCGAGTCGACCGCGAGCTGGGACCCGTCATTTAACGACCGCCCCCGTATCCTCGGTATCCCCGTCGACACCTATGGCTGCGGGGAGTACCGCGTTCTGGCGCCTTTGAACGCGTTGGCCGCCGCTGCGCGTGCCCGCTGCGGTTTTGCCGCACCCCAGGAGGGCTGGCCGCGGGTACCCTCGATAGTCGAACTGGAACGTCTCGATCCGGACACCCTGCTGCTGCAGGGGACCTTGGATGACGCGCACCTGGACGCCCTTGAAAGCTACAAGCGTTTCAACAGGGCATTCCGGGTCTTCGACATGGAAGACCTGAAAACGCAGGTACCGGAAAAGAATTCCCGTCGGAAGTTGCTTTTCCGTGATATCAAGGCGCGCACCCGCCGAGCGCTCAGCTGCTGCGATCGGTTGATCGTTACCACTGACCCCATCGCGGAGGTGTATCGGGACATCATCGACGACATACGTGTCCTTCCCAACTATCTGCCACGCTCCCGCTGGGGCACGCTACGTTCGCTGCGCCGTCAGGGGCCTCGTCCCCGAGTGGGGTGGGCCGGCGGTCAGCAGCACCTGGGCGACCTCGAACTGCTCATCCCGGTCGTCCAGGCCACCGCCAAAGAGGTGGATTGGGTGTTCTTCGGAATGTGTCCGGATGCATTGCGTCCGTTCGTGCGGGAGGTCCACGAGTTCGGGGAATTCGCCCAGTACCCGGTCAGGCTCGCTGCACTCAATCTGGATCTGGCCGTGGCACCCCTGGAAGACCATCCATTCAACATCGCAAAGAGCAATCTGCGTATCCTGGAATATGGAGTTCTGGGCTGGCCGGTGGTGTGTACGGATATCGAACCGTACCGTGGCGGCCCAGTCAAGCGTGTACGCAATGATCCTGCCGCGTGGATCGACGCGATTCGCGAACGCGCGCATGACCTGGGCGCCGCCGCGCAGGAAGGGGACAGGCTGAAGGATTGGGTGCTGAACGGATGGATGCTCGAGGACCATTTGGACGACTGGATGGCGTCCCTGACGCCCGGTGACAAGACCCGCCCGGTTGCGGAGTGCCGGCCGGTCTCGATCGCCCGGCATTACAGCTAGAGTAGGGTGAAATGAATCGTAGCGTTGATACGACAACCGCGTTGCAGCCGATGGATGATATCGTGCAGACCCTGCCGTGCCGGTACGGTTCGATGTCATTTTTCCCCTTCGACGGTCCCATCGGCGATGCCTTGCAGGCCTACGGCGAGTGGGCGCAGGCCGAGATAGAGTTCCTCGCGCAATTCGTACCGCCGGGCGGCGTCGTGATTGATGCCGGTGCGAACGTAGGCACTCACACCCTCGCCCTTTCGAGCATTGCCGGCGATAGCGGACGCGTCTATGCGGTCGAGGCCCAGCCGCAGGTCTTCGAGGTCTTAACACGGAATCTGGTCCAGAACGCAATCCGCAACGTCCGGGCGTTCGATGCGGCGGTCTCGTGCGTTGCGGGGACGGTATCGATCCCTGCCATCGATCCCACACAACGACAGAATGTCGGGGCATTGTCTCTGGCCGCTGGCCAGAACCCTGCCCAGCCGGACATGGAGATGTTGACGGTACCCGTCATCACGCTCGACAGTGTGTGCGAGGAAAACGTCGATCTGATCAAGATCGATGTTGAGGCGATGGAACTTGACGTCCTTCGCGGCGCGCAGCAAAACCTGGCGCGCTCCCGATCGGTGGTCTATCTGGAGTGCAACGATCTTGAGCGCGGTTGGGATATCGTCAAGTTCTTCAGAGAATACGACTACGCTGCATACTTTTGTCGTTTCCCGGCATTCAACATAGAAAATTTCCGCGGCAATCCGGATAACATGTTCGGCGTGGCCGAGGAAAGCTCGCTGCTGTTCGTTCCCCGCGAGCGAGTAGTGAATTTGCAAGCTGCGATCGCACAGTGCTCGCCCGTCGAAAGGCTTGATGAGCTGGCCGTTGCGCTGCTGGCTACGCCGCGCTATGGCGATAGCACGAACTACGACCGCGATCCGGAGCAACTGCGGCGTCGGCTTGATGCGATCGAGTCCAAGTCTCGCTCAGCGAACCAGTCGGTGCTCGAGAGCTCGAATCAGGGACCAGAGCGTGACCGTGCGGCCGTGCGTATCAGGAGTGCCATCGATCGGGCGCTCACGCTGGTCCGCAGGATGCCGCCGGCCGAAGCGCTGGCGGAGAGTGAGACCGCATACGATATCCTGATACCGATCTACAACGCCTACGATCACGTCAAGCGCTGCGTGGAAAGCGTGTTGCGGTACACCGATCCCAAGCACTGTGTAATTCTCCTCGATGACGCGAGTTCCGATCCGCGGGTCCTGCCATTGCTCAGGGGGTTTGAATCTTCCGATCCGCGTGTGCGCGTGGTTACCTCGGACAGCAATCTCGGGTTCATCGGAAACGTCAATCGGGGCTTCATGCTGTCGCGCCATGATGTGGTGATCTTGAACTCAGATACCGAGGTGACGGCCGGGTGGCTGGCACGTCTGGACCGTTGTCGCCTCAGCGATCCGGCAATCGGCATAGTTTCGCCCTTGTCGAACAATGCCACGATTCTTTCGGTTCCGGTCATGAGCGCCGCCAACCGGCTGCCGCCTGACATGTCGGTGGACAGGTTTGCGGCGATCGTGGCGGAGAATGCGCCGCGTTCATATCCGCGTTTGCCGACAGCCGTGGGATTCTGCATGCTCATCACCCGCGCAACCCTCGACCGGGTCGGGGTGTTCGATTCGGTCTTCGGTCTTGGGTACGGCGAGGAGAGCGATTTCTGCATGCGCGCCTGGCACGTAGGAATCGAAACCGTCTGCTGTGACGACGCCTACGTGCACCATTATGGCGAGGCCTCCTTCAGTTCCATAAAACAGATTGGCAAGCGGCGACTGCGCAACGCGCAAGTGCTCGCGAAGCGCTGGCCGAAGTACGACGTCGCGGTGCAGGTCTTCTGCCATCATAATCCGCTTCGCGAGGTGCAGGAGCGCCTGCAGACGGCGCTGGAGCGCAAACCGGGCGAAGTCCGGCCGCACGTGCTGCATGTGATTCACAGCTTCGATGTGCCGGGCGGCACGGAGTTGCATACCCGGCGTTTGATAGACGGTCTCGAAAAGCGCTACCGCTCGACGGTCATGTTCCCTGGCCGGAATACAAAAGCCGAAAGAAGCGACTATGTCGAATTTCATTCGGAGCAGCGTGATTCCCACCTGCGGGTCGTTGAACTCAGAGAGCGCAACGTGGTGGCCAGGGAGCGGTTTGTCGGCATTGCAGGCGATCTTGACAATGCGATTGTGGAAGGGAACTTCACCCGCTTTGTAGCCGGGGGTGACTACGACATCGTTCATTTTCAGCATTTGGCGCACTGGGACAGTCTGCTGTTGCCGGTACTGGCCAAGGCGCTCGGCAAGAAAGTTGTAGTGTCGCTCCACGACTATTTCTTGCTGTGCCCCGAGTACAACTTGATGCTTCCGGAATACAGGCGCTGTGGACGGGAGCAGAGCAACGGCGCCGACCCGCAGTGCATGCGTTGCCTGTCCGCCAAGCGTGAATTGAGCGGCATCCACGCGCCCGCGGCGCTGAATCAGTATATGGGCGAGCGTCAGGCGCTGGTCCAGTCGGTGCTGGAGGCGGCGGATATTCTTATTGCCCCGTCGGCCTTCGTGCGCGACCAGTTCTGTCGTGCGCTGGGGGAAACGGTGGGTGCGAAGATCCGCGTCGTTCCCCACGGCGTCGTAGTAAAGGGTAGGTCAGCGCGCCCGCCGCGCACCAGCACCTTTCGGGTCGGATTTCTCGGCAACCTCACCGAGCGCAAGGGGGCATACACGGTACTCGATGCTGTGGAGCGGATGCGCGGCGAAGCGGTGCAGGTCGAAGTGTTCGGCGGGGTCCAGGATACCATCAAGGCACGAGCGGTATCGCTTGGCCTGAGGCTGCACGGGAATTATTCGGCTGAAGAACTGCCGAAGCTCCTTGGGCGCGTGGACGTTGTCATTATACCGTCGGTGTGGGACGAAACGTTCTGTCTGACGGTGAGCGAGGCCCAGGCCATGGGTGTGCCGGTTGTCGCGGCGGCGGTGGGGGCCATTCCCGAACGGGTGGTCGACGGGGTTACCGGTTTTCTGGTCCCGCCCTCGGACCCGGCTGCATTGGCGAAGCGCCTCCTGGAACTGGCGCAGGACCGCAGTTCGCTCACGGGCGTCCACGCAGGGCTCGAGGGGTTGGTGCACAAGTCAATGGAGGACAACGTCGGCGACTATGACGCTGTTTATTCCGAACTGCTCCATGGCAGGGATGGGTCGCGCCAGTTGGTGACGGGGCTGCTCGATGTGGCCGACAACAAGTTGTCGCCGGAAAAGGTCAGGGACCGGTTGGTCGAAGCGTATGAAAGGTGGCGCGCAGCGCGCGCACCGACGGCGGAGCAGCTCGATCAGCTGCGGCAGGCGGTGGAGGGGAAGGCATCGCAGCCGGGGATGCACCTGGTGATGGTGGTGTCGGAAAAGGATATGTCCGGCTTGCCGGACACCCTGGAATCCGTGTCGGCGCAGCACTACGGGCGCTGGAAGCTCTCGGTCGTGGCGGATTGCCCAGCGCCCGATCCCCTGTTCTCGCAGCATCCCGCGCTACGGTGGGTGGAGGTCGACGGGGGCGGATGGCTCGAGGCAGTGAATCGGGTCATCGGTGACGTCGAGGCGGATTGGGTCGGCCTGGTGGGGCCGGGGGATCGGTTCGACGTTTCGCTGCTTCTGCAATGCGCTGACTATATCCAGAGGCACGAGAAATGGCGGTTTGTATACACCGACGAGGATCGGATTGGAGCCGACGGACGTGAGTACGAGCCACGCCTGAAGCCGGACGTCAATCTCGAATGGCTGCGCGGGCAGGCCTATGTGGGGCGGTTTTGTCTGGTGGCGCGTGAGGTACTGCTCGCACTGGGAGGTTACGTTTGCCTCGACGGAATGGAGGCCTACGATGCCGTGTTGCGCATCATCGAACGGTGCGGTGACGGCGCGGTCGGGCATATTCCACACATTCTCTACCATCGCCTCGACGCGAACCGCACGTCCAGCGAGAAGGCGACGGTCCTCGGGATGGCCATAGTGACCGAGCATCTGAGTCGCTGCGGCACAAAGGCGGCTGTACAACCGGGGATTGCGCGCGAGACTTGGCGCGTTGAATACGAGCCGATGCGCTTGCCGCAAGTCGCAGTCGTCGTCCATGGCCGCGGCAGCGCTGACGAAGTCACCAACAGCGTGCAATCGGTTCTGGAGACGACGACGTATCCGGATATGCGCGTCTGGCTTAGTCTGGCGCACCGGGATCACAGTGTGGCGCAGGGTTTAAGGGTATTGGCCGACCGGGACGCCCGGATCGGTCTGCTCGAGACGCCGCAGGATATTGGCGCGGTGGAGGC
The DNA here is from genome assembly GCA_963830105.1 of uncultured Gammaproteobacteria bacterium. Lineage (GTDB taxonomy): Bacteria > Pseudomonadota > Gammaproteobacteria > DATFLG01 > DATFLG01 > DATFML01. Next base: position 820,083 of record CAWHLH010000003.1, on the reverse strand, counting down.
GGAGTATCTGTTGTTCGTGTGCGACGGCATGCGCGTGGTGCAACCGAATTGGGTCGAGCGGATGGTGGCGCAGGCGCTACCCTCCGAGGCCGGCATTGTCGGTGCTCGCGTCGTCGGTGCGGATCAGTCCATTCGGGGCATCGGTAAGATTCTTGGCCTGGGTACCGACGGCATAGCGGCCCCGCTGCAGCCGGGGCTCACCCATTCGGCACCTGGCTATTTCGGGCGCGCTCAGGTTGCCCAGGAGATGTCAGCAGTTTCCAGGGATGGCCTGTTGATCGAGAAGGCGCTGTACGCCGATTTAGGTATCGACATGCTGGCGCCGAATCGCCACCACGGCGATACGGAAATATGTCTGCGGGCCCAGGAGCGCGGGCGACGCGTGATATGGACGCCGCACGTGACGATATTTGCCGGACAGCCCGATACCACGGGGCAGGGAGCGGAGAAGGAAGTGATGGGGCTGCGGGCGCGCTGGTTGCCGCGGCTCGCCAACGATCCGGCGTTTCATCCGGCTTTGTCCCTGCATCGACCGGACGTGGCGTTGGAGGACGATCTGCCCGCGTGGTCTGCGCGGGACAACCACGACCTGCCGCGCATACTGGGGATGGCGTTCGGCTCCGCCGGGTCCTGGGAGTATCGTGGCTCCCAACCCCTTCATGTCCTTGGGCGCCGGGGGATTGCCAACACGGCAGAGGTTCCAACTTACCCCGACCAGGTGCGCGTGCCGGGCCCGGTCGAATTGGCCAGGCTGGACGTTGACAGCCTGCTGCTCTACAACACGGTCCACGACGCGCACATCGAGGCGCTGCGGCAGTACCGGCGCGGCGGTGGCGCCTTTGTCACCTTCGGGCAGGACGATCTGATGACTGCGCTGCCCGCCAAGAATCCGCTACGATCCACCATCTATAAAGATATAAAGAAACGCCTTCGAGAATGCCTGTCTCTGTGCGATCGGCTGATTGTCACGACTGAAGCGCTCGGCCATCACTTCCGCAGTTACATCGGTGACATTCGCATCGTGCCCAACAGGCTGGATCACCGCTGGGCCGATCTGGAAGTCCGCCGCCGAGTCGGCGACAGGCCGCGCATCGGATGGGTGGGGGCGCTTCAGCACGAAGGCGACCTGCAACTGCTGGATCAGGTCGTGCGAGAAACCGCCCGGGAGGTGGACTGGGTGTTCATGGGCATGTGCCCCGAGCCGATCCGGCCGTATGTGGCGGAGTTCCACGGGCCGGTGCCGTACGACGACTACCCAACAGCCCTGGCGGCTCTGGGTCTGGATATCGCCGTGGCGCCGCTCGAGTACAACAGCTTCAACGAGGCCAAGAGCAATCTACGTCTGCTGGAATACGGGGTCCTGGGCTGCCCGGTGATATGCACGGACATCGAACCGTACCGCAACGCTCCGGTGACGCGGGTGGCCAATACGGCCAGCGCATGGATCAATGCGATACGGGACCGGGTCCACGATCTTGACGCGGCGGAGCAGGAAGGAGTGCAGCTGCGCGAATGGGTGAGAAGCCAATGGATGCTCGATGACCACCTTGATGAGTGGATGGAGGCGCTACTGCCGGCGTCGGACAGGTAAACCCCAGTTGCGTTGGGCCTTGGGCGATGACGTCAGGAATGCATCGTGGCATCCGTTGAAGGGGGGGGGCGGGCGCAGATCGATCGAACACCCGTGACGCGTTAATTCCGTCTGGGGGTTCTTGGGATACAAGGGGGCATGGCCTTGCGAGTTCGAGGCAGTCCCCCCTTCGATCCGACCGTAGGCACCTTCGGGGCATGCCGTTGTAAGAGCGATCCGAAGGCCGGCCATCCCTTCGGAGCAGTCTCTCGTCGGCTTTGGTTCCACGAGTGGAAGAGGAATTTCGCATGGAAATGAACGAGCGTGTTGCATTTGCCTTCATCGTAGGACCGGACGAGCCCGACATGCTGCGGGCCAGTATCCTTGTCACGACGGCAGCGGAGTTTGGCGGTGCGATCACCGCCAGCCGCTTTGTGGCTGTATTTTCTGCGGACGTCCCGTCGCAAATACGCAGTATGCTGAACGCCAATGGAATTGAGGTGGTGGTGGCGTCAGCCAATGATGACCACAACGCGCCAGGCATCAGGTCTCCACTGTTTCACATCGATGGGAATTGGGACCTGCTTGTAGCAATGGATGTCGCTTCGGTGGTTGCGGCCGACTTTTCCGGGTACTTGAATCCGGGAGCGGTTGCGGTGCGACCCGCCGGCCGCAGCCCTATTTCGCTTCCGGTATGGCGGCGCTTGTTCGCGCACTTCGATCAGAAGCTGCCGAGCGCTCATTGCGTGACAATCAGTGACTATGCTCCGTCGATCCCCTATTACGATCCGTCGTTCATGGTGGTTCCGAGGGCATTTGCGGTCCCGCTGCGCGAGGCATGGCGTACGTACTCACTACGTCTTCGAAGAGAAGCCGACTATCTGAGTCTCGGCAATAGGACAGTGGGAGATCTGGAATCCATAGCGCTGACACTGGCGTTGCACTCGGAAGCAATTCCCGTGCAAATGCTGCCTCTGGAACTGGTATTCCCTACTCACGAGGACGTGCACCCGGCGTTCTATCCGGACGAGATAACGCCGTCGCTACTGATTTACGGGCCACGACTCGACTCCAAAGGGCTGCTTGAGGCAACCGCCTATGCGGGGCCGAATCGGGCCATCGATAGGGTGAACGTCCTGCTGTCCAGCAAGTACGGCAGCGAGATTGTCCCCGCAGGCGACGAACAGTCGGTGCTGCGCGATGCGAGCGGGCGGAAAACCGACGGCGCACCCGCGCCAGGGCGGTTGTCGGCTGAGCAAGAGACTCAACCGGAGGGTCGCCTTGCAGGCGCAAAGCGTCACACACTTCAGTCCTTTCTCGATTTCAGCGAAGGGGGCGACTATCCGGACTATCCCCTCGAGGTGTTCCTCGAGGTCAGCAACGTTTGTGATCTGAAGTGTGCCATGTGTCGCGACTTCTCGCTATTGAACCCGAACCGGTACGAGACGTTGCGCAACCAGGAGCGGGGTTTCATCGACAAGGACGCTTTTGCCGGTGCGATGGACGAAGTGCTTGAGCACGCCCTGATCGTGCACTGTTTCGGTTTTGGAGAGCCCACAATCCACCCCCAGTTCCGTGAGTTGATTGACTATCTGGCCCCTTTCGAAGTCGCCATCGATTTCTTCACCAACGGCATGCACCTTACCGAAGAGTTGTGCACATTTCTGGTGGAACGCAAGGTAAGCGCCATCACGATCAGCTTCTCGGGAGCCACCAAGGAAGACTATGAGAACGTCTACCAGGGTGGCGTGTTCGAGCAGGTGCTGGGTGGCATCGCCCGCTTGGCCGAGACCAAGCGGCGCTTGAACTCGCCGATTCCGAACATTGTCATCAATTCGCTGTCGTTCCAGCATCATATCGACAGCCTGCCGCAATTCGTGGTGCTGATGGCATCCTTAGGAGTGAATCACATCTTCGTCAAGCAGTTGAATGGGCAGGCGGATAACCCGGTCGTCTCGGGGCACATTGCCGTGAACCGGCCCTGGGTCGAGGGCCAGAAGCTCGAGCAAGCGAAGGCGTTGGCGAAACAACTGGGCATCGGGCTGAGCGCCGAGCAGTTCGAACACTCGGTTGTGGCCGATGAGGAGGAGGCGCGGCAACGCAAGGCGGATTTTGTGATGGGGGGCAGCGACGGCGACACGTCGACACCCGTGGAGTTCGTTCCGATCACTCAGTTTAAGGCGGTTGCCAAGACCGTCAAGCCGAAGAAGCCGGGTGAGCGCGGCGCAGAGCAGCCGACGGTGTTCGATGCCGAGGCCTCTGACCGGGCGGCCCTGCTCGGCATGGCCAAACCGGCCAAACCGGTCAATCATCCGTGCATGGAGCCGTTCAAGACGTTGTATGTGCGTAAGAACGGCCGCGTGAAGACTTGCTGTTTCCATGACAGCCTGAGTCCGGCACTGGGCGATGTCAGTCGGCAGTCGGGTTTGGACATCTGGCGTGGTCCCGGATACCGTCTCATTCGAGACGGGGTGGTGACAGGAGAGTATGCGGCGGGTTGCCAGACCTGCCTCAATATAGGTTACGGACCATGGTCGCATTTTCTGAACTTCGTTGTCGGCGAATACAGCCATTGGTATCAACAAGCGTTCAATGGCCCATTCCTCTCCAGCGAACTTCGCGAGCGCACCATCAACGCCGCTGAGAATGCCGAAATCATTCTCCGTCGGCAGGAAACGACGGAAGAGCGGGCTGCCGTACAGACTGCCGGGGCGGGCTGAGGATGTTGGCCCATGCGACGGAGCCAACCCAGCATGACCGGCGGGCGACGGCACGCAGGTCTCGGTCGCGGCGGTTGCTTTGTCGCGCGCGCAGAGTGTCAATGCAGGTATCTGGAAATGGTTGGTCAGGGATCCGGAGTTTTGGCGGACTCCGGATCCCTGAAGGGTATGCAGCTCCGGGGCTGACGATAATGCGGGCGGAAACAGAAGCCGTTGATCGCAAGGCAGGCCTGTGTCGCGAGCGGCGGGCTTCCCACAAATGCTGTGGAAACGCGCCGAAGTGTGCCCCGAGCTCGGTGAACCGTGCGCTGCCCAATTCCCATCACCGGCCGGGGGGCGGCGTTTGTCGGGAGGGTAACCGGGCAGCTCCCATACCCTGCCGAGAATAGGCTCGGGTGACCGGACAGTTGGGAAGTCACTGTTCAGGCGACCGTCGATCTCGGTTGGCTCAATAAAATCACTATAAAACAGCCGGATTTGGCGTCCGAGTGCCGGCTATCCCCCAGCCCTTGTTGAGTTTCCGGGTTTTGTCGCTGCGGAGCTCCTTCCGTTCCTAAAGTTCGCCCATTGCTGACCGATACAGGAGTTGGCAGCGGTAAATGCGCAATCCGCGCATATCCGCTAGGTACATGAACCGCGGGCGCTTCGATCGAGTGATTGCCCGTGTGTCAAGAGGGCTGAATCCATGGCACTTACCATCAATACCAATCTGATGTCGCTGTACGCGCAGAACAACCTCTCGAAGTCCCAGAGCTCGCTGTCGGACGCCCTGCAGCAGCTGTCGTCGGGCTTGCGGGTGCAGAACGCCGCATCCGACGCCTCCGGTTACTACTCGTCTCAGCTGATGACTGGCGATATCAACGGCATGGGCCAGGCGGTCCGCAATGCCAACGACGGTGTCTCCCTGGCGCAGACTGCCGGCGGGGCCATGCAGCAGATCAGCGACTCCCTGCAGCGTATCAACCAGCTGGCCGTGGAGGCCGCCAACGGCACGGTGTCCTCGGCGGCGCGCGGCGGTATCCAGAAGGAGGTGGACCAGCTCACCCAGCAGATCTCCCAGATCGTCACAACCACCAAATACGCCGGAACGCAGCTGCTATCGGGCAGCACCAACATCACTTTCCAGGTGGGCCAGAACGGTAGCGCGAACGACCAGATCACCGCCACCGGTGTGAACCTTGCCAACGGCACGAACAAACTGAATAGCTTCAGCAGCACCCTGACTGCTACCAACACCATCAAGGTAAGCAGCCAGTCGGCCGCGTCGGCGGCAATCACCAGCATTCAGGCCGACATCAAGACCGTGGCCTCCGAGTCCGCCACCTTCGGCGCCATCCAGAACCGCTTCAACTCGGTGGTAGCCAACCTGACCAACTCTCAGCAGAATCTGACCGCGGCCCGCAGCACCATCGTGGATACGAACTATGCGGCACAGACGGCCGCACTTTCCAGGGCCCAGATCCTGCAGCAGGCAGGTGTATCCATGTTGGCTCAGGCCAATTCGATACCTCAGCTCGCACTCAAGCTGCTCGGCTAATCGGCCAGCGCGCGGTAAGCCTGCGGGGCATCCCGCCCCGCAGGCGTCTTCGCTGGAGGGCACGCGGCCATGCAGGTCAACTTCAACTCCTCGATATCCCCCGATACGCAGGCAGTGTCGCAATCCCCTGCGCCCTCGGTGCCTTCCCCACCGGCAACCGGCGCCGGCGCAAATTTGCCGCCCACTGGCAGCGTGTTGCCAGCCCCGGCGACCGATAAACACTCCCAGGGACAGCACTTCGAAGCCGCCCTTAAACAACTCAGGCATGCGATCAAAAAGACCGCGCCGGCATTGAAGCTCACGGTGGACCTTCAGTCGGGGTACACGGTGGCGAAACTCATTGATTCGCAGAGCAAGAAAGTAATTCTGCAGCTTCCCCCGGAGCAGGTGATTCAGCTGGCCCAGCATCCCGAGCGGTTGCCGGGCGCTTTGCTGCGTACGCGCGCATGATGGCACTGGATTTGCAAGTTTCCGAGAGACTCGCCACGGGAGCCGTGTAATGACCATATCGAGCACAACTTCGTTGGGTGCCACGCCGGCACTCAGTTCGCTCGGAGTAGGCTCGGGAATCGATCTGCAGTCAATCGTTCAGAAGCTGATGGCGGTCGAGAGTCAGCCTCTGCAGCGATTGCAGAAGCAGCAGTCCGACTACCAGGCTCAGTTGAGCGCCTACGGAAAGCTGAGCAGTGCGCTGTCGACCTTCCAGACGGCCATGCAGGGCTTTACCGATCCCACCCAGTTCCAGGCGTTCACGACGACCTCTTCCAACCAGAATGTCCTCTCGGCGACGGCGGACTCTTCCGCGACGGCGGGAAACTACCAGTTGACGGTCTCGAAGCTGGCCCAGGCTCAGACCGATACCTCCCAGGGCTTTGCGGATTCGAACACGACCACGGTCGGCAGCGCCGGCGACCAGATGACCATTACGGTGGGGTCAAACTCGGCCACCATCAATGTCGGCGGTCAGACCCTTCAGCAGATCGCCGACGGGATTAACCAGTCTTCCAGCAATCCCGGAGTGACAGCGTCGGTTATCAACAACGGCTCCACCAGCAATCCCTATCAGCTGATGCTGACTGCGGACAAGCCCGGCGGCGCGAACGGCTTTTCACTTTCGTTCACGAATAGCTCAGGCAGCGCGATAACCGACCCACTGGGCACCTCGACTGCGCAGCCGGCCCAGGATGCCGCCTTCACGGTAAACAACGTCGCCGTGTCCAGCACCACCAACACGGTGACCGGCGTGCTGCCGGGTGTCACCCTGAACCTGAATGGGGTGACCAGCACCGGTAGCACGGTGACCCTGTCCGTGGCTCAGGACCAGAAGGGGATCGGCGCGCAGGTCCAGAAATTCGTCGACGCCTACAACACCGTGCACAGCGCGATCGGCAGTACCCAGACCGGCACGTCGACCAGCGACAGTACGGTGCGCCTGATGCAGTCCATGCTTTTCAATACGCTCAATACGCCAGCGTCCGGTGCCAGCAGCACTTATAGCTATCTGGCGCAGGTTGGGGTGTCCGTCCAGAAGGACGGCACCTTGAGCGTGGATACCAGCACCCTGAACTCGGCCCTGGCTTCCGATCCGAACGGGACGGCGAACCTGTTTGCGAGCTTTGCCGGCAGCCTTGTCACTCTGGGTCAGCAGCTCAGCGGCCCCCAGGGTCTGGTGCAGACACGGACCCAGGGTCTGAACAACAACATCAGCAACGTGCAGGACCAGATCGACCAGATGCAGCAGTACCTGGATAGTTACCAGCAGACGTTGACCAAGCAGTACAGCGCCCTCGACCAGCTGTTGGGCAATATGAAAGGCACGAGCAACTATCTCACTCAGCAGCTGGCGTCGTTGCCCAAGGCCTGAGTCGCAGGGACGTATCCGGGCGCGCGGAGCAAGTGCAGGGGGGGCGGCAGAACTCACATAACCGGACCTGTCGCAGTATCAGTGGACAGGGACGCGACGACCGTCGGGGTTCCGGGCGGGACGTCGGCTACAAGAAAGCAGACGGGTTGCCGGCACAGTCGATTGGTTGTTGCCTGTAATGATTTCAAGTTGATTCCCAACCGGGGTGCGGATGATGGCATACGGTGACAAACTCAGTGGTCTGAAGCAGTACAGCCGGAACCGGCTGGAATCGGAAATCGAAACGGCTTCGCCCCATCGGCTGGTTCAGATGCTGATGGAGGGGGTGCTGGAAAAGGTCGCCAAAGCCAAAGGCTGCATGCAGCAAGGTGACGTTCAGCTCAAAGGAGCGCATGTCAACTGGGCCGTGTCCATCCTCCAGGGACTGCAGGTGAGCCTGGACAAGGAGCGCGGCGGCGAGATTGCCGTTCATCTGGATGAGCTGTACGACTACATGATGCGCCGCCTGGCACAGGCCCATCATGACAACGACCCGGCAATGCTGGACGAGGTGATCAGCCTGATACGGGAAATCAAGAGTGCCTGGGACGCAATTCCCCCTGAACTGCACTACGGTCCGGAGCAGCAGCCGGCACCGGTCGTGGCCGGCGGACGCTAGAACTTGCCGGCACGAGACGAAGACAGTTCCATGGATCGGCTGCTGGAATTGACGCGGGCAATGTGGGCGGACGCCCAGGCCGGCGAGTGGGCCACGGTAATCGAGCGGGAGGCGGAACGCCGCGCGGTGATGGAAGATTATGTTTCCGGTGGCCCCGCCGATGCCGCGAGCCCGTCGGTCGTGGCCGCCATGAGAGAAGTCCTGGAGTTGGACAACCAGACCATGGATCTGCTCGAACAGTGCCGCAGCGAGGTCGGTCGGCAGATCCGCGAACTCGCGTCCCGGCGCAAGGTGCGAGCGGCCTATGCGGCCAACAGCCGCTGAACCGATCGGAAGGTGCAAGGCCGTGCCGGCCTTGCCCGGTTTTTAGGCGACGGGTACTGTACAACGCCATGAACGATGCAACCGACAATGTATTGGGCGACGGCCTGGTCTTCGAGGCGGCTCTCCCATTGCGCTGGCGGGCACCGGACAGCGCGAGCGAAGAGGGCTCCGTGCAGGCGATTCATCGGCGCAGCCTGGAATTTCTCCACACCCTGCTGGCCTTCGGGGAACATCTCGCAGAGCCCATGGAGGAGGAGCCCGGCCACCGCGGGGCCGAGCTCGTCCGCATCGATGCCAAGTTGAATCTGCTGCTGGACCTGGTGGGACGTTTTCTGGTCCATCAGCAGGCACTACCTGCGCCGGTGCCTGTGCGTCTGGGCGCGCGGGGACTGGAATGGACCGAGCGGAATGGGCCGTCCTCCGATACCGGCGAGCTGCTGGTGGACCTGTTCCTCGACGCGGAGATTCCGCGTCCCCTCGAATTGCTTACCCGGGTGCGCAGCCGGAAAGTCGGTGCCGACGGCCTGGTGACCGTTCAGGTCCATTTCGAGTTGCTGGATGAAGCCCTGAAGGACGCCTTGGAACGTTATATCTTCCGGGAACACCGCCGCAGCATCGCCCGTCAGAGGCGTGCCATTCCCTAGTCCCACTGATCGCTCGGATTGGTGGTGTTCTTCCGGTGCCATTTCCCGCCTCTTCGGAGCGTATGCGCCGAGTGCCATGCCACCGGAGCATATCGGTCCTAAGCGGCTGTCCACACTCCGTGAAGTGTCAGAAACTCCCTCCCGAATCACCGTTTCCGGCGTCGGTAAGAGGTCCGACCGGCTTACGAGCCGGCATTCTGTCGGCTCCCGAACGGTCGTCAGTCTCCTGCTGCGGCGCCGAACCGACCGGCTGGCGGGGCTTTATTCACCCCGACAAATTTTTGACATCTGAAAAAGTGAGTGGTTTACTGTAGATCGTGCGGGGTCTGAATAACGATCGACAAAGCTGAAACCGCAACAACACTAACGAACAGCGGAACTGGTTCTAGCCCGAAAGGACATAGCCATGTCGGATTTCAAGGTGCTGATAATCGAGGCCGATGAAAGACGGTCTCGGGAGCTGAAAGCCATACTCGAGTTCATCGACTATGCGCCCGAAATCGTAGCGGACTGCGCCAATTGGAACCGGGATATAGAAGACCCGGCCGAGTACCAGGCGGTGCTGGTGGGCAGCTGCAGATCCGACACGGCCCTGGACAAGCTGCTGACCGAAATTCACAACGTGGACGAGCACCTGCCCATTTTTGTGCTGTCGGAGCGGGGTAAGGAACCCACCGTGGCCATCGATGCCGGCTCATGCATCCTGGGTCGGGTGGAAGTGCCGCCCACCTACTCACAGCTGACCAATGCCCTGCACCAGGCGCAGGTGTACCGCGAGTCCCATGTGGGCGGGGCGCGTAAGCGCCCGGTGGACCTTTTCCGCAGCCTGGTAGGCAACAGCCGGGCGATACACCGGGTACGCAAGCTCATCCAGCAAGTCGCCGATTCGGAAGCCAACGTGCTGATCCTGGGCGACTCCGGCACCGGTAAGGAAGTGGTGGCGCGCAACCTTCACTACCACTCCCGTCGCCGGGAAAATACCTTCGTGCCTATCAACTGCGGCGCCATCCCCGGCGACCTGCTGGAATCGGAGCTGTTCGGCCACGAGAAAGGGGCCTTCACCGGCGCTATCAGTTCCCGCCAGGGACGCTTCGAACTGGCTGACTCCGGCACACTGTTTCTCGACGAGATCGGGGATATGAGCCTGCCTATGCAGGTCAAGCTGCTGCGGGTTCTCCAGGAACGCACCTTCGAACGGGTGGGAAGCAACAAGAGCATTCAGGCCAACGTGCGGGTGATCGCCGCCACTCACCGCAACCTGGAAGAAGCGATCAGTGAAGGGAAATTCCGCGAGGACCTGTTTTATCGCCTCAACGTGTTTCCCATCGAGATGCCGCCGTTGCGCGACCGGGTGGAGGATATTCCACTGCTGGTCAATGAACTGGTGCGACGCATCGAGCACGAGAAACGGGGTTCGGTGCGCCTCACCCCGTCCGCGCTGATGAGCCTGTGCCAGTACAACTGGCCCGGCAACGTGCGCGAACTGGCCAATCTCGTGGAGCGCATGGCCATCCTCTATCCCTTTGGAGTGGTGGACATCGGCGATCTGCCCGAGAAGTTTCAGGTGGAGGGTATTCCGCCCCAGGCCAAGCTGGAAGAGGCGTGGGCGAACCCAGCACCGCCGTCGGATCTTGAACTCAGCGAACCGCGCTTGCCCCGCGGCGGTCTCGATCTCAAGGAGCACCTGAACAACCTGGAGCTCACCTACATCAAGCAGGCCCTGGACGATGCGGGCGGTGTGGTGGCCCATGCCGCCAAGCGTCTCGGGATGCGCCGCACGACCCTGGTGGAGAAACTGCGCAAGTACGGCCTGCAGCGCAGCGAGGCGTCGGGGATTTGACGACCTGTCGGCGCTTCAATTCTAACCACTTGATTCAGAGCAAAACACACCAATCGGCATAGTTCTTGCTTCTGTCCAGCGCGTAGGGCCTAAACCCGTCGTCGCAACAACAACAGGAGCAGGCAAGTCGATGAGCCGAGAGGCGATCGGAAGTACGCGGCAGCTGCAGGATGCCTTTCTGGCGTTCAACCAGATGTCGGTACAGCTGGAAAGCTCGTACCGGGAGCTGGAGCAGCGCGTGGCGGAGCTCAACGCCGAGCTGGCCGCCGCCCGTTCCGAACGTCTGCGCCAGCTCGCCGAAAAGGAACGCCTCGCCAACCGTCTCGAACTGCTTCTGGAAGCCCTGCCGGGCGGTGTCGTCGTGCTGGACGGTGGCGGCTGGGTTCGGGAAGCCAATCCTGCCGCCCGCGATCTGCTGGGCGAGCCGCTTATCGGGCACAGCTGGGACGCGGTCACCCGGCGCGTCTTTTCCCCCGCAGCGATGACACCCACGAAGTCACCCTGCGCGACGAGCGCCGTATCGCCATCTCCCGCCGCTCGTTGGGCTGCGAGCCCGGGCAGATTCTTCTGCTGCACGATGTCACCGAGACCCGTGCCCTGCAGGAGGCGCTCAGCCGCCAGCAGCGTCTGTCCGCCATGGGTCAGACCACAGCGGCCCTCGCCCACCAGATACGCACGCCCCTGTCGGCGGCCCTGCTGTACGCCGGTCACCTGGGCCGCGCCGACCTGCAGAGCACTGATCGGGAGCGCTTCGCCGCCAAGCTGCTGGCCCGTCTGCGCCAACTCGATCGCATGGTCAACGACATGCTGCTGTTCGCGCGCGGCGGCAGCGCCGGTACGGAACTGGTGTTGCTGCCGGCATTGCTGGATGATTTCGCCGGGGCCATCGAGCCCTACCTGCAGGCTGCCGGCGGCACCTGCACGATCGCCAACCAGGTCGGCGACGCCCGTATCTACGGCAACCGCCAGGCGCTCCTGGGCGCGCTCCTGAACCTGGCCACCAATGCGCTGCAGGCCTGTGCGAGCGCGCCGGAACTGTCGCTTGCGGTACGCGAGGCCGAGGACGGCGAACTGTGCATGGAACTGCGGGACAACGGCCCCGGCATTGCGGAAGACCTGCTGCCGCGTATCTTCGAACCCTTCTTTACCACCCGTCCCGACGGTACAGGCCTGGGATTGGCGGTGGTGCAAGCCGTGATGCGCGCACACCACGGTGCTGTCCGGGTGCGGTCCCGATCGGGTGCCGGCACCACGTTCCTGTTGAGCCTGCCGACGACCGCCCACAACGAAGCGCTGCCGAGCGGCGCGGGCGCCGCCGGTCCCGTTGGCAACCTGTACCAGGCAAGTTGAAGGAGATGCCCATGAGCCAATCCACGGTTCTGATCGTTGAAGACGACCCGTCGCTGCGCGAAGCCCTGTGCGACACTCTGGAACTGGCGGGTTTTCCCGTGTGCGGCGCCGCCGACGGTCACGGGGCGCTCGCGGCCGTAGAGCAGGGGAGCGTGGGGATGGTGTTCAGCGATGTGCAGATGGACCGCATGGACGGGCATGCTCTGCTCAAGAAGATCAAGGCGTGCGCGCCGGACCTGCCGGTCATCCTCATGACCGCCTACGGCACCATCCAGCGGGCGGTGGACGCCATGCGCAGCGGCGCGGCCGATTATCTGGTGAAGCCCTTCGAAGCGGACGTGCTGGTGGAGATGACCCGGCGCTATCTCCCCGCACGCCCGGCCCGCCAGGACGGCCCGGTGGCCGAGGACCGCAAGAGTCGCGAACTGCTCGGACTGGCCCGGCGTGTGGCGGGCTGCAACGCCACGGTGATGATCACCGGGGAGTCGGGAACGGGCAAGGAAGTGTTCGCCCGCTACATACACCAGCACTCGGAACGCGCCGACGGGCCGTTTGTGGCCATCAATTGCGCCGCTATTCCAGAAAACATGCTGGAAGCGGTGCTGTTCGGTTACGAGAAGGGCGCTTTTACCGGCGCCTATCAGGCCCGTCCCGGCAAGTTCGAACAGGCTCAGGGCGGTACCCTGCTGCTGGACGAGGTCTCGGAGATGGACCTGGGGCTGCAGGCCAAGCTGCTGCGGGTGCTTCAGGAAAGGGAAGTCGAGCGCCTCGGGGGACGGCAGGTGATTCCCCTGGATGTGCGCGTGCTTGCCACCTCCAACCGGGCCATGCGCGAAGAGGTGGGCGCGGGACGCTTCCGTGAGGACCTTTTCTATCGCCTGAATGTGTTGCCGCTGCACCTGCCCCCCCTGCGGGAAAGACCGGCCGACATACTGCCGTTGGTCCACGGCCTGCTGCAGCGCCACTGCGGCGGCGGGGTCGGTCCCACGCTTACCGAGGCTGCCTGCGACCGGCTGCTGGCTTACCACTGGCCCGGCAATGTGCGCGAGCTGGAGAACGTGATCCAGCGCGCGCTGATCCTGATGAACGGTATCGGCATCGATGTCGGCGACCTGCATTTCGAGTCTGCGGAAGGCGCGATGGAGGCGCTGCAGCCGGCCCCCGCTGCCGGTCCCGGCGGCGATTGTCTGGGAACCGACCTGAAGAACCGCGAGTGCCAGCTGATCCTCGATGCCCTGCAGGCCGGCAACGGCAGTCGCAAGCAGGCGGCGGAACAGCTCGGCATCAGCCCCCGCACCCTGCGCTACAAGCTGGCGCGCATGCGGGACGCGGGCATCGCGGTTCCAGGTTGAATTGGCCCGAAATCTGCATTACGTGCGATTGAGCCTGAAAGCGGTCGTATTCACGAGGTAGCATCATGAGCAACATAGACGTCAATCAGATCCTCGCCCAGATGCGCGCCATGGCGGCAGCCAGCCAGGGCGCGCCGCCTCCGTCCGGCCCGGATGCCGCCCCCGGGGCCGACTTTGCCAGCATGCTCAAGCAGTCTGTCAATGCCGTGAACGAAACGCAGCAGCAGGCCGGCAAGCTCACCGACGCCTTCGTCAAGGGCGATCCCCAGACCAACCTGTCTGACGTGATGGTCGCGGTCCAGAAGGCCGGCCTGTCCTTCGAGGCCATGACCCAGGTTCGCAACAAACTGGTGGCGGCCTATCAGGAAGTGATGAACATGCAGGCCTGACCGGTACCCTCGTGGGTGCACTGATGGCTTGTGGATGGACCGCTTAGGAGGCAAAGATGGGTACCGGCGCATTGTCTGAATATCCGCATCGAGAGACGTCCGCTCGGAAGGTGAATGTCGATTGCCGATGCATAGGCGCAACCGGCGTACTCTGCGGCCCGCCGCCGCAGCGCACAGGCGGCTGAGCCCATGGCGCTCGTGAAAGCGGAAACGATGCAGGGCTTCAGCCGTCTACCGGCTCTGCGCCAGATTGGTCTGATGATCGGTCTGGCCGCCAGCGTGGCGTTGGGCGTGGCGGTTGTGCTCTGGTCCCAATCCCCCAATTACAGCATGCTGTACGGCAATCTGTCGGATCGCGACAGCGCCCAGGTATTGGATGCTCTCAGCAAGGCGAATATCCCGTACAAGGTGGACCCCAACAGCGGCGCCATCCTGGTGCCGGCGGGCAAGGTCTACGACGCGCGCATGAAGCTTGCGACGCAGGGATTGCCCAAAGGCTCCGACAGCGGCTTCAGGCTGCTGGAGAAGAACGAAGGATTCGGTACCAGCCAGTTCATGGAAACGGCGCGCTACCAGCACGCCCTGGAAGGAGAGTTGGCGCAAACGATCGCCAGTATGGACAGCGTGAACAGCGCCAGGGTGCATCTGGCGCTTCCCAAACGTTCGGTGTTCATGCGCAAGCAGCATCAGCCGACCGCGTCGGTGATGGTCAGCCTGTATGCCGGACGCAGCCTGGACCGCAGCCAGGTTGCCGCGGTCGTTCACCTGGTGGCGGCGAGCGTACCGGGGCTCAGTCCGGACCACGTAACCGTGGTCGACGAAGCCGGGCACCTGCTGACCAGTCAGGGATCGAGCCAGGACATGGCGCTGTCCGGCAATCAGTTCAACTATACCCAGCGCATCGAACAGGACTACGCCAAACGCATCGTGGACCTGCTGAGCCCGCTGGTCGGGGCAGGAGACGTCAAGGCCCAGGTCAATGCAGACCTGAATTTCACGGTCGTCGAGAAGACCCAGGAAACCTACAACCCGGACATGCCCGCGCTGCGCAGCGAGCAGACCACGGAGCATCGCACCGTGGGAGCCTCAGGGGCTGACGGCATTCCGGGCGCCCTGTCGAATCAACCGCCCGCGGCGGGAACGGCGCCAGCAAATGCCACGGTCAACGCCAACGGAGCCGCCAATGCCAAGCAGGGTGCCTCGCCCGCTTCCGCCGGCACGGTCACCCAAGGCCCGGTCAACTCCAGCAAAGAGACCACTCGCAACTACGAGCTGGACAAGACCATCAGCCACATCCGGCTGCCTACGGGAACCGTGCGCCGGCTGTCAGTCGCCGTGGTAGTCAACGACCACCAGGTGACCGATGCCAATGGGCAGGTCCAGCACAAGCCCTGGTCCGACGCCGAGCTGGCCCGCTTCACGTCGCTGGTCAAGGAGGTGGTCGGCTTCAACGGGCAGCGTGGCGATCGGGTGAGTGTCATCAACGCGCCGTTCCAGACCCCCGCGCCGATGCCTCCTGCTCCGCCCACACCGGTGTGGAAGCAGCCGTGGGTGTGGACGCTGGCGAAACAGTTGGCGGGGGGGCTCGGTGTGCTGCTGCTGGTGCTGGGTGTGCTGCGCCCGGTGTTGCGCTCACTGGCGGAGAAGGGCGCCGCGGGAGGCGATATGATGCCGGCCGCCGGCAGTTTGCCGCCGGGCATGGCCGAGGACCGGGTCAGCATCGGTCACCAGCAGAACCCCCAGCTGACGTCGCCCCAGCTCGGCTACGACCAGCAGGTCACTACGGCTCGCGGCATGGTGCAGCAGGACCCCAAGCGCGTCGCGCAGGTGGTCAAGAACTGGGTGAACGCCGATGGCTGACACGGGGGGCGGACATTTCTCCGGCACCGAGCGGGCCGCGATCCTGCTGATGAGCCTCGGCGAGCAGGATGCGGCCGAGGTGCTCCGGCACATGGGACCCAAGGAAGTCCAGAAGGTCGGCGCCGCCATGGCGAACATGGCGAACATCTCGCGCGTCCAGGTCAGCGCCGTGCTCGAGGAATTCGTGGAAACGGTGGAAACCCAGACCAGCCTGGGCGTCGGCTCAGATGAGTATGTACGCAAGGTCCTGGTCGATGCCCTCGGCGAGGACAAGGCCGGCAGTCTGATCGACCGCATCCTGCTGGGCCACAACACCAAGGGCCTGGAGGCTCTCAAGTGGATGGACGCCCGGGCGGTTGCCGAAATCATTCGTCTGGAGCATCCGCAGATCATGGCCATCGTGCTGTCCTATCTGGACAGCGATCATGCGGCGGACGTCATCGGTCACCTGTCTCCCCGGGTGCGCGCCGACGTGCTGCTGCGCATCGCGACGCTCGACGGCATTCAGCCGTCGGCACTGCAGGAACTCGACGAGATCATGGAGAAGCAGTTCTCCGGCAAGGACAACGTCAAATCGTCCAGCGTCGGCGGAGTGAAGGCCGCGGCCAATATCCTGAACTTCGTCGACAGCGCACTGGAAGGCGAAATCGTCGAGGCCCTCAAGGAGGTCGATGGGGACCTGGGTCAAAGCATCCAGGAACTGATGTTCGTTTTCGACAACCTCGCCGAGGTGGACGATCGGGGTATCCAGGCGCTGCTCCGGGAGGTGTCGAGCGAAAACCTGATCATCGCCCTGAAAGGTGCGGACGAGGCGCTGCGGGAGAAGGTGTTCAAGAACATGTCCAAGCGTGCTGCGGAAATGCTGCGCGACGATCTGGAAGCCAAGGGTCCCGTGCGTCTGAGCGAAGTGGAAGGCGCGCAGAAGGAGATCCTCGCGATTGCCAGGCGCATGGCGGAAGCGGGAGAGATCGTCCTGGGCGGCAAGGGCGCAGAGCAGTATGTCTAGTCGCGTGATCCCGGGCGACCAGGCGAGCTGTCAGTCCTGGGCTCCGCCCGACGTGGGCGCCTCGGCAGGCGGCGGGCAGGCAGTGCAAGGCAGCGCCGTGCGTCCCCCCAACCTGTTGACCGCCGAGCAGATCGAAGAAATCCAGCGCCAGGCCTACGATGAGGGTTTCGCCCAGGGCCGTGGGGACGGGCTGGCCGACGGGCAGCGAGAAATTCGCGCCCAGGTGGAGCATCTGCAGCAGCTCATGGCAACTCTGGCCGCGCCTCTGGAGGAACTCGACCAGCAGGTGGAGCAGCAGCTCGTGGCGCTTTCCCTGGCCGTCGCGCGCCAGCTGATTCGCCGGGAGATCAAGACCGATCCCGGCCAGGTAGTGGCCGCGGTGCGCGAAGCCATCGCAGTGTTGCCGCTTGCCGTGCGCAAAGTGCGCATTCACCTGCATCCGGACGATGCGGCGCTGGTGCGCGAGGCACTTGCCATCGGCGAGCCCGAACAGGGTTGGCAGGTCGTCGAAGATCCGGTGGTGACCCGCGGTGGTTGCCGCATTTCCACCGACACCTCCCAGATAGACGCCACCGTCGAGGCCCGTATGCAGGCCGCCATCACCGCGGTCATGGGCGGCGAGCGCGACGAAGACGATCAACCGTGATGAATCCACACCGATGTGGCGCACCCATGCGGACGGTTCAGCCATGACCGGCGCCAACGCCGATCTTCCTGCTGCGCAGCGCAAGGATATCTGGCTGGAACGGCTGCGGGCCTACCAGCGTCGCGCCGAGCAGCCTGTACCGTTGGCGGTGGAAGGCAAACTCACGCGGATGGTGGGGCTGACCCTGGAGGCGGTGGGCTGCCAGGTGCCGATCGGCGGGCGCTGCATGATCACGGGCCCCAACGGCAGCGAGGTGGAAGCCGAAGCGGTGGGATTCGCCGGTGACCGTCTGTATTTGATGCCCACTGGAGACATTCGCGGCCTGGTTCCGGATGCGCGCGTGGTCCCCGCGCGGCGCAGTTGTGAAGCACCGGTGGGCAGGAACCTGCTGGGCCGGGTGCTGGACGGTGCGGGCAAGCCGCTGGATGGAGCCGGGCCGCTGCTGGCCGAGGCCCGCCGTCCGTTGAACGGTCAGACCATCAATCCCTTGGCGCGGCGTCCCATCCGCGAGCCGCTGGACGTGGGCGTGCGGGCCATCAACGCGCTGTTGACGGTCGGGCGCGGTCAACGCATGGGCCTGTTCGCCGGCAGTGGCGTCGGCAAGAGCGTGCTGCTTGGCATGATGACCCGATATACCAATGCGGACGTGATCGTGGTCGGACTGATCGGCGAACGCGGACGCGAAGTGAAGGAGTTCGTCGAGAACATTCTTGGGGAGCAGGGACGGGCGCGCTCGGTGGTGGTAGCCACGCCGGCCGACAATTCGCCGCTGATGCGCCTGCACGGCGCCATGCTGGCCACCACGATTGCCGAGTATTTCCGCGATCAGGGGCAGCAGGTCCTGCTGCTGATGGATTCGTTGACCCGGTTCGCCCAGGCGCAGCGCGAGATTGCGCTGGCCATAGGGGAGCCGCCCGCCACCAAGGGCTACCCGCCGTCGGTGTTCGCCAAATTGCCGCAACTGGTCGAGCGTGCCGGCAACGGGGACGTGGGCGGCGGGTCGATCACCGCGTTCTACACGGTACTTGCCGAAGGTGACGACCAGAACGATCCGATCGCCGACGCCGCGCGGGCGATTCTCGACGGCCATATCGTGCTGTCGCGGCGGCTGGGCGAGGCCGGTCACTACCCGGCCATAGACATCGAGGCCTCCATCAGCCGTGCGATGACCGAAATCGCCGATCAGCCCCACCTGAAGGCGGCCCGGCGCTTCAAGCAGTTGTATTCGACCTATGAGCAGCACAGGGACCTGATCAGCGTCGGCGCCTACCAGCCCGGAAGCGATCCGCGGGTCGACGAGGCGGTCGCCTTCCATCCCAAGCTGATGCACTTTCTCCAGCAGAATATGGAACAGCGAGTGTCTCATGGCGACAGCCTGCAGCAGTTGATGGATCTGGTCGAACAGTAGTCCGCCCATCGTTGACGGCGGTATCGGTGCCGGCGCGGCGCCGTCACAGCCCGGAGACTGACCTATCGTGACCCGTTCCAAACGCATGCAACCTGTGGTCAGGGTCGCCGAAGACCGTGAGCGCCAGGCGGCCCGCGCATTGGGTGACGCCCAGCGTGCGCTTGCGGAAAACGAGGCGAAACTGACGGAACTGATAGGCTATCGCGAGCAGTATTCTCGGGATTTCAGTGCCGCCGGCGGCGCCGGTCTGGACGCGCGCCGGGTGCACGAATACCGCGTATTCCTGGACCGGCTCGGTGTTGCGGTCAGTCAGCAGTCGGCTGCGGTGGAAAAGTTGCGCGGCGATTGCGAGCGCAGCCGCCAGCGCTGGCTGGAGACCCGCACCCGCGCCCAGGCCCTGGACAAGGTGACCGAACGCTATCAAAGCGTGGAACGCAAGGCGGAGGAACGGCGTGAACAGCACGATATGGACGAACGCGCCTTGCGGAATCGAAGCAAGCCGTCCGAAGACGACTGACCTCTTGGTACAGTAATTGCTTCCGGTCTAGGGGAGCCCTAGACGGATCGGGAGAGTCTTCATGGCGGACCAGCCGCTACCCTCTGTACAGATCGCCTCATCCGCCACTGGCGGGACCGCAGGTACCGCTTCCGGCAGCGTCAACAAGAGTAGCGGCGCAGCTGCCGGTGGCAATGCCGAACAGGTCGATGGGCAGGGCGGCAGCGCGTTCGCCCAGTTGCTCAACGGCCCCCTGTCCAAGGGCTCTCCGCAGGCCATCGCCCAGTTGGTGCACGAGCTTCAAGCCAAGCTGCGGGGGGAACACGGGCGGTCATCGGATTCCGCGTCCGGCGGCAAGGATTTGCCACCGGACCAGGTGCTGGCCGCGCTGCTTGCGAGTCTGCTTGCCGCTCAGGCCGGTGGACAGCAAGCGTCGCCGCATGTTCAGGGCGCGAGCCAACCTTCGGCCCATCTGCCGGCCCAGTCGTTGGGCCAGTTGTCGAGCCAGTCTTCGATCCAGGATTCGTCGACCAGCCAAGAGCTGGCGTTGCTGGCTCGGGAACTGGGCTTGGCGGCGTCCGGGAAAGATGGCGGGAGCGGTGCCGCCACCCCTGGTAGTGCCCGGCAAGGGGACGCCAAAGGCGGAGCTCAGCCGCAATTGCCCGCCGCCCTTGTCAAGCTGCTGCAGTCCGCCGGGCAACCGGCCGGGGATCACCGACTCACCGTTGCTCAGGCGGTGCATGCCGCGGTGGCACCCACCGCCGGAAGCGGCGCGGATGCCTCGGCCAAGCAGCCTGCGCTGCCGCCCCAACTGCTCGCGGCCGTCCAGCAGGCGATCTCCCATTCGGCAGCCAATGGGCTCCCCCCCCATGCGCTCGGCCCGGCCCACGGCCCTGACGCGACCGCGGCCCTGAGCCAGGGGGGTAATCCCACCATTGCTCCGCCGGTGCAGCCGTCCGTGCCCCCGAGCCAGAGCACGCCTGCACTGCCGACTGCGAATATCCAGTTGCCCATGCAGCAGCCGGGCTGGGATCAGGCACTGGGTGAACGGGTCAAGTGGATGATCGGACAGCATCTTCAGGGCGCCGAACTGCGGGTCACCCCTGCCCATCTGGGTCCTATCGACGTGCGCATCAGCGTGCACAACGACCAGGCGAGCGTCGCCTTCAGTGCCCAGCACGCCCTCACCAGGGAGCACCTGGAAGCGGCGATTCCCCGGCTTCGGGAAATGCTGGGCGGCAGCGGACTGAACCTGGCCAACGTCAATGTCTCTCAGCATTCCTTCGGGGGGCACGGCCAGCAAGGAGGAGCGGGCTTTGGCCATCATGGCCACGGCGGTGGCGGTGGCGGCGGCGCGACCGGGAGCGAGTCGACTCTGGTGGTTGACGAGCCGGTGAGCGAGAAGCTTCGCTCGGCGGCGCGTGTCGCCCTTGGTGCCATTGACTACTTCGCGTAAGTTGTTGTTATGGAGCCCGGCAGGCGGCCCAGGAGGTGCCGATGGTGCCGCCGCGTCTGTCCGGCGCCCGGTCGTTGGGATTTGGCGCGAACTGTGGTAGCGTACCCCCATGCCTGAAGCCATAACAACAACAATGCCGATAACATGCCTGGAAAACGCAAACAGAGTTGCAGAGGGCAGGGTGGTGGTGCGGAGCCGCAGCAGCAGCTGGTCGAGTCGCGGGTAAAGAGCAAGGAGTTCAACTACGTTCTTCAGATCGGCGACGACGATCTGAAGCTGCTCGCCCGCTACCAGGACAGCCTTGCGCAAGCCGCCGCCGGTTTCGCTGAGCTCTATTATAATTACCTGTTCGACAACCCCGGTGCGGCCGAGCGACTCTACGATTACGAGCGCTCCGGCGGCGACATAGGCGATCTTGTCCGCAGCCAGCTCGAGCATCTGTTGGGGATCCTCTCTGGTGGCGTCAGCGACGGAGATGCCGCCCGCATAGCGCATATCGGCACGCTGCATCGCCAGCGGGCGATCGAATCGGTGTGGGTCCTGGGTGCCTATCGCCTCTACCTGGACCATCTCCACAAACTCATCACGGATTCTGCCACCATCGAATCGGACGACCGGCAGCCTCTCGCCGCGGTAGTGGCGAAGCTGGTTTTCCGGGATATGGGCATCATGCTGCAGTCCCAGTGGGGCGACGCGCTGGCCCGTCTGGACGAGCAGCGCAGCGAGATCGCCGCCAGTCAGCTGCAGGTAACCGACCTGCTTGCCAACATTCCACAGGTACTCTGGTCGGTGGCCGTGCCCGGTAACCGGCTGTTGTATGTCAGCCCGGCCACGGAGCGCATCTGCCCGTCCGGTGTGCAGTCCCCTGTTCCGTGCATGGACCACGTTCACCCCGACGATCAGCGCCGCGTGCTCGACGCTTGGGGACAGGCCGTTCAAGGGCGCCAGTGCGTTGTGGATTGCCGGATCGAGCTCAAGGGATCGGAGCCCCGTTGGTTTCGGATGGAATTCTATCCCTCGCGAGGCAGCGGGCGCCGGGTGGTGCGTGTTGACGGGTTGATGCAGGACGTCACCGAAGCCCGGGAAACCTACGCACGGCTGGAGCACATGGCTACCACTGACGGCCTGACCGAGTTGGCCAACCGGACGCTGTGGTACGACCGTCTGAACGTGGCGCTGGCGGCTGCCCGGCGTGCCCCTGGCAGTCAGGTGGTGCTGATGCTGCTGGACCTGGATCATTTTAAGGTCATCAACGATACCCTGGGCCATGCGGCGGGCGATCTGCTGTTGCGCCAGGTGGCCGGCCGCCTGCGCACGGTGCTGCGTGATTCGGACACCCTGGCCCGGTTGGGCGGAGACGAGTTCGCGGTGCTGTTGCCCGCAGTGCGTGCCGCGAGCACCGCAGCGGAGCATGTGGCGGGCAAGATCCTGGGCTGTTTCAAGGCGCCGTTCTGGCACGACGGCAAGGAACTGTTTCTGGCCGGCGCCATCGGCATCGCCGTCTACCCGGACCACGGCGAGGACGCCGAGAGTCTGCTAAGCCACGCCGACACGGCCATGTACGGCGCTAAGCGCAGCGAGGCGCCCTATCTGTTCTATGAGCCGGGTACCGACATGCCCGCCGCGGAGCAGCTGCAGTTTTCCGGCCAGCTGCGTCATGCGCTGGAGCGCAATGAATTCGAGCTCCATTATCAGCCGAAAATTGACATCCGTACCATGAAGATCTGCGGGGCGGAAGCGCTGCTGCGCTGGAAGCATCCCCAGGAAGGCCTGGTGGCTCCCAAGCGATTTCTTCACATCGCGGAACAGATCGGGCTGATGACCTCCATCACCGATTGGGTGCTGGTCACGGCGCTGCGCCAGTGCAAGACCCTGAGGGCGGCCGGACTGCAGGTGCCGATCGCCGTGAACGTGTCGGCGCGCTTCTTTCAGAGTCCGCATTTGGTGGACAAGATCCAATGGGCCCTGAAAGAAGCAGGTGTGGACGGCCAGTGTCTGGAGATCGAAATCACCGAAGAAACCCTGATGGCGGACCTCGAGTACGGCGCCGCCATACTTTCCCGTCTCAGCGACATGGGCGTGGGTATCGCCATCGACGACTTCGGTACCGGCTACTCCTCTTTGTCCTACCTCAAGCGGTTGCCGATCCATACCCTGAAAATCGACAAGTCATTCCTGTTGGATATGGCTCACAATGAAAACGACGCTGTCATCGTCCGTTCCATCATCGACTTGGGCCACAATCTCGGATTCAAGGTGGTGGCAGAAGGCGTGGAGGATGGCGAGGCCTGGGCGCAGCTGGCGGTCCTTGGCTGCGACGAAGTCCAGGGATTCCACGTCAGCCGTCCGCTGCCCCCGCCCGGATTCACCTCCTGGCTCAACCAGGGCCCCTGGGTCACGCCCGCCTGAAGCCAAGTTTTCGGCTTGATCGCCCTGCGGAGGCAGTCAAAAGTCTGTCGCTCGTCAGGAAATGATTTCCAATATATTGATAGTTAACGAAAGATTCAGGCCCTATCCAATGGCATAGGTCTTGCTTTCCCGGGAGTGGACGCAGAATTCGGGAAGTTGGACCATGGCAGAGAACGGTGCAGAGCTGGATCTGGATGACGAAGCGGGGGCCGCTGTGCCCAAGGCGGCACGCCCCTGGTTGAAGTACCTGATCATAGGGCTTTCCCTGTCGCTGGTGTTGAGCGGCACCGTGCTGGCCACCCTGTATTTTGCAGGCGCTCTTTCCGGCGGCGGGGCGGATCGCCCGGCCACCGAATCGGCCAAAGCCAACGCCAAGAAGCAGCCCGAGGCCCACGCCAGCAAGAAACCGGCCGGGTCTGTCAAATACATCGCTCTGGATCCCCCCTTTCTGGTCAATTTCAACGGAAGCGGCGACATCCGCTATCTGCAGGTTGGCATTGAGCTCAGCGCCTACCGTCAGGAAGTACTGGACGCCGTCAAGGCGCAGATGCCGGCCATTCGCAACGGGCTGGTGCTGCTGCTCAGCAGTGAGAAACCCTCCGATCTCAGCAGCCGTGCGGGCAAGGACAAGCTGCGCGGCGAAGTGCTGGACACCGTACGCAAGGTGCTGAAGCAGCAGGCCGGCATCACCGGCGTGCAGGGCGCCTACTTCACCAGCTTCGTGATGCAGTAGCCGCCATGTCCGTGAACGATCTCCTGTCCCAGGAAGAAATCGACGCCCTGCTGCACGGCGTCGGCAGCGGCGATGTCGAAACCGAAACCGATGAAGGACTGAACGACGGCGAAGCGCACGGTTATGACTTCACCAGTCAGGATCGTATCGTGCGCGGGCGAATGCCCACGCTGGAGATGATCAACGAACGCTTCGCGCGGTATTTCCGCATCAGCCTGTTCAACTTGATGCGCCGTTCCAGCGAAATCGCGGTGGCCGGCGTCCAAATGCTGAAGTTCGCCGAGTACGTCCATAGCCTGTTCGTTCCCACCAGTCTGAATCTGGTGAAGGTCAAGCCGCTGCGCGGAACTGGTCTGTTTGTGTTCGATCCGAAGCTGGTCTTTACGCTGGTGGACAATTATTTCGGCGGCGACGGCCGCTTTCCGGCAAAGATCGAGGGCCGGGAATTCACCCCGACCGAACAGCGTGTCATCGACATCATCCTTCGCCAGGCCTTCAGCGACCTCAAGGAATCCTGGAATCCCGTGATGCCGTTGGATTTCGAATACGTCAATTCAGAGGTCAACCCGCACTTCGCCAATATCGTGAGCCCCACCGAAGTCGTGGTCGTCAACACCTTTCACATCGAATTGGACGGAGGTGGCGGCGATCTGCATGTCACTCTGCCGTATTCCATGATCGAGCCCATTCGCGACGTTCTGGACGCTGGTGTACAGAGCGATCGCAGCGAAGTCGACGAGCGCTGGCTCGGTGCGATCCGCGAAGAGATGAAGGACGCGCCGGTTAATGTGCGCAGTACGCTGGCGGAGACCACCATCACGCTGCGCGAGCTCATGCAGCTCAAGGCGGGCGATGTGATCCCAATCGACCTGCCCGAATCGGTGAGCTTGTGCGCCGAGGATGTCCCGATTTTCCGTGCCAAGTTCGGCGTCTCCCACGGAAATCGCGCATTGAAGGTGCAGCACAAGATAAAGGCCCATTAGCCGGAGCCGTTCTGGACAGGAGTTCAACATGAACGATACCACCGACACCACTGACAGCCCGAACACCGATGATGCAACGGACGACTGGGCGGCAGCAATGGCCGAGCAGACGGCGGCCGAAGCGATCGCCACGGACGAAGTCCCAGCCGATCCGTCGCCCGCCCAGTTCCAGGATCTGCAGGACGACGGCCAGGGTCCGGCAAACGAGGATAGCAACCTCGACGTGATCCTCGACATTCCGGTCAGCATCGCAATGGAAATCGGCCGTACGCAGATCAGCATCAGGAACCTGCTGCAGTTGAACCAGGGGTCCGTGGTGGAGTTGGACCGGCTCGCCGGCGAGCCCATGGACGTGCTCGTGAACGGCACCCTGGTGGCCCATGGCGAGGTGGTGGTCGTCAACGAGAAGTTCGGGATCCGGCTGACCGATGTGGTCAGTCCGGCGGAACGAGTGAAGAAGCTGAAATGAGCCCACGGCCTTCAGCTCGCACTGCCCCGACACGGTGTATCGCGTGGATTCGATCCTTCTTCGCTATTCCCGCCGGGCTTGCGCTGTTCGCGTTGCTGACCGGGTACGGTTCGACGGCTCGGGCTGCCATTCCCGCCGGGCCTGCGGCCGGCCATCAGAGCGCAGCAGAGCCTCTCGCCGTGGGCAGTCTGGTGCAGCTCACCCTGGGTTTGCTGGCGGTGCTGGCGGCCATCGCCCTGGTGGCTTGGCTGATGCGCCGGGTGGGCCGTTTCCAGTCCGGTGTCGGCGGAGCGATGAGGATCGTGGGCGGGCTTTCCATGGGCGCCAGGGAACGGGTGGTGCTGATCCAGGTCGGGGAGACACAGCTGCTCCTCGGGGTCGCTCCCGGGCGGGTGCAGACGCTGCACGTCATGCAGGAGCCGATTGCCGAGGACTCCGAAGGTGCGGGCGCCGGCCGGTTTGCGCAAAAGCTGCGTGCAGCGCTGGACAAGAGGGCATCCTCATGAGCGCAAAGAGGCTTAGCTGGATTGTCCTGCTGATAAGTCTGCTGGCACCCGTGGCAGTGTTGGCAGCACCGGGCCTGACGGCTCTCAAGATGGAACCGACCGCGAACGGCGGGCAGACCTATACGGTCAGCATCCAGGTCCTTGCCCTGATGACCGCCCTGACGCTGCTGCCGGCAGCCCTGCTGATGATGACTTCGTTTACGCGCATCATCATTGTGCTAGGCATACTGCGTCAGGCCCTGGGGACCGGGCAGGCCCCCTCCAACCAGATACTGGTCGGACTGTCGCTGTTCCTGACTTTCTTCGTCATGCTGCCGGTATTCAACAAGGTCAACGACCAGGCGATCCAGCCCTACCTTCACAACCAGATATCCACCGACCAGGCGCTGCATCGGGCACTGGGTCCGTTCCGCGGCTTCATGCTCAAGCAGACCCGCAAGTCCGATCTGGAGATGTTTGCCGGCATCTCCGGTACCGATACCGACAACATGACAACGCCGGCTCAGGTGCCATTTTCGCTGCTGTTGCCGTCCTTCGTGACCAGCGAGCTGAAGACGGCCTTCCAGATCGGGTTCCTTATCCTTATCCCCTTCCTGGTGATTGACTTGGTGGTGGCCAGTCTACTCATGTCCATGGGCATGATGATGCTCTCTCCCATGATCATCTCGCTGCCATTCAAGATCATGTTGTTCGTGCTGATCAACGGCTGGTCTTTGCTGATGGGAACGCTGGCATCCAGTTTCTACAGTTGACCGTCATACAACATCACTGGGCCCAGAGGGACCGTCATGACTCCTGATACGGTAATGACCATTGCCAAGCAGACCATGGAGATCACGGTCATGCTGTCGGCGCCGCTGCTGATCGCGGGGCTCATCGTGGGGCTGCTGGTGGGCATGTTCCAGGCTGCGACCCAGATCAACGAGATGACACTGACGTTCATCCCCAAGCTGGCGGCGGTGGCGGCCGTGCTGCTGTTCGCCGGTCACTGGATGCTGCGCATGCTGATCGGATTCACCGTGCACCTTTTCCACAGCATCCCGGCAATGGTCGGCTGAAGATCGTATCGTGCACGAAACCGTCACATTTACCAGTGCACAGATCAACTCCTGGGTTGGGGCTTTCGTCTGGCCGCTGACGCGCATCACCACCATGTTCCTGGTGGCGCCGATCTTCGGCGGGCGCCTGGTTCCCATGCGGGTTCGTCTGGTCCTGGGCCTTGCGATCACTGTGGTGGTAGTGCCCGGCCTCGCGCCGGTCGCCGCTCCCGATCCCCTGTCGGCGGCCGGCGTCGCCGTGACCGTGCAGCAGATCCTGATCGGCGCGGCCATGGGTTTCGCCCTGCAACTGGTGTTTTCGGCGCTTGTCGTCGGCGGCCAGTTCGTGGCGGTCAGCATGGGTCTGGGATTCGCATCCATGATCGATCCGCAAAACGGCGTTCAAGTGCCTGTCCTCAGTCAGTACTACGTCACCATTGCGACTCTGCTGTTTCTGGTGATGAACGGTCACCTGGCGTTGATCGCCGTACTGGTGAACAGTTTCCACACCATGCCGATCGGCATTGACGGAATCACTCGCGTCGATATGTGGCGCCTGGTGGCCTGGACCGGGCAGATGTTCGGCGGTGCAGTGCTTATCGGTCTGCCGGCGGTCAGTGC
The DNA here is from genome assembly GCA_963830105.1 of uncultured Gammaproteobacteria bacterium. Lineage (GTDB taxonomy): Bacteria > Pseudomonadota > Gammaproteobacteria > DATFLG01 > DATFLG01 > DATFML01. The sequence goes on along the minus strand of CAWHLH010000003.1, from coordinate 792,205 downwards.
CCTGCTCATGGTCAATGTGGCGTTTGGCGTGATTACCCGTGCGGCACCTCAGATGAATATCTTCGGCGTGGGTTTTCCCATCACCATGCTGCTGGGGTTTGTGATCATACTGGTGACGCTTCCGAACCTGGCGCCACAGCTGAATCATATGCTGGCCAGCGGCTTTGCTCTGATGAGTTCCTTCGGAACGGCGGGCGGCTGACATGGCGGAGAACGAAGACGGGCAGGAACGAAGTGAACAGGCTACCGGCAAGCGCCTTGAGGAGGCGCGTAAGAAGGGCCAGATTGCCCGTTCGAAGGAACTCAATTCGGCGGCAGTCACGCTGGTTTCGGCGGGTATGCTGCTGGTCACAGGACCGGCAATGGCAGAGCGCCTTATGGACCTGATGCGCTCCGGTCTGACTCTGGATCGCAGCGAGATCTTCGACCAGACCGCTCCGGTGCTGCTGCTGAAGCACACGCTGATGAATGCGCTGGCACTGATGGCGCCGCTCCTGCTGGTCACCGCGGTGGCGGCAATCGCGGCTTCCGTGGCACTGGGCGGCTGGACGTTCAGCGCCGAAGCGCTGGCGTTCGATCTGGACAAACTCAACCCGGTGAAGGGAATCAAGCGGCTGGTGTCGGTGCGGGGTGTGGTGGAACTCGTAAAGGCACTGGTCAAGTTCCTGTTTCTGACGGCGGTCGCCATAGGACTGCTGTGGCACCTGTCCGATCAATTCCTGGGACTGGGTGCCGAGACGCCAAAAGCGGCGATCGCGCATGCAGCCCATCTGCTGGGTTGGGGATTTCTGGGAGTGAGTCTGCCGCTGATCCTGATCGCGGCGGCTGATGTGCCATTTCAGCTCTGGGATCATGCGCGCCAGATGAAGATGACCAAGCAGGAAATCAAGGATGAGTACAAGGAGACAGAGGGCAAGCCCGAGGTCAAGCAGCGCATTCGGGCAAAGCAGCGCGAATTCGCGCAGGCACGAATGATGTCCGAGGTGCCCAAGGCGGATGTGGTCGTGACCAACCCGACGCACTATGCGGTAGCTTTGCGCTACGACGCGGGCCGCATGGGTGCGCCGCTGCTGGTCGCCAAAGGCGCCGATCTCATCGCGGCGCAGATCCGGAAGGTGGCCGCCGCCAACGACGTGGTCATCATGTCCGCGCCGCCGCTGGCGCGGGCGCTGTACCACAGCACCGAGCTCAATCAGGAAATCCCCGCGGGACTGTATCTCGCGGTGGCCCAGGTTCTTGCCTACGTCTATCAGCTCAAAGCGGTTCAGGAGCATGGCGGCGCAGTGCCGACGCCTCCCTCGGACCTGCCGGTTCCGGACGAGTACGAGAAGGGACGGGGTGGCCCGCACAAGCCGGCCGGGCAATAGCGACAGATACAAGGGGCGTCACTCATGAACAGTACTTCATTGCTGGAGAACCTGCGCAGCCTGTCGCGCAGCGGTCTTGGGGCGCCACTGCTGCTGGTGGTCATAATGGCGATGATGGTTATCCCGCTGCCGCCATTTGCGCTGGACATGCTGTTCACCTTCAACATATCGCTGTCGCTGGTGGTCATGCTGGTCAGTATTTATGCGCTTCGGCCTCTGGACTTCGGCGCATTCCCCACCGTTCTGCTGATGGCCACTCTGCTACGCCTGGCTCTGAACATCGCCTCGACGCGCGTGGTGCTGCTGCATGGGCATAGCGGAACGGCGGCCGCGGGCCATGTCATCGAGGCGTTCGGCGAATTCGTCATCGGCGGCAACTACGCCGTGGGCCTGGTGGTGTTCTCCATCCTGGTCATTATCAATTTTGTGGTGGTCACCAAAGGCGCAGGGCGCGTATCGGAGGTGACCGCCCGGTTCACTCTGGATGCCATGCCTGGCAAGCAGATGGCGATCGACGCCGACCTCAACGCCGGGCTGATTACTGCGGACGAGGCGCGAAATCGTCGTGAGGAAGTCGGCCAGGAGGCGGACTTCTACGGCGCCATGGACGGTGCCAGCAAGTTTGTGCGCGGCGATGCCATAGCCGGCATTCTGATTTTGTTCATCAACATCATCGGCGGCCTGGCTATCGGGATGGCGCAACACGGCATGCCACTGAACGCCGCGCTCCACAACTACACGCTGCTGACCATCGGTGACGGCCTGGTGGCCCAGATTCCGTCGCTGCTGCTGTCGACCGCGACCGCGGTGATTGTCACGCGGGTTTCCAGCTCACAGAACATGTCCGAGCAGATCAGTACGCAACTGCTGGGCAATCCCCGGGCGTTGGGCGTTGCGGCCGGCATTATCGGGATCCTGGGGTTGGTGCCCGGCATGCCGAATCTGCCGTTCATACTGTTGGCGGGGCTGCTGGGAGGCGGGGCCTACTGGCTGCGCATGCGCCAGAACGCCGAAGCCGAGCAGCCGGAAGTGGTGAGCGCCTCCGAGCCGGCCAGTTCCGAACACCAGGAACTGAGTTGGGACGATGTGGCGCCGGTGGACATCATCGGGCTCGAGGTTGGCTACCGGCTGATTCCGCTGGTGGACCGCAATCAGGGCGGGCCGCTCATGGCCCGGATAAAGGGGGTGCGCAAGAAGCTTTCCCAGGAGCTGGGCTTTCTGGTGCAGTCGGTGCACATCCGGGACAACCTGGACCTGGCGCCCAACGCCTATCGCATCACGCTGATGGGTGTCCCGGTGGGCGAAGCGGAAGTCCATCCCGAGCACGAGCTGGCCATCAACCCCGGCCAGGTATTCGGCACGCTGCAGGGTATTTCCACCAAGGATCCTGCCTTCGGCATGGAGGCGGTGTGGGTCGATCCGGCCCAGCGCGACGACGCCCAGGCCATGGGCTACACCGTGGTCGACGCCAGTACCGTCGTCGCTACCCACCTCAGTCAGCTATTGCAGCAGCATGCCCACGAGCTGCTGGGTCACGAGGAGGTACAGCAGCTGCTGGACATGCTCGCCAAGTCGGCCCCCAAGCTGGTGGAGGACCTGGTGCCCAAGGCGCTTTCCCTGGGCGGCTTGCTGAAGGTGCTGCAGAACCTGCTGGAAGAGCAGATCCCCGTGCGGGATATGCGAACCATTGCCGAAACGCTGGCGGAGTACGCCCCTCACAGTCAAGACGCCGGCGTCCTCACTGCGGCGGTGCGGGCGGCGCTTGGTCGATCAATTGTACAGCATATCAATGGCATGGCGCCTGACCTCCCGGTAATTACGCTGGAGCCATCACTGGAACAGATATTGCAGCAGTCGGTTCAGAGCACCGCGGACGGCAGTGCCGGCTTCGAGCCGGGGCTCGCAGACCGGATGCACAGTGCGCTGGCCGAGAGCGCCCAGCGTCAGGAGGCGATCGGACAGCCTGCCGTGCTGCTGGTTTCCCCGGGGGTCCGGGCCTGGCTGGCGAGGTTGGTCCGCCACAGCATCCCGAACCTGCACGTGCTCGCGTACAACGAGGTCCCGGACAACAAACAGATCAAGGTCGTCAGTACGGTGGGGCGCATGACGACCGGGCTGGGCGCTCCGGAGGCGGTGGGAGCCTGACGGCTGTGCGGTTGAGTTGAGGATGATTTCATGAAGATTAAGCGATATTTCGCACCCGACATGCGCCAGGCGATCCGCATGGTGCGTGAAGAGCAGGGCCCGGACGCCGTCATCCTTTCCAACCGCAAGGTCAACGGCGGCGTGGAAATCATTTCAGCCATCGACTACGACGAAGCCCTGGTGGAACGGGCTGCAGCGACGGCGCGGACCGGGCCCGGCACCCCGCTGCCCGGTGCAGCGTCCACGCCATCCCCGGCCGGGGTCGAGGCGCCGTCCGATCTGTCCGGTTCGACCCATGCCGAGCGCCGGGACCACGATGCCCCCACCCCTGGCAAATCCGGTATCTACTGGTCTCAGGATCCGGCGCTGGTGGCCATGCAGCAGGAGCTCAAGCAGCTCCGTGACATGCTCGAGCAGCAGGTCGCCCAGCTGGCGTGGAACGACACCGAGCGGCGCCATCCGGTACAGGCAGGCCTGCTGCGCCGCTTGTCGCATCTCGGGCTCCAGCCCGAACTGTGCCAGAGCCTGGTCGACGGTACCGACCCGACGGCGGACGAGGCCCAGGCGTGGCGCCATGCCCTGGCCCTGCTCGCTCACCGGGTCCCGGTGACGGACGACGATATTTTGACGCACGGTGGGGTGGTGGCCCTGGTGGGGCCTACCGGCGTGGGCAAGACCACCACCGTGGCCAAGCTCGCTGCGCGCTACGCCCTGCGCCACGGTCAGCGCAATGTGGCCCTGGTCACCACCGACAGCTACCGCATCGGCGCCCATGAGCAGCTGTTGACCTACGGACGCATTCTCGGGGTGCCGGTGCAGGTGGCAGCCGACGCCGGCGAACTGCAGGCGGCCCTGCGTAGTCTGCTCGACAAGCAGTTGGTACTGATCGATACCGCCGGCATGAGTCAACGGGACGTACGTCTCAGCGAGCAGTTCGCCACGCTGGCGGGGACGGGCAGTCCGATACGCACCTACCTGGTCATGTCGGCCACCACTCAGCAGTCGGTGCTCGACGAGTCGGTGCGGGCATTCCGGGCCGGTGCCCTGGATGGATGCATTCTGACCAAGATGGACGAAGCCGCCAGTCTCGGCGGCGCCCTGTCGGTTATCGTGCGGCATGACCTGCCTTTGGGCTACGTCGGCGACGGGCAGCGTGTGCCGGAAGACATGCACCCGGCGCGCAGCCACAACCTGGTGAGCCGTGCCGTGACATTGATGCAAGAGGAGCGGAGGGCCGAGACCCAGGCCTTGCCCGAGCAGTTTGGAGGAATGGCGGCGAATGCTCATGGCTGAAATGAAGTTCGATCAGGCGGCGGGATTGCGCCGCATGGCCCAACCGCGGCCGGTCCGCGTGATCGCCGTAACCAGCGGCAAGGGCGGGGTCGGCAAGACAAATGTCTCGGTGAATCTCTCCGTCGCGCTGGCCGACAGCGGACGCGAGGTGATGCTCATGGATGCGGACCTGGGGCTCGCCAACGTCGATGTGCTGTTGGGCCTCCATCCTGCCTACGACTTGTCCCACGTGATAAAGGGCGAACGGACTCTGGAGGAAGTCATCGTGGAGGGCCCGTCGGGCCTGAAAATCGTGCCGGCCACCTCGGGCACCAAGCATATGGCGGAGCTCAGCCCGGCGGAGCACGCCGGTGTGATCCGAGCATTCAGCGAGTTGAGCTACGACCTGGACGTGCTGGTGGTGGACACGGCTGCCGGGATATCCGACAGCGTCACCAGCTTCAGTCGCGCCTCGCAGGAGGTCGTTGTGGTTGTCTGCGATGAGCCGGCTTCCATCACCGATGCTTATGCGCTGATCAAGCTGTTGAGCCGCGAGTATGGCCTGGAGCGCTTCCGGGTGTTGGCCAACATGACCCGCAGTGCCCAGGAGGGCCGGGACTTGTTCAACAAGATATCCCGGGTCACCGACCGCTACCTGGATGTAACCCTGGAATATCTGGGTACGGTCCCCCACGACGAGTACCTGCGCAAGGCGGTGCAGAAGCAGCGGGCCGTCGTGGACGCCTATCCGCGCAGCCGCGCGGCCATGGCATTCAAGAATCTGGCCCAGAAGGCCGATAGATGGCCCGTACCCACAGGTGCGGGCGGCCATCTGGAATTCTTCGTCGAGCGGCTCATCCAGTCCAGTTGTGGCGAGATGGAGATGCTGCGATGAATGGGGTTGCAATGTACGCCGCTACTCAAGAACGGGACTACGATGATTTGGTGCACCGCCATGCGGCGCTGGTCAAACGGATCGCCTTCCATCTGATGAGTCGACTGCCTCCCAGTGTGCAGTCCGATGACCTCATCCAGGCGGGCATGATCGGACTGCTGGAGGCGGCGCGTAACTACGATGCCTCTCAGGGTGCCAGTTTCGAGACCTACGCCGGCATCCGCATCCGCGGGGCGATGCTCGACGAGATCCGCCGCACCGATTGGACGCCGCGCTCGGTGCACCGCAAGGCGCGCCAGGTAGCGGAGGCGGTGCGGCAGATCGAGAACGAGCACGGCCGGGATGCGCGGGACAATGAAGTGGCCGATGTGCTTGGCATCGGACTGCATGAATACCACCGCATTCTCCAGGATGCCAGCGGCTGCCGGGTGTTCAGCTTCGACGATCCAGCTTCGGCCGGCGACGAGCCGGATGCTGCGACCATGGGCCAGAGCAACGAACCGCTGGAGAATCTGCAGCACGACGCCTTTCGCAACGCCCTTGCCGAGGGGATAGCCGGGCTGCCCGAACGGGAGCGGCTGGTCATGGCTCTGTACTACGACGAAGAGTTGAACCTGCGCGAAATCGGTGAAGTGCTGGGTGTCAGCGAGTCGCGGGTCTGCCAGATCCACGGGCAGGCGCTGATCCGATTGCGCGCCCGCATGGGCGAATGGGTGTCCGAGATCGAAGAGTAGGGCCACGCCTGGGTAGGGCGTCACGTGCTGGAGCGGGATGCCCGCAAGGTCAGTTAGGAGGTACTTTTGGACAAGAACATGAAGATCCTCATCGTGGACGACTTCTCCACGATGCGTCGGATCATCAAGAACCTGCTGCGGGATCTGGGTTTCAATAACACCCAGGAGGCGGACGACGGTAACAGCGCGCTGCCGGTCCTGCAGTCCGGTAACTTCGATTTTCTCATCACGGACTGGAACATGCCCGGGATGACGGGCATCGACCTGCTCAAAGCCGTGCGCGCCGACGCCAAGCTCTCCAGTCTGCCGGTGCTCATGGTGACTGCCGAAGCGAAAAAGGATCAGATCGTGGAAGCCGCGCAGGCCGGCGTGAACGGCTACGTCGTCAAACCGTTCACGGCGGTCACTCTGAAAGAGAAGATCGACAAGATATTCGAACGGCTCGCGGCGGCCCAAAGCTAGGAGGGCAGATGGACGATAACTGGCTGACAAGAGACGATTGTATCGCCCAGGCCCGCCAATTGGTGACGGAGTTGGAGGCTGGCAACGAAGCGGGAGCCAGCAGCTTGCTCGATCGCCTCACCCGCTCCCGTGATGACGGTCTGTTTCAGGAACTCGGCAAACTGACCCGTGACCTGCATGAGGCCCTGAACAGTTTCCATGTGGACTCGCGCGTGTCCGCGCTGGCGCAGACCGACATTCCGGACGCCCAGGAACGGCTGAGCTACGTCATCACCATGACCGAACAGGCAGCGCATCGCACATTGAGCGTTGTGGAGGAAGCGCTTCCCGTTTCCGATGAGCTCAAGCGCGACGCTGACGACCTGCTGGCCCAGTGGCATCGGTTTCGTCGCAGGGATATGAGCATCGAAGAGTTCCGCGAGCTCAGCAGTACATTGGACGACTTCTTCAGCCAGACCTCAGATCGCGCCGCCCGCCTCAGTCAGCATCTGTCGGATGTGTTGATGGCCCAGGATTTCCAGGACCTGACCGGCCAGATCATCCGCAAGGTGATTGCGCTGGTCAAGGAAGTGGAAGAAAACCTGGTGTCCCTGGTACGCATTTCGGGAGCCCGCATGAAGGGCGCCGACGGCGTGTCTGTCATGCAGGACGACAGGGGCTGCCAAGGGCCAACCGTACCGGGTGTGGACAACGTGGCCGAGGTCGTTTCCGGACAGGACGACGTCGACGACATCCTGTCGAGCCTCGGTTTCTAGGGAGACGCCGATGGCGATCGACGCTGACGACGAAATTCTCCAGGACTTTCTGGTCGAGGCCGGCGAGATCCTCGAGCAGCTCAACGAGCAGTTGGTGGAGCTTGAGCAGCGGCCCCAGGATGCCGATTTGCTCAACGCCGTGTTCCGTGGTTTCCATACCGTAAAGGGCGGTGCCGGCTTCCTCGGCCTGGACGCCCTGGTAGCGGTATGCCATCGGGCGGAGGACGTGTTCAACGTTCTGCGCCAGGGTGAACGTCAGACCGATGCGGTGTTGATGGACACCGTCCTGAAAGTGCTCGACGACGTCAACGTGATGTTTTCCCAGGTGCAGGCCGGGGAGGAACCGACGCCTGCCGATCCGGAGCTGCTGGCACAGCTGGAGGCACTGGCTCGTCCGCAGGCCGCCGCCGCGGTGCAGCCGGCGGCACCCGCAGCGGCCGCCGAGGCCGAGGTGGAAAACGGCGCAGGGGACTCGGCCGAAGGCGACATCACGGATGCCGAATTCGAGGCGTTGCTGGACGCTGCACAGCCCGGCGGGGAAACGGCTCCCGCGGCAGACGAGCAGGCACAGGCCGCCGCCGGCGGCAGCGATGATATTTCCGACGACGAATTCGAAGCGCTGCTCGACCAGCTGCACGGGCAGGGCGCGGCCCCCGCAGGACCGGTTTCCGCGGAGCAGGAGCCGTCGGCGTCTGATGCGCCGCCCGTGGAGGCTTCGCCCGCGGCTGGTGGCGACGACACCATCACCGACGACGAATTCGAGGCGCTGCTCGATCAACTCCAGGGGAAGGCGGCGAGCCCTCAGCCCCAGCAGCCGGCGCCGCCGGCTGGCGGTGAACCGGCGCCAGCGGCGGCGGCTCCCAAGTCGGCGGCACCGGCGAGGCAGTCCCAGCCGCAGGCAGAAGCTTCCGTGCGCGTGGACACCAAGCGCCTCGACGACATCATGAATCTGGTCGGGGAACTGGTCTTGGCGCGCAATCGGCTGGCCACCTTGAAGGCGAGCAGAGCCGATGAGGAGATCGGCAAGGCGGTAGCGAACCTGGACGTGGTCACGGCGGACCTGCAGGCGGCGGTCATGAAGACGCGCATGCAGCCGATCAAGAAGGTCTTCGGACGTTTTCCGCGAGTGGTGAGAGACATCGCCCGCAGCCTGCAGAAGGAAGTGGTGCTGGAGATGCAGGGCGAGGAGACCGATCTCGACAAGAATCTGGTCGAGGCGCTTGCAGATCCGCTGGTGCATCTGGTGCGAAACGCTGTGGACCACGGCCTGGAAGGCCCCGAGGAACGCGAGGCGGCGGGAAAACCCCGAGTGGGTACCGTGGTGCTGTCCGCCGAGCAGGAAGGCGACCATATCCTGCTGTCCATCCACGACGACGGCAAGGGCATGGACCCGGAGGCTCTGCGGCAAAAGGCGGTGGAAAAGGGGCTGATGGATCAGGAAAGTGCGGCCCGGCTCGATGATCGCGAGTGCTGGAACCTGATCTTTATGCCCGGTTTTTCCACCAAGTCGGAGATATCGGACCTTTCCGGGCGTGGTGTGGGCATGGACGTGGTCAAGACCCGTATTGCGCAGCTCAACGGCACCGTGGACATCCAGTCAGGTCTGGGAAAGGGAACGTGCATCAGCATCCGCGTGCCGCTTACGCTGGCGATCATGCCGACGCTCATGGTTGTGCTCGGCCGCCAGACCTTCGCGCTGCCACTGGCGAGCGTGAGCGAGATCTTCAATCTCGACGCCTCCAGGACAAACGTGGTGGATGGACGCCTGGTGGTGATTGTGCGCGACAAGGCGCTGCCCTTGTTCTATCTGCGCAGCTGGCTGGTGTCCGACAATCAGTCGTCTTCGACCGATATCGGCCACGTGGTTGTGGTGCACGCGGGAAACCAACGGGTGGGATTCGTGGTTGATCAGCTCATCGGCCAGGAAGAAGTGGTCATCAAACCCCTTGGGTCGTTGCTGCACGGACTGGCCGGCTTCGCTGGCGCGACCATTACCGGCGACGGCAACATCGCGCTCATTCTGGACGTTCCGAGCCTGATGAAGAAATACGCGCGGCGCATATAGGTCGTGCGAAGGGCCGCCAATTCCCGGTTCCAGCAACACAGGCAGATCAAGGTATGGGTATGGCAGTAAGGGTGCTGGTAGTCGACGACTCGGGCTTCTTCCGGCGGCGCATCGTCGAGATCCTTGCGGCCGAGCCCCGCATTGAGGTCGTCGGCACGGCCGCCAATGGCCGGGAGGCGGTGATGAAGACCGCCGAGCTGCATCCCGATGTGGTCACCATGGACATCGAAATGCCGGTCATGGACGGGATTACCGCGCTGCGGCGCATCATGGCGACCCATCCGACGCCGGTATTGATGTTCTCCTCGCTCACCCAGGAGGGCGCGAAGGCCACCCTGGACGCCCTGGAAGCCGGCGCGGTCGATTTTCTGCCCAAGCGCTTCGACGATATTTCCAAGGACCGCGAGCAGGCCAAGCACCTGCTGCGCACCCGTGTGCGCCAGATCGGCGCTCGCGGACTGCCGCGTGCGCGATTGGCCTATCCGGCGGGCGCCAGACCTGCCGCGCCGCCACCGCCGACCATCCACCGACGTCAGGACTACCGACTGGTGGTCATAGGCAGTTCCACCGGCGGGCCGGTGGCGCTGCAGCAGGTTCTCGCGCACCTGCCGGCGGACCTGCACGTGCCGGTCGTGCTGGCGCAGCACATGCCCGCCAGTTTCACCCCGGCGTTTGCCGCGCGCCTGAACCAGCAGTGTGCGATTTCCGTAAAGGAAGCCGAGGACGGCGAAGCGCTGCTTCCCGGTACCGCGTACCTTGCACCCGGTGGACGGCAGCTGACGCTGGAACAGCGGGCGGGCCAGGTGCGTGTGCGGATCAGCGACGGCGATCCGAGCCTGCACTATCGGCCGTCGGTCGACCTTGCCTTCGACTCCGCGGCCAGACTCTTTCCGGGCAAGGTGCTGGCCGTGGTGATGACCGGCATGGGTGCCGATGGGCGTGAGGGCGCGCGGGCGCTCAAGCTCGGTGGGTCGACGGTGTGGGCCCAGGACGAGGCCAGCTGCGTCATTTACGGAATGCCCATGGCAATCGTGGAGGCAGGGCTGGCCGATCAGGTGCTGCCGCTGGACCATATAGGTTCGAGCATCGCCAAGAGCGTATAAGCCATGGACGTCCTCAGCCTGGTCGGTGTGGTGTTGGCGTTCGCGGCCATCCTCGGTGGCAATTTCATCGAGGGCGGTCATCTCGAATCGCTGATCCAGTTGACCGCTTTCATCATCGTGGGCGGGGGCACCACCGGCGCCATCATGGTACAGACGCCCATGAGCACGTTTTTCCGGGCGCTGAAAATGGCGGCCTGGGTGTTCATTCCTCCCAAGCTGGCACCGGCGCAGGCCATCGAGAAGATCGTCAACTGGAGCAACATCGCTCGCAAGGAGGGCTTGCTGGGTCTGGAGAGTATGGCGGAAACCGAGGATGACCTGTTCGCGCGCAAGGGGCTGCAGCTGCTGGTGGACGGCAACGAGCCGGAAACCATACGGGGCATTCTGGAAGTGGACATGGATGCCAAGGAACACGAGGCGACCCAGTCGGCGAAGGTGTTCGAGGGCATGGGCGGCTACTCGCCGACCATCGGCATTATCGGTGCGGTCATGGGCCTGATCCACGTGATGAACAATCTGGCCGATCCGAGCAAGCTCGGCGGCGGCATCGCCACGGCGTTTGTGGCAACGATCTATGGCGTCGGCATGGCCAACCTGTTTTTCCTGCCCATGTCCAGCAAGATCAAGAGCCACGTCCACCGTCAGACGCAGTTTCGGGAAATGATCGTGGAAGGGGTGATCTCCATTGCCGAAGGGGAGAATCCGCGCAACATCGAGACCAAGCTGCAGAGCTATCTGCAGTGACCGGCGCTGCCAGTTCGGGCGCGGCTGGTCGCAAAGACAGTCCATGGGGTACTTGCGATTATGGCACGCAAGAAAAAGCATGAGGAGCACGAGAACCACGAACGCTGGCTGGTTTCGTACGCCGATTTCATCACGCTGCTGTTTGCGTTCTTCGTGGTGATGTACTCGATCTCTTCGGTCAACGAGGGCAAATACCGGGTATTGTCGAATTCCCTTGTCGCTGCCTTCCGGGCCTCGCCCCGCAGTCCCACTCCCATCCAGATCGGCAAGCCGCTGACCAGCCCCGTTCAGCCGCAGTCGAATCTCGATCGACGTCTGCAGATGGTGCATAGCTTCAATCTGCCCCTGCCGGTCCACCAGCGGGGGCCGAAGACCGGGGCGGGCGATACGCGGCGGCACGGACTGGCTCAGGCCCACGGGGAAACTCACGGGCGCAGCGGCGCCCCTGCGGTCCGCCGGGCCGGTGCTAGTCAGCACGCAGGGTCGCCTGGACAACTCGCGGTCAAAGAGATATCCGCCAGGGTGGAACACGCCATGGCGGGCCTGATCAGCAAGGACTTGATCAAAGTCCGAAGTGCCAAATCCTGGGTGCAGGTGGAGATCAACACCAGCATCCTGTTCCCGAGCGGCAGCGCGACGCTGTCGCCGGCGGCCCGGCCGGTGCTGGCGAAACTCGCCAAGATTCTCGAGCCGTTCCCCAACCCCATCCATGTGGAAGGGTTCACGGACGACGTGCCGATCGATACCGTGGCGTTTCCCTCCAACTGGGAGCTGTCGGCGGGCCGGGCGGCCACCGTGGTGCACCTGTTTACCGATGCGGGCGTTGCCCCGCAACGCATGGCGGCTGTCGGTTACGGGCAATACCACCCGGTGGCCGACAATTCCACCGCTGCCGGGCGCAGCAAGAATCGCCGGGTGGTGCTGGTGGTATACGCCGGCAAGGATCCCCAGGATCTCCAAGTGTCGGGTGACCCCACCGTTCTGGATGGGGCCCTGACAGGGGCTGCGGCGAACAAGACGGTATCGTCCGGCCCGCAGGGGCATTCTGGGGCGTCCGACACGGGTTCGATGCCGGCCGCGAGCGGCAGCGCCGCCGCTTCTCCCGGAGCCGCGCCATGAACGTGTGGGCGGTGGCCAACCAGAAGGGCGGGGTGGGCAAGACCACCACGGCGGTGACTCTCGCCGGTCTGCTTGCCGCTCAGGGCCACCCGACCCTGCTGGTCGATCTGGATCCCCATGGTTCACTCAGCGCCTATTTCGGCCTGGATCCCGATACCGTCCGCAGCAGCGTGTACAGCCTGTTCGAGGCGCAGGCCGCCGGTGTCCAGTGCGCTTACGATGAACTGTTGCGGCCGACCTCCTGGGAGCATCTGTATTTCATGCCGGCGTCCACGGCGCTGGCGACCCTGGATCGCCAACTGGGTACTCAGGAGGGCATGGGACTGGTGCTGTCGCGCACCCTGCAGAAACTGCAGGGGCGATTCGAGTTCGCATTCATCGACTGCCCACCCATGCTTGGCGTGCTGATGGTCAACGCGCTGGCCGCCTGCGACCGTTTGCTGATACCGGTGCAGACGGAGTTTCTCGCTCTCAAGGGTCTGGAGCGGATGGTGCATACCCTGGACATGATTCAGCGCGCACGCCGTACCCAGGTGCGATACACGATCGTCCCCACCCTGTTCGACCGGCGCACGCGCGCATCGGTGGATAGCCTGCGTGCCGTGCGCGAGCGTTATGGCAGCGATGTCTGGACCGGCGTGATTCCGGTGGATACCCAGTTCCGCGAGGCGAGCAGGTCCGGTACGCCCCTGTCCCTCTACCAGCCCCGCTCGCGCGGGGCGCTGGCCTACAGCCAGCTCCTGGAGTCACTGTTCAGTGCGCAGCCGACGCCGGCACAGGAGGCGGTAGCGACATGAGCACGGATACCAAAGAGCGGCCGCTGGTGCTGCTGGACCAGCAACTGGCGCTGGGCGCCTATCTCGAGTCGCTGCTATGCGTGCCCGCCGAGGCGCCCGAATCTGCCGAGTGCGCGCAGAAGCCGGCAGAGCAGGAGGCCGGCGCGGGCGAGCCGGTGCGGACACAGGACCCGTCCGTGCTCGAGGAATGCCCCGCGCCGGTGCCCGCGGCGGCACCGCGCCAATGGGCCCGGAGTCGTTTCCCGTGCCTGCGCTTTCAGGTTGCCGGCCTCACGCTCGCGGTTTCCCTGCAGCGGCTCAACGGCGTGTTGCCGTGGCCCGCCGACGGGGTGAGCCCGATGCCGGGCCATGCCCCATGGTTTCTCGGGTTGCTCTACCATCAGGGCCGCCAGATCAAGATCATCGACACCGCCTGGCATGTGCTGCCGCCGGACAGGCGTCAGGCGCCGGCGCCCGGGGCCGATCCCGGGCGCTTTCAGAATATCGTGCTGATCGGTGACGGCCAGTGGGGGCTGGCCTGCGACAAGGTCGATGAGGTGATGCAGTTGGAACCCGATGCGGTCAAGTGGCGCAGCGCCAACGGCAAACGGCCGTGGCTGGCCGGTACGGTCATCGCCCACATGTGCGCTTTGCTGGATGCCGACGCCTTCGCCCAGGTGCTGGAATGGGGCGAGCGCGACCATCAGCGCTGAGCCATTGGCATGATTAGTGCTTGATTATCAGGGCAGGGACGTGCGCGGCTGATCCTTGACGGTCGGTCCGTTCGCCGCCTGCAGTACGACACAGAGCTCAGAGGCAGACCATGACCCAGACAGCCCAGAATACCGATGACTCGGCGGTCCAGTGCGTGACTTTCCGACTGGACGATGAGTCCTATGGCATCAACGTGATGCAGATCCGCGAGGTGCTGCGAGTCGCCGATATCGCGCCTGTCCCGGGAGCGCCGGACTACGTGCTCGGCATCATCAACCTGCGTGGCAACGTGGTGACGGTGATCGATACCCGCAAACGCCTCGGTCTCATGCCTCGGGAGGTGGACGACTCCAGCCGTATCGTGATCATCGAGAGCGACAATCAGGTGGTCGGGATCCGGGTGGACAGTGTGGCTGAAGTGGTCGATCTGCGCATGTCGGAAGTCGAATCCGCGCCCAATGTGGGCAACGACGAGAGTTCCAAGTACATACAGGGGGTGGCCAGCCGCGACGGTGAACTGCTCATTCTGGTCGACCTCCACAAGCTGCTGACCGATGAAGAATGGTCGGAGCTTGCAGCCTTGTAGGGATGCGCTCAGGTGGCCGCGCCCGGCGACATCGGACCGCTGAGTCCCGTTTGGCCGACACGGCCGACGCGCCCTTCGCCGTCCGGCGGCGAGCCGCGCAGGGAGCGCGGCAAGCGGCGGCAGCCCGAGAACAAGGATTCGGAACCGCTCGAGGATGGCGAGCCTCATATCGATGAATATGCCTGACCTGACCGCTCTTACGAGTTTCCATGACGCTGCGCTGGTGGTTGCAGGCGCCGTATTGTTCGCCTTGCAGCTGCTGCTATGGCTGGCGCTGCGGCGCCAGCGGGTCCGCGAGCGCCGGCGTCTGGACGATGTGCAGCGGCTGGAAAAAGACGTCGCTGCGCTGTGCAGCGCGGCTAACGGCGTTGGCGAACGGCTGGTGCGGATCGAAGACCTGGTGCGTCGTCTTACCGAGCGCCATGACCAGCTCGAGCTGCGTGCAGGGGCGGACCGCCACTACGGACAGGCCATCCGCCTGGTACAGGGCGGAGCCGGTGTGGACGAACTGATTGCGAGCTGCGGATTGACCCGCGGCGAGGCCGATCTCATCGTCATGCTGCACGGGGTGGCGCGCGCCAGTTGACGGCGGGTCAGCCTGGCGGCGGGTATTTGCCGCTCAGCAGGTACGCGAAGGCGATCACTTCGGCGACTGTCCGGTAGAGCGCTTCCGGAATTTCGTCGCCCAGTTCCACACGCGCAAGCAGGGCGGCCAACTGGGGGTCTTCGTGGAGGGGAACATCGTGTTCACGCGCCAGTTCCGCGATACGTTCGGCAACCTCGCCTTTGCCCTTGGCCGTGACAGTGGGCGCGTTCTTCCCGTCATAGTGCAGCGCAACGGCGACCGGGGGCTTATTAGGGCCGCGTTTCTTGCTCATACGCTTTCATCCAACAACCCCTGCCCGGGGGCCGGTCGGACCGATGCCGGCAGACCCTGCTGGCAGGTGACACGGTCCACCGCCAGCCCGGCATGCTCCAAGCGATCGCGCAGATCCTGCAAGTGGCGTTCGAACACGGCATGGGTCGATGGCCGCTCCGCCCAGAACACTGTTGACACTGTATCGCCACCAACGCTGACCCGCGCCTGCACCGGCCCCAGAGTCGGCAGATCGAAGGCGAGGGTGACCGACCATCTGGGTGCTCTCTGTTGGGACCCCCGGCCTTGCCGGTCCGGGTCTTCCCGGTGGATACGCAGGCTCCATACGTCGAATCGCCCGTTTTCGCCCTGCATGGGCAGTTCCATGAGCCACTCCGCGGCTTGAGAGTCGGAACGGGATACGGACGCCAGTTGGTTGAGCTGCAGACGCGCCACGGCCCCTTCGACCTGGCGATGAAGGGTCGACCGGGTGGCAGCGGGATCGCCGGGATCGTTCAACTGCGCCAGGGTCGCGACGGCCGGTGGCTGCGGCCTGGGATCGACCCCGCGCAGGGGTGGCGGTGCTGCCGGGGTCGCTGCCGAGCGGGCCGTTGCGGCAGGCGCCGGTTCGGCCGTGGCACCGGTGGCTTTGCCCCCGGCCGGCGGTGGGGCAGTCCGGCCGGGGGACGGCGGTTCGGCCGGCGCAGCGGTGCGTGGGGGGACAGGCGCACGGGGCGGCAATGGGCTCTGGCTCTGCTGGGGGCGCGATCTGATGCCGGGCCAATCGCGCAAGACCGCCATCAGACGCAGCAGATTGGCTTTCAGGTCCACGGCCAACGCGCCCGGCTTGGGGGGGTCGCGCACAAGCCGGGCTTCCAGGAAAAGGCCGCTGGAACGGACTGCGCTGCGCAGCTGGTCTGCGGTCACAGTGTCGCGGGCCCGCGGCAGGTTGGCGAGCAGTTCCTGCACACGCTGCAGCACCTCGGCCGGCAGCGGCGGGCGCTCGGCGAGGGTCAGCTTTGCCAGATTGGCCAGTAGGGGACCCGCCGGTGCCTGGCGAGGCAGAACGCGGCGAATGGCGGCGGTGACCGGATCTGAGCCCTGGGGCGTCAGCAATCGCAGAACCGGCTGCGGTCCGAGTTTGATCACCTGCAGTTCGAGCCGCTGGCCGGCCTGAACGGGCGTGGTGGTTTGGGCCTGCACGGTCTGGGTGCCGATGCGCAGTCGGGCATGTCCGTCCGTGGCAGCGGTCAGGGCGATCGCGCGCAGCACCTGCCCGATGCGCCAGGACTGGATGGTCGCGAGCGGACGGGTCAGCGTCAGGGACACCAGTGGCGGGAGCGGAACCGTGGGCTTCATCGCGATATGCAGTCCGGGCCGGCGTTGACAAGTCTATAGTGCCGCAAAGACTTACCCAGTGAAATGCCTGAGGACGGACGGGGCGAGATGAAAGGCGAAGCGATCGAAAAGGTCTTGTGGTATACGCGCCGCGAGGGCGAGGTGCGGGGACCGTATCCCGCCGGCCAGATCGGCCGCTACATTCTGCTGGGCCGTATCCGCGACACCGACGAGATCAGCCAGGATGCCGTGTTGTGGCGGCCCGTTGCCGATCACCCCGAGCTGCTGCCGCCGGAAATGTTGGACGTGGATTCCGAGGAAGGGCGTCAACGGTTGTTGTTGGCACGCATGCGCGAGGACGAACGCCGTGGCGTCGAACGCCGCGGCAGCCGGCCCGACGGGGAAGTGCATGAACGGCGCCGCCGCAGCGACCGGCGCGCGCCGGAATCGGACTCCATGGTGCGCCATCGCCGTGTCCGGAGCCAATTGACCGAGGGCCATGGCGGCGATGTCCGAGCGGATCCGCGGGTGGTACTGATACTGGCCGCACTGGTGCTTGCCCTTACCGTAGTGTTCGCGCGCTATACGCCGTCTGCGCCCCCGGGCAAGGTTCAGTGTTCGGCTGCACCCGGGCCGGGTGTCGACTGGAACAACTGTCACCGCCCCGGTCTTCGTGCGCCGGGCTCCAATCTGCTGGCAGCCCATATGTACAGCATGGACCTCACGGGCGCCGACCTGCGCGGTGCGCATCTGCACGGGGCGGATCTTGCCTACGCCACCCTCAGCATTGCCGACCTGCGAGGCGCCGATCTCAGCGATGCACGGCTCACCGGTGCCGGTCTGCGCAACACCGATCTGCGCGGCGCCCGTCTCGATAAAGCGGATCTTTCCTATGCCGTTCTGCAGGGCGCCAAGCTGGCCGGTGTCCGGCTTCGCGGTGCCCGCCTGGACCACGCCATCTGGGTGGACGGGACCATTTGTGCGGATGGCTCGGTCGGGCGCTGCCTGCCCAGCGGCGCGCGCGCGGCCGGGCGGGCTGCGCCCAAGCCGTGATGGACCACTAGCCCGCGTCACGGGTGCCGAACGACTCTGTGGTATAGCGCCAGATCTTCAGGGTGTTCGACCAGTAGTCCGAAGGCAGGCCGGCCTTGCGTTTGAGATACTGCACGAATTCCCGGGGCTGTGGCAGGGATTCCCAGACGGACGGCAGGAAAGTGCCGCGCTGCGCACCCTCGGCGATAATCAGCCCGTCCACCCCGGGGCGCAGTTGGCGTATAAGATCGGCTTCCGATGCGGCGCTGACGGGCTCCGCCTGCCCGAGTATGGAAATATCGACCGTAATACGGTCGACTTCGCCCGGGCGTAACGGCGCGAAGCGGGGGTCTTCGAAGGCCGCCGCATAGGCGTTGTAAGCCACGTCCTGCACCAACGGGCGGACCGCCTCCAGCGCGCCTATGCAGCCGCGCAGTTCGCCATCCGCGTGCAAAGTGACGAAGGTCGCTCGCGGGACGGCCAGAGGTGACGGAAAGTGCGCCGGATCCGGGGTCAGCGGCCGGCCGTCGGTCAGTCCGTGGCGAATGGAGGCGATGGCCACCTCCAGCAGGCTCTTGCGCTCCGCGCCCGGCAGTATCGGGGACGTGTCAGTTGAACACATAGGCGCCGTAGCCCACCACCTGGTCGCGCCCGCCGGCCGTGTCCCCCGAGTTGCGCAGATCGACCGTTTTGCCATGCAGACCATGTTTGCGCGCCGCCACCAGCAGGCCGCTGATCGGGTTGCGCCCGCAGGCCTGTTCGTAGTGGATGTCCTGGGGACGCAAGGCCTCGATGGCACGGGAGGTCGCGGTGTCCAGCCGTCGGGCGCTATCGTAATCGTGGTAGTGGCTGAGATCCGAGCTGATTACCACCAGTGTTTCCGGACCGCCCCAGAGCCGTTCCAACACCTCGTCCACTTCCTGCGCGGTGGCATCGCCCACCACCAGCGGCACCAGCGTGAACTCCTGCAGGCACGCTTGCAGAAACGGCAGATGGACTTCCAGGCTGTGCTCCTGGGCGTGGGCCTCGTCCAGGCTGTGCACCTGGGGCAGCGACAGAATGTCTTCGACGGCGGCGCGGTCCACGGGAATGCTTCCCAAGGGCGTCGCGAACTGCTTGGCGCTGCTGGCCGCCAGCCCCCGGAAACCGACCCGGTGGGCCGGCCCGAGCAATACCACCCGCCGGATCGTGCTGCGCGCTCCCGCAAGACGGGCGTATCCGGACGCGGCTACCGGGCCGGAATAGACGTAGCCGGCGTGGGGTACCACCAGCGCTTTGGGCGCCGGCCCGCTGGCGTCGGCGGCCGCCAGAAAGCCGTCCACCATGGCCCGCAGCTCGTCCGGGTCGGCCGGATAGAACAGCCCGGCGACAGCGGGTTCGCGCACTGTACTCATGGCAGCAATCCTCCATTTTCCGCCGTTGCATCAACGAGAGGACGATGCGGAAATGCCCCTGAAGTGTAGATGGGTTCCGAACCGTCCGAAATCAAGTCTGGCCGCCCTGTGCGCCCTTGAAGTTTGCCAATTTGGCTACATGTCTATGGATATACCCGTGAGCAGGCCGGGCCGTGGTGCCCGGGAGTGCAGTGCCAGTGTCCGATCCCGTATTCGATTCCGCCTTCCCCACCCGCTACTGGCATACGCTCGAGGACGGGCGGGTGCAGTGCGACGTGTGTCCGCGCTATTGCAAGCTTCATGAGGGCCAGCGCGGGCTGTGCTTCGTGCGCGGCAATGAGGGCGGCAAGGTCGTATTGACCACCTACGGGCGGTCCAGCGGGTTTTGCGTGGATCCGATCGAAAAGAAGCCGCTGAATCATTTCCTGCCCGGCACGCCGATCCTGTCCTTCGGTACTGCGGGCTGCAATCTGGCCTGCAAGTTCTGCCAGAACTGGGACATCAGCAAATCGCGGGAAATCGACACCCTGGCCGACCAGGCATCGCCCGAGAAGATCGCCCGGGTCGCCCATCAGCTGGGCTGTCGCAGTGTGGCCTACACCTACAACGATCCGGTGATATTCCTCGAATATGCCGTTGATGTCGCCAAGGCGTGCCGGGAGTACGGCATCCGGTCGGTGGCCGTCACCGCTGGGTATATCGCCGAGGAGCCGCGCCGTGAGTTCTTCCAGTACATGGATGCCGCCAATGTCGATCTGAAGGGGTTCACCGACAGCTTCTACTGGAAGCTGTGCGGCGGGCACCTTCAGCCCGTGCTGGACACCCTGGAGTACCTCAAGCACGAGACGCGGGTCTGGTTCGAGTTGACCACTTTGCTGATTCCGGGGGAGAACGATGCGGACGGCGAGATCGATCAGATGACCCGCTGGGTGGTCGAGCACCTCGGACCGGACGTGCCCATGCACTTCACGGCTTTCCACCCGGACTGGAAGATGCAGGATCGCCCCGCGACCCCCGCTTCCACGCTGCACCGGGCGCGCAGGATCGCCATGGACAACGGTGTGCGTTATGCCTACACGGGCAATGTGCATGACGAAGCCGGCGGCAGCACGTACTGTCACCACTGCGGCACGACACTGATCGGCCGCGACTGGTACGTGTTGAGCGACTGGAACCTGACCGCCGACGGCAAGTGCAACGCCTGCGGCACGCCGCTGGCCGGCGTGTTCGAGGCACGGCCCGGCGACTGGGGGGCGGCGCGCCTGCCGGTGCGGCTGGCGTCATTCCCCTGAGCCTACCGGCTACCGGCCTCTCATCCGGTCGCGCCAAAGAAGCACGCGGCGCAGGCCCGGGCGAG
Organism: uncultured Gammaproteobacteria bacterium; assembly: GCA_963830105.1. GTDB lineage: Bacteria > Pseudomonadota > Gammaproteobacteria > DATFLG01 > DATFLG01 > DATFML01. Next base: position 771,491 of record CAWHLH010000003.1, on the reverse strand, counting down.
CCGTCCGATGGGTTCGTCTGGGCGGTGTCGGCGGGCCGTCGGCCCGACGGGGTCGGGGGGCGTTCAGAGCCCCTTTGAAATGATGGCTATCTCGTCGCCGTCGGCGACCGGCGATTCCATTTCCGCAAACTGCTTGTTGACCGTGACCTGCACCCATTCCTCCGCCAGGTGCTGGCGCCAGGTCTCGTCACGGGTGCGCAGCCATGCCAGCAGTGCGCGCACGTCCTGAACGTCGGCAGGCAACGTGGCTTCCTCGGCGGCGCTGCCGAGGCGGTCGGGCAGTCGGCCAAAGTAAAGCAGTTTCGCCATGGGACTGGATTCGCCTTGAGAGAGTAGCGGTATTGTGGTGGTGTCCACAGGTGCCGGTCAAGCGGCCGGGCTTTGATATACTGTCGTCCGCCGCTCTGTTGCAAGGGATAGGACGATGACCGACCAGCCAGCACGCATTGGCATCCTGACAGTTTCGGACCGGGCCAGCCGGGGACAGTACGACGACCGCAGCGGGCCGGCGATTCAGGCCTGGCTGGAACGGGCGTTGGCAACCGCCTGGGAGCCTGCCTACAGGCTGGTAGAGGACGAGCAGCCGCAGATCGAAGCGGCGCTGCGGGAACTGTGCGACGAGCAGGGCTGCTGCCTGGTGGTGACCACCGGCGGCACCGGTCCGGCCCTGCGCGATGTGACGCCGGAGGCCACCGAGGCGGTGTGCGGCAAAATGCTTCCGGGGTTCGGCGAACAGATGCGCGCCGTTTCGCTGCGCTATGTACCGACGGCGATACTCTCGCGCCAGACCGCAGGCATCCGCGGCCAGTCCCTGATACTCAACCTTCCGGGCAATCCCAAGGCGATCGCCGAATGCCTGGATGCCGTTTTCGCCGCTGTTCCCCTGTGCGTCGATCTCATCGACGGGCCCTACATCGACACCCGCCCGGAGGTCGTAAAGGCGTTCCGGCCGGGCTGCAAATAGGCGTCCCTGCGCGACGGTCCTCAGCTCGCCTCGAAGCGCAGTACGATGCCGGCCAGGGGAGGCAGGGTCAGCACCAGGGACTGTTCCCGGCCCATCCACGGCTTTGCCTGAGTCTGCAGATTTCCGGCGTTGCCCATATTGGTGCCGTCGTAGTACTGCGAGTCCGAATTGAGCACTTCGCGGTAGCGGCCGGCTTCGGGCACCCCCAGACGGTAGTTGGTGCGGGGCACGGGCGTGAAGTTCAGCACCGTCACCAGCAGTTCATCATCCGCCCGTCGCAGGTAGCTGATGACGGACTGGGCCGCATCATGGCAATCGATCCAATCGAAGCCCTCCGGCTCGAAATCATGCCGGTGCAGGGCGGGGGCATCCACGTACAGGCGGTTCAGGTCCCGCACCAGCGACAGCACCCCATGGTGGCTGGCGTTGTCCAGCGCCTGCCATTCCAGTGCGGTATCGAAGTTCCATTCGCTGCGCTGGCCGAACTCGCTGCCCATGAACAGCAGCTTCTTGCCGGGGTAGGTGTACATGTACGCGTACAGAAGCCGCAGGTTCGCGAAGCGCTGCCAGTCGTCCCCCGGCATCTTGTGGAGCATGGAAGCTTTGCCGTGCACCACTTCGTCATGGGAGAAGGGCAACACGAAGTTTTCCGTGAACGCGTACAACAGACCGAAGGTCAGTCGGTCGTGGTGATAGTGGCGATAGATGGGGTCGTTCCCGAAGTATTCCAGCGTATCGTGCATCCACCCCATGTTCCATTTCATGCTGAAGCCCAGCCCCCCCAGCCAGGTGGGCCGGGTCACCTGGGGCCAAGCCGTCGATTCCTCGGCGATCATCACCGTGCCGGGATGCTGGGCATGGGTGACCTGGTTTAGCTGGCGCAGGAATTCGATGGCTTCCAGGTTCTCCCGCCCGCCGTAGATGTTGGGCACCCAGTCGTCGGCTTCCCGCGAGTAGTCCAGGTAAAGCATGGAGGCCACTGCATCCACCCGCAGGCCGTCGATGTGAAACTCATCCATCCAGTACAACGCGTTGGAGAGCAGGAAGTTCTTCACCTCGCTGCGGCCGTAGTTGTAGATGAGCGTACCCCAGTCGCGGTGCTCTCCCAGTCGCGGATCTTCGTGCTCGTACAGGGGCGTGCCGTCGAAGCGCGCCAGTCCGTGAGCGTCCTTGGGGAAGTGCCCGGGTGCCCAGTCCATCAGCACGCCGACGCCATGGCGGTGGCAATAGTCGACGAAATAGCGGAAGGCGTCGGGGGTGCCGAAGCGGCTGGTTGGCGCGTAATAGCCGACCGTCTGGTAGCCCCAGGAGGCATCCAAAGGGTGTTCGGTGACGGGCATCAGCTCGATGTGGGTGAAGCCCAGATCCGTGACATAACGCACCAGCCGCTCGGCCAAACTGCGATAGTCTAGGAATTGTCCGTTCCCGTCGCGCTGCCAGGATCCCAGATGCACCTCGTAGATGGACATGGGCCGGCGCTGCCAGTCATGCCTTTGGCGTTGCTCGATCCAGGCATCGTCTTGCCACTGAAACGCGGTGTCCGCCGGAACCAGGCAGGCCGTGCCGGGTCTGAGTTCGAAACGACGGGCGTACGGGTCGGACTTGACGTGAATGGTGCCGTGCTGGCGGTTGCGCACCTCGTACTTGTAGAGCGTGTCCGGGCCCAGGCCCGGGATGAACAGCTCCCAGACGCCGCTGCCGCCCCTCACCACCATCGGGTGGCGGCGCCCGTCCCAGCGGTTGAAGTCGCCGACCACGCTGAGCCGCTCTGCGTTGGGAGCCCATACGGCGAAGTGCACCCCGGAAACACCGTCCACCGATCGTACGTGGGCTCCAAGGAACCGGTAGGCGTGCCAGTGACGGCCCTCCCCGAAAAGGTGCAGATCGAAGTCCGCGAGCAGCGGCGGGAAGCAGTACGGATCGTAATCGCTGTGACGTTGCCCGTCTTTCGTTTCCCAGGTCAGGCGGTAGCGCTCGGCTATGATGCCGGGCGCCCCCCGCCATTCGAACAGGTCGGTGCCGGGAACCCGGGTCATCTCCTCGCCGGCTTCGCCGATCAGAACCCGCTCGGCTTCGGGCAGCAAAGCGCGTATGCAATCGCCGGCTTCTGTGGGATGCCGGCCGAGGACGCTGAACGGATCGTGCTGCCGTGCTTCGATGAGCCGGACCAGGTCGGGCGACAAATTGGCCGGAGACGTCGTGGTGGAGACGGAATCAGAGCTCATACGGCAGTTCCATTATGCGAGCACCGGACCATTCTCCGAAGCGGGACAGTAAAAAAGCATGCATAGCCGAGTTCCAAGGCAACCACTAGATGTTACCATAACCCCCGGCTCGGCATCGGCGATGCAGGGCGCCCCCGGTGGGTTCCGAAGCGGGGTATCGGCAAGGAATAAGGATGGAGTGAGCCAGCCATGAATGCCAGCAGCCACACCCTGCGCTTCGTAAGCCGCCTGACGCGAGACACGCTGGCGCTGATTCTGGCGGGCGGGCGCGGGTCCAGGCTCAAGCACCTGACCCTGTGGCGTGCCAAACCGGCGGTGCCGTTCGGCGGCAAGTTCAGGATCGTTGATTTTCCACTGTCCAACTGCATGAATTCCGGTATACGCCGGATCGGCGTCCTGACCCAGTACAAGGCCCATTCCCTGATTCAGCATATTCAGAAAGGCTGGGGCTTTCTGAGGGGCGAGTTCGGCGAGTTCGTCGAGCTGCTGCCCGCGCAGCAGCGCATCGAGTCGTCCTGGTACGCCGGCACGGCCGATGCCGTCTATCAGAACCTTGACATTATCCGCAACCACAATCCGAGCTATGTGCTCATCCTGGCGGGCGACCACGTCTACAAGATGGACTACGGTCCCATGATCGCCCAGCACGTGGAATCGGGCGCGGACATGACCGTCGGATGCATAGAGGTGCCTCTGGACCACGCGCGGGCCTTCGGCGTGATGACGGTGGATGAGGACGGGAAAGTGCTGGACTTTCTGGAGAAACCCGAGAGTCCGGAGCCCATGCCCGGGCGCGATGACGTGGTGCTCGCGTCCATGGGCATCTATGTGTTCAATACGCATTTCCTGTACGAGCAATTGATAAAGGACGCGGACAATACCCGGTCCAATCACGACTTCGGCAAAGACATCATTCCGGCTGTCATCGAGAAATACCGCGTGATGGCCTATCCGTTCCGGGACGTGCAGAGCGGCCGCCAGGCCTACTGGCGCGATGTGGGGACGGTCGATGCGTTCTGGGCGGCCAATCTGGAGCTCATCGGCATCACGCCGGAGCTCAACCTGTACGACGACGAATGGCCCATCTGGACCTATCAGGAACAACTGCCGCCCGCCAAGTTCGTGTTCGACGACGATGACCGCCGGGGCATGGCTGTCGATTCCATGGTGTCCGGCGGCTGCATCATTTCCGGTTCCACCGTACGTCACTCGCTGCTGTTCTCCAACGTCAAGGTGGAGAGCCATGCCGTGCTGCAGAACGCGGTCGTGCTGCCCGACGTGCACGTGGGCCGCGGTGCGCGCATCACCGGCGCCGTCGTGGATCGCGGGTGCTGGATTCCCGCCGGTATGGTGATCGGCGAGGACCCGGAACAGGACGCGGAACGTTTCTATGTGACGCCGGGCGGTGTGGTGCTGGTCACCCCTGAAATGCTCGGCCAGGATCTTCATCATGTCCGGTGAAGCGCGGTTGAAGGTGGTGTTGTGCTGGCACATGCATCAGCCGCAGTACCGGGACATGCTCAGCGGCGAGTACAAGCTGCCGTGGACCTACCTGCATGGCATCAAGGACTATGTCGACATGGCGGCGCACCTGGAGGCCGAGCCGCAGGCGTGCGCCGTGGTCAACTTTGCGCCCATTCTGCTGGAACAGCTCAGCGATTACGCCGCGCAGGTGCGGGGCTTTCTGCGTGACGGGCGGCCCATCCAGGATCCGTTGCTGGCGCAGTTGGGCAGCGCGGTGCTGCCCACCGACGCCAACGAGAGGCTGGGGCTGCTGGAGGCCTGCCTGCGTGCCAACGCCGAGCGGCTGATCAACCGGTTCCCGGACTACCGACAGATCGCCGATATGGCGCACTGGCTGATTGCCCACCCCCTGATGGTCGGCTACGCAGACGACCAGCTGCTGGTGGACCTGCTGGTCTGGTACCACCTTGCCTGGATGGGCGAGACAGTGCGCCGTTCCGACATGCGCGTGCGCCGCCTGCAGGAGAAGGGCGGCGGTTTTTCCATGCACGACCGGCGGGAGCTGTTGAGTGTCATCGCCGAGCTGCTGTCGGGGCTCATCGACCGGTACACGGCGCTGGCGCGCCAGGGGCGGGTTGAACTGTCGGTGACGCCTTACGCACATCCCATCCTGCCGCTGCTGCTGGATCTGGGCGCGGCGCGCGAGGCGCAGCCCGACGCTCCGCTGCCCTCGGTGGACGCGTATCCCGGCGGGGAGCAGCGTGCGCGCTGGCATATTCAGGAAGCGATCGATACCTTCGAAGAACATTTCGGCTTCAAGCCCGCCGGCTGCTGGCCCGCGGAAGGCGGAGTCAGCGAGGCGGCGCTGCGTCTGCTGGAGGAGCACGGCTTTCGCTGGGCCGCGACCGGCGAGTCGGTGCTCCATCACAGTCTGGCCAGGGAGGCCGACCGCGGTGCTCATTCCCGGGAGCGCATGCTCTATCGACCCTATCGACTGGATGACGGCAAGCTTGCCTGCTTTTTCCGGGATGACGGGCTGTCCGACCAGATCGGTTTTACCTTCTCGGACTGGCATGCCGACGATGCGGTGGCAAATCTCGTTGAAAGCCTGGAACGCATTGCGCAAGCCAACCGGCAGCAGAGCGATGCGGTGGTATCCATTATCCTGGACGGCGAGAATGCTTGGGAATACTATCCGGAAAACGGCTACTATTTCCTCAACGCGCTCTACAGGCAACTGGCCTCCCATCCGGAGCTGGAGCTGACCACTTTCTCGCGCTGCCTGGATGCGGGTGAAACGCCTCGGCGCCTGGGACGGCTGGTGGCGGGCAGCTGGGTATACGGGACGTTTTCCACCTGGATCGGTGACCCGGACAAGAACCGCGGCTGGGACATGCTGGTGGATGCGAAACGGGCATACGACGCCGTTACCGCTTCCCGCCACATGGACCCGGATCAGCTGCTGGCGGTACAGCACCAGCTGTCGATCTGCGAAGGATCGGATTGGTTCTGGTGGTTCGGGGATTACAATCCGGCCGATACCGTGAACGATTTCGACCGGCTGTTCCGCATGCATCTGTCCCACCTGTACCATCTGCTGGGCCGGGAACCCCCGGAGTATCTCTCTCACAGCTTTACCCATGGCACCGGTCGACCGGTGCACGGAGGTGTCATGCGCCACGGGAAGGCACAGTCGTAGACGCTCGGAGCTTATCGGTGTGGCCTGTCCGAACTATCTGACAACGCGTCCCGGGAGTTGGCGGTCGTGGCGATGACTGGCGGAGCCGATGAAGGCTTGGCGGACGCCTTTGCACGGCGTCGTGCCGGGGTGTTGCTTCACCCAACTTCTCTGCCCGGACCCGGCGACAGCGGTGATTTGGGTCCCGAAGCCTACCGCTTCGTGGACTTTCTGCAGGCCAGCGGCTGTTCGATCTGGCAGATGCTCCCTCTGGGTCCGACCCACGCCGACCGCTCGCCCTATCAATGCCTGTCGGTGCATGCAGGTAACAGCGAACTGGTCAGTCTGCAAGCGCTGGCGCAGGACGGTTGGCTCGAATACGACAGCGATCTGCCTGCCGATGGCCCCGGCTGCGGCGGCCGACAGGCCCGCCTGGAAGCCGCCTACAATGGTTTCCTGCGCCATGGTACCGAGAGCCACCGGAGCGAATATCAGCGCTTCGTGGAGCGTCAGCGCGAGTGGCTCGAGGACTATGCGTTGTACATCGCCTTGCGTGCCGAACACCAGGATCGCGCCTGGCTGGATTGGCCCGCGGCGCTGCGCGACCGCCGGTCGGGCGCCCTGGATGAGGCGCACCGGCGATTGGCCGGACCCATAGAACAAGCCCGCTTCGAACAGTTCGTGTTCGACCGTCAATGGCACCAGTTGCGCCGATATGCCAACGAGCGCGGCATACTGCTGTTCGGGGACATGCCGATTTTCGTCGCCCACGACAGTGCGGAAGTCTGGGCCCACCGGGAATACTTCGCACTGGACGAGCAGGGCCGCCAGCAGGTGGTCGCCGGTGTACCGCCGGACTATTTTTCAGAGACCGGCCAGCGCTGGGGCAATCCGCACTACCGCTGGGATCGTCTTGAGGCGGACGGATTCGGATGGTGGGTGCAGCGTATGGCCACCCAGTTGCAGTTGTTCGACCTGATTCGGGTCGATCATTTCCGGGGCTTCCAGGCCTACTGGGAGATACCTGCAGAGGCGGAGACGGCTGTCGATGGCCACTGGGTGGAAGCGCCCGGAGAAGCGTTGTTCACGCGTCTGCACGAGCACTTCCATCAGCTTCCGCTGGTGGCGGAAGACCTGGGTTACATTACTCCCGAGGTGGAAGCGCTGCGCCGCCAGTTCGCATTGCCGGGCATGAAAATCCTGCAGTTCGCCTTCGGCGGCGGCCCGGACAATCCTTACCTGCCGCATAATCACGAACCGTTGAGCGTGGTCTATACCGGTACCCACGACAACGACACATCGCTGGGTTGGTTCGATGGGCTGGCGGTGGAAACGGAAGCCTACGTGCGCGACTACCTGGCCGCGCCCGACGAGCCCATGCCCTGGCCGTTGATGCGTGCAGCTTTCGCATCAGTGGCTCAGTTGGCGGTAGTGCCCATGCAGGATGTGATGGGCCTTGGCAGCGAGCACCGCATGAACGTGCCCGGCGTTTCCGCCGACAACTGGCGGTGGCGCTTCGAGTGGGATCAGGTGCCCGCCGATGCCTCCGGCCGGCTGTGCCACCTGGCTGAACTCTACGGACGGGCGCTGGCGCAAGACAGCTGAACCGCGCCCCGCATGGACCACTAGAGCCACACCATGCAGCCCATCTCGAAGCGGTGGCTGAGCGACGCTTGCCACGGATAGATCCGCACCGTGTAGAACTGCAGGCCGGGAAGCGGCGGCTCGAGGGCGAGCTCGAACAGAGTTTCGCCCGCGCTGTTCTTTCCGGTGGGCTCGAAGGTATAGCGTCCGGCCCGGGTGAAATCGCCGCGTTCGTCTTCCGTGCCCACCACGCATTCCACCACCACGTCTTCGGGGGCTAGGCCGTTGAGCTGTGCGGCCACCACCACCGTGAGCCGCGCGCCGGCCTTTATCTGCTCGGGCGCGTCGTCGACACGGCGTATCCTCACTCCCTGCCAGCTGCGGTGTACCTTGTCTTTCCAGCGTGACAGTACCGCCGCGCTGTGGTGGCGGGCGGCAGCCAGTGTACGGGATTGGCGACTGGCGGGGCTGTAGTAGTCCCGTATGTAGTCCATGACCATGCGCTGCGCGTTGAACTGGGGCAGGATGGACTTCATGGAGGCCTTGGACAGGCGTACCCAGCCCTCCGAGAAACCATGGCCGTTGCGATCGTAATACAGCGGCACTACCTGGTGTTCCAGGATGTCGAGCAGCTCGTTCGCCTCCTGCTGATTGCGGTATGAAGGTTCATACTGCGGCCCATGGGGCGTGATGGCGAACCCGTTCTCGCCGTTGTAGCCTTCGCCCCACCATCCGTCCAGCACGCTCAGGTTGACCACCCCGTTGATGGCCGCCTTTTCGCCCGAGGTGCCGCTGGCTTCAAGCGGATACTCCGGGTTGTTCAGCCACACGTCCACGCCGGTGACCAGCTTGCGGGCCAGTGACATATCGTAGCCTTCCAGCAGTACGATCCTGCCGAGGAACTCCGGGCGGCGCGCGAAGTCGTGAATGACCTGTATGAGGTGCTGTCCGGGCAGGTCGCTGGGATGGGCCTTGCCGGCGAACACGAGCAGGACAGGCCGCTTGGGATCGTTCAGCAGCCGCGCCAGGCGCTCGGGGTCGGAGAACAGCAGGGTGGCACGCTTGTAGGTGGCGAAACGGCGCGCAAAACCTATGGTGAGCACGTCGGTTTCGTGGGGCGTGAGATAGTGGGTCAGGCGTTCGATCAGTGCTTCGCTGCTGCCGTTGCGACGGTGCTGAAGTACCGCCCGGCGGCGCGCGTCCTCCAGCATTTCCGCCTTCAGGGACTGGCGCAGGCTCCAGTAGCTATGATCGGGAATCTCGTCGATACGTTCCCAGTAACGCTCGCTCAGCAGCTCGTTGCGCCACTCCCGCCCGAAGCGCATGTCATAGGAATTGACCCATTCGCGCGCCAGAAAGGTCGGCACGTGCACGCCGTTGGTGACATAACCGATGGGGTTTTCATGGTGGGGGATCTGCGGCCATATGTAGCCTTCCATGCGTGACGCCATGCCGCCGTGGATGCGGCTGACGCCATTGTGAAAGCGCGACGCACGCAGGGCCAGCGCCGTCTGGTTGAAACCGCCCTGGTTGCTGGGGCTCGATCCGAGCTGCAGAAACTGTTCCATGGAGATGCCCAGCGTCGGCACGTAGTCGGCAAAGTAGCTGCTGATCAGGCTGTGATCGAAAATGTCGTGGCCTGCGGGCACCGGCGTGTGGGTGGTGAACACGGTCCCGGCGGCCACCACTTCCAATGCGGTGGCAAAGTCGAGTTGTTCGCCGGCCACCAGCTCCCGGCAGCGCTCGAGCAGCTGGAACGCCGCATGGCCTTCGTTTATGTGCCACACGGTCGGCTCCAGGCCCAGGGCGCGAAGGGCGCGTACCCCGCCTATGCCGAGCACGATTTCCTGCTGGATGCGGGTGTTGAGGTCGCCGCCGTAAAGCTGATAGGTGACGGCACGGTCGATTTCCTGATTCTCCGGCAGGTCGGTGTCGAGCAGGTACAGGGTGATATGGCCGGCTTTGGCCTGCCACACGCGCAAGGTCACCTGCCGGCCCGGCAGATCGATGGAGACCCGCACTTCCCCGCCGCTTGCGTCGAGGGCCGGAACGATGGGCAAGTCGTCGAAGTCGGTGGGCGTGTAGTGGGCGATCTGGTTGCCGTGGGCGTCGATGGTCTGGGTGAAATAACCCTGACGGTAGAGCATACCCACCGCGATGAACGGAATGCCGAGGTCGCTGGCCGCCTTGCAATGATCACCGGCCAGAATGCCGAGCCCGCCGGAGTAAATGGGCAGACTTTCGTGGAATCCGAATTCGGCGCAGAAGTAGGCGATCAGGTCCTGCTTGGGGTCGAGATATTCCTCGATGCCGGTTCGCAGCTGTTCGCTGTGGTAGGTGTCATAGGTGGTCAGTACCCGATTGTAGTCCTCCAGGAACACCCGGTCGCTTGCCATTTCGTCGAGTCGTTCCTGGGAAATACGGCGCAGGAAGACCTTCGGATTGTGGCCGCAGGACTCCCACAGGTCCCGGTCCAGCCTGAAGAACAGCCCCCGCACCTGGCGGTCCCAGCTGTAAAGCAGGTCGTTGGCGAGTTCCCGCAGCCGTGCCAAGCGCTCCGGGACCTTCGGTTGTACTTCCAGGGAGAATCGTGTGCCAGCCATAAGTTTCCCGTGGATGGAATGATAAGGCGCCGGCGGCCGCACTCAATCAGTGCGCGCGGGACGCCAGCGAGGGTGACGTCTCCAAGAGGCATGTTCCATGCCAACATCGTGCGCGTCGATACGGCCCGTGTTCTGGGGGGTGTAAAGCCGAGCCGGCCCCCACGCGGAGGGTACCGTCTCTTTACATTAAGGATTGGTGCCGGGAGCGAGACTCGAACTCGCACTCTGTCGCCAGAACCGGATTTTGAGTCCGGCGCGTCTACCAGTTCCGCCATCCCGGCATTGAAGCGCGTTAGTATAAGCCATCCGGGGGAGGGGGCAATACGCCCGGCGCAAGTTCGGCCATTTCCTTGTGCTACCATCCGGCGCCATGCATCGCAGCGATTTCCACTACGACCTGCCATCCGACCTCATCGCGCAGCAGCCACTGGGAGAACGTTCGGACAGCCGGTTGCTGTGCCTGGACGGCGCCGGCGGAGCCATTGCCGACCGGCGGTTTGGCGATCTGCCCGATCTGTTGACCGCGGGAGACCTGCTGGTGTTCAACGATACCCGGGTCATTCCTGCGCGCCTGTTCGGGGTCAAGGCCAGCGGCGGTCGGGTCGAGGTGTTGGTGGAACGCGTCCAGGACGGCCAGCGTGTGCTTGCCCATGTCCGCGCCAGCAAGGCGCCGCGCCCGGGCGGGCGGCTGGTACTGGCGGACGGCCTGCGGGTGGAGGTGGAGAGCCGCGAGCACGACCTGTTCGTGCTGCGTTTCGACGATGATCGGCCGGTTCTGGAACTGCTCGATCGGTATGGGCATATGCCGCTGCCGCCGTACATACGGCGTGCGGCCGGCGGTGCCGATCGTGAGCGCTACCAGACGGTCTACGCACGGGTGCCGGGTGCGGTGGCGGCGCCCACCGCAGGGCTGCATTTCACGCCCGAGCTGCTGGCCCGGCTGGCCGAGCGGGGCGTGCAGAGCGCATTCGTGACCCTGCACGTGGGCGCAGGCACCTTCCAGCCGGTGCGCGCCGAACGCCTGGAGGACCACAGGATGCACTCTGAGTGCGTCGAAGTGGGGGCCGAGACCTGCCGCCTTGTGCGGGAGACCCGCGCCCGCGGACGACGGGTGGTGGCGGTGGGAACCACGGTGGTGCGCAGCCTGGAAGCGGCGGCGTCCCGCGGCGGCGTCCCGGAGCCTTTCAGCGGAGCCACGGACCTGTTCATCACCCCCGGCTACCGGTTCCGGGCGGTGGATGCACTGGTGACCAATTTTCACCTTCCGGAGTCGACGCTGCTGATGCTGGTGTGTGCCTTTGGCGGGTACCAGGCGGTGCTGGCCGCCTATCGGCATGCGGTGGCCTCCCGCTACCGCTTCTTCAGCTACGGCGATGCCATGTTCGTAACCCGGACGGCCCAGGGCGAGGGTTCGGTCTGAAATGAAGTTCGAAGTGCTGCAATCCGATGGTGAGGCCCGTCGCGGCCGGCTCAGCTTTGCGCGCGGGCAGGTGGAGACGCCGGCATTCATGCCGGTGGGGACCTACGGTACCGTCAAGGCCATGACGCCCGAGGCCGTACGGGAGACCGGCGCCGAAATCATTCTGGGCAACACCTTCCATCTGATGCTGCGCCCCGGCGTGGAGGTCATCGCGGCCCATGGCGGCCTGCACGGCTTCATGCATTGGGACGGGCCCATACTCACCGATTCGGGGGGCTTTCAGGTTTTCAGCCTGGGAGAGTTGCGCCGGATCACTGAGCGCGGGGTCGATTTTCGCTCGCCGGTGAACGGCGACCCGGTGTTCCTGGGGCCTGAGGAGTCCATGGCGGTGCAGCGGGCCCTCGGCGCGGATATCGTGATGGCGTTCGATGAATGCACGCCCTATCCGGCCACCGAAGCCGATGCGCGGCGCTCCATGGAGCTGTCCCTGCGCTGGGCCGAACGCAGCCGCAGCGCCCATGGGGACAATCCGGCCGCGTTGTTCGGCATCGTCCAGGGCGGGATGTATCCGGCGCTGAGGGCCGAGTCGTTTGCGCGCCTTCTGGAAATCGGTTTCGACGGCTACGCCATCGGCGGTCTGTCGGTGGGCGAACCGCCCGCCGAGCGTCAGCACATCCTGGATGCGCTGACGCCCCGCATGCCCCGGGACCGACCCCGCTATCTGATGGGGGTCGGGCGCCCGGAGGACATCGTCGAGGCGGTGCGCCGCGGTGTGGACATGTTCGACTGCGTCATGCCTACCCGCAATGCGCGCAACGGGCACCTGTTCGTGCGCTCGGGAGTGATCAGGATACGCAACAGCCGCTTTCGCGGGGACACCCGGCCCCTGGACGAGGAGTGCGGTTGCTATACCTGCCGCCACTACAGCCGCGCCTATCTGCATCACCTGGACCGCTGCGGCGAGGTGCTGGGGGCGCACCTGAACACGGTACACAATCTGCACTACTATCAGATGCTGATGGCCGGCCTGCGGGCAGCCCTCGAAGCCGGCCGGCTGGAGAGCTGGGTGCGCGAGTTCTATGCCGGGCGCGACCCGGGCCCTTCGGCTGTGCCATAATAGGCGGCGTTGTGCGCGGTCCGCAACGGCGGGCCGCTATGTCAAAACGATTACACAATCGGAAGGATGGACGATGAGCTTTTTCATCTCGGACGCCATGGCGCAGGCCGGCGGTGCGGTGGGGGGCGGCGAAGCGGGCCCTCTGATGAGTTTCCTGCCACTGATACTGCTGTTCGTCATTTTCTATTTCATGCTGATCCGGCCCCAGACCAAACGGGCCAAGGAACACAAGAAGATGGTGGAAAGCCTCGCCAAGGGTGACGAAGTGGTCACCAATGGCGGGCTGCTGGGTCGCATTACCCAGGTGGACGAGAATTTCCTCGAGGTTCAGGTGGCCGACAACGTCAAGGTCAAGATCCAGCGTCAGGCGGTTTCATCGCTGATGCCCAAAGGCACCATGAAAAACTCATAACAAGAATTTCTCCGGAGCACCGGAGTCGAGGAACCGGGTCGCATGATCAACCAATATCCGTTGTGGAAATACCTGCTGATCGCTGCGGTGGCGCTGGTGGGTATCATCTACGCCCTGCCCAACCTGTACGGCGACGATCCCGCCGTGCAGATATCCGCGAGTCATGGGGCACCGGTGAACACGGCGTTGCGCCAGCAGGTCGTGTCGGTTCTGGATAAGAACAAGCTCAAGTACAAATCCATCCAGATTGCCGACAATCAGATGCTGGCGCGCTTCTACAACACGGACGACCAGCTGGCGGCGGTGGATCGGCTGACCAGCGTGCTGAAAGAAAAGTACGTCGTCGCGTTGAACCTGGCGCCGGCGACTCCAACATGGCTGCGGGATATCGGCGCGCTGCCCATGTACCTGGGTCTGGATCTGCGCGGCGGCGTCCACTTTCTCATGGAAGTGGACATGCAGGCCGCCATCAAGCAGAACTACGAGCGCTACGTGGGCGAAATGCGGACCGCGCTGCGTGACAAGCGTATCCGTTATTCCAGCGTGGAGTACACCAACAGCGGCGTACTGCTCCAGTTCCGCAATGACAAGGAGCGTTCGGCGGCGCGGGACTTGCTGGTGCGCGAGTACGATGGCGTGAAATTCGATGACCAGGGCGGTTCCGAGGGTCCCCAGCTGTTGGCCAGCCTCACGGAGCAGAAGCAGCGCGACATCGAGAAGTTCGCCCTCCAGCAGAACATCACCACGCTGCGCAATCGCGTCAATCAGTTGGGCGTGGCCGAACCGGTGATCCAGCAGCAGGGCGACAAACGTATCGTCGTCGAATTGCCGGGCGTGCAGGACACCGCTCGTGCCAAGGAAATTCTGGGCGCTACCGCGACCCTGGCGTTCCATTTCGTCGACGAGGAGCACAACCCCGAGGAGGCCGCGTCCTCCGGGCATGTGCCGCCGGGCGACCAGGTCTACACGGAGCGCAGCAGCGGCCGGCCGATACTGCTCAAGCGTCACGTGATATTGACCGGTGACTACATCACCGACGCCTCATCGGGGTTCGACCAGCAAAATGGCGGCCCGGCGGTGTTCATCACGCTGGACGGCAAGGGCGGACACCTGATGCGCCAGGCGACCCGCGACAATGTCGGGCGGCTCATGGCGGTGGTCTATATAGACACCAAGATCGAGACCAAGACTGTCAATGGCAAGACGGTCAAGCAGGTCAAGAAGACCGAGAAGGTCATCAACGTGGCCCGCATCAGGGAAGAGTTGGGCAAACGCTTCCAGATCACCGGTCTGGATTCGCCCCAGGAGGCGCGCAACCTGGCGCTGCTGTTGCGCGCCGGCGCCCTGGCCGCTCCCATGGAGATCATCGAGGAGCGCACCGTGGGACCGAGCCTGGGCAAGAGCAATATCGCCCAGGGCCTGCTGTCGGTCGAGGTCGGTTTCGTGGTGGTATGCCTGTTCATGTTGATGTACTACAGGGTGTTCGGGCTGATGGCGGACCTCGCCCTGGGATTCAACCTGGTTCTTATCGTCGCCATTCTGTCTCTGCTGCAGGCGACTCTCACCTTGCCGGGTATCGCTGGTATTGTGTTGACAGTGGGCATGGCGGTGGATGCGAACGTGCTGATCTATGAACGCATCCGCGAGGAACTGCGCAACGGCAACAGCCCGCAGGCCAGTATTCATGCCGGTTACGAGAAGGCGTTCGGAACCATCGCCGACGCGAATATCACCACTCTGATCGCAGGCTTGGTGCTGTTCAGTTTTGGTACCGGCCCGGTGAAGGGGTTCGCGGTTACCCTCTCCATCGGTATCGTCACCTCGATGTTCACGGCCATCATGGGGACACGGGCCATCGTCAATCTGATCTACGGCGGCCGCCGTTCGGTCAAGCTGGCGATCTGACCGCGGACAGGGGGACAGAGCGATGGAATTTTTCAAGAAGAAGACCAGCATCAGGTTCATGGGCAGCCGCCGGATCGCGATGGTCTTTTCGGCCATCCTGATCATCGGGTCGCTGGTATCGCTGGCCGTGGATGGATTGAACTTCGGCATCGACTTCACCGGCGGCACCGTCATCGAGGTGAAGTATCCGCAGCCGGTGGACCTTGGCGAAGTCCGCAAGGTGTTGTCCGGCAAGTTCAGTGACGCCCAGGCCCAGTATTTCGGCACCGCCAGCGACGTGATGATCCGGATTGCGCCACGGCCCGGAGAGTCCAGCGCCCAGCTCAGCGACCGCGTATTGGCAACGCTGCAGACCGCCACGCCGGGCGTGAAGATGCAGCGCGTGGAGTTCGTTGGACCCCAGGTCGGCAGCGAGCTCGCCACCAAGGGTGGCCTGGCGATGCTCTACACCGTGATAGGCATCCTGATTTACGTCATGATCCGCTTCGAATGGCGACTGTCCGTCGGCGCGGTGGTGGCCATGATCCACGATCCCATCATCACCCTGGGCGTGTTTTCACTGTTTCACATCCAGTTCGACCTGACCGTGCTGGCCGCCGTGCTGGCGGTCATTGGCTACTCCATCAACGATACGGTGGTGGTGTACGACCGCATTCGGGAAAACTTCCGTAAGCTGCGCAAGCAAGGCGCGGTCGAGGTGATGGATATCTCCATCAATGAAACCCTGTCGCGTACCATCATGACCTCCCTGGCGACCTTGCTGGTGGTGCTGGCCATGTATTTCATCGGCGGTCCGGTGATCCACGGGTTCGCGCTGGCCCTGATCATAGGCATCCTGGTGGGAACCTATTCGTCCATCTACGTGGCGAGTGCCATCGCTCTGGACCTTGGTATCAGCAAATCCGACCTGGTGGCGGTGAAGAAGGAAGTTGCCCGAGCGGACGACACCCCCTAGGCTCAGCGATTCACGCGTTGTGACGGGGCGCGGGAAAGTGCGCGCGGAGTGCCGATCTCTCGAAGCGGTCCGTGACGGCATTGTGCCGCATGTAAAGAGGTCGAAGAGGGGGGGGTGCCGCAGCATTGATGCCCACCTGTCTGGTGGAGATGGCCTGATTGCTGGCACAGGTTCTCGGCCCCAACGGTGGCGGGCCGTGGGCGATGGGATCAGCGGGCCTTGCGCGCCTCGTCCAGGGGGTCGGCCTCGTTGGTGTCCGGCAGAATCTTGCTGCACAGGGTGCTGGTCTGACGTCGGCACTTGTCATCGTCGGCGCCGCGAATGACCAGCATTGCCCAGACAGAGGCGATCGCCCATAGCACCACCCCCAGTGCGACCGTCGTCCAACTTACGCCGAATATGCCCAATGGCCCCCCCACCACGCCGTAGACCAGGGCAACGATACCCGCGATCCAGAACACCCCGATGGGCGCCGCACAGCATCCGGCGCAACCGAATCGGCATGCTGCGAACGGAGGAACCAGCAGGCCCAGCACCGTCTGTCGCATCTTGTTATACCCCTCCCGTCATACTCCTATTTGGAGTAATAACATAAATAAAGGGATAGTAAAACGCTAAGCTTTCGCAAAGCCGCCCGGTGAGCGGGGTGTCAAAAGGTGCGGCGAGGGTTCGGGAAAGGGATCACGCTGTTGCCGGGCAGTGACCGTGCCGGGGCATCGGGTTCTTCCACAGCCAGAATTTCCATGCAGGATCCGTCGAAATTCCACGCGCACAGAAGGGCCATCTGTTCCAACCCATCGAGTGCATCCTGCATGATAAGCTCCAGTCGTTTCAGTCGGTTGGAGTCTGCCTCTACCGGTGCGATGAATGATGGCTGGGCTTTCATGGTCCCCCCAGGGCTCTGGCTGGCGGCCGCTCGGTCGGCGACCTTCCCAAGGGTTGTCGGGTTGACTGGGGAAAACTTGAGTGCGCGTCGCTACGCCCAGGTGGCCGGGGCGGCCCTCGATCGCAGTGCGACGCGTTGCACTAACGCTGCAGGGCGGTAGGCAGGTGCGGGCGGATGGCCCTCACGATGGCGGCAAACAGCTTCGGGTTGCCGGCCACCACATTGCCGCTTTCCATGAAGGTGTGTCCCCCGCCAAAGTCGCCCACGATGCCGCCGGCCTCCTGAATGAGCAGGGCGCCGCCGGCCATGTCCCACGGTTCGAGGCCGATTTCCCAGAAGCCGTCCAGCCGGCCCGCCGCCACATAGGCCAGGTCCAGGGACGCGGCGCCGGCCCGGCGTATCCCGGCGGTGTCCGCGAACAGGCTGCGGAAGGTGGCCAGGTAGGCGTCCAGGTGTTCCTGCATTTTGAAAGGAAAGCCGGTCCCCAGCAGAGCCCCTTCCAGGCCGGTGAGTCGGCTCACCCGAATGCGCCGGTTGTTCATCTGGGCACCGGCGCCGCGGGTGGCGGTAAACAGTTCCTGGCGCAGGGGGTCGTAGACCACCCCTTGCTCGAGGCGACCCTGATGCTTGAGGGCTATGGAGACGGCGAACTGCGGGAAACCGTGCAGGAAATTGGTGGTGCCGTCCAGCGGATCGATGATCCAGCAGTACTCGTCCCCCGCCCGGGTGCCGCTTTCTTCGGCGAGAATGCCATGGTCGGGGTAGGCCTTGCGCAGCACGCGGATGATGGCCTGTTCCGCCTGGCGGTCGACTTCACTGACGAAATCGTTGCGGTGTTTGGAGGTGACGGTCAGCTGGTCCACGCGGTCCAGGTGGCGCACGATGAGGTCGCCGGCCGTTCGAGCCGCGCGCACGGCGATATTCAGCATGGGATGCATGGGGCGGAATTCCGGAGTCGAGCACCTGCCGGGGCACCGGTCAACAGGAGCCCGGGCCGCTTGCGAGGCGCAAAGGATACCAGACAACCGATGTCGGGGATACCGGCGGCGGCCGTCAGGAGGGCTCCATTTCCAGGCGGGCGATCGGCTGCCCCATGTTTAGGGCCGAGCCGGCCTGCAGGCTGCTTTCCCAGCGGGCTTGACCGGGGCCGAACAGCAGAATGACCGTCGATCCCATGTTGAAGCGGCCCAGTTCTTCGCCGCGGGCGAGCTGCGTGGCGCCATCGTCCTGGATGCGGTGGTCGTGAACCACCACCCGACGCCCCCTGGGCGGTGTCACCACTCCGCTCCATACCGTTTCGATGCAGGCCACGAAGATCGCGCCCACCAGCACGACGGCCATGGGGCCGGCGGGGGTTTCGAAAATCGCCGCCACCCGTTCGTTGCGGGCAAACAGGTTGGGAATGGTGCGGGTGGTGTGGGGTGCAACGCTGAACAACCGGCCCGGCACATGGACCGTTTCCAGCAGGCGCCCGGGGAATGGCATGTGGATCCGGTGGTAGTCCCGGGGAGACAGGTACAGGGTCGCGAACGTGCCGCCCATGAACGGCGCCGCCCGTCCGGCGTCGCCCCCGAGCAGCTCGATCAGCGAGAAATCGTGACCTTTGGCCTGAAAGAGACGCCCATCGCGGATCTCGCCCAGTTGGCTGACGGTGCCGTCCACCGGGCTGGCCACCGCCGCGGGCGCCGAAGGGAGCGGCCGGGCGTCAGGGCGCAGCGGGCGAGTAAAAAAGGCGTTGAAATTCGGGTAGTCGGTAGGCTCCGCTATCACGGCGTCGCCCATTTGCACCCGGTAGCGGTGTGCGAACCAGCGGATCAGCGGGTTCTTGACGACCGGGGCACGGATGCGCGTTATCGCCAGCACGAGCCGTGACAGCAGATGATGGGGCAACAGGTACAAGGGCAGAGAGCGCAGGTAGTCCCCGACGCTGGCGCGATCGGAGGCGCTCATGGGGGCGTCTGCCGGTGGGGGTGGTCAGGGAGGCGCAAACGGGTCATGGGCGCGCATTATTCCACAACCCCGGCGTCCGTTCATGTCCTGCCTGTCGCGTCGGCGCAATATGCGGGCTGGGTGATGATGGCTTATCATTGGCGCCACCCAGTGCGAGCGGACCGACGGACCATGGACCAGACCGAACAGACCTTGCAGATGCTGACCACCATCAGGGACTACATCCGGTGGGGTGCCAGCCGTTTCACGGAGGCGGGTCTGGTGTTCGGTCACGGCACCGATAACGCCCTGGACGAAGCCGCCTGGCTGGTGCTTCATGGCCTGCATCTGTCGCCGGGCCTGCCGGATGTCTACCTGGAGGCGGTGCTGACCGAGCCCGAACGGCGCGCGGTGCTGGAGCTGCTGCTGCGGCGCATCGAGCAGCGCCTGCCGGCACCCTATCTGACCCACGAGGCCTGGTTCGCAGGGCTGCCCTTTTATGTGGACGAGCGTGTTCTGGTTCCTCGCTCGCCGATCGCCGAGTTGATTGAAGGGGCGTTTGCGCCCTGGATTGAAGCCTCCCGCGTGAGCCGGATTCTCGATCTGTGCACCGGCAGCGGCTGCATCGCCGTCGCCTGTGCCTACGCATTTCCGGGCGCCGGGGTGGATGCGGCCGATATCTCCGCCGACGCCCTCGAGGTGGCGCAGGAGAACATCAGGCGCCACGATCTGCAGGGTCGGATGCAGGCCCTGCATTCGAATCTCTTTGAGAACCTGGACGGGCAGCGCTATGACATCATCGTCAGCAATCCGCCCTATGTGTCCGCCCCGGAGATGAACGCGCTGCCGGCGGAATACCGCCACGAGCCGGCTCTCGGCCTCGCGGCGGGGGAGGATGGGTTGGATCTGGTAACCCGTATCCTGCAGGGCGCGGCCGACCATCTGGAGCCGGAGGGCATACTGGTCGTGGAGGTGGGCAACAGCGCCGCGGCGCTGGAGGCGCGTTTCCCCGAGGTGCCGTGGTTGTGGTTGGACTTCGAACGGGGCGGTCACGGTGTCTTCGTGCTCACCGCCGAGCAGGTTACGGCACATCGGACCGCCTTCGCGCGGGCAACCTGAAGCATGGTCATGAAAGCGGGAGGAGCGCAATGATCAAACGACCCAAGACACCGGAGGCCTACGTCGAGCTGGTGCGTCAGGCGCTGTTCGAAGTCGAGGAATTGCGCTATGCGGTGGAGTTCGACATGGATTCGATGGGGGGCGCGCTGGATTTTCTGGATGAATTGGAGACCGGCGTGCGGGGTCTGTGGAGCGCCATGGAAAGCGGCACCTATCAATTCGATGACAGCGATTTGCCGTTCATGAAGGTGATCGAGCGCCAGTCCGATCGGATGCTGCCCTTCAAGTACCTGTTGCGGCAAATAAATGCCACCCACCGCCAAGGGTTGGATGTCGAGTAAAATTGACCTGCGTCATCGCGTCCGGCGCGGGCGGTGTCTAGCATGAGCCCTGCAATGCCAAATCCGAGGATGCCATGGACCAGAGCCTAGTATTCGACCGGGAGCTCATCCGCCGCTACGACACCAGCGGACCGCGCTACACTTCCTACCCGACCGCAGTGCAGTTCCATGAAGGCTTTGGCGAGGACCTGTACCGCGGTCTGGCGCGGGGCACCAACCAGGAGCAGCCCCAGCGGCCGCTGTCGCTGTATTTTCATCTGCCGTTCTGCGATACGGTCTGCTTCTATTGCGCCTGCAACAAGGTGGTGACCAAGAACCGCGGGCGCGCATCTCCCTACCTGCAGCACCTGTTCCGCGAAATCGAGCTGCAGGGGGGGTTGTTCGACGGTGCCAGGGTGGTGGACCAGTTGCATTGGGGCGGCGGCACGCCGACCTTTATCAGCCACGACGAAATGCGGGCCGTGATGCGTGTTACCGACGAGCACTTTCGGCTGCGCGACGACGACCAGGGCGAGTACTCGATCGAAATTGATCCCCGGGAGGTCAGCGCCGAAACCATCGCCTTGTTGCGCGAGCTCGGATTCAACCGCCTCAGCGTGGGGGTGCAGGACTTCGACCCGCGGGTGCAGCGAGCCGTGAACCGCATCCAATCCGAGGCTCAAACCCGCCTGGTTATCGACGCTGCCCGCCAGGCGGGATTCCGCTCCGTCAGTCTCGATCTCATGTACGGGCTGCCCCAGCAGACTCCGGGCAGTTTCTCCATCACCCTGGATCAGGTGCTGGCACTGCAGCCGGACCGCCTCTCAGTGTTCAATTACGCCCATCTTCCCTCGCGCTTCAAGCCCCAGCGGCGCATCGACGAGGCGGCACTGCCATCGCCCGCGGACAAGCTGGCCATCCTGAAGCTGACCATGGACAGGCTCACCGCTGCCGGATACGTCTATATCGGGATGGATCACTTCGCACGGCCCGACGATGAACTGGCGGTGGCCCAAAGGGAAGGGTCGCTCTATCGCAACTTCCAGGGCTATTCCACCCACGCGGACTGCGATCTGGTGGCCATGGGCATCACCGCCATCAGCAAGGTGGGAAACAGTTACAGCCAGAACGTGCGGACACTGGACGAATACTCCGAGCGGTTGGATGCGGGGCGACTGGCGGTTTTTCGCGGCGTGGAGCTGACTGCCGACGACCTGCTGCGCCGAGACGTCATCAACGGGCTGATCTGCAACTTCCGCCTGGATCTCGCCGCTGTCGAATCAAGCCACGACATTTCTTTCCGCGACTATTTCGCCGAGGAGCGCGATGCATTGCGCATCATGGAGCAGGACGGACTGTTGCGGATGGACAATGACAGCATCGAGGTGCTGCCTCGTGGCCGGCTGCTGATCCGCAACATCTGCATGGTCTTCGACCGCTACCTGCGCGCCGGTGGCGGGCAGCGGTTCTCCAAGGTGATCTGAGCCGCTTCAGCGCTGGCGCCGATAGATCAAGCCGGGGTTGAGCAGCACTTCGTTCTTCCCCAACTGGTCCAGGGGATAACCATCGTCCACGCTCTGGGCGATGCGGTCGAACACGAAGGTGCCTTGGGGGTTGCTGATCGACTCGAAGATCGGCCGGCCCATGTAGCTGCCGATGCGCGGCCCGTGGTATGCGTTCTCGGTGCTCACTGCCTGTCTCCTGGGGCAAGGGTGATCTCACCACCCACTGATTTAGACTATCGACCACGGTAATGCGTTCCTTGAGGGACCACGACGGCGGCGGGCGAACACGGTACAATGGCCGCCATGTCGGGAAACACCATCGGAAAGCTCTTTACCGTCACCAGCTTCGGCGAGAGCCACGGCCCTGCCATCGGCTGTGTGGTGGACGGCTGCCCGCCTGGGCTGGAACTGGATGCCGCGGACCTGCAGCACGACCTCGACCGGCGCAAGCCGGGCAAGTGCCGGCATACCACCCAGCGCCGCGAAGGCGACCGAGGTCCAGATCCTCTCCGGCGTCTTCGAAGGCCGCACCACCGGCACGCCGATCGGCCTGGTGATCCAGAACACGGACCAGCGCTCCAAGGACTACTCGGACATCATGGACCGGTTCCGCCCGGCCCATGCCGACTACACCTACCAGCAAAAGTACGGTATTCGCGACTATCGGGGCGGCGGGCGCTCGTCGGCCCGCGAGACCGCCATGCGGGTGGCGGCGGGGGCGATCGCGAAGAAATACCTGCGCGAGCGCCACGGCGTCGTGATCCGGGGCTACCTGGCCCAGCTGGGCCCCCTGCACCTGGAACTCAAGGATTGGGAGGCGGTGGAGCAGAATCCGTTCTTCTGTCCGGACCCCGGTCGCGTCCCTGAGCTGGAGACCTACATGGACGCCCTGCGCAAGGAGGGCAATTCGGTGGGTGCGCGCATCAACACGGTGGCCACCGGCGTACCGCCGGGCCTGGGCGAACCGGTGTTCGATCGCCTGGATGCCGATATTGCCCATGCCATGATGAGCATCAATGCGGTAAAAGGCGTGGAGCTCGGTGCCGGTTTCGGCTGTATCGCCCAGAAGGGCAGCGAGCACCGCGACGAGATCACCCCCGAGGGGTTCGTCGGCAACAATGCCGGCGGCGTGCTGGGCGGCATCTCCTCCGGCCAGGACATCCTGGTGAGCATCGCGCTGAAGCCTACATCCAGCATCCGTCTGCCCGGGCGTTCCGTCGATCTGCAGGGGCGAGCGGTGGAGGTGGTGACCAAGGGCCGCCATGACCCCTGCGTCGGCATCCGCGCCACGCCTATCGCCGAGGCCATGCTGGCGCATCGTGCTGATGGACCACCTGCTCGACACCGTGCCCAGAACATGGATGTCCGCTCGTCGATGCCGGTCATCCCGGCCGGCATCTGACACTCGACGTCGGGCGCAGGGTTTGGCATACCCGTACACGAGGTTCGGCGTCTCGCGCCGTCCGCTCCCTGTCAGGGGGGGCGGACGCTGATGCCGACCTCGACCGGGATCTACTGGCGTCTGTCCGGCTTTTATCTGTTCTACTTCGCCAGTCTGGGCGCGCTGATGCCCTACTGGGGGCTGTACCTGCAGTCAGTGGGCTTCGACGCCCCGCAGATCGGCAATCTGATGGCCATCCTGATGGGCACCAAGATCGTGGCGCCGAACATCTGGGGCTGGATCGCCGATCGTAGCGGCCGGCGCATGGGCATTATCCGCGCCGCCACCCTGCTGGCGGCGTTGTGCTTTGCCGGTGTCTTTTTCAGCCATGGCTTCTGGTGGCTGGCGCTGGTGATGATGGGGTTCAGCTTCTTCTGGAACGCGGCGCTGCCCCAGTTCGAAGCGGCCACCATGAATCATCTGGGGGACCGCACCCACCGCTACAGCATCATCCGCCTGTGGGGTTCCATCGGGTTCATTATCGCCGTTACGGCCCTGGGATGGAGCCTGGACCGGCTGGGGTCCGCGGTGCTGCCGCCGGTGGTGCTGGCGCTGTACATCGGGATCTGGCTGGCCAGCCTGGCGGCGCCGGCTGACCGCGGTTCGGCCCCGGTTGCCCACCAGTCCCCGTTGCGGAGCGTGCTGGGGCGGCCGGAGGTGATGGCGCTGCTGGCGGTGTGTTTTCTGATGCAGGCCAGTCACGCACCCTATTACACGTTCTTTACGATCTACCTGGGCGATCACGGTTACAGCAAGACGGTAATCGGGGAATTGTGGGCCTTGGGTGTTGCGGCGGAGATCGGGGTGTTTCTGGTCATGCACAGGTGGCTGCCGCGCTTCGGCTCGCGCCAACTACTGCTCGCGAGTCTGGCGCTGACCACTCTGCGCTGGGTGGTGATCGCGGAATTCCCCGATCATCTGGGCCCGATTCTGGTGGCCCAGACGCTGCATGCCGCCAGCTTCGGGATGTATCATGCAGTGGCTATCCACCTGATCCACCACTTTTTCACCGGGCCTCACCAGGGACGGGGCCAGGCCCTCTACAGCAGCGTCAGCTTCGGCGCTGGCGGCGCGGCGGGTAGCGCCGCCAGCGGCTATCTCTGGTCCAGCGCCGGCCCTCAGTGGATGTTTCTGTGTGCCGCCGCGGTCAGTGCGGTCGCCTGGATAGTGGCTTACCGCGGGCTGCACGCCAGACTCTGAGGCGGTGCCCGTGTGTTCGAGTGCACACTTCGATATACTTTTCAAATTTGGCGACAATTTCCATGGGGTAAGTCCAGCGATGCCCGGCAAGACCCTCTATGACAAGATCTGGGATGCTCACGTGGTGCGTAGCGATGCGGACGGCACCACACTCCTTTACATAGATCGTCACCTGGTCCATGAGGTGACATCTCCCCAGGCATTCGAAGGCCTGCGTCTGGCCGGGCGCAAGCCCTGGCGGACCGATACGGTGCTGGCAGTGCCGGATCACAATGTGCCCACCACGGATCGTCAGCGCGGCATCGAAGATCCGGTGTCCCGCCTGCAGGTGCAGACCCTGGACAGCAACTGCGCGGAGTATGGCATCGCCGAGTTCCATATGGACGATGCCCGCCAGGGTATCGTGCACGTGATCGGTCCGGAGCAGGGCGCGACCCTGCCGGGCATGACTATCGTCTGCGGTGACTCGCACACTTCCACCCACGGCGCATTCGGCGCCCTGGCGTTCGGCATCGGCACTTCCGAAGTCGAGCATGTGCTCGCCACCCAGTGCCTGATACAGCGCAAGGCCCGCAACATGCGGGTGCAGGTGAACGGCCTTCCGGGTCCCGGGGTGACCGCCAAGGACATCGTGCTCGCCATCATCGGCGAGATCGGAACCGCGGGCGGCACCGGCTTCACCATCGAGTTCGCCGGCGAGGCCATCCGCGCCCTGTCCATGGAAGGGCGCATGACCGTCTGCAACATGGCCATCGAAGCCGGCGCCCGCGCCGGGCTGGTTGCGGCCGACGAGACCACCGTTGAATACGTCCAGAACCGGCCCTTTGCGCCCGCGGACGATCAGTGGGATCAGGCAGTGGCGGCGTGGTTCGATTTGCACAGCGACGACGATGCCCATTTCGATCGGGTGGTGGAAATGGACGCCACTGGCATCGTTCCCCAGGTCACCTGGGGGACCTCGCCTGAGATGGTGGCCCCCGTCGACGGGCGCGTGCCCGACCCCCGGGAGATGGCGGATCCTGTCAAGCAGGAAGCCATGGAGCGCGCGCTCGCCTACATGGGATTGGAGGCCGGCACGCCCATCACCCGCATTCAGCTGGATCGGGTGTTTATCGGCTCGTGCACCAATTCGCGTATCGAGGACCTGCGGGCCGCCGCGGCGGTGGTGCAGGGCCGGCAGGTCGCACCCACCATCAAGCAGGCGCTGGTGGTCCCGGGATCCGGTCTGGTGAAGCGTCAGGCCGAGGCCGAGGGACTGGACGGGATATTCAAGGCGGCCGGTTTCGAATGGCGCGAGCCGGGCTGCTCCATGTGTCTGGCCATGAATGCCGACCGGCTGGAGCCGGGCGAACGATGTGCGTCCACCTCCAATCGCAACTTCGAAGGTCGGCAGGGGCAGGGCGGGCGCACCCATCTGGTCAGCCCGGCTATGGCGGCTGCGGCCGCCGTGAGCGGTCACTTTGTGGACGTGCGGGAATTGTCGGCGTTGGCTGGCAAACGTTCCAACGTCTAAAGTCAATTTAAAGTAATTAGTTATAGTGGTTACTTTATCTTTATTCTAGGTGGTGTCGTGGAAAAATTCGAGATCTTGAACGGCTTGGTGTTGCCGTTGGACCGCGCCAATGTGGATACCGATGCCATTATCCCCAAACAATTTCTCAAGTCTGTGCGACGCACCGGCTTCGGCCCCAATCTGTTCGACGAATGGCGCTACCTGGATCACGGGGAGCCGGAGCAGGACAACAGCCGGCGTCCGCTGAACCCGGACTTCGTCCTCAATGAACCGCGCTACCAGGGTGCCCGGATTCTGCTTGCCCGCGAGAATTTCGGTTGCGGTTCCTCCCGCGAACACGCCGTGTGGGCACTGGAGGACTATGGCTTTCGGACGGTGATCGCGCCCAGTTTCGCGGACATCTTCTACAACAATTGCTTCAAGAATGGCTTACTGCCCATCCGACTGGACGCCGGCGACGTGGACCGTTTGTTTCGCGAAGTGCAGTCAACTCCCGGCTACCGCCTGACCGTGGATTTGCAGGCCCAATCCGTTACGACGCCGGGCGGAGAGGCGTTTGCGTTCGAAGTGGATGCGTTTCGCAAGCACTGTCTGCTGAACGGCCTGGATGATATCGCGCTGACCCTCCAACATGCCGGGGACATCCGCACTTACGAGGATCGGCGTCGGCGCGAGGCGCCCTGGCTATTTTGAAACGACTTTCAATAACTAACCCAGTGATTTGATATGCCAAATAAAATTCTGATTCTTCCCGGTGACGGTATCGGCCCGGAAATCATCGCCGAGGCTGTCAAAGTGCTGGAGCGGCTGTGTGCTGACTTCGGCCTGAATGTGGAGCTCGAGGAGGCGCTGGTGGGCGGGACCGCCTATGACGCCACCGGTACACCGTTGCCCGAGCAGACCCTGGAACGGGCCCGCACGGCTGATGCCGTGCTGCTGGGAGCGGTGGGCGGGGAAAAGTGGGACTCCCTGGAGCGCTCCCTGCGCCCGGAGCGGGGGTTGCTGGGATTGCGGGCGGGCCTGGGGCTGTTCGCCAACCTGCGCCCTGCCATGCTTTATCCCCAACTGGCCGGTGCATCCACGCTCAGGCCCGAGGTGGTGGCGGGGCTGGATATCATGATCGTGCGGGAGCTGACCGGCGGCATTTATTTCGGTGAGCCACGCGGCGAGCGTACCCGCGAAGACGGGCAGCGCGAGAGCTTCAATACGCTGGTCTACAGTGAATCGGAAATCGAGCGTATTGGCCGGGTGGGGTTCGAGGCCGCTCGCAAGCGTGCCCGCCGCCTGTGCTCGGTGGACAAGGCAAACGTGCTGGAATCGAGCGGCTTGTGGCGGGAAGTGTTGACGCGCCTGGGCGCCGAGTATCCCGATGTGGAGCTCAGCCACATGTATGTGGACAACGCCTCCATGCAACTGGTGCGGGCACCGAAACAGTTCGACGTGATGGTCACGGGCAACATGTTCGGGGACATCCTGTCCGACGAAGCCGCCATGCTGACCGGCTCCATCGGTATGCTGCCATCGGCCTCGCTGGACGCTGACGGCAAGGGCATGTACGAGCCGATTCACGGCTCGGCGCCCGATATCGCCGGTCGTGGGGTTGCCAATCCCCTGGCCACCATTCTGTCGGTGGCCATGCTGCTGCGCTACAGCCTGCACGAGTCCGATCACGCCGCTCGTATCGAACGGGCGGTGGAACGCGTTTTGGACCGTGGACTGCGCACGGCGGACATCGCCACCGCCGACGAACAGGCGGTGGGGACCCGGGAGATGGGCGATGCGGTGACCGCCGCGCTGGCCGACGACTGAATGCGCGGAATGTGAAGCTCTGGGCATTTTTTTCCAGGCGAAACAGACAGAATGCACAACTGTGAGGTCAGGCGTATATGAGCAGGCAATTCGATGTGGCGGTGGTAGGAGCCACCGGAGCGGTAGGCGAGGTCATGCTGGAGATTCTGGCTGAACGGAACTTTCCCGTGGGCAACGTGTATCCGCTGGCGAGCAGCCGCTCGGCAGGCAACAAGGTATCGTTCAAGGGCAAGCAACTGACCATCACTGATCTGGCTGAGTTCGACTTCTCCAAGGCCCAGATCGGCTTGTTCTCCGCCGGCGCGTCGGTATCCGCGGAGTACGCGCCGAAGGCCGCGGCGGCCGGTTGCGTGGTTGTGGATAACACCTCCCAGTTCCGCTACGACGACGATATTCCACTGGTGGTACCGGAGGTCAATCCCCATGCCATCGCCGGTTACACCACCCGCGGGATCATCGCCAACCCGAACTGTTCCACGATCCAGATGATGGTGGCCCTCAAGCCGATTCACGACGCCGTGGGGATCGAGCGCATCAACGTCGCCACCTATCAGGCGGTGTCGGGCACAGGCAAGGAGGCCGTCGATGAACTCGCCACCCAGACCGCGCTGCTGCTCAACGGCAAGCCGGTGGAATCCCGTGTCTACCCCAAGCAGATCGCCTTCAACGCGCTGCCGCAGATCGATGTGTTCCAGGACAACGGCTACACCAAGGAAGAGATGAAGATGGTCTGGGAGACCCATAAGATCCTGGAGGATCCGACCATTCGGGTGAATCCCACGGCGGTGCGGGTGCCGGTGTTCTATGGGCATTCCGAGGCTGTGCATATCGAAACACGGGAAAAGATCACGGCGGACGCCGCACGCGGGCTGCTGGCCGGGGCGCCTGGGATCGTAGTGATGGACGAGTGCCGCGACGGGGGATATCCCACAGCTGTCACCGAGGGCGCCGGTCACGATCCGGTATACGTGGGACGCATCCGGGAAGACATCTCTCACCCGCGCGGTTTAGATTTGTGGGTGGTTGCCGATAATGTCCGCAAAGGCGCGGCGCTGAACAGTATTCAGATAGCCGAAATCCTGGTGCAAGAGTATTTGTGAGTCTAAGTTGGCGCACAC
Organism: uncultured Gammaproteobacteria bacterium; assembly: GCA_963830105.1. Lineage (GTDB taxonomy): Bacteria > Pseudomonadota > Gammaproteobacteria > DATFLG01 > DATFLG01 > DATFML01. The sequence continues at coordinate 742,324 of CAWHLH010000003.1, read as the reverse complement.
AGCAGACGCATTTCCCGGTAGCGGAAAGGACCTGATCCAGGCGGTGGAGCCGGGGACACGCGGGCGGCTGTGGGCGTAGCGGCCACAAGGGGATAAGACATGTACAGGAGACTGGCCCTCGCGGGCTTGTTGGCAACCGCTTCCACGCAGGCATACGCACTGGGTCTAGGGCCCATCAAACTGCATTCGGGACTCAACCAGCCGCTGGATGCGGACGTGGAACTGCTTTCGGGCAACCCTCAGGAGCTGAGCCAGCTGCGGGTGGCGCTGGCTCCCAACGCCGCGTTCCAGCAGGCGGGCGTGCAGCGCACCCTGCTGCTGACCCGTTTGAACTTCAAAGTCGTGAAACGCCCCAGTGGCGGCGCAGTGATCCATATCAGTTCTCCCATGCCGATTCGGGAGCCCTTCCTGGACTTCGTCCTGGAGGTGGACTGGGGCGGCGGCCAGCTGATGCGCGAATACACGGTGTTGATCAACCCGCCGACGTTTATGGCTCATGCGGCGCCGCCGCCGGCGCCATCGACGAGCGCCGCCGCGGCGCGAAGCACGCAAACGGCGCCTCCCGCGCCGGCGCAGGCCACGCCCACCATGAGCCAAGCCGCGGCTGGCGCCGGCGAACAGGCGCACGCCGGTCAGTACGGACCCACCCAGCGCACCGATACCCTCTGGAAGATCGCGGGCCAGGTGCGCCCCGACGATCGTGTCAGCAGAGAGCAGGCCATGCTGGCGCTCCTGCGGGCCAATCCCAACGCTTTCTATGACGGCAACATCAACCGACTCAAAGCCGGCTACGTGCTGCGGGTCCCGGCCCGCACTGACATGGTTTCCGTTGCGCGACCCGAGGCCCGCCAGCAGGTGGCCAAGCAGAATGCCATGTGGCGCGAAGCGCGCAAGACCGGTACGGTCGAGCGTCAGGCCAGCACCAAGCCTGCCGCCGGCCCCTCCCAGGGCGGGCGTCTGAAGCTGCTGGCGCCCGAGCCGGAACAGGGGGCATCGGCAGCCGCCGCCGGCCCCGCTGAAGCGGGCTCGGCAACCGGTGCTGCGGGAACGACGGCCGCCGCCGGGAACGACGTCGCCACCCTGCGCAACAAACTCAATGCGGCTTTGGAGGCGGCGGACGCACAGCGTCAACAGACCGCAGACCTGCAGGCCCAGGTTGCGGGGCTGGAGAAGCAGATCCAGTCCATGCATCACCTCATCGAAATGCGGGATGGCAAGTTGGCGCAGCTGCAAGGCCAGAGTGCCGCCGCAACCAGCGGTGCTGCCGCACCCGCCCCGTCGGCCGCAGCCGCAGCGTCTGCTGCCGGTGCAAGCGCCGAGTCCACCGCCGGGGCAGAACCGGGCACGCCGCAGGCAGGCGCCGCATCCGTGGGCGCGACCCCGGCACCCGCGTCGGCGCCCGCCGCGAAACCGGAAGCGGCCGCGAAGCCGCAAGCCGAGTCCCCGGCCCCGGCTCAGCCCGCGCCGGAAGCGTCCAAGCCCGCAGTGCAGACTGCTCCGCCGGTCGCCGCCAAGCCGGCGCCGGTCAAGGCTGCCCCGACCCCTCCGGCGGCACAGCCGACGATCTGGGACGAGTTGCTGGCGAATCCGATGATGGTGGGCCTTGGCGGCGCTGCCGGATTGCTGGTGCTGCTGCTGGGTTGGGCTTCCATGCGCCGCCGGCGCATGGCGATGACCGAATTCCAGGAGAGCATCCTGGCCGCTGAACAGGCCGGCGGTTTGCACGCGGCTGCCGATGCCGATGGTGCGGTTGCCGACTCGGGAGACAGTGGCGACGGCGCTGCGGGCGAATCGTCTCTGCTGAGCGATTTCGCGGTCAGCGATATGGACGCGATCCAGAGTGAAGGCGAGGCTGACCCGCTTGCCGAGGCCGATGTGTATCTGGCCTACGGGCGGTACCAGCAGGCCGAGGAACTGGTCTCCGAAGCCCTCAAAAATGCTCCTGAGCGCAACGACCTGCACATGAAGTTGCTGGAGATCTACCACGCCGCCCAGAATGCCACGGCATTCGATGGCCATGCCGAAGCGTTCCTGGCCCGGCTGGACAGCCAGGAAGATCCGTTCTGGGCCCGGGTGGCTGAAATGGGTCGTGAGATCAGCCCCGACAATCCCTTGTACAAGTCGGATTCGGCCGGCGAGGCCGCGGAAGCGGTTGCCCCGGTTATGGACATGCCGGAGACCGAAGACGCGGCGCCTGTCGAAGACCACAGCAATGAGCTGGACGCGCCGGAACTGATGGCCGCCGTGCAGGACTCCGGCGTCGCGGAGCCAGGGGCCGTCGACGTCCAGGAGCCGGAAACCGCAGAGGCGGAAGAGGACAACGGCCTGGATTTCGATCTCGATTTCGATCTGGGCGAGGATGTGGCTGCGCCGGCTGCCGACACGGAGGCCGATCTGGCGGATCTGGAATTCGAGCTGGACGACGACGCGTCCAAAGCAGCGTCCGACCCCGACCTGTCTCAGATGCTGGATTTCAATCTGGAGACAGGGAGCACAGCCGACCAGCAAGCGGGACTCGAGTCCGACCCGGATTCGGTTTCCGCAGCGTCGGAAGGGCATGCTTCCGGGGAAGCGGCCATGCTGGATGACGTGGGGCTCGATCTGGATCTGGGTGCGCTGCCTGAGCTGGGTGAGGCCGACGACGTTGAGTCGGGCGAGGTCGATGAAGGTGAGGGCCTGCTGTCGGATGTGGACGAGGTGGGCACCAAGCTCGATCTCGCGCGGGCCTACCTGGACATGGGTGACCCGGACGGCGCTCGCAGCATCCTGGAGGAGGTGCGCCAGGAAGGTAATGGGGACCAGCAGGAAGAGGCCCGTACTCTGCTGTCCCAGCTGGCCTGATTGAGAGCCCGCCCCTGGTGGGGCGGGCCATCGTTCTGGCGGCCATCGGAGGCCGGCCCTGGATCCCACTGTCCGTATTGTTGCCCTGCTCGTGTTCGCCGCCGGCGTAGCGGCTGCCCATCCCGGCCAGCTGATCGCCGGCAGCGCCATTCTGCTGCTTGCCTTTTCCCTTGCCCACCGAGGTGTCGGGACCCAACTGACGGGTTTGCTGCGTCGGGTACGCTGGCTGCTTGTTTCGCTGCTGATCCTCTACGGCTGGTTCACGCCCGGCGTCCCCGCGCTGCCGTTGCTCGGCGCCTACTCGCCCACCTGGTCGGGGTTGGCCGAAGGCAGCGCCCGAATTCTAGCGCTGGTACTGATGGTCGCGGCGGTCTGTCTGCTGCTGCAGGTGACCGGACGGGAGCAGCTGCTGGCGGCGGTCAACCGCCTGACCCGTCCGCTGGCCCGCCTCGGCATTCCCCACGAAAGGTTGGCGGCGCGCATGGTGCTGACCTTGCACGCCGTCCCCGAGGTGCAGGATCTGGTGCGTGACGCGCTGCGCGCGGGCCGTGCCCGGGAGGGTGTCGTGAACCGGATCGCCGGTACCACCGCCGGCGCGTTCGCTGCCGTGCTCGACCAGGCGGAGCGGCAGGATGCGGGATGGATCAGTGCCCCCGCGGGCCGGCCAGTCCCACGCCATCAATGGCTCTATCCGCTGCTCATGGCCGTCCTGTTCTGGCTGCTGGCCTGACCGGCTCTGCCGGCATCTGCTACCATCGGCGCCTCCATCGGAGGCCCCACTACCTATGCGTATCGCAGTCGGCGTCGAATATGACGGCACCGCCTTCTCCGGCTGGCAGAGCCAGCCCGGCAGCCGCACCGTGCAAGGCAGCATCGAGCAGGCCCTCTCCAAGGTGGCCGACCATCCCGTGCAGGTCGTCTGTGCCGGTCGTACCGACAGCGGAGTGCACGCGACCGGCCAGGTGGTGCACTTCGACAGCGACGCCCCCCGGCGCATGCGCTCCTGGGTGCTCGGTGCCAATGCCACTCTGCCCGCCGACGTGGCCGTGACCTGGGCCCAGCCGGTCGATCAGCAGTTCCATGCGCGCTTTCGCGCCCTGCAGCGCCGCTACCGTTACGTGATCCTCAACCGCACGGTGCGCCCGGCGCTGGCGCGCAGCCGGGTGTGTTGGGACCATCGGCCGCTGGACGCGCGGCGGATGGCTCAAGCCGGAGTCCATCTCGTTGGTGAACATGACTTTTCCTCGTTCAGGGCGCTGGCCTGCCAGGCCAAGCACCCGGTGCGCACCGTTCACCGGCTGGATGTCGCCCGGGCGGGCGAACACCTTTACATCGATGTCACCGCCAATGCCTTTTTGCACCATATGGTACGTAATATCGCTGGTGTGCTGATTGCTGTGGGCCGGGGCGAGCGCGAGCCGGGTTGGGTGCCGGAGCTGTTGCAGGCCCGCGACCGCTCGGCGGGCGGTGTCACGGCGCCCGCCGGGGGGCTGTATCTGGTGGACGTGCGCTATCCTGAGAAGTTTGATCTGCCGCGCGTGGTCCGGCTGCCGCGCTTCGCATAGCCGCCCACCGCGGTCAGCGGCCGGCGGTTCTGGTATGCTGGCCCATCCGGTATGGCATCGACCCGATGACAGTGGCTCCACCATGCGTACGCGCGTTAAAATTTGCGGGATCACCCGTTCTGAAGACGGTGTCGCAGCGGCAAACCTGGGGGCCGATGCCATCGGGCTGGTCTTCCACCCGCACAGCCCCCGTGCGGTCGGCATCGACCAGGCCAAGGCCATTGTGGCGGCGTTGCCGCCATTCGTGACGGTGGTGGCGTTGTTTGTGGATGCCCCGACGGAGCGCATCCGGTCCGTACTGGACGCAGTGCCGGTGGATCTGCTGCAGTTCCACGGTGCGGAACCCGCGGCGGCGTGCGTGGGTTACGGTCGACGCTACATCAAGGCGATCAGCATGCGCCCAGGGTTGGAGGTGGCAGCGGCAATGGCCGAGCACCCGGCGGCGGCGGCGTTCCTGCTGGACGCTTTCCACCCGGCGGTGGCCGGCGGCAGCGGCGAGCGGTTCGACTGGAATCGGGTGCCCGGCGAGCGACTGCAGCCTATCGTGCTGGCGGGCGGGCTCGACCCGGACAATGTGCCGGAGGCGGTGCGCAGGGTGCGGCCCTACGGGGTGGACGTGAGCAGCGGTGTGGAGTCGACCAAGGGCGTCAAGGACCATATCAAGCTGCGGCAATTCATTGAAGGAGTACGACGTGTCGACGCAGACGCAATCGGTTGACCGGCCCTCCGGGTTGGAGACACTACCCGACGGCAACGGCCACTTCGGGCCCTACGGCGGGCGTTTCGTGGCCGAGACGCTGATGGAGCCTCTGGAAGAACTGCGCCTGGCCTACCAGCAGTTGCGCGCCGACCCGGCATTCCAGGCGGAACTCGACGCCGACCTCGCCCATTACGTCGGACGCCCTTCGCCCCTGTACCATGCCGAACGCTGGAGCCGCAAACTGGGTGGCGCCCAGATCTACCTCAAGCGCGAGGACCTCAATCACACCGGCGCCCACAAGATCAACAACACCATGGGGCAGGGTCTGTTGGCCCGCCACATGGGCAAGCGGCGCATCATCGCCGAGACCGGTGCGGGCCAGCACGGCGTCGCCTCGGCCACTGTGGCCGCCCGGCTGGGCATGGAGTGCGTGGTCTACATGGGTGCCGAGGATATTCAGCGCCAGGCCAGCAACGTCTACCGCATGCGTTTGCTGGGGGCCGAGGTGGTGGCGGTGACATCCGGCTCGCGTACCCTCAAGGACGCCCTGAACGAAGCCATGCGCGACTGGGTGACCAACGTCGACAGCACCTTCTACATCATCGGTACCGTCGCCGGGCCACACCCTTACCCGGCCATGGTGCGCGACTTTCAGGCAGTCATCGGGCGCGAGGCCCGCGTCCAGATTCAGGCGCAGGCCGGGCGCCTGCCCGATGCCCTGGTGGCCTGCGTGGGCGGCGGTTCCAATGCCATCGGTCTGTTCCACCCCTTCCTCGACGATGCCGATGTGGCCCTGTACGGGGTGGAAGGCGGCGGCGAAGGCATTGAGAGCGGGCACCATGCTGCGCCGCTGTGTGCCGGTCGTCCGGGAGTCCTGCACGGCAACCGCACGTATCTCATGGAAGACGAGGACGGTCAGATCATCGAGACCCATTCTATCTCGGCGGGTCTGGACTACCCCGGCGTGGGGCCGGAACATGCCTGGCTCAAGGACAGCGGTCGCGCAAAATATGTGGCTGTGACCGACGAGGAGGCCCTGCGCGCTTTCCACAGTCTGACGCGCATCGAAGGCATTCTGCCGGCCCTGGAGTCCAGCCACGCGCTGGCCTACGCAGCAAAACTGGCGCCGACCCTGGACAAGGACCGCATCGTCATCGTCAATCTCTCCGGGCGGGGAGACAAGGACATCCACACGGTGGCGGCCCGTGAGGGGATCCAGGTATGAGCCGCATCGAAGCGCGATTCAACAGCCTGGCGGCGAGCGGCCGCAAGGCGCTCATTCCGTATGTGACGGCCGGTGATCCCGAACCCGGCGTCACCGTGCCGCTGATGCACGCGCTGGTGGAAGCGGGCGCGGACCTGCTGGAAGTCGGGGTGCCGTTTTCCGATCCCATGGCGGACGGGCCGGTGATCCAGGCTGCCTGCGAACGGGCGCTGGCCCATCATGTGCGGCTGCGCGACGTGCTGGACATGGTGCGCGAGTTCCGGCGCCAGGACAGCGACACACCGGTTGTGCTGATGGGCTACCTGAATCCCGTTGAAGTCATGGGCTACCAGGCGTTTGCGGAGGCGGCGTCCCAGGCCGGAGTGGACGGTCTGCTGACGGTGGACATGCCACCGGAAGAGGCCGCCGCGCTGGTGGCGGCGTTGCAGGCGGTGAACATCGACCCCATCTTCCTGCTGGCGCCGACCAGCAATGAGAGCCGCATCCGGCGTATTGCGGCTGCTGCCAGCGGATTTTTGTACTATGTCTCCCTCAAAGGCGTGACTGGCTCGGCCCGCCTGGACGTGAACGCGGTAGCAGCCCGGCTCGAGCTGGTCCGTAAATGCACCGATCTGCCGGTCGGGGTCGGCTTCGGCGTGAGCGACGCCGACTCGGCGGCAGCCGTGGCCAGAGTTGCCGATGCCGTGGTGGTGGGCAGCACTCTGGTGCGGCGCATCGCGGATCTCGCCAATGCCCCGGCGCAGATACCGGCGGCGGTGGCTGAGATCGTTTCGGCCATGCGGCGGGCGATGGATGCACCGTCGCTGGAGAAGGTGGCCAAATAGGTACGGGGCGGTGTCTGATCCGTCCCGCAACGTTCAAGAGTAGTCTGTCAGCGAGAGTCCATGAGCTGGTTCCAGAAATTGATGCCGTCCCGTATCCGCACCGAAGGGGGCACCAAACGCAGCATCCCGGAAGGGTTGTGGACCAAGTGCGACGTCTGCAACTCGGTGCTGTACCGTGCCGAGTTGGAGCGCAGCGTGGAGGTTTGCCCAAAGTGCGGCCATCACATGCGTATCGGTGCGCGTCGGCGGCTCGACGCCTTTCTGGACAGGGATAACCGTCGCGAGATCGGTGCCGGCTTGGAACCGATGGACGTACTGAAGTTCAGGGACAGCAGGAAGTATCGCGACCGGCTGGTCCAGAGCCAGAAGAAGACGACGGAGAAGGATGCGCTGATCGTGCTCGAGGGCGAGCTCAAGGGCATGTCCCTGGTCGCTGCCGCCTTCGAATTCGCGTTCATGGGCGGTTCCATGGGGGCGGTGGTGGGCGAGCGCTTCGTGCGCGCTGTGAACACCTGCCTGGACAAGAAGATCCCACTGGTGTGTTTTGCCGCCAGCGGCGGGGCGCGCATGCAGGAAGCACTGTATTCGCTGATGCAGATGGCCAAGACCAGTGCGGCACTGGCGCGCCTCTCGGAGGCCGGAGTCCCTTACATCTCGGTGCTTACCGATCCCACCATGGGGGGCGTTTCGGCGAGCCTGGCCATGCTCGGAGACGTGCATATCGCCGAGCCCAATGCGCTGATCGGTTTCGCCGGTCCGCGCGTGATCGAGCAGACGGTCCGCGAGACCCTCCCCGAGGGTTTTCAGCGCAGTGAATTTCTGCTCGAGCACGGGGCAGTGGACATGATCGTCGACCGGCGAGAGATGCGCGACCGGATTGCGAACCTGCTCGCCATACTGACCCACCGACCCGCGCCCTGATCCGTGCGGGCGTGCGCTGCAGCCCGTCCCGGGTGTGCGCCGAGCCGCTTCCGACTATGCGTTTTTCCACTCTGAACGAATGGCTCCGCTGGCAGGAGGGTTTGCATCCCAAATCCATCGAACTGGGGCTCGGTCGAGTCGCCGCGGTTGCCGGGCCGCTGGACCTGATGTCCGCCCGCCACGGTGTGGTGACAGTGGCCGGCACCAACGGCAAGGGGTCGGCCGTGGCCATGATCGAGGCGATGCTGCGCAGCGCCGGCTATCGTGTCGGAGCCTATACGTCTCCCCATCTCGTGCGCTACAACGAGCGCGTGCGGGTGGACGGAATTGAGGCGTCCGACCTGTCCCTGTGCGAGGCGTTCGCCGCGGTGGATGCCGCCCGCAAAGACGTCAGCCTTTCGTATTTCGAGTTCGGAACCCTGGCGGCGATGGATATCTTCCGCCGAGCGGAGGTGGATATCGCGGTGCTGGAAGTGGGGCTCGGCGGCCGGCTGGACGCGGTCAACCTGTGGGACGCGGATGCGGCTCTGGTTACCGGGGTGGACATCGACCACGTGGAGTGGCTGGGATCCGACCGCGAGGCCATCGGGCGGGAAAAGGCCGGGGTGTTTCGTTCCGGCCAACCCGCGGTTTGTGCCGAGCGTTGTCCTCCGGCCAGCCTGCGCGATTATGCCGAGCGCATCGGTGCCCGCTGGCTCGGGGTCGGCGAACAGTTCGATTTTTCCAAGACCGACCGGGGTTGGACATGGTGGAACGCGGACATCCGCTGGGAACACCTTCCCTTACCCGCCCTGGCGGGCGACTACCAACTGGGCAATGCCGCCGGTGCGGTTGCGGCGGTGTGCGCGCTTGGGGAACGCTTTCCGGTATCGCGCGGGGCGGTGGAGACGGGGCTTGGCACCGCGTGGCTGCCGGCGCGCCTGCAGATCCTCCCCGGTGAGGTGGAGCGAATACTGGATGTGGCCCACAACCCGCACGCAGCCCGCGCTCTGGCGCGGGCGCTGGGACAACGCGCTTGTGGCGGGCGCACGCTCGCTGTGGTGGGCATGTTGGCGGACAAGGATGTGGAAGGGGTGGTCGGGGAGATGGCTGCGTCGGTGGATGGCTGGTACCTGGGCGGTCTCGAGGGCCCTCGGGGGCTGAGTGCCCGGGCGCTGCAGGATCGGACGGCTGCGGTGCTGAGCGCCCCGCCGCACCATGTTGCGGCGACGGTGGCGGGCGCCTGCCGCCGAGCGTGTGCCGACGCCCGGGCGGGGGACCGGATCGTGGTGTTCGGCTCGTTTTATACCGTGGCGAGCGCCCTGGATCAGGGCCTATAATGGCCCCGGGTTTTTGGCGACGCTGCGTCGGGCGGTTGCGGGTCGTTACCGAACTCTGAGGGTTTTGCGGTGGAGGAGCGAGTCAAGCAGCGCCTGGTTGGAGCCATCGTGCTGGTCGCGTTGGCGGTCATATTCATCCCCATGATTCTGCGGGGTCCGGACGACGGCAACGGATCGGGCAGCGCGCTGCCCCCGCCGCCCAAGGTGGTCCAGCAGTCGCTGCCGGCGCTTCAGACTCCCGGCGAAGTGCCCCCGGCTCCGGCCGAAGGGCTGGCGTTGGGCAAGCCGCAGGATGGGTCGCCGGCGCAGTCGCCGGCGCCGGCCGTCGACAGCCAGAAGTCGCAGACGACTGGCGATTCCGGCGCCTCCTCGGCGCTCGCCCCCCCGGCGCCGGTCGCCTCGACGGCCCCCCCGGTGCCCGCCGCACAAAATGATCACGCGGGCGCTTCCGACGCCGATCAGGCGCTGACCGCGTGGGTCGTCCAGGTGGGCAGCTTCAGCCGTCAGGACAATGCGGCGTCTTTGCGCGACAAGCTGCGGGCCAAAGGGTTCAAGGCTTTCGTCGAGCAGGCCAGTACCACTGAAGGGACCGTCTACCGGGTGGAAGTGGGGCCCATACTCAAGCGTTCCGACGCCGACTCCCTGCGGGACAAGCTGCAGGCACAGATGCAGCTCAAAGGGTTGGTGACACCCCACCGCTGATGCCCTGACCGTTTCGGGTGGCAGTAACCCTCTGGTAAAATAGCGGCCATGAATCACCACCCATACCCAGGCAAGGTGGCGCGGCAGGTACGAAGCGGGCCCGCAACGTCATGAGCTGGGTGGATTACGCGATCCTGACACTCATCGGCGTTTCTGCATTGGTGAGCCTGCTGCGCGGATTCGTTCGGGAGGCGTTGTCGCTGGCCACTTGGGTCGCGGCGTTGTGGATCGCTCTGGCGTTTTTCGAACCGTTGGCCGGCAGGCTGGTCCAGTGGATATCGGTGCCTTCCCTGCGCCTGGGCGCCGCATTCGCCGCATTGTTTTTGACGGTCCTGCTGCTCGGCGCTTTGATCGGTTATCTGGCCGGACAACTGGTGCAGAAGACGGGGTTGACCGGAACGGACAGAGTACTTGGCATGGTATTCGGTGTGGGCCGCGGGATACTCATCGTTGCGGTGCTGGTGCTGCTGGCCGGCCTGACAGCCATGCCGCGTGACCCCTGGTGGACGGAATCGCAGTTGTTACCCCATTTCCAGCATCTTGCCATCTGGCTGCGTGATTTTCTCCCCGGGGATATCGCAGCGCGCATCAACTACTGATCCCCGATCCTCATCGTCGTGGTGAGCGGTTCGAGGGACTGACGAGGCAACGCCTATGTGCGGCATTATCGGTATCGTGTCCCACGGTCCGGTCAACCAGGCTTTGTACGACGGTCTGACCGTGCTCCAGCACCGCGGCCAGGATGCGGCCGGCATCATGACCTGCGAGGGCGGGCGTCTTTACCTGCGCAAGGACAACGGCCTGGTGCGCGACGTTTTCCACACCCGCCACATGCTGCGGTTATTGGGCAGCATGGGAATCGGCCATGTGCGCTATCCGACGGCCGGCTGCGAATCGTCAGCAGAAGCCCAGCCGTTCTACGTCAATTCGCCCTATGGCATCAGCCTTGCGCACAACGGCAATCTGACCAACGCCGAGGATCTGAAGCGCGACCTGTTCGTGGAGGACCTGCGCCACATCAATACGGACTCCGATTCGGAGATTCTTCTCAACGTGTTTGCCCATGAACTGCAGCGCCAGGGCAAGCTGCGCATTACCGAAGAAGACATCTTCCAGGCGGTCGCCAACGTGCATCGGCGCTGCCGCGGTGCCTACGCTGCGGTGGCCATGATCACCGGCTACGGTATCGTCGGATTCAGGGATCCCTGCGCCATTCGCCCGATCGTGTTCGGCAAGCGGGAAACGCCCAGGGGCGTGGAGTACATGGTGGCCTCCGAGAGCGTCGCCCTGGACGTGCTCGGCTTCGACCTGGTGCGCGACCTGGAGCCGGGCGAGGCAGTCGTGATAACCGCGGACGGCCAACTGTTCACCCGCCAGTGCGCTGAACGACCGGTGTACTCGCCCTGCATATTCGAACATGTGTACCTGTCCCGTCCGGACTCGATCATCGACGACGTGTTCGTCTACAAGGCACGCATGCGCATGGGCGAAAAACTGGCCGAGAAGATCCTGAGGTCGCGTCCGGACCACGATATCGACGTGGTCATTCCGATCCCCGACACCAGCCGTACCTCCGCCCTTCAGCTGGCCAATAAACTGGGCGTGAAGTACCGGGAAGGGTTTATCAAGAATCGCTATATCGGCCGTACTTTCATCATGCCCGGCCAGCAGCAGCGCAAGAAGTCGGTACGCCAGAAACTCAATGCCATCGATCTGGAGTTCAAGGGCAGGAATGTACTCCTGGTGGACGACTCCATTGTGCGCGGCACCACCTCCAAGCAGATCATCCAGATGGCGCGCGATGCGGGAGCGCGGCGCGTGTATTTTGCATCCGCGGCGCCGCCGGTACGTTATCCGAATGTCTACGGCATCGACATGCCGAGCAGCGAGGAACTTATCGCCTATGGGCGTACCGAGGAACAGGTGTGCCAGGTGATTGGCGCCGACTGGCTGGTGTTTCAGGATCTTGCGGACTTGGAGCAGGCCGTGCGCAAGGGCAATACGCGCCTGGAACGCTTCGATACATCGGTGTTCACCGGTCAGTACGTCACCGGAGATGTGAACGAAGCCTACCTCAATCAGCTCCAGCGCCAGCGCAGCGACGCCGCCAAGGAGGAACGGCGCACCGGGCAGGACGAGGTCATCGAACTTCACAACAGCGCCTGAAGCCCGACTGGGCAGTTGCTTTTTTCACACAGAGTGCTAGCCTGAATGCCGTTGCGCCGATTTGATCTCAGCTTGCGGGCGCCTAATAAATGCAGCTAAAGCGGGCACGGCCTGCTTTCGCTGGAAGCGGGTTTTTTTGTGTCCGGACCCGCTGTGTCAGGGCCCGTTTAGCCATGCGAGCCCATTGCGTGTTTCATCTGGAAGGAGGCGGGTTATGGATCAGGAATTCGAAGGCTACGGCTTTGATACCCGTGCTGTGCGGGCCGGTCATCGCCGCAGCCCGGAGGGGGAGAACGCCGAGCCGATCTTCGCCACCTCGAGCTATGTGTTCGCGAGCGCCCGGGAGGCCGCCGCGCGCTTTTCCGGCGAGCAGCCGGGAAACATCTACTCGCGCTTCACCAACCCGACCGTCCGCACCTTTCAGGATCGCCTGGCCGCCCTGGAGGGCGGTGAGTCGTGCGTGGCCACTGCGTCGGGAATGGCGGCCATCCTGTCCACCTGCATGGGGCTGCTCAAGGCCGGCGACCATATTGTCTGCTCGCGCAGCGTGTTCGGAAGCACGGTGCAGTTGTTTTCCAATATCCTCAGCCGGTTCGGCATAGAAACGACCTATGTGCCTCTCGGGGACCTCGATGCGTGGGCTGCCGCCATCGGCTCGAAGACGCGCATGCTGTTTGTGGAGACACCCTCCAACCCGCTGACCGAACTGGGGGATATTGCCGCACTGGCGGAACTGGCCCATGCCCGGAACTGCCTGCTGGTGGTGGACAACTGCTTTTGCACGCCGGCGCTGCAACGGCCTCTGGAACTGGGCGCCGACATCGTGGTGCACTCGGCCACCAAGTACCTGGACGGTCAGGGACGGTGCGTGGGCGGCGCGGTGGTGGGTGATGCCGAGCGGGTGGGCAAGGACGTGTTCGGCTTTCTTCGCACCGCCGGGCCCACCATGAGCCCCTTCAATGCCTGGGTCTTCCTCAAGGGACTGGAAACCCTGCGGCTGCGTATGAAGGCCCACAGCGCGAATGCGCTGGAACTGGCCCGCTGGCTGGAAGAGCAGCCACAGGTGACCCGCGTCTACTATCCCGGCCTCGCATCCCATCCCCAGCACGAGCTGGCCGGGCGCCAGCAGGCCGACTTCGGCGGCATTGTCGCCTTCGACGTGGCCGGTGGCCGGGATGCGGCGTGGACGGTGGTGGACGGAACCCGCTTGATCTCCATTACCGCCAACCTGGGCGATACCAAGACCACCATCACCCATGCGGCGACCACCACCCACGGGCGGCTCAGCGCCGAACAGCGCGCGGACGCAGGCATCGGTGACGGTTTGCTGCGGGTTGCGGTGGGACTGGAGGACGTGGAGGACCTGAAGGCCGACCTGCACCGGGGGCTGGCGCGGGCCGGGCGCTGATCAGATGTCGACGCGTTCAGCCGACGATGGGTGCGATCTTGCCCACGCCCCAGTGGCGGATGTCCTCGAAGCTGAACGTCACGTCTGCCTCCATTCTGACTCCACCTCGGGTCCGGCATACGTTGACGGTGCAGGTGCTGCTGGTCGCGCGCTCGATGGCATCGCCGTTGTAGCGGGGCAGCAGCAACAGCTGATGAACCGTTTCCGCATCCACTTCTAACGGTTCGCTCAGGGCCAGCAGGTAGTAAGCGGTGCCGTTGGGGCCTCGTACTACACCGACGCCCTCCACGTTGATGGGGTTGCGCCCGGTGTAGTCATACGGCTCGTAAATCTCGAGCAGGTGGTGTTGTGCAGTCATGGCGAACACCTGCAACGAACATGGACAGAAGTCCAGGATGCACCACGGATTCCGCAGTTGTCAAAAGGTAATGGCCGCCTTGTCCGGGCCGGTGGCGAGCTCGTCAAAATCTCGACGATTTGCGCGTCCGCGCAGCACGAATCGGACCCCATGAACCTCCGTGAGGCGGCACAGGCTGTGTTTCGGGCGGCGCTGCATCAAGCCGACGGCCGCCGATGTACCGCTGCATGGTTGCAGAACCACGCACTTGAGGGCCCGGTCTGGGCGGTGGCTGTCGGCAAGGCAGCGGCCGCCATGGCCGAAGGCGCCCGTCAGGCGCTTGGCCCACGGCTGCAGCGTGGCCTGCTGATCACCAAACACGGCCATCTGGCCGCTGAGCATACGTTGTGCGGTCCATTCGCCTGCCGCGAAGCGGGCCACCCGGTGCCGGATGCCGCCAGCCTGCGGGCCGGTCAGCAGCTGCTCGATCTCATCGCCGACGCTCCGTCGTCGGTGCACTGGCTGTTCTTGCTGTCCGGCGGCGCCTCCAGCCTGGTGGAAGTGCTGCCCGAAGGCCGCACGCTGCAGACCCTGCAGCGGGCCCAGCAGTGGCTGTTGGGCAGCGGGCTGGCCATCGCCGAGGTCAACCGCATCCGCAAGGGGCTGTCGCTGATCAAGGGCGGGCGGCTCGCCACCCGGCTGGGCGGAGCGGCCGTTACCGCGCTGATGATCTCGGACGTGCCGGACGACGACCCGGCCGTGGTCGGGTCGGGGCTGCTGGCGGCCGGTTGGGATGACGCACAGCTTCCGCAAGCCGCCCTGCCGTCCTGGCTGCGCAGCAAGTTGGCGGTCGTTCCGGCGGCGCCGCGGCCCGACGATCCGGCCCTGCTGCGGGTGCGGCACCACACGGTCGCTTCGCTGGACACCGCCTGCCGCGGTGCGGTGGATCGCGCCGGGCAACTCGGATTCGAAGTCGTCCATCATCGCCTGCGCCTGGCCGGTGATGCAGCCGAGACGGGCCGCCAGATCGGCAGGCTGCTGCGCGATGCGCCGGCCGGCATGCAGATCTGGGGCGGCGAGACGACCGTGACCCTGCCGTCCCATTCCGGTCGGGGCGGGCGGTGCCAACACCTCGCCCTCGCGGCCGCCCTGGAAATGGACGGCATCCATGGCGCCTGTCTGCTGGCGGCCGGCACCGACGGCACCGACGGGCCGACACCGGACGCGGGCGCCATTGTCGATGGCGGGACCGTCGCGCGGGGCCGGGCCGTCGGCTTGCGCCCGGAGTTTTGCCTGGCACGGGCCGATGCGGGGACCTTCCTGGACGCGAGCGGCGATCTGCTGCGAACCGGTCCCACCGGAACCAATGTCAACGATCTGCTGGTCACCGTGAAGGCCGATTAGGGAACTCGGCACTAATTGCCTTCGGGGGTTACAATGCGGCGATGAACCAGCCCGGTCCCTGCCCGGCGTCTCCGCCCGGCAATCTGTTCGAGCGTGCCCGCGCCTGTCTGGAGCAGTGCGATCCGCAGCGCAAGCTCCTTCTGACCCGGCAAGCGGCGGATCAGTGGCGTGCCGGCTGCCTGTCTCTGCACGCCCGGGACGCCCCGCTGACCATCGATGTGCCCGGTCGACCCCAACGCCCCCGCCTGGTACCGCCGAGAGCGCTTGCGCGCCGGCGGCTCAACACTGAGCAGGGCCGCGCCGCGCTGCTGCACGCCATCGCGCACATCGAATTCAATGCCATCAACCTGGCCTGGGACGCGGTCTACCGGTTCCGTGGCATGCCGGTACGTTACTACGAGGACTGGGTAAAGGTTGCCCACGAGGAGGCGTATCATTTCCGGCTGTTGCGCGACCGGCTGCGGGCACTGGGCTCGGACTATGGGCAGTTCGATGCCCATGACGGCCTCTGGCAGATGGCCCGCCGTACCGCCCACGATGTGCTGGTGCGCATGGCGCTGGTGCCAAGGGTGCTGGAGGCCCGTGGCCTGGACGTGACGCCGGGCATGATGGAGCGGCTGCGGGCGGCGGGTGACGACGCCAGCGCGGATATTCTGGCGGTGATTCTGCGCGACGAGGTCGGACATGTGGCCATCGGCAGCCGCTGGTTCCGATACGCGTGCACAAGCCGCGGCCTGGAGCCGCGGGTCACCTTCAGCCGGCTGCTGGAGGAGTACATGGGGGGCCGGGTGAAGGGGCCATTTCATCATGAGGCCAGGCTGCAGGCGGGCTTTTCCGCCGCGGAACTGGCCGATCTGGAACTCCAACAGGAGGACGTGCCGGAATGAGGGGCATTCGATTTACTTTGTGGTTGTTGACGCTTTCATGGGCGGCCGCCATGCCCGCGTCGGCGGCGGGGACTGACGCCAGGCAGGGCAGCACGACCGCCATCGAATTGATCTACCAGGTCAAGATGCCGGGAAGGCCGCCCTACAGCACGCGCTTTCTGGTAACCCCGCGCTTCATGCGCAGCGACGACGGAGCCGGCAGCAAGGATTTCGTGCTCTTGGACCGCAAGGGGCGCACGGTCTACAGCGTCAGCCATACCGACGGTACGGTGCTGGTGATTCCGCACCGGGACATCAAGCCCAAACCGCCGGCCTCGCTCAAGCTTGCGCAGCATGCGCGCAAAGATCCCAAGGCGCCTCCTATCGGTGGCCGAGCGCCCGTCCACTACACGTTTCTGGCAAACGGCAAGACCTGCTATGACGAGGTGGTGGTGCCGGGATTGCTGGGCGATGCGGTGGCCGCCATGGCGGAATTCGAACGAATCCTCGCCGGCCAGCATACCCTGGACATGGACAAGACGCCTGCCGACATGCAGACGCCCTGCGATCTGGCGCGCTATGTCTACGCCAGCGACCGCTATCTGCGCCACGGCATGCCCATTCAGGAGTGGGATCCCACCGGTTATCAGCGCACGCTCACCGACTACAAGGCGAAAATCCCCGTCAATGCGGCGCTGTTCAAGCTCCCCAAGGGGTTTCGGCACTACTCGGTCAATTGAGCGCCAGACCCTGGAGCCGGCAGCCGGTCGGGTCGCACCACAAAACGCTGCCTTGCTCGTACCAGTCTCCGAGCACGATGCGGGTTGCCGCAGCGCCGTCCAGGTCAAACTCATGGGTGGCGGGGCGATGGGTGTGTCCATGGATCAGGCGCCGAACGCCATGTTCGCGCAGCGCCGACAGGACGGCGTTCCCATTGACGTCCATGATTTGCGCTGGCTTGTGGGCGATGCGCTGCCGGCTGGTTTCCCGCAGTCCGGCCGCCATGCGCCGACGCTCGTCCAGCGGCTTGGCCAGGAACTCGCGCTGCCATGCGGGATCCCGCACCAGTTGGCGAAACTGCTGATATTCGCGGTCGTCCGTGCACAGCGTATCGCCGTGCATCAGCAGGGTCGGTTCACCGTACAGGTCGATGATGGTGGGGTCGCTCAGCAGCCGGCAACCGGTGCGGGCGGCGAATCCGTCGCCGATCAGGAAGTCCCGGTTGCCGGTCATCACGAAGACGGGCAGCCCTGCAGCGGTGCAGGCGTGCAGTCCGTCAAGCACCGGCTGCAGGGTGGGGGATTGGTCGTCGTCCCCCACCCAGGCTTCGAACAGGTCCCCGAGGATGTACAGGGTTTGGCAGCTGCGCGCCGGACCGGCGAGGAAATCCAAAAACAGCCCGGTGATGGCCGGCCGCCCCGGGTCCAGGTGCAGATCCGATATGAAGGCAGTGGCGGCGGCCATCGAACGCTCTATTTCCCTTCGTCGACGGTCACCTTCTCGATGACGACGGGATCGGTCGGCACGTCCTGATGTCCCGCCTGGGTGGCGGTCGGTACCTGTTCGATGGCGTGCACCACGTCCATGCCTTCGATGACCTTGCCGAACACGCAGTAGCCCCAGCCCTGCGGGGTGGGCGCGCTGTAGTCCAGGAACTTGTTATCCTTGACGTTGATGAAGAACTGGGCGGTGGCCGAGTTCGGGTCCGGGGTGCGCGCCATGGCGATGGTGCCGGTGAGGTTGCTCAGGCCGTTGTCCGCTTCGTTCTTGATGGGTGCGCGGGTCTTCTTCTGTGTCATGTCGGGCTCGAAGCCCCCGCCCTGGATCATGAAGCCGGGAATGACGCGGTGAAATATGGTCCCGTCATAGAAGCCGGCGCGCGCGTACTCGATGAAGTTGGCAACGGTTTCCGGTGCCTTGTCAGGGTACAGTTCCAGGACGATGGTTCCCTTGTTGGTCTGCATGTGTACGGTCACGGTGCGGTCTCCTGTCACGTGGCCCGCCGCGACTGCGGCGGCGAGTGGGGCGAATCCAAGCACTAGGCCCAGCACTCTGGCAAGCCATTTCGACATCATGCGGGTGCCTCCCGGTGGGTGAAAGTCCCGGCATGATATCGACTTTCCCGCCCTGCTCAAAGTGTCCGCGCTGAAACGCCGGTTTTGTCGGCCTTTGTGCTTTCCGCTAACATGGCGGTCCGATGACGATGCGACCGATGAAGACGCGCTTTGCCCCCAGCCCCACGGGTGAGCTCCACCTGGGCAACGTGCGTACCGCTCTGTTCAACGCCCTGCTTGCGCGGCGCGAGCAGGGCGTATTTGTGCTTCGTATCGAAGACACGGATCGTGAGCGCAGCCGGGACCGCTACGTAAACGCTTTGCAGGACGACCTGCGCTGGCTGGGCTTGCACTGGCAGGAAGGCCCCGGCGTGGGTGGCGACCGGGGGCCGTATCTGCAGTCCGAACGGGAGGCTGTCTATACCCGTTACTACGATCAGCTCCAGGACAAGGGTCTTTGCTACCCGTGTTTTTGCAGCGCGGAAGCGCTGGAATCGGCTCGCCGTGCGCAGCGACGCGCCGGTCGGCCGCCGCGCTATCCGGGCACCTGCGCCCAGCTGGGCGCGGACCAGGTGCAGGCGCGCCTGGAGCAGGGGCTTAAGCCGACCCTGCGTTTTCGGGTTCCTGCCGGGCGCTCGGTGCAATTCGACGATCTGGTGCGCGGTCCGCAGACCGTTGCCAGCGACGATATCGGCGATTTCATCATTCGCCGTGCCGACGGCACGCCGGCGTTCTTCTTCAGCAATGCGGTGGATGACGCGCTCATGGGCGTCACCCATGTGCTGCGGGGCGAAGACCATCTCACCAACACGCCGCGGCAGTTGATGCTGATGGAGGCGTTGGACCTCACGACGCCCGCGTACGGGCACATTTCCATGATCGTGGCGGCTGACGGCAGCCCCCTGTCCAAGCGCCACGGCAGCCGCAGTGTGCGAGAACTGCGCGACGCCGGGTTCCTGCCGGGCGCGATTCTCAACCACCTGGCCCGCCTTGGCCACAGTTATCCGGATGGCTCCTATATGGATGTGGACGGCCTGGCCGCCGGTTTCGAGCTGGGGCGTCTTGGCAGGGCGCCGGCCCGTCACGATGAAGTCCAGTTGCAGCACTGGCAGAAGCAGGCCATCAACAGCTCCAGTGACGACGACCTGTGGGCCTGGATGGCGCAGGCCGGGGATGCTCCGGGCGGTGTCGCGGCCCGGGTTCCCGAAGACCAGGCCAGCGCGTTCGTCAGGGCGGTACGAGACAATGTTCTGTTGCCCGCCGATGCCTTGTTGTGGGCCGCCAGACTGTATGGCCCGATGACGGGCTATGATGCGGAGGCACGCGACGCCATCCGGGGCGCCGGCCCCGATTTCTACCGGGCCGCGTTGGCCGAACCGGTCGGCGAAGGGCGCGATTTTCGGATCTATGCAAAGCAGCTGGGCGCTACCGTTGGCGTGAAAGGCAAGCAGCTGTTCATGCCCCTGCGCGCTGCCCTCACCGGCACGGCGCCGGACGGGATGCCGGGCACCTCCAGCGAAGCGGTGCGCTGGCAGCATGGCCCCGAGCTCGCGCGCGTGTGGGAGCTGCTCGGTCCGCGGCGGGTGAGCGAGCGCCTGCAAACGGCATTGGCACTGTGTGATACGGACTGAATGAGCGAGATGGTACAAATCTACAACAGCCTGAACCGCAGGAAAGAGACTTTCGTGCCCATCGAGCCGGGCAAGGCGCGGATCTATGTGTGCGGCATGACAGTCTACGATCTGTGCCACCTGGGCCACGCACGCGTCCTGGTCGTGTTCGATACCGTAGTGCGCTACCTGCGTACCAGCGGTCTGGACGTCACCTATGTGCGCAATATCACCGACATCGACGACAAGATCATCCGGCGCGCCCACGAGAACGGGGAATCCATCGAGCAGTTGACGGCCCGCTACATACAGGCAATGCATGAAGACGCCGCAGCGTTGGGGGTGGTGCCACCGGACCACGAGCCACGGGCGACCGATTCCATCGATGAGATCCTGGCGATGATCGCCAGCCTGGTGGACAAGGGTTACGCGTACCGCGCGGACAATGGTGACGTCTATTATGACGTCAGCCGTTTCGAGCGCTACGGAGCCCTGTCGGGTAAGCAGATCGAGGACCTGCGCGCGGGCGCGCGGGTGGAGGTGGACGAAGCCAAGCAGGACCCGGTGGACTTCGTGCTGTGGAAGGCCGTCAAGCCCGGTGAGCCGAGCTGGCCGTCACCGTGGGGCCCGGGCCGGCCCGGGTGGCATATCGAGTGCTCCGCCATGTCGACGCACTGGCTGGGGGATCACTTCGATATCCATGGGGGAGGGCTGGATCTGCAGTTTCCCCACCACGAAAACGAAATCGCCCAATCCGAGGCCGCCACCGGTCATCCGTTCGTGAACTACTGGATGCACAACGGCTTCGTGCAGATCAACGAGGAGAAGATGTCCAAGTCCCTGGGCAACTTCTTCACCGTGCGCGAGGTGCTCAAGCAATACCTCCCGGAAGAGGTGCGCTATTTCATCCTTTCCAGTCACTACCGCAGTCCGCTGAACTATTCGGACGACAATCTGGATCAGGCCCGCGGCGCACTGACCCGCTTCTACACGGCCCTGCGCGGTCTGCCGGACACCGGCCCGACGGAGGCCTGCGTCTATCGGGAGCGGTTCATGGCGGCCATGGACGACGACTTCAATACCCCCGAGGCCTTGGCGGTGCTGTTCGATCTTGCCCGCGAGATCAACCGGGTGCGGGACCGGGATCTGGCGCAGGCGGCCGGACTGGCTGGCGATCTGCGTGAATTGGGGGCCATCCTCGGACTGCTGCAGAGCGGGCCCGAGGCATACCTGCGCGGCGTCCCGGCCGCCCAGCAGGGGGCTGAGGACGGGCTTTCGGAAGCCGACATTGAACAGTTGATCGAAGCCCGTACGGCCGCCCGGGCTCGGCGTGACTGGGGGGAGGCCGACCGCATACGGGATGTGTTGACGGATGGCGGGGTGGTTCTGGAGGACGGTACCGCCGGCACCAGCTGGCGGCGCCGGTGAGGGAGGGGCTTCAAAGTTTCCGTCGGTGATGCCGCTACTATCATCGATATTCTGATGCTGTTCAGATTGACTTCATAATAAATTCACAGAGTTACCAGACGGACCTGGGCTCGGCGCAGACGGGCGAGGTCGGCGAATATGAGCGAACGCATCTTTCGGCTGATAATCGGCGCCACCCTCTTGATCTGCCTGTATTTCGAGCCCCACCCTGCCGCTGAGGGCGCATTGCTGGTCCTGCTCGGGCTGATGATCTTCGAGGCGGTCACCAACTGGCGCATCCCGGTGCTGATTTCCAGGCTGCGCTATGGTCACGGTGCGACGGTGCCGGATGACGGGGAACTGGCGGTGCGCGCGACGGCACCCCGCATTCAATTCGATGCCGAGCGTGCCTGGCGGTTGTCGGTAGTGGCCATGCTGGCAGTTTCGCTGTTCGCCTTCCCGGAGCAACTGTGGTTCTTCCCCTGGTTCATGGGATTTGCGATCCTGGGGGCGGGGCTCAGCGGCGTCTGTCCGGTGCTCATCTCACTGAAATTCGCAGGGTTCCGATGACCGATCCCGTCAGGTCGCCCAGCCCTGGGCACAGCCCGCGGACCGGTCTGGCCGTCAAGATCACGGGGATCGTGTTCTGGGGGCTGGTGCTGGTGGGGCTGACCATGTCGGTGATCGTCCTGCGCCGGATGGAGATCGATCTGCAGGCGCACTACGCGCGCAACGCCGAGCATTTCGCAGCCGCCCTGAACCGCTACCTGCGGACCCATCCGGCCGGGTCCAGGGCCGACTTCGAACCGGCGATCCAGCCACTGCTGCGGGAACTGGACTTCAGCGGGGTGCAGATCGACATCAATGGCGTCACCCAACGTTTCGGCGCGGTCGGCGGCCACCTGACTCCGGTGTCCGCGCCGCTGGCTTACCGTGGCGACGGCGCCCATCCCCTGGTGCTGAGCCATCTGGTGCTCTACCACCAGAATCTGCACGATCGGACGGTCCATCAGCGCAAGCAGTTACTGGCCACGATGGGCGTTCTGTTTCTGCTGTTCGGATTCATTCTCCAATGGGTCCTTCAGAAGCTGCTCACCAGCCCGTTTCTGCGGATGGTCGCTACCGCCCAGGCATTTTCCGGTGGCAACACGGACCAACGCTTTGATGAAGCGCGTCGGGACGAGTT
The DNA here is from genome assembly GCA_963830105.1 of uncultured Gammaproteobacteria bacterium. Lineage (GTDB taxonomy): Bacteria > Pseudomonadota > Gammaproteobacteria > DATFLG01 > DATFLG01 > DATFML01. Next base: position 719,789 of record CAWHLH010000003.1, on the reverse strand, counting down.
CGGTTTTTTGGGCAAGTTCATCAACCAGGCCCTGGATTACGTACTGCTGCAGCAGGAGGAATTGCGCGAGGCCCTTGGCCGGGTGCGCGAGTCGGAATCGGCCCTATACCAGGAAAAGGAGAAGGCGGAGGTTACTCTGCACTCCATCGGTGACGCCGTGATCACGACGGACGCCGAAGGCCGGATCGAATATTTCAATCCGGTGGCGGAGACGCTGACCGGTTGGGTGCTGCCCGAGGCCCGAGGCCGGTTGCTGGACCGGGTCATGACCCTGTATCACGAAACGACACGCGAAACGGTCGCCAATCCCGTCGTTCAGTGCCTGCGCACGGGCCAGGTGGTGGAACTCTCCGATCAGACGATACTGGTTCGCGAGGACGGCGAAGAGGTGGCCATTGCCGACTCCGCGGCGCCCATACGGGACCGCGCCGGTCAGGTCATCGGCGCGGTCATGGTGTTCCACGACGTCGGGCATGCCCGCAGGCTCGCGCGCCAGCTTTCCTATCAGGCCACCCATGACGCGCTCACCGGCCTTCACAACCGGCGCGAGTTCGAGCACCGGATGCAACTCGCTCTGCACAGCGCGCGCGAGGAGCAATGCGAACACGCCGTGTGCTATCTGGATCTGGATCAGTTCAAGATCGTCAACGACACCTGCGGGCACGTCGCCGGTGACGAGATGCTGCGCCAGCTCGCCGGCATGCTGCAGGCCCAGGTGCGCGAGTCCGACGTCCTGGCGCGCCTGGGCGGAGATGAATTCGGGGTGCTGCTGCATTACTGCGACCTCGGGCAGGCCCGGCGCGTGGCGGAGAACCTGCGAACCACCGTCCGTGATTTCCGCTTCGTGTCCGGAGATCACGGTTTCGAGATCGGCGTGAGCATCGGCTTGGTGGCCGTTTCCGCCGAAAGCCACAGTCTTGCGGAGGTGATGAGCGCGGCCGATGTGGCCTGCTACGCGGCGAAGGACGGGGGACGTAACCGCGTGCACGTGTATGAGCCCGACGATGGCGAGCTCAAACGGCGCCAAGGGGAAATGCGCTGGGTGTCGCGCCTGCAGAAAGGGCTCGAGCAGAACCGCTTCTGCCTGCATTTCCAGCCCATCGTTCCTCTGGATCCAAGTGTCGGCGCCGGACACTACGAAGTGCTGCTGCGCATGCGCGACGAGCAGGGGCTGGAGGTGCCGCCCATGGCATTCATTCCGGCGGCCGAGCGGTACAACCTCATGCCGTCCATCGACCGCTGGGTGGTGCGCACGGTACTGGAGACCGCCAGCGCTCAGGGAGCGCTGCCGAGCGGTTCTTTGTGCGCGATGAATCTGTCGGGGCAGTCCCTTTGCGACGACCAGTTTCTGGATTTTGTGATTGAGCAGCTGGAGCGCACCGGGTTCCCTCCCGAACAGGCGTGTTTCGAGATCACCGAGACGGCGGCCATTGCCAATCTGCATTGGGCCAGCCGGTTCATCACGACCTTGAAGGGGATGGGCTGCCGATTCGCACTGGACGACTTCGGCAGCGGCCTGAGTTCGTTTGGGTATCTCAAGAACCTGCCGGTGGACTTTCTGAAGATCGACGGCAGCTTCGTGCGCGACATGGGTGACGACCCCATCGACCTTGCGATGGTGGAGGCGATCAACCGCATCGGCCATGTGATGGGAATCCGGACCATAGCCGAGTTCGTGGAGAATGAGCGGACCATGGAAACGCTGCGCGACATCGGCGTGGATTATGCCCAGGGGTACTGGATCGCGCGCCCGGCGCCGTTCAGCGAGCTGATGGCCGCCTTTCCACGGCAAGCGGACGGCCGCAGCGTCGGCGGCTGAACAGTTCGGCGCTCAGCTGTGGTACTGCTCGGCGGCCTGCAGGGTGTTCTGCATCAGGACGGCGCGGGTCATCGGACCGACACCGCCCGGCACGGGCGTGATCCAGGCGGCACGTTCGGATGCGGCGGCAAACTCCACGTCCCCCACCAGACGGCCGTCTTCCAGACGGTTCATGCCTACGTCGATGACCGTTGCCCCAGGCTTGACCCAGTCGCCTTTGACCAGCCCGGGTTTGCCGACCGCCGCCACCAGTATGTCGGCGCGGCCCACATGGGCGGCCAGATCCTCGGTGAACCGGTGACAGGTGGTGACCGTGCAGCCGGCCAGCAGCAGCTCCAGGGACATGGGACGTCCCACGATGTTGGAGGCGCCCACCACGACCGCTTCGCGACCGTAGAATGACTCGCCCACGGACTTGAGCAGGGTCATCACGCCGTACGGTGTGCATGGGCGCAGCAACGGCACCCGCAGCGCCAGACGCCCCACGTTGTAGGGGTTGAAGCCATCCACGTCCTTGTCCGGACGGATGCGTTCGATGACCGTTTCCGGATCGATATGGGCAGGCAGCGGCAACTGCACCAGAATTCCGTCCAGTTCGGCGTCGTCGTTGAGGCGATCGATCAGATCGAGCAGCTTTCTCTGGGAAATATCCGACGGCAGATCAAATGCCTTGGACAGGATGCCGACATCCTCGCAGTCGCGACGCTTGCCGCGCACGTAGACTTCGGAGGCCGGGTCGGTGCCCACCAGCACGACGGCGAGGCCGGGGCGGCGCAGGCCGGTGGCGATTCGTTCGCTGACGCGGTCTCGAAGGGAGGCGCGCACCTGCGCCGCGATGGCCTTGCCGTCGATGATCTGGGCCGTCATGGCGTTGCCCGTCGAACTCGCCGTATGGGAAGCGACAGATTGTGTCACGGGCCTGCATCCCTGGACAAGAGTGATGAACCTGCGGGCGCTTCGGTGCCATTTGACGACATTAAGCGCCCGGCGTATGATCTCCGGCCTTGCCCCGTTGGTGGCCCCGAGGCACGCCACCCGGTGTCGGGCACGGGGTATAGCGCAGTCTGGTAGCGCGCCAGCTTTGGGAGCTGGATGTCGGGGGTTCGAATCCCTCTACCCCGACCAATTCCGGCGGCTTCGTGCCCAAAGGTGGGAAGCGCCGGAAATTGCTTACACCTGCGCCCGTAGCTCAACCGGATAGAGCATCGGCCTTCTAAGCCGGCGGTTGCAGGTTCGAGTCCTGCCGGGCGCGCCATATGTGGCGCCCGGTGGGCGCAAAACGGTTCAATGGCGGGCGTAGCTCAGTTGGTAGAGCCCCGGATTGTGATTCCGGTCGTCGTGGGTTCGAGTCCCATCGCTCGCCCCAAATACGGTCTGGCCGCGTAGCCGTTGCGGCTTGAACCATGGGCCCGGTCGTGGTCCAATATTGCCCTTTTTCGGGCCGTTAGCTCAATTGGCAGAGCAGTGGACTCTTAATCCATTGGTTGTAGGTTCGATTCCTACACGGCCCACCAGTTTTTCCTTTTTTGTACGCCCAGCCGCTTTTCCCAATTTTTCATGCGTATCTGTCAGCCCCGGGTTACGCCGTCTCCGGGCGAGGCGCTATAATGCGTCCGATTCGGTCCACGGCCTTGCGTCAGTGCGACCAATGCGAAAGTGGCGGAACTGGTAGACGCGCTGGCTTTAGGTGCCAGTGGGGCAACCCGTGAGAGTTCGAGTCTCTCCTTTCGCACCAACTGTGTTTTGGCCTTCGGGATCATCCCGGGAAGGCCCCGAGGGGGTGGCGGCGGCAACCGCTTCTGATTCATGTGCCAGGCCGGCATGTCGACCATGCTGAAGAGGAATTCCAATGCAAGTTTCCGTTGAGACGACCGGTGCGCTGGAGCGCCGGATGACCGTGCAGATACCCGCCGAGCGGGTCGATCAGGAAGTGGAGAACCGCCTCAAGCGCTTGGCGAAGACCGCACGCCTGGACGGCTTTCGCCCCGGCAAAGTGCCCATGAGGGTGGTGCAGCGCCGGTATGAGCCGCAGGTCCGGGCCGAGGTGGTCAGCGAGGTCATGCGCAGCACTCTTCAGGAAGCGCTCGCCGAACAGCAACTGCGGCCCGCCGGCGGACCAAGTATCGAGCCGCGCTCCGTGCAGGCCGGCCAGGCGCTGGAGTATACGGCGACGTTCGAGGTCTACCCCCAGTTCGATCCCGCGCCCCTGGATGGGGTGAAGATCGAGAAGCCGGTAGCCACGGTCACCGACCAGGACGTGGAGGAAATGCTCGAAACTCTGCGTGCTCAGCGTCGTACCTGGGAAACGGTGGATCGTGAAGCGGGCACAGGCGATCGTCTGATGATCGATTTCGAGGGCAGCATCGGCGGCGAGCCGTTCTCCGGCGGCAAGGCGAGCAACGTGCCTCTGGAGTTGGGCAGCGGCGCGATGATCCCGGGATTCGAGGAGCAGTTGGCCGGCGCCAAGGCCGGCGAGCAGCGCATCATCGATGTGACATTTCCCGACGACTACACCGTCCCGGATCTGGCCGGCAAGACGGCGCAGTTCGAAATCAAGGTCCACAGCGTGTCCGAGCCCCGATCGCCGGCGCTCGACGAGGAGTTTGCGCGCGCTTTCGGTGTCAGCGAAGGCGGAATGGACAAGTTGCGTGAGGAAGTGCGGAGCAACATGGAGCGGGAACTGGAACAGACGGTCCGCCAGAAGCTCAAAGAGCAGGTTTTCGACGCCATCCTCGACAAGAACGATATCGAGGTGCCCCACAGTCTGGTGGAGGAGGAGGCGCACCGCATGATGGAGCAGGCCGGCGTCGAGAGCGACGAAACGGCCCATGGCGAGGCTCATGCACAGTTGGAGGCGCCCGCCCAGCGTCGGGTCAAGCTGGGACTGGTGCTCGGAGAGATCGTGCGGCGCAACGAACTGCGAGCCGATCCGGACCGGGTGCGCAAACTGATCGAAACGGTCGCCGCCAGCTACGAAAACCCGGATGAAGTCGTCAAGTGGTACCAGCAGAATGCCGAGATGCGTTCAGGCGTCGAGGCGATGGCGCTGGAGGATCAGGTGCTGGATTGGGTGATGGAACGCGCTGAGCTTGAGGAAAAGGCAAGTAGTTTCAAAGAATTGATGAATTCTCGCAAGACGACGAACGTCTAAAGGATGGCATGCTATGACCGATATCTATGGTAACCGTGGCGCGACGGACGTGAAGGCGCTGAATCTGGTCCCGATTGTCGTCGAGCAGACCGCGCGGGGTGAGCGTGCCTATGACATCTACTCCCGCCTGCTCAAGGAACGGGTGGTATTCGCGGTGGGGCCGGTCGAGGACTATATGGCCAATGTCATTGTGGCCCAGCTGCTGTTCCTTGAGTCCGAGAACCCGGACAAGGATATTCATCTGTATATCAATTCGCCGGGAGGTTCGGTCAGCGCGGGCCTCGCCATTTACGACACCATGCAGTTCGTCAAGCCCGATGTGAGCACCATGTGCATCGGCCAGGCGGCCAGCATGGGGGCTGTTCTGCTGGCCGGGGGGGCTGCCGGCAAACGCTACTGTCTGCCGCACTCGCGCATGATGATCCATCAGCCGCTGGGGGGATTCCAGGGTCAGGCCAGCGATATCGATATCCATGCCAAGGAGATATTGCTGGTGCGTGAGAGGCTGAACCGGATTCTGTCGCACCACACCGGTCAGCCGATGGACAAAATCGAACAGGATACGGACCGTGACCGTTTCATGGGTGCGGAAGAATCCAAGGAATACGGGTTGATCGACGCGGTCCTCAACCGTCGGGATGTCGCAGCCGAAGGCTGAGGCGGCGGTGGCGGGACCGCCAGGACGCGTGTGCTGGCGCCACTTTCGGGGCTGTTGCATTTCCCCCAAGGCCGCGCAGGGATTGCTTGTCAGGGCCGTCGGGAAGTAGTTGAATAGAACTGGGCGCCGCCTCGAGGAGCCGTGGGTGCCCGGCGGCGACGGGTCCGTGGACCGCCGCAATGGCCGGGGGGCTCGCCGAGGGACGCTGCTGATTCACCGAAGTGAGGGTTGGTTATGACTGACGATCGAAACAAAGGCGACGACGGCAAGCTGCTGTACTGCTCTTTCTGCGGCAAGAGCCAGCATGAAGTACGTAAGCTGATCGCCGGACCCTCCGTGTTCGTCTGCGATGAATGCGTCGAGTTGTGCAACGACATCATCCGTGAGGAGATGCAGGAAAAGGCGACCGTTACCGGAAGCAAACTGCCGAAGCCCCAAGAGATCAACCAGGTACTCGACGAGTACGTCATCGGGCAGGACCGCGCAAAGAAGATTCTGTCGGTTGCGGTGTACAACCACTACAAGCGGCTGGACGCGCGCCAGAGGAAGGAAGAGGTCGAGCTGTCCAAGAGCAATATCCTGCTCATCGGACCGACCGGATCCGGCAAGACTCTGCTGGCGGAGACCTTGGCCCGCCTGCTGAATGTACCGTTCACGATTGCCGATGCCACCACGCTGACCGAGGCGGGCTACGTCGGTGAGGATGTCGAGAACATAATCCAGAAGCTGCTCCAGAAATGCGATTACGACGTCGAGAAGGCCCAGACCGGCATCGTCTACATCGATGAGATCGACAAGATATCCCGCAAGTCCGACAACCCGTCGATCACCCGTGACGTGTCTGGCGAAGGCGTACAGCAGGCGCTGTTGAAACTGATCGAAGGCACGGTGGCTTCGGTCCCCCCGCAGGGCGGGCGAAAGCATCCGCAGCAGGAATTCCTGCAAGTGGACACCACCAATATCCTGTTCATCTGCGGCGGTGCGTTTGCCGGCCTGGAGAAGATCATCCGCGATCGGTCGGAAAAGGGCGGCATCGGCTTCTCCGCCCAGGTCAAGAGCAAGGAGGAGCGACCGTCCGGTCGGCGAAGTGCTGTATTCGGTGGAGCCCGAAGACCTCATCCGTTTTGGACTGATTCCCGAGTTTGTCGGGCGTCTGCCGGTGGTCGCGACGCTGGAGGAACTGGACGAAGACGCCCTGGTGCAGATCCTGACCGAGCCCAAGAACGCACTGACCAAGCAGTACGGAAAGCTGTTCGACATGGAGGGCTGCGAGCTGGAATTCCGGGAAGACGCATTGCGGGCCGTCGCTCGCAGGGCCATGGAACGGAAAACTGGCGCTCGCGGCCTGCGCACGATCATGGAAAATGTGTTGCTCGACACCATGTACGATCTGCCCTCCCTGGAAAATGTGCGCAAGGTCGTTGTTGATGAAACGGTGATCCTCGGGGAATCAAAGCCCTACATGATCTTCGATGCATCCGAGCAGCGTGCTGCTTCGGATTGACGCTGTCCTTCATGGTGGGGTGTCCCCCTAGGGGGACACCGTGCCTACCCTCTCTTTTCCCCTGGCGCGGAACTTGCTTCGCTTTTGGTGCACCCGGCCATTGAATCCGGTGTGCAGCGCCCCCATAGTACAGAGAACGGCAGGCGGCAAAGCGCGGCGTATCGCGCGGCCGTACGGCAACGCAACGAATTGACGCAGCTATCGCGAGGAACTCCATCATGGAGCACGAAGACAAGGCATTGACAGTAACCGATGACAAACTGGTCGAGTTGCCGGTGCTGCCGCTGCGTGACGTAGTGGTTTATCCGCATATGGTGATTCCTCTGTTCGTTGGGCGGGAGAAGTCCATACGCGCGTTGGATTCCGCCATGCAGGCGGACCAGAAGATTCTGCTGGTCGCCCAGAAGAGTGCGGACGTGGATGACCCCAAGGTCGAGGACATCCACCGGATCGGGACCATGTCCAGCATTCTCCAACTGCTGAAGCTGCCGGACGGCACCGTCAAGGTGCTGGTGGAAGGTGCGGAGCGGGCGCGGATCACGGAATTCGTCGATACCGACGATTTCTTCTCTGCAAGAACTGCTGTCCTGCACGCGCAGAAGGCCCTCGACGACCGCGAGGTCGAGGTACTTATGCGTTCCATGCTGACCCTGTTCGATCAATACGTGAAGCTGAACAAGAAGGTTCCGCCGGAGATCCTGACCTCCCTGTCGGGCATCGATGAGCCCGGCCGTCTCGCCGATACCATTGCCGCCCACATGTCCCTGAAGCTCGAGGAGAAGCAGCGTATTCTCGAAATCGAGAACGTGCGCGAGCGCCTGGAGCACCTTATGGGGCTGGTGGAAGGCGAGATCGATGTGCTGCAGATCGAGAAGCGTATCCGCGGTCGCGTCAAGCAGCAGATGGAGAAGAGCCAGCGCGAGTACTATCTGAACGAGCAGATGAAGGCTATTCAGAAGGAACTCGGCGAGCTCGAGGATGCGCCCAACGAGATCGAGGAGCTGCAGCAGAAGATCGAGAAGGCGGGCATGTCCAAAGAGGCCAATGCCAAGGCGACGGCCGAGTTGAACAAGCTGAAGATGATGTCGCCCATGTCGGCCGAGGCCACAGTGGTGCGCAATTACATCGACTGGTTGGTGAGCGCACCGTGGAAGAAAAGGACCAAGATCCGGCACGATCTGGGCAAGGCCGAGGAGGTGCTGGAAGCCGACCACTACGGCCTCGAGCGCGTCAAGGAGCGTATCGTCGAGTATCTGGCGGTGCAGCAGCGCGTGCGCAAGCTGAAGGGTCCGATTCTCTGTCTGGTGGGCCCCCCCGGCGTCGGCAAGACGTCCCTGGGGCGGTCCATTGCCCGTGCGACCAACCGCAAGTTTGTCCGCATGTCGCTGGGCGGTGTGCGCGACGAGGCCGAGATTCGCGGTCATCGGCGGACATACATCGGCTCCTTGCCGGGCAAGATCGTGCAGAATCTCGCCAAGGTGGGTGTGCGCAATCCGCTGTTCCTTCTGGACGAGATCGACAAGATGGCCATGGATTTTCGTGGCGACCCCTCGTCCGCCCTGCTGGAGGTGCTGGATCCGGAGCAGAACCACACGTTCAACGATCACTATCTGGAGGTGGACTTCGATCTGTCGGACGTGATGTTCGTGGCCACGGCCAATACCCTGAACATACCCGGTCCCCTGCTTGACCGCATGGAGGTGATCCGCATCCCCGGCTATACCGAGGACGAGAAGATCAATATTGCCCTGCGCTACCTGGTGACCAAACAGGTCAACGCCAACGGTCTGAAGCCCAAGGAAGTGGCCATCAGTGAAGCGGCCATACGTGATGTGATCCGCTACTATACCCGCGAGGCGGGCGTGCGCAATCTGGAACGCGAAGTTGCCAAGATCTGCCGCAAGGTGGTCAAGGAACTGGTGTTGCAGAAGGCCTCCCGCAAAATCACCGTTACGCCGAAGAATCTGGACAAGTACCTGGGTGTGCGGCGGTTCCGGTACGGTCGTGCGGACGAGCAGGATCAGATCGGCCAGGTGACCGGTTTGGCCTGGACCGAGGTGGGCGGCGAGTTGCTCCGTATCGAATCCACCGTGGTCCCCGGAAAGGGACGGCTGCTCCATACCGGCCAGTTGGGCGATGTGATGCAGGAGTCCATCCAGGCCGCTACCACCGTCGTACGCAGCCGTGCCGCGATGCTGGGCATCGATCCGGACTTCTATCAGAAATACGACATCCATGTGCATGTGCCGGAAGGCGCAACGCCCAAGGATGGCCCCAGCGCGGGAGTGGGCATGTGCACTGCGCTGGTATCGTCCTTGACGAAGATTCCGGTTCGCGCGGATGTCGCCATGACCGGCGAGATTACGTTGCGTGGAGAGGTCCTGCCGATCGGCGGCCTGAAGGAAAAATTGCTGGCCGCACACCGAGGCGGTATCTCCACGGTGCTGATTCCCGAAGAGAACCGCAAGGACCTGGCGGACATCCCGAAGAATGTGCAGGACAAACTCGATATTCGTCCCGTCAAATGGATAGACGAGGTGTTGCAGGTGGCTCTTCAGCATATGCCTGTTCCCATCGCCACGGACAACGAGCAGGGCGAGCCGATAAAGAGTGGCGAGAAAAAGGACAAGGCCAAGTCCAAGAAGGAAGGTTCCGTGCGCGCGCACTAAGGCGCGGATTCAAGTCGCCCGCCTTTGCAAACGTGCTGTGCTCGCTCAATGTGCGTGCCGCCGTCTGCAGGGCGGGCATTCTGTTGACAGGTGTCAAAGGGCCTTGGTATAAAAGCCGACGGATTCTCGCGGTGAGGCCGATTGCCTGCCAACGTCGCTTCCTGTTGTTTCCCAGACCGTCCGGTTCTTCACGATGAGGGGGTATTCTTCAATATGAACAAATCCGAACTGATCGAAGCGGTTGCCAATTCGGCGGACATGTCCAAGGCGACGGCCGCGCGTGCGGTGGACGCTGTGCTCGATTCCGTCACAGCAGCGCTCAAGTCCGGCGACTCGGTGGCCCTAGTCGGTTTCGGGACTTTTGAGGTGCGTAGTCGGGCTGCCCGTTCCGGACGCAACCCGAAGACCGGTGAGACCATCACCATCCAGGCGTCCAAAGCACCTGCCTTCAAGGCTGGCAAAGCGCTCAAGGATGCCGTAAACTAGCCCGCTCTCTGGGGTGCTTAGCTCAGCTGGGAGAGCGACGCCCTTACAAGGCGTAGGTCGGGGGTTCGATCCCCTCAGCACCCACCAAGGGGCGCGCATGGTTAGGCAGGTAGCGGAGGGTGGCGAAGCTTCAAGGTTCAGTCCACCAACCATCACATGCCTCAATCAGATTTAGGAGTGGTAGTTCAGCTGGTTAGAATACCGGCCTGTCACGCCGGGGGTCGCGGGTTCGAGTCCCGTCCACTCCGCCATATCGAAGCAGAAGGGCGCCCTTGAGGGGCGCCCTTCTGCTTTGTGTTGTCAGACGAACTAGGGCCTGTTAACAGGCCCTAACAACTACTATCTGCGAGAGCTCGCTCATGCTGCAGGCTATGCACGACAGGATCACCGGCTGGATCGCCTGGATTATCGTTGGTGCGTTGGTGCTTGTGTTTGCGCTGTGGGGTATCGATTCCTACGTCAAGAGCGAGGCGAAGATCTATGCCGCTCAGGTGAACGGGGTCGAAATAGGCGTTCCCGAGTTACAGCGCGCCCTTCAAAATCAGCGCCAGCGGCTGCGCCGCGCGCTCGGCGACAACTACGACTCGCTGGTCAAGGACAAGGACTTGAGGAAGCGGGTGCTGGACCAGTTGATAGAGCAGGAGTTGCTGGTCCAGGCAGCGGACAAGGCCGGCATGACCGTAAGCCGCCCGCTGCTGGCGGCGCGTATCCGATCGATGGAAGCGTTTCAGGAAAAGGGCAAATTCTCCGAGGCTCGTTATCAGCAACTGCTTTCCCGCCAAGGGCTGCCTGTCCCCGCATTCGAGGCACAGATGCGCCGCTCGTTGCTGATCAATCAGCTGGCCGCGGGCATTGTCGATACGGCATCGGTCAGCGACGATGGACTGAACCGCGTCTACGCCCTGCAGGGTCAGGAGCGCAAGGTGGCCTACCTCGTAATCCCCTCCGAACATTTCAAGTCCCAGGTCAAGGTCTCGGATGAGGAGATCGCCAGCTACTACAAGCAGCACCAATCGCAGTTCATGGCTCCCGCCAAGGCGAAGATTGCCTACCTCGAACTGGACGTGGACGAAATTGCCTCCAAGGAGAAGGTGAGCGAGGAGGCTGTGAAGCAGGCGTACGAAAATCAAAAGAGCCAGTTCATGACCCCGGCCCAGCGGCAGGTGCGGCATATTCTCATTGCGGTGCCCAAGGATGCCGACAAGGCCGCCGTGGACACCGCGCACAAGAAGGCGGAAGACATTCTCAAGAAGCTGCATTCGGGTGCATCGTTCGCCGAGCTTGCGAAGAAGGATTCGGACGACCCCGGGTCCGCCAAGCAGGGCGGCAGCCTGGGATGGATCCAACAGGGCATGATGGTCCCGCCGTTCGACAAGGCCGTTTTCTCCCTGAAGAAGGACCAGATCAGCGGTCTGGTGCGTACCCAGTACGGCTTTCACATCATTGAGGTGACCGGTATACGTTCGGCCCAGCAGCAGTCGTTTGCCGAAGTCCGTAGCCAGCTGGCCGAGCAGTTGCGCCGGCAGAAGGCGGAAAACGACTTCTACGACAAGCAGGAGAAACTGGCCAACCTGACCTTCGAGCATCCGGACACTCTGGAGCCCGCAGCCAAAGCGCTGGGGCTGCCCATCAAAAACACGGACTGGATCACGCGGGATCAGGGAGCCGGTATCGCCAAAGATCCGAAGATCCGCGCAGCGGCCTTCGGCCACGGCGTGTTGAGCAGGGGCAACAACAGCGATCCGATCACCCTCGGCAAGAACCATCTGGTGGTGCTGAGGGATGCAGCGAACGAGCCGGCCAAGCAGCTTTCCCTGCAGGAAGTGCACGACAAGATCGCAGCCCTGTTGCGATCGCAGCAGGAACAGGCCATTGCACGCAAGGAAGGCGAGGCCATGGTGGCGAAGCTCGAAAAGGGCGCCACCCTGGACGCGATAGCGAAGGAACTGGACGTGAAGGTGATGGATCCGGGGTTCATCAAGCGAAGCGACGCCAATGATCCGGGCCCCATCGTCACCAAAGCCTTCGAGCTTCCGCACCCGGCGCCGGGAAGCGCCAGCAATGCAGGCCTTGCTTTGGGGGCGGACGGTTACGCGCTGGTGCAGGTGAGTGCCGTGCGGGACGGCGATCCGAAGAAACTCTCCAAGGACGAGCGGGCGAAGCTGCGCAAGAGTGTGGACAACTTCTACGGGAAGATGGAATTCACTGCCCTGATCGACGAACTCAAGAAGAATGCGAAGATAGACATTCCCAAGAGCGCGCAGGGCGATCAAGGATAGCGTGCAACAGTTATACTAGCGCCGCATCCTTCGTGAGCGCCAGGGGGTAAGGTGGCCGGACGGCCAAGGCTGAAGCTGCATTGGCAGATCCTGATTGCGCTGGTGCTGGCGGTCGTGGCGGGGCGTCTGAGCGGTACCGGTGCGGGGCTGTTCGGGGTGACGTTCTACGGGGTGTATGGATTTCTCGGCACCCTGTTCATGAACGCGTTGAAGATGCTGATCGTTCCCCTGATCGTGTCGTCCATCATTACCGGTGTTGCAGGAATCGGAGGCGGCCAGGGCCTGGGTCGTCTGGGCGGAAAGACGGTCGCTTACTATTTGACCACCAGTCTGCTTGCGATTCTGGTCGGCCTGCTGTTCGTGAATCTCCTGTCTCCAGGCCTCATCGACGGTCATCCGGCCAGGGCGGTGCTGGGTCTTAGCAGCGAGCAGGCTGCAGCCGCCGCTGCCAAGGTGCACGGCCACGGCGCGTCCGACCTCGCCGGCATCGTGTTGAGCATGGTGCCGCCCAACGTGGTCGCGGCTGCAGCCAACGGCCAGATGCTGGGCCTGATTTTCTTCAGCATTCTGTTCGGCTATTTCATCGCCCGGATAGAGGAGCCTTACGCCGAGACGCTCTTCAATTTCTGGCAGGCGATGTTTCAGGTGATGATGCGCATCACCGATTGGGTGATGGTATTCGCGCCCATCGGCGTATTCGCCCTGGTGGCCAAGGTCGTTGCCGGCATCCAGCCCGAGGAACTGCACGCGCTGGCCCGGAGCCTGGGGACCTTCACCCTGACCGTGCTGCTGGCGCTCGCGGTGCACGCGCTGATTACGCTGCCACTGTTGTTGAGGCTGGTCGCGCGTGTGAATCCCCTGCGCCACTACCGGGCCATGGCACCGGCGCTGCTCACGGCCTTTTCGACAGCGTCATCGTCGGCTACCCTGCCGTTGACCATGGAGTGCGTGGAAAAGAACGCAGGCGTCTCGAACCGCACGACCAGCTTCGTTCTGCCTTTGGGGGCAACCGTCAATATGGATGGAACGGCACTGTACGAGTGCGTTGCCGCCATGTTCATCGCTCAGGCCTACGGTATCGATTTGAGTGTGGGGACTCAATTCACCGTTGTACTCATTGCGCTGCTGACATCCATCGGGGTGGCGGCCGTGCCGGCGGCCAGTCTGGTGGCCATCACGGTCATTCTGGCGGCCATCGGCCTGCCGGCGGAGGCGATCGGGCTGATCCTGGCGGTGGATCGGATTCTGGACATGTTTCGCACGGCGGTGAACGTTTTCAGCGACTCGTGCGGCGCCGTGCTGGTGGCACGGTTGGAAGGAGAAAGCGGCGTGTTGGCCCCAAGCGCCGGGGGGGCGGCGCGCGGCTGAGCACTCAGTCGGCGGTGTCGAGGGGGCCCATGCCGATGGTGTTGTAGCCGGAGTCCACGTAGAGAATCTCCCCGGTGACGCCCGCCGCCAGGTCGGAGCATAGAAACGCACCGGCGTTGCCCACCTGGTCGATGGTCACGTTGCGCCGCAACGGCGCGGTCTTCTGAACGTGGTCCAGCATTTTGCGGAAGTTTCCGATACCTGCCGCCGCCAGCGTGCGAATCGGGCCGGCCGAGACGGCATTCACCCGGATACCATCCGGCCCCAGGCTTTGGGCGAGATAGCGAACGTTGGCTTCCAGGCTCGCCTTGGCGAGGCCCATGACATTGTAGTTCGGCATGGCGCGTTCGGCGCCCAGGTAGCTCAGCGTCAGCAGGGCGCCGTCGCGTCCCTCCATCATCTTGCACCCGGCTTTGGCCAGAGCCGCGAAGCTGTAGGAGCTGATTTCATGGGCGATCCGGAACCCTTCACGGCTGACGCTGTCCAGATAATCGCCTTCCAACTGGTCCTTCGGAGCGAACGCCACGGAATGAACGATGATGTCCAGGTGTTCCCAGTAGTCGTCCAGATGCTCGAAAACGGCTTCGATCTCTTCGTCGCTGCTCACATCGCAGGGAACGGTGATCTCGGAGCCGCATTCGGCAGCCATCTTCTCCACCCGGTCGCGAAGTTTCTCGTTCTGGTAGGTGAACGCCAGTTCGGCGCCCTCGCGATGCATGGCTTGGGCGATCCCCCAGGCGATGGACCGATTGCTGGCCAATCCCACGATCAGCGCGCGTTTGCCGTTCAGAAATCCCATGGCTTTTCTCGTCGGTGCTGTCAGATGCAGAGGGCATTCGAGCGGCGCCTCCCCCTCCCGTATGGAAATCTCGGGCGCCGCCACGTAAGGTACCGGAATTCGGAGACGACGGGAAGAGCGGTTGACTGTGCTAGCGGCTGCAGGTGGCTATAATGGGAGCGATCATGGGATCGCCGCCGGGCGGTTGGGGCGGGGTGCCCGGCTACATGGTGCAGGTACACCTGTCCGCTCAGTGCCCGCCCATTCAGCACATCTTTCGGCTCGTTCACTGGGAAATCCATGGGTGGCTTAAAGGTAAGCCGGCGCTGGTGGGTGTTGCTGCTACTGGTGGCTCTGGGCGCCTGTTCGAAGCAGCCCTGGAACGATCCCTATCCCCGCTCCCAGGCGCGGCAGAATACCCTGTATCTGGGGTTCCAGGAACGGCCCAAGCACCTGGACCCGGCGCGCGCCTACAGTTCCAACGAATATCAGGTGATCTCCCAAATCTACGAGCCGCCGCTGGAGTACCAGTATCTCAAGAGGCCGTACACGCTGGTGCCGCTGGCGGCCGCCGGCATGCCGACACGCACCTACCTTGACGCCGAGGGCCGGCCGCTGCCCCCCGACGCGCCGGTGTCTTCCATCGCCTACACCGTTTACCACATCCAAATCCGTCCCGGGATGCGTTACCAGCCCCATCCGGCTTTCGCGCTCGGCCCCGACGGCAAGCCCCGGTACCTGCATCTCAAGCCCGACCGGCTGGCCGGTATCCACACCCTCGGCGACTTCAAGCACACCGGCACCCGGGAGGTCACCGCGGCGGACTTCGTATACGAGATCAAGCGTCTGGCAGACCCCAGGGTCCAGTGTCCCATCTATGGCCTGATGAGCGAGTACATCGTCGGCCTGAAGAAGCTCGCCCACACACTCCGCCAAGTGCGCCAGTCCCCGGGCGGGCAGGGTTATCTGGATCTGGACAAATATTCTCTGCCGGGCGCGAAGGTCACCGGCCGTTACAGCTATCAGATCACCATCCGGGGCAAGTATCCGCAGTTTCGCTACTGGCTGGCCATGCCGTTTTTCGCGCCCATGCCCCATGAGGCTGTGCAATTCTACAGCCAGCCGGGTCTGGATGAACGCAACATTTCCCTGGACTGGTATCCGGTGGGATCGGGCCCCTACATGATGACCATCAACAATCCGAACCGGCAGATGGTGCTGGCGCGCAATCCCGACTTTCACGACGAACGCTACCCCTCCGAGGGCGAACCCGGCGACGCCAAAGCCGGCCTGCTTGCCGATGCCGGCCGGCGCCTGCCGTTCATCAACAAGGTGGTGTTCAGTCTGGAGCAGGAAAGCATTCCCTATTGGAACAAGTTCCTGCAGGGTTACTATGACGTGTCGGGGTTGACCAGCGATAGCTTCGATCAGGCCATCCGCATCGGCTCGGGCGGCGAGCTTGCGCTGACCGAGGCGATGCGCAGGAAGCACATCAAGATGGAGACGGCCGTGGCGCCGTCCATCTACTATCTCGGATTCAACATGCTCGATCCGGTGGTCGGGGGCTACAGCGAGCGTGCGCGCAAGCTGCGCCAGGCCATCTCCATTGCGCTGAACTACGAGGACTACATTTCCATATTTCTGAACGGCCAGGGCGTCGCGGCCCAGGGTCCGATCCCGCCGGGAATCTTCGGTTATCAGGCAGGCAAGGACGGGATCGATCCCTTTGTCTACAACTGGACAGCGGACGGACCCCAGCGCAAGGCCATCGCCGTGGCCAGGCGCCTGCTGGCGGAGGCGGGCTATCCGGACGGGCGCGATGCCAAGACCGGTGCGCCTTTGCTGTTGCACCTGGATACCCCGGGAGGCGGTCCGGACGCGAAAGCCCAATACGACTGGATGCGCAAGCAGTTCAACAAGATCGACATTCAGTTGGATATCCGCGACACCGACTACAACCGCTTCCAGGACAAGATGCAGAGGGGAACGGAGCAGTTGTTCCAGTGGGGGTGGAATGCCGACTATCCCGACCCGGAGAATTTCCTGTTTCTGCTCTACGGTCCGAACGGAAAGGTCCAGCATAACGGCGAGAACGCCGCCAACTATGACAACCCGCGGTTCAATGCCCTGTTCGATCGCATGAAGAACATGGACAACGGTCCGGCCCGGTTGGCCATCATTCACCAGATGCTGGACATCGTATGGAAGGACTCGCCCTGGGTGTGGGGCTTCTATCCGAAGACCATTTCGCTTTACCACAACTGGTATCACAACGCGAAGCCCAATCTGATGGCCAACAACAGCCTCAAGTACAAGCGGCTCGACCCTGCGCTGCGTGCCAAGGAGCGCGACAGCTGGAACCGGCCTGTCTGGTGGCCTCTGGTGCTGGGTGCTCTGCTGCTCGTTGGATCGCTGGTTCCCGCTTCTTACAGCTACTGGCGTCGCGCCCATGCGCCGGCGCGTAGCCCACGGGACTGAGACCGCATGTTCGCCTACATCGTTCGCCGCGTGCTGTACGCCATCCCGATCCTGATCGGCATCAATCTGCTGACATTTGTATTGTTCTTCGTGGTCAACACGCCGAATGACATGGCGCGCATGCATCTCGGCATGCGCCGCGTCACGCCGCAGGCGATCGAACTGTGGAAGGAGCAGCACGGCTACAACCAGCCGCTGTTCTACAATGCCAAGGCGCAGGGGTTGGAGAAGGTCACCCATACGATCTTTTTCCAGAAGTCCGTCACGTTGTTCGTCTTCAAGTTCGGACGGTCGGACAGTGGGCGCGATATCGGTTATGACATCCGCCAGCGCATGTGGCCCAGCCTGGCCATCCAGATCCCGGTGTTCGTGATCGGACTGGTCACCTACGTCACCTTCGCGCTGCTGCTGGCCTTCTTCCGACGAACGTACTTCGACCTCTCGGGGGTCGTTCTGTGCGTGGTTCTGATGTCCATTTCGGCATTGTTCTATGTCATCGCGGGTCAGTATCTGGTGGGAAAGGTGCTGCGGCTGGTGCCCATATCGGGCTACAGCCCGGGGTTGCATGCCTTCAAGTTCGTGGTGCTTCCCATCGTTATCGGGATCGTCGGCGGCATCGGCGGCCAGACACGCTGGTTCCGCACCTTGTTCCTTGAGGAGATGGGCAAGGACTACGTACGCACCGCCCGGGCAAAAGGTCTGGCCGAATATCAGGTGATGTTCCGCCATGTGTTGAAGAACGGCCTGGTTCCCATCCTCACGGGCTCGGTGGCGGTGCTGCCCCTGTTGTTCATGGGAAGCCTGATCCTGGAGTCGTTCTTCGGCATACCCGGCCTGGGCAGCTATACCATCCACGCCATTCAGCGTCAGGACTTCGCCATCGTCAGGGCCATGGTGTTTCTGGGGTCGGTGATGTACATCATCGGACTGATCATGACGGATATTTCCTATACGCTGGTGGACCCGCGCATCCGGTTGTCATAGTGACGATGAACAGCGTGCACATACCGTTCAGGGAACATGGCCGGTCGGGCCGTGCGGGAGCCAACCGTGTTTGAGCCGGTGGTGCTGTGGACCGACGCGCTGATCTACGTGCTGGTGGCGGGTATCATCGCCTTCGGGTGGTATGTCGCGCGCCGGGAGCACCTGCGCGAGCAATGGGGCCGGGTGATCCGCAGTTCCATGGGAGCGGGTTCGCTGGTGGTGCTGCTGGCCTATGTGGCCATCGGCCTGCTGGATTCGGTGCACTATCGTCCTGCGCTGCCAAGCACTGCCGCCGATCAGCAGACCCAGTATTCCACGCAGGTGCTGAGCGTGCTGGACCTGCTGCTGACTCCGATACGTACCGGTGTGGAACAGACCTATTCGGCGCCGTTTGCCGCCTACTCCTACGTCAAGGAGACGGTGCGCCTGGCGGACGGGCGCGAGGAGCGGATCTATCCGCGTCTGAAGTACGGCGGCGCCCAGCTGACCGATCCCGGGACCCAGCGTGTCCCGGACATCCTTCGGCGCAGCGGTTGGGGCGTGCTGGAGGCCCTGGGGCTGCTGGTGCTGCTGCAGGGCGGGCTGTCACTCTTCCTCGCCCGTCGACACCATGTGACTGCCCGGGAGATGGCATTGCGCGTTCTGCGCGGGCGCACGGAAGTGCCCTGGCGGGTGGTGCTGGGTGTGTCGGCGGTCGTCATTGTGCTGGTCATGGTGAGCGTGAACCTGGCGCCCTACTACCACGTGTTCGGCACCGACAAGGTTGGCCAGGACGTCTACTACCAGACCTTGAAGAGTATCCGCACCGGACTGGTGATCGGAACCCTGACCACTCTCGTGATGCTGCCTTTCGCCATCATGCTGGGGATCATGGCCGGCTATTTCCGGGGGTGGGTGGACGATATCATCCAATACGTGTACACCACCCTGAACTCCATTCCCGGCGTGCTGCTGATCGCCGCGGCGGTACTCATGCTGCAGGTCTACATGGCCAATCATCCGGGTATGTTCGATACCAACACCCAGCGAGCAGACGTGCGGCTGCTGGGCCTGTGCGTCATTCTCGGCGTCACCAACTGGACGGGGCTGTGCCGGCTGCTGCGGGGCGAGGCGCTGAAACTGGTGGAGGCCGACTACGTGCAGGCGGCGCGGGCTTTCGGAGTAGGCGATTTCAAGATCATGGTGCGTCACATGGTGCCCAACGTGATGCACATCGTAATGATTTCGGTGGTGCTGGATTTCAGCGGTCTGGTGCTGGCGGAGGCGGTGCTGTCCTATGTGGGGGTCGGTGTGGATCCCACCATGAACAGCTGGGGCAACATGATCAACCGGGCGCGCCTGGAAATGGCCCGCGATCCCATGGTGTGGTGGTCCCTGCTGGCGGCGTTTCTGTTCATGGTGGGCTTGGTGCTGGCAGCCAACCTGTTTGCCGATGCTGTGCAGGACGCCTTCGATCCCCGGCAGCGGCAGCGCTGACACCAAGTGAGGACCCCCATGAGAAATCCAACCGCCCAGCCCCGCGACGCCGTGGCCGACGCACCGGCCCGGGATGTGCTGCTCAGCCTGCAGGGCCTGCGTACCCATCTGGGGAGCACAGAGCGCCCGGTGCGGGCGGTGGACGATGTCAGCTTCGACATCCGCCGCGGGGAGACCTTCGCTTTGCTCGGCGAGTCCGGGTGCGGCAAGTCCATGACCGCCCTGTCCATCATGCGCCTGCTGCCCGAACCGGGAGGGCGCATCGCCGGCGGGCGCATCATGCTGGATGGCCAGGATCTGCTGACATTGCCCGAAGTCACCATGCGCGGAGTGCGCGGCGGGCACATCGGCATGATCTTCCAGGAACCGATGACATCCCTCAATCCGGTGCTCACCATCGGTCGGCAGATCGACGAGAGCGTGCGCCGCCACCGGGGCCTGCGCGGTGCCGCCGCCCGGCGGCGGGTGCTGGAGCTTCTGGAGGCGGTGGGAATTCCCGATCCGCCCATGCGCTACGGTGAGTATCCCCATCAGCTGTCCGGCGGCATGAAACAGCGGGTGATGATCGCCATCGCGCTGGCCGGCGATCCCGATCTGCTGATCGCTGACGAGCCCACCACCGCCCTGGACGTCACCATCCAGGCCGAGGTGCTGGCGCTGCTGGGTCGACTGCAGCAGCAGATGGGCATGGCGGTGCTGCTCATCACCCACGACCTTGGGGTGGTGGCCCAGATGGCGGACCGGATAGCGGTCATGTACGCGGGCCAGCTCGTGGAACTGGCGGATCGTGAGACGTTCTTCAAGCGCCCCCGCCATCCCTACAGCCGCAAGCTGTTCGAGTCTCTGCCGGACATGAGCAAGCGCGATGAGCCCCTGCGTGCCATTGCGGGCAATGTGCCCACGCTGGATCGGGAGTTCGAAGGCTGCCGGTTTGCGGCGCGCTGCGATCGGGGATGGGACGCCTGCCGGACGGTGGTGCCGCGCTGGATCGAAAGCGCCATGGGGCAGGGGGTGCGTTGCCACCTGGCCGAGCCGAAATTCGCCGACCGGGCCGAGCGGGAACCGCAAGCGCCGGCGGCGCCGGCGAGCGCAGCGCGGCAACGCACCGACACGGGGGCACTGCTGGCGGTCCAGGACCTGAAGGTGCACTTCCCTATCCACAAGGGAGTGTTCAAGCGGGTGGTGGGCCATGTCTATGCGGTGGACGGCGTCTCCCTGACCATCGGTCGCGGTCGAACGGTGGCCCTGGTGGGAGAATCCGGCTGCGGCAAGACGACGGTTGGCAAGGCCATTCTGCAGCTCATCCGATCCACTGCCGGTAGTGTGCGTTTCCGCGATACGGAACTCACGCGCTTGCGGGGACGGGCGCTGCGTCAGCAGCGCCGCGATTTTCAGATCATCTTTCAGGATCCATTTTCATCAATGAATCCGCGCATGCGGGTCGGTGACATCATCGAGGAAGGCATGCTCGCCCAGAAGGTCATTCGGGCGCCCGCCGAACGCCGTGCCCGGGTGGAAGAACTGCTGGGACAGGTGGGGCTGTTGCCCGAACATCGGGGTCGTTATCCCCATGAATTCTCCGGGGGGCAGCGCCAGCGTATCTGTATTGCACGGGCCCTGGCGGTCAATCCCAAACTGGTGGTGTGCGACGAGCCCACCAGCGCGCTGGACGTCTCCGTGCAGGCGCAGATCCTCAATCTGCTGCGCAGCCTGCAGGACGCGCTGGGGCTCGCCTACCTGTTCATTACCCACGATCTGTCGGTGGTGGGGTACCTGGCCGACGAGGTGGCGGTGATGTATCTGGGCCGCATCGTCGAGCACGGCACGGTGCGCCAGGTGCTCGAGCATCCCCTGCACCCCTATACGCGGGCCCTGCTGTCCGCCGTGCCCGCCATCGAGCCCGACAGTGGCCGCCAGGTGATCCGTTTGCAGGGGGACCTGCCGTCGCCGGCGGCACCCCCGGGTGGCTGCCATTTCCACCCCCGCTGTCCCGAGGCCATGCCTGTGTGCCGGGACCGCTACCCGGGCACCGTCGAGCGGGACGGCCGAACGGTGCGTTGCTTTCTCTACAGCGATTCGTCAAGCCACTGATCGGGTGTGGTTAATGGCGATCCACAAGATGCTAAACTGGCGGTTTTTCCGTTCGCCCCGCTATCAAAACTCAAGAGGAGACCCATGAGCATCCAGTCGTTTCATCCGCCGGTGCGCACCCTGATGGGCCCCGGACCCTCGGACGTCAACCCTCGCATCCTGGAGGCCATGGGGCGCCCGATCATCGGACACCTGGACCCGGCGTTCGTCGCCATGATGGACGAGCTCAAGGAGTTGCTGCGCTACGCCTTCCAGACCGAAAACACGCTCACCATGCCCGTTTCCGCTCCGGGATCGGCAGGCATGGAGGCCTGTTTCGTGAATCTGGTGGAACCCGGGGACAAGGTGGTCGTTTGCCAGAACGGTGTGTTCGGCGGACGCATGAAGGAGAACGTCGAGCGCTGCGGCGGTACGGCCGTGATGGTGGAAGATCCGTGGGGCAGCGCGGTGGATCCCAACAAGGTCGAGGACGCTCTCAAGGCCCACCCCGACGCGAAGATTCTGGCCTTCGTGCATGCCGAAACGTCCACCGGCGCTCAATCCGACGCCAAGGCCCTCGCCGAGGCGGCGCAGCGCCACGACTGTCTCACCATCATGGATGCGGTGACCTCCCTGGGAGGCACCCCGGTGCTGGTGGACGAGTGGGGGGTGGACGCAGTGTATTCGGGGACCCAGAAGTGCCTTTCGTGCGTTCCCGGGCTGTCCCCGGTGACCTTCAGCGAGCGGGCCATGGAAGTGGTCAAGAACCGCAGCCACAAGGTGCAGAGCTGGTTCCTGGACCTCAGCCTGGTGTTGGGATACTGGGGGAGCGGCGGCAAGCGGGCTTATCACCACACCGCGCCCATCAATACGCTGTATGCGTTGCACGAAGCCTTGGTGCTGCTGCGGGAAGAAGGCATCGAAATGGCCTGGAGCCGTCATCGACGCAACCATGAGGCACTGCGGGCCGGCATCGAGGCCATGGGTCTGCAGTTCGTGGTTCAGCCGGACGAGCGCCTGCCCCAACTCAACGCGGTGACCATCCCGGAAGGGGTGGACGATGCCAGGGTCCGTTCCCAGCTCCTGGAGGAGTACAGCCTGGAAATCGGCGCCGGTCTGGGCGCCATGGCGGGCAGGATCTGGCGGATCGGGTTGATGGGCTACGCCAGCAGCCGTCGCAATGTGTTGTTGTGCCTTGGCGCGCTGGATGCCGTGCTGAGCGACATGGGCGCTGCCATCGAATCCGGCCAGGCTGTGGCGGCCGCGCGTGCCGCCTACGCAGCAGACTCCCGGGCCTGAATGCCTATCAAACGAGGCTGCGCTTCGGGCAGTGTCCCGGTTGTCGATCGGAGGGACGGGGCCGGCGTATAGCCGGCCCCGTTGCGTTCAGCTGTTGTCAGCCTGACGGGTGACATCCACGAACACCTTCAGCTCCTGTCCGGGTTGAAGGTACTCGTGTTTGTGCAGATCGTTCCAACGCCGCAGCTCGGTCACACTGACCCGAAAGCGTTGGGAAATGGCGGACAGGGAGTCGCCTCGATGGACCGTGTAGCGCACGGTTTGCACCACCGGCGCGGGCAGGTTGTCCGGGGCGATACTGGCCGTGCGCTCATGGTCGTGACTGCCCGAATTGGGGCGCAATACCAGTTTCTGGCCGATGTGCAGAGCGTCCCGGTTCGCCATGCCGTTCCAGGCGGCCAGCTGATGGACCCCGACGTGATAGCGCTGCGCGATGACCCACAGGCTGTCGCCCTTTCGAACCGTGTATTGAGCCTGGTGGCCGCCAGCATGCGCTGACGTGGTGGCGTGGGCGGAACGTTGATAGTGCCGGCGCGGATGATGCAGCCACACGACCAGTTTCTGGCCGATGTGCAGGGCATCGCGCGTTGCCATGCCGTTCCAGTGCGCCAGCTGGCGTACGCCAACGCGGTAGCGACGGGCTATCACCCACAGGCTGTCGCCGTTGCGGACGGTGTAGTGCACCCTGCGTCCGCTACGACGCCGGGACTGGGCGTGCAGCTGGCGTTCGATCTCAGTGAAGGCGTACTTGTCCAACTGGCGGCTCGCAACCGGGATCAGCAGGTGATGACCGGCGCGAATCGTATTGCCGTGCAGCTTGTTGACCTTGCGCAGCAGGGCGACCGTCGTGTGGTAGTGCATGGCGATGCCGCTCAGCGTCTCGCCCGAATGCACCTCATGCCGGTTCCAGTGCACGCGCTTATCCTTGGGCAGCTTTGCCAGCTTTTCCTCGAAGCGCTCGGCGGCGTCGATCGGCAGCACCAGCCGGTGCGGCCCGTTGGGATCGGTGGCCCAACGGTTGAAGCCCGGGTTCAGGTGATAGAGCGTCTTCAGGGAGATGCCGGCCAGCTTGGCGGCCAGGCCCAGATCGATCTGACCGCCGGTGTCCACCGTCGTGAGGTAAGGGGTGTCGTCGATCTGTTCGAGCTGCACGCCGTATTTGTGCGGATGCTCCACCACCTCGCGCAGGGCCAGCAGCTTGGGGACGTAGGTGCGTGTTTCCTTGGGCAGGTCCAGATGCCAGTAATCGGTGGGCAGTCCCCTGCGCTCGTTGTGGCGGATGGCGTTCAGCACCGTGCCTTCGCCGGAATTGTAGGCGGCGAGGGCCAGCAGCCAGTCGTTGTTGCAGTCGTCGTGCAGCTGCTGGAGGTAATCCAGGGCGGCGTTGGTGGACTGGATGACGTCGCGGCGCCCGTCGTACCACCAGTCCTGCTTGAGGCCGAAGCGGCGCCCGGTGGACGGGATGAACTGCCAGAGGCCGGCTGCCCGCACATGAGAATAGGCGAACGGGCGGAAAGCGCTCTCGACCACCGGCAGCAGGGCGATCTCGGTGGGCATATGGCGCTTCTGCACCTGCTTTAGAATCCAGTGCAGATAGGGCCGTGCCCGTTGGAAGACCCGGTCCAGATACCGCTGGTGATGGGCGTACCACCTGAGCTGCGTTTTGATGCGGGGATGGGCGGTGGTGTCGATTCGGAACCCGGTCCGCATGGCGTCCCACAGATCCTGGTCCTGCTTGGCGGCCTGGTGGGTGTCTGGCTGGGCGGCGGCCGTTGCGGGGTCCGTATCGGCGGTGGGCTGTGCATGCGCGAGGCCATTTGCTGCCGACGTGTCCGCAGCGCCGGCGGCTGACATCGGCCGGGCCCGGGCGGCGCCATTGGCGACCGCGTTGGCCTGATTGCCGGGTGCGGACGGTGCTGCGGTGGCGGTTGTTGCGGTCGTGGCGGGCTTGAACAGGCCGTGCCGCCAGGGAGAATCCGCGCACCCGTTCAGGAGCAATGTGATGCCGGCCAGAATCAACAGGTCGCGCAGTGGCATCGCTCTAAAGCGGATTCTGTGGAGGAGTGCGGGGGAACGGTGCGAAATGCCCGCACTGAGCGACCGTGAGCGACGGGTCGGTGCACGTGTCGGCCGAACAAGGATCTTGTGCGCGAGCATCATTGAGTATCATCCGTATTATGCTGACAGTCGGCAGACCCCGGGTCAACCTTTAATGCTTTCTTACCGTCGGCAGGTTGTTGTCGATAGGGTATGATGCCTTGCCTATGAGCTCGGTACGCAGGACTACGCTTCCGGATTCGGCGTTCCAGCGCCTGCGGGAATGGTATTTGCTGCCCCTGGGCCGTCTGCTGGGTACGGCCGAGGCACAGGCGCTCGATGAACTCCTGCCCATGCTGTTCGGTTACCACCTGCTGGCGGTCGATCCGCCTTGGCAGGATGATGTGCTGTGTGCAAGCCGTATTCCTCATCATGTTGTCATGCGTCGCGAGTCGACTGCCCCCGCGGGCTTGTGGGGCGCGGCTGACGCGATGCCCATGGCCACCGACAGCCTGGACATGCTGATACTGCCCCATATCCTGGAATTGGCGGATGATCCCCACCAGGTGCTGCGCGAGGCGGAACGGTGCCTGATTCCCGAAGGCCATGTGATCATTATCGGCTTCAATCCGTTCAGCTGTTGGGGGGTACGGCGCCTGTTGATGGGCTGGTACGGTCAGCTGCCCTGGTGCGCCCGCTTCATAAGTGTGACGCGCGCCAAAGATTGGCTTGCGCTGCTTGGTTTCGACGCCCTCGCAGTGCGCCATGTGTTTTTCCGTCCCCCGCTGAAGAACCACGGCAGTTTGCAGAGGCTCGCCTTTCTGGACCGTCTCGGGCGCCGCGGCTGGCTGCCGGGCGCAGCAGCCTATCTGTTGCTGGCCCGCAAGCGGGTGGCGGGCATGACGCCGGTGCGGCCCCGCTGGCGGCCTCGCCGTCGGTTCGTGGCTGCCGGGATCGCGGGACCGACACATCGGGGGTACGGGCGTGGTGGATAAGGTAGAGGTATTCACCGACGGTGCCTGCCGGGGCAATCCGGGGCCGGGCGGCTGGGGCGTGCTGCTGCGCTATGGGGATCATGAGCGGACCTTGCACGGGGGCGAGTCCATGACCACCAACAACCGCATGGAGCTGACAGCCGCCATCCGCGCGCTGGAGGCCCTGAAACGACCTTGCCAGGTGACGCTCACCACCGATTCGCAGTACGTGCGCAAAGGCATCACGGAGTGGCTTGCGGACTGGAAGCGCCGAGGTTGGAAGACATCGGCCCGCAAGCCCGTGAAGAACGCCGATCTGTGGCAGCAGCTGGAGGCGGCGGCCAGTCGTCATCAGGTGGACTGGCACTGGGTGAGGGGGCATACCGGGCATCCGGAAAACGAGCGCGCCGATCAGCTGGCGAATCGAGGTATCGACGAGCTGGGCGACTGAGGGGCGCCGGATGGGATGGCCGTGCGCACCCGCAGAGCCGCGGCCGACAGGGGAACGATGGCATGCGTCAAATCGTGCTGGATACGGAAACGACCGGACTGGAGCCCTCCCAGGGCCACAGGATCATCGAAATCGGCTGTGTGGAGCTTTCCAGCCGTCGGCTGACGGGCAATACCTACCATCAATACTTGCAACCGGATCGGGAAATCGATCCGGGCGCCGTGGAGGTGCACGGTATCACCAATGAGTTCCTGGCTGACAAGCCGCACTTCGCGGACGTGGTGGACGACTTTCTGGCGTTCGTGGACGGCGCGGAACTGATCATCCACAACGCGCCGTTCGACGTGGCGTTTCTGAACAGCGAACTGGCGTTGCTGGATGCGGAGCATGGCGTGGTGGCCGATCATTGCGGTGTGCTTGACACCCTGGCGTTGGCCCGCCAGTTGCACCCCGGCCAGCGCAATAGCCTCGATGCGCTTTGCAAGCGCTATGCCATCGACAACAGCCATCGCGATCTGCACGGCGCGCTGCTGGATGCGGAGATTCTGGCGGACGTCTATCTGGCCATGACCGGCGGCCAGGTGACGCTGTCCCTGGACGGCCATAGCGGAGCGACGCACACGGGAGCGCGCGCGATCCGGCCGCTGGCTCCCGGACGGGCGCCCCTGCGGGTGATTCGGGCGGATGCGGAAGAAATGGCCGCCCATGCGCGCCGCCTTGAGGCCATCGCCGCCGCCAGCGGATCGTGTGTCTGGACAGCGCTGGAGTCAGGGACGGGGGAAGAGTAGGGCGACTCGGTTCTATCGCCGGGTTGTCGTCGCGCACGTCCTGTCGTGTTTGGCAATGCTTAGCTCAGCCTGCGACGGTTTGTCGACGGGCCCCGCAGCGGGCTAGTGAGCCAGCGCCGCGGCGGGAGCCGTGAAGGCGCTGGCATTGATCCACAAGTGCACTGCAATGCTGGCCGCATAGCCGGCCAGCACCGCAGGCGTCCACTTGAGGTGGCTGAAGAACGTATATCTGCCGCGTGCCTGACCCATGAGGGCGACACCGGCCGCCGAGCCGACCGACAGCAGGCTGCCGCCGACACCGGCGGTCAGGGTCACCAGCAGCCATTGGCCCACGGACATGTCCGGCTGCATGGTCAGTACCGCGAACATGACCGGTATGTTGTCTACCACGGACGACAGCAGCCCGACCATGATGTTGGCGTAGGTGGCACCGATGTGGACGTACATGGCCTCGGAGACCAGGGTCAGGTAGCCCAGAAAGCCCAGGCCGCCCACGCAGAGCACTACGCCATAAAAGAACAGCAGGGTATCCCACTCCGACTGCGCCAGTCGGCGGAACACGTCGAAGCGCTCTTCGCCACCGGCAATGGGTACCATATCTCCGGCTTGACCGTAATCGTCGCGGTCGGCCGGTGACGGCTTGTGGGTCACCTTCAGGTAGTAGCCGTAGAATTGCAGGTAGGCCAGCCCGGTCATCATTCCCAACACGGGAGGCAGGCCCAGAAAGTTGTGGAACGCCACCGCGGTGCCCACCGTGCAGGCGAACAGGAAGATGATCGTTCCGCCGCCGCGGCGCAGTCGTACCGGTTTGCCCTCGGCGTCGGGCTGACCTCTGGGCACGGCGAAGTGCATCAGCGCCGCCGGCACCACAAAATTGACCAATGCCGGGACGAACAGCGAGAAGAAGGTCCAGAAATGGACGAAGCCCTTCTGCCACACCATCAGGGTGGTGATGTCGCCGAACGGGCTGAAGGCGCCGCCGGCATTGGCGGCCACCACGATGTTCACGCACCCCAGGCTCACGAAGCGGGGGCTGTTCCTGCCCACGGCCAGTACCACCGCCGCCAGCACCAGGGCGGTGGTCAGATTGTCTAGAAAAGGTGAAAGAAAGAAGGCCAGCGCCCCGGTCAGCCAGAACAACTGGCGGTAACCGAACCCCATGCGCACCAATTTGGAGCGCAGCGCTTCGAAAACCAGCCGCTCGCCCATGGCATTTACGTATGTCATGGCCGCGAGAAGGAACAGAAAGAGTTCTGAGAACTCTAAGAGGTTGTGCCGCAGTGCGTCCTCGACCAGCGCCGGTGATCCGTGCTGGTGGTAGGCGTAAGCAATCATTCCCCAAATGATGCCGGCCGCGAGAATGACCGGTTTGGATTTCCTCAAATCCGTGAATTCTTCTGCCATTACAAGGAGGTAGGCGCCCGCAAACAGAGTCAGGGCAGCGTAGCCCACGGTGCTGCGGGTGAGATCCAGGGTGGTCTGGTCGGTGGCCCAGGCCATGGCGGGCCATGTGAGCAGGGCGGTAAGCGTAGCGATGCCCAAAGCCGGTCTGCGCTTCAACGGGGCCTCCGGAACGACGGTAGGGGGGAATGGTTACGGCAAGATTGTCGCAGTATACCTGTATACGGCGGGGCGGTGTTAGCAGTGGCGCCAACAGGGTAATTGTTAACTGGAACAGGTTGTTGCGATAAATGCCAGGAGCTGTGTCACGGGCAAGCTGGGTGTTGCCGGTCCTTTGTGGGCTCCCTGTTGCAGGGATTTCCCGGGATCCGGTGCGGACCCCAGTAGGGGGGTCGTCGGGGCACGCAAGTGTGTCGACGGTCCAGTGGTGGATCGCAGGTGCGCGTCTTGCGCCGGTGGATGGGCTTAGCCGCCCGGCAGCCGGTGGAGAGGTCCTGCATTGCATGGTAAAATCATAAACCTATGAAACTACTCGTCGTTGAAGACAATCCGGACCTGGTGGCCAACCTGCGCGACTTCTTCGAAGCAGCCGGTCACCGTATCGACAGTGCGTTCAATGCCGCCAGCGGGCTGCAGATGGCGACCCAGGGCCAGTACGACGCCCTGGTGTTGGATCTGATGCTGCCGGGGATGGATGGGCGCGAGCTGTGCAACCAACTGCGCCAGTCCGGTCGTGACACACCGGTACTGATGCTTACCGCGCGCGATACCCTGCAGGACAAGCTCGAGGGTTTCGCAAGCGGCGCTGACGATTACCTGGTCAAGCCGTTTGCCCTCCAGGAACTCGAAGCCCGCCTGATGGCGTTGATTCACCGCGCCCGCAACCAGATGGGTCAGCGCCAGCTGCAGGTCGCCGACCTGGAACTGGACAC
This sequence comes from uncultured Gammaproteobacteria bacterium, assembly GCA_963830105.1. GTDB lineage: Bacteria > Pseudomonadota > Gammaproteobacteria > DATFLG01 > DATFLG01 > DATFML01. The sequence continues at coordinate 690,187 of CAWHLH010000003.1, read as the reverse complement.
CGAGACTCTGCAGCTCAGCAGGGGAGGCCAGTCCATCGAGCTGCCCCGCATTCCCCTGCGTATCCTGACGCTGCTCATGCGGCGTGCCCCACGCATTGTGACGCGTGCCGAAATCGAGCATGAAATCTGGGCGGGTGCGCTGCCTGACAGCGATGCCCTGCGCGCACATATGCACGTGCTGCGTACGGCTATCGACAAGCCGTTCACTCAGGCTCTACTTCGAACCGTGCGTGGTGTCGGCTACCGCTTGGTAGATCCGAATGCGGTTTCGACATAGCCTCCGGTATCGCGTCGCACTGGCATTTGCGCTACTGGGAGGAACGGTCAGCCTCATGCTGGCCGGGGGGCTGTATCTCGCGGCTCACAAGATCGAAGAGCGCCTGATCGACGATACGCTGACGTCCGAGTTGCACGATTTCGTGAACCGGCGTCAGCGCAATCCCGCTTCCACTCCGCCTGCCACGGCTGCGGTCAAGGGCTACATCCGTACCCTGGACAAGCCCGCCGTAGGCATCCCTTCGAGGGTTGCCGCCCTCGAGCCGGGGCGATACGAACTGTATCTTGGAGACATCCTCTACCGGGTCGCGGTTACCGATCGCGACGGGGCCCGCTATTACCTGCTTTACGACCAGACTCAGTTCAGCCACGTGGAAGAGTCGTTCGTGGTGGCGCTGGCTCTTTCGGTGCTGATCATGATCATTGTCTCGGCGATCGGCGGGTTGTGGCTAGCCGCCCGGGTGATCTCTCCGGTGACGGAACTGGCGCGCCGCGTCCGCGGCCTGCCTTCCGACGGGGGCGCTGATGCGTTGGCCGGTGATTTTTCGGCGGATGAAGTCGGCGAGCTGGCGCGGGTGTTCGACCACTATCTGGAGAGAATACAGGCGTTCGTCGAGCGCGAGCGTTCCTTCACTGAAGATGTGAGCCACGAACTGCGTACCCCGTTGACGGTGATCAACGGGGCTACCGAGGTGCTGTTGAGCGATGCATCCCTGGAAGGCCGTGCGCGCCAACGGGTGCAGCGGGTTGCGCGGGCCGGCCGGGGCATGTCCGAGCTGACGGAGGCATTGCTGGTGTTGGCACGGGAGAAGTTCGACAGTGCGCGTCCGGCCGGCGAATGCAGTGTCGAGGAAGTGCTCAGCGACACCGTGGAGAGCCATCGTTACCTGCTGGCAGGCAAATCGGTGGAGGTGACGGTCGCCATCCAGGCACGGCCCACACTGTCCGTGGATAGATCTGTGCTGGGCATCGTGTTGGGAAACCTGATCAGAAATGCCTGTACCTATACTGAAAGCGGCGAGATCCATGTCGAACTGGATACGGACCGGGTGACGGTTCGCGACACCGGTATCGGCATTCCCGGCGCCGACCTGGACCAGGTATTCAAGCGCCATTATCGGGGCACCGCCAGCAAGGGGGTCGGGATAGGGCTCTCGCTGGTCAAACGGATCTGCACGCGTTACGGCTGGTCGATCCAGATCGAAAGCGAGGAAGGCAAGGGTGCCACCGCGCAACTGATTTTTGGCGGCCGGCACATGCGTCAGGCGGCGTCCGAGGCTCACGACGAGGTTTCTGCAGCGCAGACTTGAACTCTGGGACAGGTTCGTTCATTCGGAACGTACCGACAGGATTTCGTAATGTTTGGTCCCGCCGGGCGTGTCTACCACGGCGAGATCGGCTTCCGCTTTGCCGAGCATCCCTCGTGCCAACGGCGCTTCCACGGAAATCCGGCCGGCGGTGATATCAGACTCGTCTTCGCCCACCAGCTGGTACGTGAATGTCTCGCCGCTGTCGAGGTCGCATACCGTTGCAATGCTTCCGAAGCGCACATGTCCGTCGTTGTGCAACAGCGCGGTATCGATGATGCGGGCTTTTGCGAGGCGCGCCTTCAGGTGAGCGATCCGGTTCTCCACCAACGTCTGCTGTTCCTTGGCGGCGTTGTATTCGGGATTCTCTCCCATATCGCCGTGGGCGCGGGCGGATACCACCGCCTCGGTAGCGCTGGCTCGTTGCGTGTGCTCGAGTTGGTACAGTTCCTCGCGCAGGCGCTGTGCACCTTTTGCTGTCAATGGCGTAGTCATCGGCCAATCTCCTGGGACCATGGAGCGGTGTCGGGTGCAACGGTCGAACAGGCGGGTAGCAGATCGAAGTCTGCCGTTTCAGTCCGTTCCCGACGTTCGTCCTTGAGGATGTTCGCGAAGACGGTTGTGAAGGATTGCCGGCTGTCGCCTGCCGGACCCCGTTGATCGGGGATTCTCTGTGTTGAACGAATCAGCGTCTGGCAACTCCACGCTAGCAATTGCTGCGTTCCTGTCAAGGTGGGCTTCTGTCCCTTGACCGGGGTTATTGGCGTAATTGCCGGCCGATTCATGGGTTTGGACGCTTTGTCAGGCGTCCCGCAACTTGCACATCACGGCCGCATCCTTTAAGGTCTTTATACGCCGCGCGACGAATTTCAGGTTTGCGTGACGGATTACGACTGATCGAGCGGATCACGCCGCGCCATGTGAATCCTGCAGCGATCCGGATATCGGAACGATACCCTCCAAAGCAAGAATTGATGCCGTGCCCCGATGTCAGGTGCTCGACCGGCTAGATTTTTTGGATCTCTTGACTGCAAACACCCAAAGACCGCCGGCATCTTTGCCGAGTCGAGATTCGTACAGTCCGCTGCAGTGATCGACGCACGTCCGGTGCGCACACCGGGAGGGTGTTGCGCCTACCTGCCGCGCACGTGACCGCCGCGCTTGGTGTCGAACTGGGAGCCTTTCGCATGAATGCTGAAATCGACGGACCACTGACATACCGCAAGTCCACTCTGCAGGACGGCCCTGGTGTGTGGTCCCTGGTCAAGAATTCGGGCGTTTTGGATGTGAACTCATCCTATTGTTACCTGCTTCTCTGTCAGGATTTCGCGGATACATGCGTGGTGGCCGAGATGGATGGCAAGCTGGTGGGTTTCGTGACCGCCTACCGGCCTCCGACGCGCAACGACGTGCTGTTTGTCTGGCAGATCGGGGTGGACGGCGCTGCGCGTGGACGCGGTGTCGCCTCGACGCTGCTGGACACGTTGCTCTCGCTGGACGCCTGTCGGGATATCTCCTACATCGAAACGACGATATCCCCCTCCAACGGGCCCTCGCGGGCGCTGTTTCAGTCGCTCGCGCGCCGCCTTGAGGTGGAGATTGCAGAGCACGACGGCTTTGCGAAGGAACTGTTTCCAGAGGGCGGCCACGAGCCGGAGCACCTGTTCCGGCTGGGTCCGCTCAATTGAACTCACAGCAGAAAAGGTAACCGACTATGGAAATTATCAATCGTACCGAGTCGGCGGTACGTGGGTATTGCCGCAGCTTTCCGGTGGTGTTCGACAAGGCTCAGGGTTCCTCGCTGTACGATGTCGACGGACGCGAGTACCTGGATTTCTTCAGCGGTGCCGGTGCGCTCAACTACGGCCACAATCATCCGCGTCTCAAAGCCAGACTCCTGGAATATATCGAGCGCGACGGCATCACTCACAGCCTGGACATGGCGTCGTGGGCAAAAGAGCGGTTTCTGGAACGCTTTCACTCGGTAATCCTTGCGCCGCGCGGCATCGATTACAAGATCCAGTTTCCCGGTCCGACCGGCACCAACTCCGTGGAGGCTGCGCTCAAACTGGCGCGCAAGGTGACCGGGCGGGAGAAGGTGATCTCGTTCACCAATGCCTTTCATGGCATGACGCTGGGTGCGCTTTCGGTGACCGGCAACGCGTTCAAGCGAGGCGGCGCCGGCGTACCTCTGACAATGAGCGACACCATGCCGTTCGACGGTTATTTTGGCGCCGATGTGGATACGCTGGAGTACATCGAACGTCTCCTGGCTGACAGCGGCAGCGGCGTCGATATGCCCGCCGCAGTGATTGTCGAGACCCTGCAGGCCGAGGGCGGCGTCAATGTGGCCAGTGACGAGTGGCTGCGCGGTCTGCAGGATCTCTGCCGGCGTCATGGGATGCTGCTGGTGGTCGACGATATTCAGGTGGGCTGCGGCCGTACCGGACCGTTCTTCAGCTTCGAACCCGCGGGCATCGAGCCGGATATCATCTGTCTGTCAAAGTCCATCAGCGGTTACGGGCTGCCCATGGCGCTGACCCTGATCAAGCCGGAATGGGACCAGTGGGAAGCGGGCGAGCACAATGGCACCTTCCGCGGTCACAACCCGGCCTTTGTGACGGCGACCGAGGCATTGAGCTTTTGGGAGTCGGACGAGTTCCGGCGCGCTACCGAGACAAAGGGCGTGCGCGTGCGCGAGTTTCTCGACCGCCTGGCCGCCGATTGGCCAGATGCATTCAGTGCCGTCAGAGGTCGCGGTCTTCTTCAGGGCCTGGTCTGTGACCGCGACGGCCTCGCCAAGGATATATCGCGCGGTGCCTTCGAACGCGGCATGGTGATGGAAACGGCGGGTCCTGAGGACAACGTCCTCAAGCTCATGCCGCCGTTGACCATTGGAGACGAGGCACTTGCCAGGGGACTGGATATCGTGCGCGAGACGGTCTCGGCGCTGCTCGGCGACAGTGCGCCGGCGCGGACCATCAAGGCAGCCGTATAACGACCATCTGGAACGGAGGAGCAGCAATGATCGTACGACACCTGAGCGAAATCGAGGATACCGACAAGGACGTGAGGGCCAAGACCTGGAAGAGCAGACGTTTCCTGCTCAAGGAAGACGGCATGGGCTTCTCCATGAGCGATACCGTTCTGTATGCGGGTACCGAGACGTTGATCTGGTACAAGCACCACCTGGAAGCCGTCTACTGCATCGAAGGCGAGGGCGAGTTGGAAGTGCTGCCCAACGGGCCCATCTACCAGATCACGCCCGGCACCATGTATGCCCTCAGCGAGCACGAGAAGCATCACCTGCGGGCCAGGACGGATCTGCGCGTGGTGTGCGTGTTCAACCCGCCACTGACGGGGCGGGAAGTGCATGATGAGGAGGGGACATATCCGGTCGTGGAGTGAGTGCCGCAGTGCGGAACTCAGAACCATGAATGCAGGATGATGAGCGATGAACTGAGGGGCCGGTGCGTCCGCCCTCAGTTCATCATTCGTAGCTTGTCATTTGCCGCTGGTTTGCTTCTGGAGCGCTTCGGCTTCCGATATTTCCTTGGTCAGGGTGTCCAGAATCCTGCGGCCGCGCGGGCCGGCGAGCTTGATGTATTCCTTGCGTACCGGTAGGGCATCCTTGCGGAAAGCGGCGCGTTCGGCGTCAGTCAGGTAATTGACCGTGATGTCGCTTTTGGCCTCGATCTTCTTGAGGCGCTCCTTGTTCAGCCGCTCCTGAACCTTGTAGATGTAACCGTCCAGCTGCTTTTTCACGTCCAGCACGGTCTTGCGCAGATCGGGCGGCAGGTTGGAGAAGAATTTCGGGTTGGCGACCAGCGTCGTGATGAACGGCAGCTGGTATCCGAATGTCATGTATTTCTGCACCTGATAGAAGCCCATTTCCTCGATGGCGAACACCGGGTTTACCTGTGCGTCGATCATGTGCAGTTGCAGGCCGCTGTACACCGATGAATAGGCCATGGGCGTGGGGTTGGCGCCGTAGGCACGGTAGTCGTCCAGCACCAGGGGCGACACCATGGTTCGAATCTTCAAGCCTTTGAAATCGGATGGCGTGCGCAAAGCCCGGTTGCTGGTCCATACCATCCATCCTTCGGGGATGATCGCCAGCAGCTTCAGGTCCTTGTCGAGGTAGGCCTGACCGAGCATCTGGTACAGTGCGTGGCTGCTGCTGAGAATCTTCTCATTGACGCGACTATCGCGCGGAAACAGAAAATGCAGGGAAAAGATCTGGGTTTCCGGTACCACCGAGCCCAGGTGACCGGGAGAGGCGAACGCGAACTGCAATGCACCGTTTTGCACCAATTCGGTCAGTTCCGCGGAGGTGCCGAGCGCGCCGTACGGATAGATGGTGATCTGCACCTTGCCATGGGTTCGCTTTTCCATCAGTTTCTTGAACTGTTGTGCGTAGTGGTCCTGCACGCTGCCCTTGATCTCTTCCAGGGCAAAGCGCCAGTGGTATTGCGCGGCCTGGGCTGCGGTGCAGGCCAGCAGTAGAAAACCAAGCAAAACCCTTATAAGCTGTCTCACCATGCATTGTTCCTCCGCTTGGAAGATGCTGTGCGATGTTCAGTATCAGTCAGTATCGCGCGACCGGCGCAGCGGGCGGGCGCCGCAGCCACAACAACGCAATGAAGCTGCGGGAGCAGGACGGGTGCGAGCGCCGCAGCGTCACTGCGAAGGCGCAGCACGGCGCCAATTGGTTTGCATGAACCTTAACACAAACTTCCGAACAATCGCGATACACGAGATCCGTTTGAGCGCTGCGTAGTTCAACCAACCAAGTGGGGAGGTCGGCCAGTCATGACGTCTGTCCCGGGACGATACCGCGCCTTGCTGCGTTGGCTGCAGCGGCTGGACAAGGGCATTGAGATCATCGAGCGGCTGGTATTGGCCGGCAGTGTGCTTGCGATGGCAGCGGTGACGATAACGAATGTAATCGGCCGTAACGTATTCGATCACAGTCTGATATTCGCTGATGAACTCAATCAGATTCTCATTATTCTTACGACCTTCATGGGGATAGGCTACGGTGTGCGTCACGGTCGTCACATCCGGATGACTGCCGTGCACGACCAGTTGCAGGGGCTGGCACGCAAGATTCTGATGGTCATCGTGTCGCTGGGAACAGGCGCGCTGATGTTTGCCCTGGCCTGGTATGCGCTGGGCTACGTGGAGAAGACCTACCAGATCGGCAGCGTGACGCCGGCCATGCAAATACCGCTTTACCTGGTCTATATGTGGGCGCCCGTGGGGTTCGTGCTGGGGGGTATTCAGTATCTACTCGCGGCGGTGCGCAACATGACCAGTTCGGGCGTGCATTTGTCTTTTCAGAAAAAGGACGAGTACGAGGATGAGCCGGAAAGCTACGCCCTCTAGAGATGCTCTCCCGCAGCGACACGAATAGGGCAGTGCCATGCTGACGCTGATATTCTCGGTGATGATCGTGCTGCTCCTGCTGGGGTTCCCCATGATGGTGCCCCTGATCGCCGCCGCACTGGCGGTATTCGTGGTTCACTTTTCGTTCATGGATCCTTCGATCCTGATTCAGCAGATGATCGGCGGGGTCAAGCCGCCCGTACTGATTGCCGTACCCATGTTCATCTTCGCCGCGGACATCATGACCCGGGGGCACACCGCAAATCGGCTGCTGGACATGGTGATGAGTTTCGTGGGGCACGTGCGCGGCGGACTCCCCATCACCACGGCGGTGAGCTGCACCCTGTTCGGAGCGGTGTCGGGCTCGACCCAGGCGACGGTCGTGGCGATGGGCGGACCGCTGCGACCCAAGCTGCTGGAGGCAGGTTACAAGGACAGCTTCGCCATCGCGCTGATCGTCAGTTCGGCCGACATTGCGCTGCTCATTCCGCCCAGTATCGGCATGATCATCTACGGGGTGGTCTCGGGTACCTCGGTGGGCGAACTGTTCATCGCCGGGATCGGGCCGGGGCTGTTGATCATGGCTCTGTTCTCGGGCTATTGCTATGTGGCCGCACGCTGGCAGGACATCCCGCGCCGGCCCCGGCAGCGGTGGGGTGTACGCTGGCAGGCGATGCGCAAGGCGGCCCTGCCCATGGGCTTTCCCGTGATCATCATCGGCGGCATCTACAGCGGCATGTTCAGCCCGACCGAGGCTGCGGCCATGTCAGTGCTCTACGCGCTGATCCTGGAGCTGGTGATTTTCCGGGCTGTGAAGGCGAGGGAGATCGGTCGCATTGCGCTGTCGACTGGTCTGATCACGTCGGTGGTGTTCGTGCTGGTGGCGGCGGGTACCGCATTTTCATGGACCATTTCCTTTGCCCAGATTCCGCAGACGCTGGTGGGTCACTTTCTCACGGCCGACATGAGCCAGTATCACATCCTGGTCATCATATCGGTGGCTTTCTTCATCGGCTGCATGTTCGTAGATCCGATTGTCGTCATCCTGATTCTGACGCCCATTTTCCAGCCCGTGGTCCAGCATGCCGGGATCGATCCGGTGCTGGTGGGCACGTTGGTGACGCTGCAGGCTGCGATCGGCTCGGCGACGCCGCCATTCGGGTGCGACATCTTCACCGCCATGGCGATCTTTCGTCGCCCCTACGTGGAGATCATCCGCGGGACCCCGCCGTTCTTCGTGCTGCTGTTGCTTGCCACCGTGCTGATCATCGTGTTTCCGCAGATTGCGCTGTTTCTGCGGGATGTGGCGTTCCACTAGACCTTGAACACGTCCAACAGCACGTTCAATACTGAAGCCCGGCGCGCCGGTTCCTGACCGGCATCGGAGGCCTGATCGGCGTTGAGCGCCGCATCCGCGGAGATCTCCTTGATGCGTACGACGTTGCGATTGATCTCTTCGGCAACGGCGCTTTTCGATCGAAGGACGACGAACCCCCGTGCGGGTGTTGGAACGCGGGTGCCTGTGACGGCGCACAAGGGCAGAACCGAGCGCGCTGGACAACCCTCCCGGGCAGGGCAGCTCGCAGTCAGGCGCCGTTGACGAGCTTGGTGACGTCCTTTGCAATGTCGGTCAGAGAGTCGGTGCCGCCCGCCAGCAGGCGGGCCTCGCCCCGCTGGTCGAATATGTAGATGGAGGCCGTGTGGTCGATCTGGTAGTTGCCGTTGGACTTGACCACTTTGTGGACGTACACATGATAGCGCTTTTCAAGCGCCTCGAGCGGTTTGCCGACCCCGCGCAGTCCCACGATGCGCGGATCGAAGGCTGCGGTATATCCGGCGAGCTTCTTCAATGTGTCGTGCTCGGGGTCGACGGTCACGAACAGCATGGCCACGTGTTGCGCGTTGGGGCCCAGTTCCTTCAGTACATGGGCCAGGTGCAGCAGGGTGGTGGGGCATACGTCCGGGCAATGGGTGTAGCCGAAGAACAGCATGACCACCTTGCCGCGATAGTCGGCGGCTGTACGTTGCTTGCCGGAGGCGTCCTCGAGCTCGAACTGCAGCGGCGGCAGCTGCCCCGTGACGTCGGCGAGCGTGAAGTGCGCGGGAGGTTTGCCGCAGCCCGCGAGGGATCCGACGAATGCCAGCATCAATGCGCCGAACGCGAGACGTGAAATCCGTGGCATGGCTCTCCCCGTGAGTGCGGTGGTGGCGGCGACGTCACTCCGAGGCCGGAGAACGCACCGTGAAGCGTGCCGTGACCTGTTGGCCGTTTCTGAATTTCAGCGTGACGGGTACCTGCTCGCCGAGCTTCAATGATCCCTTGGGCATCATGAACATCACGTGGTAGCCGCCGGGGGCGAACTTGACCTCACCGCCCGGCGCCACTTTCACCGCCTCCACGTGCAGCATCCGGGACACGCCGTTGGTCTCCACGCTGCGGTGCAGCATGGTATTGCCGAAGGCGGCGCACTCGGCCCCCACCAGGTAGCGGGTGCTTGAGCCTTCGTTCTTCAGGTTGAAGTATCCCGCTGACGGAATGTCCGCCGGCATGTGCCGGATCCAGGCATCGGAAACCTCCAGGGCGCCGCCTGCCCAGGCGGAAGTCGTGACAGCGATGAGAGCGACCGATGCAAGCATGCGTTTCATGGTGATTGTCCCTTCCAGTGAACAGGGAGCGGCCCCGGCCCGGCATCAGCCAGGGACCTTCCGGGGGGCCGCCCGGTGGGGATACAGAAGCTGTCCGGGTTTCCGGCAAGCCGTTCGGATGCCGGCGCCGGAGACGGATGTCCGGGAATACCGGCAGGCCTGCGGCGAACGGCGATGGGCAGGGCGATCGACGCTCGATGCCGGAACCTGTTCCCGTTTGCCCGGTCGTAGAGCCACGGCACTTTATACAATAACAACAGAAGCTTAACAACCGGCGCCAGCCGGCCCTCAAAAATCGCTTTTGCTCAATAACATGAGTTCGCCCTGGGGCGGGCACGGCGTTCCCCCTACGGAGCGAGACGCAACGAGCGTGGTGCCACTCCAGAACGTTGCCTCTGGCGGAGTGTGTTCCCTCGCTGCATGGCGCTTCCTTTATGTACCTAACCGTTTGTTAATGTTGTTGTTGCCAGTCCATGTTGATAATAAGGCTTGAGAAAATGGGAAGTTCCAAGGCCTTCCAGCGCCTGGCGGCTTCGCCTGGGTCCTCACCGCCTGGTTTGGGGCCCGGGATGAGGGTGCACCTGCTGAGGGGGCTGCGGGGACCGGTAAGGGTCCCGCAGCGCTTTCGGCCGCCGCGGTACGTCGGGGGTGTGATGGCAAGGCGACCCGCCTTGCTTTCCAGGCCCCGAGGCCGAGTCCGACAACCAACAGCAACTCGGGGCACTCCCTGGCGGAGGCGGCCCTTTTTCGCCTGATGGGGGAGAGGTTGGATATACCCGACGCCGGGAATGATCGACCGGGCACTGGAAACTCGCGCCTGCACAATGTGCTGGACATCGCGCCGGTGGGGATTTACCTCGCCGATGCCGAGGGTCCATGGACCTATGCCAATGCCCGGGCCTGCGAACTGGTGGGCCAGTCCCGCGGGCAGGTGCTGGGCCGGGGCTGGACGCGGTGGCTGCATGCCGACGACGCGGCGCGTGTCGAGCAGTCCTGGCGTCATGCAATCGACACCGGCACCGACTTCCACGCCGAGTACCGCTTCGCGCATCCGTGCGGCACCGTGGTACGGGTGCTCGGTCGGGCGGTGGTGAAGAACGGCCCGCCGGACACGGTACCCGCATACGTCGGCGTCCTCACGAACGTGACCGTCACCCGCGAGTCCGAATCGCGTCTCGAGGAAACGCTACGCCACCTGGAGGCGATCTACCGTGCGTCGCCCGACATGATCTTCCTGCACGGGCCGGACGGTCGCCTCACGGACGTGAACGACAAGGTCCTGGAATGCTACGGCTACACGCGCGAGGAAATGCTAACCCTGCCGTTCGCGGCGTTCTCCGGCGGATGCTGCTCGGTAGAGCGGGCCTTCGATCTGCTTGAACGCGCACGGGTCGGCGAAGAACTCGACTTCGAATGGTGCGCCCGGCGCAAGAGTGGAGAGGAATTCCCGGTCGAGGTCCGGTTGCGGCGCCTCAGCGACGGAACGGGGGGGGGGCGCGCCGGCAGTGGTGGCGGTTGTTCGGGACATCACCGACGACAAGCAGGCTGCACGGGCGCTGCGGGAAAGCGAGGAGAAGTACCGTGTGACCATGGAGGCTTCGGTCGCCGGCATCTATGTCATCCGGGGCATGACACTGCGCTACGTCAATCCGGCCATGGCCCGATTGTTCGGCTACGCATCCGCCGAATCGATGATGGGTTTGCTGCCCGTGGAACTGCTTGCGCCGGCTTGGCGTGCCATGGTCGGTTCCCTGATCGGCGGTACCGGTGATGACCCTTCGGCGATCACGTGCGTGCGCAAGGACGGCTCCACATTCGACGCCATGGTATGGGGAAAACAGACGACCTATGAAGGGCAACCTGCAGTCGTCGGGACATTGATCGACATCAGTCGGCGACGCAAGGCGGAGCGGGCGCTCGACGCGAGCGAGCGCCGCTTCAGGGCGATAACGGCGAACCTGCCGGGCGCCGTCTTTCAGGCCAAGGCGGATCGCGGGTCTCTCATAGAGCTGAACTTTGTCAGCAAAGCGGCCTATCTGCTGTTCGAACAGCCGGTAAACGCCTTCAGGAAGAATCCGGACCGCTTTCTTGAATTGATCCACGGCGACGACAGAGCGGTGTACCGGGCGTCCATGGCGGACTCGGTGGCCACGTTCCGTGACTGGAGCTGGGAAGGACGGGTGGTCCTTGCCGACGGGCGCGTCAAGTGGGTGACCTGGCGGGCGACGCCGCAAACCCTGCCCGACGGTGCCGTGTTTTGGGATGGCCTGGTGCTGAACATCACCGAGACCAAGGAGGCCCAGGAGGATCTGTCCCATTATCGCGAACGTCTCAGACAGTTGCTGTCGCGGGATCACAGTCGTATGGAACGCGAGCGCACCGCCATCGCCGGGGAAATACATGATGAGTTCGGCAGTTTGCTGATGGCCCTGAAAATGAATCTGCATGCCGTCTCATCCCAACTCGTCCCATCGGCCCCTGAGCTTGGCGCGAGATTCGACGCCATGAACCGGCTTATCGACGACGCGGTGGTGACGATACGGCGCATCGCCACGGAGCTTCGTCCGCGCATACTGGATGATTTCGGTTTGGTAGCGGCGTTGGAATGGCATACGCGCGAATTCGAGCGCCACATCGGTATCGCCTGCGAGCTGACCTCCGATCTGGCGGAATCCGATCTACCGCCCGATATCGCCATCACGATGTTTAGAATACTGCAGGAATCGCTGACCAATGTTGCGCGCCATTCCGGCGCGCAGCGGGTCGAAGTGCATATCGGTCATGAAAACGGAGATCTGCTGATGATGGTGCGGGACGATGGTTGCGGTGCGGACATCAACTCCATGCGCAACCACGATGCGCAGGGAATATTCGGGATGCGTGAACGTGTCTTGCGCCACCGCGGGACATTCGAGATACAGGGCGCGGCCGGCAAGGGGACGGTGGTCGCGGTACGGGTGCCGATCAACCAGATGGATGGTGCGCATGCCTGACCCACGGATTCTGATCGTCGACGATCACGCGATTGTGCGTGAGGGGCTGAAATTCCTTCTCCAGGCGCAGCTGGGCTCGGCCAGCATTGGAGAGGCGCAGTCCGGAGAGGAGGCGATCGCCCTGCTCCACGACAGGGAGTGGGACGTTGTGCTGCTGGATGTGTCGTTGCCGGGTCGAAGCGGCATAGACGTGCTGCACAAGATCAAGAGTGCGGGGCTGTCGACGCCGGTGCTGATTCTGAGCATGCACCCGGAGGAGCAATACGCGTTGCGAGCGATTCGGGCGGGCGCGGCCGGTTACATGACCAAGGAGTCGGCGCCGATGGAACTCGTGGAGGCGGTCCGCAAGGTGGTGCGCGGAGGGCGCTACATCAGCGCCTCGCTGGCCGAACGCCTGGCGCAGGAGCTGGAAAAGCCCGCCGCGGGACTTCCCCACGAGCGTCTTTCCGACCGGGAGTTCGACGTGCTGCGGATGATCGCTTCGGGGATGACGGTTTCGCAGATTGCCGAGCGGGTGTGTCTGAGCGTGAAGACCATCAGCACCTACCGGACCCGGCTGCTGGTGAAGATGGGCATGAAGAACAATGCCGAGTTGACCCATTACGCCTTGAACCACGACATCGTTTGAGGCCGGGTCTTCCGCGTCGGGTTCTATGGCTGGCTTGTGCCGGCAGGCCGAAGCCCCTCTGAAAACAGGCGCCCCGGCACGGTGGCCGGGGCATTTCGTCGCATGGGCCGGGCGACAGTTGCAGACTCTCTACCTGCTCTGCGTGGTTTCGGCGGAACAGGCGAGCGGGCCGGTGCGAGCCGGTGCGAGCCGGAGGGGCCGGACTCGTACGGCCGGCGGGTCGCGACACCGTCGGCTTGTTCCTCTGCCTACGTTGCCCGACGACCCGGGAATTGTAGCGGCTGGTCCGGGCGTGGCTTATTGGCGCGGATCAAGTAATGCTGGATCAACCCGGTCTTCGGGTCGTCATACGGCGTGCGGGTGATGTGCGGGCACGGCTGGTGGTGGTGATCGACGATACTGCGGCAATCGGCGCCGGCGGTGGTTTGGCGACTCCGGACGCCCTCTCAGCCCCGATCGGTTTCAAACCGGAAACCCTCGGCGCGGATCACGCGCAGACAGGCGTCGGCTACATGGGGGTCGTAACGCGTTCCACGATGGCTGACGATCTCCTCAAGGGCTATCTCCATCCCCAGGCTCGGGCGGTAGGGGCGGTGTGAGGTCATCGCCTCCACGACATCCGCCACGGCCAGCACCCGCGCTTCCAGCGATATGGCCTCACCCTTAAGACCATCCGGGTAGCCGGAGCCGTCGAAGCGTTCATGGTGCTGGCGGATCATGTCGGCGACGGGCCAAGGGAAATCGACCCCCTCCACGATCTCAAAGCCCACTTCCGAATGCGTTCTGATCAGGGCGAACTCGGCGTCCGTCAAGCGCCCGGGGCGGTTCAGTATCTCGGCCGGCACATAGATCTTGCCGACATCATGGATCAGGGCGCCCAGCCGGATTCCCTCTACACGCTCGGTGTCCAGGTTCATGCTCTCCGCGATGGCGACCGCCAGTTGGGCGACACGATACTGATGGCCGGACGTGTATGGGTCGCGCTTTTCCATCGCGCGCGCCAGGCACTCGATGGTTTTGACCAGGGTTTCCTGCTGGTGCTCGATGCTGGCGAGCTGGACCTGTTCGGCGTGCTTGCGGGCGCTGATGTTCCTGAGCACACCAACCAGCTCGACGCAGCGCCCCTGGTCGTTGCGGTCCGCTACCACCCGGATGGAAAACCACCTGACCGTCTCCAGATTCTTGTGCCACAACCGTCCCTCGATGCTTAGACCGTTGTCGCCTTCCATTGCACGTGTCAGTGCAGAGAGCACCAGGTTCCGGTCGTCAACGTGCAATTGGCGCCGCCATAGCTCCGGATCGGACACCACCTCTTCGGGGGTGAAACCGAGCAGTTCCTCCACGGCGGGGCTGACTAGTGTCGGACTCAGGGTATCGGGGTCCAGAACAAAAAGTATGTCGGGCACTGTTTCGACGACCTTGCGAAACCGCGCTTCCGACGCCACCAGACCCTCGACAAGCCGCTGGCGGTGGACGGCGACGCCAAGCTGGTCGGCGATAGCCTCGAGGACCGGGATATGCTCGTCCCCAAACTCATGCCCCCGCTTACAGCTGACAACCGCCAATCCGCCCACGACCTGGTCGCCGGCGCGGATCGGCACCATCAGGACACTCTTGAAACCAGCCCGCACATTCTCCGGTATGGCCCGCTCGAAGTTCGGGTAGTCCGCCACAAGCTGAGTGGCCCCGGTCTCGAGGACGACGCTTGTCAGCCCGTCAGTACGTGGAAAACTCCGGCCACCATCGGCAAACGCATCGGGGGGCAGCCCGACATCCCATCGCTGGACGATCAGACCCGTTTCGGCGTCGAACAATGGTGCCATGCCGATCTCTGCGGCGGTGAGGCGAACGGCAGCCCCCACGGCTTTGCGCCCCAATGTGTCCAGATCAAGCTCTGTGGACAGGTCCTCGATCACCTCCAACAGCATGCGGTTCCATTGTTCGGCTTGCTTGATGCCGCGCAAGTCCGTGAACGTGGCCACATAGCCGCTGGTCGTACCGTCCTCATCGACGATTGCCGCGACGGTAAGCTGGATGGGAATGGAGCCGTCGGACGTGCCCAGGCACGCCTCCGCGCGCCACGGAGGCCGGGCATCCATGAGGTCACGGAGAACCACCCCGCACCGGCCATCCTGCGGGAACAAGAGTTCCCCTAAGGCTTCCCCGAGCAGCGCATCAGCGCTTTGGCCGGTCAGCTCGCAGAACGTCTTGTTGGCGTGGGTCACGGTGAAATTGGCATCAGCGGCCGTCAGTACCGTGCCGACCGCCGCCTGCTGCAGGGCGAGAGCAAGGGCGTGGCGGTTGGCGTCGGCGGCGCGACGGGTCCGCGTTAGCGGCAGGTCCTTGTTCCGTGCATCCATTTCAGTTCTCCGGAGTAACGACAAGAACAGCAAGCTTGCAGCCGCCTTTCCCAACCTTCGCGACGGTATCCCGACGCCATGGAGCGCATATGCAAGTCACATACCTTAAAGCCCGTGTAATACATAATGTTTTCTTGGAAGACTCATTCACCAGTGAGTTGACTTGGGTCAATCGGCTTTTGCCGGGACAGCCGACAAAGAAAGTGCAAAGGCTGCGCCCCAAACGTTGCCGCGGCCGCCTTGTCACCACGACAGGCCAGACCCCGCAAAAGGACACTGCGATGGTTCAGGAAACACTGTATTGCCTCCTCGCGCTGCTTGAAGCGGTTATCGTGCTGGCGGCGTTCTCGGGCTACCTGCTCATTCGTCTGCACCGCGTCGCCAACCAGGCGAAACTTGTTCTTTCCAAACCAAGGACGCCCGTACCCTCCGAACCCCAAGTCGCCCGCTTGGACATCGTCCAATACCTGGCTCGAGATACCTGGCTCGAGAGCTTGAGCGCACATCAGCACGGGTGCGTCACGCCCAGTGCGGGTCGGACATCGCGCTCTGGCTCGACCTTCGAGCCGCGGTACTACAACTCGAATAAGGAATGGAGCCAGCAGGATGATCGCTCAGAGATCTTCTGGCGGGCGTTGGCGGGGCGTCTGGAGCGGCTGGTTCGCGACCACGGTCTGATACCGGGCCCAACGGCACTCAAACAGCGCCAAGACGACGAGCCCGGGCTTACCGACGTGGTCGAGCGCCAGGCAGCACACCATTTCGTTCCTGAAGAAGTACATCCATGACGTGCTAAACGAAGTGGGACGGCGAAAGGATCTGGGGCCGTCCGTGGATAAAGAATTCGAGCGCCTCGAGCATACCAACCCTGAGCTGCAGCAGTGTGTCGCTGTGCTGGAAGACGAAAATCAGTTCCTGCGTGACCAAATCGCTTCTTTCCTGGAAGTGGGCGGCGACGGTCACAAGACGTCTGCCTGAATGTCTCTGCCGCGGACAGTTATGCGCCGACTGGGAGGGCCCGGACGGCGTCAGTTCTTCACTGCTGCCATCTGTCCCGGCAGCGCATCCAGCCGTCGACTCAGGCTCGTGCACAGCAGTTGCTGAGGCCCTATCCCTTTTACGGCTGTACATGAAAAAACCGCCCGAAGGCGGTTTTCACTTTTTCCTATCGCTTTTCGTACAGATGGCGGGCGCGTCTGTACCTTGCTGATTTAATTGGTGGGCGATGCTGGGATTGAACCAGCGACCCCTGCCGTGTGAAGGCAGTGCTCTCCCGCTGAGCTAATCGCCCGTTTCGAAGCAGTGGAATTCTACGGTCTGCTGCTTGTGCCGTCAATTTGCGCATGCCCGGCCCGGCGTCGCCGAGGCTGTATCGTGAGGCCCGCCGCCGGTCGCTTTATTGTCCTAGACAAATGTACTACAATAACCCCGGGTGCTGGTGGGCGGGGCGCCGTTTTGGGAGGTGCGCGGAATGTCGGGCAAGGTGGCGTGGATCACCGGGGCCAGCGGTGGCATCGGTCGGGCGTTGGCGCTCGCCATGGCGGCCGACGGCTGGCGGGTCGCCATTTCCGGGCGTGGCGCCGAGCGGCTCGCGCAGGTGGCGAGCGAGGGCGGCCGGGATGCGGGAAGCCTGCACCCCTTCCCCGTGGACGTGACCGATCTGCCCGCCATGGCCGCCACGGCGGCGCGTATCGAGGCGCAGCTGGGACCGTTGGACTGCGCCGTGTTCAATGCCGGCGACTACCGGCCCATGCCGCTGGAGGCCTTCGATCCGGGTCTGTTCCGGCAGCTGATGGAGGTCAACTACCTCGGCGTGGTGCACGGCATCTCGGCTGTGCTCGACAGCATGCGGGCCCGGCGGACGGGCTCGATCTGGGTGAACGCCAGCGTTTCCGGTTATCGGGGGCTGCCGCGGGCGGCACCCTACGGCGCCACCAAGGCGGCGCTGATCAACCTCGCCGAGTCCCTGCAGCCCGAACTGGCGGCGGCGGGGATCGCCATCCATGTGATCAACCCCGGCTTCGTGAAGACGGCGCTGACCGCCAGAAACGCCTTTCCCATGCCCTTTCTGATCAGTCCTGAACAGGCGGCCCGCGCGATCATGGCCGGCATGGGCCGCTCCCGCTTCGAGGTTGTGTTTCCCTGGCGCATGGCGGTATTGATGAAGCTGCTGCGGTGCCTGCCATACCGCTGGTACTTCGGGCTGACCCGGCGCATGGTGGGATCGTGACCGACGCCGGCCTTGTCGATCGCGCAAGGGCCTACGCCGGTTTCTTCGAGGCGCTCACGGAACACACGCTCGCGGACCTCGACCGTTATGTGGCCGCGGACGTGCACTTCAAGGACCCTTTCAACGACGTGCGCGGGGTCGCCGCCATGACCGCCGTGTTCGCGCACATGTACCGCACCTGCATCGAGCCGGGCTTCCGGGTGCTGGATGTGGCCGTGGGGGACAATGCGGTGCTGATGCACTGGCAGTTCGAATTCCGCCTGCGCCGGTTCCGTCCACGGCTCGCCCGCAGGATCGAGGGCGTGAGCCGGGTATGCTTCTCACCCGACGGGCGCGTGACCGAGCACGTGGACTACTGGGATGCCGCCGAGCAGGTCTACGAGCAGTTGCCGGTGGTGGGAGTCATCCTGCGCTGGCTGCGCCGCCGCCTGACGGCACGGTGACGGTCGGCTGCAGGCTCGCGCGCTCGGACGGCAGCCGTTGCAGCAGCTGTCTGCGCAGCGCGCCGTCGATGGGCGCGCCTCCCACCCAGATGGCGAAGTAGGCGGCGGTGAAAGCGGGATCGTCCAGCGTCACCAGGGCCTGGCCGTTCAGATGCAGGGTGGTGCCGCGCCCCGGCAGATAGGTGAGGCTGTAGCGGTCGCCGTCGGCTACATCCCGGTAGTGGCGATGCAGGGTGTCCAGCGCCGGGCGGATCTTCGACAGGGCCGGTGGTGCGAGGGTCCGGGCCAGCACCGCTTCGCCGGCCTGTATGAACGCCTCGCGGGACACCGCGCGCTGGTAGACCAGCTCCAGGCGCTTGGGCACGTCGGCGGCCAGCACCCGGGCGGGCGGGGTGCCGGGGCTGACGTAGAAGGCCGCGGCGTACACCCGGAACAGTCCGCGGTAGCGGAAGGTGCCGCTGCCCGCCAGGGCCAGTTCGGTGTCGGCCAGCTCGATGCGTTCCGGGAACTGCGGCTCGGCCGACTGCGCCCAGAGCGGGAAAGCGGCTGTCAGGACCATCAACCCGTATCGCCACATGTCGCCTGCCTCCGTTTGTTCCGTCAGTTAAGGGCACTCGCGCCCCGTTGAAAGACAATGGTGATCTCGCCCACCTTGAACCCGAATTTGCGCATCACCGCCCGGTTGATCAGCACGCCGTCCGGCTGCAGGAACATCCAGTCGTCCAGGTGCATGTCCCATTGGCGTTTGCCCACGGTCAGGCGCAGGGTGTAGCGCCAGTTCAGCGCCTGCCCCCACGCCCG
Source organism: uncultured Gammaproteobacteria bacterium (assembly GCA_963830105.1). GTDB lineage: Bacteria > Pseudomonadota > Gammaproteobacteria > DATFLG01 > DATFLG01 > DATFML01. The sequence continues at coordinate 671,115 of CAWHLH010000003.1, read as the reverse complement.
ACCCTCGGCCACGCCCACCACGTCGCCGGCGCGGCCTTCGTAGCGGTGGGCATCGACTTTGCGGATGCGCCAGATGCGCTGCTCGCGGCGTCCGTCCCGGTAGTGGAAGTCCTCGCGCAGCACGAACTCGTCGCCTTCCCACTGGCCGTTCAGGTCGACGGTGAACTGGGCCCGTATCTTTCCCGAACGGTCCTGGAACATGCCCCAGGCCCGGCTCTGGCCGTCGAAATAATCTTCGATGCGAAACTCCGGCTGGGAGCCCTCGAAGTTGCGGATATCCATGGATGAGCACCCCGCGGCCGCGAATGCGGCCAGCAGCGGAAACAACAGGCGTGTGATGGTCATGACGTTCACCCCGCAGCGGAATGGGAGGCCGGTTGGGTATGGAAGGCGTGGTGCCAGCGCCGGCCCACGGGGAACTGCCACACCAGGCTGACCGCGCCGAGCTTGAGCAGCACCGGCAGCAGTCCGTAGAGCAGAGCCAATGCGGTGAGCGCCGTGGGCGTATTGACAGCGCCGGCGCGAAAGCCCGTCCATTCCAGCAGCGGCAGGGCGATGCCCGCCGCCAGGGCCAGCGCCAGCTTGACCGCCATCGCCCACAGTCCGAACAGCAGGGCGGGTCGTTCCTCGCCGCGGGCGCGGTCGTAGTCGAGCACATCGGCCTGCATGGCCGCCGGCAGTGCCATGTCCGCGCCCAGGCTCAGACCCGAGAGCAGACAGATCACCAGGAACGCGGTCGTGTCGCCGCTGCCCAGGGCCGGTACCCACAGGAAGGCGATGCTGGCCCACACCATGGACAGTGCCCATACCTTGTGTTTTTCCCGGTGCCGGGCGATGCGCACCCACAGCGGCAGGCCGAGCGCCCCGGCCAGGAAGTAGACCAGCAGCAGGGGTCCGGTCCACTGCGGTGCTTCCAGCACATAACGCACATAGAGTACGAACAGGGTCGCCGGCAGGCCGTTGGCAATGCCGTTGAGCACGAACGCAGTCAGCAGCCGCAGGAATGGCCGGTTGGCGGCCAGCGTGCGCCAGGACGCTCGCCACAACGGTGCGCCGCCCGCGGCCGGCGGATCGGGCACCCGCAACAGCGCCACTGCCAGAGCGGCGGGCAGGGCGAGGATTGCGATCCAGGCGAGGGTGTGCAGCGCGCGCTCGGCCTCGCCGCCGGCACCCATCAGCGTCGGCAGTCCCAATGCGCATACCGTACCGATCATCACGAAGGCTTCCCGGCTCGCACTCAGGCGCGTGCGTTCGTGATACTGATCGCTGAGCTCGGCGCCCCAGGCGTAATAGGGCACCGTCACCAGGGTCCAGCCCAGATACAGCACCAGGCTCCAGATCAGCAGGTGCCACGGCCCGGCCGCCGGCGGCGGTACGAACAGCTGCCACACACCGATCAGCATCACCGGCGCGCCCGCGGCCATCAGCAGCTTGCGCCGGCCGAGGCGCGCCGGCAGCCGGTCGGCCAACATGCCCACCAGCGGGTCGGTGACCATGTCCCACAGGCGGGCCGCCAGCAGCACTGCGCCCACCAGCGCCGCGCCCATGCCCAGCTGATCCACGTAGAAACCCGGCAGGTACACATAAAGCGGCAGTCCGGCCACCGCCAGGGGCGCGGCCGGCAGGCCATAGAGCAGCAGGTGGGAACGCGTCGCTCGCAACATCAGGTTTCCAGGCGGGTGTCCATCAGGTCGATGCGTCCGCAGCGGAAGCCCGCCTGGCAGTAGGCCAGGTAGTAGTTCCAGGCCCGCTGGAAGCGGGGTGGATAGGCGGCCGGGTCCAATTGCCCGCACAGCGCGTGGAAACGCTGCTGCCACAGGGCCAGGGTGCGGGCGTAGTCCGCGCCGCGGAAAGCGGTCCCGGTGACGGCGAAACCGGCGCGCCGGGCATGGGTCGCAAAAGCCGTCGGGCTGGGCAGCATGCCGCCGGGGAAGATATGGGTCTGGATGAAGTCCACGCCGCGGCGGTAGCGTTCGAAATAGGCGTCGGCGATGGTGATCGCCTGCAGCGCGGCCCGACCGCCCGGGCGCAGGCAGCGCGCCAGCGTCGCAAAGAAGGTGTCCCAGTAGCGTTCCCCGACCGCTTCGAACATTTCAATGGACACCGCGTGATCGAAGCGGCCCTGCAGATCCCGGTAGTCCAGCAGTTGCAGGTCGACACGCTCGGACAGGCCGGCCGCCTGCAGGCGCGCACGGGCATAGGCGAGCTGTGCGCTGGACAGCGTGATGCCGGTAACCCGGTAGCCCTGGCGGGCGGCGTGCTCGGCGAATCCGCCCCAGCCGCAGCCGATTTCCAGGATGTGGGCGCCCGGCGCCGGCTCGATCAGTGCCAGCATGCGCCGGTACTTGGCCCGCTGGGCGTCCGCCAGGGGTTGGTCCGCGGTGCTGAACAGCGCGCAGGAATAGCTCATGGTCTCATCCAGCCAGCTGCGGTAGAAATCGTTGCCCAGGTCGTAGTGGTAGGCGATGTTGCGGCGACTGCCGCGCCGGGTGTTGGCGCGCAACCGGTGGCGCAGGCGCTGCCAGAGCCCCGCCAGGCCCGCGGTGTTGGCAACGGCGCCGAGTGCGTGTTCGTTGCGGGCGCCGAGTTCGAGCAGCGCGGCCAGATCGGGGCTGGACCACTCGCCGGCGAGATGGCTTGCGGTCATCCCGTCGCTGCCGGCGCCGAGCAGCCGCAGCAGCACGCGTACCGAGTGCAGGTGCAGCGTTGCCGAAGGGCCCGGCTGCGTGCCCCGGAACAGGTGCCGGTCGCCGCCCGGCAGCGTCACTGTCAGTTGGCCGGCCTGCAGCCGCTCCAGCGTGCGCAGCAGCCTTCGCCAGCCCAGAGACGGTCTGGCGGAGGATCGGGCCGGGCCGGCGCTGGTGGTGGCCGAGTGTTCGCGCGTCATGCTCAGGTAACCTCCGTTTCGGGTGGGGCCGGCTTGGGGTGAAAGCGCCCGCCGCGCCACCAGATCTTCAGCGCTTGCCAGTGGATCATGGCCATGACCTTCAGGGTCAACAGGGGATAGCGCACGAACGCCGCGCCCAGGCGCCCGTCGGTCAACGGCTGCAGCCGGCCGGTGAGCGTCGCCACCAGCATCAGTTCGTCGTGCTGATACTCGTGGATGAGTACCGACAGGCTGGACGCCGGTTTGGCCAGCCGGAACTGGTAGTGTGCGTCCATGGCGATGAACGGGGAGACGTGCAGGACCTTGGGTTTGTGGCCCCGAACCGGGCAGTCCAGGGGGGCGCCCGAGGCGTGCAGCAGGTAGCTGTGGCCTTCCCCGAAGGTGTTGTTGACCTCGCACAGCACGGCGCGCAACTCGCCGTCGGCGTGCTGGCAGTACCAGACGCTGAGCGGGTTGAAGACATAGCCCAGCACCCGCGGGAAACACAACAGCCGTACCGTGCCGCCGGCGAGGTCGATGCCCTGGGCGGCGAGCACGGCGTCGATCCAGGGGCGCAGCGCGGTGCCGTTGCGCGGCCCGTGATCGCGGTCATGGAAGCTGAACAGGTTGAAGCGGTTATGGGAGAAAAGGCGCAGCCCACGGTGCAGCGCCGGCAGCTGCTCCAGGTCCAGCAGCAGGCTGAACACCCGATAGGTGAAGCGGTAGCGCATCGGAAACAGGCGCCGGTGCATCACTTGTCCGGACAGAATCATGGACGCGACCCCTCCCAGGCCAGGCCGGCAGGCGCGGCGGGCGCCGTGTGCGCCAACGGCTGCTCCCAGGGCAGCTCCGCCCCCAGGGCGTGCGCCACCTGAACCGCCGAGCGCATGCCGTCCTCGTGAAAACCATAGCCGAAATAGCTGCCCGCGAACCAAAGCCCGCCGCGGCCCTGGATTTCGCCGAGGCGGCGCTGGGCGGCCATGGCGGCCCCGTCCAGTACCGGGTGGGTGTATGCCATCTCACGCAGCACCTTGTCCGGGTCCGGTTCGGTGAGCGGGTTGAGGGACACCAGATAGGGGGTGGGCACGGTGAGGCGCTGCAGGCAGTTCATCCAGTAGGTGACCGACACCCGCGGTTCACGGTCGGGCGCGTCCGTGCGCGCCAGGTAGTTCCACGCCGACCAGACCCGACGGCGACGCGGCATCAGCCGCGCATCGGTGTGCAGCACGGCACGGTTGGGCTGGTAGCGGAAGGCGCCCAGCAGGCGTCCTTCCAGCGGGTCCGGATCGGCCAGCAGGGTGCGGGCTTCGTCCGCGTGGGTGGCCACCACGACCTGGTCGAAGGGCCGGCTGGCACCGTCATCGGTAATGACGTCCAGGCCGGCGGTGCGCCTGACCACCGCGCGCACTGGTGTGCTGCAGCGCACCGCGTTCAGGTCCTGCAGCAGCCGGCCCACATAGCGCCAGCTGCCGCCGCTGACGGTGCGCCACTGGGGCCGATCTGAGAGCCCCAGCAGGCCGTGATTGTGGAAGAACCGCAGCAGGCTGTGGGCCGGAAAGTCGAGCATGGTGCTGCAGGGGCAGGACCAGATGGCGGCCGCCATGGGCAGCAGATAGTGGTCGCGGAAGGCGTCCCCCAGGCCGAGACGCTTCAGAAACAGCCCGAGGCTGGTCGGTTCGTCCCAGCCCTGCGCCAGCAGCCGCGTGGCGTGCCGGTTGAACCGCAGTATGTCCCGCAGCATGCCGTAGAAGCGCGGGCTGACCAAGTGGCGGCCCTGGGCGAACAGGGTACCCAGTCCGCTGCCGGCGTACTCGATGCGCCCGTCATCCACCGATGCGGCAAAGGACATGTCGCTGGGCTGGCTGGCAATGCCCAGGTGGCCGAACAGCGCACTCAGGTGCGGGTAGTTGCGTCGGTTGAACACGATGAAACCCGTGTCCACCGCCACCGGCCCGTCGGGACCGTCGACCGCGACCGTATGGGTGTGGCCGCCGACATAGTCGTTGCGCTCGAAGAGGGTGACGTCGTAGCGCTGGCGCAGCAGCCAGGCCGTGGCAAGTCCGGAGATGCCGGTGCCAACCACCGCCAGCCGCGGGCGGTGGGCGCAATACAGTCCGCTGTCGAATGCCATGTCATGTCCGTCCTGTGTCGCTTTTCCGATTGCACTGTACAAGTGTTGTCGAAGTATTGTATAGTTTATGTCAGATTGCAAGAGGGATCGAAATATGGTCGATTTTCTTAATTTCGTCAGTGGCTTATGGATAAATCAAGCGAGCGGATCGGCTGGTTTCCGAATATGGAGGATGGCATTATGTCCTGGACATCGACTCGGCCGGTCCGAACAGCGAATGCCGGCCGCGGCAGGGGCGCAGGAGGTCTGACCATGGTCGCGATGGGTGCTGAACCGCCCGTCGAGGGGGGATCGTTGCCGGCTTGGCTGCTGGAACTGGTCACCCGCACCCGAGTGGTGGTGTTCTGCTCGGAGCTCACCGATACCCGCCAGTTGGAGCAGCGCCTGCGCGGCGCCGGTGTGGAGTACGGCATTCAGCGCATGGGCATGGGATCGGACGCCATGCGCCGGCGGTTCGGCGAGCTGCGCGCGTTCACCCGCTGGTCGACGCTGCCGCAGGTGTTTCTGGACGGCCGTTTCGTGGGCGGCGAGCCGGAGCTGGCCGTCGGCCTGCAAGACCCTTCCGCGCAGCGCGGCGCGCCGCTGCCGCTGCCCGCTCTGTGGCTCGGCCTCGGGGGGCTGTTGCCGTTCGTGGCCGGCGCGTCGGCCCTGTTGGCGCCAAACGGGTCGGGGCCGGTGGATTGGTACGCGTTCACCCTCAGTTACGGGGCGGTCATCCTGGCCTTCCTGGGCGGTGTGCAATGGGGCACGGGGCTGCCGGCCATGGTGGCCGGCCCCCGGGCTTGGCTGTTGTATGGCGTCAGCGTGTTGGCGCCGCTGGTGGCCTGGGCGGCCTATGCGCTGTCCGAGGCCGGGGCGGCCGCGCTGCTGCTGGGCGGCTTTGCCGGTGTCTATCTGTGGGACGAGTGGCTGCTGGGCCGCGGCTGGCTGCCCGGCTGGTATCTGCGTCTGCGCCGCGGTCTGACCGCGGTGGTTGCCATGTGTCTGGCCTGGGTGATGGTGTCTGCGCTATGAAGAAATCGAACGGTCCTGAAGAAGTCGCTGCCGCCACAGAGGAGCAGGCGGCCATACCGGTGGGCGTTAGCAGTTGCCTGCTGGGTCAGAAGGTGCGTTTCGACGGCGGTCACAAGCGCAACGCGCTGGTGACCGATGTGCTGGCCCGCTACTTCCGTTATGTGCCCGCGTGTCCCGAACTGGCCATCGGACTGGGCGCCCCGCGTCCGGCGCTGCGTCTGAGCGGACGGGCGGACGGACCCCGGTTGGTGGGGGCGCGGAATCCCGGCCTGGACGTGACCGATACCATGGCTCGGTTCGCCCGCGAGCGCATCGCCGCCCTGGAAGCCATCAGCGGTTACATTCTCAAGAGCGGTTCGCCCAGCTGCGGTATGGAGCGGGTGAAGGTCTACGCCGACAGCGGCATGCCGGAGCGCTCCGGGGTCGGTCTGTTCGCCCGTGAGCTCATGGAGCGCATGCCCTGGCTGCCGGTGGAGGAGGAGGGGCGTCTGCATGACCCGCTGCTGCGGGAAAACTTCATCGAGCGGGTGTTCGTCTACGACCACTGGCGCCGCACGGTGGCGCCGGCCGACACACCGGCGGCACTGGTGCGCTTTCACAGCGAGCACAAGTTCATCATCCTCAGCCGCGGCGCCCACCTGCTGCGCGAGCTCGGCCGGCTGGTTGCGCAGGCCGGTTGCGGGCCGTTGGAGACCCTGAAGGACGCCTACCTGACGCGGCTGATGGACGCCCTGCGGAGCCTCTCCAGCCGCGGCCGGCATGCCAATGTGGTGCAGCATCTGGCCGGCTTCATCAAGCAGTCCCTGAGCGGCGACGACAAGGCGGAGATGCAGACCGTGATCGACGCCTACCGGCACGGCACGGTGCCCCTGGTGGTGCCGCTCACCCTGCTGCGTCACCACCTGCGCCGGGCGCCCCAGCCCTACGTTCTGGCCCAGCGCTACCTGCAGCCCTATCCCGAGGAACTGGGCCTGCGCAACGCCATCTAACCGGCCACGCCAGCGGCGCTGCGGCGCCCACAGCGGCACGCGCGCCTGTGCGCTCTTTGGTAGAATGGCGCCTTTCCCCAACCTCGGCCGGATTCCGCAGCTTATGACCATACGCACCCGCTTCGCCCCCAGCCCCACCGGCTACCTGCATATCGGCGGCGCGCGCACGGCGTTGTTCTCCTGGCTCCATGCCCGCAGACACGGCGGCAAGTTCGTGCTGCGCATCGAGGACACCGACCTTGAGCGGTCCACCGCCGAATCGGTGAACGCCATACTGGAGGGCATGACCTGGTTGGGGCTGGACTACGACGAAGGCCCGTTCTACCAGACCGAGCGCTTCGACCATTACCGGGCGATCATCCAGCGGCTGATGGACACCGGCCATGCCTACCGCTGCTACTGCAGCAAGGAGCGCCTGGAAACGCTGCGTGCCGGCCAGCTCGCCCGCAAGGAAAAGCCACGCTACGACGGCCACTGCCGCAACGGCGCCACGCCGCCGTCGCCGGATGCGCCCTATGTGGTGCGCTTCCGCAACCCCCTGGAAGGCCAGGTGGTGGTCGACGATCTGGTGCGCGGCCGGGTGGTGTTCAACAACGCCGAGCTCGACGACCTGATCATCCAGCGCAGCGACGGCAGCCCCACCTACAACCTCACCGTGGTGGTGGACGACACCGACATGGCCATCACCCAGGTCATCCGCGGCGACGATCACCTCAACAACACGCCCCGGCAGATGAACATCATGCGGGCGCTGGGTTACGAGCCGCCGCACTTCGCCCATGTGCCGATGATCCTGGGCGAGGACGGCAAGCGCCTGTCCAAGCGCCACGGGGCGGTCAGCGTCATGCAATACCGCGACGAGGGCTACCTGCCCGAGGCGCTGCTCAATTACCTGGTGCGCCTGGGCTGGTCCCATGGGGACCAGGAGATCTTCTCCCTGGACGAGATGGTCGAGCTGTTCGACATCGGCTCGGTGAACAACGCCCCGTCCACCTTCAACGCCGGCAAGCTGCTGTGGCTGAACCAGCACTACATCAAGAGCGGCGAGCCCCCCCATGTGGCCCGTCACCTGAGCGTGCACCTGGGGCGCATGGACGTCGATCCCGCGCCCGCCCCGGAGCTGGCCGATGTGGTCATTGCCCAGCGCGAGCGCGCCAAGACCCTGGTGGAGATGGCCCAGAACAGCGCCTTTTTCTATCGCGACTTCGAGGGCTACGACGAGAAGGCTGCCCGCAAGAACCTGACGGGCGAGGCGGTGGAGGCCCTGGAACGGCTGGCCGAGGCCCTGGGTGCCCTGTCTGACTGGACCCAGGAGGCCATCCATCAGGTGGTCACCGACACCGCCGAGAGCCTGGGCGTCAAGATGGGCAAGATCGCCCAGCCCCTGCGGGTGGCGGTGGCTGGCGGGGCGGTCTCGCCCCCCATCGATGTGACCGTCCAGCTGGTCGGCCGGGAACGCTCTCTGCAGAGAATCGCTAAGGCGCTAGACTATATACGAAATAGCGCCGGCGCCGGCGCACAGGATTCTTGACAGCCCCGCGGGGCTCTCTTAGAATTCGCGTCTTGCTTTCGGGGCCATAGCTCAGCTGGGAGAGCGCTTGCATGGCATGCAAGAGGTCGGCGGTTCGATCCCGCCTGGCTCCACCAAATTGTTCGGGCTGGATACCCAGCCCGAAGTTTTTCGCCGCAGGTATCGGATACCTTGTTACTGTGTCGCATCACGGTCTATGGCGGAATCCTGATGATCGCCGTCGGCCTCATCGGCGGCTTTACGATGTTGTTTCGGGACCCTAACAGTTCGACGGTCACCTTGCTGTCGCTGGTCCCTTACGGTTTTCTGATACTGCTCGCGGGCGCTGTGGCCTGCCCATTGAAGGACGGCAAGAAGTCCACCAAACCCGACGAGTCCAGTAAATAGCGCGTTTCTGTCCCCATCGTCTAGAGGCCTAGGACACCGCCCTTTCACGGCGGCGACAGGGGTTCGACTCCCCTTGGGGACGCCATTTTCTCACTAGTTCTTGATCTTCAAGATAAGTTAGGCATACTGCGGACTTAGACGCCACCCGGTGGTACAAGAGGGTGGTACAAGATGGTCGCGATGCCTACACCTACGAAGCATCCCAAGACTGGGGTCTACTACTTCCGCCGAGCGGTCCCTCCCGATCTCAGGGAGCGGTTCGGCTGGGAGGTCAAGGTCTCCCTCCGCACCAAGGACGTCCGCGAAGCCAAGCGCCGGTTCGCTGAAGAGCTGACCAAGTTCGACCAGCGCATAGAGATGGCCCGCTCGGGCTTCGTGCTCACGGATAAGGCTGCCCAGGCGCTCGCGGGTCAATGGTTGCGGCGGGCTCTTGAGGACGATGACCGAGTACGTGAGACCGGTCTCCCGGAGATCGAACAGTCTCACACGGACCCAGAGTCCGATCCTTACGACGTCCACCTTGACCACCTGATCGAGGCCGCCGAAAGCGACACGGCAAGCGAAGTGCTCGCGGATGACGTGGATGCGTTGATCCGCGCTGAAGGGCTATCCATCGACAGGGGCAGCGACAGCTATCAGCGGTTAGCGCAGCAACTGCTCCGTGCAGAACTCACGCTGTACAACGTCCTCAACAAGCGGGCCTCAGGCGACTGGTCTCCGGTCGCGGCGCTTGCCCAGTACCCCGAGTACATTCCCCCGGCGACGAAGCGGGTGCAGTCACGCAAGGTCGTCAGGGCCAGTGGAGCCGGTGACCGCCTGTCAGACCTCTATGAGGCGTGGAAGAAGGAGCGCAACCCTCCGCCCAAGACAGAGGCAGAGTTCGGTCGGGGGATTCGGCGCTTTACCGAGTTGCATGGGGATGTGCCTGCCCTGGACATCACAAGACCCATGGTCCGTGCGTTCAAGGAAGCGCTGTGCGGATTCCCTGCTGTGCTATCGGGCAAGCTACTAAGCATGACGTTGCCACAGGTGCAGCGAGCCATTGCGGACGATCCGCCGACCCGGACCCTCAGCGCTGCAAGCGTCAACAAGCACATCACCGCATTATCAGCTGTCCTGGCATGGGCTGGAGCCAATGGCTACTTCGATAGCGAACCCAACTGGGCCAACCCAGCGTTGGGCGTCAAGGTTGCCGAGAAGCCGAACAGCAAAGAGAAGCGGCTGTCGTACTCGGAGGAAGACCTTAAGCTCATCTTCCGGTTCCCCATCTTCTCGAAGGGCGAACGGCCCAAGGCAGGCGGCGGCGCGGCAGCGGTATGGTTGCCACTCATGGCGCTCTTCTCGGGGGCTCGCGTTGAAGAGCTGGGCCAGCTGTTGGTTACCGACATCGGTGCTGAGGGCGCGGTCTGGTACTTCGACATCAACACTCTGGACCACGGCAAGAGGGTCAAGACAGCTGGTAGCCGGCGCAAGGTGAATCGCCCCGGGTTTTGAGGAGGCTCCAACTCTTGAGAGAATGGAGCCATGAACAAGTCAAACAAGTTTTCCCCTGAAGTAAGAGAACGCGCAGTGCGCATGGTGCAGGAGCATCGCGAGCGAGTATCCCTCGCTGTGGGCGGCCATCGAATCGATCGCGCCCAAGATCGGCTGTGTGCCGCAGACGCTGCAGGAATGGGTAAGCGAGTCGAAATCGACAGCGGCCTGCGCGATGGGTCTACCAGCGCAGAGCGTGAGCGCATCAAATCACTGGAACGTGAGGTGAAGGAATTGCGCCGTGCCAATGAAATCCTGAAGCTGGCCAGCGCTTTTTTCGCCCAGGCGGAGCTCGACCGCAAACTCAAGTCCTGAGCGCCTTCATCGACCGGCACCGCGACACCTACGGGGTCGAGCCGATCTGCAAGGTGTTGCAGATCGCCCCGTCGGGCTATCGGCGTCATGCCGCGCAACAGCGCAATCCGGCATTGCGCTGTGCCCGCGCCCGCCGTGATGACGAGTTGATGCCGCAGATCCAGCGGGTCTGGCAGGCCAACATGCAGGTTTATGGCGCCGACAAGGTCTGGCGTCAGCTCAATCGCGAAGGTGTTCAGGTGGCCCGCTGTACGGTCGAGCGGCTGATGAAACGGTTGGGACTGGAAGGCGCGCGGCGCGGCAAGGTTGTACAAACGACGGTTCCGACAAGGCGCCGTGTCCGCTGGATCGGGTGAATCGGCAATTCAAGGCAGACCGCCCGAACCAGTTGTGGGTGTCGGACTTCACCTACGTCTCGACTTGGCAGGGCTGGCTGTATGTGGCGTTCGTCATCGATGTGTTTGCCCGGCGCATTGTGGGCTGGCGGGTCAGCAGCAGCATGCGCACGGACTTCGTGCTGGATGCCCTGGAGCAAGCGCTGTATGCCCGGCAGCCCGGACTGGCGGATGCCTTGTTCACCATAGCGACAGAGGCTCGCAGTATGTCACTATTCGCTACAGCGAGCGGCTGGCCGAAGCCGGGATAGAACCCTCGGTCGGCAGCCGTGGCGACAGCTACGACAACGCACTGGCCGAGACGATCAACGGGCTATACAAGACAGAACTGATCCACAAACGGGCCCCTGGAAAACACGGGAAGCCGTGGAACTGGCAACGCTGGAATGGGTGTCCTGGTTCAACCATCACCGGCTGCTGGGACCGATTGGATATATCCCTCCCGCAGAAGCTGAGGCAAACTACTATCGGCAACTCGCCAACCACGCCACCATGGCGGCTTAACTTAAACCAAACAGCCTCCACAAAACCCGGGGCGGTTCAGGGGATGGTTGGGGTCGCTATTGCAGGTTGGCGTGCTCGTCGGCGTGATCTGGTACTCGTTTACCGACAACGCACAAGATGCTGTCTATGCATGGTGGGTGGTCGGGGTTGCCATCTTCTTTTGGCTTACCTCCGTCGCATTTGGGCTCGTTTGTAAGCTAATTACTGGTCGTTATCCCGGCCAAGCAAGGCAGGCCAGAAAGCGATTGGCAGAATACGTGAGAAGCCAGCGTGTGGAGTCGACAGATGAGGAGTAGTTGAGATCGCCAGCTAATCCGAGGCTAATGTCGACAGCTAGATCGCGCCGTGCCACCGCCGCAACGCGGCACCGGGAGGGGCGCCGCCGCAGGGAAACCGGTGGACAGGCCCCTCAGACCGCCTCGATCAACTCCGGCTCGTCCACCTTCGGGCTGTTTACCCGCTGGCTGACCGGCCAACCCTCCATCGCCTCGGCGGGACACGGCTGCAGGATATCCTCGAGGGCGTCGCGCGCATGCACGTCCGAATCCAGCCACCGGTCGTAGTCCTCCGGCGCCACGATCACGGGCATTCTGCCGTGTACAGGGGCCACTGTCGCGTTCGCTTCGGTCGTCAGGATGGTGCAGGAGTCCACGGCGCCGTCCGGGCCCTTCCAGCGTGCCCAGAGGCCGGCAAAGGCGAAGGGCTCACCACGGACCAGGCAGAAGAACCATGGCTGTCGTGGACCGCTGGCTGGCTTAGCCCACTCGTAGAAGCCATCGGCGGCGATCAGGCACCGGCGCTGCGCGAACGCTTTCCGGAAGGTTGGGGGCGGTGTCGACCGTTTCCGACCGGGCATTGATCAGGCTAAGCATGGGATGGGTGTCTGGTTTACTGTCTGGTGGCTGGTCCGTTGATCCTGACCCACTGTCGATCCGTGGTTTGTAAGTCTCAGCTTACAAACGAAGTCGACTACGACCGACGGGCGCCAGCGCGTCCTGCTGGTAAAGTGTCAGGGGCAAACATCTGAATTTGTCGAGGGTGCCGCGCGCATGGACGCTCACATAAACGACAGCCACGGACACTGGGTTGACGAAATGGGGGAAATCGCCGAGGAACTGATCGCACGGACCGAGTACGGAAAAAACGGCACGTCGGTTTGCCCGCCATTGTGGGCAAGCCTGAACCGGCGCCTGGCTGCGCTGCAGGGCAAGATAACCGATTCCGAGGACGGTTAAGGGCGCCCGCAGGGTGCAATGCCCTGCAGGTCGGCCTCCGCCGCGCGGACCCTGCGGGCTGTTCCACGCACATCACCGGACCGCGGTCGTCGTTCCGGCGCGGGAATTCGCTACAGGTCATTCGGATTGTGCTTTCCCCGGGGTCGCCGGTAGGTCACAGGTACCGTGGCGGGGGGGACGGAATTGGCTCCACTTGGGAGGGAGAAGCAATGGGTTCCGATGAAAGGAACGGCTGTCCGCCCGAGGCGGCGAAGGGCATGGCGGGAAGACATTCCTCGCCCTTCGACAACGACACCTACCAGGCCATTTTCGAGTACATACTCAATGGCATGGCGTACTGCAGAATGGTCTATGAGGACGGCCGCCCGTCGGATTTCGTCTGCCTCTATACCAACCCGGCCTTCGAACACCAAACCGGTTTGCGCAATATCTGCGGAAAACCGATCACCGACGTCATACCAGGCTTTCGTGACACGGACCCCGAGTTGTTCGAGATACTGGGCCGCATAGCCCGGGGAGGCGGCTCCGAGAAGTTCGAAAAATACATCTCCGCATTGGCGACATGGGTCTCGGTATCAGCATACAGTCCGGCGCACGACCATTTCGTCGCCATCTTCGACATCATCACCGAACGCAAGCTGGCCGAGGAAATGCTGCGCAACAGCGAGGAGCGTTTTCAGGATATTTTCGACAACACCAGCGACCTGATCCAATGCGTGGCACCGGATGGCAGCTTTATCTACACCAACCGCACATGGCGCCAGACACTGGGGTACACAGAACGGGAAATCGCTCAACTCAACCTCATGGATGTTCTGCACCCGGACAGCCTGGCCTGCTGCCAGGACCGGTTCCGGCGCGTGCTGGAAGGCGAAACCCTGACCTGCATCACGTTCAAGTACCAGACCAAGTCGGGCGAGCCCGTTTATCTTTGCGGGGACTGCGGGTCTCTCGTAAAAAACGGCGCAACCATATCAACGCGCGGGATTTTCAAAAACGTTTCGGAGACGGTCCAGGTGGCGGCCGCTCTTGAGATCAGCGAGGCTCGCTATCAGGCCCTGTACGAAAATGCGCCGGATGTGTTCACCACCATCAACCGGCAAGGCGAGATTCTTTCCGTCAACCGGCCCGGCGCCCGCATGCTCGGCTATGAGGTCGACGAACTGATCGGCGAAGCGTTCGCCATGATCGTCCATCCGGAAGACCAGAAGGCCGTATTTTCCCACTTGGCGAACCAATTTTACCATCCATCCGGCAACGCTGAACTCGAATATCGCAAGCTCAAGAGGGACGGCTCGAGCTTCTGGGTTCATCAGCGCGTTGCCCTGGACCCTGACACCAAGGAACCGCGACTGCTGGTCGTCTGTCGGGACATCACCGAAAGACGCAATCTGGAAAGACAGCTTGCCTATCAGGCCGCCCACGACACCCTCACGAACCTGATCAACCGGCGGGAATTCGAACGGCGACTGCAGCGCGTGTTGTCCACGGCGAACGAAACGGGCGACAAGCACGCCTTGTGCTTTCTGGACCTCGATCAGTTCAAGTTCATCAACGATACCTGCGGGCACGTGGCCGGTGACGAACTGCTGCGCCAGCTTGCCGCATTGCTCCAGGGACAAATGCGGTCCCGTGACACCCTCGCGCGCCTCGGCGGTGATGAATTCGCAGTGCTCATGGAATACTGCCCGATGGACAGGGCGCTGCGCCTGGCGGAGAAGATTCTTGTCACAGTCAAAGACTTCCAGTTTCATTGGCGGGCACAACGGTTTTCCATCAGCACCAGCGTCGGCATCGTCTCCGTGCAGGGAGAGCGCACCATCGCCGAGACCATCGCACTCGCCGACCGGGCCTGTTATGCCGCCAAAAGAGAAGGCGGCAACCGCATTCATACGGGTCCTGCCCAGTGCTGACAGCATAGCGGCGGCGAACAGCGCGCACCAACCGTAACTCGCTATCCAGACGAATAGTTTCCACCAACAGGGCACTCCGAAAACCGCTTCCGGACGGGTCGCCGGAGTTCGAGTTATAACCGAATCTGGTGTTTGAGCAGTTGAATAGAGAGCGGCGTATCTGGTTGATTTGTTGTTGCGAGACATCAAACAACCCTGGGAGATACGCCGCCTATGAGCAAGAATAACGTTGTCGAAGCTGGCAGGTCGAGATGCGATTGTTGATCCGCTGAGCGAGCTGCTGAGGGCCGGCGCCGAGCAGCTGATTTACCAGGCAGTGGAGGCCGAACTGCAGGAGCTGCTGGCCGAGCATGCGCAGCGCCGGACCGAGGACGGCAAAGCGGGCGTGGTGCGTAACGGCCATCTGCCGGCCCGTGAGGTGTTGACGGGGCTGGGACCGGTGACGGTCGAGATCCCCAAGGTTCGCGCCAAGACCGGCGAGCCGGTGACGTTCCGCTCGGCGCTGGTGCCGCCGTATGTGCGCAAGACGAAATCACTGGAAGCGGCGCTGCCGTGGCTGTACCTGAAGGGGGTCTCCAGCGGCGAGATGGGCGAAGCCTTAAAGGTGCTGGTGGGTCCGGAAGCCACGGGCCTGTCCGCCAGTACGGTGTCACGGCTGAAGCAGGTCTGGGCTGAGCAGTACCGCGGCTGGTGCGAGCAACGGCTGGATAAGGACCGCTGGGTGTATGTGTGGGCCGACGGGATCTACAGCGGCCTGCGGGCCGAACAGGCGAAGCTGTGCGCCCTGGTGGTGATCGGTGTGAATGAGCGCGGTCAGAAGCGTTTTCTGGCGATCGAGGATGGAGTACGGGAGTCCACGCAGAGCTGGCGTGAAGTGCTGCTGAAGCTCAAGTCACGTGGGATGAATGTGCCCGAACTGGCCATTGGTGACGGTGCCATGGGTTTCTGGGCGGCATTGGAAGAGGTGTATCCCGAGACCGGCCAGCAACGCTGCTGGATGCACAAGACGATGAACGTATTGAACGGCCTGCCGAAGTCGGCCCAGCCGAAGGCGAAGCAGGCGCTGCATGCGATCTGGCAGGCCGAGACCCGTGCCGAGGCGCACAAGGCGTTTGATCTGTTCATCAACACGTATGAGCCGAAGTACCCGAAGGCGGCCCTTTGCCTGCAGAAAGACCGGGATGAGCTGATGGCCTTCTATGATTTTCCGGCCCAGCACTGGCAGAGCATCCGGACCAGCAATCCGATCGAATCGACCTTCGGGACGATCCGCCATCGGACCAAGCGTTCCAAAGGCTGCCTGTCCCGTGATGGCATGCTGCACATGATGTTCAAGCTCGGACAATGTGCCGAGAAGAACTGGAGACGATTACGCGGTTTCGATTACCTGGCGAAGGTGGTAACCGGAATCCAATTCAAAGATGGTGTCGAGGTGACAGACGTCGATCAGGCCGCCGCTTGATTCAACCTGGCCAAACACCAGATTTGACAATAACTAACCGTCCTTGGGGACGCCATATAAAACATAAGGCGGAAGGATCGCTACAGCGCTTTACGGAACGACATCAGCCGCCCCCAGGGGCGGCTTTTTGTGCCTGCAGTTCTCCGGCCCTGACGGGTTTGTAGTAGAGTGTCCTTGTCGCGCACGGTAACCTCTGCCGCGCGCGCCGGGCCCTGGGGCGCGAAGGCCCCTCGTCGAAGCTGGCGTGATAATCGCGCTTCCCGCGACGGAACTGCACAGATGCGCAGACTGATCCTCCTGCTTTGCCTTTTGGCGGTGTCGGCGTCGGCCTGCGCCTTCCAGACCGTTCGGGTCACCGATCGGGTCTATGCCCTGGTGGGTGATCTCGGACAGCGCTCCCCCGAGAATCTCGGCCATAACATGACATCCGGTTTCGTAATCGGCGACGACGGCGTGGTGGTGATCGACACCGGCGGCAGTTACCGCGACGCCAAAGCGATCCGCGCCGCGATCCGCAAGGTCACCGACAAGCCGATCCAATGGGCGGTCAACACCGGCGGCCAGGACCACCGCTGGCTTGGCAACGGCTATTTCCGGCAACTGGGCGTCCCGATCATCGCCTCGCAGGCCGCCGACAAGGACATGCACGACCGCACCGCCGAGCAGGTGGGGCGGGCGAAACGCCTTCTGGGCAAACAGTTCCAGGGCACCCGGGCAGTCTATCCGACCAAGACCTTCGCCAGGCGGTACACTCTGCCGATGCGGGGCGTGAAGATGGAGCTGATCTACACCGGCGGCGGGCACACCCCCGGCGACATCCTTGTCTGGCTGCCCAGGAAGAAGATCGTCTTCACCGGCGATATCGTCTTCGTGCAGCGGCTATTGGGCCTGATGCCCGGCAGCGGCTTTGCATGGATCAAGACGTTCGAGTATCTGCGCGATGAGCTGCACCCGGAGGTGATCATCCCGGGACACGGTCACGTCACCGACCTGAAGGAAGCCGAGCGGGACACTTACGACTATCTGATCTTCCTACGCGATTCCGCCCGACGCGCCTTGGCCAGCGGCGCCTTCGACCCGGTGGAGGCCAGTCAGGGTCTGGACCAGTCGCGCTTCGCCTATCTGGTCCACTATGACGATCTGTCGTTGCGAAGCCGCAATGCACTGCACATGGCCCAGGAGGTGTTCTCCGCTCACGGGCAATAGCGAGCGGGTTGCAGAAGAAGGCGTCCCGTCCTGAAAAGGGGTCCGTCCTAAAAGGGGTCAGTACCCTTTAAGACAAAAGGGTCAGTCCCCTTTTCGCGGTCAGCTGCGCAGGCCGTGGCTCTTCTTCAGCAGCCACAGGCTCAGCACGAACAGCGCGGCGATGAAACCCAGGCTGATGCCGTAGGAAGTCCACAGGGGGATGTCGCTCACGCCGAGAAAGCCGTAGCGGAAGGCGTTCACCAGATAGAGGATGGGATTGGCCAGGGAGGCTGACTGCCAGAAGGCCGGCAGCATCTTGATGGAGTAGAACACCCCGCCCAGGTAGGTGAGCGGCGTGAGCACGAAGGTGGGCACGATGGAGATGTCATCGAAGCTCTGAGCGAATACGCCGTTGATGAGTCCCCCCAGGGAAAACAGGATCGCGGTCAGCACAGCCATGCTCAGGATCACGCCCAGGTTGTGCACGTGCAGGTTGGTGAATGCCAGCGACACCAGGGTCACCCCCAGGCCCACGGTCATGCCGCGGGCCACGCCGCCGCCGACGAAGCCCAGCAGGATGATGTAGTTGGGTACCGGCGAGACCAGCATTTCCTCGATGTGGCGCTGGAACTTGGAGCCATAGAAGGAGGACACCACGTTGGCGTAGGAGCTGGTGATCACCGCCATCATGATCAGGCCGGGCACGATGTAGTCCATGTAGCGGAACCCGGCCATGTCGCCGATCTGGGAGCCGATCAGGCGGCCGAAGATGATGAAGTACAGGGCGGTGGTGACCATGGGCGGCAGCACGGTTTGGATCCAGATGCGCGCGAAGCGCAGCACCTCCTTGATCAGGATGGTCTTGAAGGCGATGAACGTCTCGCGCGCGTTCATGCCGCAGCCCCCCCGGACGCACCTTTGTTGTCTTCCACCAGGCGCATGAACAGCTGTTCCAGGCGGTTGGTCTTGTTGCGCATGCTCAGCACTTCGATGCCCTGCTCGGAGAGATCCGCGAACAGGCGGTTGATGCTTCCCTCCTTGGAAACTTCCACCTCCAGGGTGGTCTCGTCCACCAGGCGCAGCACATGGCCCGGCAGCACGGGCGGTTCCTGCAGTGCATGGCGCAGGTCAAGTATGAAGGTCTCCATGCGCAGTTCCGCCAGCAGTGCCTTCATGCTGGTGTTCTCGATCAGCCGGCCGTGGTCGATGATGGCGATGTTGCGGCACAGACTCTCCGCCTCTTCCAGATAGTGGGTGGTGAGAATGATGGTGGTGCCGCGGGCGTTGATCTCCCGCAGGAAGCGCCACATGGAACGGCGGATCTCGATATCCACGCCGGCGGTGGGCTCGTCCAGGATCAGCAGCCGCGGCTCGTGGACCAGGGCGCGGGCAATCATCAGGCGCCGCTTCATGCCGCCGGACAGGCTGCGGGCCTGTTCGCGGCGCTTGTCCCACAGGCCCAGCTGCCTGAGATAGCGCTCGGTGCGCTGACGGGCCAACGGCCGGTCGATGCCGTAGTAACCGGCCTGGTTGACCACGATCTCCTCCACTGGCTCGAAGGTATTGAAGTTGAACTCCTGGGGCACCAGTCCGATGTAGCCCTTGGCGCCGGCGAAATCGGTGTCGATGTCCTTGTCGAACACCATCACCGTGCCCGAGGACTTGGTCACCAGGGAGGTGACAATGCTGATGGTGGTGGACTTGCCGGCCCCATTGGGCCCGAGCAGGGCGAAGAAATCCCCTTGTTGCACGTCCAGGTCGATGCCCTTCAGGGCCTGGAAGCCGTTGGCGTAGGTCTTGGTCAGATTGCGGATGGACAGCGCTGTGGTCATGGATCACCGGAAACAGGGTCGGCCGTGGGTTGCAGCGGCGGCGGGCGAGGGGATCAGCCGCGCATTATACAAAAAAAGGGGTCAGTACCCTTTTCCGGTTCTTTTGCCGCGTTTTCTCTTTCCGAATGTGTAGAAAAGGGTACTGACCCCTTTTCCGCGGACCCCTTTTTCGCGCGTGGCTCGCTTTGGCTTGGCTTCAGACGTGATGGAAGCCGCCGTCGGGCTTTTTGGGATGGTTGGGCGGCGATGTCTCCAGTTCGTCCACGACCTTGGTCAGATCGGTCAGCAGCATATCGGCCATATCCCGGGAAAAGCCCTCGCGCACGACGATGCGCAGCACGTGGACGTGCTGGGCGTCGGGCGGCAGGGCATAGGCGGGCACCTGCCAGCCGCGGGTGCGCAGGCGCTCGGAGACATCGTAGACCGAATAGCGCGAGGCGTCCTTGAGCCGGAAGGCGAACACCGGGATGGCGCTGCCGTCGCTGAGGGTCTCGAAGGGGCCGAGCTCGGCGATGCTGGAAGCCAGCTCAGTGGCGGTGTCCCGCAGGCTGCGCATGATGCGCGCGTAGCCGGCGCGCCCCAGGCGCAGGAAGTTGTAGTACTGACCGACGATCTGGTTGCCGGGGCGCGAGAAGTTGAGGGTGAAGGTGGGCATATTGCCGCCCAGGTAATCGACGTGAAAGACCAGATCCTCCGGCAGGTGTTCCTTGGCGCGCCACACCGCCCAACCGACCCCGGGATAAACCAGGCCGTATTTGTGGCCCGAGGCGTTGATGGAAACCACGTTGGGCAGGCGGAAGTCCCAGCGCAACTCGGGGTGGATGAAGGGGGCCACAAAACCGCCGCTGGCGGCGTCGATGTGCAGCGGCACCGCCAGTCCATGCTCGTCGTTGTGGCGGACCACCGCATCATGGATGGCCTCGATCGGTTCGAATTCGCCGGTAAACGTGGTGCCCAGGATGGCGACCACGCCGATGGTGTTCTCGTCGATGCGGCTGACCACGTCCTCCGGAGTGATGACATAGCGGTCTTCGCCCATTGGGATGTAGCGCGGTTCGACTTCCCAGTAGCGGCAGAATTTTTCCCACACCACCTGTACGTTGCTGCCCAGGATCAGGTTGGGCTTGGCCGCGGGCAGGCCGGCGGCTTCGCGGCGCGCACGCCAGCGCCACTTCAGGGCCATGCCGGCGAGCATCACCGCTTCGCTGGAGCCGATCGCCGAGACGCCCACCGCCTCGCTGTCCTCCGGTGCGTGGAACAGGCGCGCCACCATGTTCACGCAGCGTGTTTCGATCTCGGCGGTCTGCGGGATACTCGTCCTTGTCGATCATGTTCTTGTCGAAGGTCTCGGCCATCAGCCGCTCGGCCTCCGGTTCCATCCAGGTGGTGACGAAGGTGGCCAGATTGAGCCGGGCATTGCCGTCCAGCATCAGCTCGTCGTGGATCAGTTGGTAGGCCGTGCGCGGCTCCATCTCGTCTGTCCGGCAAGGCGTATTTGGGCACCGGTTCGGACATGGCGCGGGACCCGTAGGTGGGGGCAAGATCGGTGTCGGGCTTCAGTTTCTTGACCATCGTGGGGCTTACTCCTGTTCGACGGCGCCCGCCCAGGCAGGCCGGCGCCAGTGGTAAAGCAGCAGGGGGACCATGACCATGACCGCCAGGCTGACGAGCATGGTGGGCGCATAGACGTGCCGCGGCGATTCCCTGATCGGGCGGCAGCAGGCCGACGGCCAGGCACACGGCGGTGGTGACAAACCCCGTACCCGCCACCAGCCACAGGCCCCATGCCCGCCCCCCGGGGACGCGGTAGGGCCGCGGCGCGTCGGGTTCACTGTAGCGCAGGCGGATGGCCGCGGCGAAAAGCATGAGGTACATCGCGCAGTAGAGGATCACCGCCGCCGACGTGAGCAGCAGAAAAGCGGTGTCCACCGACGGCACGCCGAGAAAGACCAGCGCCACCGCGCTCATGGCCAGCGCCTGCACGACGAGCAGATTGCGGGGCACGCCGCGGGGGTTGATCTCCTGCAACAGCCGGCGGAAGGTTGCCGGCCCGTCCCGCCGCCCACAGCCCCTTGACCGGCCCGACCACCCAGGTGCTCACCTGCCCGGCGGCGCCAAGTGCCACCAGCAGGGCGCTCAACGGGCACCAGAGCGGAGAGGTGCCAGGTGTCGAACAGCCTTTGCAGTGCCTGCACGCTGCCGGAGACCAGGTCGAGCTGCGCTCGCGGCACGACCGCCGCCACCGCCAGTCCGCCCAGCAAGGTGACGCAGGAAGCCGAGTACGGCGGCGATGAACACGGCGATGGGGTAGTTGCGGCGTACGTTGCGCACCTCGCGCGCATGGCTGGCGGAGACCTCGATGCCCACCACGCCGAAGATGAAGCTCAGGAACAGCACCAGCGAGCTCTGCGGATGCCCGAGCGGCAGCCAGTTGTCCGGCGTGAGGGCCAGGTCGAGGTGCAGCGGATGCCCCTGCGCGACGTACACTGCGGCCAGCGCGATCAGCACCACGCTCGGCAGCAGCACGCCGGCGCCCAGACAGACGCTGGAGATGAGACCCGAGGCGCGGGTGCCGCGCAGATTGGCGACCGTGGCCGACCAGTAGACGGCGAAAATCACGACGACGATGAAATCCCGCTGGCCCGCCAGCGGCGGGTCGAAGGCGTAGGCGAGGCTGGCGGCGACATAGGAGAGGATGGAGGTGATGCCGAACAGGCTCTGCACCCATTGCAGCCAGACCGCGACCAGCCCCCAGCGTGTGCCGAACGCCTCCTCCACCCAGTGAAAGACGCCGTTTTTCGGCCAGGTGGTGGCCAGTTCGGCCGACACCAGGGCGATGGGCACCAGAAACGCGAATACCGTGATCACGTTGAAGAACACCATCTTCAACCCGGTCTCGGCCATCATCGGCATGTTGCGCAGGGTCAGGAACAGCGCGGTCGTCATGAGGGTCAGGGTAACGACGCCGAGATGACCGGTTTCTTGTGTTGTCGGGTTGTCGTTATGCATGCCTTCGTATCCACCTGACGCGATGCGCTCCCGTTGAGGTGCAGGCTCCGGGCTGAGCAGGCCGCGTCCGTGGGCTCTGCGAGGCGTCCGGCCGACATGCCAGCCGGCGTGCCATGGGTGCAGTGCGCTCCGCGAGGCGCCGACCGTGGCCCAGATACGGTTTGTCAGCAGTCTGAGCCACCGGTTCCCATCGGAGTCGCTTGCGGACTGACACTACCATGGGAGACAGGCGCGCAGTCGCAAGTATACGAATTCGTAAGGTGGACCCTTCTAAAGTCGACCCTTCAAGCGCCGGACTGCCTTGGCCGCTAGAGATAGGGAAGTGACCCGTGCAGGGACTCGGCCCGGCCCCGGATGTGCCCCGCCGGCAGAACGTCGTGCTGCGCTCGAATGAGGCATAGAGAACATTGAATACCCGTACCTTGCCCGTCGGCTGGCCGGCGCGCCTGCGCGCGCTGCAGAGCGCTACCCGTTGGGCGGGACGCGTGCTGACGCATCCGCTCTACGGGCTGTACGAGCAATGGCTGGAACAGGAAGTGGCCAAAGGTGTGGTGCCCGCTCACGTGGGCATGATCCTGGACGGCAATCGCCGCTATGCCCGTTCCCTGGGCATGGTCGCGCAGCTCGGGCACCAGTTCGGTCTGGACCGCCTGATCGAAGTGCTGGACTGGTGTGCCCAGCTTGGCATCCGTCACGTCACCCTGTTTGTGTTCAGCAACGACAACTTCGCGCGCCCGCCCCACGAAGTGGGCTATCTGATGAATCTGTTCGTGAAGCGGGGGCCTGCCCTGCTGAAAGATCCCCGGCTGCGCTCCCACGGCATCCGGATTCGGGTGATTGGCCAACGGGCCCGGCTTCCCGAGACCGTGATCGACACAATCGACCACCTCGAGAGCCAGACGGCGGGCAACGACGGCATGACCCTCAACATCGCCATGGCCTACGACGGCCGCCAGGAGATCGTGGACGCGGCGCGCGCGCACCTGAGACAGGTCGCCCAAAGCGGAGGCTCGTTCGAGGAGGCGCTAGACCGGTTCAGCGTCGACGCCATCAGTCGGAATCTGTACACCGCGGGCATCCCGGATCCCGAATTCATCATTCGCACCAGTGGCGAGCAACGCCTGTCGGGATTCTGCCTGTGGCAGTCGGCCTACAGCGAGTACTATTTCACCGACGTGCTGTGGCCGGAATTTCGCCGCATCGACTTCCTGCGCTGCATCCGCAGCTACCAGGGCCGCCAGCGGCGCTTCGGCCGCTGACAGAATCGCGGGCCTGCCGGCAAGCGATCCAGGCGAGTCGGCCCGTGAACAGGAGGCCGGACGCGAACAGGGGCATCGGCATGAATCCGGCGCGGCGTCGAGGCGACGCCGACGATCGCCAGGACGGGTTTGTGCGCGCAGGCAGGGGAATCGGGCGTTGCCGGCAGCTCCTTCTTCCACCCGGTGCGCCAGTCACAGGGGACAACGGCCGTCTGTTAGACGATCCCTCAACTCCACAAGGAGAATGATGCGGGCGCAGGGCGAAAACGTTCACTGTACACACGTTCAAGGTAGGCATTCACGGTTTCATCGTAGGGATCAAAGGCCAACCCAACCCCTTCCTCTCTGGCTCTCACGACGTGCGCGGGAATTTCCAACGGCGCCGTGCCCACTTTCGCGTCACCACCTACCAGGACACGGACCTGCCGCTGAAGCAGACCCTCCGGATGCTTGCCTTTCGTGGCCAGGAAGGCCCCGTCAAAGCTCAGGTCATGCAATTCGCCTGCCAGCGCCCGGCCGACCTGGGTTTTGACAGTAGCGGGTTGATGGGATGGGATTCGAAGGCTCATGCGGTGTTCCATTTTCGGTTCTCCTTGTCAGCGCCGAGTAAAACATTAAGCTTAGGTTAAGAAGCATATACCGAAATGGCGGCAACGCAATGGTGGCGCAGATGTAGGAGAGGCACGGTTACTGAATTTGGCGGGAAAATAAGAACCCCGCCCGGCCGGAGACAGGCGGGGACACCGTCCCCCGACACGATTGACAGTCGGCACGCTGACATTGTTTTTGTCGCTTCGGTGCGTCGCCAGAGTACCAGGAAGACCTGCAGAAGCATGTAAGAAAATTCCTATATGTTGTAGGTTTGGGGCTGTGCGTCTCGGTGGCCTCCAGGCGCCAGAGATGCCGGCCGGAACCAACGGATCGCCTTGCGGCAGTCTCCGGGAACGCCGAATCGTGTCCACGGCGATAGCCATCATCGTGCCGGAGTTACTTCGTCCGTCTGCGCGGGCGGCACCCTCTCGCGGGAGCGTGGATCAATCAGCATGATTACAGAGGGCGGTCGCAGCGAAATCCGCGCTACGACCGTCGACACCGCTCAGCGGGTGACCGCTCCGTGTGAGTGCGGAACGTCGCGGTCCTCCGCGGGCCTGCCATGGACCAGCCCCAGGGTGAACCCGAATACCATGTGCAGGACCAGGGTCATCACTGGCGCCGCCATGCCGAACCTGGCCCCGAAGAATCCGGCACCCGCCATGGGCATGACGAGCACCATCATCGCCAACCACGCACCTGCGGCGAACACCATGCCTTTCTGCCAGGGTGCCCGCCCCGGCAAAACCTGATAGAGGGCGGAGAAGCCGAGGCCCCAGGCCACGCTGCCGATCATGAAGTGGGCCAACCAACCCGTCGCCGGCCCGGCGCCCATCATGTTTCCGAGCATCTTGATCACGTTGAGATCGGGCATGAGTCCCATCGTGCCCTTGAGCAACATCAGCGCCGACAGTATCAATGTTGCGACGAAGCCAGCCACAAAACCTCTGAGCATGTTCATTTCGGTCGTCCTCCAGTCGTTAGACAGTGGGTGTTGCTGTTTGCTTGGTCGAGGGGAGAGCCGTGTTTCTTACACGAGAGGGCGCCTGTGCGAATTTCAAGTACTATGATCCCTTGATATGGCTGATCTGCAGTTTGCGAAAGGCCCGATGCGGTGGCACCATTTTCCCGCTGCCGCCGTTCGATCGATCGGCCAATCCGGCATGGTCATATGGAGTGGAACCAACAGGAAGAGATGAAGATGTTTAACAGTGACACGGATAGTGAATGGGAAAAGTACGGCCAAGATGACCCGTATTTTGGCGTTATCTCATATGACAAGTTTCGCCAATCCAGTCTGACAGATGAGAACAAGGAGGAATTTTTCAGGTCTGGAAGTGTTTATATTGACGACGTCTTGAAAAAGATCCGGCTCCATATCGCCCCCGCTTTTACGATCAAGCAGGCACTCGATTTTGGGTGCGGTGTTGGAAGACTGGTGATTCCGCTTTCGGATGTTTCGGAGACAGTGACCGGTGTTGATGTTTCGGATTCGATGTTGAACGAGGCCAGGAAGAACTGTGATGCCCGATCCATCAGGAACGTGGTCCTTGTCAAATCCGACGACCGCCTTTCGTTGTTGAAAGACAAATATGACTTCATACATTCCTTTATCGTCTTTCAACACATTCCCGTGAAAAGAGGTGAGCATCTTTTCGAAAGTCTGATAGCACGTCTGGAGGATGAGGGCGTTGGCGTTATCCATTTCACATACGCCAGGAATTACGCATCCGATAAGTGGGTGCCGTGGATAAAGAGCTATGTGCCTCTGGCGAAGAATCTCATAAACGTGTTGAAGGGACGTAAGTTCTTTGCCCCGGAAATGCAGATGAATACCTACGATCTGAACAGGTTGTTGTTCATCATGCAAAGAGCCGGTGTCTGCGAGTTCCACGCCGAGTACACGAATCATGGAGGCGAGTTGGGGGTCGTCTTGTTGTTCAGGAAGCAAAAGAAGGCGTAACCGGGTGTTTCCTGGCGCTCGTGCGGAATGACGAAACGGCGTTTCGCGCGTCTCGCCCCGACCTTTTCGGGGATTCTGAAAGTACCTTCAAGCATACAAGGATACACCGGGAGATGTGACGATGATCCAACTTGCTCGATCGGCGAATGCGTGGGGGACAGAGGAGTTCGAAGACATCCTCAAGACGGAACTGGAACAATTGGGTCCCGACCAACTCCCCTTGCAGCAGGGACTGTCGGTGGGCGGCTATGCGACGGATAGCGGCGTCAATGTGATGATCATCAGCGTATCCGAGCGAGCCGGCGACATACATGTGAAAGCGGGTATCTTTTATAAGGGGATCATTGCCGGCTGCAGCTGTGCCGATGACCCGACGCCGGTAGACGAGCACAGTGAGTACTGCGAGGTGCGGATCGAGATAGACAAGGATACCGCCGAGACGAAGGTGGTTCTCGTGGGGGAATAGACAGTGGCGAAGGCACTCAGCCGGTACCGGTCGGTCTGCGACAGAACCGGCCGGCAGGTGCCGGGGTCCCGGTGGCGGGCTTCTCGCTATTCACGAGAAGGCGTTGGTGGATCGGTCTTGATGGCGGTTGCCGTTCGTTGGTTGGTCAGTTGCTCAATGAATTGGCGCTGGAGGAATCCCTCGGTGGTTTCGTCGTACTCGCCGAAGCTGAGGGCAACCTCATGGTGGTCGGCGCGTACCACGAACGCGGGGATTTCAAGGTGCAGCGGTCCGGCCTCCGTTTTCGCTTCGATCGACAGGTGCATGGGTCGCGCTGGTTCTATCACGGGTGCTCCGGCCTGAGGGCGGACGCGCGCGCCATTGAAGCTCATGTCCTGGATTTCGCCGGCGAACTGCTGGTGGCTGCCGGGACGCTTGATGGTTACCGGATAGTGAAAAGGGATCCGAACGCTCATTCTGTGTTCCATGGTGCTGCTCCTTCATTCGAGCTAACGAAAACTTTACTCAAAAACAGCGTAAACGGTGTTGCAGTGTTGCGCAACTTCTGTCCCGTCGATGGGGGAGCGGGCCGCAACCGCGGGGGCTGATGACGGAAGAGACGGGTGTGGGGCCGGGCGGGGCGTCCTTCGCGCGCCGCTCGATTCGCCCAAGGTTGCCTGTCACTGAGGCCTGAGGGCTGCGGCCGCGGGGTGGCTGGCCGGGAACCGCGGCGCGTCCGGCGGAGTCCAGCGCCCAGACATTTGTATAGCAAATGTGACAGCCGGCAAGTCGGTCGTCTGGCTGGTGAAATGAAGGCACACGGTAACGCTGCGTGATACTGGCAGTGCGGGTGGTTGACGACCCTTGCCACAGGCTCGGTCGTCAGACGCGAAACGGCGGGTCCTTGCTCGCCAGCTCCAGGAGGGCGCCGGGCGCGAGGGGGCGGCTGAAGTAATAACCCTGGATTTCGTGGCAGTGTTCTTCGGCGAGCAGGCGCATCTGCTGTTCGGTTTCCACGCCTTCGGCGACCACGGTGAGCTTCAGCGCCTTGGCGAGCGCCATGATGGAGCGCACGATGGACAGCGCTTCGTGGTCGCGATCGATGTCCCGTATGAAACTCTGATCGATCTTGAGGGTATCGACCGGGAACTGACGCAGGTAGCTCAGGGATGAGTAGCCGGTCCCGAAATCGTCGATCGACAGGTGCAGGCCCAGCGCTTTGAGCCCGGACAGCATTTCCAGGGTGGCGTTGCCGGTCTCGACCAGACCGGTTTCGGTGATTTCGATTTCGACCCATTCGGGCCGCACGCCCACCGCTTCCATGATCCGGCGCACCCGACTCACGTAATCCGGGGTCCGCAGCTCATGACTGGATGCGTTGATCGACAGCACGAAGGCGTCGGGAACGGCATCCCGCCAGGCCAGGCGCTGGCCGAAGGCCGTGCGGGCGACCCATTCGCCCACCCGGTCGATCAATCCCATTTCCTCCAGCACCGGGATGAACTGATCGGGCGGCACCCGCCCATGGTCGGGCCGCTCCCACCGGATCAGAGCCTCGGCGCCGGCCAGTCGGCCGGTTTGCACGTCCACCCGCGGCTGGTACTCGAGGTAGAACTCTTCGTTGTCCACGGCATCCCGCAGCGCCTTTTCGAGGGCGAAGCGTGCTTTGGCCGCGGTGTCCTGCGCCGGGGAGTAGAAGGCGAGGTTGTCGGGGCTGCCTGGGGGGAGACTGTGGACGGCGAACTGGGCGTTGTGCAGCAGCTCCTCCGGCTGGGTGCCGTCGCGCGGATACACGGCGGCGCCCATGCGGATGGTGATGGCGATGCCCTCGTCCTCCAACGCCCCCGGAGTGGCCAGTGCGTCGGCGATGCGGTCGGCCACCTTGCCGGCGGTGGCAATGTCGCCGATGTCGTCCAGTACCAGGCCGAATTCGTGGCCGCCTAGACGGGCGGCCTGGCTACCGAGGTCGGCAAGGGACTCGCTGTCGCGGACCACCGTGGCCAGGCGGGCGGCCACCGTCAGCAGCACCCGGTCGCCCGCCGCACGGCCCTTGGTGTCGTTGATGCGGGCGAAGTGGGTGATGTCGACGATCAGCACCACCACCTGGGCGGCGGAACGTTCTGCCCGGCGCAGGCTTTGCCCGAGGCGGTCTTCGAACAGACTGCGGTTGGGCAGGTTGGTCAGCGGGTCCCAGTAGGCGAGGTAGTTGAGCTGGCGTTCCTTCTCGATATGTTCGAGGCCCAGCGAGGTGTCGGCGGCAACTTCGTCCAGAAGGGCGAGCTCCTGGGCGTCGAAGAAGCCGGGTTCCTCGGAGTGCAGGGCCAGGGCCCCCACGACGCGACGCTGAATGCGCAGCGGGAACGCCGCCGCCGAATGGATGTTCAGCGCCTGGAACTCCTTTCGCCGCGCCAACAGCCGGGGGTCGCGCTGGACATCATTGGAGACCACATGCATGCCGGACCGCACAGCCTCGCCCATGACTCCGGAACCTTCCGGTTCGTCAGGGTTCAGCGTGACACGCACGCCCTGCACGAACTCCTTGGCGGTTCCGGCATGGGCCACAGCCCGCAGCGAGCCGTCGCCCGGTTCGATCAGACCGATCCAGGCGAATGGAAAGTCACCCAGGTCGACGGTGATCCGGCAGGCTTCCTGCACCAGTTGATCCCGGTCGCGGATGCGGATGATGGCGCCGTTGATTGCGCTGAGCATCCGGTAGATGCGGTTCAGTCGGGCAATGCGCCGGTTCTGCGCCTCGTTCTGGTGGGCCCGCTGTTCCAGGGCAGAGGCCATGTCGTCGAGGGCCCGGCCGAGGCTCACGATCTCATGGGGCCCCGTCGAAATCCCGGTCCGCGCCCCCAGGTTGCCGGCGGCGATGCGGTGCGTTGCCTGTACCAGATGGCGCACCGGGCGCAGCACCAGCAGTTCGCCGGCGAACCAGGCGAGCGTCAGGCTGACCAGGCCGA
The DNA here is from genome assembly GCA_963830105.1 of uncultured Gammaproteobacteria bacterium. Lineage (GTDB taxonomy): Bacteria > Pseudomonadota > Gammaproteobacteria > DATFLG01 > DATFLG01 > DATFML01. The sequence goes on along the minus strand of CAWHLH010000003.1, from coordinate 641,593 downwards.
GGGCCGTCAGCAGCGTCAGGTTGCGGTACAGCGTATGGTTTGCGGCCGCGAAGGCGACGCTGGTGGGGATTGCCACGGCGACATGCAGCCCGCGCAGCGAAGGGCGGGTGCCGAGAGCCGCGTAGGTGACCAGCCAGTCGCGCCCATTGATCCGCTCCCGTCCGGCCCAAGGACCGTTCCCGGGCGCGAGCCGCTGCAATGCGGCGGCTTCCGGTGCCTGCCGGCCGAGCAGGCCGCTGGCGCCGGGATAGCGGGCCAGTACCCGCCCGGCCGAGTCGAGCAGGGTGAAGATCGAGCCTTCCGGAAGGCCCGCCCTGGCGGCTACCGCGTTGAGCCACCCCAGACGCATGGCGGCGAACAGCACCTGCCGTAGGTTGCCCCTGGCATCCCGGACGGGGTAGGCGGCCACCAGCACCGGTTGGCCGGTAATTCGGCCCGTCTGGTAGTCGCCAATCGCGAATCGATCGCGGCTGACCGCGCGTTTGAAGTAGGCGCGGTCCGACAGGTCCAGTCCGTCGGTGGTCGGGTGGGCCGCGTTGCATATCAGCCGACCGGTGGCGTCGATGACGCCGATATTCGCCAGGCGCGGCTGGCCGAGGACGTATTGGTGCAGGAACGGGGGGCAGCTTCGCTTGAGATGATCGATTGCGGGCATGCGGGCGAGCACGGTCAGCAGGGTCCGGGCCTCGTCCACCAGCCGGGCCTGATCGGCCGCCGCTTCCAGGGTCACGGAGAGGGCGTGGTGTTGCGCAGCGCCCTGGGCAGCCTGGAGCTGGCTGTGACCCGTATACAACACGATGCCAAATGCCGGCAGCAACGTCAGGACGACAAGGATCAGCAGCCGGCCGCGCAGCCCGGATGCGGGACCTCCACGCCGCCCAGGGCGTGGCGCTGCGGACTCAGCACGGTTGCAGCTGCCCTTGTTGCTCTGTTGTTTCGGGGCTGCTTTCATAACTGCCGATATAGTCTTTGAGTTCAATGTATAACGGCGTCGTCCGGTCTATCTTGAATCGATCCGCAGGCAAAAGGTTCCGGTCCGTTGGCCGGGCGTTTAGCCGGAAGGGAGAGATGTGCCGGTGGGTGGAAAGGGGCGCGGGTGCGCGGGTTCGGAGCCCGACCTTCATGCAGGCCGCGACTTCTTCCTGAGCTTTACGAACACCCGGCCGCAGTGGGCCTCGTCGGTCACCAGGAAGAACCTCTTGTAAAAGAGGTAAAGGCGATTTCGGATTCCCCAATGATTGAGGGTGAAGTAGCGGTTGTGCAGCAAGTTCTTGATCAGGCGGACCCAGCGGCTGCGCTTGTCGAGGAAAACGACTTCTTCCACGTCGAATTGGTCCTTGAAATAATCGATGAGTGACTGCGCCGAGAAGTGCTGGAAGTGTTTGACTGAGACCGGGATGTTCCGATGTGGGACGGTCACCAGCAGGATGCCGTTGTCTTTCAGCAAGACAGGGAGAGCGGCGGCAAAGTCCTTGGCGCTCTCGGGTGGAATGTGTTCGAAGACCTCCACCAGAGTCACCAGGTCGAACTGCTCGCCGAGCGTTTGCGCCGTGATGTCGTGATGCAGGAATTCCAGGCCCGGATTGAGCGCTCTTGCCAGCTGGATGGCCCGTTCCGAATAGTCCAGGCCCACGACTCTGGTGTCCGGAAAGGCCAGGGTCAGTTCCCGGGCCATGCGTCCGTCGCCGGTGCCGACGTCCAGAATGCTGGTCGGCGCGCATTCCCGTGCCCGTTCGAGAATGAACTCCAGGGCGCTGATGTAATAGATGCCCCATGACCATACATAGGCCTGCGTGAAACCGGGTCGAAACTGGGGAATGTAATGGTATGGAAAGGAGTAGTCGTCATCCTGGATGATCTGTGCTGCCTTGTTCACAACAGTTTTGGCCTGGCGAGCGGATTCTGTTGTGAACAGTGCATTGCCATCAGTGTCGTTTCGGCTGGACGACGCCAAGAAGGGTCGCAAGGGCCTCCGCCTGCAATGGCTTGTGCGGGTGAAGGGCGTTTCCCTGGTTCCCGGGCGGGTCCTGCCGCCCGCCGTCCAATGCGCAGTTGTTGTTCCATTCCCTTGTGCAGTCCCCGCATTCGCCCTGCAAATCCCCCTCGGGGCACAAAGGCGATGGTTTGGCTCCATCGCGTGCTGCCCCGCGTGCCCATCGCAGGGTGGAACAGCCGCTATACGCAAACCTAACGCGGGGTGGCTGTGTGGTCAAGGCGAGTCTGGGCCCCGGTACAGCGTGGGAACGGGCGGGTGGATGGCGTCAAGTTGCCAAGGGTGCATGGAGCCGACGCCTTCGACGTGGTCTGAGGCCGGTAGCGGGATTTCTCGTGGCGCTGCTTTGCCCTGACGGTTCGTTTTGCGAGATCGAACCGAGTCTGCGCCGGCGCGGTTTGCTTGACCTGTCACCCGCACATAGGTTGCCAACTGTTCCCACGGAATGTTCAGCGGAGGAACGGGCATGTACGGTGACTACGGCTGGCACGGGTATGGCATGGGCTATGGCATGGGGGGCTTCGGCTGGATATTCATGATTCTTGTCGGGTTGTTGCTGATCGCAGGCATCGCGGCAGTGGTGAAATGGGTGTTCTTTCCGCCTGCCGCACACCCTTACGGGTCTGGGAGGAACGGCCAATCGGCCCTCCATATCCTCGAGGAACGTTATGCACGGGGAGAAATCGACAAGGAGGAGTTTGAGGAGAGGCGCCAGTACCTGCGCGGGCTGCGGTGACCACCGGCGCGCGGAACCTGCAGTGAATACGCGGGAGGAGGTCCTATGCCCGTGGTAGGCCAGTGGCGATTGCTTGTCATTTGTGTGCATGCGATGCATGGGGCCGCCGGCCGTGTGAGCCTGCGCACAGGCTCGCTGGCGGCTATGCTGGCGATGCTCGTGGCCGGCTGCAGCGGCGGAGACGGGCAGTCCTCCAGCACCACTGCCTGGTTGCCGGTGGCGGGGTATGTCGGGAATGCGCAGCGCGGCCAGGACCTGTTCAGAGCCAACTGCGCGGCCTGCCACGGCCGGGATGCAGGCGGCACCGAGCGGGGGCCGCCGCTGGTCAATCCCATCTACAGGCCTGGTCATCACGCGGACCTGGCTTTCTATTTCGCGGTCCACAACGGCGTACAGCCCCATCACTGGCACTTTGGGCCCATGCCGCCGGTCAAAGGAGTAAGCCCGAAGGAGGTGGCCGATATCATCGCCTGGGTACGCCAGCGCCAGCGGCGTGCGGGCATCCGATGAGAAGGCGCCGGCCGTGAGGTCGGAGGGACGGCTGCGGGGAGTGCGGGCATGCGGAAGGCGTGGAGCAATGCCGGTCCCGGGCTCAGTCGCCATGGCTGCTGGGGCCGGGCGCTCATGGCGTGAGCGCTGAACCTCTCCTACACTTGATCTTCATCATGGTGCGGGGCAGCGGAGCGAGCAATCATCTGTGCCACGTATCCCGCGGTCCTGGGGCGGTTTCGGTCCATAAGCCACAAGGGAGAGGTTCCGGCGGATGTCCTCCTGGCGACGGTTCGCAATACGGCTGACGCCTGCGATGGTCGCCTTCTGGGCGGCCTTCGTGGTGCTCGGCACGCTGCAGCCATGCTGTGAGGCGGTCGCGGATACCTTCCTGCCGAGCTATGCGGTTCCAGGCGCTCATCAGCATGAGGGTCTGCAAGCGGTCCATGAGCACCTGCTCGATGGGTCAGCACCGATCCACACCCACTGCGGCCGGATGCTGGATCGGCAACCTCAGCTGCTGGCACTGAGTGTAAGCGCGTCCGGGCAGGGCAATGAGGCCCATCCGGGACTCCTCCCGGAGGCGATTGCGCTCCATCATCCTCCTGTCGCAGCCGTCGGAACGCCCGCCAGCGCGCCCGCCAAAGCCCATGAACGATCGCCACCGCTTCCCGTTTACCTGACGACACGCCGTCTTCGTATCTAGGCCTTCGCGCCGTATCCGCCCCGGCGGGTGCCACCTGCCAGTTGAGGCGTGTCCCAGGTCAGGGATGTGCCGACCGTGCCAGTGCTACGAGGATACAAGCCATGGTCGTGAACGAACTTGCGAAGAAGGTGGGGGTGGAGCCTCATGTGGTGCGCTACTACGCCCGTATCGGACTGCTCAAGCCGGTCCGCAATCCACACAACGACTATCAGCTTTTCGATAACCGGGACCTTGAGCGGCTGCGGTTCATTCGCCGCGCTCAACGGGTCGGGTTGACGCTGAACGATATCACCGGACTGCTGGACCAACCCGGCAACGCCCCCTGCTGCCAGCGTCTGCGGACGCTGGTCACCATGCGTATGGCGGAGAACCAGCGCCGGATTGACGAACTCCAGCGCCTGCAGCGCAGGATGGAAGCGCTGACCGGGTACTGCGATGAATGCGGGACATGCGCCGGGGGCTGCGATCCCTATTGCCCGGATGTTCTGGATCGCCTGGATCTGGCGGGGACCGTTGACCTGTGAGCGGCGCACAGCTTTTAGGCTATCGATTGTGATGTGCGACCATGCCGTGCTCCCAGTTTTTCCCGGCGCATGGCCTGTAACAACAAGCTCCAGAAACCGGAAGAGTCAGGAGAGAGACATGAACGTGAAATCCTCAATTGCGGCCTTGGTCCTTGCCGCAGCCATACCGGTTAGCGTGCTGGCGCAGGGACAAGCGAGTCAGGGTCCGCCGATCGCCGGCCCGAACATCGCGCAAATGCAGCAGCGCTTCCAGCAGATGCAGCAGCTCATGAATCAGGCACGCGGTGCCCATGGCGCCAACGAGCGCCAACACCTGCTGGTGCAACACATGGAGTTGATGCAGCAGCAGATGCATGCCATGGGGGGCATGATGGGGCCCGCCGGCATGGGTCCGGGCGCCGGCATGGGCTCGGGCGCCGGCATGGGCCCGGGCAGCGGCATGGGCCCGGGCGGTCCGCAGGGCGGTGCGGGTCAGGGACCCTACTACAATCCTCAAGGTATGCAGGAGCGTCTGGATCTCATGCAACAGATGCTGGGGCAGATGCTTGAGCAGCAACAACTGATGATGCGGCAGCGGTAAGGATCATGCCGCCATCGACCGGCTGTTCGGGCGGCGTCATTGGAGGTAAGGGCGATGGACGGACAGCTACCAGAGGGTGGTAATGCCGCCTTCGTAGTGACCCGGAAGGTGGCGGTACCGGGGGTTGGCGCGCCCGACGCCCCGGACGCCATCCGGAGTCGTCTCGACGCTTGCGTGGGTGTGCTGGCTGTGGACACGGACGGCAGGTATGCCCGGGTACACATCACCTACGACGCCAGTCAAGTGGGCTTTGACCATCTGATCGGGGAGTTGGAGGCGGCGGGCTATCCCGTTGCCCGGGATTTGTGGAGCCGAGTGAAGCGGACCTGGTTTCGTTACCTGGATGGCAACGCCAGGGCCAATGCCGGTGGCGGCTCGGCCGCCTGCTGCAGCCGGCCCTCCGATGTCTATGCGACTCGGTCACGCAGGCACTGAATGATCGGGATCGACAGTGAACCGACGCTGTGAAGCAGGATGAGCGGCGCCCTTGGCGTCGTCAGGAGTCATCAACCAACGGCAGGGAGAATGCAGCCATGAGGAAGACGATCTTTCGTGCGGTGACCCCGGTAGCACTGGCCTGCGCGCTGGCGCTGCCGGCGGCGGGGCAGGCAACTGAGCAGACCGAATCGGGTCAGCACAACGGCGCGCAACAAAGTCAGCGGCCCTGCGGCCCGGGCATGTACGGCTACGGGCGGGGCTCAGGATACGGCTACCACGGCGGGCCGATGGGCCCCGGCATGGGCCCGCCTGGAATGGGGCCTGGAATGGGGCCTGGAATGGGGCCTGGAATGGGGCCCGGCATGATGGGAGAGTACGGCTACGGACGGGGCCCCGGCATGATGGACCCGTCTGGTTATGGCATGGGGCCCGGCATGACGGGGCGCCAGGGTTACGGCATGGGTCCCGGCATGATGGGGGGGTACGGGATGATGGGCCCCTACGCCGCCAACGCGCTTCGTCTGGATGAGAAGCAGCGCGGGGAGATTGGCAAGATCCAACGGGATGCGGGCGACAAGAACTGGCAGTTGCTTGGCAAGCTGCGCGATGAACGTGAAAAGCTCTACGAACTCTATGGGAAGCCCGATCTCGACAAATCGGCCATCAGTGAAGCCTACAAGCGGATCTCGGATCTGCAACGGGAGATGTTCGAAAATCGTCTCGACGCCCAACAGCGGACGGGCAAGGTATTGAACGCCCAGCAGCGCGGTGCCTGGCGGTCCATGCACCGCGGAATGGGCTACGGCATGATGTACGGCGACGAGCCGGAGTAGGCAGCGCCCCTGGCGGCGCAGCAGGACGATGCGCCGCCAGGGGGCCGTTTGTTGAAGGACGGTTGTCGGCCGTTTCCCAGGACCTACGAGGCAGTGAGCCCAATGGGAGGTGTGGCTCGCAGCCGCCCGCGGGCGGCGCGTGCCGAATCCCCTGTCACATGGATGGAACTGGGCCTGTACCCCGCGTTCAGGTTGTAGACTAAAAGAACATGGTTTCTACGGCACAGGGACGCCCATTGAACCCTTCATCGTCGATGACCCATTACGACCCCTACGCCGGGGAGCATGGCCACATGGCCCACGGTGGCCACGACCTGCGGCCATGATCGCCGACTTCCGCCGGCGCTTCTGGGTCTCCCTGGTACTGACGATCCCGATACTCGTCCTGTCCCCGCTGATTCAGTCGTTCCTCGGCATCGAAGGACTGATCGCTTTTCCCGGCGACAGCTACCTGGTGTTCGTGCTGGCTAGCGGCGTGTACTTCTACGGCGGCTGGCCCTTCCTCAAGGGGCTGATCACCGAGCTGGCTCAGCATCAGCCGGCGATGATGACGCTGATCGCCCTGGCCATCACCGTGGGCTACGTGTATTCCTCGGCGGTGGTGTTCGGTGTCGCTGGGCCACGGGGTACAACGCCTTCGCTATCCCACTGGCGGCGGGCGTGGCCTACACCGCCGGGACAGTGCTGTCGTCGGCGGCCGGGGCGGCGCTGATGTCGGTGAGCACGGTGATCGTGGCCATCAACGCCAAGCTGCTGGAGCGCAGCGGGCAGGCCGCCACTACCGAGGCGGCAGCATGAGGTCGGCGCTGGTGAGTCGAACGAGGAGGCACTTGACACGATGGGTGGTGGCGGGTTCGGGTTTGGGCACGGTGTGTTCGGTCCGCTGTTCTCGCTGGTCGTGGTGGTGGCGATAGTGGTGATGCTTCGGGGTGTGTGGCGAGGGAGGTCCGGGCGCGGTGGGGACATCGGGGCCGGCAGAACCCCCAGGGAAATTCTCGAAGAGCGTTATGCGCGCGGCGAAATCGACGAGCAGGAATTCGAACGCCGGCGGCGTGACCTGGAAGGATAAGGCGGCGGCGTGACCTGGAAGGATAAGGCGGCGGCGGGAGGTGTATCGTGTGCCATGTCATTCTGCTGATGCCCCTGTTGGCCCTGCCGCTGTTCTGGCTGCTGCCACTGAGCGTGGCGGCGCCGACGTATGGCGTGGTCGCGGGCTTGTCGGCTTGGCTGTACTACTACGTGCTCAAGGCCATGCGCAGGCCGGTGACGATCGGTCGCGAGCATCTTCTGGGTGCCATCGGCGAAGTGGTGGCCGTGCAGGGACAAGGCCACTTCCGCGTGCATGTGGAAAGCGAATTCTGGAGTGCCGAGTCCCGTGATCCGCTGGAGGTGGGCGAGCGGGTCGAGATCTCGGGCATTGAAGGCGTGGTTCTCAAGGTGCGCCGGGTGGCGCAGGCTTCGGCCCGTCGGCAGCCCGTGTAGCCTCCAGCGTGCGGGCCCGGCGCATGTCCGGCTGTACAGAGAAGCCAACGGCGTTTCACCGTTGCGGAGCGCATCGCACGGGGATACCGGTAGAGGTTTGGGCACCTATGTCGTCCGGAGCCGGTAGACGGGCGTACAGGAAGTTCACGACGCCCTAGTGGGGTTCCTTGCGGGCCTTCCAGCTGCGGCGGTTGATGGGGTAATCCAGTACCGATCCAATGAACGGCATGGCGAGCAGTCCGGTCAGCCAGGTGCAATGACGGCTGTCGCGGAAGGTATCGATGCCGATTTGCATCCCCTGATGCCCCGCCCGCGGCTGGGCGCGGTAGGTCCCCAACAGGTAGTCCCACCAGGGCAGGTTGAAGCCGAAATTGCTGTTGGTCTCGTCGCTTTCCACCGAGTGATGGACACGGTGCATGTCCGGGGTCACCACGAACCAACGCAGCACTTGGTCCACCGGGGTTGGGATGCGCACGTTGCTGTGGTTGAACATGGAGGTGGCGTTGAGTAGCACCTCGAACAGGATCACTGCTACCACCGGCGGCCCCAATACGGCGATGACCGCGAACTTGATCACCATGGACAGCAGGATCTCCAGGGTGTGAAAGCGCGCACCGGTGGTGACATCGATGTCCATGTCGGCATGATGGACACGGTGCAGGCGCCATAGCGCAGGGATGGCGTGAATCATGACATGCTGCAGATAGATGAAGAAATCCAGCGCCACCACCGAGGCGATGACCGCCAGCGCGGCGGGTACCTGAACGTAGTTGAACACCCCCCAGCCGTGTTCCTGTGCGAACAAAGCGACGCCCACCGCCGCGGCGGGGAAGACCAGGCGCAGCACAACGCTGTTCAAGACCACCAGGCCGACATTGTTGGCCCAGCGCGATAGCTTGGGCTGGGTGAGGGCGCGCCGTGGCGCGGCCACTTCCCACAGCGCCATGACCGCGAAAATGCCGAAGAAGCACCCCAGCCGGATGGGCAGTTCATGGGCGGATATCCAAGTGTCGAACGGCATGGTCGGTGCGGCGGCTGGTTTCGGTGTTCCGGGAACACCAGTGGGGATTGTTGTCATTATTCAACCAACGGATTGAGGATTGCAACGCCGCTTGAGTGAGGCGTCTGGCGAGGGGCTGTTGGGCCGAGCACTCGTAGGTTGGGCTGAGCGTAGCGAAGCCCAACGCCCCAGTCCTGGATGTTGACCCACCTCCCCAGCCGTAAATTCGGGCCGCACCGCTTGCCGAATCCGTACCCGTGCGTTTTGCCCCGCAACCGGTGACGCGTCGGCATTGTGTCTGGATGTCCTCCCTGCGTCGGGTGTGGGATGTCTCCGTGCCGGGTTTGTTGGGCTTCGCGGTGCTCAGCCCAACCTACGAGTGCATAGCCCGACCTGCAAGATTGCGGTGCAGCATGGGACCGCGCGTCTGCCTCCAACAGCCACGGGCATTGGTGGCCGGTCTCGCGGCCAAGATTTGAGATGCCGGGGGCTGCCGGCAGGGTTGCCCCCGGCCATGGTTCCCACTATCTTAACGGTGCGATGATCACGATGTACGCCCGCCAACACGACCGGACCCTGCGCCTGTGGGTGCTGGTACTTGTGCTGCTGACCGGCCTTGGCAATGGGGCCGCGGTGCTGGCAATGCCGGCCGGTGCCGGCCAGGGGATGGCGGTCCCGGACGCCCACTGTGTGTCGGGTGCGCCCAATTCCCCATCCGATGATCATCACCGGAACAACGGCAATGGCTGCTGCATCGGCGATTCGGGCATCTGCGCATTCCACTGCATGACCCCCGTGCCCGGGGCCTTCGTTTCCTTCGGCGTGGCAATGCTTTCACCCCGGCCGCCTGCCGCGGCAGTCACAACGCTCATGCAGCGCACCGTGCAGCCTCCTCTGCGTCCCCCGCGGAGCTAGCGTTTCCTCATCGCGCACGTTCCGTGCGCCGTTTCCACAGTGAGTCATGTTGCCTGACTGCGTACGCCTGCGCGTGTCCGCGGTCTTGAGGAGTCTGCCAATGAAGATCCGCCGTAACGGCTCGGTTCATGCCGAGTCCATCAGTCTGCCGCGCCGCCGCTTCGTTCAGGGCCTGGCCGCAGGAGGGGCCCTGGCCGGGCTCGGTTTGCTGTCCGCTCCCGTCCCTGCCGGAGCCAGTGCCGGCACCCGGCCACGGGAGCTGTCAGGCACGGAGTTCGACCTGGTCATCGGCGAGATGCCGGTGAATTTCACCGGCCGGCCGCGCATGGCCACCACGGTCAATGGCCAACTGCCGGCGCCGCTGCTGCGTTGGCGGGAGGGGGATACCGTGACCCTGCGGGTCACCAACCGCCTGTCGGTGCCCACATCCATCCACTGGCACGGCATCATCCTGCCCAACGCCATGGACGGGGTGCCCGGCCTGACCTATCGGGGCATCGCGCCCGGGGAGACCTTTGTCTACCGCTTCCGGGTGGGGCAGAGCGGGAGTTACTGGTACCACAGCCATTCCGGCTTCCAGGAGCAGACGGGGATCTACGGGCCCATCGTCATCGAGCCCCGGGCGGTCGATCCGGTCAGTTACGACCGGGACCATGTAGTGATGCTGTCGGATTGGACCGACCAGGATCCGAACACCGTATTCGCCAAGCTCAAGGAGATGGACGGCTACTACAACTACGCGAAGCTTACCGCCGGCGATTTTTTCCAGCGCGCCCGCAAAGACGGCTTCGCCAAAGCGATGGCCTACCGGGCCATGTGGGACAGGATGCGCATGAGCCCGCGGGATCTGGCCGACGTTTCCGGCGCCACCTACACCTACCTGACCAACGGCGCCACGCCGGCCGGTAACTGGACCGGGTTGTTCCGGCGCGGTGAACGGGTGCGGTTGCGGTTCATCAACGGCTCGGCCATGAGCTACTTCGACGTGCGCATCCCGGGACTGAAGATGACCGTGGTGGCCGCCGACGGCCAGAACGTGCACCCGGTCACCGTGGATGAGTTCCGCATCGGCGTAGCCGAGACCTACGACGTGATCGTCCAGCCCCATGACGACCGTGCCTATACCGTCTTTTCGCAGTCCGTGGATCGCTCCGGCTATGCTCGCGGCACGCTGGCGCCAAGGGCCGGTATGGCCGCACCGGTGCCGCCCATGGACCCGGTGCCGACCTTGACCATGTCCGATGCAGGCATGTCCACGGCGGGCATGAGCGGCATGGACATGGGTGGTATGAACATGGACGGCGCGGGCATGGGGCGTACCGGCGGCGCCGGCACGTCGACGATGGACCATGCCGCCATGGGGCATGCCACGGGGAACATGGGTGCCATGGACGTAAACGCCATGGACCACGCCGCCATGGATCACGATATGGGAGCCATGAGCGGCATGGGGGCCATGAACCAAGCTGCCGGAGCCGGCAGCGGCATGATGGAGGTCAAGCACCATCCGGCCACCGAGTACGGCCCGGGCACGGCCATGCACGCCAGCATGGTGTCCACCCGACTGGACGACCCCGGTGTGGGGCTGCGAAACAACGGACGCCGGGTGCTGACCTATGCGGACCTGCGCTCTCTGGACGGTTGGCTCGATCCCCGCGAGCCGGGGCGCACCATCGAGCTGCACCTGACCGGCAACATGGAGCGTTACATGTGGTCGTTCGATGGCGTGAAGTTCTCCGACGCTGACCCGTTGCGGTTCAGCCACGGCGAGCGGCTGCGCATCCGGCTGGTGAACGACACCATGATGGAGCACCCCATTCATCTTCATGGTCTGTGGAGCGAGGTCGAGAGCCCGGATGGCGGATTTCAGGTGCGCAAGCACACCGTCAGCGTCAAGCCGGGGCATGCGGTCAGCTATCGCGTGCTGGCAGATGCCCGGGGCCGGTGGGCTTACCACTGCCATCTGCTTTATCACATGAAGGCGGGCATGTTCCGCGAGGTGGAGGTGGTATGAGCCGGGTCCGCATGGTGGAGGTATCGCATATGAAGCACGTGCAGATTGCCGGGATGTTGGCGTCACTGGCGCTGTTGTTTGCGGCGCGGGGTTACGCCGGGGAATCGCCGAACGACTGGCCTTCGCCCATTCATGACAACGTGGTGTTGTCCAAAGTCATGGTAGATCGTCTGGAGGTGCGCGACACTGATGCAGGCAATCTCGCCTATTGGGAAGGGCAGGCCTGGATCGGGGGCGACATCAACAGGCTGTGGCTCAAGAGCGAAGGCGGCGTCCTGAAGGGACATACCGAGGAGGCCGACCTGGAAGCGCTGTACAGCCGGGCGTTGACGGCTTTCTGGGATGTGCAGGCCGGCGTGCGCCACGATTTCCGGACCGGCGACAAGCCGGCCCGCGAATGGGCGGCGGTGGGCTTGAAAGGGCTGGCTCCATACCGGTTCGATGTGGACGCCACCGCTTACGTAGGCACCGCAGGGCGTACCGCCGCCCGGGTCAAGGCCGAGTACGAAGTTCTGCTGACCCAGAGACTCATCCTGATGCCGGAGCTGGAGTTCAACGCCTACGGCAAGAATGATCCGGCGCGCGGGCTGGGCTCGGGGCTTTCCAACGTGGATCTGGCGCTGCGCCTGCGTTATGAGATCCGCCGCGAGATCGCGCCTTATGTGGGCGTGGTGTGGAGCCGGAAGTTCGGCGGCACCGCCGACCTTGCCCGCCAGAGCGCGGAAGCCGTGCAGGATACCCAAGTGGTGGCGGGTCTGCGCGTCTGGTGGTAGCGGATGTGAACCTTGTCGAGCGTTCACCCCGGGGCGCGATGCCGCGCCCCGGGTGACGGCCGCCGCGTCCCGCCGCCGTCGGCGGTGCAGTCCGGTACGTCCCCCTTCCTCTCAATAAAATGTAAATACGGCGATCCTGTCGTTCGCCAACCGTTGCGTGGACACTCGATCAGCAACTGGCGCGGCTGGTGGCGCAGGCCATCGCCCTGGGAACGTAGGGTGTCTTCGCCACGTCGGGGTTGCGAGGAACGGGCGTCCATCATTGCCAGCGCTTGCGGCAGGGCGGCTGCACCGCTGTGGACGAATGGCGGCCCCAAGGCGTGTTCAGGGGCGAGGGTGTCGCCTCGGGGGGGCTCACTGGACATAGCGCCGGTAGCTGCGGATCCAGTTGTGCTCGAAAATGGCCTGCCCTTGGCGCAGGTTGAGTCTCCCGGAGCACACCAGGCGATGAATGGTGTTCTCGAGGCGGTCTTTGCGGCGGGCGTTCCAGCGACCGTAGCGAGGCTCCGGCCACAGGTTGCGCGGATCCGCGGGGTTTCCGCCCACCTCCAAGGGAACGAGATGATCCTCTTCGTAGTGCCAGATATGTTGATCCCGATAGCCGTATTCGCTGAGCTGCCGGCGTTTGAGCCGTTCGGTATAGTGCTCAGGAGGACGGATGACGCGCGTGTAGCCATGCCGGCAGATCGTCTCGCCAATGTCCGACTGCGTAACCGCCGGGTTCGTATCGCCGGGCGTCCATTTGGGGTTCGGCAGGCCTGTCGGTAGCGCCGAAACCGGCGTGGACACCAGCAGACAAAGCAGCAGCAGGAGCTGTTTCATTGAGCGTTTCCCCATGCGCCGGTGTTGAAGCCTATCTTGCACCGCTATTGGCCTGTTTCTTCTCTGAGGGTGGTGGCGTCCCCCAGTCCCTTGGCGACTGCCGGCAGGATGCCGCGCTCCACATAGACCGGCCGGGCGATCTCGCGCAGCGCCGGCAGTTTCCGGCAGAACACCGCAGCGCCCATCAGGCAGATCACCCCGCAGCCCAGTATGGTCTGCGGAGCGCCGACGCGGGACGCGACTGCCCCGGCGAGCAGGCTGCCGAACGGTGCCATTCCCATGAACGCCATCGTGTAGAGGGCCATGACCCGCCCGCGCATCTCCTCGCGGACCAACGTCTGGATCACCGTGTTGCTGGACGCCATGTGAATCATGAAACCAACGCCCGTCAGGAGCATCAGGGCAAGGGACAGGGGCAGCGAGCGGGACAGACCCAGTGCGACCAGGCTGATGCCGAAGGTCCCCGCGGCAAGGGGAATCAACCGTCCAAGACCAATCACCGTTCGGCGCGAGGCCAGGTATAGTGCGGCGGCGAGTGCGCCGATACCCATCGCTCCCATGAGGAATCCCAGGGTATGGGCGCCGCCGTGCAGGGTGCGTGAGGCAATGATGGGCAGCAGTACGGTATAGGGCATGCCGACCAGGCCCAGTAGCGCCAACAGCAGCAGTATGGAGCGAATCGGAGCGAATCCGTTGACATATCGAAGTCCGTCGAGCAGGTCGTGGAGGACCTTCCGCTCCTTGCCTGCTCGTTTGGGTACGATCACCCGCATGGCAAGCAGTGAGCCGATGACCGCCAGGTAGCTGGCGCCGTCCGCGAAGAAGCACCACCCTTCGCCGACCCAGGCAATCAACAGGCCCGCGATGCTCGGGCCGATCAGTCGCCCTGCGTTTACCATTGACGAGTTGAGGGCTACCGCATTCGGCAGATCCGCACGATCTTCGATCAGATCGACCAGGAAGGCCTGCCGGGTCGGCATGTCGAACGCATTGATCGCGCCCTGCAGCACCTGCAGAGCCAGTATCTGCCACACCTGAATGGTGCCCGAGAGTGCCAACCCGGCCAGCGCAAAGGACTGCACCATGGCCAATATCTGGGTGGTGATCAGCAATCGGTGGCGGTTCAGCCGGTCCACCCAGACCCCTGCAAAGGAAGCCAGCAGGAAGGTGGGCACCTGACCGACGAAGCCCAGCAGTCCGAGCATTTCGGCCGAATGGGTAAGGCGCCAGACCAGCCAGCTGGTCGCCAGCCTCGTCATCCAGCTGCCAATCAGCGAGATGCTCTGGCCGGCGAAGTAGAGCCGGTAGTTGCGGTGCCTGAGGGCGCGTAGCAAGGGCGGCAGCGCGGGTGCTGTGGTCCGTTCCCGATCTTCTGGTTTCCGCCCTGAGGTCAAGCCGTGGTCTCGCCCTTGGTTGGGTCCTGGCTGCAGCGCTGGGCTGCTCCTGGGCCGGAGGACGGAAAGATATCGCCGCCATATGGACGCTGCGCGGCCGTCGGTCCCGCATGCATGAACGGCTCCCGTATGAAGTTGCCGGTGTCGCTGTCCTGGAATTCAACAAACCGAATGGTAGTCCGACTTGAGCTGAAACGTCACGAAAGGACAGACCTCCAGGCCGGTTCAAGGCTCGCCGCGCTTGCTGCCTGCATGCCCCTCACGGGCGTCGAGATCGTCGCCGCCGCGGGGCCGGCGGGTCAAATTGTCACGCCGTCGGCCCTGTCCATCCGTTCAGCCTCTCTTGGCCGCTCGCTTCGCTTTGGCCAGCACCACCGTGGCATTGAGATCCAGCGGTATGCGGCGGCCGCCGAAATACAGTCGTCCGAGAATGCGCTCTATGATGTTCCGGCAGCCGTATGCCAGGGACTTGGCGATCCGCCCGCCCAGGTTCGATGCCGGGGTACGGGCCGCGTTGCCGCCCCAGAGCAGCCTGAGGCCGCACATGTGGGCAATCTGTCCGATGAGGTCCGGGCTGACCACCGTTTCATGGGTGATATCGCCGTACTGGTAGATTCGGCCGAAGGGGCTGGCGCCGTTTGGAAACCGAAGCAATATCCTGCCCTCCGGCGACAACAGTTCGCCAAGCCTGGCGAAGAACTCCAACTGTCGGTCCCTCGCTATGTGCTCGACGACATCGAAAGCGACGATAAGGTCGAATTTGCCGTCGACAGGCGTGCGGAGTACGTCGCCCGAGTACACCGTGTGGCCGCGGCTGTCGGCTGCTTCGCACAGGGCCGGGATGATTTCGATCCCGAAGACATCGAAGCCCGCATCCCGCGCCCAGTCAAGGAATCTGCCTTCCCCGAATCCGATCTCCAGAACACGGGCCGGGGGGGCGACGGTACTGCGGGCGACTTCGATCCGGAAACTCTCGCTGTCGTTAGGGTTCGGTGGCGCCAGATCGGTTTTCCACCCCTTCCAGTCGGCGTATTTCCCACAGGCATCGGGGTTCATGGGCGCAGCACCGATGCGGGTACCCCGCCAGGGACACGATGGGATTGCCGTGTTCTGGCGCACGTGGTCATTTGGGGATACCTCCTGCGATCTGGGACCAGAGCAGGGCGCACAACCGTTGCTCGAAAAGCCGTTTGTTCGAGAGGAAGAATTCCCGCGCGGCCGAACCCAAAGTCTGTTTTTGCGCGTCGGTCATCGCCACGAGTCCGGCAACTTCCGCTTCCAGGGCTTCAGTATCGACGTAATAGTTCATTCCCAGCGACTGCGGCCGGCTGTGGGAATAAGGCACCACAATGCCGTGATCGGATGCAACCAACTCGTTCATCGGGGGTGCGTCGGTGGTCACGACGACCGCGCCACAGGAGAGACCCTCGCCGATGTAGTGGCCGAATCCTTCCGCTTCGGACGGGCAAAGATGAACGCCGCAGCGATTCTGCAAGTTCACGAGTTGTTGATAGGGTACCTTCTTCCGGAGTATCTCGAGGTTGTGCGCATCACTGCCCAGATCCAATTCGTTCCCGTGCGCGACCACGGTCAAGTTAGGCCACTCCGGGTGTCTTCGCCAGATTTGTAGAATGCTCCGTGTACCCTTCTGAGTACTGCGGCCGGCAACATGCAGGTATGCCGAATAGTCTTTTGGTGTTGCCGCGCGAAAGCGGTCTTCGCTGGTGAAGCCGATATAACGGGCCGGCAGCCCCCGTTCCAGAAATATCCGCTCGGCGAAACGGGATTTGCAGAGAATCAGGTCGAAACGGTCAAACCAGGCCATCGTTTCAGGGCGGCACCATTCCTGATTCGGGATCAGGAAGTTCATTCGTGCGAGCGAGTGCCAGCCCAGGGGAACCTGTTCGATGAAGATATTGGCGTCAGGGCTGCGAGTCGGGCGGATGCTGCGCATGAATCTCAGTTTGAGCCGGCTCAGCACACCGTCCATATTCCGGCCGCGGGCGCGATATAGCTTGGTCGCGATACCGCTGTTGGCCAGCGTGTCGCGGACGATCTTCGCGTCGAGTACCAGGCCGATGGTGCCGCGGGTGATGACGCTTACCCGGCCCGCTGGTCGAAAGGATGTCTTGTGCACAACTGGCTCATCCGCTGATCTTCGGTCGTGCCTGCCGAAGCGGTCCTTAGAGAATTCCGGTCAACTCGTTTCCGGACTGAGAAGCAGTCCGAGGCATCTTGCGGCCCGATACATGCCCCGTCCGGTAAGGCATCGCCCCGGCAACCGACACCGGCTTGCGAACTCCGCCAGGGCATCGACGATGCGTAGACCGTTTGCGCCGGGGCCGGGCACCGGACTGCCCGACGTCCGGGTACGAGGGGCTGCGGTGGCTCCGCTGAAAGGCTTTATCACCACGCTTGGGGGTGCCCGGACAACTGCACGTGATTTGATGCCCCCGGCAGCCCCAGTGCCGATGGGACCAATGGCCTCTTGCGGGTAGGTTGATGGGTCGGCCGTGCGCTGTCAACGATTTTCACGGGCCCCGGCACGAACCGCGGCGATTTTCGTTGACGGGATGGCCCGCGGCTCGGCAGCGCCGTTTCGGGATGGCGGCTGGACGTCGCGTCGGCAACAGTGGAAGCTGCGGTCCCCGTCCGACGCCCGCCCCCGGTCTGCACCGGTTTCGGCGTCAATCCGATGTGCGGCCGCGCGTCGGCGGGCGGTGAAGCGTCGCCGGAGCCCGTTGACGTCGAAGGTTCCACCGTGGGCGCAGGCGCGCAACTTGATACACGCTGGAAACCGCGGTGTCTTTGCGCATAAACTCTTGAAAGCTCGCCGATCCGGGGCCCGGCGAGCTTGTGGTCAATGCCGGATGACGCCGGCAGAGGAGTTGATGGTGGAAACAGATGCGGCATGGCCGGTGATGGTCCTCGCCCACAACGAAGAGGTGAAGATTGCAGCCTGTCTGGACAGTATCTTCGCGGCGGAGCCGGACAGGGCGCTGGAAGTCTACGTCATGGCCAACGGCTGCACGGATCGTACGGAAGAGGTCGTTCGTGAATACGCCGAGAAGCGCCCCGAGGTGCGGCTGGTTTCCATCGCCTTGGGGGACAAATGCAACGCCTGGAATGTGTTTGTCCACGATACCATCCCGACCGAGTGTCCGGGGCGCGACGTCTACATCTTCATGGACGGAGACGCGACGGTCGGAAAGTCCGCATTGTCGACGCTCGTTCAGGCGTTGCACTCGGACAGCCATGCCCATGCCGCGTCGGCGGTTCCCGGTTCCGGCCGCAGCAAAGCGGGCGATCGAAGAGCGATTCTGGAGCAGCATGGGCTGGTGGCCAACCTGTATGCCCTGCGCGGCTCGTTCGTGGACCGGGCGCGGGCGTTGAGTGTGCGACTTCCACTGCGACTTGAAGGCGATGACGGTCTCGTAGCGGCCCTCGTGAAGTGGAATCTGGAGCCGGGCCGCGGTTGGGACAACAGCCGGGTTCACCCCTGTGCGGAAGCCGTGTTCGAGTTCGATTCGGTGTCCGTGTCGGACTTGAAGGAATGGCGCAACTATTGGCGACGTCTGGTGCGCTACGGCCGAAGCTACTATGAATTCCGCCTGCTCGGTCGCCGGCTTTCGGAGATGGGTCTGGCGGGGCTTCCGCAGGATATTCAGGACCTGTATCCGGATGCCGAGGGCCTGAAGCAGCCCTGGCGGGGTGTGCGGACCTTCACCGATGCGATCGCTCTGCGGGAGATGCGCAGGATCGGACGGGCACGCCGGCGCGTCAACGGCACCGTCGGGGACGGTCAAGGGCGAATGCGGTAGCTCCGCGTTGCGGCCGGCCCCTGTGGCGATGGCGGACGTTCAGGTTGCCGATTCCAGGCCGAGCAGCACCTCGTAGGCCGGCAGTGTGAGGAATTCGGCGAATTCCCTGTTCAGGCACAGGTGCCCGAATAGCTCGGCGGCCTGCTGAAAGTATCCGCCGTCGAAGCGTTCGGCGCCCACTTCGTCGCGCACCTGCTGCATTTCCTCGTCCAGCGCCTCGCGCAGGCGGTGTTCGTCCAGCGGGCGGTCGCCCACCTCGGCGTGATGATGCAACCATTGCCAGAGCTGGGCGCGGGAGATCTCGGCGGTGGCGGCATCTTCCATCAGGTGGTAGATGGGCACCGCGCCCGATCCGCCCAGCCATGCCTCCAGATAGCGTATGCCCACCCGCAGGTTGTAGCGCAGGCCCTCTTCGGTGCGTGACCCGGCAGGTGTGCGGACCAGGTCCGCCGGAGAGACGCTCACATCCTCCCGTTTGCGTTCGATCTGATTGGGACCTGCCATGTGGGCGTCGAAGACTTCCCGCGCGACGGGCACCAGCGCCGGATGGGCGACCCAGGTGCCGTCGTGGCCATCCTGGACTTCCCGCAGTTTGTCTTCCCGCACCTTGTCCAGGGCCAGGGCGTTCGCCTCGGGGTCGTCCTTGATGGGTATCTGGGCGGCCATGCCGCCCATGGCGTGCACCCCGCGCCGGTGGCAGGTCTGTATGACAAGCTGCGTGTAGGCACGCATGAAAGGCTGGGTCATGGTGATCTGCTGGCGGTCCGGCAGTACGCATTCCGGATGCCGGCGGAATCGTTTGATGTAGCTGAAGATGTAATCCCAGCGACCGCAGTTCAGCCCGGCTGAATGGTCCTTCAGCTCATAGAGGATTTCGTGCATCTGGAAGGCGGCGGGCAGAGTTTCTATCAGCACGGTGGCCCTTATGCTTCCCCGGGGCAGAGCCAGTGCGTCCTGGGCATCCTTGAAGACATCGTTCCACAGCCGTGCCTCATGATGGCTTTCCAGCTTGGGCAGATAGAAATACGGACCGCTGCCGGCGGCCAGCAGCGGTCGCGCATTGTGGAAGAAGAACAGACCGAAGTCGAATAGAGCCGCGGGCACAGGCTCTCCGTCGACGAGCATGTGCTTTTCCCACAGGTGCCAGCCCCGGGGCCTGACCAGCAATACCGCGGTTCTGTCGTTCAAGGCGTAGTGCTTGCCGCTTGCCGGATCTTCGTAGGTGATGCTGCGGGTCACGGCATCGCGCAGGTTGATCTGACCCTGTACCAGATTGTGCCAGGTGGGGGTGTTGGAATCCTCGAAGTCCGCCATGTAGCAGTTGGCCCCCGAGTTGAGCGCATTGATGACCATCTTCCGGTCGGTGGGGCCGGTGATCTCGACCCGGCGGTCGAGCAGATCGGGCGGCAACGGTGCTACCGTCCAGTCGCTCTCTCGGATGGACGCGCTTTCGGGCCGAAAGCCGAGGGCCCGGCCCTGGTCCAGCAGGGTCTGGAGTTGCTGACGTGCTGCCAGGCTTTCCTTTACGCGAGGTCTGTGAGCCCGGGCAAGCGTCGCGACGAACTCAAGGGCGGGGGGCGTGAGCATCGTGCCGTAGGCGGATTCCTGGCGCGCCGGGGCGCGCAGTTCGTAGGCGGAGTTTGCGCTCATTGCCAGTACCTCCCCGGGTCGGCGCATCAATGCATGGTGCCGTTCCTACGACCCGTAAACCGCGTTGGGCAGCCAGATGATGATCGCCGGAAACAGGACGCAGAGCGCCAGCCCGACAATCTGCAGGGCGAGAAATACCAGTGACGACTTGAAGATGGTCGCCATGCTGACCTCGGGCGGGCACACGCCGCGCAGGTAGAAAAGCGCGTAGCCAAACGGCGGGCTGAGGAACGACATCTGCATGTTGACCAGATACAGCACGCCGAACCACAGCACCACATCGCTGCCCGGGACCGGCGGCAACCCCAGCACGCCGCCGAAGGTCATGGATTTGATGATCGGCACGAAGATCGGCACGGTCAGCAACAGTATGCCGACCCAGTCCAGGAACATGCCCAGGAACACCAGCATGACCATCATCAACAGCAGGATGCCGTAGGGGTGCAGTCCGGTGCCCAGAATGCTCTCGGTGATGAAGGTCTGACCGCCCTGCAGTATGAAGAAGCCTACGAAGATTGAAGCGCCGAAGATGATCCACAGGACCATGGCCGATGCGCGCGCCGTGGTGATGGACGCTTCGCGCAGCGCTTCGAGACTGAAACGCCGGTGCATCATGGCAACGATGATGGCGCCGAATGAGCCGATGCCGGCAGCCTCCACCGGCGTGGCGATGCCGCCGAACAGCAGTCCGAGCACCAGAAAGACCAGAAAGATTGGCGCGATGAGATTGATCAGCAGGCGCAACTTCTGCCCCAGGGAAACACGCTCCTCCTGGGGCAGAGCGGGCCCCAAGGCGGGGTTGAGCCAGGTGCGCAGCAGGACGTAGGCGATATACATGCCCGACAGCATCAGGCCCGGCAGGACCGAACCCAGATACAGCTTGCCCACCGACTGCTGGGCCACCACGGCATAGAGGATGGCGAGGATGGACGGCGGAATCAGGATGCCGAGGGTGCCGCCCGCCATGATCGATCCCAGGGCGATCTTCTGGTCGTATTTGCGGTTCAACATGGCGGGCAGTGCGATGATGCCCATGGTCACCACCGCCGCGCCGATCACGCCCACCATGGCCGCCAGAATGGTGGAAGCGATGATGGTCGCCGCAGCCAGTCCGCCGCGCAGCCCTCCCATCCACTTGTAGACCACGTCGAACATTTCCTCGATCAGTCCGGCCCGTTCCAGCATGGAGGCCATGAAGATGAACAGCGGGATAGCGGCCAGGTCGGGGTTGGCCATCAGGGGGAAGACTCGGGTGGGAATGATGTTGACCATGGTCTGCCCGCCGACCAGGTAGATGAACACCACCCCGAGGCCGCCCACCACGAAGGCCATGGGCAGTCCCATCATCAGCAATACAGCCAGGGAGCCGAACATCAGAAAGGTGAGGGTGGCGATGTCCACATTGGCAAGGCTGCCGCCGAGCGTGAACAGAAAATGCTTGTCCCCGTAGGGGTCGTAGAACAGGATGTTGATCAGTTCCACGCATACAACAAACGCGGTCCCGAGGGTGGCGAGGACCATGACGTAGGTCCAGAACCGTCCCCACAGACGGCGGCTGGCGCGAGCCGGCAGTGCCGCAGTGTTCATAGAAACTCGTCCTCCCCCAGACGCCGGAACAGTTGAATGTCTTTTATCAGTTTGGACAGCCCGGCGAGGATGAGCAGCACGGCGCCCAGCACCATCATGGCTTTGATGGGGTAGAACTGAATACGCCACGTCTCGTCGGTCACTTCCAGCATGCTCAGCGAGTCCGTGAAAAACCGCCAGGACGTGCCGCCCAGCGCGATGGCGAAAATGAAGAAAAAGGTGGATGTGAAGATATCCACGCCCACCTGGCCGCGTTTGGGCAGTTTGATGTATACCACGTCCACCCGCACGTGATCGCCGTGCAGCAGAGCGAAGGCGCCGGCCAGCAGGTACTGCATGCCGAACATCAGGTAGCTGGCCTGGTGGACCCAGATGGTCGGGGCGTCGAACAGGTACCGGGACACCACTTCGTAGAAGTACGCGCACACGGCGTTGACCGTCCAAAGGGACACGAACACGCCGGATTGTTCGCTGAGCCAGTCCAGCGCCCGCGTGAGTCGGTTACCGGGGGCGTGCAGGGCCGGGTCTTCCTCAGCTATCACCTGCAGCGCGGTTTCTTCGTCCGGCGTGGTCGTGCGGGCGCTGTCGCGGGTCAGCCACATGAAGACCAGCGGCATGATCGCCAGCCAGCCCCAGTAGATCCAGTGCGGCAACACGAAATTTGTCGATTCGGACATGCTTCCCCCGTGGTTGAGCGGTGGCGGGCGCTTTCACGCGCCCGCCACCGGACCCTCTACAGACTGAGACCCTTCACGTCGTCAGGCGAGACGTATCCCATATAGGGATTGAGCATGTAGTCCAACTGGAGCTTGAACACCCGGGTGGCGTTGGCATCCTTCTTGGCCCACTCGAACCATACCGGGATTGCGGCCTTGCGGAAGCGCTTCACATCGTCGGCCGACAAGCGTGAGACGGTGGTACCCGCCTTGAGGAATTTATCCATCGCCTTAAGATCGGCATCCTGGATGGTGACGAAATGGTGCAGGGAGTAGGTCTGCACCTGCTCCTGTACGAAGGTCTTCATCTTCGGGGACAGCCGTTTCCAGGCACCCATATTGACGGTGAGATCCATCAGATCCACGGGCTGATACAGGGAGGTCTGGCCCGGAGGACCCATACAGATGATGTACTTGGTCACCTCCGCGAAGCCCAGGTCCCAGTTGATGGCCGGGCCCACGTAGTCGGCGGCGTCGATGGTGCCCTTCTCCAGAGCCGGGTAGATGTCCGAGCCGGGCATGCTGGTGGTGCTGACGCCGAACTGTTCGAACACCTGGGCCACCATGCCGCCCGGCAAGCGGATCTTCATGCCCTTGAGATCGTTGAGGCTGTTAACGGGCCGCTTGGAATGGATGATATTGGCGTCGTGCTGTATGGGACCGACGTAGAACAGGCCGTACTTGGCGTAGATGTCGCGGGTGATGTCCAGCAGCCCCATGCCGTAGAACATGGTGTCCCACTGGCCCGGCTGGTCGGGCCCCGCGGGGTAGGATGACAGGAACACCGAGGCCGGAATCTTACCGGACCAGTACAGCGTGAAGGGGTTCATGGCCTGCAGTACGCCGGTGCGCACCGCGTCGAACAAGGCGTTGTTGTCGGCTGCGACCGCCTTGGCCGGAAAGGGTTTGATGGTGAGTTCGCCGCCAGACTTCTCCTGGAAGCCGTTTGACCACTCCTCGAACAGGCGGTAGCCGGTGGTGCCGGCGTCCCACACCGACTGTACTTTCCAGACCTGACCCTTGGCGGCCTCGGCGTTGCGTATGTACGGCGCACCGAGTACGGCGGTTGCACCCAGCGCCGCGGAGCTCTTCAGGAACTTGCGCCGCGAACTGCCGGCCGGATGCTGTTCTTTCTTGGACATGCTGCACATGGGACTTCCTCCTTGTTGGTCATCGGCGCGTCGACGATGCGCACTGGCGGCTTTCCCGGAGGCGGCGCGAACGGCCCCGCGCTCCGGGGGACGGCTGCGGTTTGCTTGGTTTTTGGGGAGGGGACAATCAAATGTTGCGTGGGGAACACCCGTTGCGGGCGATGGACGATCGTGCTGAACCGGCCAATGCATTGGAGCGGAGTGCTCCAGGGTTGTTGCGCCTGCAATGGTACTGCCGGTCGGAACACGACTATGCTTTCCCCCCGGCTGCCGCGGATGCGGATCCGCGCAGCTAACACAGAGCTAACCCGTACTATGGGTTGCTCGATCGGGGATGGCAAGCCCGATTTTGCACCGCACCGGCTGTATCAGAGTCCTGGAATATTCTGAATGGCTATGGGTGGGTGCCCCAGCCGCCGTCGATCAGTACGGCGTGCAGCTGGCGAGGGCCATGGGCGCCCAGTTGCAGGGTCTGCTCCACGTCCGCCGTTCGGGAGGGCCCGGTAACCAGGTTGACGGCGCGGGGCAGGGTTGCGTGGTTCTCCCGCAGCCAGCGCCAGGCGTCTTCGAGGTGGGCGACGACCCTGTCGGCAGGCAGCAGACAGATGAGGGTGTCCGGCAGAAAGTTGAACAGGGTGGGAGTGGCGGGCGACGCGCATAGCATCAGGCTGCCGGTTTCCGCGATTCCCAGCTCAGCCAGGGTCACTACGCAGACCGCTGCCTTGACGGGCACCCGGAAGCGCAGGTCCATGGTGGGCGGCCACGGCAGGTCATGCAGCGCAGGGTGATCGACGGCGACCACCGTGTCGTGGCCTGCGGTCTGTGCATAGCGTTGCACCGCCTGCACGGCGTCTAGCGCTGTTGCCACCCGTGTCCAGGTGGCGGCCGCCGCTTCCATCCGGCCCGTGAAGTGGGCGATCGGATCGTCGCCGAGGCGCGGTTGCGGGCCGATGGGCCGGTGTTCCAACCGCTCTGCAAGAGTGCCTCTTTCGTGTCGGTCGGCCGATCCGCCGGCCCGGGCGAGCGCCGTACGCACGGCGCCGAGAACGATTTCACGCGGGTCACTCATGGCTTCCCCGACGCCGCCGCCAGGCCGCCTGAAACGTTTCTCCCGCGGGTGTCGGCAGGTCCCGGCTGTCGGTCCAGGCCGAGGCCCCGGGGAGCCGGCGCAGGCGCCCACGCCCGCCGCCCAGCCATGCGAGGATTCTGACACCCAGGCCCATTACTGGTGCATACAGACCTGGGCGGCGGGCCGTAAACGCCCACAGTGCCAGTGCCCATCGGCTTGTGCGCCCTGCGAGGCCTTCGGCATGCTGACGGACCCGCAATCGGCGCAGCAGCATGGGCAGCGGGATGGACACAGGACAGACCGCTTCGCACCGGCCACAGAGGGTGGATGCGTTGGGCAGATCGCCGGCCTCCTTCAGTCCCAGTATGAGAGGGGTGAGTACCGATCCCATCGGTCCCGGATAGACCCAGCCGTAGGCATGCCCTCCCACGGCGCCGTACACCGGGCAATGATTCAGGCAGGCACCGCAGCGGATGCAGCGCAGCATGTCGCGATACTCGCCGCCCAGCATGTCGCTGCGCCCGTTGTCCACCAGCACCACATGAAAGGCCGCCGGGCCGTCCTGGTCCTGGGGGCGGCGCGGGCCGGTGAATACGGTGGTGTAGGCGGTGAACGCCTGCCCCGTCGCACTGCGCGCCAGCAGCCGCAGCAGCACACTGGCGTCCTCCAGGGTGGGGACGACCTTCTCTATGCCGGCGAGCACGATGTGGCTGCGCGGCACGGTGGCGGTAAGATCGCCGTTGCCTTCGTTGGTGACCAGTACCACCGAGCCGGTGTCGGCGACCAGAAAGTTGGCGCCGGTGATACCCACATCAGCGCTCAGAAACCGTTCGCGCATGACTTCGCGCGCTTCGTCCACAATGGCCCTAGCCGATTCCAGTGCCTGCCGGTGGTGGTGGTGCTGGCGGAACAGCTCCGCGATGTCGGAGCGCGTCTTGTGGATGGCCGGTGCAATGATGTGACTGGGCGGTTCTCCGGCCAGTTGGATGATGTATTCGCCAAGATCGGTCTCCACCGGTTCGAAACCGGCCTCCACCAGGGCCTCGTTGATCCCGATCTCCTCGCCCACCATGGTCTTGCCCTTGGTGACCCGGTGCGCGCCCGCCTCACGGCACAGCTCGATCACGATGCGCCGTGCCTCGGCGGCCGAGGCGGCCCAGTGCACCTGTCCGCCGCTGGCGACGACGCGGGCTTCGAAGCGTTCCAGATACTCATCCAGGTGGGCGAGGGTGTGGTCCTTGACGGCGCGGGCGGCTGCACGCAGGGATTCGAATTCGGGCAACGCATCGACAGCTGCGCGGCGCTTTTCGATGAAGCCTCCGCCGACCCTGCCCAGGGCGCGCTGCAGACGCTCGTCGTGCAGGGCGACATGGACGTTGCGCCGGAACGCGTGAGCGGTGGACTTCACGGCTCTCGTCCCTCGCCGAGGCCGGGTTCGTCCGCCATGCCGGCCAGCACCTCGGCGACATGGTGGACGCGGACGGTGCTGCCGGTCCGGCGCAGACGCCCGGCGATGTTCAGCAGGCAGCCCAGATCACCGGCCAACAGCATATCCGCACCCGTGGCTTCCACGGCGCGTGCCTTGTCGTCGACCATGCGGGCTGACAGTTCGGGGTACTTCACACAGAACGTGCCGCCGAAGCCGCAACACGCCTGGGTGTCGGCCAGTTCGACGAGCCGCAGCCCGGCTACCCGCCCGAGCAGTTCGCGCGGCTGGTTCTGCACGCCAAGCTCGCGCAGCGATGAGCAGGAATCGTGGTACGTGGCGCTGGCGGTGCAGGTCGCGCCGAAGTCGCTCTTGCCCAGGGTGTCGTGCAGAAAGCTCAGCAGTTCCCGGGTACGTCCGGCGAGGTCCCGGGCGCGTTCCTGCCACTGCGGTTGGTCAACAAAAAGCTCCGGGTAGTGGCGGGTCAGCATGCCGGCACAGGACCCGGAGGGTACGACCACATAGGAATAGCCGGAAAACGCCTCGATGACCTGGCGTGCGATGGCACGGGCGTTTTCCAGGTCTCCGTTGTTGTAGGCGGGCTGCCCGCAGCAGGTCTGGGTGGGTACCTCCACCTGGCAGCCTGCCTGTTCCAGCAGACGCACGGCAGCGAATCCCACCCGCGGGCGGTACAGATCGACCAGACAGCTGACGAACAGGGCGACGCGCATGGTGTCCCTCGGTCGCTACCATGGTAGCCGGTCTATGGCCCGGCTCCAATAGCGGCCACCAGCCGGTGGTGCTCGGCGGCAGGAATCGCCGCCAGGCCCCTGGTACGCGCACCGGGCAGCCGGCGCTCCAGGCCGTTTGAGGCATTATTCGGAGAACTTGTAGTCGAATTTCTCGATATCTTTCCGGTAGCGTTCGCCGATCTGGCGCGTCAGCGCGTCGTCAAAGAAATAGGGATAAGCGGGCGGTTTCCCCGCGCAGAATTCGACCGGTCTCTTGTCGTACACGAACTCTTCGGGCGTGTCGATATAGGTGGTCCTGTTCCGGTGGAGTCGACAGCGCAGTTCGGGGATGCCCAGGTCGGCGGACACCCGTTGTATGTCCTGGTCGAAGTGCTCGATCTTGACCACATGGTCGAACTCGATGTCTTCGCGACCATGTGCTTGGCTTCTCAGATGCGGCTCGATCTCGTCATCGGGGATCTCGCCGATCCGGGCGACCAGCTCCCTGAACGTCATGTCGGTCGGATAGGGGACGCGGTGCTTGATGTTCAACGATGGGAGCCGGTTCTCCTCCTTCAGCACCTTGTCGCAGTAGAAGCTCACGACGCGGCTGTAAGGATTCCTTGCGACAGCGATATTCTTGTAACGCCGGATATACTTGCGCAGTTCCGCTTGCGTCGCGCAGAAACCCTGGTTGGGATCGCGCATGTATACGTGGAGCCGGTTGCCGAGGCGCGCGTCCACGCTTCTGTTCTCGATATCCTTTTCGGAAACGATGCCCTTCACCCCCAGGAGCCATTCTTTGGCGCTGCCGGATCCGCACTTTGCCGTCGTATACAGGATGAACCCGAATTCGTGGTCGATAAATACATCGCGCAGGGGTGTACTGCCCCGTCTTCCCGTGATCCGTTTCAGTACATCTAACATGGTGCCCCTCATGTATTCCCGTACCCGGCTGTCTGGCGACCGGCGCAAGCCGTTTGGACGCGTATGACCCCGCCATGGTGGCAACACTGCCTGGGGGGCACTATGGCTGGCAAGTAAAACGGTCTCAGCTCGCCAGGTCAAGGCGGGCCCCGGTCGTAGGCTGCGAGTGAAGCGCAAGTAGCCAAAAAATAGACTGTTTCGTTCGTGCCTGAGCGCGCGGGGGGAAGCGCCGCATGAGGGAGGCCGCGGTCCGGTGCCGGGGTGATCCTGTCCGTCTTCGCAAGCGCGTCACTTTGCCCGGAATTCACGGTCGGAAGGCCTCCCGGTGCGCCTTGCGACCCTCTGCTTGACATGGGTCAATGCGTGCAGAGGGTTCAGTCCCTAATCTTCGACTTGTGTTGTGCATCGGTCTTTTGGAACCGAACGCTGCGCGGGCTGAATCCGACGATCCTCGGCAAAGGCCGATGTCCCGAATACTGCCGCACCGGTAACAGCGTTCTTACGGTTGCCGGGACAACGGGTGTCCCGCGGCGCTGGCAATGAACACCGCGAACCCGCGTGGCTGTGGGCCGGTACTTGCGAATCCATGATCCCGCGAACCGTATGGCTTGATGTGCCGGCGGTGACAATTGCCGCGCAATGGTTACGCGCCTTTGTGTACCAGCGTTGTATGTACGGTAGCAAGGGTTTCTCTCGTCACATAGGAGTGCTAAATGAAGACATCAATGAATTTCCTTGGGGCCGTTCTGCTGGGTGCAGCTGCGGTCGCGTCGGCGCCGGCTTCCGCTGCCATCAGTGTCAATCAGGCAGATTCGTCCAAACTGCTGCATTACGTCGACTCCGAGGGTCTGGCTTGCATGAGCTGTCATAGCGTGGGCCAGAAGGTGGTGGGACCCGCCTGGTCGGCGGTGGCCCAGAAGTATCACAACGACCCCCATGCGCTCGCCCTGCTGACCGATCGCATTGAGAATGGCGGCTCGGGCACTTGGGGCTCGATGCCCATGCCTCCGGGGATGGCCAACCAGCAGCAGGCGCAGAAGCTTGCCGCTTTGATCATCGGGCTCGATAAGAAGTGACGGCCTGACAGAGTCGCCCCGCGATTCCCATGTGCGGACCGGACCGTATCGGCGGCGGCCGGTCCGGTCCGCACAGTCATTTCCGGGTACCTGAGGGAAAGTCAGGGTGCCCCTCCCTCGAACTCGACGCCAGGCTGGTTTTCAGGCAATTCCGCGGCCACGATTTCCCGTCGCGTCCGTTCCACCGCTGCCGCCAGTTCTTCGCTGAGGTAGGTGCGGGCGTCCTGAATCGCAGCGGCCAGCAACTGGCCGGCGACCTCGCCGGGATCGCTATCCAATGCCGAGGCGAGTGCCCGCAGTTCATAGTCCAGGTCCCGCTGCACGGGCACCCGCAGGGGTTTCGCCAGTCGTCGATTCAACCGGGGGACCTTGGTGTTTCCGATTCGGCTTGTTTCCAGCCGGCATACCACGCTGGCGATGCGGCTGTGCATGCTCGGCGCCGCGCCGCTGGGTTTGAGCTTTACCTTGTTGATGAAGTAGTGCTCGAAGTCCACTTTGGCCATGTGTACCCAGCGGCCCTGCTTGAGCCAGTTGATGTTGCGCAGCGGAATCTGCGGCTCGGACAGGTAGGTGGCCCCCGTCTCTCCCATGTCGGTCAACCACTTTGCGCGTTCCGGCTCGGCGCTGCTGAGCGTCCCGCCGCTGAGAGTTGCGATGATGTTGCCGGTAGCGGTGTCCACTTCCTTCTGTATGGAATAGGCCGACTCGGGTGCGCCGACCGCAACAGGCGTCGTTTCCGTAGCAGGGTGCGCGGCGCATACACCCACCGCGTAGACGTTGGGGAACTGGGGATGGCGCAGGTACTGGTCCAGAGCAACGAAGCCGCTGGCGTTGGTGAGACCGGTGCTGTTGCGAAGGGCCTCCACTCCGCGGAACGCCGGCCAGTAGATCGAGTATGCGAACGCCAGCGCGTGGGTCTGCTTGTCTTTGCCTTCGTCGTCGCGTTCCAGGACATGGACCGTATCGGCGTCAACCTTCACCGTTCTGGCATTGCAGAGGTGGCGGATGTTGTGCTGCGCAAGCGCACTCTCCAGCAGGCGGCGGGTATGGCCGTCGCCGCCGATGCCGAGGTGGCCGACATAGGGTTCCGGGGTCACGATGGTGATGGGCACCCGTTCCCGTATATTGCGCCTGCGCAGATCGGAATCCACCAGAAACGCGCACTCGTACAGCGGGCCGAGTATGGATGCGTGCTCAACCGCCCCGATGATGACCGGTCCCGGTTTGCGCAGGAAAGCCTGGTAGCTGTCACGCGCCCGCTGAGCTTCTTCGATCTGGATGACGGACTGGGTATGGCCGTTCCACGGCCCGAGCCCGGGAATCTCGTCGTAGGCGCACTCCGGGCCGGTGGCGAGGATCAGAAAATCGTAGCGTAGCGCAGCGCCGTCGGCCAGGCGGATCCGGTTTTCCAAGGCGTCTACTTGCGCCAGTGACACGGGAACGAACCGGATGTTGCGGTCTTTCAGGTAACGGCCAATCGGAAACGCGATGTCTTCGCGCTCGCGCCACCCCATGGCCACCCAGGGGTTCGATGGCACGAACTGGAAGTAGTCCTTGTCGGACACGACGGTGATTTCATCCTCCGGGCCCAGCGCCCGGCGCATGGCATAGGCGGCCGGGACTCCGGCGATGCCCGCTCCGACAATCACAACATGTGTCATGGTGTCCTCCTCGCGCCTTCGGTGGGCGCTGCCCGTTACCGGGACTGTCTCGGTGGTGGTTTGTGTGGACCATGGGTGGACGTTACGGGGCGTGCGTCCTGGGCCGGTCCCCCCGCTCCGCTGTGTGCGTCGGTAGCGGTTGTGCTTGCGCGGGTGTCGGCCGCGCGCCGCGCATACCTTTCGGGCTTGCGGTGACGGCGGTCCTCCGAGGCGTGCGCCGGGCGCCCCTGTAGCGCACGAGCTGGAATCGGCGCGCAGGGTAGAACAGGGCTGCAAAGCCGCTCCAGATATGCACCAGGCGTGTGAACGGAAAGATCAGGAAGACGGTCAGTCCGAAGAAAATGTGTACCTTGAAGACGGTGTCCACGCCGTTGAGCAGGGCAGGGTCGGGCCGGAACGTGACGATGCTCTGGGCCCACTCGGCCAGGTACACCATCACCGCGGGGTCGCCGTGGACGGCATGGCGCAGGGAGAACGGAATGGTCGACAGTCCCAGCAGCAGGGTGACCAGCAGCCAGCTCAGGATGAACAGGTCCGAGGGGCGCCCGGCGGCACGCACCCTGGAATTGGTGGTGCGCCGCCTCCAGAGAAGCACCCCGCCGGCCAGTGCCATCAGCCCGAACAGGGTGCCCACCACGATCGCCAGGTACTGGTGGGCGAGATCGGAGATGCCCAGGGCGTGGAACAGGGGATGGGGCGTCAGCAGTCCCACCAGATGCCCGAAGAACACGGTGAGAATGCCCACGTGAAACAGGTTGCTGCCCAGGCGCAGGTGTCTGCGCGACAGCAGCTGGCTGGAATCGCTCTTCCAGGTGTACTGCTCGCGATCGAAGCGCAGCAGGCTGCCCACCAGAAATACCGACAGGGCCACGTAGGGATAAATTCCGAACAACAGGGTATTGATGTATTCCATAACCGCTTCCTCCGCAAATCTGTCGACTACCGAAGCGCGCGCGACAGCGAGGTCTCGCCGGGCCGCGGGACGCGGGCAACGGCCACTTCATGGCGCTGTCGGGGTGTCAGCAGCGGTTCGCGGCCGTCGTCGCGGGGCCCGAACCGGGCCAGTGTGTCGTCCATGTCGCGCACCGGCGCCTCCGGCAGCGCTGCGGGCGCGCGCGTGGCCATCGCTTCCAGAACCGAAAAGACGGACTGATAGGGGCTGGCGTTGCGGCGCAGCTTGCGACCTATCAGGGCCAGTACGTCGATGGCCTCATCCAGCAGCTCCAGTGCGTCCGGGGGCGGCAGTTCGGAGAGATACTCCAGAAACAGGGGCACGTAGTCGGGCAACTCGTCCGCATCGACCGTCAGTCCGTGGCGGCGGTATTCGGTCAGCAGGTCCACCATGGCCTGGCCGCGGTCGCGCGATTCTCCATGGACATGCTCGAACAGATGCAGGGAATGGCTCGGGGTCTGGTCGAAGGTGACGACATAGTTCTGCTGCAGCTCCAGGAGCGGATGCTTGCGCAGCATGGCAAACAGTTCGCCGAGGACTGTGGCTGCGCCGCCATTGGCGGCGTGCTCCGCGGCCAGCGCCGTTTCGATCCCGTCGAGCTCGGACACCCAGCCGGATTCGGGGTAGAGCAGCAGTATGGCCAGGGCCTTGTAGGTCTTCATCATCAGAGCTCCTCCGCGTCCCGCTTGCCGCGCAAGCCATCGAGACTGACATGGTGGGTGGTTGAGGACTTGCGGGCCCCGAACAGGTTCGTCTCGCTGACGCCGCCCGCACAGCCGTTGCCGAAGGAGAACCCGCAGGCGCCGCGCTCGTCGAAGCTGTCTTCGGCCAGTTCCTGGTGGTTGGTGGGGATCACGAAGCGGTCTTCGTAGTTGGCAATGGCCAGGTAGCGGTACATGTCCTGTACCTGGCTCTCATCCAGGCCGACCTGCCGGATCGCCTCCAGGTTGGCTTCGCCGTCCACCGACTTGCCGCGCATGTAGGCGCGCATGGCCAGCATGCGGTCCAGAGCCGCAATGATCGGCTCTTCCCGGCCGGCGGTCAGCAGGTTGGCGAGATAGCGCACCGGAATGCGCAGCGAGCGGGTGTCGGGAAGAATGCCGTTGCTGGCCAACTGTCCCCGTTCGGCGGCTGCCTGTATGGGCGACAGCGGCGGCACGTACCACACCATCGGCAGGGTCCGGTACTCCGGGTGCAGGGGAAAGGCGATGCGCCAGTCCACCGCCATCTTGTAGACGGGCGAGCGCCGGGCGGCTTCCAGCCAAGCGTCGGGTACCCCGTCGCGCGCCGCCTGTTCGGCAACGGCAGGGTCGTTAGGGTCGAGAAACAGGCCTGTCTGCGCCTCGTAAAGATCCTGGGGGTCCTCCACGCTGGCGGCGTGCTCAATGGCGTCGGCGTCATACAGCATGACGCCGAGGTAGCGGATGCGGCCCACGCAGGTCTCGGAGCATACCGTGGGCTGGCCGGCTTCGATTCGCGGGTAGCAGAAGATGCATTTCTCCGCTTTGCCGGTCTTCCAGTTGTAGTAGATCTTCTTGTAGGGGCAGCCGCTGATGCACATGCGCCAGCCGCGGCACTTGTCCTGATCCACCAGCACGATGCCGTCCTCCTCGCGCTTGTAGATGGAACCGGACGGGCAGGACGCCACGCAGGTGGGGTTGAGGCAGTGCTCGCACAGGCGCGGCAGATACATCATGAACGTGTTTTCGAAACTGGCGTACATTTCCTTCTGCACGTCCTCGAAGCAGGCGTCGCGGCTGCGCGAATCGAATTCCCCGCCCAGGTCGTCTTCCCAGTTCGGGCCCCATTCGATCTTTTCCATCTTCTCGCCGGTGATCAGCGACACCGGACGGGCGGTGGGCGGCGTTTGGGACAGAGGTGCGGTCTGCAGATGCTGGTAGTCGTAGGTGAACGGCTCGTAGTAGTCGTCCACTTCGGGCAGGTTGGGGTTGGCGAAGATGTTGCCCAGAATGCGCCACTTGCTGCCCTGGCGGGGCTCCAGCGCGCCATCGGGACGGCGGACCCAGCCGCCCTTCCACTTTCGCTGGTTCTCCCATTGCATGGGATAGCCCACGCCCGGTTTGGTCTCGACATTGTTGAACCACACGTACTCCATCCCCTCGCGGGAGGTCCACACGTTCTTGCAGGTCACCGAACAGGTGTGGCAGCCGATGCATTTGTCGAGGTTGAGCACCATGGCGATCTGAGCACGAATCTTCATTGGTCGTCTCCTGGGAGCGGCAACTGGTAAGGTGTCCGGTGTTGGTTCAGACGTCCTCCTCCACGCGGGGACCTTCCAGCCAATCGATGTTGTTCATCTTGCGCACCACCACATATTCGTCGCGGTTCGAGCCGACGGTGCCGTAGTAGTTGAAGCCGTACGCCAGCTGGGCGTAGCCGCCGATCATGTGCGTGGGCTTGGTGACGGTGCGGGTCACGCTGTTGTGGATGCCGCCCCGAAAACCGCTGGTCTCGGCGCCCGGCACGTTGATGATCTTCTCCTGGGCGTGGTACATGAGCGCCATGCCGCGGGGTACCCGTTGGCTCACCACCGCCCGCGCGGTCAGCGTGCCGTTGACGTTGTAGATCTCGATCCAGTCATTGTCGCGGATGCCGGCCTCCCCGGCCTCCGCTTCGGAAATCCAGACATGGGGTCCGCCGCGCGAGAGGGTGAGCATGTGCAGGTTGTCGGTGTAGGTGCTGTGGATGCCCCATTTCTGGTGCGGCGTGATCCAGTTCAGGACCAGCTGGCGGTTGCCGTTGCCGAGCCTGTCGATGACCGGCGCTATGGTCTTGGTGTCTATGGGCGGCTTGTAAACACACAGCCCCTCGCCGAAGTCGAGCATCCACTGGTGGTCCTGATAGAACTGCTGGCGGCCGGTGAGGGTGCGCCAGGGAATCAGCTCATGGACGTTGGTGTAGCAGGCGTTGTAGCTGACATGCTCGGACTCCAGGCCGCTCCAGGTGGGCGAGGAAATGATCTTGCGGGGCTGTGCCTGTATGTCCCGGAAGCGGATCTTGTCGTCTTCGCGGGGGCGGGCGAGGTGGCTGTGGTCGCGGCCGGTGATCTTCGACAGCGCCTCCCAGGCCTTGACTGCCACCTGGCCGTTGGTCTCCGGCGCCAGTGTGAGGATCACCTCGGCTGCGTCGATGGCCGTGTCGATGCGCGGCAGGCCTTTGGCCGCGCCTTCCTCCTGGACGGTGCCGTTCAGCCCGCCAAGCTGGCGGACCTCGCTTTCGGTGCTCCAGGAGATGCCCTTGCCGCCGTTGCCGATCTTGGACATCAACGGGCCCAGTGCCGTGAACTTGCGGTAGGTCTCGCCGTATTCGCGGGTGACGACGGTCATGTTGGGCATGGTCTTGCCCGGTACCGGGTCGCACTCGCCGCGCTTCCAGTCCCGCACGCCCATGGACTGGCCGAGCTCTCCGGGGGTGTCGTGCAGCAGCGGGGTGAGCACAAGGTCCTTGCGGGTGCCCAGATGCTCGGCGGCCAGGGTCGAGAACCGCCTGGCGATGGCCTTGTAGATCTCCCAGTCCGATTTGCTCTGCCACAGGGGCTGAACCGCTTCCGACAGCGGATGGATGAAAGGGTGCATGTCGGAGGTGTTCAGGTCGTCCTTCTCGTACCAGGTGGCGCTGGGCAGCACGATGTCCGAATACAGACAGGTTGTCGACATGCGAAAGTCCAGGGTGACCAGCAGGTCGAGCTTTCCTTCCGCGCCGCAGTCGTGCCAGACGACTTCCTTGGGCTTGGGCTCGTCCAGCTCGCCGAGATCCGGACCCAGCACGGCATTCTGGGTGCCGAGCAGGTACTTGAGCAGGTATTCGTGGCCCTTGCCGCTGGAGCCCAGCAGGTTGGAGCGCCACA
This sequence comes from uncultured Gammaproteobacteria bacterium, assembly GCA_963830105.1. GTDB lineage: Bacteria > Pseudomonadota > Gammaproteobacteria > DATFLG01 > DATFLG01 > DATFML01. The sequence continues at coordinate 606,259 of CAWHLH010000003.1, read as the reverse complement.
CGAACAGGTTGCGCGGGAAGTTGACCGGGTTGTCGGGATCTTCCGACGCCATGCGCAGATCGCCGCTCGTGAGCTGGTCGACCGCGTACTGGGCCGGCTCCATGCCGGCCGCCTCGGCTTTGTCCACCACGTCCAGGGGGTTGGCGTTGAGCTGGGGTGCCGACGGCAGCCAGCCCATGCGCTCGGCACGCACGTTGTAATCGATCAGTCGGCTGTCGGCCGCGTCGGCCTGTGCGGTGGGCGCGAGGATTTCGCTGACGGAGAGCTTCTCGTGGCGCCACTGGCTGCTGTGGTTGTAGAAGAATGAGGTGCCGTTCATATGCCGCGGGGGACGGTGCCAGTCCAGGGCGAACGCCAGCGCCGTCCAGCCGGTCTGGGGACGCAGCTTTTCCTGGCCGACGTAGTGCGCCCAGCCGCCCCCCGACTGGCCGACGCAGCCGCACATGATCAGCATGTTCATGATGCCGCGGTAGATCATATCGTTGTGGTACCAGTGATTCAGGGCGGCGCCGAGGATCACCATGGACTTGCCGTGGGTCTTGTCGGCGTTGTCGGCAAACTCGCGCGCGACGGTCACGATGTCCGCGCGCTTCACGCCGGTCTGCTGCTCCGCCCAGGCCGGCGTGTAGGGCACGTCGTCGTCGTAGCCGGAGGCGACGTTCGCGCCGCCCAGCCCGCGGTTCAGGCCGTAGTTGGCCAGCAGCAGGTCATAGACGGTGGCAATCAGCGTGTCCTTGCCATTCACGCTGATCCATTTGCCCGGTACGTTGCGCTCCAGCAGCGCGCCCTGACCGGCGCCGAAGTACGGAAAGCTCACGCCGGCGACCTCGTCGGCCACGTCGATCAAGGACAGGCGTGGCGAGATGTCCTGCCCGGACACCGCATCCCGCGGTTCCAGGTTCCACAGGCCGTTTTCCCCCCAGCGGAATCCGATACTGCCGTTGGGCGCGACCAGATAGCCGGTGTTCTCGTCGATGACGATGGTCTTCCAGTCCGGGTTGTTGTCCTGGCCGAGACTCTGGTCCAGGTCGGAAGCCCGCAGGAATCGGTCGGCGACCCAGCTTTCCCCGTGCTTGCGCAGCGTGACCAGCATGGGCATGTCGGTGTACTGGCGGCAGTAGTCCCGGAAGTAGTCGCTGGGGCGGTCGAGGTGGAACTCGCGCAGGATGACGTGACCCATGGCCAGTGCCAGGGCCGCGTCTGTGCCCTGTTTCGGCGCCAGCCAGATATCGCCGAACTTGACCATCTCGCCGTAGTCGGAGGAGACCGCTACGGTCTTGGTCCCCTTGTAGCGCACCTCGGTATAGAAGTGGGCGTCGGGGGTGCGGGTCTGCGGAATGTTCGAACCCCATACCATCAGATAGGTGGAGTTGTACCAGTCGGCCGATTCAGGCACGTCGGTCTGCTCGCCCCACACCTGGGGAGAGGAGGGCGGCAGGTCGCAGTACCAGTCGTAAAAGGACAGGCAGGCGCCGCCGATCAGCGACAGATAGCGTGAGCCGGCGGCGTAGCTGACCATGGACATGGCCGGGATGGGCGAGAAGCCCATGATGCGGTCCGGTCCGTACTCTTTGATGGTGTGTACGTTGGCGGCGGCGATCAGCTCGGTCACCTCGTCCCAGGTTGCCCGCACGAAACCGCCCTGGCCGCGCGCGCTCTTGTAGCGCCGACTGTTGGCGGGGTGCTGCGCGATGGAGGCCCAGGCGGCCACGGGCTCCAGGGTCTGGCGGGCTTCGCGCCACAACTCCATCAACCGGCCCCGTACCAGGGGGTATTTCACGCGCTGGGCGCTGTAGACGTACCACGAATAGCTTGCCCCCCTTGGGCAGCCCCGCGGTTCGTGGTTGGGCAGGTCCGGTCGGGTGCGCGGGTAGTCGGTCTGCTGGGTCTCCCAGGTGATCAGGCCGTTCTTGACATAGATCTTCCAGCTGCACGAACCGGTGCAGTTCACGCCGTGGGTCGAACGCACGATCTTGTCGTGCTGCCAACGCTTGCGGTAGCCGTCCTCCCAGCGTCGGTCCTCGTTGGTGACCACCCCGTGGCCGTCCGCGAAGGTCTCCGCGTTCCTGTTGAAGAACATCAGCTTGTCGAGAAAATGACTCATGTCGCGCGCTCCTGGACCGTGGTGTCGTCGCGGTCTTGGTTCAGCAATGGATTTCGGCGTGCTTGCGTGCGTAGAACCACCAGGTCACCAGCAGACAGGTGACGTAGTAGGTGATGAACACGTACAGTGCCGCCTCGGGCCCGCCCGTCACCGTGATGGAGGTGCCGTAGGCCTTGGGGATGAAGAAGGCACCGTAGGCGGCCAGTGCCGAGCTGAACCCCAGGGTCGCGGCCGATTCCTTGTTGGCGTCACGCACCGCACGATCGAGTCCCGCCTGGTCCGCACCGGCCGACCAGCGTTCGTGCTGAGTGCGAAAGATCACCGGTATCATGCGGAAGGTGGAGCCGTTGCCGATGCCGGTGGTGAAGAACAGCACCATGAACATGATCAGAAAGCCGTAGAAGTTGCCGCCGCTCGGTCCGCTGGGCAGGAAGAACAGCACTCCGAAGACTGCGGCGATCATCACCACGAAGTTCCAGAGCGTGACGCTGGCGCCGCCGAGGCGATCGGCCAGCCAGCCGCCGACGGGGCGTATCAGCGCGCCCACCAGGGGCCCGAGAAACGCGTACTGGAGTGCGTCAACAGACGGAAACTGGGTCTTTATGAGCATCGGAAAGCCGGCGGCATAGCCGATGAACGAGCCGAAGGTGGCGATATACAGCCAGCTCATCAGCCATTGATGCTTGCGCTGGAAGATGATTGCCTGTTCGCGGAATGATGCCTTGGCGCTGGCTACGTCGTTCATTCCGAACCAAGCGGCGAGGGTGGTGACCAGGATGAAGGGCACCCAGATGAAGCCGGCGTTCTGCAGCCAGATGTCGGCGGTGGCGCCGCCGCGGGTGAACGTCTGGGGTTCGCCGCCCAGAGCCCCGAACACCCCTGCGGTAATGACCAGCGGGACCACGAACTGCATGACGCTGACGCCCAGGTTGCCGAGTCCGGCATTGAGTCCCAGCGCGGTCCCCTGCAGCCGTTTCGGATAGAAGAAGCTGATGTTGGCCATGCTGGAGGCAAAGTTGCCGCCCCCGAAGCCGCACAGGAGGGCCAGGATCATGAAGGTGGAATAGTGCGTGCCGGGATCCTGTACCGCGAAGCCTATCCACACCGCCGGTATCAGCAGCGACGCGGTACTGATGGTGGTCCATTTGCGCCCGCCGAACAGCGGGACCATGAAGGAATAGAAGATGCGCAGGGTGGCGCCGGACAGGCCCGGCAGGGCGGCCAGCCAGAACAGCTGATCGGTGGAGAACGCAAAGCCTATGCCGTTCAGGCGCACGGTGACCGCACTCCAGACCAGCCAGACCGAGAACGCCAACAGCAGGGCCGGAATCGATATCCACAGGTTGCGGCTCGCGATGTGTTTGCCGGTGTTTTCCCAGAACGCCGGGTCTTCAGGCCGCCAGTCGGTCAGGACATGGTGCGGCACGCCGTGGGCGGAAGTGCTGATGGTCATGGGTGTATCCCCCTGGGTCCGTTAGTGGGCGGAAAGCTGTGGATGGTGTGGAGCAAGATCGCCCGGGCCGTTCTCCTCCAGGTTCATGGCGGCGCGCAGTTCGTCCTTGTGGGCCCGGATCTGCCGTTCTTCAGCGCGGATCGCGAAGTAGCTCCAGATCATCACCACCGCAACCACACCATAGAGCAGCATGAAGCAGCTGCTGCGCACGCCGATGGTGTCGGCGGCGATGCCGTACAGAATGGGCAGGCTGAAACCGCCCAGGCCGCCGATGACTCCCACCAGGCCGCCGACCGATCCCATGTTGGCGTGGTAATAGTCGGCGATGCAGCGGTAGACGCTGGCCTTGCCTATGCCCTGGGCGATGCCCACCACGAATATCAGCGCCGTGAACACCCAGACGTTTAGGCCGACGTGCAGCGTGACGTCCTTGTCGATGCCATGGATGGTCATGGTGGTCGGCGGGTAGGACAGGAAGAACAGGCAGACGATACTGACCCAGAACACCCACCAGTTGACCTTGCGCCCGCCGATGTGATCGGAGAACCAGCCCCCCAGCGCCCGCACCAGCCCCGACGGCAGGGTGAAGAACATGGTGATCAGCGCGGCGGTCTTGAGGTCCAGGCCGTACTCGCTGACATAGTATTTGGGGAGCCAGAGGGCCAGCGACACGAAGCCGCCGAATACGAAATAGTAGGCCAGGCCAAAGCGCCAGACCCGTGCCTGCTTGAGCGGCGCAAACTGCTGGGCGAGGGTGAGGTGACCCCCCTCGGCGCGGCGCTTCTGTACAAGCGGATCGGTATAGGTGAACAGCCAGAACACCACTGCCATGGCGAGCATGGCCAGCGAGTAGACCTGCGGGACCATGCGCCAGCCCCAGGCGATGATGATGAAGGGCGCCACCAGATTGGTAATGGCGGCACCGGCGTTGCCGGCACCGAATATCCCCATGGCCGTGCCCTGACGCTCCTTGCTGAACCAGGCGGAGGTGTAGGCGATGCCGATGGCGAACGAACCACCGGCCAGGCCGACGAACAGGCCGATGACCAGGTACTGCCAGTAGGCCGTGGCGAACGCCAGCCCATAGGTGGGGATGGCAACCAGCAGCATTTGCACGAAATACACCATGCGCCCGCCGAAGCGGTCGCTGAGCAGCCCCAGGGGCAGGCGCACCAGGGAACCGGTCAGGATAGGGGTTGCGACCAGCACCCCGAACTCCGTCTCGTTCAGGCCCAGTTCGCTCTTGATCTTGATGCCGATGATGGAAAACATCGTCCACACCGCGAAGTTGAACGCGAACGCGACCGTGCTCATGGTGAGAACCGAGATCTGCTTCTGGGTCTGGGTGGCCATCCGCCGTCCTTCCGTGAAGTACGCATGTCGCTATGTGTGCCTGCAGTCTAGGATCGAGGGGGAAGCGTTTACCACGGGGTAAATCGGGCCTTGGGGATAGGTAAGTACCACCATGGGGGTATGGGGGTAGCCGGCTAAGCTGCGCTGGTGCAAGGGCTTTGCGAGTGTTGGTACATCGAGGCTGGGGCGTTATGCTTTATTGGTGGTACTTCTTTATATCCGCAGCCAGGAGGCGGCCGCCGCGGCCGGATCGACATGAACGCCTTGCGAAAGCTGTTGGAACGCTCGCTGCTGCTGCGCGTAGGGGTCGCCATGGCGGCGATCATCCTGTTCGCGGTGACCGGCATGATGGCCTCGTCGTTCGTTGCCGAAACCGCCCAAGGCAGCGGCGAGGCGATCGATCAGGCGGGTTCGCTGCGCATGCAGAGCTATCGTATCGCCGCCCTGGTGCTGAGGGCCGAGCAGCAACGGGACGCGGCATCCTGGAGCAAGGTAGCGCAGGCGGCGCGCGTGTTCGGGGAGCATCTTCGGGCTCCGCGGCTGACCGGAAGCCTGTCGTCGGACCGGCAGGCGGCCGTGAACCGCGCGTATCGTGCGGTCGTTCAGGAGTGGTCATTGGATCTGGCACCGACGCTGAAGCATCTCGATGCCATGCGCCCGGTGGGCGTGGACGCGCGCGGAGCGGCACTGCTGGGCAAAATGCATGTCTTCGTTTCCCACATCGACGTGCTGGTGAAGCGTCTTGCCCAGGACACAGAACACAAGCTGATGATGATGCGTGCCATACTCGGCATGGCTTTGTTCCTGACGGTGGCGGTGGTGTTCGTCACCATGTACCAGCTGCAAAGTGACGTGCTGACCCCGTTGCGAAATCTGCTGGTATGCGCCGGGGAGCTGGGACGGGGCAATCTCAGCGTGCGTACCCCCCATGCCGGAGAGGACGAGCTCGGCCGGCTTGGCCAGACTTTCAACATGATGGCCGAGGACCTTTCCAAGCTGTACAGAGATCTCGAGAAGCGTGTGGAGGACAAGACGGCGGATCTGCAACGGACCAACCGTTCTCTGGAACTGCTTTACCATTCCATCGCCAGGCTCTACAACGGGCCGGTCGCCGCCCAGACCTATGCCCTGTTGTTGCACGACATAGAGGCGGTCATCGGTACCGGGCGCGGAACGGCGTGCCTGGTGGAAGGGGATGAGGCGCATGCCCGGGTGCTGGCGTCGACCATGGATACGTCACGCGGAGATGCCGACCTCTGCGACCTGTCCGATTGTACGGAATGCCTGGGTTCGGGAGCGGTAAGCGTGCGACGACTCGGGCCGCATAAAGAACATCGTATTCTTGCGATGCCGCTGCGGGATGCTGACCGGCAACACGGCGTGCTGCAGCTCGAGATGGGGTCGGAAAAGGCGATGGAAGACTGGCAGATGCAACTGCTGGAGGCGTTGTGCCGACATATAGGAATCGCGATCGGTACGGCGCGCCGTGCCGAAGAAGGCCGTCGTCTATCCCTGCTGGAGGAGCGTTCAGTCATCGCACGGGAACTGCACGATTCCCTCGCTCAGTCACTGTCCTACATGAAGATACAGGTCAGCCGACTGCAGGCGCTGCTCGGGCCCGATGCCGGTCCGGAACCCCGCAAGGTGCTGGGCGAGCTTCGGGAAGGCTTGAACGGCGCCTACCGGCAACTGCGAGAACTGCTGACCACCTTCCGCCTGAAGGTGTCGGGCGGAGGCCTGGGCGCGGCATTGGATGCCACCGTGCGGGAATTCGCCGAGCGGGGCGGCCTCGAGATCTCTCTGGACAGTCAGATGAGTGGCTGTTCGTTGAGCCCGCACGAGGAGATCCATGTATTGCAGGTCGTCCGTGAAGCTCTGGCCAACGTCGTGCATCACGCTCATGCGGACTACGCGCGGGTAGAGGTGCAGTGCCGCGGCGACGGAACGCTGTCAGTCACTGTGGATGACGACGGCGTCGGGATTGGCGGAAAAGCACAGGTGAGTCAGCACTACGGCATGGCGATCATGCAGGAACGGGCCCGCAGTCTGGGCGGGCAATTGGATATCATGGGGCTGCGAACCGGCGGGACCCGGGTCGCGCTGCACTTCCGCCCGCGCGGAGACAGGGACCGGCAGGTGATGCATGAAGGACATCTTGCGATATGAACGACACCGAGACGCAGACCATTCTGGTCGTGGACGACCATCCCCTGTTCCGAAAGGGTGTGGTTCAACTGATCGAAATGTCCGACAGCTTTCGTATCATAGGGGAAGCTTCGGGGGGCGCGCAGGGCGCCGAACTGGCCAGGCGGCTGCAGCCCGATTTCGTGCTGCTCGATCTCAACATGACGGGCATGAGCGGAATCGATGTACTGCAGGCCATCAAGGCGGAGGATTCCGATATCCGGGTCATCATGTTGACGGTATCCGACCAGACCGAAGACCTGGTGGCGGCCATGCGTGCCGGCGCGGACGGCTATTTGCTCAAGGACATGGAGCCGGAAGACTTGCTGTCGAGCCTGGAAGCGGCCGCGCGGGGACAGATGGCGATGAGCGAGCGCATCGTGCAACTGCTCGCGCGTGCTCTGAAAGAGGAACCCCGTCCCAAGACGCCGGACGATGCGGGGTTGACCCAGCAGGAACGGCGCATCCTCGAACGGATAGCCACCGGCAAGAGCAACAAGATGATCGCCCGGGAACTGGGAATTGCGGAAGCGACGGTGAAGGTGCACGTCAAACACCTGCTCAAGAAACTCAACCTCCGCGGCCGCGTGGAGGCTGCGGTGTGGGCTGTTGAACATGCCTGTAAGGATTGAGCCTTGCCCCCCTCCCGCCCGGGCGACGGTGGTCAAGCGCATGGAAAAGTGAATGCCTCATGCGACGTAGGTTGGGCTGAGCAAAGCGAAGCCCAACGCGCCGCCCAGATGCCGAAGTCGACCCCTTTCGGACATTTAGCATCCGTAGTGAAGCATCTGCTTTGCAGCGACAAGCGGTCAGAACAAAAGTTGGTCGTGACACACCTATGCTGCACTACGCCGCACCAGGCCCCCCAGCGCAGCAAGTTCGGCGCGCGGCTACTGCTAGCGAGTGACTTCGACGCCAACTGCTCCGAATAGCGACCACCCCGTCCGTCGTTTCGCCATAGTAAGGATCCCAGTCGACAGGCATTCAGGAACTTCCAGCCCAGTGACTGGAGGGTGAATTCGGTTGCTGTCCCCAGCATAAGGTCTTCTTGCTCGGTGAGAGCCATTAGTAGGTTCTCGATAGCTCCCGCCCGAGTTCCTGCCACAATGGCTGGGCGCAGGCATTCGGTCGCTTCGTCAGTCTTCACCCTCACCCGAGACATAGTCGGACGCTCGGACTCGGATATGCCCCTAGTCTCCATCCCTACCGGCCGGCCAAGCCGGCCCCATTAATCCGATCTCAGATCTGAACCGATTCCGTCACTTGTGGTTTCATGAGCACTGGCCTCTACTATCCGCCCTTGCGGTACTTCCCGGACGGATGTGACGGACCGGCGGCTACACAACGTGGCATCCGGTCCGACTCCGTGTGCGTTGATTCAATTCCGACTATGCTGTAACAGGAGGGTGGCGATCGAGACCTCATTAGACCCTGTCGAAATTGTCATAAGGAATGGCGCCATGGCTGCCGAATTCGCCACTGGTTTGCGGCGCGTGCTGCGCCCGCTCTGGTGAAGACCAGTCAGGGTCCAATATGTCAGGGAGGATGCAGTGGGAGAATGGCTTGCTGGGAGTCCGATTACCCAGTGTGTCGTGCGTGGCGCGCTATTTGTTCCCTTTGGTGGGTGCTGGCACAAGGCGCGCCGGATTCCTGGTATATCGGTATTCCGACGGTGTTGCTTGCGACACTCAGCAGCCTGGCATTGTTGCCCGTCCCGCCGGTGAGTTTGTTCGAGCTAGTGCGGTCCGTGCCCTTCTTCCTGCTGCGCTCGGTGCTTGGGACACTGGATGTAGCACGCCGCACGGTATATCCCACGGCGCCCATCACCCCGGCCCTCATAGACTACCCGATGCACCTACCGCCAGGGCGGCCACAAGTCGTCATAATCAATGCGATTTCCCTGCGGCTTGGTACTTTGACGGCAGACTTATCGGAGAACTGTACGCGATTGCATGTGCTCGATGAGCGGGTGAGCTACCTGGCGGAGATCGAAGCGGTGGAGCCGTACGTGGCGCGCATTTTCACGATACCGTAGACTTCCCGAGGAGACGATTGAAGTGAAGAATTTCAAGAGACTGCTCTGCGTAGTCAATCCCGAACAAAACTATCAGTCGGCGGTGGAACGCGCTGTGGTGCTCGCGGAGAACAACCAGGCACACCTGAAAGTTGTCGCGACGATGGAGCGTAATGGTGCCCTGGTACGTCTTGCCCAGCGTGATATAGATCAATCCCACACGGACCTGGTCAACGCCCGCCTCCACCGGTTGGAAACCAGTCTCGCACCCTACCGCCAAAGAACGGAAATCCAGACGGAGATACTGGTCGGCATTCCCTTTCTGGAGGTTATCCGGGAGGTGCTGCGCAACAATCACGACCTTGTGATCAAGATGCCAGAAAACCCGGGGTTGTTGCGCAGCATATTCGGCAGCGACGATATGCATCTGTTACGCAAATGCCCTTGTGCTGTCTGGATGCTTAAGCCAGAGTCGCCTGCTAGCTACCAACGGATTCTTGCGGCGGTTGATGTTGGCGGAACCTATGCCGCTGAAGAGATGCAAACGCGACTTGCTTTGAACCAGAAAGTACTGGAGACAGCCGCGTCCCTGGCAATTTCCGACTTCGCTGAATTGCATGTCGTAACTGTCTGGGATGCGGACGCTGTGCGATCACTGTACGGGACACTCACGGGTAATCCGCAGCAGACCATTGATGCCTATGTCGCCGAACTGAGAGACGAACATGAAGAGGCGTTGGAAGCACTGATGCACGAAGTAGTCGGCAACCTGGGGACGGAGGTCATGGATTATCTCAAACCTGTCCGTCATGTGGTGAACGGTTCGCCTCGCCGAGAGATTCCAACGTTGGCGAAACAGACGCAGGCCGACGTGGTCGTCATGGGAACAGTCGCCCGTACAGGTATTCCCGGTTTCATCATGGGAAATACCGCAGAGACAATTCTCAACCAGATCGATTGCTCTGTGCTCGCAATCAAGCCGCCCGGTTTTGCCAGTCCGGTGACGTTGGACGCGTAACCAGGCGCGTCAAGTCGTCCTGGACCCAACGCTCGATGGCGCAGCGCGCCCGTACGCGTGTCCCACAGGGCCGCTCCCCGCCGCTGCCGAGATCGCGCGGACTAGCCATCGCTGGCTGCTCACCGCACAAGAGCGGTCCCTGGCGACGCATGCCGCTGTGACCGGTGTTGGCCGGGTGCGGCCGCCTGCCGGTTGATCCGGTGAGTGGACTTGCGTGGTTCGGTGATGGGCGGGGCCTGCTGCGGTTCGCATTGGATCGTGCGGCTCGGGTCGCTCTGCAGAGCTGCGTTGTTGGGCTTCACGGCGCTCAGCCCAACCTACGGGCAAGCTTCAACCTGCCGTGCTGCGACCAGTCCAACCTACAGGCAGGCTCCAACGTGCCGTCGACAGTGCCTGGGTATGTTCATCGATGCCTTGCGACCGGAATATTCACGCCTGTTTGCGGTGAATTGGAGCGCGGGCTGCGGCGGCCGGGGCGCTTCGTCAAAGCAGGTGTTCCAGACTGACGACCGCGTGGACCAGGGCCGACGGCAGTTCGATCAGCGCCGCCACTGCCAGTACGGATAAGGCCAGCCATTGTATGGATTTGGTCATTTCGTCTCCCTCCGTGGTAGGGCAGGCGCAGCCGCCGATGCGGTGCGCTGGCGCGGGTGCAGGGCGTCCATGGGGGACTCCTGAAGTATAGATCAGGGTGACTGTGGGGGTGGGTTTGCCAGCGCAATGGCGCTATGGCGCCGCCACCGATTGCCTGCGCCGGCGATGGAGGTAGAGGGCCGGAATCAGATTGGTGCTGAGCACTGCACTCCAGAGAATGCCGCCCAGCACGACGATGGCCAGGCCCTGCTCAGGCGCGGCGCCCTGGCCCCAACCGGCCGCGGTGGGCAGCATGCCGAGCACTGCGGTGAGGGTGGTGAGCACGATGGGCCGGAAACGCACCTTCACGGCTTCCCTGACGGCGGCTTCGGGTGTCAGCCCGGCGGCTTCGCTGCGCCGCACCCGGTGGAGCAGCACGATGCCGTGGTTGAGGCTGATGCCGATCAAAGCCAGGAAGGCGATCAGCCCGGCGGCGTTCAGGCCCACGCCGCTCAGCACCAACGCAAGCGCGCCGCCGGTGAGCGCCAACGGTATCTGCAGCAGCAGCAGGCCGGGGATGAGCAGACCGTCGAACTGCAGGACCAGAATGCCCACCATGAGTACCAAGGAGGCGATGCCCGCAACGCCAAGCGCGATGGCGGCGTGCTCGATTTGCGGATACAGCCCGCCGAACGCAATCCGATAGCCGGCCGGCAGGTGCAGGCCGGCGAGGGCGTGGCGGGCGCCGGCTATGGCGCTGCCCAGGGTGCCGGTGGGCATGGCCAGGATCTCCAGCGCCCGTGCCCCGTCGATGTGACGGACTTGGTTCGGCGTCGGGACCAGCTTCAGGGTGGCCAACTCGCCCAGAGGTGTCCAACCGGCGGTGCGCACCGGTAGGCGGCGCAGCGCGGCCAGGGAGTCCTGCGGCGCGCCGGCAAGCCGTAGATAGATGTCCAGCGGGTAGCTGCCGTCAGGGACTTCCGACACCACCTTCCCGCCGATCAACGGCGCCACCTGATCGTACAGTCGGGTCGGCGTCAGGCCGAAGGCCGTCAGAGCCCGGCGCTTGGGCAGCAGCTGCAGTTGAGTGACCGGATAGGCGTCGTTGTTGAACACGTCCGTGAGGGCGGCGGTGCGGCGCAGGCGTTGCACGATTTTTTCCGACAGGGTGCGCAGGGTGCCGATGCGGTCACCGAACAGGTGGAGCACGAACGGTTGCGGCAGACCGGAAAGGCTTTCGCCCACCCGCTCGATGGTGGGGGTGTCCAACCCCAGTTGCACGCCCGGTGTGCGGCTTTCCTCGAGCAGTCGCCGGCCGATGCGGTCCAGGCTGTTCACGCTGATGTCGGGTTTGAGGACGATCTGGATCTCGCCGGCATAGGAGGGCTCGGTGTAGGCGGTGCCGGTGGCCGATCCGATGCGGGCGAACGTGTGGGCCACCGCCGGATCGGCCCGCAAGCGATCGGTCACGTCCCGCACGGTCGCTTGCGTCTGGGTCAGGGCGGTGCCCGGCGGCAGGCTGAAGCTCTCCAGCATCACCCCTTCGTTGGGCAGCGGCAGAAAGTCCATGGGCACCAGTACCAGGCCTGCCACGCTGCCCAGCAGGAGCACGACGCAGGCCAGCACGCTCAGAGCCGGGCGACGCAGTATGGCGTCGAACAGGTGCGTGTTCAGCTGCCGCAGGCGCTCCACCGCGCGGCCCGCCAGGGTGCGTCGGTGCGGCGGGCGCGCCCGGATAAACCCGAGGCCCAGCGGAATGAGGGTCAGGGAGACGATCAGCGAGGCAATCAGCGCCAGGGCCATGGCGACGGCGAAGGGCACGAAGAACAGACCGGCGAGCCCGCCGACGAACACCAGAGGCGCGAACACCGAGACGGTGGTCAGGGTGCCGGTGATGTCCGGGCCGGCGATATCCCGTACGCCCTGCCACACGCCGTTCCAGTGGTCCTCGCCCTGTTCCCAGCGGTGGTAGATGCTTTCCAGGACGATGATGCCGTCGTCGGCCAGCAGGCCGACCGCGACCGTCAGCGCTCCCAGGGTCATCAGGTCCAGGCCGTGGCCGCCGGCGTACAGTCCGGCGATCCCCAGCAGCAGGGACAGGGGTATGCTGAGCGCCAGCGCCCAGATGCCACGGCCGGCGCCCAGCACCCAGAGCAATACGCCGATGGCCAGGCCGGCGCCCACCAGCAGGTTGCGCCCCAGGTCCGAAAAGATGAGGTGCACCAGATGGCCCTGGCTGTAGGTGCGCACCCAATGTACGCCAGTCGGCAGTTGACCCTGGGTGCGGGCGAGGGTGCGGGCGACGGCGCGGGTCACCGGCAGGGTGGATGCACCGGGCTGCTTGAGAACGGTCACCGCGATGCTGGGGCGGCCGTCCAGCGACACCGCACTGTGGATGGGGATCGGCGCGCGCACGATGCGGGCCAGGTCGTGCAGCGGAATGGGGCCGTCCCGTCCGGGGACGGTGATCTTCGCCAGATCGGCAATGTGGACCGGCAGGCTGCGTGCCTCGATCAGGATGTCCTGGTGCCCCCGGGAAAGGTAGCCGGCGGGTCCCAGCAGCACCTGGTGTCTGATGGCCCTCACCAGCGCCGTGACGGGCACCTGGTAGCGGTACAGCGCCTGCAGGTCGGGCTGCACCCACAGCGCTTCGTCGCCGCTGCCGTACACCTCCACGCGCTGCACACCGGGCAGGGCGCGCAGGGCGGGTGCCACGCGGGTGCGGATCGCTCGCTGCACCGCTGCCGGTGCGACCCGGGCAGGAATTTCCACGGTGTAGTCGGCCACCTCGTTGATGGCATTGCCCATGATCTCGGCGTAGGGGGCGGCGGCGGCGGGGAGCCGGCCGCGGGCCCTGTCGATGGCGCTGTTGACCGCCTGCAGGTCCGCCTGGGCAGCGGTGCCCTGGCGAAAGCGGACGTCGGTCTCGACGGTGCCGTGGCCCATGGTGGAACGCACGCTCACCAGATCGGGCAGGGTGAGAAGCTGGCTTTCCACAGGGCGCACGATGAGGGTTTCCAATTCCTCGGCGCTGGCCCCGGGGTAGTGGGTGACCACACTGATCTGGGGAAAGTCGAAACGTGGCAGCACCTCGATGGGGATGTGCATCAGCGCGTAGATCCCGTAGACGATCAGCGCGCCGTACAACAGCGCCCACAACAGAGGTCGCGTCAGCAGTCCCTTGAGGCTCTCGAAGGTCGCCATGGGCGCTAGTCGGGCGGCTGATAGTGCCGGGAAACCTGCCGATGGAACTCCAGATAGGCGTTCTGCACCACCACCGCCGTGCCCGGCTGCAGGCCCCGTTCGATGGTGGTCCATTCGCCCCGGCTCGGCCCGGGGACGACCACCTGGCGGTGATTGCCGCCGCCGGTGTGCACCAGCACCCACCACCGCCCCCCATCGAGAATCAACGCCTCGGTGGGGACCGCCACCAGGGTGCGGCTGGCGCCTTCCAGGGTGACGGTGCCGGATTCACCGTTGTGCCAGTGAGGTTTGGGTACCGTGGCCGTCAGGCCCACCCGCCGGCCGCCGTCGGCGTCCATGGCACCCATGACGCTGCGCACCGTCACCGGGACGGCCGCGCTGCCGTCGGCGGGCACGAACCTGCCACTCATGCCGGCATGTACCGACGCCGCCTCGGCGCCGTAGTACGCCGCGGTCAGCCACAGGCTGCCGGCCGGCTGCAGGGTCAGGATGGTCTGCCCGGCTTCGACCCGTTCGCCGTCGGCTGCGTCCACCGTCAGCAGCGTGGCGTCGGCGGCACTTTGCAGCCGTGTCATCTCGTTCATGGCCTGCAGGCGGGCACGGGCGCTGTCCAGGCGTGCCTTGCCTTCCTTCACTTGTGCCTGAGCTTGATAGACGGCCTGCCGGGTGCTCAGATGCAGGGCGAGCTTCCTGCGCCGCACGGCGAGGCTGTTGCGAGCCGCCGCCAGCGCCGCTTCGGCACTGCGCACGCCGCCGCGGCGCGCCGCCAGTCGGGCGGCGACCGCGGGGCCGGTCAGTCGCGCGAGCACGGTACCGGCCCGGGCCCGGTCACCGGGCAGGCTGTGCAGTCCGGTGACGACGCCGGCCTGGGGGGCTCGCAGGGTGAGCACCGCCACCGGTGCGACCCGGGCATACGCCACCAGGGCGGTTGTGACGGTGCGCGTGCGGGCGGTCACCACACCGGCGGCGGCCCAGGCTTGCGTGGGGGCCAGCAGCAGCGCGATCACCAGTCGCCAGTGCGCCGCCCTCACGGTCGATTTGCGTAGCAACAGGTGCATACCGGCAAGATTATCCCGAGGGGTGCGTTGATTGTTGGACAATTGCGGGATGGTAATGATCCAGGGGCGGCCCCGCGGCCCTGTCCGCAAGAAGGGATCAGCGCCGGGCAGCGGCGGCGGCCGTCCGTGCGCTCGCCGGAGCGGGCTCCGTGTGCCCTGGGGAGGCCGGGCCAATGGCCCCGGTGATCGGGTAACATGAGCCCGGGGCCCAGGCCATCGACCAACCACCGCACCCGTATGCGCAGCGGGGCATGACGGATTCCATGATCGCGACACCTGCATTCCCATGCTGACCATTCACTACGGCAACCGCCTGGAAGCCCTTGCCGAGCGCCTCGCCTTGGTGCTCGCCCGGCCCCTGTCGGCGGCGCTGGCATGCGAAGAGGTGGTCGTCCAGAACCACGGCATGGCGCGCTGGCTGTCCCTGGAGCTCGCTACGCGCCAGGGGGTGCTGGCCAACACCCGCTTCCGCTTTCCGGCAGAATTCGTGTGGGCCATGTTCGAGGCGGTTCTGGAGCAGGTGCCGGGACGGTCCGCCTTCGATCCGGCGGTCCTGAAATGGCGGGTGCTGGAACTGCTGCAGCCTGGCGGCGAACAGCACCCGGTGCCCGCTCTGCAGGCCTACCTTGCCGGGCACGACGACCGGCGCGCCTACGAGCTCGCCGAACGGCTCGCGGGCCTTTTCGACCAATACCAGGTCTATCGGCCCGATTGGATCCGAACCTGGGAGCAGGGCGGGGAAACCCATTGGCAGGCCGACCTGTGGCGTCGCCTTGGGGGGGCGGACGACCAGCACTGGGTGCGGCTGCTGGACCGATTCGTGGAGACGGTGCAGCGGGGCGCCTTTGCCCGCGACCGGGTGCCGGAGCGCGCGGCCCTGTTCGGGCTCGCATCCCTGTCACCCACCTATCTGACGGTCCTTCAGCACCTGGGCAGCCTGATGGACCTGCACCTGTTCGTGCTCAACCCCTGCCGCGAGTACTGGGGGGACGTGGTTGCGGAACGCGACCTGGCGAAGCGCCCGGCACAGGCGCAGCAGACCCTGCATTTCGAAACCGGCAACAGTCTGCTGGCGTCCCTGGGCAAGCAGGGACGCGACTTCGTGGATCTGCTGCAGGAACTGGGCGGCGAGGAAACCGACGACTTCGTGGAACCGCAGGGCGGTCGGTTGCTGCAGGAAATCCAGCGCGACATCCTGATGCTCCATGAGCGGGGTGGGGCGGCCGGCGGCAAGTCCCGGGTGGCGGCCGACGACCGATCGCTGCAGGTGCATTCCTGCCACAGTCCCATGCGGGAAGCCGAGGTGCTCCACGACCAGCTGCTGCGGCTGTTTGCCGAGCACCGGGACCTGCGCGCCTCGGACATGCTGGTCATGACCCCCGACATCGAGCAGTACGCACCCTATATCGAAGCGGTGTTCTCGAGTGCCCGCGACGAACGCTATATCCCGTATTCCATCGCAGATCGTCCGCTGGCCTCGGAAAGCCCCCTGACGGCCGCGTTTCTGACACTCCTCGAGCTGGGTGACAGCCGTTTCGATGCGGACAGCATGACGGCCCTGCTGGAGACCCAAGCCGTACGTCGCCGGTTCGGTTTCGCCGAAGACGAGCTGGCCCTGGTGCATCGCTGGGTCCGCGAGTCGGGCATTCGCTGGGGCATCGATGCCGGGCACCGCCAACAGCTCGGACTGCCGGCGACCGATGAGCACAGCTGGCGCCGGGGTCTCGACCGTCTGCTGCTGGGGGTGGCGCTGCCCGGGGACGATCGGCTGTTCGGCACCCTGCTGCCCTACGAGGTGGAAGGCGGCGAGACCGAGGTGCTGGGGCGGCTGTGTCAGTTCGCCGATGCCGTGTTCGAGGCGGGGCGCCGGCTTACCGGGCGCCGGGGAATCGGGCAGTGGGCCGACGAACTGGCCCGCTTGCTGGACATCTTCTTTCGTCCCGCCGACGAGGAGGAGCCCGAGGCCCAGGCCATCCGCGATGCCGTCGAAGCGCTGCGCGAGCAGGCGCTGCGCGGCGGTTTCACCGCCCCGGTCACCCTGGGTGTGGCGCAGGCGCATCTGCAGGGCAGCCTCGGGGCGCCGGCGGAAGGCAGCCGTTTTCTGCGCGGCGGGGTGACGTTCTGCGCCATGGTCCCCATGCGCAGCATTCCTCAGCAGGTCATCGCCCTGCTGGGCATGAACTACGACAGCGTGCCGCGCGCCCACCGGCCTCTCAGCTTCGATCGCATGGCGGGCGATTTCCGCCGAGGCGACCGCTCGCGCCGCGATGACGACCGGTATCTCTTTCTGGAGACGCTGCTGTCGGCACGCCGCTGCCTGTACATCAGCTACGTGGGGCAGAGCGTCCGTGACAACAGCACGGTGCCGCCGTCGGTGCTGGTCAGCGAGCTGCTGGACTACGTGGACCAGGGTTTCGAGACCGGCAGCGAAGTTCCTGTCCGGGAAGCCTTGCTGGTGCGTCATCCCCTGCAGCCGTTCAGTCCCCGCTATTTCGAAGGCCACGAACCGCTGTTCAGCTATTCGAGGGAGCTGTGCGAAGCGAGCCGGGCGTCCCAGTCCGCGCGCGCCGAAAGCGTGCCCTTGATGCGGGCCGATCTTCCCGAGGCGGACGAGACATGGCGCACCGTGGACGTGGATCGGCTGGTGCGTTTCTTCATGCACCCGACCCGTTTCCTGCTGCGCGAGCGCCTCGGCGTCCGTCTTGAGGAGCAGGAAGGGCTGCTGGAGACCCACGAGCCGTTCGAGCTCGACTACGATGCTCGACGTCAGCTGCGCGGGCTGCTGCTGCGGAGCCATCTGGAGGGCGAGGGGCCGGAGCAGGCCGTGGCGCTTGCCCGCGGCGCCGCGCTGCTGCCCCACGGCCAAGTGGGCCGGATGGCGGTCGCGTCGCAAGACGGGGTGGTGCGCCCGTTGGCCGAGCGCCTGGCGCCCTGGTTGGTCGAGCGTACCCGGATGCTGCCGGTCGATCTGGCATTCGACCAGGTGCGCCTGACGGGAAGGCTGGCGGGCGTGTCGTCGGCCGGATTGGTCGACTACCGCTTGGCCGAGGCGGGTCCGGCGGACTGGGTCAGGTTGTGGGTTCGCCATCTGGTGCTGAACTGCGTGGCGTCGGCCGACATTGGCCGTGAGAGTCGGCTGTTCGCCCAGCAGGAGGACATCGTGCTCGGCCCGCTGGAGGACGCCGCGGGTCTGCTTTCAGCACTGACCGACGCCTACTGGCGGGGCTTGCACCACCCCCTGCATTTTTTCCCGCGCAGCGGGTTGCGGTACGTGGACGCCAAGTCCAACAACGACGCTGCCGCCCGGCGCGAATGGGAGGGCAGCGACTTCTCACGGGGCGAGGGCGCCAACCCCTACTACGAACTGGCCTTCCGGGGCAGCGATCCGCTGGACGATGCCTTCCGCGCACTTGCCCGCCAGGTCTTCGAGCCGTTTCTCGCCCATAGGGAGAAGCTCTGATGGCGGACGGCGGCATGGTCCGGCTCGACGTATACAGCGTGCCTCTCGCCGGCCTCAACCTGATCGAGGCCAGTGCGGGAACGGGCAAGACCTGGACGATCGCGGGGCTGTATGTCCGGCTGGTGGTGGAGGCGGCCGTCCCGGTGGACCGCATACTGGTGGTCACCTACACCAAGGCGGCCACCGAAGAGCTCAGGGAGCGTATTCGCGCCCGTCTGGTGGAGGTGCGCCGGGCTCTGGAGCAGGGCGGCGGCGACGAGTTCTGCAGCCGCATCATCGAGGGCTGGAGCGACCGGAGCGAGGCCCAGGAGAGGCTGCTGCGTGCCGTGCGGGGCTTCGACGAGGCGGCCATCTTCACCATTCACGGGTTCTGCCAGCGGGCGCTTTCCGATGCGGCGCTGGAATGCGGCGTGCCGTTCGAGACCGAACTGCTGGCCGACGAGCGGGATCTGGTGCTGGAGGTGACGGAGGATTTCTGGCGCCGGGAACTGGCGGCCGCGTCTTCCCTGCAGGCAGCCGCCATCGTCGCCGCGTTCCGCAACCCAGCCGGTCTCGCTTCCGCCATCGGCTCCTTCGCCGGCCGGCCCATGCTGCCCATCCTGCCGCCGCCGGCGGTTGACTGGTCCGCTGCACAGGGCCGTTACGCCGCGGCGTTCCACGCCGCACGGGAAAGCTGGCAGCGAGACAAGGCGGCGGTGTCCGCGCTGTTGCTCGACGCCGACGGGCTGAATGGCAACAAGTACAGAAAGGCCTCCATCCCCGGCTGGCTGACCGCCCTCGATGTTTTCCTGGACAGCGCGGATGCGCCGTTGCCGGTATTCGACAAGTTGGCGAAGTTCAGTGCCCGCGAGCTGGCGGCATCGGTCAAGAAAGGCGGGACGGCCCCCCGGCACGGTTTTTTCGAACTGTGCGACGAACTGGTGGATGCGCAGGCGGAACTGGACGCCGCATTGGCAGCCTACCTGGCGGAGTTTCGCGTGCGGGCATTGGCACTCGCCAACGCCGAGCTGCCCGAGCGCAAGGCGGCCCGTCGGCTGCAATCCTATGAAGACCTGCTGACCGGCCTGCGCAGCGCGTTGGCCGGCGTTCATGGCGGGGCGCTGGCGCAGGCCCTGCGCGCGCGCTATCGGGCGGCCCTCATCGACGAGTTCCAGGACACCGACCCGGTGCAGTACGACATCTTCGAGCGCCTCTACGGCGGCTCGACGCTGCCGGCCTTCCTGGTGGGCGATCCGAAACAGGCCATCTACAGCTTCCGCGGCGCTGACATATTCGCGTACCTCAAGGCCCAGGCGGCGGCCCGCGAACGCTATACGCTGGACACCAACCGGCGCTCCACACCGGAACTGATCCGGGCGGTCAATGCCGTATTCGGGTACGGCGCCCAGCCCTTCGTGTACGACGGCATCCATTTCTCCGCGGCCCATGCGCCCCCCCGCCGGCCCGAGGGGTTGACGGTGGACGGTGAGGCCGCCAAGGCGCTGCACATCTGGTTCCTGAGCCGCGGTGCCGACGGCAAGCCGCTCGCCAAAGGGGCGGCCAACGCCTGGTGCGCGCAAGCCACCGCGGCAGAGATCGCCCGGCTGCTGGGCGCGGGCATGGAAGGTCGCGCGCGCGTCGGTTCGCGCGACCTGTCGGGAGGCGACATCGCGGTGCTGGTGCGCAGTCATACCCAGGGACGCATGGTGCGCGAATGCCTGGCGCAGCTGGGGGTGGCCAGCGTGCAGCGCGCCCAGGACAACGTGTTCCATGCCCCGGAGGCGGCGGAAATCGAACGGGTGCTGATGGCGGTGGCCGAACCGGGACGCGAAGCGCTGGTGCGGGCCGCGCTGGTGACCGAGATGCTGGGTCGTTCGGGCGACGAGCTGGATGCCTGGAGTCGCGCCGGCGACCAGTGGGAAAGGCAGCTGGAGCGCTTCCACCGTTACCGCGAGTTGTGGGTGCAGCACGGCTTTGTGCGCATGTTCCGTCAGCTGCTTTCCGAGGAACAGGTGGCAACGCGTCTGCTTCGCTACCCGGACGGGGAGCGGCGGCTCACCAATCTGTTCCACCTGGCCGAGCTGCTGCATGCCAACGGGCGGCGCCAGCGCAGCGGCATGGAAGGACTGCTGACGTGGCTGGCCGATCGGCGCCGCGCCGACAGCGGCGCGGAAGAGGAAACCCAGCTGCGCCTGGAAAGCGACGAGAACCTGGTGAAGATCGTGACCATTCACGGCTCCAAGGGTCTGCAGTATCCCATCGTGTTCTGTCCGTTTCTCTGGGACGGCAAACTCTGGTCGGAGCAGGACGACGCGGTGGTGTTCCACGATCCCGATCACGGTTTCGAGGCGCGCCTGGACATGGGCTCGGCGCAGCTGGAGGAGCACCGCACGCTCGCCCGGCGCGAGGAGCTGGCGGAGAATATTCGCCTCGCCTATGTGGCGCTGACCCGCGCCGAATACCGCTGCTACCTGACCTGGGGTGCCGTTAAGCAGTGCGAGCACTCCGCCCTCGCCTGGCTGTTCCACCGTCCCGCCGGGACTCCCGCGCCAACGGTGGCCGATGTCGCCGGGCGGGTGAGCGGGTCCGACGATCGGGCGCTGCGGGAAGACCTGGAACGCATGGCCGCGGATGCCGCCGACGTGATCGAAATCACGGATCCCCCCGACGGGGCCGCGGCGCCTCTGCGGGTACGGCGTGTGCCGTCGGATCGGCTGTCGGCGCGGGTGGTGAATCACCGCCTGCCGCCGGACTGGCGCATCAGCAGCTTCTCCGCTCTCGCGAGTGCCGGGGATGCGGAACGCCCGGACTACGATGCGGCGCCCATGGTAGAGGCCGCCGGCGGATCCGGTATGGACTTCTTCGGCTTCCCGCGCGGCTCCCGGGCCGGGCAGTGTCTGCACACCCTGCTGGAGCGCGTGAACTTCCGCACCGTCGACCGGCGCGGCGAACTCGAGTCGCTGGCGCGGCGCACCCTGAGGGAATACCGGTTCTCCGAAGACTGGGTCCCGGTGCTGGTCGATGCGGTGGGCCGGGTGGTGCGCACGCCCCTGGACGATGCGGGTACGCTGTCCCTCGCCGCGATCGGGCCCGCCGGACGGGTGAACGAAATGGAGTTCTACTATCCCCTGGGGGAGATCGCTGTGGCGGGGCTCAAGGGGGTGCTGCGCGACCATGGCTTCATGGCCGAGCGGACGGTCGCGGAGGAAATCGACCGGCTGTCATTCTCTCCCACCCGCGGGTTCATGAAGGGCTTCATCGACCTGGTGTTCGAACATGAAGGTCGCTACTACCTGGCGGACTACAAGTCCAACTGGCTGGGCGACGACCCGGAAGCCTACCGCCGCGACCGGCTGCCCGCCGCCATGGGCCGGCACGGCTACTCCCTGCAGTATCTGATCTACGCGGTGGCGCTGCACCGGTATCTTGCGCGGCGCGTGCCGCATTACAGCTACGCCCGTTGCTTCGGCGGCGTCTACTATCTGTTCCTGCGCGGCATGGACCCTGCCCGGGGCAACAGCACCGGAGTGTTCCAGGACCGCCCGTCCCCGGAACTGGTGCAGGCGTTGGACAGCTATCTGGCCACGGGGGCGGATCGCCATGTCCGATAGTCTGGACACATTGGAACAGGCCGGCGTCCTCAATTCCCTGGACCGGCACTTTGCCCGACTCCTTGCACGTCTCGATGGTGCCATGGCGCCGGAGGCGTGCCTGGGGGCGGCCCTCGCCAGCCGGGCGGTGCGCGAGGGTCATGTGTGCCTGGATCTGACTGCGATGGCTGGCACGCCGATCGCCCTGGACGGCCGCGGCGTCAGCGGGCCCGCCTTGGATACGTGGATAAAGGCGCTTCGCACAAGCAGTGTGGTGGGCCGGCCGGGCGAGTTCCGTCCGCTGGTGCTCGATGGGGTCCACCGATTGTATCTGTATCGCTACTGGGACTACGAGCAGCGGCTGGTCCACCAGCTCAGGCAGCGGGCGGACTATGCCCCGACCGTGGACAGGGAACTGCTGGCGGCACAACTGCACCGGCTGTTTCCCCGCGAGGAGCGCAGCTCCCCGGACTGGCAGCGCATCGCGGCGGCGGTGGCCTTGCTGCGCGGATTGTGCGTGATCTCGGGCGGGCCCGGTACTGGCAAGACAACGACGGTCACCCGTCTGCTGGCCATGCTGGTGGAGCAGGCCGGCACCGCATCCACGCGCATCGCCCTGGCGGCGCCCACCGGCAAGGCTGCCATGCGTTTGAGCGAAGCCGTCCGCGCCATGAAGCCGAACCTGGACGTCCCCGAACGGGTACGCGTCGCGATTCCGGAAAGCGCCTCCACGCTGCATCGGTTGTTGGGCTATCGGCCCAACGGCAGCGGCTTCCGTCATGGCGTGGGCAATCCGCTGCCCGTCGATGCGCTGGTGGTGGATGAGGCCTCGATGATCGACCAGGCCATGATGGTTCGGGTCGCCGAGGCGCTGCCGCCGGCGGCGCGCCTGATTCTGTTGGGCGACAAGGACCAACTGGCGTCGGTGGAAGCGGGTGCGGTACTCGGTGACATCTGCGCCGGCTGGCGCGGATTTTCGCCGTCTTTTGCCGGGCAGATTGCCGCCGTGACCGGTATCGGTGCCGAGGCTCTTCCGGCCGGCGACGCGCGGGTCGCGCTCGAGGATACCATTGTGGAGCTACGCATGAGCCATCGCTTCAGCCACGGCAGCGGCATCGGCGGCTTGGCGCGGAGCGTCAATGCGGGCGATGGCGAGGCCAGCTTGCGACTGCTCGCACAGGGGCTCGACGATCTGGAATGGCACGATACCCGCAGCCTGGGGCAAACGCAGGCGCTGCTCGCGGATCGGGCGCATGTATTGTTCGGGCAGTACCTTGCCGCGCTCGGGGCGGGCGCAGCGCCGGAGACGGTGTTCGCCGCTTTTGAGCGGGTCGGTATTCTGTGTGCGCTGCGCAGCGGGCCTTTGGGCGTCGCAGGGGTGAACCGGCTGGTGGAAGAAGCCCTGCACCGGGCCGGGCTGATCGATGTCCGTCGTCCCTGGTATGCGGGCAGACCCATTATGGTGGCCCGCAACGATTATGGCCTGCGGCTGTTCAACGGGGACATCGGGCTGCTGCTGCCCGGCACCGGGACCGACGGCGAGGTGCAGGCCTGTTTCCGCGACCCCAACGGGGGCATCCGCCGCCTGAGCCCAAGCCGGCTGCCGGCTCACCAGACCTGCTATGCGCTGACCGTCCACAAGAGTCAGGGTTCGGAGTTCGACGAGGTGTTGACGGTCCTGCCCCAGGAGGATACCCGGGTTCTCGGTCGCGAGTTGCTGTATACGGCGGTGACCCGCGCCCGGCGCAAGGTCGTGGTGGCCGGACCCCGTGAGGTCATTGCTGCGGCCGTCGCGCGTCGCACCGAGCGTCGTTCGGGGTTACGCGACAGCCTGTGGGTCGCTGGTGGGCCGGCTGACTGACCCGGCACCGGTCGGCTAAGCTGCGCAAAATGACCTCACCGCCGTGCCCGTTTTGTGAACTGGTCCACAGATTCCGTCCGCCAAGCCATGGCGACCCCGTGGTGCCGTACGGCCCACGCTAGGGCTTGTTATACTCTGTTGCAGCTCCGCACTGTCAGGGACTTACGAGGGGGAAGTGCCCTGAATACCTTGAAGGAAGACCAGCGGATCAGTCTGATCGGGGCGTTGATACTTGCCGGCCTGACGCTTGCCGCAGGTGTCACTGCGTTTGTTGTCATGCAGAACCAGGCCCAAGCGGTCCTCCGCAGGAGTCTGGGACTGTCGCTGCAGGCGCGCGTCAACAATCTGGTCGCGACCGTCGAGCACGGCATTGACAAGACCCGGATCGTCGCCACCCGCCCCTACCTGATCGCCGAGATGGCACGCCTGAATCGGAGGCCGTCGGATCGCGAGGCACATGCGGCCCTGGTGCGGGCCGCCGAGTCGTTTCTTACCACGGGCTTTAGGGGCATCGCCTTCTACGACCGCAAAGGCGGGCTGGTGGTCAAACGGGGGCGGTTCAGCACCAACCCCGAGCTCAGCGTTTCGCTGCACACGTCCCCCCCGGCGCGGTTGGAGCGGGCAAAAGTCATCGGGCTGCGCGTGGATGCGGGCATCCTGGATGATGGATTGCCCATCGGCAGAGTGAGCACCCAGACCGAGCTGCCCGGCCTCGATGCCATGCTGCTGAACGTGCGCAGTCTCGGGGCGACCGGTGAACTCGCCCTGTGCGCACCGCTGGAGCAGGACATGGCGTGTTTTCCCACTGCGCTCACTCACCACGTCATTTCCCGCATTTCGCGCCGGCCGGGCGGGAAGGCCCTGCCCATGAGCTTTGCCCTGGACGGCGACAGAGGCGTGGTGACCACCAGCGACTATCGGCAGCAGAAGGTGGAGGCGGCATACAGCCCGGTGGGTACGCTGGGCCTCGGCATGGTGTTGAAGATCGACACTGCGGAGCTGTATGGACCGGTGCGCCGGCAGCTTGCCTTCATCGTGCCCGTGCTGCTGGTGCTGGTGGCGGCCGGCGTGTTGTTGCTGCGCTGGCAGGTCATGCCGCTGGTGCGCAAGCTGGTGGAGTCCGAACGGGAAACGCGCGAAAGCAACATCCGGCTGAGTGACAGCGAGACCCGCATCCGGGCGATCCTGGATGGCGTGGATGAAGGCATCGTGACGGTCGACGAGGCGGGCAATATCGAGACCGTGAATCCCGCGGCCGAGCGCATCTTCGGCTACCGTTCCGCGGCGCTTGCCGGCCGCGAGGTTACCGTTCTGATTCCCGATGCACGAGAACACCTCGTTGCCGGAGTGTCTGAAGAGGGCGGTGGTGAGGCCGGTAAGGCGCGGCTTTCGGCTACGCAGGAATGCGTCGGCAGGCGCAGCGACGACACGCGGTTCCCGATCGAGGTCAGGGCCAGCGAGATGCATATAGGCGGCCGCCGACGTTGGATCGCGACCGTTAACGACATTACGCAGCGCAAGTTGAACGAGCAGCGCATTGTACACGTGGCGAGCCACGATCCGCTGACCGACCTTCCCAACAGGGCGCTGCTGCAGGACCGCATTCAACAGGCCATTGCCCATGCTCACCGGGAAGGCCATCGTATCGCGGTGTTGTTTATCGATCTCGACAAGTTCAAGACCATCAACGACTCCCTGGGCCACGAGATTGGCGATCGCCTGCTGCAGGCGGTGGCGCGTCGAATACACGGACACCTGCGCGAAATAGACACCGTGGCGCGTCAGGGCGGTGACGAATTCATCGTGGTGCTGCCCAGTATCAACGACGCGAGCGACGCCGTCACCACTGCCGACAAGATCCTGGCCTCGCTCGCTGAGCCTTACCAGGTGAATGGCCACGAGCTGCACAGCAGCGCAAGCGTCGGCATAAGCCTCTATCCGGACGACGGCACCGATGTGGATGTGCTGCTAAAGGACAGCGACACAGCGATGTATCACGCCAAGGATTCCGGGCGCAACACTTATCGGTTCTACACGCCCGCCATGAATGCAATGGCGGCCGAGCGCTTGTCCCTGGAAACCAGCCTGCGCAACGCGCTGGATCGCCAGGAATTTCTGCTCCACTATCAGCCCATCGTGGATCTGCGTGACGGACGGATCAGGAGCATGGAGGCGCTGCTGCGCTGGCAGATTTCCGGCGGCGAGTGGGTTTCTCCCGCCCGGTTCGTGCCGGTCGCCGAAGACATCGGACTGATAGGCGCCATCGGTGAATGGGTGTTGGCCACGGCATGCCGACAGCTTCAGCAGTGGCAGGCGTCCGGGTGCCCCATCGAGCGCATTGCCGTCAATTTGTCCCTGCGCCAGCTGCGCCACCGGGACCCTGTGGAGAGTATCGGCAAGGTTCTCCAACAGACGGGAGTTTCACCTTCGTGCCTGGAATTGGAGATCACCGAGTCTGTGCTCATGGACAACCCCGAGGAGACGGTCGATATACTCAATGGACTGAGCGCCATGGGGGTAGGGCTGTCCGTCGACGATTTCGGGACCGGTTATTCCAGTTTGAGCTATCTGAAGCGCTTTCCGATCAATAGGCTGAAGATCGACATGTCATTCATCCGCGATGTAGCCAACGACCCCGACGATGCGGCCATCGTGACAGCGGTCGTCGCCATGGCGCACAGCCTGGGCCTGAGGGTCACCGCGGAGGGGGTGGAGAGCGAAGAGCAGCTGGCGTTTCTCCGTGACAGGGCTTGCGACGAATATCAGGGTTACTATTTCAGTCGCCCGCTGGGTGCCGAGCAGGCAAGCGAACTGCTGAGCCGTCGCCTCCAGGACGGCCGGCTCGGCTGAACCCGGCGGCGTACGGCCGCGGAAGCGTGCCGGGTGCCGTCACCCGCCGACCCGGCGCTGCCATACCAGGTAGAGAAGCGGAATGACGATGAGCGTCAGGATGGTGGAGGCGAACGTACCGGAGATGAGCGCCACCGCCAGGCCGCCGAACACCGGGTCCTGAATCATCACCGCCGAACCGAACATGATCGCCAGCGCGGTCAACAGAATCGGCCGGAAGCGAACCGCACCGGCTTCACGCACGGCATCCTCCAGCGGATAGCCCTGGCGGCGATAGTCCAGGATGAAGTCGATCAGCAGCAGGGAGTTGCGCACCACGATGCCCGCCAGCGCAATGAAACCGATCATGGAGGTGGCGTTGAAAGGCACATGGAAGATCCAGTGTCCCGGGAAGACGCCCACCAGGGTGAGCGGAATGGCGCCCATGACGATGAATGGCAGCATGAAGCTCTGATAGTAAGCGACCAGCAGCAGGTAGATGAACACCAGCGCCACGATGAACGCGGTGCCGAGATCGCGGAAGACGTCCAGCGTGAGCCGCATGTCGCCGCCCCACAGAATCTGATAGTGGCTGACATCGTCCGGTTGGGCGGAGAAGAAACCGAGATTGCCGGTGCTCAGCTTCTGGCCGCCGGGTAGGGTTGCGCCGTTCAGCTTCCTGTCCAGCACCAAAGAGGCGTACTCGGGCGAATAGCCGAGCAGGTCTCCCATCACGTAGACCACCTTGTGTTCGTCGCGGGAGAAGATCGGCTTGCGCGCATTCGTGCGCGTCACCTGTACGATGCTCCCAAGGGGGATCTGCTTACCCTTCGGATTGGTGATGGAAAGACTCTGGATCTGTCGAATCCAGGCGCGATCGGGCCGCGCCAGACGCACCACGATGTCTTCGGGTTCCACGCTCGGCCGGAACACCGAGCCGATGGTACTGCCGTTCACCAGGTTGTGCACCAGCTTGGCCACTTGAGCCGGAACGATGCCCGACAGCATGGCCTTGCGCTGATCCACGTGGATCAGGTATTGCGGTCGGGTTGCCGTCACCGAATCGTGGACGTTGATCATGCCGTACACCTGCCGGAAGTCCCGGGTCACCGAACGGGCGGCGTTGCGTAACGTGCCGTAGTCCGGGCCGTAGATGCGAGCCACCACCTGGGAACGGGTGGGCGGGCCCGGCGGGTTCAGGAACAGCATGATGTGGGTGAGCGGAAATTCGGCCCGCACCGACGCCAGAGCCTTCCACACCTGTTCGCCGATGACGGCGGTATGGGGGCGTTCATCCTTGGGGGCGAGGTTCACCACAATCTGGGCGATATTGCCGCCGCGCATCATTTCGTCGCCCCGCACCATACCGGCGAAGCTGAGGGGGCCGGTTCTGCCGATATAGCCGACCACATGGGTGACGTAGCGGTTGGCGGCTGCGATCCGGGCCACTGCCGTCGCGATGCGGTTGGTCGCGGGCAGAGCGGTACCGGCCGGTGCCTCGACCTGCAGGGTGAAGGTGCTGACGTTGCCTTCGGGGAGCATCTTCAGGCTCACTCCGAACAGGCTTTCCGGACCGTTCATGCCGGCGGGTCGGATGAACTGCCACAGCGGCATGAGCAGCGAGCCCGCCAGCAGCAGCGCGACGACGGCGAAGAACAGGTTGCGTTTGCCGGCACTGGCCTGCAGCGGCGTGAACACCGCCAGATACAGACGCCTGAGCGGGTCGCTGGGCTCGGTGTCTTCTTCTTCCAGAGAGGGACGTTCGCGGGCTTCGCGGATCGCCGCTTTGCTGCGCAGCCACCGTCGGGCAATGTACGGCACCACAATGTAGGCGAGGATCAGCGAGGCGACCATGGCGATCGGTACGTTGATGGGAATGGGCTGCATGAACGGACCCATCATGCCGGTCACGAACAGCATGGGAATGAAAGCCAGGATCACCGCCAGGGTGGCGATGTTGGTGGGGTTGCCGATCTCGTTGGTGGCCTCCACGATGAGACCGGAAAAATCCTTTGCCGAGCGGACATGATGCATGTGGCGGTGAATGTTTTCGATCACCACAATGCCCGCATCCACCAGCAGTCCCAGAGACAGGATCAGGGCAAACAACGTGATGCGGTTGATGGTCTGGCCCACCACCATGCCCACCCCGAGTACCACGAACAAGGTGAGCGGTACCAACAGGGTGACAATGACCGCCTCGCGCCAGCCGAGAAAGAAGAACAGGATCACCAGCACGACGCCAACGGCGATGCCAAGATGCTCGATGAGAGTGTTGACCGCTTCGTTGGCGCGCTGGCCGTAGTCGCGGGTGACGGTCACGTGAACGCCCGCCGGCAGCGCTTCGCGCTCCAGGGTCTTGAGCTTGGCAAGCACCGCATTGGCCACGGTCACTGCATTGGCACCAGGGCGTTTGCCTATGGTGAGAGTCACGGCATTGTGCGCATCGAAACCCTGAGCGTGGTCGGCGCGGCCCTCGGCGAGCCAGGCCTGCTGCTGGCGGTTGCGGGGCCCCTGGACGATGGTGGCCACCTCCTTGAGGAACACGGGGCGCTTGTCCTGCACGCCCACGATGATGTCTCCCAGGTCGCGCACCGACCCGAAGGCGGCGTTGACCCGCAAGGGAACCCGCCGGTTGTCCTGCTCCAGGTGACCGCCCGGCAGTATGACATTGGAGCCCTTGAGCACGCCGAGCAGGTGGTCCAGGGAAATGCCGCTGCTGGCCAACCGCCGGGGGTCGAGGAGAATCTTCACGGCCTGCGGCTCGGCACCGATGACGGTGCTCAGCCCCACATCGGGCACGCTGTGCAGCTGGGTGAGGAAGTGCTCGGCGACCTGACGCAGTTGGGGGGTGCCGAGCCGTTGGGAGCTGAGGGTGAGGGCCATGATCGGCACATCGTTGATGCCGATGCTCTTCACCAGCGGCTGGCGGGTGCCGGGCGGCAGCCGGTCCATGTTGCGCTGCAGCTCGTTGTACAGGTACATGAGGCTGGCGGTTTCGTTGGCCCCGACCTGGAACTCCACGGTGACCATGCCCATGTCGTCGGCGGAATAGCCGTAGACATGTTTTACCCCTCGCAGAGAGGACATCAATTCCTCGAGGGGTTCCACCACCTGCCTCTGAATCTGCTCTGGGCTGTTGCCCGGTCGCGCAACGATGATCTCTGCAGCCGGAACCACGATCTCCGGGTTGTACAGACGCGGCGTCAGCAGGACGGCCATGAGCCCGAACAGGGTGATGGCCAGCATGATGAGCGGGGTGATCTTGGTCTCCAGGAAGGCCCGTGCCAGCCGCCCCCCGGAATTCAGGGGTTGCTCGGAGGGCGCACTCATGGAGTGCCTCCGGTTTCGGCTTCGATCTTCACGCCATTGGCGAGCGCGCCGTCGGCTTTGACGATCAGGCGGTCGCCCGGGAACAGCCCGCTCAGGATGATGACGCCATCAGCCCGGCGCTCGCCCAGCGTTACCATGCGGAATTCGGCTTCGCCGTTGGCCGCCACCGTGAAAACGCCGGTGATGCCGGCCCGTTCATGAATGGCGGCTGCCGGCACCACGATGGCCGGCTGGCGTTGTACCGGCACGAGCACCTGTGCATATTCGCCGCCCTGGGCCTTGCTGTCGGGCGGCAGCAGCAGTTTGACTGCGTGGGTGTGGGTCATGGGGTTGGATGCCGCCACCAGACGTTGGACGGTGGCTTGCACCCGGTGCGGATGCTGCTGGGGTCCGAGGTATTCGACTGGGATCTTTTCGCCAAGCTCGAGCGGATAATACGCGGAGTCGTCCAGCTCCACCTTGACCTGCAGCTGCTTTGGATTGTAGAGCACCATGAGCTCATTTCCCGGTCCGACCAGTTGGCCGTTGTGCACCTTCCTGGAGAAGATGACGCCATTGAACGGCGCCCGCACTTCGGCGTAGCCGACCTGGCTCTGGGCTTGGTCCAGCGCCGCTTTGGCGCCCTGATAGTCGCTCCGGGCCGCCTGGTAGGCCAGCTGTACCTGTTCATAGCGCTGCTTGGGAATGGCGCCTTCCTTGTACAGGGCGGTGAAGCGATCGTAGTTCTGCTTGGCGGTGTGCAAAGCGGAGCCTGCCTTGGCGAGTTGTGCCTTGGCCTGGCGTACGCCGGCGGCGACTTCGACCGGGTTGACCGTGAGCAGCAGGTCGCCCTTTTGCACCGACTGTCCTTCGTGGACCTTGATGTCCTGTACGTAGCCGCTCATGCGGGAGGCGACCTGCACATACTCGGCTGGAATCACGGTGCCGGGATAACTGGCATAGATCGCTATGCTCTGGCGTTTGATCGCCACCACTTGGGCCTTTACGGTCGCGGCGGCACTGGCGCCGGCCGGGAACAGCCCGGCCAGTGCCATGCCCGCAATGACGAGACGCTTCCACATGACGAATTTCCTCACGGCTGGCTGTCGGTTGCGGCCGAGTGTATGGCGGTCGGCTCGAGGCGGCCCATGGCAAGCAGCAGACCGGCTCGCGCCATGACATCCTGATAGCGGGCGGCGACCAGGTCGGCTCGAGCCTTGTCCAGTTCGGTTTGCGCGCCCAGCAGCTCGGTGAAGGTCGAAATGCCCTGTGCGTAGCGCAGCTTCGCCAGCCGGGCAGCCTCGGCCGCTTCGTGAACCGCGGCTTGCTTGACCTCGATGCGGGTCGCCGCCAGGTGCACGTCCTGGCGTGCTTCTTCCACTTGCAGGCGCAGCTTGTCCCGGGCCTGACGCAGTTCCGCCTGGCGCTGGATCACCTTGGCCTGAGCCCGGTCCAGGGCGCCGCCGCGCGATCCGAAGTCGAACAGGTTCCAGGTGAGCACGCCGGCCACCGTGTAGGACGGGTGGGCGAGGCTCACGCTTCTGTCGTTCCATTCGCGGGCCATCATCACGTTGAAGTGGGGCAGGTAGCCGGCGCGGGCCTGGGTGACGCCGGCCTGGGCGGCCTGCACCTTCGAGCCCAGCGCCTGCAGACCGGGGTTGGTGCTTGCCGCTTCGGCCTGCAGTTGCGTGACGTTGCTGTCCCGTGGCAGGTCGATCCGCATGGTGTCGGACGCCAGGTCCAGCGCCCGATTATCCGGCCATCCGGTCAGAATGCGCAGCGCCTCCCGGTTCAACGCCAACTGTTTTGTTGCCTTGGCCAGTGCGAGGCGTGCATCGCCCTGGCGCACCTTTGCCTGCAGGACGTCGGTCTTGGCGACGACACCGCGCTTGAACAGCCTGGCGGTGAGATCGACATAGGATTGCGCCGCATCGATACCCTGGTTGGCGACTTTCACGTAGGCGTGGGCGGCGCCCACGCCCTCATATTGGCGCACCACCTGGAACAGCAGCTGTTGGCGCGCCATGGACTCGCCCCGGCGCGCGGCGGCAAGCATGGCTTCGGCTTCGTGCAGACCGCCCCGGACCTGACCGCCGTTGTAGATCGGTATGGTCACAGCCAGCTTGGTCTGGTAATTGGAGTACCAGCCGGGATCGTTGAGGTTTGCCGGTGCGTCGTAGACGACGGCGGGGTTGTTCTGCTGGATGCCCTGCAGGAATTGCCCGGCGCCGAAGTCGTTGAAGGTGGCGCCCTGCTGCTGCAGCTTCATGCCCAGGACGTTGAGCGGATTGTCGCTTCCGCTGCCGGTCAGCGAGAGGCTCAGGTCCGGCAGCAGGTGGCCTTTCGCGGCGCGTACGGCGCCCCTGGCCTGCGCGATTTGCGCGCGGCTCTTGATCATCTGAGGCGTCTGCTGCAAGGCCATCCGGTAGGCTTGCAGCGGAGTGAGCGCGGTGCCTGCCGCCGCGGCCGGCGAGGCAGCCAGGAGTCCGGAAGCGACCAACAGGGTTGCTGCGGCGGTGCTGGCGATGGAATCGTGTCTCATGATGGTGGGCTCTTGCTCCCTTCCGGTGCCAACGGTGCGCGAATGCCTACATGGTGTATTAGGGTTGTCTAATATGCAAACCGCTGCGTCAATTCACAGAGGGGCCGGATTTTGCTTCGCAACGGCGAGCGGACAACGGCGCCGCCAAGCGCGCGCCGCAAACTGTCGCACGGCCGAGAGAATTAACTCAGACTTAACATTATGCTGCGCCGGATTGGCGGGATGTGTCCGCGGACGTACTCAGTGTAGGTCACCACGGTGCGGGGTTCGACCAGCCCGGCCGTCGGGTGGGGTCTGCATGGATGGGTTGCTGTGTTGACGGGCCATGCGAGAAAGCCCGGAGGGCGGGTGATGGGGACTGCCTGCGGTGGTCCGCGGCAGACGGCGGCGTCGAAGCGGGGCTCAGTCCCCGCCGCTGCGCCGTCGCACGGCGGCCAATTCCTGACGTTTGAGTGCAACGCTGAGTTTGAACAGGTAGGCAGCCCAGAGATGGCGCGGTTCCTCGGCGTGCTGTGCCGCGCGCGTCGCCAGCCGGTCCAGGTCCTGGATCTCCTTTCTCAGCGTCCATTCATTGCCGCGGCAAACGTCCACGTCACGATCTCCTCGGGCCGTTCCTTTGCAGTATAGAGGCCGCCTGCAGTCGGCGATATGGGTCGTCGCCGGCGTTCCTTGTAGGAATATGCTGACCCAGGTGGGTCTGTTGCGGAACGGGGTTGTCTCCGATGCTGTTGGGCGCGTCGTCGGATCTGAACGGACAGGCTGGGAGCCTGCCCGTGGGTGCGCGAGCAGTGGGGCCGAACCACTGGCCGGGCGCCTCCCGGTCAGTAGCGGGCGCTTGGCAGTTCCCCGGTGCGGCCGTAGCAGCGCACCTGATAGCCGGGACCGGTGGCCAGACACCATGCGACTTGCCCGCTGCGGGTATCCACCCGCCAGGCGCTGTTCTTGTCGCCGCTGACTATCTGGTAGTGGGGTTTCGTGTCCGCCGGCCGATTTCCGCTTTCGGCCGATGGGGCCCGGGCCGAAGCGAGCAGTGTGCCGGAAACGATGGCCGCTGCCGCGACCAGTGCCGTGGGGTAGTTCATGGCGATGTCCTCCCTGTCGTTATTGAAGGCCACGTCAGCGTCAGTCATGCGGCCCGGTGAGAATTTCAGTTGACTCCGTGCGGCGCGCGGATTCAACAGGTATTTGGGCGCGACGATGCCCCGTCACGCCGCTCCCCGTGGTGGCTGGGGACGGGGAACGCAACGCCTACCAAACACTCTCAAGGAATAATGATGCGGACGCCTACCGCCTCTGCTCTCCCTCCGCTGCGAGCAGATGCGATCAGGCATCGGTGCACAGCGGTCGAACAGCAACGGCGGTGCTCCTGACGCGGAATTGACGTTCCCTTTCCATGGGGGCGCGCCGGGTGTGAAAAGAACGTCTACCCTATCTGGCAGCATGGGGTCAAACCCTTCGCACGGGCAGCGAGCGTGAGTGGAATCATTCCGCACTTGGCATGGGGGTTTCAATTGATCCAGGTCATGGTCACACGGAGGCGGGTTGGAGATACTCCCCCCGCTTGCCGCGACGGCGCCGTGTATACGCACGTTGATGGCGCGTCAAATCCGGCGTCCACCCGCACCCGGCACGCCCGGCCGCGGCATATGCCGAAGCGCGACGGATCTCGGCGCCGCGATCGGGTATCGCGCCTTCGGTATTGCGCAGCCGTCGCCCCCGCACTGCATGGCCGCAACGCCAACACACCGGGTGGGTTGGCGTGAAACGCCCGGACTTGTCTCGACCGGACCACTTTGCGCCGTCCGATCGTGTGCTGTCCCTACTGGACGCGCGGGTGGATCCGCTTACCGCATACCGGTGCAGGAAGCTCGGTGTCCGATGGGCTTGCCGGTGTCTTTCCGATCCGGCCGGCAGCGCCTGTTTCGCACGTTTTTGAGTTGCTGTCCGCGGTTCCGGTGCGATTCGGGTTTGCCGCAGCGAATCGGGGCTGGACAGGGCTGGCATCCGTGGGGAAGCGGCAGGCGATCTAGGGTTTCGAGTTAAACGAAGGCATCGAGGTGCTCATATGCAGGATGAACGCCGCCCGGAAGGGCGACTCACAGGGGATTTGTCGACCTCTCTGCGGTCCCCGGACTCCGCTGGCGATACGCGCGTAGCCGGACCGCCCACCGCGTCGCGGCGGGTGCAAAAGTCCTTCAATGTGGAGGCTCTCCATCATGCATGATCTTCAGACCGTAGTGGACCTGTCGCGTTGGCAGTTTGCGGCGACTGCGCTCTATCACTTTCTGTTCGTGCCGTTGACCCTCGGGATGAGCTTCATGCTGGCGGCAATGGAGACGGTGTATGTCACCACCGGCCGGAAGATCTACAAGGACATGGCGCTGTTCTGGGGCAAGCTGTTCGCCATCAACTTCGCGCTGGGCGTGGCGACCGGTCTTACCATGGAGTTCGAGTTCGGCACCAACTGGTCCCAGTACTCGCGCTTCGTGGGTGACGTGTTCGGAGCGCCGTTGGCCATCGAAGGCTTGATGGCCTTCTTCCTGGAGTCGACCTTCGTCGGCCTGATGCTGTTCGGGTGGGACCGCATGAGCCGCGGCAAGCATCTGCTGGTCACCTACATGGTTGCTTTGGGATCGAATTTGTCGGCTCTGTGGATCCTGGTCGCCAACGGATTCATGCAGGCGCCCCACGGGGCGAGTTTCGACCCGGTGACCATGCGCATGCAACTGACCAGCTTTACCGATCTGATCTTCAACCACGACGCGCAGGCGAAGTTCGTGCATACCAGCATCGCCGGCTATGTCACCGCTGCCATCTTCGTGGCGGGCATCAGCGGCTGGTACATGTTGCACAAGCGCCATATGGAGCTTGCCAAGCGCTCGTTCCGCATGGCGGTGCTGTTTGGGGTGTTCTCCAGCATCGGAGTGATCAGCCTCGGCGATGCCCTGGGGTTCATCGACGGCAGCGCGCAGCCTGCCAAACTGGTGGCCATGGAGGGGCTCTGGAAGACCGAAAAGCCGCCGGCGGGGTTCAACCTGATAGCCGTTCCATCCGATAAGCAGCAGCGCAATCTGTACGAGCTTCAGATCCCCAAGCTGCTGACGCCGTTGGTGACCCATACCATGGATACGGTGATACCGGGCGCCGACGAGATCAAGCGGCAGGCGAAGGTCCGCATGGCCAACGGTATTCCGGCGGTGCTGGCTTTGAAAACGCTCAGCAAGCACCCCGAGGACAAGGTGGCCATGGACCAGTTCAAGGCCCACGAGAAGGACATGGGCTACGCCCTGCTGCTGCAGCGCTATTCGCCGGATCTGACCAAGGCGACGCCGGCGGATTACGAAAAGGCGGCCCGTGACGTGATTCCCGACGTGCCGATCATTTTCTGGTCGTTCCGGATCATGGTGCTGGCCGGCTTTGCCATGTTGTTCTATCTGGGTCTGGCGACCTTCTGTTCCCTGAACAACCGGGTGCAGGACAGACGCTGGCTGTTGAAGATGGCGCCCTGGTTCATTCCCGTGCCCTATATCGCCTGCGAGGTGGGCTGGCTGGTCGCGGAAATGGGCCGTCAACCCTGGACGGTGTATGGCGTGCTGCCCACCTGGATTTCGGCGTCCACCCACAGCGTCGCCTACATGGTGTTCTCGCTGACCGGGTTCGTCCTGATCTACTCGGCGTTCATTGTGGTGGAGGTCTACCTGATGCTGAAGTTCATACGCAAGGGGCCGGACGATCACGGACCTGCGGTGGAGCAGAACGTCGGCGGGCCGGCGCTGGCCGGATCGGCACACTGAGTCGCACAAGGGGAAAGAGCCATGGAGTTGTATGCAATCCTCAAAATCGTCTGGTGG
Source organism: uncultured Gammaproteobacteria bacterium (assembly GCA_963830105.1). GTDB lineage: Bacteria > Pseudomonadota > Gammaproteobacteria > DATFLG01 > DATFLG01 > DATFML01. Next base: position 569,874 of record CAWHLH010000003.1, on the reverse strand, counting down.
CTGCTCCTGGGTGTGCTGCTGATCGGGCTCGCCGTGATGGTCGGCATGGACATGGGTATAGGCGCCGGGCTGCGTTACTTCGGGCGTACCGACGGGGAACGCCGGGCGGTGTTGAACATGATCGGTCCGCACTGGGACGGAAATCAGGTGTGGTTCATCCTGGGCGGAGGCGCCGTATTTGCCGCCTGGCCGACCATCTATGCCACCGCCTTCTCGGGGCTGTATGTGGTCATGCTGCTGCTGCTGTGGAGCATGATCGTCCGGCCCCTGGGGTTCGAGTACCGCAGCAAGATGCCGTCCAAAACCTGGCGCAGTGTGTGGGACTGGGGGCTGTTGCTGAGCGGTGCCCTGCCGATGGTGATTTTCGGCGCCGCTATGGGGAACATGCTCAAAGGGGTCCCGTTTCACTTCGACTGGGACATGACCTCCTGGTATACCGGCAGCTTCATTTATCTGTTCAATCCGTTCGCGATCCTCTGCGGTCTGACCTCCCTGGCGCTGGCTCTGTATCAGGGGTCGACCATGGTGATGAATCGCGGTGAAGGCGCCATCTGGGAACGGGCCCGCAGGCTCGCCACCTGGTCGGGCCTGACCGCGCTGGCGCTGTTCACCATCGGCGGACTGTGGGTGGCGCGCCTGCCGGGCTACGTGATCACCGCCGGCGATGCGCCCGCCGGACCCGCGATCCCGCTGCACAAGACGGTCGAAGTGGTGCAGGGCGCGTGGCTGCACAATTTCAGCGCCCATCCAGCGCTCTGGCTGGTGCCCGCGCTGGCCTATGTGGCGGTGCTGATCGGTGTCTGGGCGTTGCGCCGCGGTTGGTCCCATTTCGCCTGGTGGCTGGGGGCTCTGGGCTGGCTCGGCACCATCGGCACCGTGGGCGCGGCCATGTTCCCGTTCATGATGCCATCCAGCAGCAATCCCTCCCAGAGCCTGACGGTGTGGGACGCTTCATCCAGTCAGATGACGCTGCTGTGGATGCTCGGTTGGACGATCGTGTTCGTGCCGATCGTGATCACCTATACCAGTTGGGCGTTCTGGGTCATGCGCGGCAAGGTGACGCCGGCGCATGTCGAGAACAACGACCACGCCTATTAGAGGTCGATTGGCATGATTATCCTGCGTTTGTTCTTATACGTCGTCGTCTCCCTGGTCGTGCTGTTCCTGGTCATTCTGCTGGGCGAGAAGGGGGCATGGTACTTCGCGTGGGTGCTGGGTACCGTGATGATCGTACTCATCTCGGCTGCCGGCGGCGCCCTGTTGGATACCCAGGAAGAACTGCGACAGCAACGTCGCTGAAGTAGTGTCGTGTGCGGCGCGGGCGTTTGGTGTCGTTGACCGGGTTGCCGGGTCGGCGGCGCCAGCGCCGATTCCGTGTCCCGGCGGCTCGGCCGGCGACGGGGGCGGACCGGCCTCGTCACTCCTTCGGAGGTGATAGAACCTCGTGCATCTGGCGATAGCGGGAGTTCGCCGCCATCAGCGCCCGGTGGGTGCCGCGCTCGACGGTGCGGCCCTTGTCCATCACCACGATTTCGTCCATGCGTTCGAGCCCGCTCAACCGGTGTGTGATCAGTACCAGGGTACGACCGCGGGCGGCGGTGAGCAGGCTGTCCATGACCTCCCGTTCGGTGGCGGCGTCCAGCCCTTCGGTGGGCTCGTCCAGGATCATGATCGGCGCATCCTTGAGCAGCGCCCGGGCGATTGCCAGCCGGCGGGCCTGACCGCCTGACAGTTTCAGCCCCGCTTCTCCCACAAAGCTGTCGTAGCCCTCGGGGAGGGCGATTATATGTTCATGGATATGCGCCGCCGAGGCGGCGGCGGCCAGTTGGGCGTCGTTCGCCTTCGGGTTGGCCAGCAGCAGGTTTTCCCGGACAGTGGCGTTGAACAGGTGCATGCGCTGGGGCACCACGCTGATCATTCGGCGAATGTCCTCGGCGAGGTAATCACGCAGCGGGTGGCCGCCCAGGCGAATCTCGCCCTGCTGGCAGTCCCAGAAGCGCAGCAGCAAATTGACCAGGCTGCTCTTGCCGGAACCCGTGGGGCCGACCACGGCGATATGCCGTTCTGCGGGTATGTCCAGGTCGACTGCTTGCAGCACCCACGGGCCGTTGTCCTGGTAGCGAAACTGCACGTCCTTGAACTGCACCCCCCAGTCATCGGCTTGGGGGGACGGGCCCACGGGGTCGGCTATGGGGGGCGGGGTGTCGATCACTGCAAAAATGCGGCGCGCTGCGGCCAACGTGTGTCCCAGATACTGATAGGCCTGGGGCAGTGCCGCTACGCTTTCGAAGCTGCCCATGACCACCAGGGCGAACATGGGCAGGTCGACGGCCGCGACTTGGTTGCGGTGTACCAGCACGATTCCTACAAGGGTGGCCAGCCACACGGCAAGATTGGTCAGCAAGCCGAGCATGGCGGACGCGAAGCCGGCGACCCGGCTCATGCGGTCCTGATCGGCGACCAGTTCCCGACTGAGGCGGTCGGCCTGGCGCAGTTGGGTTTCGGCCGCGCCGAACACCACCAGTTCGGCCATGCCTTGCACGCCGTCCACGACCGCCAACCGCAGCTGCGCCGCGCCTTCGGCCATGCGGGCGCCGGGCTGGTTTCCCAACCGTTGCATGAGCAGGGGCACGGCAGCCCCGGCCAGGACCAGGAAAAGCAGATCGATCACCGCCATGGGCACGCTGTAGAGGCTCAGGAACGCAAAGGTAAGCAGCGCCGTTGACGCTGCCACCGCCATCGGCACCAGGGTGCGCAGGTACAGGTTGTCCAGGGCGTCGATGTCGGCTCCCATGCGGCTGAGCAGATCGCCCCCCCGGTAGTGCTGCAACCCTGCCGGAGCCAATGGTTCGACATGTTCGTAGAACCACACCCGCAGCCCGGACAGAAACCGCAAGGTCGCCTCATGGGTCACCAGCCGTTCAAGATAGCGTCCGCCGGTGCGCGCGATGGCGAACGCGCGGATGGCGGCGGCCGGGGTGAAGTAGTTCATGGTGGCGCCGGCGGCGCCGGCGGCGGCCATGGCGGCAATGAACCAGCCGGCGACGCCGAGCAGCGCCATGTTGGCAAGGACCACCAGCAGCGAGATCAGGGCGCCGAGGCCCATCCAGCGCCAGTAGGGCAGGAACAGGCGGGTCAGGCGCAGCAGCGTCTTCATCCGGCCTCCCCGTAGCTGTGCACCAGTCGCCGGTACAGCCCTGGACGGCCGAGCAGTTCCCGGTGGGTTCCGGTTTCGACGAGGCGTCCGTGCTCGAGCACCAGGATACGGTCCGCGCGGCGCACGGTGTTCAGGCGGTGCGCGATGGTGACCGTGGTGCGGTCCTTTGCCAAACGCTCGATGGCGGCGCTGAGCAGCTGTTCACTTTCCATGTCCAGGTTGGCGCTGGGTTCGTCCAGCAGCACCAGCGGGGCATCCTTGAGAAATGCACGGGCCAACGCGAGGCGCTGTGCCTGGCCGCCGGACAGGCCCTGGCCGCCTTCGCCCACCAGGGTGTCGAAGCCGTGCGGCAGGCTTTCGATGAATTCCTCGGCCAGCGCAAGCCGGGCCGCTTCGCGGACCGCATCCGGCGGCGTGTCCGGCCGGCCCAGGCGGATGTTGTCCAGGACCGATGCGTGGAACATGCGGGGGCTCTGCGGTACCCATGCCACATGGCGTAGCCAGTCCTGCGGATCCAGTTCGTGCAGCGCCCGGCCGTTGACCAGTACCTGCCCGGCGGAAGGCTGGATGAATCCAAGCAGCAGGGTGGCCACGGTGGTCTTGCCCGCGCCGGAAGGGCCCACCAGGGCGACACGTTCGCCGTGCTCGAGCTCGAAGGAGATGTCGATCAGAGCGGGACGGTCCGCCTGGTAGGCGAACCGCACATCACTCACCTGAATATGGAGGTGGCGCGTCGGTGGCAATCGGAGGCTGCCCTGCGTGCGCGGCGCCGGCGGCGTTTCCAGCAGTTCCATCATGCGTTCGGCGGCGCCGATCGCATCCATGCGGGCGTGATAATGCGTTCCGAGGTTGCGCAGAGGCAGGTAGAATTCCGGTGCCAGCAGCAATATCAGGAAGCCGGACTGGAAATCAAGTTCTCCCCACAACAGTCGGAAGCCGATCAGCACCGCTACCAATGCGATGCTGACCGTGGCCAGAAATTCCAGTGCCAGCGACGATAGAAATGCGATCCGCAGCACCGCCATGGTGCTCTTGCGGTAGTCGTCGGAGAGGCGGGCCACCACAGCGGCCTCGCGCCGGCTGGCATTGAACAGCTTGAGAGTCGTGAGTCCCTGCAGTGCATCCAGAAAGTGGGCGCTGAGTCGGGCCAGCTGGCGCCACTGGCGCTGGTTCAGCGCTTCCGCGCCCTTGCCGATGAGGATCATCATCAGCGGGATCACCGGTGCGGTGACCAGCAGTACGAGGCCCGAGATCCAGTCAAGGGGAAACACCGCTGCAAGGATCGCCAGAGGCACCAGCACGGCCAGGGACATCTGCGGCAGAAAACGGGAGTAGTAGGCCTCCAGGGCTTCCACGCCGTCGGTGACCGTGGTGGCCAGCTCGCCGCTGTGCTCCCCGATCAGGCGCACCGGACCGATGGCGAGAAGGTGCTCCATCAGTTGTCTGCGCACGTCGAGCTTGATGTGTGCGGCCGCACGGAACGCAACCCATTCCACCAGCCAGGCCATGGCCGCCCGCACCGCAAATACCGCGAGCAGAGACCACATCACCGGCATTACGGCGGACAGGGGCTGGTCGCGGAACACAACAGCGTCGACAATGCGGGCCAGCAGCCAGGCCTGCACGAGCAGCAGCAGGCCGCCGCCCGTTCCCAATCCCACGGCGGCGCGCAACGGCCGGGTCGAGCGCGTGCCGGTCTGTTTCAACCATTCGTTGACGTTCATGTTCAGGACATAGTTGCGCACCGTCCTGACAACGGGGCGGACTGCCTGCCGCAGCCCTGAGCGAGCGGTGATCCGTCGGTGGGCGCGGCCTGGGATTGTGCAACCCCGGGCCGCGTCAGCGCAGGCGGAGAAGGCGTGTACCGGGTTGTTGCCGCGAGACGATAGCGCAGTCGCGGTCCTGATGCCACCGACAGGGCGTGGTCGTGACCGCCCCCGGTGGGTGGACATGGGCGTCGTGTTGCCGACAATCCCGGTCGGCAGGGGAGGGGTGGGTGCGGCACGGCAATGCGCGGGGGCCACACCAGGCGCGAGGGCGGAAGCCGGTGCGAGCAACGATCGCCTTGAGGCCTTCCAGGCAGGCGGGCTTCTGGTATTATCGTAGCAGTGCGGTTGCCGTTCGCCTCCCGTTTCGTTCAACCCACCAGGTGAGGCTCCAGACCCGTTGAACCTTGCCGTGGCCATGCCGGTCACACTGATCATCCGGCGTTTCGCGGGCGGTTGTGCCCGTGACGAATTTCCGGACCCGCGCGCGGCCCCTGGGTGCGTCGGCGGGCCGGCTGCGAGGACATTCATTCCCATGAAGTCAGCTATTTTCGGGCGGCTGCGCCGGTGGACGGGCGAGGCCACCATCGGTGCAATGCTGGCGGCCGCCGTCATCTGGGCGCCCTCGGCGAGGGCGTTGAGTTTCAACCTGCCGCCGCCCGGTGACGATCTGGTCGGTCATGTACAGATGGTGACGGCCCGCCAGCAGGACACATTGCTGGACATCGCGCGTCGTTATGACGTCGGCTATGACGAAATTCAGCTTGCGAACCCGGGTGTGGATATGTGGCTGCCGGGCGCCGGTACCCGGGTGGTGATCCCTACCCGCTATATTCTGCCCAAACCCTGGGAAGGCATCGTGGTGAACGTCGCCGAAATGCGGCTGTTCTATTTTCCCAAGCCCAAGCCCGGGGAAACGGGCAAGGTCATCACCTTTCCGGTGAGCATCGGGCGCGGCAACTGGCAAACGCCGCTGGCGACCACCCGGGTGCTCGCCAAGATCAAGAATCCCAGCTGGACGCCACCCGCTTCCATACGCAAAGAGCATGAGCAGATGGGGGAGCCGTCCCTGCCGCCGGTGGTGCCGGGCGGGCCGGGCAACCCGCTGGGACTGTTCGCCCTGCAGCTGGGGTTGCCCGGATACCTGATCCACGGCACCAACAAGCCCTTTGGCGTCGGTATGCGCGTCTCCCACGGCTGCATACGGCTCTATCCGGAGAATATCGAGACGCTGTTCAAGGAGGTGCCCGTGGACACGCCGGTGCGGATTATCAACCGGCCCGAGCAGGTGGGTTGGGACCGTGAGCGGGTTTATGTGGAGGCATATCCGGACCGGGCAAAGGATGTCACCCTGGCGCGCCGGCTGCAGTCAGTGCGGGACATGGTGCGCAAAGAGGCTGCCAGAGTACCCGGACGCGATATCTACAACGTCGACTGGACCGATGTCCATGATGAGCTCGCCCATCCACGGGGCTTGCCTGTGGATGTGACGGTCGGTACCCGGGAGGCATCGGTGGACACGCCGCGGCCCTGAGCGGCTGCCCAAGGGCGACACCCCGCCGGAGCGGGGTGTCTTCTGCGGCGCTGCATTCCGATTTGGTTGTTATCGTTCGGCCGGGGTCCTACTTCAACATGGACTTCTTGAACATCCGGTCGATCTTTTCGTTGGTGTTCTTACAGCATTGGTTGGCCTCGTCGGCAGACTTGGCGGCCTGATCGGCCGTCGATTGAGCCTGTTTGGCCGTACTCATGGCCTCGTCAGCCGACTGCTGGGCCTGCTGCGCCATCGCCTGGACCTTCTGCAGTTCCGACGTGGACGCGCAACCGCTCAGGCCCATGATGCCGACCACCGCCGCCAGCGCAACGAGTTTACCGCTCTTGGTTTTCATCGCTTCACTCCCTTTGCAAAACGCTCCTATAGAGACGCGCCCGCGGAGCCGGACCTATTAGTCTTCGAAGGCACGCTAGATTTATTCTATCACCACTTTTGTACCAACTACTATCCAGGAAGCGAGGCGGTCGATCTGTCCGTTCGTCAGGGCGACGCAGCCACGGGTCCAGTTGAAAAGCCGATGGATACGCACACTGGCGTGCCCCAGACCGTGTATGCCCACATAGCCTCCAAGCGGGGTGTTCTGAGGGGGAATGGAGTGGTCGCGCAGCGCCCGCACGATACGCTCGAAGGTGGTGCGGCTGATCAATCCGTCCCGGTATGCCCGCTGCGCATAGTTTCGATTGGGATAGTCCAGCCCGTAGAACCGATGGAACGGGCTGCTGTCGTTGATCCATCCGATCCGGAATTGACCTAAAGGGGTGCGTTCGTCACCCCTTAACCGGTTGCGGGTGACACCCCCACGGCCGATGGCAATGCCTGTCAATTTTTCGACGATCTGGCCGTGCTGGATAACCGCCAGCGTATCGGTGCGGGTGTCGATACGCAGCCAAGCGTCTCCCGCCGCCCGGGCATCGACGCTCAGGAGGCATAAGAATACAACTGCAAACAACCTGTTAACCATGTTCTGCCTGATGCCTCGGTGTTTACGTCGCCAAGCGACCGTAGGAGGTATCCAGCAGAAATCGTACCAAATAATTCCCGGCCATTGGGCATGCCCCCAACGCGCCGACCGGACGCTCGCTAAAGTTTATGATCTGCGGCGCCGAGTTAATGGTGTGATAAAGGGCACAGTGTGCCGGCGCTGGTCGCCGGCCGGTCGGTTGAGGAGGGTCCACGTCCGTGAAGCAGCTCATGTACAGCCTCACAATTAAACAAAAGGTCTGGACAGGGTTCGCGGTTCTGCTGGCAACGCTGGGTGCGGTTGCGATCAGTGCCGCCCTGAGCATGTCCCACAGCCGCAACCGGGTGGCTTGGCTGGTGGATCAGGTGCAGCCGGCCGTACTGACCGCCGAGCAGCTGGACGGTGATATGAAGAGCACAACCTCCTCGCTCGGCTTTTTTCTGCTGAGCAAGGAAGATGGTCACAAGCAGGGCTATCTCGACGGGCTGAAGCGGCTGAACAGTACGCTGGCGAGACTGCGGGCCATGCCGGTGGTGAAGGGCGATGCCGTCGCGGACAAGCTCATCGCTGTGATCGCCCAGGACGTGAAGCGCTTCGAATCCTATCGCGGCCGGATGCTTGAGCTGGCCACAGACGACCTCAAGAACTTTCCGGGCGTGGCCTATGCGGGTCAGCACGTCAACCCGCTCAGCCAGCAGGTGTTGCAGCTGATGAGCCAGATGGTGATGTCGGAGGGGCAGGAGGAGGCCACCGCCAAGCGCAAGCCCCTGCTGATGGATCTGGAGAATCTGCGCTACAACTGGGCCAACGTGCTGAACGGCGTTCGCGCCTATCTGGCATTCCGCAACGAGAATTCCCTAAAGGACACCGACCTGTACCTGCAGGAAACCGGCACGCAACTCCAGAAGCTGCAAGGCTACAGGGATCTGCTGACCCTGGACGAGTCCGACGCTCTTGATCAGATTGCGGGCCTGCGCAAGCAGTTCATCGCCAATCTCGCGACCCTGCGCTCCATCCAGGGCGGCGCGAAGTGGCGTACCGACGCCTATTTGATCCGCACCGGCCTCGGCCAGGCGGTCACCGACACCGAATCCCACGTTGCCAAACTCACCGAACATCTACAGGCGCGGGAGACGGACACCGGCACGGCATTGATCAACGGCATGGCCTCCACGCAGCACTTCGTTGTCGTGCTGGCCCTGATCGGGGTGCTGCTTGCAGTGGCCGGAGCCCTGATGATCGGCCAGACCGTGACCCGCCCGTTGAGTGAAGTGATGGTGGCGATGGAGGACATAGCCTCCGGGGACGGCGACCTGACTCGGCGTCTGCAGGTTCGAGGAAAGGATGAGATCGCCCGGCTGTCGGGAGCGTTCAACAGCTTCAGCGACAAGGTCCGCTCAGTGATCGCCGAGTTGGCCGGCGCCACCCAGCAACTGGCGGTTGCCAGCGACCAGATGAACCGCGTCACGGAACAGACCGGCGCTGGCGTACAAACCCAGCGCAGCGAGATCGACCAGATCGCAACTGCCATGAATCAGATGACAGCCAGCGTCCAGGAAGTAGCGCGCAATGCCGTGGCGGCGGCGGACGCGGCCAATCGGGCCGACACGGAGGCGGCGCAGGGTCAGCAGGTGGTCTCGGGTACTGTTTCCGCGATCACCGGCCTTGCCCGGGAAGTGGAGGCCGCGGCCAGCGCCATCAGCAAGGTCGAGAGCGACAGCGCCGATATCGGGACGGTCCTCGACGTGATCCGGGGCATCGCGGAGCAGACCAATCTGCTCGCCCTGAATGCGGCCATCGAGGCGGCCCGTGCCGGAGAACAGGGGCGTGGGTTCGCCGTGGTGGCCGACGAGGTCCGCACCCTCGCGTCGCGTACCCAGCAGTCCACCGAAGAGATCCGGGAGATCATCGAGCGTCTCCAGGGTGGTGCGCATACCGCAGTGCAGGTGATGGAGAAGAGTCGTGCGAAAGCACAGGCCAGCGTCGAGCAGGCCGAGCAGGCCGGCAAGACGCTCAACGGCATCATTTCCAGCGTGGGCGAAATCGCCACCATGAACACCCAGATCGCCAGTGCGACTGAAGAACAGGGGGCAGTCGCCGAGGAGATCAACCGGAACGTGACCAACATCTCGGGTGTCGTGCACGATACGGCCGGCGGAGCCCAGCAGTTGTCGGACGCCGGGCGCAACACGGCCGAACTGGCCGGCACCCTGCAGGGACTGGTGAGTCACTTCAAGATCTGACCCGGTCCGGTCGGCTTAAGCACATCGCGTCTTCGCGCCGGCATCCGTCCCTGCGGGCGACGCAGTGGGCCGTCCGGACCGCTATTGCCCCAGCGCTTTAGCGGGCCGGTCTGGCCTTGCTCCGTGCAAAGTCGACCGGTCTTGTGACCAGGTGGCCGAATCGGTGTTCCTGCCCCGTACAGGCAGGAACGTCTGGCACTCATCAGGGCGCTGACGGCGCCCCGCTCCCGCCGATTACCCGTTGCGCAGGGTCTGGAGCTCGGTACGCAGCTCGCTGAGCGTTTCGAGCCTTACCGCCCCCACTTCCTGCAGAACACTTTTGTAGGCATCGCTTGCCGCGCCTCCCACCAGCAGTTTCAGCTCCGGGGGCAGATGGCGGCGCAGGGCGCGCAACTCGTCCTGAATGCGTGGGTCGTCGGGCGGATAGACCATGCTGAGAGCGACCGCCCGTGCCTTGGTGGCAAGAGCGGAAGCGGCAATTTCGTCCGCCGGGGTGTTGGGATTGAGGTGCACGACGTTCCAGCCCTCCGAACCGGCGGTAATGGCTGCCATCAGTGCTCCGAGTTCGTGGTTCTGGCCGACGGGAGTGGTCACGACCAGGGTGGGTCCGGTGCCGTCCATGTTGCTCGTGCGTGACAGCCTGCCGAGAAACGAGCGGGTCACCGAGGCGGCCAGGTGTTCCTGCCCGATACGCAGGGTGCCCGCCTGCCAGTGTTCCCCGATGTGACGCAACATGGGTGTGATCAGTTGATCCAAGAGGACCGGCAGGGTCAGCGACACCGCTGCATTGTCCAGCGTGCGTTGAAGCGCTTCCGGATCCATCCGATCCACGGCCTCCAGGCACGACTGCAGGTACCCCCCGGCTCCGCCGTCGGCGTGCCTGGCGCGACGGCCGGCAGTCGGCACAGGCGTTTGCCGGTCGCCGGCCACCAGCGCGCGCAATTTCTCCGTGGACAGGCCGGCGACATCGCCGATTCGGCGGCCCGCTTCGGTGGCCTGGCGCAGCAGCAGCAGCCGGTCGACGTCCGCGTTCGAGTAAAGGCGGCGGCCGGTGGCGGTGCGCTCGGGTGAGACGGCCGCGTAGCGGCGTTCCCAGATACGAATGACGTCGGCAGTCAGGCCGGTACGTCGCGCGACGACCTGGATCGGGTGTGCATCGGCTCCTGCATTCATGGGCGGCCCGCTGTAGGTTGCTGTAAAACAATGGCAATATTATATGCCACAGCAATGTATTGGACAAGATGTTGACATGGCGATGTATGTCGTCTAATGTCCTAGACACAGCATGGACGCAAGAGAGTTGCAATTCGGGTGAAGGACATCGCAACACCGGTGACAAATTCCCAGGGAGGGCGCCAGGCAGTGAGTGGCAGGTTTGTCCGGGAGGCATGTGAGTGACAGTGATGGCTGCAGGCGCCCGACTGCAGCACCCCCCCAAAAGGATGCGCAATGCGCAGGAGGAAGACAGTGGACAGGAGAAGTTCGAAGACGAGTGTGATGGGCGGTGGACTTGCGCTTTATGCCGCGGCTCTGGTGGTTCTGCTGGCGGGCGTTCTGCACACGGCTTATGCCGGCAGCTATGGCAGTCACGATGCGAAGAGCCACAAGGACATTGTCGACACCGCGGCGTCGGCGGGTAACTTCAGCACCCTGGTGGCGGCGGTGAAGGCGGCTGATCTGGTATCGACCCTGAAGGGGCCGGGACCGTTTACCGTATTCGCGCCCACCGATGAAGCGTTTGCAAAGATTCCGCCGGATCAACTCGCCGCCTTGCTCAAGGACAAGGCGGCGCTCACCCGCGTACTGACCTACCACGTGGTGCCGGGGCGGGTGACCGCGTCGGAGGTGGCGATGATCGACTCGGCCCGCACGGTGGAAGGCGGTTCCCTGTCGATAGCCAAGGGCAGCGCGATCACCGTCAACGGCGCCAAAGTGGTGAAAGCTGACGTGCTTGCCAGCAACGGCGTGATTCACGTGATCGATACCGTACTGATACCGGACTGATCCCCCCGAGAGCATCCTCGCTCTCAACCTCTTGGCCGGGCTCCTCCGCCCGGCCTTTTTTGGCTTCCGGTAACCGTCCGCGTTGGGGGGCGTGGGGTGTGCCGCTCTGCGGCCGGTGCAGGGAGCGCGACGGGCAGCGATGCTGTCAGATACCCGGGCGGCCGGGGGGCCTGAGAATCAGCGCTGCTGATCGAGGGCCGGCGCGAGCAACGCCGCCAGTCGCTGAAAGATCTCGTCGTCGTAGTCCGCGAGCAACAGGCCGATGCCGTTGTCCGTGCTGCGCACCACCAGTCCAGGGACTTTGATGACGGTCCGTCGGGATTGGTTCGTCACCGGGATGGCGACTTCGACCGTGTTGTTTATCAGCTCCGGAGCGTTCAGTGTCTCGACGTACATGCCTTCGAAGCTGATGTCGCGGATGGTCCCGGTGGTAGACCGGAACCAGCGACGCCGGATGTTGACGCGGGTCTGTACAGGTACACGGAAATTCCAGCGATGCTCGATCAAAGCAGGATCTCCTGCGGCCTCCCATGGGCGCATGGCGTAGTGGGCAGTGCCACCCACTGATACGGTCTGTAGTATTTGACCGGCACGTTAGGGACTGAGCGTGGTCTGGGCCGCTCGCGGCGCCGGTACAGTAAATCCATTATCGACGAGAAGGCCGTTGATTGCCATCCCTTTGTCGGGGTGCTGGACGCGGACCCGATGCGCGCGGGGCATCGGCCGCCCGTTGGGTGGCACTCAGTGTGGCCAGGCGTTGTCTATTGCGTCGCGGGCTGTTATTTAAGTGCCAGACCGGGACCCAGCCCGCAAACCAATCCCTGCCGGAGGAGCATCACCATGAAGCAGACCAGCGCAGACCACATTCGCGGGCAGGTGCGAGACAGTTACGCCAAGGTGGCGCAGGCCGACGAAGCGGGCGAGAGCTGCGGCGTGGAGTCGGGCTGTTGCGGTGTGGCGTCGGATGCCCAGATCAATGCACTGATTTCCACCCGCCTGGGGTATACCGATGAGGACTTGTCCAGCGTTCCCGATGGCGCGGACATGGGATTGGGCTGTGGAAATCCCCGCGCGATCGCCAACCTCAAAGCCGGGGATGTCGTGCTCGACCTTGGCAGTGGCGGCGGCTTCGATGCCTTTCTGGCGGCCCGTGAAGTCGGCCCGGAGGGGCACGTGATCGGTGTGGACATGACTCCCGCCATGGTCAGCAAGGCCCGCGCGAATGCCGCCACGGGCCGGTTCACCAACGTGGAGTTCCGGCTTGGCGAGATAGAACATCTGCCGGTGGCGGACGCCAGTGTGGATGTGATCATGTCCAACTGTGTCATCAACCTGTCGCCGGACAAGCCGCAGGTCTTCAGGGAGGTCTTTCGGGTGCTGAAGAGGGGCGGTCGGCTGGCTGTCTCCGACGTGGTGGCCAGCACCGAACTGCCGGAGGAGATGCGTTCCGATCCGGCGCTTTACGCCGGCTGCATGGCCGGCGCTTCACAGATCGCCGAGCTGGAGGTCATGCTGGCGGTGGCCGGCTTCCGGGATATCCGCATTGAACCCAAGGACGAATCGCGGGAGTTCATTCGGGACTGGGCGCCGGGGCGCGGGGTGGAAGACTACGTCATGGCGGCCACGATTGAAGCGGGGAAGCCCGCCTGACACACTGCCATACGGCGGCGGGAGGGTGTCCCGCCGCCAGCCTCCTTGCTTACTGGGTCTGCCCGTTGGGCTGGACCGGTTCGAAAGCCGAGAATTCCACGTCCGTGCGGCGATTGGGACTCAGGCACTCGATCAGGGTCTGCCCGCGTTTCCCTTCACAGGTCACGGCCGGCTGGGTCGAGCCCACCGCCGATACCTGGATGGTGTCAGCAGGAACGCCCTGTTGGACGAGATAGTCCTTGACCGCCTGGGCGCGTCGCATGGACAACTGCTGGTTGTATTCCGCCGAGCCGATGCGGTCGGCGTGGCCGACGATGCCAACGGACGGGGTGTGGGAGTTACGCAAGGCCGTCGCGATTTCGTCCAGTTTCTGCTTGCCCTGCGGCTTCAGCTCCGCCTTGTCGAAACCGAAGTAAGCGTCAGCCGACAGACTGATTTTTCGCATAACCGGTTCCATAGCCGCCTCGGGTGCGGTTTCCGGTTCCGCCACGCTTACCAGATGTGGTTCGCATTCGGCGGTCGCGGTGGCGGCGGTCCATTGGCTGGTGTGCCAGCACTCCCCGAAGTTGTTGCGGACGACTGCTCCGCTTGAGTCGCTAAGGTAGCCGGTGGGATCGGCAGCCGCGGGGCTCAGCCAGAAGGCGAAGAGCATGGCCGTGGCAGCAGCGAGCAGATGAGTGTGGTGGGTATTGCGATGCTGGATATTCATGATCAGGTCCCTCTTGCGGTGGGGTTTCCGTCCGGTGAACAACCGCTGCCTTGTCCCTTGTGACGGGTTAACTGCAACGTTCCTCTAATATAATGATAGACCACAGTCGCGGTCTTGCAGACCAAATGCGGGCCGCGGGACGCGGGTAGGTTTCCCCGAGGAGGGTGTTGCCGGTGGGTGCGCCGACCGCTGGTCGGGCAGGGTTCTCAGGATGCGGTGCAGTTGCTCAACACGAGGCTGGGTGGGTTGGTGGAAAAGACAAATGGCGCTGCCTTTTCCAGAGCCGTCAGGCCCAACAGCATGCGCGTGCGTTTCGGGAAAACGGCCGCGTCAACGTCGTGCAGGGTGCAACTGGCGCCCAGCGTGAGAGTCTTGATTCGGTACACGGGCACCGTGAGGCGGGAGCCGTCGGCCAGGATGCCCGTCAGTTCCTTGACGTACTCGGCGTTGCCGTTTTTCTGGAGAACCTGCAGTGTCGCCTGGTTGATGGTCGTGTAGCCCGCGCCCGTGTCCACCAGCATTTCGACATTACCGTAACCGCCGATGTCCCCCTGCACGTAAAAGGTGGCGGCACCCTTGCGTACCATGGGAACCGAATCGCCGAAGGGCGATGCGTGGGTGGGCGATGCGAAGGCGCCGAAGACGGCCAGAAGAGTGGCAATGGAGGTGGGTCGTTTCATGAGACCTCGCCGGATTTCCGTCATTTGCAGGGGGTGGCAGGCATCTTGCAAATTTAGTGCCGGCTGGCAAGAGAATGTCCAACTGACTGAATGGGTGGAATTTCTGATTATTTTTGCGAGCTGCCACCAGTGTGATGCCGGATTCTTGGCGTGCGCGGGTGATGCACGGCCGAGGCGGCGCTCCATCGTCGACCGCGCGGTAATGGCCCTGTTGCAGGGGCAATCGGCCTCGTCCATGTCGATGCATGGCGCAGCGCACAACAGCACGGCGGGGTGATGGCAAGCCGGCGCCGTTATATAGCCGCCGGCGGGACTTTCCGTTGCAGACAGTGAACCTGCCGGCCCCCTCCGGCTTGGTGGACGGGGTCGGACGGTGCCGGTGCAAGCGGCGCGTCTGCGCGGGTGAGACCTGCACGTTCCGGCCGGTGCAGGTCCATCCGCTGACGGTGGATCGCCCGGGCGCCATAGGGGGTGCGCCCGCGCCGGCGTCTCAGCGGATATAGGCGTCTGCGGCGTAGCGGCGCATCATGCGATGGCTGTTGAAGTAGGGGGCGTTTTTTGCGATGGCGCCTTTCATGACCCGTAGCCAGCCGACGCGATCACGGTAGTACAGGGGCAGGATGGTATTTTCCAGCTTGTCGTAAAGTGCGCTGCCGTCCTCACCGCCGTTCTCGGCGCCGTCGTCATCGCCAATGGACCAACCTGTTATCCCTTCCATACAGCCTTCGAGCCACCAGCCGTCGAGCACACTGATATGGGGCACGCCGTTGAGCGCGGCCTTCATACCGCTGGTGCCGGAGGCTTCCAGCGGCCGCAGGGGGGTGTTGAGCCACATGTCCGACCCTGAGACCAGCAGCAGAGCCAGGGCCATGTTGTAGTTGGGCAGGAAGGCGCAGGGAATGGTGTCCTGCAAGGTCCCCATGCGGCCGTGGATCTGCTCGATCAGCGCCTTGCCGGGCCCGTCGTTGGGATGGGCCTTGCCGGCGGTCACGATCTGGAAGGGGTATTCGCCGGCCATGCGCCGCAGCCGCTCCAGGTCTTCGAACAGCAGGTTGGGCCGCTTGTACGCAGTCATGCGCCGAGCAAAGCCGATGATCGGCAACTGCAGAGAAAGCTCCACACCGGTCAGTCGCTTGACCGCTTCGATGAGTGCCTGCTTGGCGGCAAGGTGGGCCGCCCATATTTCATCGTCCGGGATCTGGTCGGCGCGCAGCAGGATCTCGGCCTCATGGCGCCATTCCGGAAGGCGGGCATCGTACAGCCGGGCAAAACCGGGCGCGGTCCAGGTCGGAGGGTGCACGCCGTTGGTGATGGCGTGGACGCGATGGCCGGGAAACAGCGCGTTGGAGGTTTCGGCATGGCGCTTGGCCACTCCGTTCACATAGCCGCTCAGGTTGAGCGCGAGGCGGGTCATGTTGAGCCGGTCGGCGCCCGCCAGCTGGCGCAGATCCTTCATATCCACCAGATCGTCGAGCAGGGCGTGCACCAGCGGATAGTTGAATTGGTCATGCCCGGCTTCCACCGGCGTGTGGGTGGTGAACAGGCAGCGCTCGCGCACCTCCGGTATGTCATAGACGGATTCGCCCGGGGCCACGGTATCGGCGCTGCGCTCGAAGCGGTGCAGCAGTTCCAGGGCGAGCAGGGCGGAGTGCCCCTCGTTCATGTGGTAGGTGTGGATGTGAAAGCCCAATGCCTGCAGCATGCGGGCGCCACCGATGCCGAGCACAATCTCCTGTTTGAGCCGGTACTCTTCGCCGTCGCCGTACAGATAATGGGTGATCTCCCGGTCTGCGGGACTGTTGTCCGGCAAGTCCGTGTCCAGCAGCACCACCGGCACCGTGTAATCGGTGCCGCCGGTGAGAACGTAGAGCCAGGCCTGCACCCACACCATGCGGTCGCCGATGGGGACCGCCACCTTGGCCTCCAGGGGAACGGCCCATTGATCGGGACTCCAGGGGTCGGGGTGTTCGACCTGCCGGCCCTGGGGGTCGATCTCCTGGCGAAAGTAGCCCATGCGGCTGATCAGGGTGACCCCCACCAGGGGCAGTTCCAGATCGGCGGCCGTGCGCAGCGTGTCCCCGGCCAGCACCCCCAGGCCGCCGCTGTAGGTGGGAATGTCGCCGTGCATGGCGATTTCCATGGAGAAGTACGCAATCCGGGGCTGGTGGAGGAAGGGTTCGACTGGACGCATGGTATAACCATCATTCTCGGTGGCCGGCGCTGCGGCGCTGTTCATGGAACCGGCCCGCCCCGCATTCGCCGGGGCACACATCCGCGGGCAGGTTATGATAATGGTCCCGGCAGGCTGCATGCCATCGCTATGGGCAGCATGCCGGTCATGGTCGATATCCCGATTGCGTTCACCGGGTGCCGCCGGGCTGTGTCCCGGCCCCGTTGCTGCGCGGGGGCATGGGGATCGGTCCGGGCGGCAGGGTCCGGGCCAGTCCGACGGCACCGGGCTTCAGTCCGGTGCGCCACCCGTGCTCGGGGTACGTGCAATGGGGGTGGGATGTGACGCACCGTCCGTACTCATTGTCCCCACTGACGGTCCATGACGCTCCCTGGTCGGGCGTTTCTGCCGGGCGCAAGCCGTACCGCGGGCCGTCGTCCGGCGTTGACGCAGATCAGAAAGCCTCAGAAAGCCGCCAGCGCGGCCGTTCAGGGATGGCTGCCCGGTGAGCCGGCAGCCAGCGTGTGTTCGCCCCGGAACCAGTCCACCGCATCCCGGAGCGCCGCCGCCGCCGGCCCGGGGCGATAGTCCAATTCCCGTTCCGCCTTCGCGCTGGTGAAGAACATGTGCTTTCTGGCGAGGCGTACTCCGTCTACCGTGACCAGCGGGTCGTCCGAGCCGCGCAGCCGCGCCCAACCCTCGGCGAGATAGGCCACCGGCAGCACCAGTCCGTGGGGCAGGCGCAACCGGGGGGGCGGTTGTCCGGTCAGGCAACTGATTTCGGCCAGGATGGCGCGCAGGCTCAGGTTTTCACCTCCCAGGATGTAGCGCTCGCCGATGCGGCCGTGTTCGAAGGCCAGCCAATGGCCGGCGGCGACATCGTCGACATGGACGATGTTCAGCCCGGTATCCACGTAGGCCGGCATGCGCCCGGCCGCGGCATCCCGGATCATCTGGCCGGTGGGGGTCGGGCGGATGTCCCGGGGCCCCACCGGTGTGGAGGGATTGACGATCACCACCGGCAGACCCTGTTCCCGGACCAGCCGCCGCACGAGCTGCTCGGCGAGATACTTGGATCGCTTGTAGTGGCCGACCATGTCGTCCAGGGTAACCGGGGTCTGTTCGTCGGCGGGGGTACCGTCAGCGTTCAGTCCGAGGGTTGCGACGCTGCTGGTGTAGACGATTCGGCCGACCCCGGCGCGAGCCGCCGCAGCCATCAGGTTGCCGGTGCCGTCCACGTTGGTGCGATACAGCGCCTCGGGGTGGCGGGCCCACAGGCGGTAGTCGGCGGCCACGTGAAAAAGAGCCTCGCAGCCGTGCAGGGCCCGTTCCAGGGAGGGCGGATCGGTGAGATCGCCGACCACGGTCTCCACCGGCAGGCCGGAAAGATTGCGCCGATCGGACGTAGCCCGCACCAGCGCGCGCACGCGGTGTCCGCGACGCAACAATTCGCGGGCTACGGCGGATCCCACAAAGCCGGACGCGCCCGTGACCAACGTGGTCATGGCAGCAGGGGGTGGGCGTGCCTGACGGCTGACAGTGCCGTTGCGCAAGAACTCATAAGTGCGCTCTGGGGTGGGAGGCCAGCAGATCGGCGGCGCTGTCGGCGGCCAGACGGGCCAGCGTGCTACGGGCGGCGCGGAAGTTGCGGCCGAGATGCACTAGCGCCCGCAGGTCGCCGGGATGCATGAGTATGCCGCCCAGCAGCCGCATCAGCCGCACGCGCCCGGCGGCGTCGATGGCGTTCACGACGCTGCGCGGAATGCCCATCACTGCGGTGTCGGTGATCGCGCGCACCGCGAGATACGGCACCCGCCTGCGTGCCGCCAGCTGGGCCAGGGCGCCGCTTTCCATGTCTACGGCCATGGCGCGGACCCTGTTGTGCAGTGAGCGTTTCTCGGTACGTGTCGCCACCAGGCACGGGCTTTGCGCCAGCGCGCCGGTATGGACCGTGAAACGGCCGGCCAGGCGTTCGCAGAGCCGCCCGTGCCAGCGCTTGTCCGCCCAGTACAGACTGCCGTCGGACCCGATGATCTGGCGGGGCAGCATCAGGTCCCCCGCAGCCAGCCGGCCGTCGAGGGCCCCTGCATTACCCCAGCTGACCAGCGCCGTCGCGCCATTGGCCAACAGCTGCTCGCCGGCGGCGACCGCCCGTTGGGGTCCGATCCCCGACAGCGACACCCAAAGGCCTTCGCTCAGCCGTGCGCAGCTCCCTGGGACCAGGGCATGTCGGGTGAGCATTCGCAACTCTTCGGGCAAGGCGGCCACCAAGCCGACGACAGTCAGAGCCTGTCGGCCGTCAGATTCCGATAACGCGCGAGTGCCCATAGTGGAAAGTATTTACTGTAACCGTGGTATTTCAAGTAGAACACTCTGGGAAAGCCCGGTGCCGTGAACGCCGGATCGCTCCACAGGCTGTCCGCTTCCTGGGTTTTCAGCAGGTAATCGATGCCTCGGCGCACTTCCGGCGCGGCGGCTTCCCCCGCCGCCATCAGTCCGAGCAGCGCCCAGGCGGTCTGGAAGGGCGTGCCGGCGTCGGCCCGTCCCCGCAGTTGGGGATCGAAGTAGCTCTGGTTGCTTTCGCCCCAGCTGCCGTCCGGACGCTGTACGCTCTTGAGCCACTGCACCGCCCCGCGCACCGCCGGGTCCTGAGCGCAGACGCCCGCCACTTCCAGCGCGATCAGCACCGACCAGGTGCCGTAGATGTAGTTGGTGCCCCACCGCCCGAACCATGATCCGTCCGGCTCCTGTTCGCGGCGCAGGTAGTCCAGCGCCGCCGTCAGTGTATCGCGATAGCGCCCGGCGCGCCTGTCCGCGCGGGCCAGCAGGGCCAGGCTGCGGGCGGTGACATCGGCAGTCGGAGGGTCCAGCAGCGCGCCGTGATCGGCGAACGGTATCTCGTTCAGGTAATAGTGGGTGTTGTCGACGTCGAATGCGGCGAACCCGCCGTTCAACGACTGCATGCCTGCCACCCAGTGGGCGGCACGGCGAACGGCCAGGTCGTAGCGCGGGTCGCCGCTGCGGTCCATGGCCCACGCTACGGCGCTGGTGTCGTCCACATCCGGGTAGTAGTCGTTGCGAAACTGAAAGGGCCAACCGCCGCCGGGCAGGGCGGGGCGGCGGGTGCGCCAGTCCCCGGGCGTGTCGAGAAGCTGTGTGTCGCGCAGCCAGTCCAAAGCCTTGCCGACGGCTTCGACGTCCCGATCGGTGCCGGCTTCCTGCAGAGCCAGGGCGGCGAGAGCGGTGTCCCATACCGGGGAAACGCAGGGTTGGCAATATCCGTCCCGATCGCGCAGCACCAGCAGATCGTCGATGGCCTGTCGGGTGGTTACCCGGTGCGGGTGGTCTTTGGGATAGCCCAGACAGTCCATGACCTCATAGGCGTTGACCATGGCGGGGAAAATGGCGCCCAGACCGCCGGTGCCGTTCAATCGCTCGGTGAACCAGGCTTCCGCCCGCCGCAGCGCCCTTCGACGGATCCACCGAGGTATGAATTTCTCCAGCTTCCGTCCGAGGCCGTCGAGGGTCAGGAACACCCGGTTAAGGCGCGAGCGTACCGGAAAATAGTCGGACTCGTGCTCCGGGGGAGTGATGAACAGCTCGCGGATGTTGACGCCCCGCGGGTTGCGGGCGCGGGGTTTGAGACTGCACAGGATCAGCAGGGGCACCATGACGGTGCGCGACCAGTAAGACACCTTGCTGAGGTGGAAAGGGAACCAGCGGGGCAGCAGGATGACCTCGACGGGAATGAAAGGGACGCCCCGCCAGGGAATCTGCTGAAACAGAGCCAGTGCGATGCGGGTGAAGACGTTCGCCCGCGCCGCGCCGCCGGCGGCCAGGATGGTCTGGCGTGCTCGCTCCATGTGCGGCGCGTCCGGGGAGTCGCCGGCGAGTTTCAGCGCGTAGTAGGCCTTGACCGAACAGCTCAGGTCCGCCTCGCCTCCTTGGTAGAGCGGCCAACCGCCGTCTTCGCCCTGGTGGTCGCGCAGGTAGTGCACCAGCCGTTGTTCGACCTCCCCGCCGACCTCGTCCATGTAGTGCATCATCAGGATGTACTCGGACGGGATGGTGCAGTCCGCCTCCAGCTCGAAGCACCAGTAGCCCCGTTCGCTCTGGTTGCGGATCAATTCCCCGGCGGCTGCGTCGATCGCAGCCTCCAGGGACGCGGTCTCGGTTCCCGGTTGCTGGGCGAGGCCGCCCGTGGTGAACGCGGGCCGCGTGACGGTCCGGTCTAACGCTTCTTGCATGGTTCCTCCCTATCCCGGGCCTGTCCCGCCCATCGTTGCAGCACAAAACCGAACGTTCCGGTCTAGGAGTGGGTTTCGAATTGTGAGTTCAGGTTCCCGGCGGCATGTTCAGCGCGCGCAGGCGTTTGCATTCGGAACGCCCGGGCAGGCCGATTCCTGCCAAAAAGAACAGTAGCCGTACCAGGCTGTTGCGGGCACAAGTCAAGCGCAGGGCGGCGACGGTGATGCGCACGCTGCGTCGGGAGATCTTCACGTCCCGGCCGGCGCGGAAATCCCGCCGTTCGTTGATTCGTCGCAGGGTGAGGACGGCCATACCCGCCGCCCACAGGCAGAAATTGCGGATGCCCGCCTCTTGGGCGGGGATGATCAACGAGTAGCTCAGCGCGTCTTTCAGATGGCCGTGTGCGATACCGATCAGATTGGCCAGGCCGTTCCCGAAAGCATCTCGATACTCGCCGCGTTCCAATTCGCCCGGCTCGAAACCGGTTGGCCCGAACGCGTCGCGGGGCAGCCAGCACACGCCCCGGTCACGGTCTTCCCAGATGTCCTTGAGGATGTTCGTCATCTGCAGTCCCTGGCCGAACGATACGGCAAGGCGCAGCAGGTCGTCGCGCCTTGCCTGCGATGGCCGGCGAATAATCGCAAAACAGTTCCGTAAGCATTTCTCCCACCACGCCGGCGACGTAGTAGCAGTAGCGATCGAGCGCCGGCAGATCGCTCAGGCCCTCGGGGCCGGCGCCCGCCTGAAACTCCGCCATGCCGTCGGCCATCACCGCAACGCAGCGTTCGATAGGTCGGCGCTGCCGCTCGGTGAGCCGATGGGTGATGCCGACTACGCGCGGAATCAGCCGCACGAGCATGTGTTCGGCGGCCAACGTCTGCTCGGACAGCAGCGGGCACAACTCGTCCGCAAGCACCTGCGGTGAATGGCGGCCCGCCACGGTGTCTGCAAACTGCACGCAGAAGCGCCGCTTGTGCGCCGTTGGCAGGGCGGGTTCGTCTTCGATGGTGTCCACGATGCGGCACAGCAGATAGGCGTTGGACACCGCGTGGCACAGCGGCTCCGGCAATTGAGGAATAGTGAGCGCGAAGGTGCGCGACACCCCAGCCAGCAGCCGGTGCTGCAGATCGGCATCGCCGAGTCCCGCCAGTGCTTCCGACTCGTCCGCAGGAAGCGACAGGACCGGGTCTTTGTCGTTGGTCGTCATGGTGCCGTCCCCGTGTACCGTATGCGCTCCAGGGGCTGGCGGAAGTGATTGTGTACCGCCCGTACGATGCCGGCAGCATCGAGTCCGCACTCGGCGAGCAATTCTGCGCGCGTGCCGTGATCGACGAATCTGCGGGGCAATCCCACGTTGATGACGGGTATCAGCACTTGGTGGGCGGCCAGCACTTCGTTGACGGCGCTGCCGGCGCCGCCGGCGACGACGTTGTCTTCGATGGTAACGAGCAGTTCGTGCTCGCTGGCGGCGTTCAAGATCGCATTTTCGTCCAGCGGGCTGATGAATCGCATGTTGACGACTGTGGCATCAAGTTCCCGCCCCGCGTCCATGGCATCCGCGAGCAGTGTGCCGAACGCGAGAACAGCCACTGATCGGCCGCGCCGGCGCACCTCCGCGCGGCCGATCGGCAGCACGGCCATCCTGTCCCGGAGGGTGACGCCCAGTCCCACGTCCCTGGGATAGCGCACCGCAGCGGGTCCGCGGTGAAGAAAACCCGTGTACAGCATCTGGCGGGCCTCATTTTCATCCGACGGAGCCATGACGATGAGGTTGGGCACACAGCGCAGATAGGAAAGATCGAAGACGCCGGCGTGAGTGGGTCCGTCCGGGCCTACCAGGCCGGCACGATCGATGGCGAGCAGAACATCCAGGTTCTGCAGCGCGATGTCGTGGATCAGCTGGTCGTAGGCTCGCTGCAGAAATGTGGAGTAGATTGCGACCACCGGTTTGACGCCCTCGCAGGCAAGTCCGGCGGCGAGCGTCAGCGCGTGTTGCTCGGCGATGCTCACGTCGAAGTAGCGGTCCGGGTAGCGCTGGGCAAATTCCACCAGTCCCGAGCCTTCCCGCATGGCGGGCGTGATCGCCACCAGTCGCCGGTCGCGGGCGGCCATGTCGCACAGCCAGCGGCCGAACACCTGGGTGTAGGTGGGCGGTTTCGTGCTCGGCTTCGCCGGCGGACGCACGCCCACCCGGGGGTCGAACGGGGAGACTCCGTGATACGTCACCGGATCGCTTTCCGCGGGCGCATACCCCTTGCCCTTGCGGGTGACCACATGCAGCAGCCGGGGGCCGTTGACGGGCCGCAGGTGCCTCAGGGTCTTGACCAGGCCGTTGACATCGTGGCCGTCGATGGGGCCGAAGTACTGAAAACCGAGTTCTTCGAACAATGCCCCCGGTGTGAGCATGCTCTTGACGGCGGCCTCGGCGCGGCGCGCGAATTCCTCCATCGGTGGCATCCGGCTCAAGATGCGCTTGCCTCCCTGGCGGGCGGCCATCCAGTAGCGGGTGGACAGCAGATTGGTCAGGTAGCGGGACAGTGCACCCACGTTGGGCGAAATGGACATGGCATTGTCGTTCAATATCACCAGCAGATCCGACCTCAGGTCGCCCGCGTGATTGAGCGCTTCCAGAGCCATGCCGGCGGTCAATGCGCCGTCGCCGATCACTGCCACCACTCGGCGCGGCGTACCCGTGGCGCGTGCGCCCAGGAACATCCCCAGCGCGGCGCTGATGGAGGTGCCGGCGTGAGCCACGCCAAAAGCGTCATACGGGCTTTCGTTGCGCCGGGGGAACCCGGAAAGCCCGTGCCGCTTGCGCACGCTGTGCATGCGGGCGCGGCGGCCGGTGAGAATCTTGTGGGGGTAGGTCTGGTGGCCGACGTCCCACACCAGCCGTTCCCTTGGAGTGTCGAACACATAATGTAAAGCGATTGTCAATTCTATGGTGCCCAAGCCGGACGCAAGGTGTCCGCCGCTTTCGGCCACCGACTCGACGAGGAATTGCCGAAGCTGGTCCGCCAACTCTGGCAGGCGCGCCTGGGGCAGGCCCCGCAGATGCCGGGGGTCGTCGACATGTTCCAGCAAGGGATACCGTCCACTGGTCGTCATGTCCCACATACTCTCCGAGCGGCTCAGGTCTGTGATGTCGCAACATCATTGCAATTGACCGCGAATACCCCCGATGCGTTCAGTTATGCACCCTGAACGGGGCTGCAGCCGTCAAAAATCATTGGTGCTGGCGGGAACTCCAATCCGCGGCGCTACCTGCCGGTTTCCGAAGTGTGGCATGGTGGCTCTATTAAAAACATAACATCGTAACGCCACTTTTCCAGTGGCCGGCTTCAGACGCGGGGGCACCAGCGGTCGCCCGTTCAGGTATGGGACCGATTCAGGGGCAGCGGCGGGTCTGGACCGACGGGCGCGACGCGATGTCAGTCCCTTGACGCACCCGGAGTCAATTCGCCGTGATGGTTGAACCGAAAAATACCAACAAGTGTCTATACTTTCCATCAGCAGGACGGGCATATGAGCCCGCAGCGTTCACGGTAGGTCGAAGGAGACAAGGATGGAAGCCATACTCGCCAAGCCACGCGGGTTCTGCGCCGGAGTAGTCAGGGCTGTCGAAATTGTGGAGCGGGCGCTCGATGCGTACGGACCACCCGTCTATGTGGTTCACGAGATCGTTCACAACGAACGGGTTGTGGAAGACCTGCGCAGTCGCGGCGCAGTGTTCGTCGACTCGGTGGAGCAGGTGCCGGACCGGGCCACCACCGTGTTCAGCGCTCACGGGGTGGCGGCCAACGTGATGGGTCGGGCGGAGCAGCGCGATCTGCGCATCATCGACGCAACCTGCCCGCTGGTCACCAAGGTGCACCTGGAGGTGGCGCGTCACGCCCGCGAAGGGCGCGAGGTGATACTCATAGGACACGCGGGGCATCCCGAGGTGATCGGTACGTTGGGCCAGTACGACCGCAGTTTCGGCGGCGAGATCTACCTGGTCGAGACGGTCGATGATGTCGCGAGGCTGGTGGTACGGGAGCCGGCCAGCCTGGCGTTTGTCACCCAGACTACCTTGTCCATGGATGATACCCGGCGCATTATCGGCGCGCTGCAGGAGCGTTTCCCTGCCATCACGGGTCCGCGGCGCGACGATATCTGCTATGCCACCCAGAACCGGCAGACCGCGGTGCGCCGGCTCGCGGACCGGGTCGATGTGCTGCTGGTGGTCGGCGCCCGCAACAGTTCAAATTCCAATCGACTGCGCGAGGTTGGAGAGCAGATGGGCGTGAAGGCGTTCTTGGTGCAGAGCGCCGAGGATCTGGACCCCGCCTGGTTGCGCGGGCAGTCGCGGGTGGGCATAACCGCGGGCGCCTCAACGCCGGAAGTACTCGTACAGGGCGTGCTGGACAAGCTCGCCGTATTGGGGGTCACCAATGTGGTTGAAATGGAATCCGAGCCCGAGACCGTGACGTTCCGCATTCCCGAGCCGCTCGCTAGAGCTTATCGGGAAAAATGCCAGCGTTCGGGGAGCGTCGCGATGTCGAACCAGGGGAGTGTTTGAGCATGGGTGTGCCGGTGCGACAGCAGCTGCGGATAGCCAGTTACATTCTGGCGCGCAAGATCAGGAGACAGGCACGCTATCCCCTGGTGCTGATGCTCGAGCCGTTGTTCCGCTGCAATCTGGCGTGCGTGGGCTGCGGCAAGATCGACTACCCCGACGAGATTCTCAACCGCCGTCTGAGTGTGGACCAGTGCCTGGATGCTGCCGATGAATGCGGGGCGCCGGTGGTTTCCATCGCCGGCGGCGAGCCACTCCTGCACAAGGAGATGCCGCAGATCGTGCGCGGCATGATAGAACGGCGCAAGTTCGTGTATCTGTGTACCAATGCGCTGTTGCTGAAGAAGCGCATGGACGACTACCAGCCTTCCCCCTATCTGACATTCTCGATCCACCTGGACGGGAATCGCGAGCATCACGACGCGTCCGTCTGTCAGCCAGGGGTATTCGACCGCGTCATCCCGGTCATCCGCGAGGCGTTGCAGCGCGGGTTCAGGGTGACCGTGAATTGCACGCTCTTCCAGGGGGAGTCCGCGGAAGAAATCGCCGAGTTTTTCGATTTCGTGACGGACCTCGGGGTCGAGGGCGTTACCGTGTCGCCGGGATTCAGCTACGAACATGCGCCGCGTCAGGATGTGTTTCTCCAGCGTCATGCCACCAAGAATCTGTTTCGCGACGTGTTCAAACGCCGTGCCAAGAAGTGGCCGTTGAACCACTCCGCCCTATACCTGGATTTTCTGGCCGGCAATCAGCAATACAGCTGTACGCCGTGGGGAAATCCCACGCGCAATGTATTTGGCTGGCAGCGTCCATGCTACCTGCTGGTGGATGAGGGTTATGCACCCAGCTTTCGGGCGTTGATGGACGAAACGGCATGGGACTCCTACGGCACCGGACGTAACCCGAAGTGCGCCAACTGCATGGCGCACTGCGGTTTTGAACCCACCGCCGTCAATGACGCAGTGGCTCATCCGCTGAAGGCGTTTCTCGCCTCGATGCGCGGCCCGCGTACGTCGGGGCCCATGGCGCCGGAACTGCCGATTCGCTACAGCGTCAACCCGGATTCCCACACGGTCGAGGTCTCGGCCGATTCCCTGAAGGAGCGCCGTACCGCCACACAAAGCCGATGAACGCAGGGTGGCGGACACCAGCAGCCAAGGGCGGCGCCATGGAGGGCGCACAATGGGCCGCCCAGGCACGCGGTGGGCGTGCTTGGGCAGGACGTTCCAGCTCGTGGTACGCCGCCTGCCCCGCGTAAAGGTCAGTGGTGTGGGAAACTTCAGTCGGGCGCGATCCTCGGTGATGGTGACCTATCGCCGGCATGACGTCGCTGAGGTAGGCGGCCATCCGAAAGCGGACTTCCTTGAGGGGCGTGGAACGGCGCAGGCCGGTGTCGCGGACCCCGGCCGTGGTTTGTCGGCACCCGCTGGGCGGCCCGTGGCCGCCCAGCGCGGATGGGGAAGGCGCTAGACGCCCCGGGACGGTCCGGCGGAGTATGGGCCGGTTGGCCCGGGGAAGGCCCGGTGTTTCAGGTGACGACTCTTGATTCCGCTACCGGGATCAAAAGCACACCGGCCGATGTCAGAGAGCGTGTTGGACCGCACGTTCGGCCAGGCTGAACTGGTGTTCCAGGAGATGGGCGATGACGTGGAATACTTCGTCGTCGCAGTTTCCGAACATGAGACCGACCCCGTTCGAGGTCGTGCGGACCACCAGCGCCGGCACGCGCAGGTGCGCGTGCTCCTGTTGCCCGTGCACGACGAATTCCACCCGCACCAAGCCATGGCGCGGCAATTTCATCGTGCCGGTGCGGACATACATTCCCTCGAAACTCACATCATCCGTGTGCCCGGTAATGAATGCCGAGCCGGGGAATTCGATACCCACTTCCATGCGCAGAGGTACACGGACATTCATGCGGTGTTCCATCGAATTTCCTCCCGGTTGGGGTGGGGGCGGCGCCAGCGCCAAGCCGGCAGGGTGCGGTCCGGACACTGACAGGAGGTACTCAATCCACTGTAGTGGGCCGTCACTCGGTTTGCTATGGGA
This sequence comes from uncultured Gammaproteobacteria bacterium, assembly GCA_963830105.1. Classification (GTDB taxonomy): domain Bacteria; phylum Pseudomonadota; class Gammaproteobacteria; order DATFLG01; family DATFLG01; genus DATFML01. Next base: position 542,124 of record CAWHLH010000003.1, on the reverse strand, counting down.
AAACCGCTACAGCGACCAGAGGAGATTTCTTACATGTGTAGGCTCAATCCACGTGGTTTTCGGGGTATTAGGACTTTCGAATGCGAAGTAATACAATTCAGTGAAACAAAGAGATATTAAATTAATTTAATGTAAATAATAATATATTGAATGCGTTCCCGCTCAGGATTTGTGACCCAGTTCCGATAACAGACTCAGGTACCTAGCGTCAGATTCGGGGTTGGCATGATTCGGGTGGCGGTTGGTCGCGACCTCAGCTTCAATGGTGTGTCCGCACGGGAGATTCTCATGGGGGCCCCGGAGGCATTGACGGTCATGGAAGGTTGCGGCGCGGAAGAGATTCTGGAGCGGGCGAGACAGGACGCGCTGGAGGTGGCTCTGGTGAGTCTGGACATGCCGGGCGTCGGTGCACTGGAGGTGGTGCGGCGCGCCGCCCGTTTTCGTGGTCTCGGTGTCCTGTTGGTCACAGCCCATGCCCAGCGGTCGTATCCGGTCAGCCTGCTGCGCCTGGGCGCCTTGGGCCACCTGACCCGGTGGGGCCAGCCCCGCCACGTCATTGAGGCGGTGTTGGCGGCATCCCGTGGCGAGCGCTATATTGCGCCCGACATCGCCAACCGGCTGTCCCAGTCCCTGATCGACGAGCGGCAACGGTCGCCCTTCGAGACACTCACCTTGCGTCAGCTGCAGGTGGCGGTTCTGCTGGCGCAGGGGTGGGGGGCGGGGGAGATCTCACGCCGCCTGCACCTGCATGCCAAGACGGTCAACAATCACCGGCGCCAGGTGCTTGCTCTGCTTGCTGTCGCCACTGATGCCGCCATAGCGCGGTTGGCCATGGAGCATGGTCTGCTGAGCCCTCCGAGTTCCGCACCGCAGGCCTCCTGAGGTCGGTTGTTCCAAGTGCTGACGCGTAAATCACAGCCGCCGATTTTCCATCGCGTTCCGCTCTGCCGTTGACGCAGGTTCGGCTGCGGTCGGGGGCTGGCATGTCTGCCCCCGCCAAGGTGTTTCCGGGGCATCGGTCGGTGTCATGCGTGAGTCAGACGGAGAGGGTCGGACATGGCCCTGCAGTCTCCCTTCAGGCTCAACCCTGGGGGGACTGGCTGGTCGGCGCGTTCTACGGCTGAGCTTTCCGGTCACCGGTGACGCCCGGTTTGAGGCTCCCGCCGGCGATTTTCCGGCACACTCCCTTGGGAAGCAGCACAAAGGCGTACGGGTCCCGGCTGCGGGTTGCCCGACCAGCGCAGGCGTTGTGGCCGGTGGTGCAGTCATTCTCGTGGGCCTTGTTGATGCCATGGCATTTCTCCATGGGCGGCGCCTTGGCGGCAGCGGGAGGGGCGATGCCCGCAATTCCCAGGACCGCAAGACCCGTGACAGCGGCCAATGACAAGCGTCTGCCATCTTTCATGGAGATTTCTCCGCTTGGTTGAAGGGATAAGTTGATTCGGGCGCCTTTCCGAGACGGGCGCCCAGCGGTGATGCCTATGGAGTTTGCGGCCGCGCCAGCGTTCTCGCCGTGCGGCTCCCGGCCTTGATATAGGCAGCGCGGACCTCGGCCAAGTGCAATTGTCCCGACCTTTTTCCCGACGTGGTTGTCGAATCTGGGGGCGAGCACCGGCAAGATGAGCGGGGTCCCGCGACTGGGCTGGCGCCTGTCCACACCGCCAATCCACTGAGCAACCGATCGGAGCCGGATATGAAGAGAACGGATGTCGTGAATGCCGGGTTGCTGCTGACGGTCCTCGGGCTGCCGGCCGCGGCCATGGCGACGGCCCCTTACCACCTGCGACAGGACGCGCCCGGGGGTACCTACCGAATCGACCCGGACCATTCCCTGGCGTGGTTCACTGTCGGCCATGCCGGTATCGGAATCGTTGCAGGCCGTTTCGACAAGATTTCGGGCACCTTCACCGTCGATTCCGACCACCCGCGCCAGGATCGTGTGGTCGTACGGATTCCTGCCGTCAGCATAGACACCAACTCCAGGGCGCGGGACAAGGATCTGAGAGGTCCGGAGTTCTTCGATGTCGACAGATACCCTCAAATCCGTTTTGTGAGCACCCGGTATCGAGCCGCCGGGCGGGACGACGGTCGCCTGTACGGGCGTCTTACGCTGCACGGAGCAACACACCCGATCGTGTTCCGCGTGCATCGTCTGGGCAGCGGACCGGTGTCCGAGTTGCCTGCGCCCTGGGGCGGGTACCTGACCGGGTACGTCGCCGAGACCACGCTCGACCGGACCCGTTTCGGGATCGATGCGGACAGCGGTATGTTGGGGCGCTACATACACCTGCACGTGAATATTGAGGGTGTCAGGATCGGGCCCGAACCCGGATCATCGGCCTCGCCGAACGCCCCGGCATCGGCAACCGGGCACTCCTCGGGGTGACCGGTTGCCGCCTGGTGCAGGGCCTGTCTCTTGCGTGTGCTGCCCGGCTGTCTTCGGGAGCGGAACTTTCGCGTGCGCGTGCCGGTGCTATTTCGCCTCCATCGCCTTGTGAGCTTCAGTCAGCAGCCCATGCACGGCCAATGCCACCTGGTGGGCGGGCTCGAAGTAGAGAATGCGCGTGCCGATCCGCGCCAGGGACAGCGCCTCGTCCAGAGTGACCCGTTCCCGCTGTGGTCCGCTGAAGTCGTTCAGCGCGCCATTGCCCTGGCCCTTGCAGGGGTCGCCGGCCGCAGCGTCGAATCCTTTGCCCTTGGGGCCCACCAGGCAGTTGATGACATGATGAAGGTGCAGGTGCGTGACGCTGGTGGTTTTACCCTCGCTGGCGAAGTGGGCGTGCTCGATGGCGGTGCCGACCTGTTTGACGGCAGCGGATGGAGATCCGGCCGATGCGGGGGCGGGCAAGCCCGCCGCCAGCAGGACGGGCAGTGCACAGATGAGGATATTTCGGGATAGTCCGGTGCGTGAGTTTTCCATTGGTGTGTCTCCTCCTTGCTCGGTTGACCGCCTAGGCGCCACTGACCTGAGGCGCGTGGACGTGCCTCTGCTCGTTATGTAATGGATAGTAGACGGCCATGAGGAATGCGAAGAGGAACGCGTACAGCACGGCATTGCCTATCAGATTGCCCGGCATGCCGGTCGATCCCGCTCCATAGGGGCCGCCCCAGCCCTCGGCAGTGGTCCAGATCCCCAGAGCGAAGAGCGTGCCGAGCGGCAGGAAGATACGCAGCCACTTTCCGGACAGCAGGCTGATCGCGATCAGGGTTTCCAGGATAGCCACCAGCAATCCGCTGATTCCCGGGCCGATCAGGTTGATGATGTGCACGACGAAATGGTCATAGGCCACGATCCACGCGGGCTGCCCTGCTTCGGCCTGGCTCACATAACTGGCGAAATGACCGAAGAAATACGGGTGCCATTTCCAGGAGGCATCGAAGGCCCACAGCAGACCGAACAGGATCCTTCCCAGCGCGAACCGGTCTAGGGGGCCTGACGGCTTCGTATCGCCGCCTGCCTCGCCTGCAGCGGGTACCGGTTCCTGAGTTTCAACCGAGGCGGCCAGCATGATGAACACGAAGGCGATTGCATAGACGATACCGGCCCCCGGATCGGTGCTGCCGGTGCTGTACGGTTCCCCCAGAGCGCCCATGGTGGACCAGACGAACAGGCTGTACACGATTCCGACAATCCCGAAAAACCGCAGCCACAGCCCGGTCAACAGCGACAAGGCCAGGAGAATGTCCACCACCGCAATGGTGATCTCCACGGGCAACGTCCCGGTGGCCAGGATTCCATGGAAAACCCAGCCGATGTAGGCGTGCAGCCAGGAGGACTCCCCAGCGTGGTTCTCCGCGAACCAGTTCAAGAAGTGGCCGAGGTAAATGCTCTGCACTTGAAACCATGCATTGATCAGCCAGACGATGCCGAATACGACCCGCAGCGCGCCGAATGCGGTCTGCTGGCCGGAAGTGGGGTAGCTTTGTGCGTGTTCCATGGCCGGGCCTCGAAGTCGCAATAGAGTGTCATCCGTGCTTTCAGGTGCCGGACGTCGCGGTTCCAGCCAGCTCGCGGCCCGCCGCGCAGTGGGTCTGACCTGACGACCACTGCCGAGGCCCTGAGTCGCAGCATCCGGTCCCGGTACGGCGAGCGAAGCAGGGACCATGCCATTCAGGCAACCCACTGAAAAAAAGGACGCCGCCGGGTGTCGGGTGGGCAAAATGAACCGGCACATCAGTGGATATGGTTGGTTTGCACCAGCGAGGCGCCGGCCGTATCGCGGCCACACGGTCATCCTCGGCTGCGACGTACCTGCCTTGGCCCGCCCGGTGTAAAGTACGATCACCGCGACATCTTTAGGATGACGACCTTCAATGGCTACGTGTCCCGTGGGCGCGCCCGGCGTCCTCTGCAGAAGGCTCGAACCGGTGAGAGCCTTGATTCACCGGCAGTGCCGTCGCTCTATTGTAGGCCAGGGGTTGAGCCCGGGCGGGCGTTGGGCAATGTTTTCAGCGGCGCTGGTGTTGATGTGCTGGGTTTCTATGGCTTGCCGGCCTGCGCTTGCAGGGGGAGGGCCGGAGACGACGCTGGTAGTCGTCAACGGCGATTCGCCTCTGTCGGTGCGGATCGCCAACGACTACGTACGGTTGCGGGATATCCCCGCCAATCACCTGGTGCGGCTCCACCATATCCCATCCCTTTCCGGCATCAGCATCGACATGTTCCGCGAGCGCATCTGGGGTCCGATTCGAAGCTACCTGGATTCCAGCGGTCTGGCCGGCCAGATCGACACCATTACCTATTCGGCGGACTTTCCCTACCGCGTGAGTTTCAGTGCGGATGCTCCGCACCTGTCGGGGATGGTGGCGCGTTATCGCGGCCGGGTCGGGTCACTCACCGGACTGACCTATTTTGCACGCCGGGTGGAGCGCCGTAACACGGGCTATCTCGGACTGCGTACCAACCTCTATTTCCGGCGCGATCTCTCCGCGGCGGCGGTTCCTCCCAGAGGACCCACCAGCACCGAACGCTCGGAGTATATGCGCGCGGAACGCGCCTTCCGTCGCGGGGCCTATCCCCAGGCGGTCGACGGCTTCGAACGCTTCACGCAGACCTTTCCATGGAGTGGTGTGGCGTGGTTCAAGTTGGCACGCAGCCAAGCCGCGGCCGGCAAGCCGGACGATGCCCTGGCTGCCCTGCGGCAAGCGGTGCGAAGCGGGTGGTCTGACGTCCTGCTGGCGGAAAATGACCCGCACCTGCGTGCCTTGCACGGCAGGCCGGATTTTCGCAGTCTGCTGCGGGCGATGGAGGCGCGCAACGGGCCTTTCCAGCCGGCGCACGGATTCCGCAGTCGCTATGCCTGGAGCGGGGCGGACGATCCGGTGTTGCCGGATGCCGCCAGTGGGCTCGACCGCTATTTTCTATCCACCATGCTCGCCTATACCGGTGTACGGGGTAACAGCATGCCGGAGGTCAAACGGTACCTTGCCAGCGCCGCGGCGAGTGACGGCACGGACCCCCGGGGCACGGTATACCTGATGGTCAACCGGGATGTTCGGGCGCGCACCCGGGAGGGGTTGTTCAGCCTCACCGTGCGCGATCTGAGAGCCTTGGGGCAACGGGCCCGCATTCTGCATGCCGGCAAGGACGGCCAGAACGGCCTGGTACCGGTCGGCAAGTCCGACGTCATCGGTGTGGTGGCCGGCGCACGTCGGTTCGACTGGGTGCGCTCCGGAAGTCGGTTGCTGCCGGGTGCCATTGCGGAGTCGCTGACCAGTTATGGGGCGATGTTCGACAACTTAAGTCAGACCAAGCTGTCGGAATTTCTGCGCTACGGTGCCGCCGGTTCCAGCGGCGCGGTTGCCGAGCCGTTCTCCTTTGCGGAGAAGTTTCCCGACCCGCTGCTGCATGTGTTCTATGCGCAGGGCTGTTCGCTGGCAGAAGCCTTCTACCAGAGCATCGAGTCCCCCTACCAGTTGCTGGTGGTAGGGGATCCGCTGGCGCGGCCGTTCGCCCATTTTGCGAAGGTGAGCCTTCGGCACCCGGATGCGGGGCGGCACTGGTCCGGAACGGTGGTGATCCGGGCGGGCCTCGCCGCGGCTGCCGGGCACCCGATCGGACACTGGGGGTTGTGGGTCGACGGTCAGCACCTTGCAGACGCCGCTGTCGGCCAGGCACTGCACTGGAACACCCGGGCGGTGGCCGACGGCAGTCACGAGCTGCGGATTGTAGCCGTCGAAAAAGGACCGATTGAGACGCGTTCCTACGGCAAGTTCGCCATTCGGGTGCAAAACGGGGTCCATGAGCTCAGTCTCGCCCCGGGGCCGCCGTCGGTCCGGTTCGGACAGCCGGTGGTGCTGTCCGGCACGGCGGCGGGCGCCACGACGGTTGTGGTCCGGGAGGGGCTGCGCGTACTGACAACGGTGGCGGTGGAGAAAGGCCGGTGGGTGGCGCGCATTGACTCGCGGCGGTTGGGCATCGGTGCAAGCCCCGTCTTTGCCGAGGCCAGCTTCCCCGGCGGCGGGAGGGTGCGCAGCGAACTACGCACGGTTCACGTTCAGGAGCCCGCGCCGCTGCCGGCACTGGCTGACCAGCGGGCTGGTCAGCCTGGATTGGCGGCCCTGGTCAGCGCTGGCGACGGCAGCACCCGGTCCTTTGTCATTCGAGCGCTGAATGGCGATGCCGTGCCGAACGATGCCCGGGAGCCCAAACCCATGAAGCTGAGGATCACGGGTGTATTTCGGGTCCCGGCCACCGGTTTTTATGAGTTGGTCGCAGCTGTCAGCGGGCATTTGCGTATCGCGGTAGACGGGCAACTGGTCGGGGAGCGCGCCGTGGCGCACCGTCATTCCGATGTCTATCTGCCCGTTGGTCTACGGGCGGGGTGGCACGCCCTGCGCATCGAGGTGGTTTCCAGGCGTTTCAGAGTGCCGCGAGTTATCCTGGAGGGTGACGCTGAGGCGCACCTCCTTGGGGGTGACGACGTGCGCCATGCTGGGGGTTGACCCACGACGGTGGCCGACAGCGTCCAGGTCGGCCGGAGATGTCAGGCGATGAAGGAGGCGATAGATACTCTGCTGACCCACCGCGATTTTCGGGAGGGTCGGTACTGGACGCGTCGGCGGGTGGCCGCCGGCGAAACCGTCTTGGAGCAGGGCTCCCGGGGTCGGGAAGTCTTCCTTGTGGAGTCAGGGAGCGTGCGGGTTATGGGTAACGTGATCCTGGAGGGTCCGCGCCTGATGCGTTCAGGCGTCTGCGATCTGCCGGCCGGTGCGGTTTTCGGCGAACTCGCCCTGTTCGACAACAGCCCTCGGTCGGCATCGGTCGTTGCCCTGTCGGAGTGCTCTCTGATAGCCCTTGATGGCGATGAGCTGTTCGAGTTCTTCGAGGGTCATCCCGATATCGGTTATCGGGTGTTGCGGGCATTGACGGCGACCCTCGTCAGCCGCTTGCGGCGTACCGACAGGCAGTTGTTCTCCGTGTTCGCCTGGGGCTTGAAAGCACACGATATCGAGCGTCATCTCTGACCCGGACCACCGCCGGTTGCGTTGTCCCATAAGCGAAGACAATGATGCGCGCCGGATCATAAGGTTTGATCGGCGTTGATATGTCGCCCGTCATGGACTATCCCCTCTACATGGCTCCCTGCGGTACGGTTCGGGCCCGACCCATGCGGGCCGGTAATGTGGGGTATTCGGTAGCCGCAGGAACCGTGTCGGGTGTTTATAAACAGACAGGGCACCCGCGGGGCGCCCGTGGGGTGGCACGAACAGGGAGCAAGGGAAAGGTTCGAAAGAACGGCTTACAGGTTTGTAGGCATTTTCTTACATAACTTCGTTCTTATCGCTCTATGCCCAGTTACCGCATTCATCCTTAGAATGGCAGGGCAACATGGGTTCGGTTGCCGGGGGGCAGTCCGGGACAGGTGTGCAGGAGCGGTTGGAACTCACAAGACTGTCGGTAGAAGGAAGAAAGAAGAATGGCCACCGTGCGGTTGTTCAGGCATTACATCCCTGCAGGGTTCTTGGCGTTGGGTGCTGTGGAGGCGCTGGTCTTTGCAGGTTCAGTCGTCGCGGGTATCGCACTGCGTTTTGGAGGTGTGCTGTCGAACGCCGAACACAGCGTGGGACCTGTATTGCCCAAAGCGCTGACCTATGCGCTGGTGATGATCCTGAGCATGACCGCCTTGGGCCTGTACCAGCGTGGCTCAATGCACGACCGCAGTGGCATGGCATTGCGTGTCACGGCGGCATTCATGCTGGGTTTCGTGCCCCTCAGTATTGTCTACTATGTCGCTCCAAGCCTGTTTCTGGGCCGTGGCGTGCTGGCACTGGGCTCCGCGGTGGCCTTGATCGGCATTCTTGTCACACGTGTCGTTTTCATGAGTGCTACCGATCAGGCCAACTTCAAGCGCCGTGTGCTGGTGCTCGGGACCGGCCAGAAGGCCGGCCTGATCCGACAACTGCGCAAGGCCGGGGATGTGCACGGTGCCGTTATCGTGGGTTATGTGCGAATGGGTGCCGAACCCTCGGCGGTAGACCCGCAGGACAACGTCATTGAACTCGATCGGCCGTTGGCGCAATACGTCAGGGAACAGCACATCAATGAGATGGTGGTGGCGGTGGACGATCGCCGCAAGGCGCTCCCGGTTCACGACATGCTGGACTGCAAGATGAACGGCGTCGATGTGGTTGACCTGCTCACTTTTTTCGAGAAGGAAACCGGGAAGGTCAAATTGGACATTCTGCAGCCAAGTTGGATGTTTCTTTCCGACGGCTTTCAGCGCGGTGTCCTGCGTTCAGCCACCAAACGGTTATTTGACGTTCTAGCGAGCCTCGTTCTGTTGCCGCTCGCGTTTCCCGTCATGGGCCTGGTGGCGGTGGCCGTGTTCTGGGAGAGCGGCGGCAGGGGACCGATTTTCTTCCGCCAGGTCCGCAGCGGCGAAAACGGAGTTCCGTTCGAGATCATCAAATTCAGAAGTATGTGCATCGACGCAGAGAAGGACGGCGTGGCGCGCTGGGCGCAGCGCAACGACAGCCGGATTACCCGGGTGGGCGGCGTGATCCGCAAGGCCAGGCTCGACGAGCTTCCCCAGCTGTTCAATGTACTGCGCGGCGAGATGAGCTTTGTGGGGCCGCGGCCCGAGCGCCCTGAATTCGTGCAGCAGTTGGGCCACGCGCTTCCCTACTATCATGAGCGGCATCGGGTGAAGCCCGGTCTGACCGGGTGGGCTCAGATCTGCTACCAGTACGGCTCATCGGAGGAAGACGCCTTCGAAAAATTGCAGTACGATCTCTACTATGTCAAGAATTATAGTATTTTCCTTGACTTGCTGATTCTTCTGCAGACCGCAGAGGTCATTCTCCTTGGCAAGGGCGCCCACTGACATCAGCTTGCGCCGGACCGTGTTCCGGTACCGGTAAATGATACACTGTACGTGGCAGGGGCCCGGGGGGGCGCAGCCCGGTGATGTGCGGGTCTGCCGGACGGTGTATACCAAGATGAATCCAACGGGTTGGGTCGATGCTTAACATCGGCGTCGTTAGCTACACGACGGGGGCGGTTGCGTTCCTGATTCTGGCGCTTGTGCTGCTTACGGGGTGGCAGGGGCGCTTGCAGGGCGGGCTGCTGGTTCTGGCGTCGACCGTTTCGGCGGTATGGGCCGCCGGACTTGGTCTGCAGGCGGCGGGCTACTGGCCGATGCCGGAACTCACCAGCGTGTTGGAAACGCTGAGGTTCGTGGTATGGCTGACGTTCCTGCTGCGGCTGCTGGACTACGCCAACGCCCCAGAGCAGCGCCGATTGGTCCGTCTCGGGGCTGTCGCCATCTATTCTGTCTCCACCCTCTTGATCATCCTGCCTCCGGCATATCCACTGCTGGCCGGTTGGACGCCGAGTCCGGAGGCAGCGGGTAAGTTCGTCTTTGTCGGGTACGCCGTGCTAGCTGTCTCAGGACTGTGGCTGGTGGAGCTCTTGTTCCGCAATACCAAGCAGGAAAAGCGTTGGGCTGCCAAATTCCTCTGCCTGGGCATCGGGGGAATGTTCGCATACGACTTCTTCATGTATTCCGACGCCCTGCTATTCAAGCATATCGACGTTCGGTACTGGAGTGCCCGCGGGGCCATCGACGCGCTGGTAGTACCGTTCATTGCCGTCTCGGCGGCTCGCAATCCGCAATGGTCGCTGGACGTATTCGTGTCGCGGCGGATCGTGTTTCACACGGCGACGCTGTTGAGTGCGGGCACCTACTTGCTGCTGATGGCGGCGGCCGGGTACTACATCAATGTATTTGGCGGCCACTGGGGGCCGGTACTTCAGATCGTGTTCCTGTTCGGTGCCGGCGTGGTGCTGCTTGCGCTGATGTTTTCGGGTCAGCTGCGCGCTCAGTTGAAAGTCTTCGTGAGCAAGAACTTCTTCAACTATCAGTACGATTATCGGGAAGAATGGCTACGGTTTACCGGCACTTTGTCCCGCTGCCGGGAGCGTGCGCAGCCGAAGGAGTGCGTCATCAGGGCCATAGCCAACATCGTGGAGAGTCCCAGCGGAGTCCTCTGGGGTGGAGACGGCGATACACTGTATCCGCTGGCGCGCTGGAATATGCCCGAGTTCCTCCAACTGAGCGAGCCGGCAGACAGCGATTTCGTGCGTTTCCTGGAGCGCCGCAATTGGGTGATCGACCTCGACGAGGTTGAGCAGTCACCGGAGCGCTATGAGGGCATGGAGCTTCCCAGCTGGCTGTCGGCGATGCCCAAGGCCTGGCTGGTGGTACCCCTCCCGGACGAAGGGCGGCTGCGAGGGTTCGTGGTCTTGAGCCGTCCAAGGGCGCGTGTGGAGTTCGACTGGGAGGTTCGCGACCTGCTCAAGACCGCCGCCTGCCAGGCGGCGAGCTACCTGGGCCAGCTCGATGCGGTGAAAGCCCTTGCCGAGGCACGCCAGTTCGAAGGTTTCAACCGCCTGTCGGCATTCATACTGCATGACCTGAAGAATCTGATTGCACAGCAGTCGCTGATCATCAACAGCGCCTCCAAGCACAAGCATAATCCTGCCTTTATCGACGATGCCGTCCGGATCATGGAACATTCGGTCACCAAGATGAACCGGTTGATGCACCTGCTGCGCAGCGGCGTGTCAGACACCGAATCGGTCCAGCTTGATCTGCCCCGTCTGCTGACTGCGGCCGTATCGGGGCGGTCGGGACAGGAACCGGTTCCAGAGCTGATCAATGAGGCAGGGGGCGGGGTCGTGGTATCCGCGGACCGCGATCGGTTGGGCGCCGCTATCGGCAATCTGGTACAAAATGCTCAGGAGGCCACTCCGAAGGAGGGCAAGGTCGTTGTGAAATTGGCGTGGGAGGGCCAGCGGGCCGTGATTTCGGTGAGCGACACTGGCTGCGGCATGGACCACGCTTTTGTCCGGGAGCGTCTGTTCAGACCTTTTGATACCACCAAGGGCGATACAGGGATGGGAATCGGGGCATATGAAACGCGTGAATACGTGCTTTCTCTGGGTGGCGATCTTCAGGTGGAGAGTGCGCCGGGCCAGGGTACGACGTTCCGAATCGCCCTGCCGGCTGTTCGGCCCGAGGCCGTGGACCGCGGGGGTATCGAACAGAGGGAGGCGCTCGGTTGAAGAAATCGCATAAACGATCTCTGCTGGTCGTCGAAGACGATCCGGGTCTGCAGAGCGCACTGCGCTGGGCATTCGATGACTTCGACGTGGTCATAGCCGAGGACCGCGATGCCGCCATTGCCGAGCTGAGAAGACACGAACCGCAGATCGTAACCCTGGACCTTGGCTTGCCGCCGGACCCAGGTGGCGCCACCGAAGGGCTCAAGACCCTGGAGGATATTCTGGCGCTGGCACCGCATACCAAGGTGATCGTGCTTACCGGAAACAACGACCGCGATAATGCGGTTAAGGCCATCGGGCTGGGAGCCTGGCTGTTCTTCCAAAAGCCCGTGGATCCCGAACTGCTCGGTTTCATCGTCGAACGGGCATATCGTCTGCACGAGCTCGAGATGGAAAACCGGATATTGACGCGGGTCGATCAGAAGGCCCCGTTGGCCGGCGGTATAGCCACCAGCACCCAGATGCTGGATATCTGCCGGACAATTGAAAAGGTCGCCCCGGCCGATGTCACAACGCTCATCCTTGGGGAAAGCGGCACCGGCAAGGAACTGGTGGCGCGCGGTATTCATGATCTCAGTTCCAGAGCGGATAAGCGCTGGACTGCGTTGAACTGCGCTGCTATCCCGGAAACTCTGCTGGAAAGTGAGCTGTTCGGCTATGAAAAGGGTGCTTTTACCGGAGCGACAAAGCAGACGCGCGGCAACATCGAACACGCCCATGGCGGCACGCTGTTCCTCGACGAAGTCGGTGATCTGCCGCTGGCGCTGCAGGCCAAGCTGCTGCGCTTTCTGCAGGAACGGGTGATCGTGCGGCTTGGGGGGCGCGAGGAGATTCCGGTGGACGTGCGCGTCGTATGCGCCACTCACCAGGATCTGCCCGCTCTCATCAAGGAGGGCCGGTTCCGCGAAGATCTGTATTATCGTATCAGCGAGGTCACCATTCGCATTCCGGCGTTGCGCGAGCGCGAAGGTGAGGCAACGGTTCTCGCCAGGCACTTCCTCGATATCAACGTTCGCCAACACCGCAAGTCGGTGCTGGGTTTCAGTGCTGATGCTCTGGCTGCCATCGAAGGCTATCACTGGCCAGGTAATGTGCGGGAATTGGAAAATCGGATCAAGCGCGCGGTCATCATGGCGGAAGGGAAGCAGATTACCGCCCAGGAGCTCGAGCTCGCGCCGGCGGATGCGGACCCGATGCCCTTCAATCTGCGACAGGTGAGGGAAAATGCGGAATGCCAGGCGTTGCGACGCGCCGTCAATCAGGTGAACGGCAACGTATCACAGGCAGCGGAGCTGTTGGGAATCACGCGTCCAACATTCTACGCGTTGGTGAACAAGTACAAGCTCGAGTTCTGACAATACCGGACTGGAATACCTGCGTCCAAAGTCTCCCGCCAGCCGGCGCTGTGCATGGCTGGCGGCAGGCACCTTATTACATCTGACAGGGAAGACGGCAGTGGAGTGTGGCGATGATCAACATGCAGGGTAAATACGTTACCGGGGTTGCCGCGGCGTTGCTGTGCGCGCTTATCTGGGTACAGCCCGTTGCCGCGGCAAGCGTCCAGGGTTATATCCATGACGCCCAGACGTATTACAACGAAGGCAAGTACGATGCGGCCGTGATCCAGCTCAAGAACGCGCTCCAGAAGGATGCCGACAATGGCCAGGCCCGCCTGCTCCTGGGCAAGACGTACCTGAAACTGGAAGACGGCGCGTCCGCGCAGAATCAACTCCAGCGGGCCAGACAACTGGGCGTGGATCGCAGGGAGTGGCTGGTTCCGCTCGGGCGGGCATATCTGCTCAAGGGCGATGGCGCCAAGGTCCTGAAAGACATAGAGCCAAAGCCCAGTCTGCCGGCGACCGTTCGCGCGGACGTCCTCGCTCTTCGCGGCCGAGCCTATCTCATGCAGGGACAACAGTTGGACGCGCAGAAAAGCTTCGCGGCCGCGCTGGCGCTCAATCCCAAAGCTGTGGATGCCCTCCTGGGGCAAGCGCGCATTGCGCTGGCGGATAAGGACGAGAAAACCAGCCTGGGGAAGATAAACGAAGCGCTGGCCGACGATCCAGACAGCGTGGAAGGTTGGCTTCTCAAGGGCGAAGTGTACCGAATCCACGCGCAATACAAGAAGGCCGAAGAGGCGTTCAGCCATGCCCTGCAACTGAACTCCGCGAACATATCAGGCCAGTTGGGGCTGGCCACAGCACAGATCGCACTGCACAAGGACGATGAGGCGGCGAAACTGCTTGCCAAGGTGCTGCACAAGTATCCCAATGCGCCCGTAGCGAACTACCTCAAGGCCATCGTACAGTTTCGCAAAGGCGATCTCGACCATGCCAAGATCCTGCTGCAGACCGCGCTGCGGTCGGCGCCCGACTATCCAGCCGCCCACCTCCTGCTCGGTACCATCGACTACCGTCAGGGGAATCTGAACGAAGCGGAGGCGCATCTGCGCAAGTACGCCAGTGCGGAGCCGCACAACGTAGCCGCTCTGAAGCTGCTGGGGGCCACGCTGATCAAACAGGACGAGGCCAGCGATGCGGTTGGGGTTCTGGAACCGGCGCTTAAGATTGCGCCTAAGGATCCGCAAATACTGGCGCTCCTGGGTACCGCGTATATGCGCAGCGGTGATTCGAGCCAGGGCCTGGAGTATCTGCGTAAGGCATCGGAGGTTGCGCCGGATTTTGCGGCGGTGAAGGCGCAGTTGGCAATTGCCTATCTTTCAGCCGGGGAATCGGACAAAGCCGTATCGGAGCTAAAGAACGCTGTGAAGCTCGGCCCCCAGCTCGTGCAGGCGGATGTGCTGCTGATCCTGACCCAGATCCATAAAGGCGACTACGATGGCGCACTGGCGTCGATCGCCAAGTTCGCCGAAAAACACCCCAAGGATCCGGTCGCCTACAATCTCGAGGGGGCCGCCTATCTCGGCAAGAAGGACATCGGGCGCGCTCGAGACGCGTTCCAAAAGGCATTGTCGGTTCAGCCGAAATTTCACGCGGCACGCATCAATCTGGCGCGCCTCGATGTGCTGCAGGGTAATCTGGACGCGGCCGAGCGGGAATACGGCGACGTGCTGGCGGATGCGCCCGGAAATGCCGCCGCCCTGGTCGGCATGGCGGAATTGGCCAAGCGCAGAGGTGACGACAAGAAAGAACTGGAGTTACTGCGCAAGGCCCGGGACAGCAACCCGACGGCAGTCAAGCCGGCACTGCTACTGGTGGATCGGTATCTGAAAGCGGGGGAAGCGCTGAAAGCGGTGGATGTGGCGCGCACGCTGCAGTCGGCGCACCCGAAGGATCCTCTTGCGCTGCGGGCGCTTGGGTTGTCGCAAATGGCGGCCCAATTGGATGTGAGTGCCGTGGCGACGTTCCAGGCGCTGACCGCGGTTCTGCCGAAATCGCCTGATGCCTTCTATCTACTGGCCCGGGCCCAGGTGGGCCGTGGAGACAACGACAGCGCCAAGGGCAGTTTCGAGAAGGCGCTGGCGCTCAAGCACGATTATCTGCCGGCACAGATCGGGCTGGCGCAACTCGATCTGGCCATGAGCCGGGCGCCCAAAGCGCACGACCTGGCCAAGCAGATTCAGAAGGAGCAGCCGAATCTTGCCGTCGGTTGGGAGCTCGATGGCGACATCTATGCGGCGACGCGGGATTATGATCCCGCGGCGCAGGCCTACGCTCGGGCCTACAGCAAGCAGCCGAGCCGTGCCCTGGTCCTCAAGCAGTACCAGATGTTGACGCGCGGTGGCAAGCAAGAGGATGGGCGTGAGACTCTCGGTCGGTGGTTGTCGAAGTCGCCGAAGGACACGGACATGCGCCTGTTGCTGGCGACCGCAAACGCCCAGGCCGGACTCGATCAGAAGGCCATAGCGAACTATGAAGACGTGTTGGCGGTCGATAAGGACAATGTGACTGCGCTCAACAATCTGGCTTGGCTCTACCGGCAGAAGGATAGGACAAAGGCGCTGGCTTATGCGGAACACGCCTACAAGCTGGTTCCGGAGCGTCCGGAGGTTATGGACACGTTCGGGTGGTTGTTGGTCAAGAGCGGGGAGACCAAGCGAGGGTTGTCAATATTGCAGGATGCTGTATCGCGAGCGCCGCAGACCGACGAGATTCGGTATCACATGGCGGTCGCGCTCAACGAGAGTGGGCGGAGAGCCGACGCCCTGCACGAACTGGATCGTCTGATGCAAACCGACGCCAAATTTCCCGACTACGACCGGGCGGTTGCGTTGCGCAAACGTCTGGTCGAAAAGTAGCTTCGCAGGTTGTCTATCTTCGCAGAACGCCGGGATACGCCGTCAACAGGTTGCTGGCAATCAACGGGTATCCGAAAGACGTCGACATGTGGCATGTTGTAGCCACCCATGAGGGATCATGCAATGAGGTATCTCAAGTCTCGGGGAGGGCCCATATCATTGGGTCTTTTGGCGCTGCTGCTGGTGTTCCTGCTTGCCGGCTGCAACAGCGGTTCGAAGCTCACAGACAAGGACTACGTCCAGAAGGCTAAGGAGTATCAGGCACAGCATAAGCTGAAAGCCAGCGTAATCGACCTCAAGAATGCGCTTCAGATCAACCCGGACAACGCGGAAGCGCGAATGCTACTGGGTGAAATCTATCTGGAGATCGAAGATGGCGCCGGGGCGCAGAAAGAGTTCGAGCGGGCGATAAAGGCCGGCATTCCTCGCAGGGATCTAGTTGTAAAGCTGGCACGTGCCGTGCTGGCGCAGAATGACTACGACAAACTGCTGAAGGAATTCGAACCGACCCAGAACGGCACCTCGGCAACTCAGGCAACGCTGTACGCGTTGCGGGGCGAAGCCTACTTTGGAAAGGGGAACTACGACGCCGCGGGCAAGGCGTATGAACGGGCGCTATCGATAGATCCCCGTTGCAGCGATGCCAAGATTGGCCAGGCCCGCCTGGCGATGTGGAACAGGCAATTCGATCAGGCAGGAAAGTTGCTGTCGGAGGCATTGACCTTGGCGCCACATTCCGCCTTTGCTTCGGTGCTGCGCGGGAACCTCGCGCTGGCAGAAGGGAAGCCGAAGGATGCGGAGAAGGACTATACCCGGGCCATCAACGACAGCGAATTCAATGTCTCCGCACGTGTCCAGCGAGCGCTTGTGCGTACGACACTAAAGGACTTCGCGGGGGCTGCAAAGGACATTGCGGTGGTCAAGCACGCCGCGCAGCGTTATCCCCGCATTTACTTTGCCGAGGGGGTCCTGCAATTTCATCAGAAACAGTTTTCCGAGGCGCAGTCGTCATTGGAAAAGGCCTTGCGAGGCGCACCGGATTACGTGCCAGCTCAGTTTTACCTAGGCGCGACCCAGTTTGCTCAAGGGCACTTCGAACTGGCGGACAGCTACCTGTCCCGCGTTGTCAGCGCCGCACCGCAGTATGCTCCCGCGCGCACGCTGCTGGGTGCGGCGCGGATTCAGACGGGCGACCTCAAGAGCGCGGAAAAGCTGTTGGTTCCAGTGTTGCGCCAGCACCCGGATGACGTCAGGGTGATGCGTATGCTGGGCGGGCTATATCTGAAGGAAGGCGATACCGACAGAGCGATCCAATATCTGCAGGAGGCGGTCAAGCAGGACCCCAAGGCCGCGGATACACGCATCCAGCTCGGATTGGGGCTTCTGCAGGCGGGGCAGTCCGCGCAGGGCATCGATGTGCTGCAGGGCGCGGTGGATCTGGGCAAGTCTGGCCAACAGGCGCAACCCCTCCTGGTGCTCGCATTGATCGGCAATGGTCACACGGACAAGGCAATCGAAGCGATCCGCAGGATGCAGGACGCGCAGCCCAAGAGTCCTGTCCCTGACACCCTGTTGGGAATGTTGTGGCTCAAGGAAGAACAGGACGGAAAAGCACGGGCTGCCTTCAACAAGGCGCTCGAGTTGAGCCCGGGAGATCCCGGGGCGTCGCTGCGCCTGGCGTCCCTGGACATCAAAGGCAAGGACTACGGTGCGGCCCGGGAGCTTTATCAGGGCGTGTTGAAGCAGCACCCCGACCACCTGCCGACGCTGCTGGCGTTGTCGCACCTACAGACGACGGAGGGCAAGATCGGGGAGGCCAAGGCAACCCTGGAGACAGCGGCGAAAGCCCATCCGCAAGCCGTGGAGCCGAGGATGTTGCTTGCGAACTATTACCTCAACCGGGGGCAAGCGAGTCAGGCGCTGGGAGTCATGCAGCAACTCGATCAGGAGACCCAGCAGCAGCCGGTGGTGCTGGCGGAGATCGGCAAAATCCAGCTGGCCATGAAGCAGGCCGCAACAGCCGCTCGGACGTTGCAGAAGCTGGTACAGGCCCGCCCCAAAGTCGCCGAAAGTCATTACCTGCTCGGCACGGCCTACGCGGACCTGGGCCAGATCGACGATGCCCAGAGCGAGTTCCAGCAGGCGGTGTCGCTCAGGCCCAAATATCTGGCGGCGAATGTGAGCCTGGCGCGAATACTGATGAGCCGCAAGCAGCCGGATCGGGCCAACCGGATATTGGCGGATCTGCAGAAGGACTATCCGGGCAGTGCCGAGGTACTCGGCCTTCAAGGCTGGCTGGCGCTTCACCAGGGGCACCCGGCCCAGGCCGATGCCGCCTATGGCAAAGCCATCAAGGCGGCGGGGACCAGCCGGATGGTGATCGACTTCGCCCTGGCGAAATGGGAGACAAATGACTGGAACGGCAGTATGGCGGTGCTCGAGCATTGGCTCAAGAATCATCCCGAGGATGTCGGCGTGCGCTTCCAGCTTGGCACGGAGCAGATGGTGCTGCATCACAACGACCAAGCGGCAGCCGAATTCCGCAAGGTGGTCCAGTATGCGCCGGACCATGCGGCCGCCCTCAACAATCTTGCCTGGCTGCTAAGGGACAAGGACGCAGCCAAGGCGCTTGCGTATGCGGAAAAGGCCCAGAACCTGGCGCCGAACGACCCGACGGTCATGGATACCCTGGGCTCGGTGCTGCTCGAACAGGGCCAGACAGAGAAGGCTTTGCGCCTGTTCCAGCAGGCATCGGCTAAGATGCCGAAGGACAGAACGTTCAAGTATCACCTGGCCAAGGCTCTGGCCAAATCGGGCAAGACGGACGAGGCAAAGGCGATGCTGCAGAGTCTGCTGGCGGACAAAAAACCGTTCTATGAGATCTGGGGGGCGCGTGCCCTGCTCAAGCAGCTTGGAGGGTAGGAAAACCATTCATCCTGGCGCGATCGATGCATCACCCCGGTTTGCGCAGGAGAACCAGCATCTCGCTGCGTATGGGGAAGACGTATCCGAACAAACCCATGGCGATCAGGTGGGGTGATGTCAAAATGGTGCGCATGCTGGGAGTTTCAAAGCCCGCGTCGAGAGTGTTG
The DNA here is from genome assembly GCA_963830105.1 of uncultured Gammaproteobacteria bacterium. Lineage (GTDB taxonomy): Bacteria > Pseudomonadota > Gammaproteobacteria > DATFLG01 > DATFLG01 > DATFML01. The sequence continues at coordinate 523,205 of CAWHLH010000003.1, read as the reverse complement.
TCGAGTCTTGCAAGATAGTCGTGGATGAATGTCCAGTTAACAAAGGGAACCAGGGTATCGAAGATATGGCGCCGATAGAGCCGCTCGACCAGGAGACGGTGTTCGGCGGCGAGCCCGCCCAGAGCCTGCTCCGATAGAATATGGCGATGAAACGGGGTATGAAGACTGTGAATGGACTGCTCGGGATTGCTTAGGTCGATCCCGTCGGCGCGCGGGGTACCGATGCAAAGCATTCCACCCGGACGCAGGAGTTCCGTCAATAGTCGAAATAGGTCTCTCGGGTTTTCTACGTGTTCGATGACGTCCTGGGCCAGCACCACATCGAACCGCTCATTTAGCACGTCGTCACTGGAAAATTCAGGTACGTAGGGATCGTATCCAACCGCTCGCTGGATTCCGGCGTCGCGCAGGAATTCGACGAACAGGCCCTGACTGCATCCATAGTCCAGCACACGGCTCTCTGAGCGCACGCCGTGCCGCTCTAAACGGCGGAGGTGGTGGCGAAATACAGTACGCGTCCAGTTGTCAAGCACCCGCTGGCTATAGGGGTAGGCTTCATAGAATGGGGCAAGCTCCAACTGTTCCAGGCAATGCAGTGATCCGCACGATCCGCATCGCCAAACAGTCGTCCAGTGGTCGCGCCAACGGCGCACATTGGAGTGGACACGGGCCCGATCGTCGGCCTGGGTAAAAGAGCCTTTCCCGCACAGGATGCAAACGTCTCTTTGTGTTGTCTCAGGCATCGATTAGCGATCGCTCTCGCAGACGACTGTCTCTCTGGGGGAGCGCAATTCGTAGGTTATGCCTCGCCACGTAATTCGACGGGTCGTCAGGGAATAAAGGGTATTGACCAGACTCAGCAATGAGGCCAACGGTGCGGTCAGGACATAGCGCCAGCGCAGCTTGTCCAGTTCCACGTCCAACTGTGGGATCAGTGTCTTGACGGAACGGAAAAGGTTGTCGGCGCCAGCCATCTGCAAGGGTATCAGCAGCAGGCAACCGGCCCCCAGCAAATGGGCCAAACCCCCGGCGGATAGCCACAAGAGCAAGTTGGCGGCGCCGTACAGGCTCATGAGGTTGCCAACGGAGTGCCCGATGGCCGCCGCGCGCCAAAGAGGCGGAAAGTAGACCCGAGAAATCACCGACTGGCGGTTGGTGAACTCGATGGTTTCGGAAAGAGTCGATGCCTCGTAGGAGATCGCGATGCACTCGGGAACGAAGCGTACCTCCAGACCGAGGGCTCGCACTCCCAGGGTAAAGGGGAAGTCGTCAGATACGGCGTGTTCCCACGCCGCGGCGATGCCAGCCCGGTCGAAAATCTTCCTGCGAATCGCCATTGCACCACCCCAAGCGAAGTTGCGCTTGGGGTCGACCAGAAAGGGTAGGGCACCCGCATTCCAGGCGCTGCGCAACATCGAGCCGACGGTTGGAGCCGGGGGATGATACCAGCGAAACCCCGTTGTGGCGCCGACATCTTGAACGTCAAGGGGCGCCACGAGCCGGCGGAGGAATTCCCGGTCCGGGCGTATGTCGGAGTCCAGGAACACGATGACCTCAGTGTCACGGGAAACGTTCCGGAGCGCGGCCAGTTGGTTGGTGAGTTTCTGCGCCCGTTGATGGTCGATGCCCGCGACGATCAACTCAGCGGTGTGTAGGGACTTCCGCCCGTGTTGACGATGTAGAATCTCTCGCAGTGCCGGATAGGCGGGATCTTCCTCGGTTGCGACCACGAACAGAAGCTGCAGTGACGGGTAGTCCTGGTCAAGCAGCGCCTGGATGTTATCGCGAAAGCCGGGGTCGAGGCCTTTGCAGGGGAGGATTGCCGCGATTGCCGGTGCATACCGCAGGGCGGTGTGGTGCCCGTATCCCGAAAGACGCGCCCGGAAACGCATTGCCAGCAGAAAAGGGGCGAGCCCCAGTATCACCGTGAGGACTAGCAGGGAGATATTGACTGCAATAATCACGGACCACTGTTCCGGGGGCTATCCCAAGGGCGTTGGCAAGCGCGCTGGTGTGCTATCGCGGTGACTCTGCCATGGGTCGGATCATAGCGCTATCGAGGGTGCCAGTCGATGCTGGGGGCGGGCGCCACGCGATGCGGTCAAGCGGCGGGTGCCTATGATCCGGGGAGCGCAAAAACAAGAGGGAGCCCGAAGGCTCCCTCTCTGGTGCTGCTATCCGGCCGCAGGAGTTAGGAGCGCTTCGCCCTCCGGCGAACACCGGCCATGCCGAACAGTCCCAGCCCCATCAGAGCGACGGTGGCCGGTTCCGGCACGTAGACCTTGAAGGGGTCGTTGCTGGTGAACACCCAAGGCGAGTTGCCGCCGGTGTTCTGGCCGGTCCAGAACACGTTGGGCGTGATCTTCACCTCACCCACGAAATCGGTGCAGGTCATCAGGCTGGGGTCGCACTGTCCGGTGTTGGGTGCCGGCCCGACGCCGCCCACTTCGTTTTCCACCTGGGCATTGATCGGCTTGATGTTCCCCAGGTTGAAGGCCCCGCCGGTGGTGACGATATTCAAGGCGGCAAACGAGATGCTATCCAGGTTCGCTATCGTCTGGGTAAGGTCGACATGAGAATACGCATAGCCGTCCGAGACGGGAGTGCCCGGTGTGACCGTCGATCCGGCGCCCAGGGTCGCCCACAGCGTGCCGTCGGTGGCGGCGGCGATGGTGCTGGCAAAGGTGCCGGACTCGTTGTAGATCGTCGTGCCTCCGCCGCTCTGGGCGTAGAGCTGGAACATCTGACCGGCGCCAAGGCGGCCGAAGGGATCAGTCGTGGGGACACTCAGCACGACATGGGCCTGCGGAGCTGACACCCCGCCCGGATAGGGGTCCGGCTGCAGAACGCTCGTGATTTCCTGCGCGAAGTAGCCCGTGAACTGGTTCGTGGGACTCGCCAGGTAGGTCTGCCCGTTGTTGCCCTGGATGTTCTGGACGTTGAGGACGCCGGCGAAGACGTCGCCCGACTGAAAATTGTTCGCGATGGCCGGGTTCACCGTCTGCCAACCGGTGGGACCGGTCCCTGCACCCAGGCAACCGCCATTGGCGGAGCAACCGGCGTCGGTGCGGAACAGGCTTTCCGCGTTCTGGACCTGGATGAAGTTCAGTCCCTGACTGAAGGCCGGCGCGGCCTGGGCAGCCGACATCGGGAGCGCAGGCAGGGCCATGGCGGCGGCGAGCAGGGTTTTCTTGAATGCCGTTTTCATATTCGTAGTCTCCGTTCCTACTGTGTTATCCGGTTCTCGACCCCGCGGGGCCCTGTGGAATGTTCCCGACTTTGGTGTCTTGCGGAGTGTGGAAGCAAGTGCCGTGCCATGGCTGTGGAGGAGTTTATAACAGATTGAATAATTAACATAAAACACGTCATTGGCTGTGTGGCCGCATGGCTTCTATCAAGGCTCCAAGCGCAATTGTAAAAGATGCTGACAGGGTGAGAGCAGGCAGCCCCGGACCCTCTTGTGGAGAAACCGCCAAAAGCCCGAGTGATCCCACTAACAAATTGTAATCAAAGACGAAAGATGGCTGTAAAAAACCCTGACACTTGATGTTTCAATCGCCGCTATTCGGCGTATAGGCGAACAGCTTCGGCAACGGACCCAGACCCCGGAACGCCCGCTGGTCGGCTGGCGACGTCCAAGCGAATCCGGGGGGATGCGGCGCGTTGCGCCGGCTGCCCAGGAAGCACGGTGCCCCATTCCTGGTCAGCCGATGCTAGTCGGCCAGGTCGCTGGACCTGGGAACCTGCATCGGCGTCCGGGTCAGCCCAGGAGTTCCCAGAACCGTTCGTACTGACGGCCGGGCTTGCCCAGGGTTTCGGAATAGCGGCTGTAACGGCCGGCGCAGTCGGACCGGTCGAAGAAGAAGTCGTTGATCTGTGATTCGTACAGGTAGCATGCCGAGATCTTTCGGTCGAATGCCTCCGATACATCGTGGGCCAGCGCTCCAAGCCGGTACTTGGGACCGTCTGGGGTCCGAAGGTGCCGCGCCATGAGTCGGCCAAGGTAGCCGGCGACGACCATGTTCGCGGCGAGTCGGAGGGGATAAGGGCGTATGGACGCTACCGGTGCGGTCCCCAAGTAGGACCGGCTGGTCACCCGCCAGTCACTGAGCAGGCCGGCGAAGGAGGGTGGTGCAAGCCCCGTGTCGGCCGGCGCCCTTCCCAGTTCATGGACCCGGTATCGCGTCGCGTTGGGAACAAGGCAATAGGGAGCGTCTTCGTACAGAAAAACGTTCGGTCTGCCCAGGTACTGGCGGGTGGCCAGATGGCACAGCATATGGTCGACGTGCCAGCCTATGCCCATGGGGACGTATAGGGTCTCGTATTCGATGCCAGCAAGACACTCGCCGATGCGCGTGCTCAAGTTCCCGATACGCGCGATATCGGGGGGCTCTGGTGGGCGAAACAGGCGGCCCGCCGAGCCGCGGGTGGTCTTTCGAAATATGGCGTCGGTTTCCCCGAGGTTCACAGAGCGGTAGCCCAGGAAGCGGGCCGCGTTGCGCTCTTCCGCGTAGCGTTCCCGGCCGGCGTTGATGGCGCCCTTGTGGAACCGGGACGGGTATTGGGTGAACACGTTCACAACCAGAACGGGGTCGCTTGCGGCGAGTTGTGCGATGGTGCCTCCACAGGCGAGCACGGCATCGTCCAGATGGGGCGAAATGAAAACGGCCTTGAAACGGCCGGCAGGGTCGCCGCGGTCAGCCATCGAGGCTTCCTTTGGGCGTACGTCCCGCTCCCATCGGGTTGCGCGGGCCAATAGCCCTCCCTATCGGGCGACGGTTGGCCATGATATCCGGTCGAACGGCAGCGGTTTGCCGCCCTGGTTGCGTGGGGGGACGGGTGGTGGGCGGCGGCGGCTCGGGGCTCAGTGGCGCCGCTGCACGCCGCAGCCGGACCGGAGGGTTCCGGCTCCCGGGGCTTTGCCGATCAACACCGACACCGTGCAGATAGCGGCCCGGAAAAAGAGGAGGCTGCATGTCTAACATTATGAAAAATTGGCAACGGCCGTTATCCAATGCATCGACGCCGCTATTGGGACCGCGCGGCCTGTTGTCGTCCTTGCAGCGCTGATAGTATGCGCTGGACACCGTGGTTTCCAGGAAGCGGACTGCCGGATGCTGAATCTTTCGCTGCCCTTGCGCAACCTGGCCCGTCAACGGGCACGCACGGCGATTGCCGTGTCCGCCATCGGGTTCGGTGTCATTGCCCTGCTGCTCGCGGGCGGGTTCATTCAATGGATCTTCTGGGCCATGCGGGAGTCGGCGATCGCCTCGCAGTTGGGACATATCCAGGTGGTGCGCCCGGGCTACCTCGCCAATGGCCAGGCCGATCCCTACCGCTACCTGCTTCCCGGCGATTCACCGGTCTTCAAAGCCATCGAGGGCATGCCCGACGTGAAGGTGGTGGCCCCCCGGCTGTCCTTCAGTGGCCTGATCAGCCACGGCGACACCACGGTGTCGTTCCTCGGCGAAGGGGTCGATCCCGCCAAGGAGGCGGTGCTGAGCCGCGACCTGCACGTCGGTCGCGGTCAACCGATGGCGCCCGGGGACGCGCACGGCATTCTGCTGGGGGAGGGGCTGGCTGCCAACCTGGGGGTAGGGCCGGGGGACACCGTGGTGCTGCTGGCAACGCCTGAAGGCGGCGGCATCAATGCTGTGCAGGCGCAGGTCCGGGGGCTGTTCTATACCGCTTCCAAGGACTACGACGACACCGTGCTACGGGTTCCCATCCAGCTGGCCCGCCAACTGGTGCGGGCCCAGGGCGCCCACCGCTGGCTGATTCTTCTGGACCGAACGGACCAGACCGATGCCGTGCTGCAACAGCTGCGCCAGCGGTTTCCTGAACACAGCAGCGGGCTGAGGTTCGTTCCCTGGTACGACCTGGCAGATTTCTACCGCAAGACGGTCACGTTGTTCTCGCGGCAGATGGATGTGGTGTGGGCCATCATTGCACTGATCATTGCCCTCAGCATCTCCAACACCATGATCCGCAGCGTCCTGGAGCGCACGGGGGAGATCGGCACGCTGATGGCGCTCGGAACGCGCCGCAGCGGAATCCTGTGGCTGTTTCTGGCGGAGGGCACGCTGCTTGGGCTGCTAGGGGGCGCGCTGGGTGTGGGGCTGGGCGTCGCCCTGGCCCATGGGATCTCCGCTGTAGGAATCCCGATGCCTCCGGCTCCCGGTATGAGTCGCGGTTTCACGGGTGCGATCAGAATCACCGGCTCCCTGGTGGGGAGTGGGATTCTGCTGGCGGTGGGTACGACGGTGGTCGCCACCCTCTATCCGGCCTGGAAGGCTTCCCGTCTGGTCATTGTCGATGCCCTGCGGCACAATCGCTAGCTGGCGCACACCTGCCGTGATGCCTTAAATAGAGCATTCAACCCCATGTTAAGGCTTGCTTTCAGGAATCTGTTTCGCCACCGTGGGCGGACCGCCTTGACGCTGGCTGCCATCGTCCTGGGTGTCGCTGGTCTGATCCTTACCGGCGGCTTCGTCCAGGATGTTTTCGCGCGCCTGCGGGAGGCCACCATCCATTCCCATCTGGGGCATTTGCAGATCTACCGTCAGGGGTACTACGCCCATGGGCGCCGCAACCCCTATGCCTACCTCATTGAGAAACCGGATCCCCTCGCGGCCCGGGTGCAAAAGCTCCCCCAAGTCACGCTGGTGACGGAACGCTTGAATTTCTCCGGCCTGCTCAGCAATGGCCATGCCGATCTGCCCATCGTGGGGGAGGGTGTGGAACCGGCCAAGGAAGCCCGGCTTGGCAGCTTCATTACCATCACGGCCGGTCACCAGCTCAAGGCCACCGACAAGTACGGCATCCTGCTCGGACAGGGTGTCTCCGATGCTCTCCATTTGCACCCGGGTGACTATGCCACGCTGCTCCTGAACACCCCGGCGGGAGCCCTGAACAGTCTTGATTTCAAAGTGATCGGTGTGTTCCGATCTATCTCCAAGGACTTCGACAATCACGCCGTGCGCATACCGCTGGGGGCTGCCCAGGAAGTGCTCAATACTCGTGGAGTGCACAGTCTTGTCGTGCTGCTCTCGGCCACCCGCTATACGGACTCGATGGCAGCGCGGTTGCGCCATCTGCTGCCGGCCGCAGACTACGAAGTCAAGACCTGGAAGCAGCTGGCAGGCTTCTACGAGAAGACCGTCAATCTGTACCGTCGCCAGTTCCTGGTGCTGCAGCTCATCATCCTGGTGCTGGTGCTGTTGGGCGTCGCGAACAGCGTAACCATCACGGTCTACGATCGTGTCGGCGAGTTCGGGACGCTCATGGCGCTGGGTGATCGGGGGGCGGCGGTCTTTCGCCTGCTGATGAGTGAATTCGTCCTGCTGGGGCTGCTGGGTAGCGCTTTGGGCGTCGCAGCGGGAGCCGGTCTCGCCGTCCTCATATCCGCCATCGGCATCCCCATGCCGCCGCCGCCCAACATGAACGTGGGTTATGTGGCCCAGATCCGTATCGTGCCCCAGGTGCTTGGCCTGGCTTTCGCTGTCGGCGCGGTGGCGACCATCCTTGCGGCCGTGCTGCCGGCCCGACGGGTGGCCCGTATGCCGGTGGTGGAAGCGCTCCGTCAGAACTAGCGGGCCGGCCGTCGGCGCAGGCTCTTCGTGCGCACGGCCGATAGTCGGTGGGAGGGGTGCCGCATGCCTGCGCAGTCGACAGGCCACTGCAAAGGCATGCCGCGCTACTGCAGCTTCTTGAGATAGTCCTTGTCGAAGTACTTGTCGGGCAGGTTGCGAAGTTGCATCTGACTGTAAACGAGGACCGACTGCTGGCCCCGGCGCAAGGCATCCTGCATCACCAGCTTGGTGGGCCGTATGTCGCCCGCCATGGGATGGTAGGCCTCATAGCGGCAGATCTTGAGTTTGCGCCCCGACAACGTATAGAACTCGGCCTTGTACGGACGGTAGTTGTCTTTGTCCACCCAGTACAGCACCCGGTGATAGGTGACGCTCGGTCGGGTGGCAGTGAGTTCCAGTACGTAGTAGGAACGACCGTCGATGGTCTGGGTTCGCAACAGCTTCGGCGCGTAGTCACCGGTAAAGTTGGCGCGCGCCAGGTCCCCATTGGCGACCTGGCCGGTGAGACGCTGGGACAAGGGCAGCCGTATGGGCTGGGACACATGGGGCATGAATACCCAGAGGTCATGGCCTCGCATGAGCAGAATCTGTCCGCGGTCGATGGCGGGGGCCGTGGTCATCACCAGGGTTCTGTCGTTGCCCTTGGAAAGGATCTGGTAGTCCCGTTCCTGAGGCGAATAGCCTGGCGAGGTGCTGGTGATTCGGACGTCCACCTGGAAGCCCTGCCGGGGAAAGCGAATCTGGTCCGCCCTGGCCACGATGGCGGCGGCGGAAACGGCCTTCCCGGCGGTCGCAGGGCGTTCGGCGGCGCTGGCTGGGGCGGCACTGCCCAGCAGCCCGAGACCCAAGCCGACAAGAAGCGGGACAAGACGTTGGTGGGCGAAAGCTATGCGCATGGGTTCGGGGCCAAGTGGTGTCGAAGGGTGTGTGTCAGGGATGTTGCCATATGGGCCGTCCTCGTCTGCGGCACCTGCGGTTGTTGACTGCGGCAGCTTCCGATACGCTTCATGGCGATTGCAGCTTAGGGGCTCGATAATGGCGGCCGTTGTGCGGGTCGAAAACGTCTCCAAGGATTACATGCTGGGCCAGCAGCGGGTTCACGCCTTGGTGGATGTGAACCTGGCGGTCGAGGCAGGTGAATTCCTTGCCATCGCCGGCCCATCGGGGAGCGGAAAATCCACCCTTCTCAATCTCATAGGATGCATCGATACGCCCTCTCGCGGCAAGGTCTATGTGGGGGAGGAGGATGTCAGCGGCCAGACCCCCGACCAGCTGGCCGATTTGCGCGCCAGGGAAATCGGCTTCATCTTCCAGACGTTCAATCTGCTGCCGGTACTGTCCGCCGCCGAGAACGTGGAGTATCCGCTGCTGCATTTCCGGTTCGACAGGAACAAGCGCCGTGAGCGTGTGTATCGTTATCTCGACCTGGTGGGGGTGAAAGACTATGCCCGCCACCGCCCCAATCAGCTCAGCGGCGGCCAGCGGCAGCGGGTGGCCATCGCCCGGGCCCTCATCACCCGGCCCAGTATTGTGCTGGCGGATGAACCGACCGCGAACCTCGACCATGCCACCGGGGAGAGCATCCTCCAGCTGATGCGTCGCATCAACCACGACAAGGGCACGACCTTCATCTTTTCCACCCATGACGCGCGGGTGATGGAGCTGGCCGATCGGGTGGTGCGTATCGAAGACGGCCGAATTCTCGGCGCCTAGTGGTCCATGCGGGAAATAGTGTACCTCTCAGAGCCCCGCTAATGGGCCAAGGCAAGGCGCGCTGCGCAGGAAATGGCGCGCCCTTTCCACGCGGTAGCTATCCCTGTTCGGCGCTTCATTGCCGGTCTGTCGCTGCGGACTGAAGGGATGACTAGGCCGTCAGCTGCAGATCCTGCTCCTCTTCCACCAATTGTGAAAAACGCCGGTAGGCCGGTTCCCGGCTGAGCATTGCGGCGATCGCGCTGGAGCACTGCTTCACCCGTTCACGCCCTTTGCGCAGGTCTGCCAGGAAGGGGTAGCGCTCACCCCGGTGGTCGGTCTTGGCGCCCACGGAGCGCAATTCGATATTCCAACGGTTGAGCATACGGGCCAGCCCGGGGGTCGTCAGCAGGTAGCAGGAGTCGATGCCCCGCTTGTGGCTGTAGAAAGCCGCGGCGCGCAACAGCCCCAACAGGATGACCGGGCCCGGTTGACGGTAGGTCGGGTCCTGATAGAGGTGGTCGATACCGCACAGCTTGGCGAGGCGCGGAACACGCCGTCGGTAGCGGTCCAGCACGCACAGCCGGGAGATTTCGCCCACCGGCGCATCCATCGCACGGGGCTGTGCATCGGAGTCGAGTTGGCAGGTGTGCTCTACTGGCAGCCCCCTGGGGTTGGGCAGCACTACCCGTACAGCTCCGGCCCAGTCGCCGGTGGCCTTAGCCCGTACCAGGAAGTGGACGGCCCGGTCGTCCCACTCGTCTGTCTCCTCACCGTCTGGAAAGCGGTTCTGATCTTCGAAGCCGGTTTCCAGACAGTAGACTTGATAGCGAATCTGGTAATGAATGCGTCGTGCGTGGTCGGTGTCAGCCAGTATGGCCTCGAAATGGTTGTCAAACATGTTCACTCCGGGCAAGGGTGGCAGGCTGACCTGCAAGCGGCAAACATGAAGCGTCGCCGATGCGCGGTGCCCTAGTCCTGGTGAAAACGTATCAGAGAGGCCCCTCCTAATAGTGCGAGCAACGTCACAAAACCCGATACCTGGCCCGTGGTATCTACCTCAAAGAAGCCTGGCATGGTTTTCGCTACCGCTTCATCCTTGTCTTGAACTGCACTAAGCCAGTTTCATGCCAGCACGTTAACGTATGAGAATTTATGATAAAGATGAAACTGCCGTGAATTGTATCAGGATTCATGCCTCGAATTTCGTTACCCCTGGGTGACACTGGAGCCAGGGTTTGTCGCCAAGCCTATGAAAGTAAAGAGATCATTGTGTCTCTAATGAGCGACAGCGGCTCGGCTGCGCCAGTCGACCGACAGATCGACGGGCGGTTTTGTTCCCGGACGGTCAAGGCAACGGCAAATCTGCCGACTTAAGGGATAGGCCTTTTGGCCAGGAGTCCATGAGCATGAACCACGCGATCGCACCCCGCCTGGCAGATTCGTTCCACGATTATTTCCGTGTCGTATCAGCGGGCAGCCCGGCACTGCGGGCCCGGGTTTACCGCATCCGCTATCAGGTCTACTGCGACGAACTGCATTACGAGCGGGCGGAGGATTTTCCGGATGGCTTCGAGCGGGATGCCTTTGATGCCCGTTCCCGGCATTGTCTGCTGCGTCATGTGAGCAGCGGACAGTACGCGGGGTGCGTCCGACTGGTCATGGCCGATCCGGAGGATCCAACGGCACTGCTGCCCTTCGAGACATTTTGCCGTGCCAGCCTCTATGATTGGGTGACCGACGGGATACTGCCCCGGCACGGTGCCTTCGGGGAAATCTCCCGGCTGGCAGTGCCCGCACTGTTCCGGCGCCGCAAGGGCGACGGCGTGCTGCCGGGCGATGCATCCGAGGGCGGTGTGCCGGCGGTTCTTCCTCAGGGCGGCGACCATCGGCATTTCCCCTACATTGCCGTCGGCCTGTATCTGGCCGCCGCCGCCATCGGCCTCGATGCGGGGCTGGAAGGGGTGTTTGCCATGATGGAACCGCGTCTGGCCCGCCACCTGCGCCGTTTCGGGTTCGAGTTTCAGCAAGCGGGAGAGGTCGTGGACTACCACGGCGAGAGGGCGGCATTCTATATTTCGCGGGACCAGCTGTTCCGCCATCTCGATGCGGAAATGTATGGGCTGCTGGAAGGTATACGTCACGATCTGGCGGCAACGGTCGGGGCCTGACCCGGCGCAGCCGTCCGGCAACGGGCTGTGAGGTTATGCAGGACGCATTCGACTATGAAGCCGCATTTGCCCGCAACATAGGCTGGGTGACCCCGTGGGAACAGGCCATTTTGCGCAGCAAGCGGGTGGCCATCGCCGGACTGGGTGGGGTGGGCGGAAGCCATCTGGTGACCCTTGCTCGCCTGGGTATCGGCAGCTTCCAGCTGGCGGACCTGGACCGCTTTGAGCTTGCCAATTTCAACCGTCAGGCGGGGGCGGTGGTCTCCACCCTCGGCCGTCCCAAGGCCGAGGTCATCGCCGAGCTCGGGCGCGACATCAACCCTACCCTCGACATCCAGGTGTTTCCGGCCGGCGTGGACGGCAACAACGTCGCCCAGTTCCTGGACGGCGTGGACGTCTACGTGGACGGGCTCGATTTCTTCGCCATGGAGGCCCGCCGGGCCGTGTTTCGTGCCTGCGAGGAGCGGGGTATACCGGCGGTGACCGCCGCGCCGCTGGGCATGGGGACGGCGCTGCTGAACTTCCTGCCCGGCGGGATGAGCTTCGAAGCGTACTTCCGTCTGGAAGGCATGTCGGAGGATGAGCAGCTGGTGCGTTTCCTGCTCGGTCTGTCCCCCGCCATGCTGCAGCGCAGGTACCTGGTGGAGCCTGCGGCCGTCAATCTGATGGAGCATCGCGGGCCTTCCACGCCGATGGCCTGCGAGTTGTGCGCGGGCGTGGCAGCCACCCAGGTGCTCAAGCTGCTGCTCAACCGTGGCAAGGTACTTGCCGCTCCCTGGGGGCTGCAATTCGATGCCTATCGCAACCGCCTGGTGCGCACCTGGCGTCCCGGCGGCAACCGCCATCCCGTGCAGCGGCTCGGACTCGCGATTGCGCGCCGACAGCTCAAGGGCATGGCCCGTCAGTCCCCGCCGAAAGAGCCCCGGCCGGCCCAGGGCGTTGTCGAACAGATACTCGAGCTGGCGCGCTGGGCGCCCAGCGGCGACAACGCCCAGCCATGGCGGTTCGAGATCGCGGGCGAGGACCGGTTCGTGGTCCACGGCAGGGATACCCGTGACCATTGCGTTTACGATCTGCAGGGCCATGCCAGTCAGCTGGCCCTGGGTGGCCTGCTGGAAACCGCCCGCATCGCCGCGTCCGGCTACGGGCTCGCCGTTTCGGTGGAACGATATGCCGACATGCCGCACGACCAACCGACCTTCGATGTACGTTTGACTCCGGACGACAGCGTCCGTCCGGATCCGCTAGGGCCGTATATCCCGGTTCGCACCGTGCAGCGCAGAGCCATGCGGCTGCGCCGTCTGGCGGCCCGCGAACGCGCTGCTCTGGAGACGGCGGTGGGTCCCGAGTATCGAATCCAATGGATGGAAAGCTTTGCCCAGCGACTGGCGGTCACGCGCTTGATCTTCCGCAACGCCGGGCTGCGACTGACGCTTCCGGAGGCCTATCCGGTGCATCGGGACATTATCGAATGGGGGGTGCGGTTCAGCGAAGACCGCATGCCTGCAGCCGCCATCGGCCTGGACGCGATGACCTTGAGGCTCACCCGCTGGGCGATGGCGCGTCGCGAGCGAGTGGCTTTCCTGAACCGCTACCTGGGCGGGACCTTGTTGCCGCGCCTGCAGCTGGAAATCGTGCCGGGAGTCGCCTGCGCGGCCCATTTCCTGTTGCTCGCCAGCGATCGGCCCGCTGGCGTCGACGACTTCGTTGCCGCTGGACGGGCCATGCAGCGTTTCTGGTTGACGGCCTGCAAGCTTGGACTTTTCGTGCAGCCGGAGATGACGCCGTTGATCTTTGACGAGTACCTGCACGATGGCGTGCGGTTCTCCGCCGACCCGTCCATGATCGAGCGTGCCCGGGGCGTTTCCAGCCAACTGCGCACCCTGATCGGCGAGCCGGCCGCTGACCGCGCCGTCTTCATGGGCCGCATCGGCTCGGGTACGGCGCCCAGGTCGCGTTCCGTTCGTCTGCCACTGGAACGACTCATGGTCCAGGCAAAGCAGGATCAGTAGGCGTACCGGGCTTCGGCGTAGACGCGGTCGGAATTATCGAACTGTCCGAAAAAGCCCGTCTGGGGTCCGCTGAAGATGTCCGCGCCCAGCGTCGCTTGCCAGTTGGTGGCGAAATCCCATCTCACCTGCGGGCTGACCATCCAGTCGTCACGGTTCAGGCTGTGGAGCAGCAGGATCTGCGGCTTGATCTTCTGGTCCGCGAATGCGGTGCTCGCCAGCACGCTGATTCCACTTTCGAACCGATCGGGCACGATGTCCGGGTTGTGGTTGATGAACCAGCGCTGATAGAACTGCACGTCCACCCGTGAGTTGTGCGGCAGCGAGTAGTCCAGGCCGATGGCGTAATCCAGGGTGTTCTGTTTGACCACCCCATTGGCGTCAGTCAGATTGTACACGTTGTAGTACTGATTGCGGGTGTAGACGGCCTCGGCCTTGAGCACCGTGTTGCTGAAAGCCTTGCTCATTGTGCCGCCCACCTGCTGGATGCGCGTGTGATCGGGCCGGTAGACCACCGTCGGAGTGGGCCCGGCGACCACGGTGCGGAAGAAGGTGGGCGCCCTGTTCATGCTGTTGTAGTAGAAGGCGGTAAGGTCCCAATCGTTCAGCAGGTACCCCATGCGCAAGCCGTAGGCGCCGTCGGACAGACCGTGGGGTTTGTTTTCGCCGTCGATCAGCATGCCGTAGCCCGCTGGCGGGGGAAGGGGGTAGGGATAGAAATCGCCGCCGGGTTTGCCGATATTGTCGTAGCTCATGTAGGGAATCCAGATGGCTTCCCCATGGAAGTCGCCCTTGAAGTATTCGGCCCGTGCCGCCCACTGGGGGATGCGGATCAGATCGAAGTCCTGGGCGACGAACTGTCGGGTGTCCAGCGCGGAAACCACGTCGGCAAAGAACAGGCCGACCATCTCTCCCCACACGATCTGCTGGCGGCCGAGGCGCAAGTCCCAGTTGCCGGCCGAGAGGTCCAGATATGTCTCACGGATCATGGCGTCGAAACGCTGGTCTTCGCGCACTGCGCTCGGATAGAAATCGGAATGGGCATACACGGGGTCGTAGCGCACCCATCCGCTGACCTTCCAGCTGATCCGATCTCCGTGGTGCTCGATGCCGGCTTTCAGCAGATTTTCGAACAGGGACCAGTGCCCGGGCGTCGGATAGGTATAAGCGAGCCGCGAAAGGAAGAAGCCGTGGGGGCGCAGCTGCTGGGTGCCGAACGGCGACGGTGCGGCGGTTGTCGGCTCCGCGCCAAACAGCCCTCCGATGCCCTTGTTCCCGGTGTTCCCGGTGTTCCCGGTGTTCCCGGGCGCCGGAGCCTGTTGGGCTGCCGGAGGCTGTTCGAACAGCCCGCCAATGCCCTTCCGGGCCGGGCTGGCGGGCTTTGCCGGTTTGCTAGACGGCTCCGGAGCAAACAGCCCGGCGATGCCGGAAGCGCCAGCGCTTCCTTCTGCGGGCTGGTTTGCGGCGGGGTCCTGGGCGGATGCAGTTGCTGGCGTGGGGACTCCTCGGTGCGGCTTGGCCGGTGCAGCCACCGGGGCCGCCGTGGGCACTTCAGGGGACGATTTTTCGGCAGCGGGCCGTACGAAACCCCGCCAGCCTTTCTCGTTCAAGAGGTCCCTGGCTCGGTTGGCAAGCCGTTTGCTCGGGTATGGACCGACGCTGACCGCCGTCAGGGAACTGCCCGGCAAGACTTCCGTGGACGCGCTAAAACCCGCCGCGTGCAGGCGTGCGACAACCGCGGCACCGTGGTCCGCGGAGGCATAGGCGCCCACCTGTACGACAAATTCGGCCAATGCGGTGCCGATGCCGCTCAGCCACAGGAGCGTGCCAAGTGCGACAAGAGACAGTAGGGTCGAGGATCGCTCTATCCGTTTCGCTGACCGGGTCATGGCAAGTCCGGCGCTCCTCCCTGGACGTCCGATGTGGTTGCGGTGTCGGATTACTTTACATTTTATCCATGGTTCGGGTAGTTGTCCCCCTGCATGGGCGAGCCGCGACATCAATTTGCCGTTGAGATTCGCCGCGACAGTATACCGGTAAAGGTTTCGAAAGAAAGGCCGCATAAACCCACATTACGGCTCAGGTTCGCTACACTTGAGCTTTCGGGATATAGCGCATGGGCGCCCGCTGTAGGAGGCTGTATTGGCGGCAAGGTTCAGGGGCACAAACAGGTACAGTGATTTGTAAGCAATATCCTACAAGCTGTCAGGCGCTTTGCCATTTATTTTTGTGTTTAGTCACTATATGTTCAGTGCGATACGAAACCGCACCGGCCAGGGGCTCGCGCGGGTGTTTTCATTTTGGTACGAGCGCGCGGACCAGGGGGGTAACGCCCATCGGATTGGCGAGCACTGGAACCAATCGCCGTAGCCGCGTTCAAGCGATAACAGCCGAGCCACGGCGGAAAATGATCAACAATGATTTCGCGTTCTTTGAGGGGAAAGCCAGTGAATAGCTATTGCAATTTCCTGAAGGCATTCTGGACTGTCGCCGGCTTGCTTGCGGTGTTGCTTATGTCAGGTTGCGCTCATCAGTATCCGCAGTTGGAAGGCACCCCCCAGAAAGTCACCACCAGTCCCGAATACCTGATCGGTCCCGGGGATTCGGTGCAGATTTTCGTGTGGCGCAATCCCGACCTGTCGACCACTGTGCCGGTACGGCCAGACGGCCGCATCACTGTGCCCTTGGTCAATGACATGCCGGCCGCCGGCAAGACGCCTACCCAGCTCGGACACGACATGGAGAAGGCCCTGTCCAAGTACGTGAAGAATCCGTTCGTTACCGTGATGGTGACCGGTTTCGTGGGACCATACAGCCAACAGATACGCGTTGTTGGCCAGGCCGCCAAGCCGCAGGCACTGTCCTATCGGGACCATATGACGCTCCTGGACGTGATGATCGCGGTGGGCGGATTGACGCAATACGCCGCCGGTAACGACGCGGTGATCGTCCGCAAGGTGGACGGTAAGCGGAAGGAATTTCGGGTGCGGTTGGACGACCTGCTCAATGGCGGCGATATCAGTGCGAACGTCGACATGTTGCCCGGTGACACGTTGATCATTCCCGAGGCATGGTTCTAGGGCCAATTTCGTAGGATCGTTTTCGTTATGCGTGAGCTCTTTGAACTCCTGATCAGGCATGCCCGCGGGGTGTGGCGCTACCGCTGGTACATGATGCTGGTGGCGTGGTTGGTCTGCGTGGTGGGCTGGGTGGTCGTGTACCGTCTGCCCGACCAGTACTCGGCAACGGCACGGGTGCATGTCGATACCGACTCCGTGCTGCGCCCCTTGCTGCGCGGGGTGGCGGTCGATCTCAACCCGTCCAGGCGGATTGCGTTGATGACCCGCACGCTACTCAGTCGCCCCAACCTCGAGAAACTTGCGCGTATGACCGATCTGGATCTTACCGCAAAGACGCCCGAGCAGATGGATGGGTTGATCAACGGGCTTCACAACAATATCACCCTCACGAGCGAGCGGGGTGACCTGTATACGATCTCGTACGAAAATGCCCACCGACAGATGGCGAAGCGCGTGGTCCAGTCCCTGTTGACCATATTTGTGGAGAACTCCCTTGGGGATACTCGGGCCGACACGAATAGCGCTCAGCAGTTTCTGGGGCAGCAGCTGAAGGACTATGCCGACAAGCTGGATCGTGCGGAAGAGCGCCTTGCGGAGTTCAAGAGAAAGCACATAGGGATGATGCCGGCGCAGGGCCAGTCCTACTATCAGTCTCTCCAGTCGGCCAATTCGGACCTGCAGCAAGCACAGCTTGCCCTGAAAGAGGCTGAGAACCAGCGCGATGCCTTGAAGGAACAATTCAAGAACAGCGCAAAGGATTTCAAGAACTACAGTCAGTCGGTGCCGCAACCCGTATCTCCGCTGGATCAGCGCATACAGAATATCCAGGACAAGATCGACAATCTGCGGCTCAAGTACACGGACAGGTACCCGGATGTCATCGAGCTGAAGCGCCTGAAAGCCGAACTCGAAGGGCAGAAGCGCAAGGAGGCGAAACACGACGAGGGGGCGGAACAGTCGCAGGATCCGATGTACCAGCAGATGAAGATGGCCATTGCACAGGCCGATGGACAGGTGGCGTCGGTCAAGGCGCGCGTCGACGAGTATCAAGCGCGGGTAAACAGGCTCAAGAAGATGGTCGACGTTATTCCCCAGGTGGAAGCGGACCTGCAGCGGCTTAACCGCGACTATGACGTGAACAAGAAGAACTATGAACTTCTGCTTGCGCGTCGCGAATCCGCAAGCATCTCCCAGCAGGCCAATATGAATGCGGACAACGTTCAGTTCCAGGTCGTCGACCCGCCGCATGTGCCGCTGAGTCCGTCGAGCCCCAACAGGCCGCTGTTCATCAGCGTCGTGCTGCTGGGCGGGATCCTTGCAGGCGGCGTGTTCGGCTTCGTTCTGTATCAGCTGCGGCCTACGTTCGACGACGTCGGCTCGTTGAAGGGCATTACCGGTGTGCCTGTACTGGGGAGCATCTCCATGGTGCGAACCCGCGAGTACTTGCGCCGGCGCCGACTTTCGCTGGCGTCCTTCGGGATGGCGTTTGTTGCGCTGATTGCGGTCTACGGAGGGATTCTTTTCGTGCAACTCCTCGATCTGGATGTCATCTCCAACTTCTCCCGCCTGAAAGGGAGCCTGTTATGAGCACCATCGAAAAGGCGATGGACAAGCTGGGCCAGCACGGCAACGCTGCGGATCAAACCCCTGCCCAGGGTCCGGGAACGACGCTGGAGCAGTCCGAGCATGAAGAACTGACCGAACAACAGGCGCTCGGCGGTTCCGTGCACGGCGCTGCGGACGAGGAGGCAGGGGACGAGATCCGGACCGTTCACCTCGACTTCAGTCGTTTCCCGAATTCGACTGTAATAGATCCCCGCGCCGAACACACTGGCAGCCTCGCAGAGGAATTCCGACAAATTAAGCGTCCATTGTTGACGAACGTGCAGGGCCGCGGTGCGACTCTGGTGGAGAATCCCAATCTGATTATGGTGACCAGTTCCCTCGCGGGCGAGGGAAAGACGTTCACCACCATCAACCTGGCGCTGAGCATTGCCACAGAGCTCGACAAGACGGTGCTGTTGGCGGATGCCGACGTGGCGAAGCCGGACGTGGCCGCCATGTTGGGTGTCCGTGCGGAAAAGGGGCTCATAGATGTGCTTCTGGAAGACGTTCGGCTGCAGGATGTGCTCCTGCGCACGGACGTGCCGAACCTGACGTTGTTGCCGGCAGGGCGCAGGCATCCTCATGCGACAGAACTGCTGGCCAGCGAGAGCATGCGCCTGCTGGCGCAGGAACTGTCCACCCGCTATTCGGACCGAATCATTATTTTCGATTCGCCTCCACTGCTTCTGACCAGTGAAGCCCGGGTCCTTGCCGGTTTGATGGGACAAATCGTGTTGGTGGTTGAGGAATCCCGTACGTTGCAGCCGGTGGTGAAGGAAGCGCTGTCGATGCTCGATTCGTCGGAAATCGTGGGTCTGGTGCTCAACAAGAAGCGGGCGCTAGGCGCTGGGGATTACTACGGCGGGTATGGATATTACGGGTATGGCCGATAGCGCCCGGCGGCAGACGAGCGCAGGTCGGATAGGCGGCAAGTTGCGGCGTGTCGCCCCCCTGGCGCTGGCGATTGGTGGTGTCCTGAGCAGTCACGGAGCCTGGGCCGGCCAATGGAGCGTGACGCCGCGGCTGCGTCTTGGTCAGGTATTCACCGACAACGCGACACTGGCACCCAGAGGCCAGGAGCAATGGGACCTTTTCAGCCAGATAAACCCGGGTCTGTCCGTGCATGGGAGCGGTGCCAGGGTTGCGGCCGATATCGACTACCAGATGCAGAATTTCGTGTCCGTTCGCAACCGTGACCGTGACAGCAGCTGGAACCGGCTGAAAGCCAAGGGGACCGCGGAACTCGCCAGGCAGTGGCTCTACCTGGATGCGACAGGGGGGATTACCCAGCAGGCGATATCGCCGCAGGAGCGGGTGGCGCTCAGTAATTTCTACAGTGCGGGTAACACCGCCAATGTGTACACCTACTCGCTGAGCCCCTATCTGCGGCACAACTTTGGCGGGTATGTCAGCGCATTGCTCAGGTATACCTATGGCGAGGCTACCTACAGTGGGCAGGCCGCGGCAAGCACCCAACTGCAGAGAATCAATGCCAGCTTGGGGAGCGGAATCCGGTTCGGGCGGATGTCATGGGGCCTGAGCTATTTCAAGGAGAAGCAAAAGCGCCAATCGGCTTCCAACCTGGAATTGGAGAACGCCGCCGCCAACGTGAGGTATCCGTTGACATCGACCCTCAATCTGCTCGCCCAGGGAGGGTATGAAAACAACCACTACGTGACTACCCGAACCGCTGTGGTGAACGGCACCTACTGGGGGGTGGGTCTGGGCTGGACGCCGAACCGGCATTTCTCTGCGAGTGCCTTGAAGGGCAGTCAGTTCGAAACGGCGAGCGTCAGAATTGCTCCAACCAGCCGAACCTCACTTAAAGCGACGTATAGAAAGCGCGAGGTAGGCCTGAATCCCGGCAGGGTCTGGTCAGGCGCGTTCGGGCTCAATACCCGCCGCACCTCCTGGACCGCCCGCTATTCCGAGGACACGACCACCGTCCAGCAACTCGCCCTGCAGCAGGGATACCTTGTCTTCCACGCCATTGACCCACAAACCGGACAACCGATCGTCGACGTAACGGGTACGCCCGTTTTCGTACTGCAACCCATTCAGTTCCTTGGTCTGACCAACGATGTACTGGTGCGCAAGGTCGCGTCCGGAGCCGTTGGGTTCAAGACGGCCCGCACGGGTATCAGGTTCGGTGTGTTTGATGAGCGTCGCGAGTACCAGAGTTCCGGGGAGAATCAGCGTACGCAGGGGATCAACGGCTCCTGGTCGTGGCGTTTTGCCACTCGAACCACATCGCTGCTGATGACCGGATGGCAGAAAACGGACTCTTCCACGTTCGGCGACTCCAGGCTCTGGTATGCGCAGGAAACGATCAGTCGTCGCATAGCGCCTAGACTTACCGGCGATGTCAGCTATCGCCACACCTCCCAGTATGGGCGGGTGAGGGGCGGCGGCTACGACGCGAACCAGATCAGTTTTGTTCTGAGCATGTATTTCTGAAATGTACGAGACATTCTACAACCTGAAGACCAAACCATTCCGGCTCAGTCCGGACCCCAGGTTCCTTTTCAACAGCCGCAGCCACCTGCGGGCGATGGCCTATCTCAGGTACGGCCTGCAGATGGGTGAAGGGTTTATCGTCGTTACCGGCGACATTGGCGCCGGAAAGACTACGTTGGTGCGGGCCCTGATGGCCAATCTGGCCAAGGAAAACATGGTGGCTGCGCAGATAGTCACCACGCAGTTGGAATCCGACGATCTGCTGCGCATGGTTGCAGGGGCGTTCGGCCTGCCCTGTCAGGACGTATCCAAGGCGGCAGTGCTGCGCAACCTGGAAAGCTTCATGTTGGCCCGGTCGCGGGAGGGCAAGCGGATCGTTCTGCTGGTGGACGAGGCGCAGAACCTGCCGGCTAAATCACTCGAAGAACTGCGAATGCTGTCCAACTTCCAGTCGGGGGACAGGGCGCTGTTGCAGAGCTTTCTGCTCGGTCAGGAAGAGCTTCGGGAGATCATGCAGTCGGAAGGCATGGAGCAGTTCCGCCAGCGGGTGATAGCGGCCCACCACCTGGGGCCATTGGAGGCCCAGGAAACACGGCAGTACGTCAAACACCGTTTGTGTATGGCGGGCTGGACGGATGACCCGCATTTCACTGACGACGCCTTCGAGTTGATACATGACAAGACCGGGGGTATTCCGAGGAAAATCAACCTATTGTGCGACAGAGTGCTGTTGTACGGGTATCTGGAAGAGGTCCACGAGGTCAGTGGAGAAACGGTGCAACTGGTCGTCGATGAGCGCAGCAGGGAAATGCCGGCGGGACCAGACCGGGAATCCACCGCCGAAGTGCACGCCGCCGCGCCCCGGCCGGGCCAGCTCCAACTCGCATCCAATGCGGTGAACGACACCGAGCGCCGCCTGCTGGCGCTGGAGCGACGCCTTGACGGCATAGAGGCCAACGCACGCAAGGAACAGGAGCGGCTTCATAAGCTGCTCATGATGACGCTGCTGTCCGATAATGGCATGGACCTGTCGCAGGCTATCGACCGTATACGGAAAGTCGATAAGGCCTGATACGAGATCCAACGTGCGCTAGGGGAACTCTGTTCGAGCGGGAGGTTGCTGTGTTGGAGTCCATTGGTCCGATTCTCTGCGTCGTGGGCGCACGCCCGAATTTCATGAAGATCGCTCCACTGATAGCCGCCTTTCGGGCGGAACCCGCACCAATATCGGCGTGTCTGGTTCACACCGGGCAGCACTACGACGAAGGGATGAAGGGGACCTTCTTTGACCAACTAGGTATCCCCGAGCCGGATATCGACCTCGGCGTTGGATCCGGCACCCATGCGGTGCAGACGGCCGAAATCATGCGTAGATTCGAGCCCGTAGTGGATGCGCACGATCCGGCTGCCGTACTGGTGGTCGGCGACGTGAACTCCACAGTGGCGTGTGCTTTGGTTGCGGCGAAAAAGGGTGTGCCGGTAATCCATGTGGAGGCAGGGCTGCGTAGTTTCGACCGGTCCATGCCGGAGGAGATCAATAGAATACTGACGGATCAGCTTTCCGATCTTCTGTTCATCACAGAAGAGTCGGCGCGCGAGAATCTGGTGCGGGAGGGGGTCAGCGAAGAGCGGATCTTCTTTGTCGGCAATGTCATGATAGACACCCTGCGAAGGAATCTGCCTAGAGCGGTCGCGCCGGCGAGCACGTTGGGGGGAGTCGGCCATCCGGAACTGGTTGTGGATGGGGACGAGGGTTATGGAGTGTTGACTCTTCACAGGCCGTCCAACGTCGACGACAAAGACACTCTGAAACGACTTATCGAGACGGTAAGGGACATCAGCGCCCGCCTGCCGTTGGTGTTTCCCATTCATCCCCGGACTGCCCAACGTATCCGTGAAGCGGGCCTGGAAACCGTACTCGATTCGCCCCGAGTCGTCCGCTTGGCGCCGCAAGGTTATTTGCAAATGCTTGGCCTGATTGCTCATGCGCGCCTGGTCTTGACGGACTCGGGTGGGCTGCAGGAGGAGACAACGGCGCTCGGTGTACCTTGTATTACGCTGCGCGAGAACACAGAACGGCCCGTTACCGTAGCCCACGGCACCAATACCGTTGTGGGTTCGAACCCGCAACGGATACTGGCTACGGTGGCGGATATTCTGCAAACGGGTGGGAAGCGGGGCAGAATTCCCGAGTTATGGGAGGGCCGAGCCGCGCTGCGGATCAAAGCGGTCCTTCAGGATTGGCTTGCGCAAGCGTCAGCCTCCCAGGCCGTTGCGCGATGACCATTCGCCGTGGACGCCACAGTACACCCGATGTGGCGGCGGGTCGCCAGTAGCTGAGGGCATATCGTGTCAACCGGCGATTCAGAAGATGTGCGTATGCCTGTCAATGCGATGACAGTCGACGTGGAGGACTACTTTCAGGTCTCCGCCTTCGAAGGCGCGATATCGCGGGCGGACTGGGATAACCTGCCTTGCCGTGTGGAGCGCAATACGGACCGAATTCTGGAACTGTTCGCTGAGCACGGCGTTCAGGCGACGTTTTTCACGCTGGGATGGGTGGCCCAGCGTTACCCACATCTGGTACGCCGCATCGTTGCGGAAGGTCACGAACTCGCCAGTCACGGCCTTTCGCACGTGCGGGTCACGCAGCAGACCGCGGCCCAGTTCCGGGAGGACGTCATAGGCGCCAAGCGGTTGTTGGAGGACATCGGCAACAGTCCCGTCCATGGCTACCGGGCGGCCAGCTATTCGATCGGGGCATCGAACCTATGGGCGTTCGACGTGCTGCAGGAGGCGGGATACCAATACAGCTCCAGCGTCTACCCCATCAAGCACGACCTGTACGGAATGCCAGAAGCGCCACGGTTTCCGTTCAGGGCCAACGGTGACGGCGTGTTGGAGATACCCATTACGACAGTGACGGTCCTTGGGCGGAATCTGCCTTGCGGCGGTGGTGGATATTTCCGGCTGTTGCCCTATGCGGCGTCCCGTTGGGCAATGCGCCGGGTGAACGACCAGGAACAACAGTCCTGCGTGTTCTATTTCCATCCCTGGGAATTGGATCCGGATCAGCCGCGGCAGCAGGGGCTCAGCCTGAAGACCCGCTTTCGCCACTATCTCAATCTGTCGCGCATGGAACGCCGACTGCAGAATCTGCTGCGCGATTTTCGATGGGGCCGCATGGATGCCGTATTCCTGAAGGGGGCCGCATGAACGCTGTTGCCGGCTCACCACTGGGTGAAGTCAGAGTCGGCCGGCCCGAGCATCCCATCCGGATTGGAGAATACTCCGCAACCGATCGGGAGCGCTGGGACAATTTTGTGGACTCATGTCCGGAGGCAACCTTCTTCCATTATTCCGGTTGGCACGAGGTGATTCGGCAGGCCTTTCGACACAAGGCTCATTATCTGTACGCAGAGAGAGATGGCCGTATCGAGGGGGTTCTACCCCTTGTCAATCTCAAGAGTCTGCTGTTCGGGAACGCGCTCATTTCGACTCCGTTCTGCGTTTACGGCGGGATTGCAGCCGAGACCGAGGCGGCGCGCACCGCTCTCGCCAGCGCCGCCCAGGCCTTGGCGGACCGCTTGGGGGTGGACTACCTGGAATACAGGAATCGCGACCGGTTGGAGCCGGGGCTGGTTACAAAGGATTTGTACGTGACTTTTCGCAAGGCGCTTTCGCCCGACCCTGAGGAGAATCTGCGAGCTATTCCGCGCAAGCAGCGAGCCATGGTAAGGAAAGGCATCAAGGCCGGGTTGTGCAGCGAATGGGATGATAGTCTGGATCGCTTCTACACCGCCTATGCAGAGAGCGTAAGAAACCTTGGGACGCCTGTATTCGCACGTGGGTATTTCCGGCTGCTGAAGACGGTGTTTCGTGATCGTTGCGATATTCTTACGATCACCAAGGATGGGCGCCTTATCAGCAGTGTCATGAGCTTCTATTTCCGGGATGAAGTGCTTCCATATTATGGAGGCGGAGTGCAGGAGGCACGTCAGGTGAAGGGCAACGATTTCATGTACTGGGAACTGATGCGCCGTAGCTGCGAGCGCGGAATCCGTGTGTTCGACTACGGTCGCAGCAAGGTTGATTCCGGCTCCTACAGCTTCAAGAAGAACTGGGGATTTGACCCGGAACCACTCCACTACCAGTACCATTTGGTAAAGGCGCGCGAACTGCCGAATGTCAGTCCGACGAATCCCAAGTACCGGCTGTTTATCGAGACATGGAAGCGTTTGCCGGTTCCGGTCAGCAAGTTCCTTGGGCCGATGGTGGCCAGGAATCTGGGGTAGACCGGTGGAGGAGTTGCTGTTTTTGTCCCACCGGTTGCCGTATCCGCCGAACAAAGGGGACAAGATCCGTTCGTTTCACTTGCTGCGCCATCTGTCGAAACGCTACAGGGTGCACCTTGGGACATTCGTTGACGACCCGGCGGACTGGCGCTATGTGGATGAAGTCCGAAAGCTTTGCGATGAGGTATGCATCCATTCGCTCAAACCATGGTGGGCCACGTTGCGTAGTGTGTCGGGGCTGGCGACGAATGAAGCGCTGACGGTTCAGTACTATCGGCATCGACAGCTCCAGCGGTGGGTGGATCGGCTCTTGGGGCGGGGCACCGTTCGCAGGGCGGTGGTGTTTTCCTCGTCAATGGCCCGGTACTTGAGAGGGGGGCTCGCGGACGGCATGCGCGGGGTGATCGACTTTGTCGATGTCGATTCGGACAAATGGGCTCAATACGCGACACGCGCCCCCTGGCCCCTGAGCTGGGTCTATCGAAGGGAAGCGGAACGACTGCTTTGCCATGATGCGTCGGCGGCACTGGCCTTTGACGCAAGTCTGTTCGTGTCGCGGGAAGAGGCGGCGCTGTTCCAACATCTGGTGCCCGCGGCGGCGATGCGTACGACTTACGTGGAAAATGGCGTGGACGCCGACTATTTCTCGCCCGCGCGCCCCTATACCAGTCCATTTCCGGCAGACTGCCTGCCGGTGGTGTTCACCGGGGCCATGGATTATCGGGCGAATGTCGACGCGGTCGAGTGGTTTGCCGAGGAGGTATTTCCCATGGTAGTGGAACGTTTCGCGAATGCGGCGTTCTTTATCGTCGGCGCCCGGCCCAACGAGCGCGTTCGGCGACTGCAACGCCTTGGGGCGGTAACGGTAACCGGGGGCGTTCCTGACATCCGTCCCTACCTTGCGCACGCGCGGGTCGCAGTAGCACCGCTGCGTATTGCACGAGGCATTCAAAACAAGGTACTGGAGGCGCTGGCAATGGCCGTACCGGTGGTAGCCACGCCAGCGGCAGCCGAGGGCATAGACCAGGGAGCCGGTCCGGCATTGCAGATAGAGGAAGAACCTGCCGATTTCGCTGCGAAAGTCGCCCGATTCCTGTCCGGGTCGATACCACGCGAGGTCGGGACAGCGGCACGCAACTGGGTAGTGCAGCGGTACAACTGGGACGATCGCCTTGAGGCAGTGGACCGGTTGCTGGAATCGAGCGGTGAAATGACGGTGGGTCAGCCCGCGGGCGAAGAACCCCTCGACGGCATCTGTCAGCGTTGAAGGATCACGGACCATGAGCGGAAGTTCTGAAGACATTGGCCCGACGGTCTCTCAGATGAGCGGCGAGACGGGAGATACGCCGGCAGCAGGGTGGCGGTGGCCCGGTATTGCAGCAGTGCTTCTGATTTTCGCAGTGCTTGCAGTGTTCTGGCAGACCGGGCAGTCGATGGTGTCCATCTGGTGGCGTTCTGAGACTTACGCCCATGGCTTCCTGATTGGCCCGATAGCCGTCTATCTGATATGGCGTCAACGTCACGCCCTCGCAGAGATCGTGCCGCGGCCCGACTGGCGGGGTTTCGCGCTGCTGCTGCTGCTTGGGCTTGGCTGGCTGGTCGCCGACGTGACCGATGTCCTGGTGATCGAACAGTTATGCTTTGTTGCCATGATTCCGACCGTCGTGTGGACGGTGCTCGGTTGGCGGGTTGTCCGCGCGATTCTCTTCCCACTGGGTTTCCTGTTCTTCGCGGTGCCGATGGGTCAGGCACTAATCCCGCATCTGATGAATTTCACTTCGGAATTTGTGGTGAAGGGGCTGCGGATTACCGGTATCCCCGTTTACCAGGAAGGGACGTTCTTCGCCATTCCCGGGATGACCTGGTCCGTGGTGGAAGGATGCAGCGGAATGCGCTATCTGATTGCATCGATCACCATGGGATTCCTGTATGCCTATCTGTCCTATCGTGGTATGTGGCGTCGGCTGGCGTTCATTGCATTGGCCACGGTGTTCCCGATCATCGCGAACGGGCTCCGGGCCTACACCATCGTGCTCATGGGGTATTGGATAGACAAGCGTCTGGCCCTCGGGGTCGATCACATCATCTATGGGTGGGTGTTTTTCGGGTTCGTCATGGTGCTGATGTTCTGGATCGGCACGTTGTGGTTGGAACACGATTCGACCTCGGACGTTGACAGGCGCCAAGGGGGCGGCCAGGCGGGGCGCGCCGTTCCCCGTACGGCCACCGTTGTCATCTACGCGCTGGGCGTGCTGGTTACCATAGGTATCTGGCCGGTGATGGGATCCTATGTAAACGCACGCCATGCCAGCCTAGAACGCGTCGATGTGCGTCTGACCGCGCCGCCGGGCGGGAACGGATGGCGCCCGGACGTCCACGAGATCACCGGTTGGGCGCCCCGGTATATCGGCCAGGACGCCCAAGTGCGTAAAGTGTACGAGCATGACGGACGGCAGGTGGGTCTTTATGTCGCATACTATGCTCGTCAACGCCAGGGCCAGGAACTGGTCAATTACCAGAACGTGATGGTAGTGCAGAAAGACCCTGTCTGGCGGCAGGTGCAGGACAAGACCATCACCGTGAAGATCGGTGGCCAGCCGCGGGAGATCATCCAGAGTCGACTTCGATCCAGCGACCAGAATCTGCTGGTTTGGCACTTTTACTGGTTGGACGGATATCTGACTTCCAACGACTACGTAGCCAAGCTTATCGAGGCCAAACGGCGGCTCTCGGGTGGCAACGAAGACGGTGCAGGTATCGTCGTATATACCGAATATGGTGACGGGTTTCCGAACGCCGAGCGGTTGCTTCGCGAGTACCTCAACTCCATGCTTGGTACTATTGATCACCACCTGAAAGAAGTTGCGACGCAGTGATGCAGTCGGTGGACCGTACCAATATGGCGACAGGCGACCGCGGCCGGGGGCTCGGCCGGGCAGCTATGCCCACTGCCGCGCGAGAAGCCGACGGATTTGTGCCATTGATCGTGCACGTTATCTATCGTCTTGACGTGGGCGGGCTCGAGAACGGACTGGTAAATCTGATAAACCGGATACCAAGTACGCAGTACCGGCACGCGATCGTCTGTCTGACGGACTACACGGAGTTTCATCGGCGTATCGATCGCGAAGACGTCCCCATATTCGCACTTCACAAGCGACCTGGTAATGATCTCAACATGTTGGTGCGGGTCTGGCGGCTCGTGCGGCAATTGAGACCGGATATCGTGCATACCCGAAACCTTGCCGCTCTGGAATGTGCCGTGCCGGCTTGGCTGGCCGGTGCGCGGACGTGTATTCACGGCGAGCATGGGCGGGATATGCTGGATGTGGACGGGACCAGCAGGAGATACCAATGGGTGCGACGACTGTATCGCCCGTTCGTAAAAGCCTATGTGCCCCTGTCCAAGGACCTTGAGCAGTATCTTGTCTCAAAAGTCGCGGTGGCGCCCAAGCGTATCTGGCAAATCTACAACGGCGTCGACACCGAACGTTTCGCTCCTGCCGATTCCGAGCGGCAGTGCGTGCCCGCTCCGGGTTTTTCAACCCCGGGAACAGTGGTTGTCGGTACTGTCGGTCGGCTGCAGCCTGTCAAGGATCAGGTGACGCTCGCGGACGCTTTTATTGAACTGTTGACCCGGCGTCCCGGACTGAAGAGCCGCCTGCGGCTGGCTATCGTCGGTGACGGGCCTTTGCGGGACGAGGTTGCAGGGCGCCTGCAAGCAGCCGGGGTGGCGGATCTCGCCTGGTTGCCCGGAGAGCGCTCGGATGTCCCGGAGTTGATGCGAGCCCTGGATATCTTCGTGTTACCCTCGCTGGCCGAGGGCGTCTCAAATACGGTGCTCGAGGCAATGGCGACCGGCCTGCCGGTAGTGGCTACCAGGGTGGGCGGCAATCCCGAGTTGATAGTGGACGGCGTGACCGGCTCGCTCGTGCCTCCTTCGGATCCGAAGGCCATGGCGGAAGCGCTGAGTGAATATGTGGATAACGATGATAGACGGCGTGCGCATGGGTGCGCAGGGCGGGAGCGGGTACTGGAGCGTTTCAGCATGCAGGTGATGGTCGATCGCTACATCGCGCTCTACGACCGGTTCACGCAACGGCATGCGCACAAGGATGGCGATACGGCGGTGCGTTCGGACCATAACGGTTTAGGCGGGTGAGCAGCGATGTGCGGTATTGCCGGCATATTTGATCCAAGGGGACCGTCGCCAATCGACGAAGCCGTGCTTGGCTCCATGAACGACGTGCAACAGCACCGCGGTCCGGACGACGCGGGGGTGCATATCGAACCGGGAGTCGGCCTTGGCCACAGGCGCCTGTCGATTATCGATCTCGGCAGCGGGCACCAGCCCCTGTACAACGAAGACGGCACTGTCGCTGTCGTATACAACGGTGAAATCTATAATTTCGAGGAGCTGGCCAAAGAACTCGGCCAGCGTGGCCACCGGTTTCGGACTCACTGCGACACGGAGGTGATCGTACACGCGTGGGAGGAATGGGGCGAAGACTGCGTTCAGCGCTTCAGGGGTATGTTTGCATTCGCCCTGTGGGACCGTCGCCGCCAGACATTGTTCATGGCGAGAGACCGGCTGGGGATAAAGCCTCTGTATTACGGCACGCTGCCGGACGGAACGTTTGTGTTCGGCTCGGAGCTCAAAGCCCTTTCCCGGCATCCGGATTTCCCGCGGGATCTGGACCCGGCCGCAGTGGAAGAGTATTTCGCCTACGGTTATGTGCCGGAGCCCCGAACCATATTCACCCACGCGCACAAGCTCGAGCCCGGGCATACGCTGACGCTCAAGCGAGGCGCGGCGTGCGCTGCGCAACCGGTGCAATACTGGGACGTCGCATTTTCGGCAAGTCGAACCGCGTCGACGGCGGATGTTGAAGAAGAGCTCATTGCACGGCTGCGCGAAGCGGTGAAGATCCGCATGGTGGCGGACGTGCCGTTGGGCGCCTTTCTTTCCGGCGGCGTGGATTCGAGCGCTGTAGTGGCGATGATGGCAGGCCTGTCGGACGGTCCCGTCAATACATGTGCAATTTCTTTCGGAGATCCGGCGTTCAACGAAGCGCAATATGCCGCGCGCGTCGCGGCACACTGTCATGCGGACCATCATGTTGAACAGGTCGATGCTGACGACTACGGTCTGGTAGACAGATTGGCGGAACTGTATGACGAGCCTTACGCAGACAGCTCGGCAATTCCAACCTACAGAGTATGCGAGTTGGCCCGTAAACGCGTCACGGTGGCACTTTCCGGAGACGGCGGGGACGAGAATTTCGCAGGCTATCGCCGCTACCGATGGCATACCTACGAGGAGCGCCTGCGGAGCTGGCTGCCGGGCGGTCTTCGTCGGCCGCTGTTCGGGGCCGCGGCACGATTGTATCCGAAGGCGGATTGGGCACCGAAAGTACTGCGTGCCAAATCCACGCTTCAATCGCTGGCTCGGAGTTCCATCGAAGGGTATTTCCATAGTGTATCCGTGTTGGGAGACCCGCTGAGAAGTCGCCTCTTCAGCCCCGCCTTTCGACGCACCCTGGCCGGTCATCATGCCATCGATGTGTTGATGCGGCATGCCGCAAGCGCGCCGCAGGACGCCCTGTCCCTCGTGCAATATCTGGACTTCAAGACGTATCTGCCGGGAGACATACTTACCAAAGTCGACCGGGCCAGCATGGCGCACTCTCTGGAGGTCAGGGTGCCGATTCTGGACCACCAGTTTGTGGAGTGGGTGGCGCAGTTGCCCCCGGAAATGAAGCTGGACGGCCGGGAGGGAAAAGCCGTCTTCAAGAGCGCGCTCCGCAAGTGTCTGCCGGATGACATTCTCTACCGACCTAAGATGGGCTTCGCGGTACCTTTGGCGGCCTGGTTCCGCGGTGCGCTGCGAGCGCGGGTCCGGGATGCGATCCTGGGGCCGACACTGACTCAGACGGGTATGTTCGACATGCAGTTTCTGCGCAAGCTGGTCGATCAGCACCAGTCCGGAAGGAATGACCACAGTGCCGCGTTGTGGGCGTTGCTGATGTTCGAAGCGTTCTATCGGCGCTCGGTGGCGGGACCGGTAGCGGAGGCGGGTCGGCGCCCGATGGCGGCATCGGCAGTCACGGCGATATGAAGTTATCGACCATCAAGGTATTGCATATACTGGACCATTCCTTGCCGGTGCATAGCGGATACACCTTCCGTACCCGGGCCATACTGGAGCACCAGCGGGCGAAAGGCTGGACGACATACCATGTAACCAGCGCCAAACATCCCATGGAGGGGGACGCGGAAGAGGAAATCGACGGACTCCGGTTCTTCCGCAGTACAAAGCCGCGCGGGCTGGCCGCGCGGCTTCCGGTGGTCAACCAGTGGGCCGTTGTCCGCACGTTGGAAGCACGTTTGGATGAACTCATCGGGCGCCTCCGCCCGGACGTGCTTCACGCCCACTCTCCGGCGTTGAACGGCCTGGCGGCGCTCAGAGCAGGCCGGCGACACGGAATCCCGGTTGTCTACGAGGTCAGGGCATTCTGGGAGGACGCTGCCGTCGATCATGGCACGTCTCAGGAATGGGGGGCACGCTATCGGCTCACGAGGGCGCTGGAGAGCTATGTATTGCGGAACGCTGCGGCGGTGACCACCATTTGCGAGGGTCTTCGGCAGGACATCGTTGGGCGCGGCGTTCCGGCCGACAGAGTGACTGTGATTCCCAATGCGGTGGACCTGGAACAGTTCAGCGCCGACGGTACAGCGGACCCACTCCTCAAGCAGGAATTGGGCCTGGAAAATAGCAGGGTTCTGGGCTTTATCGGGTCGTTTTACTCCTATGAAGGTCTGGCCGATCTGTTGCGGGCGATGTCGAGGATCCGTCAGCATGAAAGCGCCGTGAAATTGCTGCTGGTAGGCGGCGGGCCGCAGGAGGCGGAGTTGCGGAGGTTGACGGCGGAACTGCAATTGCATGAGTCCGTGGTGTTTACCGGAAGAGTGGCGCACAGCGACGTGCAGCGCTATTACGATCTGATCGATTTGTTCGTCTACCCCCGCCAGTCCATGCGCTTGACGGAACTTGTGACGCCATTGAAGCCCCTGGAAGCGATGGCTCGTGGAAGACTCGTGATAGCTTCGGATGTGGGCGGTCACCGGGAGCTGATCTCCGACCGGGAAACGGGCCGTCTTTTCAAGGCCGGCGATCCGGAATCTCTGGCCGCAACAGTGGTCGATTTCCTGGAGAATCCGGGCCAGTGGGATGCCAGTCGGGAGACGGCGCGTCGGTTCGTAGAGACGCAGCGCAACTGGCCAGGCAGTGTCGCGCGCTACGAAGCCGTCTACGGCCCCTTGGTGGCGGAACGCAGGACATGAATGCAGGGTTGGAGACAGAATGTGCTGCGAGCCGCGGGCCGCTCATCCGCGGGAATGAAGCCCCGGAGAAGACCGGTAACGAGGTGGGCGCAGCGCGCGGATCGGAGGCCGGTACGACGAAGTTGGTGGTCTTCTCCAGTCTGTTTCCCCATCCCGGCCAGCCCAATGCGGGGTTGTTCGTACGGGAACGTATGTTCCGGGTGGGAGACGGCACGAGCCTGGTTGTGGTTGCCCCGGTGCCCTGGTTCCCGTTGCAAGCCCTGATACGTACCTGGCGACCGCATTTCCGGCCTCCGGCACCGGCGCTGGAGGTGCAACATGGCGTTCGTGTATTCCATCCCCGATTCCTGTCCGTGCCCGGGCGCCTCAAATGGTTGGACGGGCTGTTCATGGCTCTCGGGGCTCTGAGCCTCATGCGCCGGTTGCGCAAGGAGTTCGACTACAGGGTCATAGATTCGCATTTTGCCTATCCGGACGGCTATGCAGCCACGTTACTCGGAAGCTGGCTGAACGTGCCTGTCACCATCACCGTCCGGGGTACGGAAGTGCCGCTCGCCAGAACCCGGCTGCGGCGCCGGCTGATGCAGACCGCGCTGCGGCGTGCGAGCCACGTGTTCGCCGTGGCCCGGGCGCTTGCGGAGCACGCGAAGGCGCTGGGGGCGGCGCCTGATGAGGTCACGGTGGTCCCGAACGGAATCGATATGGGTAAGTTTCGGCGAATGGATCGCACTGTCGCCCGCCGGGAACTGGAACTCGACCAGGATGCGCCTGTGCTTGTCAGCGTGGGTGGTCTGTCCGAACGCAAGGGGTTTCATCGCGTTATAGCACTGCTTCCGGAATTGCGCAGGCGTTTTCCCGGCTTGGTGTACCTAGTGGTCGGCGGTGCGTGTCCGGAAGGCGATTGGCGGCCAAGACTGGAAGCGATGGCAGCCGAACTGAACGTGGGGGCGGCAGTGCGGTTTCTCGGGCCGATGGCCCCGGAGAGGCTTAGAGTTCCACTGTCGGCGGCCGACGTGTTTGTGCTTGCGACCCGTAACGAAGGCTGGGCGAATGTCTTCCTCGAGGCGATGGCGTGCGGCCTGCCGGTGGTGACCACGGATGTGGGCGGTAATCGGGAAGTGGTGGCCGAAGGAGGGCTTGGCACCATCGTTCCGTTTGGCGAGGTGGAGGCCCTCAAGGCGGCATTGGAACAAGCGCTCACCCGTGATTGGGATCGTGACCGGATCGTCCGCTATGCGGAGGAGAACGCTTGGGATACCCGGATTCCGATACTGCGTGAACGCTTTGCCGAGCTTGCGGCACGTTATGGAGGTGTGCGGTCATGATCGGTAATCGCAGGACCTGCGTGAAGCGTGTGCGTCCAGCACCCCACGATGCGCGCGCGGCCGCTCGCGGTCACGACTCCGCCAGGCACGTCCGAAGTGTCTCGATGGGAAAGCGCCAAAATAGCCGTATGGCCCGCCCGGCAGGATTGATGCCATGAGGGATTTGTTCGTAACCATCATCGTACTCGGCAGTCTGCCGGTCATTCTGCTGGAACCCTACATCGGCGTTCTGATGTGGGCCTGGATCGGCCTGATGAATCCCCACAGGCTGGCCTGGGGTTTCGCTCGTGATTTTCCGTTTGCGATGATCATAGCGCTTACGACCCTGGCCGCTTTGCTGTTCAACAGCAGGGAGCCGCGCCGGATTCCCTGGACCAGGGAAGTGGTGATCCTGACCACGCTGATCGGCTGGATGGTCATTACCACCATCTTTGCGAAGTACCAAGACCTTGCAGTGGAAGAGTTGATCAAGGTCCTGAAGATCGAGCTCATGACCTATGTCACCATGATGCTGATTACCGATCGAAAGCGGCTCGACCAGTTTGTATGGGTCATCGTGTTATCGCTGGGCTTCTATGGTTTCAAGGGGGGGATATTCACCATAACAACAGGAGGTGCTTTCCACGTGCAGGGTCCGCAGGGCACCTTCATTGGTGGCAACAACGAGTTGGGACTTGCATTGATCATGACGTTGCCCCTGATGCGCTATCTGCATCTGCAGACCAAGATCAAGGGGCTCCGGGCGTTTCTGACGTCTCTCATGGGGCTGACGGTCATTGCTATTCTCGGAACCCAGTCGCGCGGAGCACTGCTTGGAATTTCGGCGATGGCCCTGTTCCTGATCTGGAAGAGCCGCAAGCGCGTCCCATTGCTGTTGGCGATAGCGATCATAGTGCCGACCGCGTTGTCGATCATGCCACAGCAGTGGTACAACAGAATGGCGACCATCCAGACCTACAAGCATGACGAATCCGCGGAAGGACGTATCAACTCGTGGAAATTCGCGATGCGGGAGGCGTTGAAGAGCCCCATTGTTGGTGGCGGTTTCATGCTGTTTGCCTATCGACTGGACGTTCACAGCATCTACTTTGAAATGCTCGGAGAACACGGATTTGTCGGGCTCGGGTTGTTCCTGCTGTTGGCATTGGCGACTTGGCGGGCCGGCTCCAAAGTTATAAGGCAAACGAAGGACAAGGAACATCTGCACTGGCTGCGGGATCTGGCCGCCATGGTGCAGGTCAGTATGGTCGGGTACGCGGTGTCAGGCGCCTTTCTCGGTCTGGCCTATTTCGATTTTTACTACTACATGATCGCAATCATGGTCCTATGCAAGGTCATGGCGGAAAAAGCCCTGGCGGATTCCTCGGTGAAAGAAGTCTCTGGCAGTGCGGCACCGGCGATGTCAGGAGCGTGGTGGAGGCCCGCCGCGAGCAGCCCCGCGCGCAACGACGTTCGGTTGCGGGTCAGTGGCCATGGGCCTGGAACCAATGTTCGAGGATCATCAACACCCAGATCATGACGCCGTAGTAGGCTGCATCGTCGGTCTGATGGGCATGTCGGAGCTTGTCGATGTATCGGGCTTGGAGGTACCCGCGACCCTTGAGTGTCTCGAGACTGTCGTAGGCAAGTTCCCGAAGAGGTGTGTACTCGAGGAGCCATACTCCGAACGGAAGTCCGAACCCGTGTTTCGACTTGTTGAGTATTTCGGGGGGCAGAAAATCGGCCAGGGCTTTCTTGAAGAAATGGCGCAGTTTCAGTCGACGCAACAAGAGCCCTGGAGGAAGTTGACCGGAGAATTCCACGACCGCTTCGTCCAACAGAGGATAGCGCACTTCCACACCGGCAAGTTCGCACATGCGGGTCACCTTGCGCAGATCGTTGTCGGCGAGTGTGATCTTGAGGTCGAGATGGAGCATGGAATAGAGCGGATTCGGGCTCGAGGTGCGCTCATAGACCTCCCGCAGGCCCGCCAGCGGGAGCGAGGTATCGACGGACTGCAGAAAATCGGGTGCGAGGATCTCGGCAGGCAACGTACGATGGAAAAAGTTGTAGCTCTCAAGCCGGTCAGGAAGAGGCACAAGTGCCTGCTCGATGTAGCTTCGCAGCTTGCGAACCGGTGCAACCCGCTGCAGGCCGGGTACGCCGAATGCCAAGGGTTCCAACAGGCCCTTACGGAGCATGGCTGGCAGTGCCAGGTATTGCTCGAACATCAGCTGGCGCGCATACCGGGCGTTTCCAGCGAAAAGCTCATCGCCGCCATCACCGGCAAGCAGTGCAGCGGTGCCGTCGGCGTGGGCGTTGCGGGCGCAATAATAGGTGGGAACTGCGGAGGCGTTCCCGAATGGTTCGTCGTACGCGGTGGCTATCAGAGGAATGGCATCCACCACGTCCTGAGGCGTGACGTAATATTCATGGGCTTCTGTGCCGAAATGACGGCTTGCTATTCGGGCGTACTCGATCTCGTCGTAGCCGCTGGCTTCGAAGCCGATGGAGTAGGTGCGTGGTGGCTTGTCGGTAAGCTGCGCCAACAAGCCGGAGACGGTCGAACTGTCCGTGCCTCCGCTAAGGAACGCACCAGTGCTGCCGTCATCCGACGCACGCTGCACGGATTCGCGCAGCACACTCAAGAATCGGTCCCGCAGTTCGGGAAAGCCGGCGGCGGATGGTTGATAGTGCAAAGCCCAATAGAACTGAGTGCGTACCTGTCCTGCGCGGAAGGTCAGGCACTGAGCCGGCAGAAGTTTCTGCTGGTTGCGGTGAATAGCTCGCGGTGCAGGTACGCAGTGGAAATACAGATAGTCAAACAACGCCTGCGGGTCGAGTTCACGCGTGCTTCCGGGGTGAGCGGCAAGACTGTCGGCCCGGGATGCGAACGTTATCGCGGCCCCGTCAATTGTGTAGTACAAGGGTTGAATGCCCAGCCGGTCGGTGGCGAGAAAGGTCGTCCCTTCCCGGCTGTCGATGACCACCAGCGCAAACGACCCGTGGATGTGATCCACAATGTGGCTGCCGAATTTGCGGTACGCGGCAAGCACCTTCCGGGCGGGGTCAGGGGCCTCGGCGATGGCGCCGATCCGCGGTCGGCCGCAGACAGCGGCAAGGATATGGCCTTCGCGGGCGCTGTAGCTCTGAGAGCCGGCGGCTGCGAGCGTGCTGTCGTTGATGGTGGCAGATGCGACCGGCCCGGAATTCATCGGTCGGCACATCCGCTCAACTATAGCGTGGGGTTCATCGCCGATCGGGTTCCCAGACCAACCGCAGATACCGGTCATCCTGTCTCCATTCCAACTCGTACGTGTGGTGACGCAACAGCAATTCGGCGTGCGGCTACGTGCGTGGCAGGTATAGTGGCACAAAACCCAAATAGTGTGTAGCACTGAAGCTGATGAGTGACAGGCCGGCCAACATGCAACGATCGGAACGGGAACCTGACCACAGGTTCTGGGCGAAGGTGGATAAGACGCTGCGTTTCCATGGGCGTAGGGCGGGAAGGAGGCTGCGGGCCGCATGGTGGGATCTGCGAAGAATGCCGGCAGTGCGTCCCGTGTTTGTGGTCGGCTGCAGCCGGGCGGGTACTACGTTGGTGTACAAGACATTCTCGGAGTCGCCCGAATTGGGCAGCCTGCAGAAGGAAACTCATGACTTCTGGATGGACCTGCACCCATTGGAGTCGCGCGACTGGGAAAGCCATGTCTTGCGCGCGTCCGACGCCACTGAGAAGGATAGGAACCGGGCGACCCGGTTGTTCTACAGCGAAACGGGGATGCGCCGTTTCGTCGACAAAAACAATCAAAACGGGCTGTGCGTACCCTTTCTACAGGCGCTCTGGCCCGATGCGCATTTCGTGTACGTAAAGCGATCTCCGGGCGACAACATAAACTCGCTGATGCAGGGATGGCGGCGTCCCGAGGAATTCGCCACCTGGTCAGACGCAATCCCGGAGAAAGTGGCTGTAGACCAAGGCGAGCTCAGTCGATGGTGCTTCTTCCTCCCGGAGGGATGGCGGAACTATCTGAGCGCCCCTCTGGAACAGGTCTGCGCGTACCAGTACAGGGCAATGAATGAGTCGATACTGACCGCCCGCGAAGCAGTGGACCCGGATCGGTGGGTGGAGGTCGCGTACGAAGACTTGCTCAGAGACCCCGTAAATGCGTTTGCTGCGGCTTACGATGCCTGTGGCATGATTTTCTCCACTGAAGTCCGCAGGCATTGTGAAACGGTGTTGAAGCGCCCGTACAACGCCTTTTCGGAGATTCGGCTGGAGAAATGGCGTGAAGGTGCCGATCGTGAACGAATCGAAAAGGTTCTACCCAGCGTGGAAGCGGTCGCGCAGCGTATGGGCTACGGAAGTATTGGGCCCGGGTGAGTCATGGTGATGTGGGCGAACGGAGTCGTGACCTTTGTTGTGCTCTGGGTTGTCGCTGGGACGAGCGCCTTCCTCTGGCGCTATCGCCATCTCCTGCGGGCTGCCTGGTGTGAGCCTGTCCTGCGCCGCCCGGTGATGGTGTTGGAAAGTGACGACTGGGGCCCGGGAGGGCCCGAGGACGCGCATGCCCTGAACCGAATTGCGGCCATACTGGAGAACTCTCGGGACAGCACTGGGCGGCCGGCCGTAATGACAATAGGCGTAGTCCTGGCTGTGGCGGATACCCGCGCGGTGGCCGGTCACTTCCGGGAGCGGTATGTTCGACGGCGGCTGGACGACAGCGCATTTGCCGCCACCCGGGCTGCGCTGTCGTCCGGCGAGAGTCTAGGTGTCTTCGCCCTGCAACTGCATGGTATGGAACACTACTGGCCGCCGGCTTTGATGGCGGCCGCACGTGGAGACAGGGAATTGCAGGGCTGGTTCGAGACGGAGGGGGTGCCTAGGACGGAGCGGCTGGCGGCGCCCCTGCAAACCCGCTGGGCCGACTGTGCAACGTTGCCGTCCCGGCCAATCGACGATCGGGAGATGTGGGCCGCCGTCGAGGAGGAAGTGAAGGCGTTTGCAACCGTGTTCGGTCATGGGCCGACGGTGGTCGTACCGCCGACATTCGTATGGACGGAAAGGACAGAGCAGGCCTGGGCCGCTAACGGATTGGAGGTCATTGTGACCCCAGGTCGGCAGTACACGGGACGAAACAGCCGGGGAGCCGTCTGCGGGAAAGCGGAGCTATTCTGGAACGGTCAGCATGCCCCGAGCGGGCTGTCTCGGGTTGTGCGGGATGCCTATTTCGAACCGGCCTACGGCCACCGTGCGTCGGATGCACTTGGAACCCTGGAGGCAAAGACGGGACGAGGCCAGCCGGCGTTGTTCGAGACGCACCGGTTCAATTTTCTGCCGCAGTTGTCCGAGGACGTCGAATCCGCGTTCGCGGAGCTCAAAGCGTTGCTCAAGACGGCGCTCGCCGGCTTTCCGCAGCTTGTGTTCATGTCGACCCAGGAACTGGCTGCAGCGCTGGCGCGCAAAGACAATCGCTTGGTCGAGCGCAGCCCATGGCGGCGGCTGACGCCGGTCATATCGCGGATTCAGGCCCGTCCCGGCGTGCGTAAATGGGCGCTATTGAGCGGAGCGGCAATACCAGGCGCGTGCCTGGTGCTGGTCGCTCAGTTGGGCCGTCGACGCGGTCTGCGGGACGGGTTGGGCGCAAATGCAGGGGCCTGACTTTTCGGTGATAATCCCCGTCTACAACGGGGAGGAAACGGTGGCACGGGCCATCGATTCCGTCCTCGGCCAGAGCTATCCGGCACGCGAGATCGTTGTAGTGGACGATGGTTCCACGGACAACACGGCGAGTGTCGTCGGCGGGTACGGAACGGCCGTGCGTTACCTGAAGACGGAGAATCGGGGCGTGGCCGCTGCGCGAAACGCGGGGGCGGCAATAGCGACCAGCGGTTGGCTGGCGTTCCTGGATGCCGATGACTGGTACTATCCGCAGCGCCTCGAATGGCATGCGGCACTGATCGAGAGCGATCCCGATCTGGATTTTGCCACCGGCGATTTCGAATACCGGGACGTGGAGGGGCGGCTGCTCGGCAGGTCCATGGAAGCAACCGATCTGGGCCGGAAACTCCTTGAAACGGCGCACGGTGGCGACGCAGTAATGACGGAGGGGATGCTCGGGGAATTCGTCGCCAAGCACTTCGGGGATACCCATACTCTCACTGTGCCAAGACAGAGCTTTGCGGCGCTTGGAGGATATCCGACGAAGTATCAGGTCTGCGAGGACGTGCATTTGCTCATACGTTTGTGTGCGTCCAGCAAGCGGGTGGGAGTGGTGTGCCGCCCGATGGCGGTCTACTGGATACATGGGGAAAGCGCCACTCGACGCAACCCGATCCGTGCGCAGCGCCAGACGGTAGCCGCGCTTGGGGCGGTCAGACGCAGCGTCGCGGATGCGCCGACAGGCCTCAAGCGGGGAGTCGACCGCGCCCTGCGCGCAGGGCGGAGGGACCTTGCCTACGCACTGTTGCGCACCGGGCGCCGGGCTGCGGCTGTGCGAGCTGTCCTGCCGCTGCTCGGAACCCGCCCGCTGCTCGGCGCGGTCAGGGATGTGCTTTCGGTCGCCCGTGGATTCAGGTCCGCGGAAGGTGAGGATGGTTCGAGGTGAGCGCGGTGGAAAGTCCGCAGGCACAGACAGGCATAGCGTCGGTGGCGTCCGCCTCGCGGGTGCTGGTGATCACAGAGCTGTTTTTGCCCACCAAGGGCGGCACTGCAGTTTGGTTTGATGAGGTGTACAGACGCCTTGGCGGGAAGGATCTGCACATAGTAACTGCCGACGTCCCTGGAGCAGCGGTACACGATGCAAGTCATCCGAACAGTGTGCACCGTGTGACCCTGCGCCGGCACTGGTGGTTGCGGCCGGAATCGCTGGGCATGTACTTGCGTCTGCTGGGCAGGAGCGTGTTTCTCGCCATGGGACGCCGGTTCGATGCAGTCCATGCGGGGCGCGTGTTACCGGAGGGGCTGATTGGGTGGCTGGTGGCGAAGATGATCCGCAAACCGCTTGTGGTTTATGCCCACGGTGAGGAACTCACCACCTGGAAGCAACCCGGCAAGCACAGGGTCATGACCTTTGTGTTTCAGCACGCGGACCGTGTGGTTGCGAACAGCGAGTTCACCAGGCAGGAGCTGCTGCAGGTGGGGGTGCAGCAAGAGCGCATCAGTCTCATCCATCCGGGTGTCGACGTGCAACGGTTTCGCCCGGGACTACCGGTCAGTGATCTCACGAGCCGGTTGGGACTGAACAAGGAGCAGCGCCTCATCCTCTCGGTGGGGCGGCTTAGCCGCCGAAAGGGGTTTGACCAGGTGATACAGGCGCTGCCGGGCCTGGTGAGCCGAGGAATCGATGCCCACTATGCCATCGTCGGCATCGGTGAAGACAAGACCTATCTGGAGGGTCTGGCCGAACAGAGAAACGTTGGCGCCAGAGTTCACCTTTTGGGTCATGTGCCGATGGAAGAGTTACCCAGGTGGTACAATGCTGCGGATGTCTTCGCCATGCCGAACCGGGAGATTGACGGTGATACGGAGGGCTTCGGGATGGTCTACCTGGAAGCGGCCGCCTGTGGAACGCCTGCGATAGCGGGTCGGGCAGGCGGTACCAGTGCTGCTGTGGTCGACGGCGTCACAGGCGTGCTCGTGGACGGTACCTCGACGCAAGCCGTGGAGGCCGCGTTGGCGACGATGCTTGAAGATGGCGAGTTCGCTGCCCGTATCGCAGAGCAGGCGCGGAAGCGTGCCCGGGAGGAGTTGTCCTGGGAACACACCGCCGAGTTGACCGTTCGGCTCGGTATCGAGTTGCAGAAGCGCGGCGGCCGGACGGCTGATTAAACGGAACTCGTGGGGCGGGGACCGTCCATGGCGGACGCATGACTATGACGCAGTACGGCATGATTCATTGCATAGGGTAGAAGTTGCTGATGATAAGCGCCATTAGAAATCTCGCTGCCTATCGGGAATTGATCCTGATGCTGGCCTGGCGAAATATTGCGGTCCAGTACAAGCAGGCATATCTGGGCATCGCATGGGCCGTATTGAAGCCCCTGATGCTCATGCTCATCTTCACCATCGTGAGAAGTTTCGTGGGGATAGACAGCGGCAACATCCCGTATCCGATTCTCACTTTTGCGGCGTTGTTGCCCTGGACGTTTTTCCAAGAAGCCGTTACCGGCGGCGTCGTAAGCGTCGTGGGCAATTCCAGCCTGGTGAAGAAGATCTATTTTCCGCGCGAGATATTCCCTATCACCGCCAGCGTGGGAAAGCTGGTGGAGTTGGCCATTAACTTCGTGATTCTCGCCGGAATGATGGTCTACTATCAGATGGCACCGACCATCTACGCTTTCTGGGTTCCACTGTTCATTCTCTACACGGTGGTGGTGGTGTTGGCGGTCAGTCTGGCTGGGGCGGCTCTCAATGTCTACTACCGCGACGTAAGAAGCGCTGTCCCGGTGTTGTTGTCTCTGCTGATGTACGTCTCGCCCGTGATGTACCCGATCAGCCTTGTGCAGAAGAAACTCGTTGTGGACCAGGCGGCGGGTTCATGGTCTGACTTGCTCTATAAGGTGTACACGGTCAATCCGATGACCGGAATAATCGATGGATTTCAACGAGCCCTTCTACACGGTCAGCAGCCGGACTTCGCTGTGATCTGGCCCGGTCTGATCGCAACCGCTGTTGTTCTGCCGCTTAGTTATCTGTACTTCAAACGTGCCGAAGGCGACTTCGCAGACGTAATTTAGGGGTTCGATCCAAATCGCACCGACAGGGCGCTGCGGGGGTAAATAATATGAACATAATTGAAGTCAGCCACATCACTAAGGAATACAGGCTCGGTCAGATTCGTAGTGCCGTCGGCAGTATTCGTAATCTGGGGGCTCGGCTGGCAGGAAAAGCAGTGCGGGAACAGCCACGCTTCAAGGCGCTGGATGACGTCGATTTCAGCGTTGAAGAGGGGGAAGTGCTCGGCATTATCGGGACCAATGGAGCAGGCAAGAGCACGCTCCTCAAGATACTTGCACGGGTAAGTCGCCCGACTTACGGATCGATAACCGTTAACGGTTCTGTGGCTCCGCTGATCGAGGTGGGTGCGGGGCTCGTACCGGATCTGACA
Source organism: uncultured Gammaproteobacteria bacterium (assembly GCA_963830105.1). Taxonomy (GTDB): domain Bacteria; phylum Pseudomonadota; class Gammaproteobacteria; order DATFLG01; family DATFLG01; genus DATFML01. The sequence goes on along the minus strand of CAWHLH010000003.1, from coordinate 480,543 downwards.
GGTCGGGAAAACATCTTCGTTAATGGCACGATCCTGGGCATGTCCAAGCGCGAGATCCGGAAGAAATTCGACGAAATCGTGGAATTCGCGGAGTTGGAAGGTTTTATAGACACACCTATCAAGCGCTACAGCTCGGGTATGCAGGTGCGGCTCGGCTTCAGTCTCGCCACCAGCGTGGAGGCTGATGTGCTTATCGTCGATGAGGTGCTCGCGGTCGGCGATTTGGCATTCCAGCGTAAATGCTTCGACAGAATCGAAAGCATGCTCAAAGCGCGCGGTAACACGGTACTGTTGGTGAGCCATAACATCCGCCAGGTACAGCGTCTGTGCAAGCGTGTCATTCTGATGCATAAGGGCAGAATCAGCGCAGACGGGTCGCCGGCGGAAGTGTGCGATCTTTACTATGAAAAGAGCGACGAGCGAATCAAGGAAGCAGTAGGCAAGGCGGTTCGCAGCGCACGGGGCAGGCATGCAAAGACTGGCGAGGTTGAACTGGAGAGTGTGGAGATTCTGGACGACGCCGGTAATTCCACCGTCAGGCTGGGATACAAGAAGCCCATGACAGTGTCGATGCGCTTCACGGTCATCAAACCCCTTGACGAAGTCGCTGTCGGAGTCGGGGTTCATACCACGGATTTCCTTTATCTGACCACCGAACACAGCGAGGAGCAGGTGCGGGTGCGACGTCTGGAGCCGGGCACCTTCGTCGTGGAGTGCAGAATAGGTACGATGCCGCTTCTCCCCGGCGTATATTCCTTGCGCGTGTTTATGACGGCGGGAGCGGCCGTAGGAACGGTGTTTTATGGGGAGAATCTGCTTCATTTTCAGGTCGTGAGTGATCCCGACAACCCGATTCCCGTACCGGTCCGGCAGGGGTTCTTTGCATTGGAGGCGACGTGGGAGATGCCGGCGGAGGAAAACAGGAATGCGGTCATCGAGCGCTGCAACGAAGGCGTCGATACCACAACGGCGCTCGGGCGCTGACGCACGAAAACACACTGGGCCCAGTCGGAACAGGGGTCTCGGCATTCCCGCGCGGCATGCGAGGCATCTCCGGGTGTGAGTCGCGTTGCGTAAGCTTGGGGGCCGGGGTCGGAGCAGTTGTGCGCCATCGTTATTGCGGAACGAACCAACCAAGACGGAGCCGGCGAGTAACGGCGGATCGGATCGCGGCGGTGGGTGCCCATTGTTGTCGGTGCTCTGCCGGTGCCGCTATGGGGTAGTACCAGATGGAACGCCCTCGAACCGCGGGGATGGGGGGTGTCCGTTGGCGCTGGATACAGCGGGGGTTGCGTAGAAGGCGTCAAAGATTGACGGCGCGTTGGAAGGGAAGGCGGGGTTTCGTCCGAGCGACGGGGCGTCTGGGAGAACCACGATGGCTGGACAAACAGGAATGACGGGCCAGCCGGCTCAAACACGGGATGGGTTGCCGGCTGCGGCAGAATGCCTGTTGGACCTGGAAGCACTGTTCGCGGTCGGGTCACGGGCCGATATCGCCATTGACTGCTCCGGTGCCGAATTCGTCCGCCGACAACATCGAGACGGGCCGATCGAGTTGCTGCTCGACAGCTTCGGCGGCACCGACGCGGCTTGTCTGTTTCTCCGTGCCGAGGCGGGCGCCGGAAGCCGGTACCGCATACCCTTGAAGGCATCGTACGGTGCCCGTAGGTGCCGCGCGGGTGGGTGGCTGCTCAGCCCCGTGGAAGACGGGTGCACGTATTGGATACCAACCGGGCCCACCGTGAGGGCAGTGGACGCGGACGGTCATATTTGCCGGGAGACTCCGGTAGACGTCTATGGAGCGAGTTTCGGGGGCAAGAGCAGCAGCATCACGGTCCGGGTACCCGCCCAGGGCTATCTGGATATAGCGGTCTGGCGGCTTCCGCCCGGAAGCAAAGAGTTGCAGCAGGCCTTGGAAAGTCCCTTGGAGTTACAGGCCGGACTGTTTCTTTGGGGCTCCCACACGGTCTACAGGCACGCGGGCGACGTTTATCGGCATGTGGTGCATGGGCACGTCTATGAAGACAGATATCAGTGGCCGCGCTATGTGCGTATCCATTCGGAGAACGATGCCCATGCCCTGTATGTGGTGCTTACAGGCCTCTATCGCAGTTGTAGAGGGAGCCTGTATGACCTGTTGCGCCGGCAGATTCTGTATTCGGTAATCCACAGGCAGGGCGAGGATGGCGCGTGGCGGCATGGCGAGTGGACCGACCAGATGGAAGCGCACTTCCGACTCCATTGCAGTGCAATGCACATGCTCATGGATTTCCTGCAAGAGTTCGATGATGAGTGCGCCGGTCATGCGCTTGATCGGGCAGCGGAATTCGTGAGCACTCAGTATGACCGGATGAATGCGGGCATCTGGTTCCTGCACGATGAGTTGGAGACCAGCGAGGCGCGAATGAAGACAAGCCCCTTTGCCTGGGTGAAGAGCAGGGCATTGGGCAAGTCGAAGGCGAATATGCTGGTGCTAAACACGCATCTGGATACCAGCGTGGCCTTGCACCGATACGCCGAACTGACCGGCGATCGCCGGCATGCGGAGATCCTGCGGTCCGCTGCGCAGACTACGCTGAAGGTGCTCCAGTCTCAGCCCGCCGGCTGGTTGTTCAGACCATATTGGTTCGCTCTCAAACTCTCACTGCTTCCCGCCCGACGCGCCGCCGCGCTTCCGTTACCCATGCGAGCCGTCAAGCGGTTGGGTTGGAAGTACCTTGGTAGGTGGTTTCCGAAGATCAAAGGAAGATTCCCAAGGTTGGTGATGCCGGACGGCTACGTGGATAGGGCATTGACGTTGGCAGGCCTGGCCGACTCGTATTTGTCCATAAATGTAATGGACCTCGCTAGACATTTGCGTCGCTGGCCGGATCCTGTCGTGCGCCGTGTGGTGGAAAACGCAGTGTGGTTCGCACAACGGATGAATATCTCCGAGCAATGGGCGGAGAAGAGACCGAAGCGCTATGCACTGGGCTTCTGGCAAGAGGCTCTGTACCACATCTGCCTGCTGGACCCCAACGCGGAATGCCGGGATCGGTTGGCGGCAGCCGTTTGCGATGGAGTGGAGAATGAAGTGGGCATGGCGCCCAGCCTGCTGGGCGGCAATGGGGAAGCCGTTCCGGCCGGTGAGCAGGCGGGGCGGTGGTTACCCACGATCGCGGGGCTCACGATGGTGGACCTGTCCCGTCACGGCGCTGAGGAGATGCTGCTGGTGAACACCGGAAGCGCTCCTTGTGAAGTGAACCGCATCGGGGATGGGCGATACTGGTTGGACGGCGAGTTGACCCGGTCTTCCGGCGTAGAAGAATACGGAGATATGTTGAAGGTTCCGAGCCGCGGATGGCTCTGTGCCCGCCGTTGAGAGAGGAGTGAATCGTGCGAGTGGCGGTCGTGGCGCCGGAGTTCCCGCCCGAATTGGGCGGAATGCAGACTTACGCTCTGGAGTTCGCCAAGGAACTCGCCGGGCGTGGCCACAATGTCACGGTGTTTACCCGCCCGCACGCGGATGGGGAACTGGAGCTGCCCGGAGTTGATGTAAGGCCGGAACTGAAGCTGTCGCGTCGATCGGACAGAAGGCTCCTAAGTATCTACCGATTCGATGTCTGGCACGTGATGAACGCCGCGTATGCCTGGTTGGCACTGGAAACAGGCGGGGTTGTCGTCTCAGTGCATGGAAATGACTTCTTACGGCCGTATATTCCGATGGTCAGGGTCAAGTTCAAGCGCTATCCATGGCTTTGGCGGGCTGACGCCTCATTGGATCGCCTGGAACGGCGGTGGAACAAGTGGCTTACCCGGCGGCTCGTGAACAGGGCGCTGCCTCGTACGACGGCCATATTGGCGAACAGCCGGTACACGGAAAGGGTCCTGCTGGAACAGTATCCCAGGTGCAAAGGACGGACCTCCGCAGCGATGGTGGGGGTGGCCGGCACCTTTCTGGAACAGCCGTTTTCGACGCAGCCCGTTCACGATGTTACGAGGATGATCACGGTCTGTCGTCTATCGGAAGCACGCAAGAACGTCGATCGGGTGCTGCTGGCGTTGGCTGCGTTGAAGGAGCGCTATCCGTTCCACTACACAGTCGTCGGAGAAGGCCCGCTGCACGCCGAGCTGGAGTCCCTGAGCGCGGAGCTCGGGTTGTCGGATCGGGTCACGTTTACAGGCAAGGTATCGGACGATGCTCTCAAGGAGATGCTGTCCGAAAGCGACCTGTTTGTGCTGGCAAGCTCGGTGCTGCCTCATAGTCACGAAGGCTTTGGTATTGTGTACCTTGAAGCGGCGGCCTGCGGAACACCGGCGCTCGCCGCGCGACAGGCTGGGGCGGCAGAGGCGATTGAGGACGGCGTCAGCGGCTACTTCGTGGAAGAGCCGACTGTGGACCAGCTCACGCGGGCATTGGGTCGGTTCTTAGGGGGCGAAATCGCGTTCGATCGGGCCGGCTGCAGAAATTTTGCCCGCGGGTTCAGCTGGGCACGGGTAGTCGATGCTGCACTGGATGTATACCCGAAACGGGGCTGAACCGGAACGGCGAACAACGTCGGCACGGCGTTGCGGGAGGCATGTCCGATGGACATAGAGCTTGTCATCTGCACCTACAACCGCTCAGCTCTGCTGCAGCGCACCCTTGAGTATCTGGATCGGGCGGAGCGGCCTGAAAACTGCAGTGTCGGCATCCTGGTCGTGCTGAACGCCTGTACGGACGATAGTCCGACGACGATAACCCGATATGCCGAAGCGCCGGGCGTGGAAATGCGTCTGCCATTGCGATGGGTCGCAGAGCCAAGACGGGGAAAATCGTTTGCCTTGAACCGGGCTATCGAACTGTGCGAAGCCTCAGTCATGGCGTTTGTGGATGACGATCACCGGGTGGACCCGGGCTACCTGGTGGGTATATGCAAAGCTGCCAAGGAGTATCCCGACATTTCGATCTTTTGTGGTCGTATTCTTCCGGACTGGGATGGACGCGAACCGGCCTGGGTCCATGTCGACAGTGAATACGCGGTCTACCCGTTGCCCGTGCCGCGGTACGATTTGGGGGAGGAGCCGCGTTGGATTGACAAAGACGGTCCCCTTCCCGGCGGGGGGAACCTCTTCATGCATAGAGCCGTGTTCGCGCGTGTCGGTGGGTTTTCCAGCGATCTTGGGCCGAAGGGGCATAACCTTGGAGGCGGAGAGGACAGCGAGTTCATGAGACGGGCGCTTGAGGCGGGCGAGACGCTGCAATATGTCCCGGACGCCGTGCAGCATCACTACGTTGATGGCGAACGCCTGAGGCTTGGCTATCTGATCAGGAAAAGCTACCAACGTTCGCTTGCGGTGACGCAGCTTCAGCAGTCCGGCGCGCGAATTCCACCGCGCTACCTGTGGCGCAAGCTGGGCGGCTACCTGTGGCAGACGGTGACCTCCCTGTACTGGCCACAAACCCGCTTCTACATGGTACGGACCGCCGCCACGTTGGGGGAACTCGGCGCGTACCTCAAAAGACGCCCGACATAGCGGACACCGCGCAGTAGCCTGCAACCGGAGAATACGAATCGAATGGTGTTCAAAGCGCTCATTGTGGCGATGCTTCTGGGAAGCGTTGGGGCGGCGGGCCTCACGGCACGTTCGATATTGGTATTCTCGCGTACGGGGCCGCAGATTCGGGAGGAAATTCGCCGCTATTACCTGGGATACACGGCGCTTGCCTTGCTGCGACTGGCCGGATGGAGTGCGCTGATCATCGCCTGGATGGCCAGTCTGGCAATGCTGTCTTTTGGTGCATGGACGTTTGCAGCCGGTGTGTCAGCGTCGTGGGCGGAATGGATGGTGGTCGGCCTTGGCGGAATCGTTGTCATCAGTGGGCTGCAGTTCTGCGGTCATCTGTTGCATCTGCCGAGCAGCATCATGATGTCATCCAACTACAATATGACACGGTTCTACCGGTTGTGGCGCCGGCTCTCGGTCTCGGGAATAAGGTGGGTGCAGCTGGCGCTCGCCGCGGTATTGCTCTACCCGCTGGTTGTGGGCTTATGGACGGCAGCTGCCGGGGGGCACTCGCTGCCTCTGGGAGCACTTTGTGGCTTTACCGCCTTGCTGTATGGGCCCGTGGTCTATGTGTGGTGGCCCGTCAGGGCTCCCGTGGTGAAGGCGCCGGACAGGTCAGAGGGAACGGCCCCCAACGTCTTGCTGATCGGGTGCGATACTCTGCGCGCAGATCGACTGGGTATTTCCGGCTATGCCCGCAACACAACGCCGTTCCTGGATGTGTTCGCAAGGCGCGGTACGGCGTTCCGGAACTGCTACACGCCGTTGGCGCGTACCGCTCCGAGTTTGGCGTCGCTGCTTACGGGTACATGGCCTTCTGCCCACGGTATTCGAACCAACTATGTCGACGCCGAAGAAGTGCAATTGCCGCATCCGGCGTTGCCGCAGATCCTGAAACAACAGGGCTATCGGACTATCGCGGTTGGCGACTGGGCGGGAAGCGACCTGCAGAAGTTGTCGTTCGGGTTCGACGTCTGCGACCTTCCGGAAGATCAGTGGAATATGCGCTATCTGATCCGGCAGGGGCCCAAAGACGTGCGGCTGTTTCTTTCCCTGTTCACACATAACCGGTTTGGAAAGCGATTCCTGCCGGAGCTTTACTATCTGGCAGGGGTTCCATTGACCCGAGAGCTGGGGGCGACGACACGGGCGTGGATCAGTCGTCTGGCGGGCGCGGGAGAGCCCTTTTTTCTGAATGTCTTTATGGCGACGGCACATCCTCCGTTCGGAAGCGAGTATCCCTATTATTCCATGTTCACCAGTCCTGATTATCGGGGGCCGTCCAAGTTTGCCATGGCACGGCTGGCTCAGCCGGAAGACATCATTCGCAGCCAGAAGGAACCCAAGGAAGCATTTGATCTCGAGCAAGTGCTCGATCTCTACGACGGTTGCGTCCGCCGATTCGATGATGAAGTGCGCCAGATCGTACAGCATCTGGAGGCGTGTGACCTGGCTCGGGACACGATTGTTGTTGTGTACAGCGATCATGGCATGGAATTTTTCGAGCACGGAACGTGGGGGCAGGGGAACAGCGTTCGCGGGGAAGCGAGCAGTAAGGTGCCGCTGATAGTCGTCGGTCCGGGCATTCAGGAGCGGGGCGCTGACGATCGGCTTGTGCGCACTGTCGATCTGGCGCCCACTTTGCTGGAATTGTGCGGCCTGCCCGTGGCCAAGCATATTCAGGGTTGTTCGCTGGTGTCTTATCTGGATGGCCATAGCGCGGACCAGAACCTGCCGGCATTCTTCGAAACCGGTATATGGCTGGCTCCACCACCTGGCATGCACCCTGATCATATCCGCTATCCAGAGCTGCTCGACCTGTTGGAGATTCGCGACAAAAGAGTCGGTACCCTGGCGTTGAAGCGCGAATTCGCACAACTTATCGATGCCGCCAGGGACCGTATGGTGAGACGCGGGAACTGGAAACTGATTCGCCTGGCATTGCAGGGAGGTCCCCTCTACCAGTTGTTCGACGTGCAGAAGGACCCCGACCTCACGACTGACATTTCTGAGCAGTTTCCGGAGGTGACAGCTGCGCTTCGCAGGGAGATGGATGAGTGGCTGGGGGCGGGCTCCCCACGTCCAGCGCCGCCGCCCGATTCCGACGGCGCTGGAGGCTGATGGTCAAGGTTCATTCGGGAGCCGCAGACCTTGCCGGGGGTGGGTCGTTTGCGCCCACTGGCGCGCTTGCGCATACTGATTGCGCATCTATTGGCACAGGGAACAGTCAGGCAATGGACATACTGTCGGCCAGTAACGGATACCGGGCGAGTCGCCGCGGCCTTGTGGTGGGGCTGGCTCTGGCGATCGGGCTATTGACGACGTTGCCCGCTCTGGCGGTGCCGCCCACCGCGATCGCACTGCCGAACACCATCACGAGAATCAAACCCAGCATAGTGGGTGTGGGAACGGTGGAGAGAACGCGACGTCCGCCAGTGGAGTTGCTGGGTACGGGATTTGCGGTGGGCGACGGGCGACACGTGCTGACCAACGCCCATGTCGTCCCCAAGCTGCTCGACAAGGGGGATTTCGAGTACTTGGCCGTATTCAGCGGCCAAGGCAACAATGCCAAGACGCACCAAGCGGAAGTGGTGGCAACGGACCGAAGCCATGATCTCGCCGTTCTGAAGATCAGCGGTCCGCCGCTGCGGCCCATGGCCCTGGGCGACGACTCCACGGTCCGCGAAGGCCAATTCTACGCCTTCACCGGCTTCCCTATCGGCATGATTCTTGGACTGTACCCCGTGACGCACCGAGGCATGATCTCCTGCATCACGCCCATTGCAGTGCCCGTCAACACGACGCGCACCCTGAGCTCGGAAGTCATCGCGCGCCTGCGTGATCCCTACCGGGTGTACCAGTTGGATGCGACGGCCTACCCGGGCAACAGCGGCAGCCCCCTGTACGATATGGAGACCGGTCGGGTGGTGGCGATCGTCAACAAGGTGCTGGTGCAGGGTAGCAAGGAGAACGCATTGCGCCACCCGAGCGGCATCAGTTTCGCGGTGCCGATCAAGTACGCCAAAGCGCTGTTGAGGAAAGCCGGAGTCGGGGTCGGCCGCTGAAGCGTGCCGGTTTCCCGTTCAGAGATGTTGCGACCGGCGCTGTCTACGCTTCATCCACCCCATCAGCCCGACGGCCAACGGCATCAGCGCGAGCGTGCTGGGTGCGGGAACAGAGGCGGTAAGGGCGTAGGCGGATGTGCCGTAGTTGAACTTGACATCCGTGATACCGAGATCGCCCACGGTGGACGGACTATAGGCACCGTTGCCCTTGGAAATGTCGAGGGTGAACTGGGTCTGGTGCTTCACGAACGGATTGTGTTGTGTGCGGGTCATGCCGCCGTTGTAGGTGTTGAGATTGTCGCCGGCGCTCAGGATTCCCCATGCCATACCCTGGGTCCCGCCAAATGCATTGAGGCCCGCCGAGCCGATGCCGGTCGGGCTGGCGCTGTAGGCATATTTCCCGGTGAGATCGTTGCCGCTGTAGGTGCCGCCGGCGCCGCAACTGACCGGACTGGTGTCGAAATCGCATTCGCTCGATGTGGTGGCTGATACGAGGGACAGGGTCACATTCTGCGCCATGTTCCAATAGATAGCCTGCAGGATATCGGCCGGGGCGCGCACGTCATCCGTACTGGTGTTGTCCAGGGTCACAATCAATTGGGACCCCAGCACGTCGAAGGTCGCACTGGCGGCCAGGGACGAACCGGTCTGGCTCTGGATGCCGGTGGTGGTGACGGTCAATGGGCTGCCCTGCGCCACCGTCACACCGCCGACCAGTCCTGCCACCAGCAGTGCCGATGCGAATCCAAATCGCCTGTTCATAGTCCTGGCTGCCTCATTATTGCTTTTTCCGGACTGGTCTCGGAGAACTCGCCTGCATGTGCCGACACTAATGCATAATTTGTGCCTTGACTTACAAGTTATTGACTTTCCACCGGACCGTGGCCGTGCAGCGGATTCCGTCGCGCCGCCGTCTGTACCCATGTAAAAATTGCTGACAGCTTTTCAGTCCCCACGAACCCATGGTAACAGCCGGAAACTCCTGGTGATAGTTGCATCCTGCGCGCTCTACGGCGGACTCCTTCCTGAAGCGGTAGCGAGCATGTCATGTAAAAACGATCGACACCGTCGATCACGGGGCCTGGTCGTCAGGCCGTGCTGCTGTTACCGCGCCTGCGGACCGCTCGCATCATCAACGGCAGGCCTGCCAGCAGCAGCAGCGGCGTGGACGGATCCGGGATGGACTGCGGCGGGGCGACCGCTCCGATTGCTCCCTTGATTCGCGTGCTGGAGAAACTGCCGGTGAACGAACCATCGAACGTGGAGTTTTCCAGGGACATTGCCACTCCCAGTGACCCGCTGCCGTACAGGCTCATCATGGATCCGCCGGTGACGTTGAACACGAAGTCCATCGCGTCGGTGGTGGCGGACTGATTGAGAAAGCCGAAGCGGTCGATATTGCCGGTCAACAAAGTTCCCGTGTAGGTGCCGCCGGGAACGCCGGTATCCACCGTCCCGGTGAGGACGAAATCCCCTCCGCCTCGGTGCCCGGTGATGGCGCCACTGGAGTTGACGTCGAACCCGATCTGCAGCGACGTGCTCCCGGCGAAAGGTTTGAGCACCAGAGTGCTGGCCGTGGGCTGATAGTAATACGGTACACCGGTAAAGCTGATTGCGCCGGTGCCGGCGTCGAATGTCGCGCCCTGGCCGCTCAGGCTTCCGAAGGCGATCTTGGGAAGCCCGGGCTGTATGCCCAGCAGGGTAGCGGATGCGGGTGCCGCAAATGACAGGGTGAGCAGGGTGACGGCAAGGATCTGCATGGCGCTAAACTTTTGTTCCATTGGGGAATTCATTGATTGGTAATCCTTAATTGTTTCCCGGGGTGTCCGCCAGGGGCCCTACGCTGCGCTTTGGCGGCGACGCCCGGCCGCGACCAATCCAATCAGGCCGGAGCCGAACAGCCAAGCTGCCGGCGGTACCGGTACCGCAAAGTGATCCGCATACACCGTTGCGCTGAAGTTGTGAGTAAAGTCGACGAACGTACTGGTACTGACGGCATTCATAATGATGCCGAGGTTGTTCTGAAGACCGGGATATGCCGTTGTAAGCGAGCCGGACGCCTGGCTGGTGGTGAACTCGAACACGCTGGAACCGGTTCCAGCGCCGGTCGCACTGAAATTGGTCAGATCTGCACTCAGTACGGAGTTCCCCTGGCTGTCGGAGATCTTGAGGAAGCCCCCCGAGAGCAGCGAGCCGCTGCCGTCGAGCTGTGCCGACAAGTTGTAGTCGTAGGGCCCGTTTACAAGGTAGTTCGTAGTGGTTCCGCTGTTCATGAGGAGCAAACCGTACTGCCCGGAAACGCTGAAGGTGCCGGTAACGGTGCCTGTGGTGGAGTCGGCAACGTAACTGATGGGCAGGTCCTGTACCTGCAGGTCGGGGAAACTTTGCACAAGATTCAATGAGGCTGCCTGGACCGGGCTGTTGACGGTCGCCGCGATCAGCATACCAGCGATTACGGCAAGGTATTGTTTTACATTTGTTTGTTTTAGCACGTCTGCCTCCGGCTGGCCTCGAATGGTGCCTGACTGCAATGTTGTTGTGGCGCGTGGCTCGCAGTGTCCCGGGGTTCGGGGACTTTAAGGACTAGCATTTAAGCAAAGATTATGCCGGTAGAAAGTTCTCAATATTATACAGATAGTTAACAGTTTCTCGTTTTGGTGAGTTTTCGCCATGTGTAAAAAGTGCCGACGTCACGGCGTGGGCGGAAACTGGGATCAATGCGGTGGATATCCACAATCAGATCGAACTAACAGGCACTTAAGGGCTATTTTTGTGGGTTTTGTCACGCAGTTGGCATCATCGGTGGGTTTGTCGGTATGTAAGAGATATCGACATTCGGCTTGCACTTTGCGGATTTCAATAGAGTTATGTCCGGAATGCCATGTTCGACGCCGAGGACCCCGAGGCTCGCATGTGGGCCCAAGCCGCCGTCGTCGGAATAATTTCGGTCGTCGCCGCACGCCGAACGACCGATTACTGGCGCTACGACATGCGGCCATCAAAACATGGATGGTTACGCGGCGGGTGTCCTCCATCTGGCCCCTTGGGCGGCACGGGCGCTTCTGTCAGAATTGCCGGACCCACGACAGCGCGGTTTGGAGGCGCCTCAAAGACGATGATCGATCCAGAAATCCGGCAACAGACCCTACAAGGGCTTCAAGGGGCACTGGTACTGAACATTGCCTACATCGGTGTGGTGAACGGCCTGTTCGATGCCCTTGCAGAGCATGGCACAGCAACCGCGTCCGCATTGGCCGGCCATAGCGGGAAAGATCCCGGCTACGTGACGCGCTGGTGCGACAGCGCGTACGCCTTCGAACTGCTCGAGGAACCCCAGCCGGGAATCTTCCGGCTCACCCCGCTGGGCAAGGCTTTCCGGCCCGGCGTGCCCGGCACGTTGATGCCGGTTGCGGTGCAGGCGGTGTTGTCGACCCATCTGGCCGAACGGGCGGCGGGGCTGATGAGTACCGGCGAGCGTCCCGGCGAGCGGGTGCTCGCGGAACGGGAAACCGTCCTCCCGTGGTTCGGCCCCATGCTGGAACATCAGTTCGGTCCGCTGCTGGATCGCGAGGTGCTGAATTCGGTGCCGGTTTTCCGGGAAGTGGACGAGCGCGGCGGTCTGGCGGTGGACCTGGGTTGCGGCAACGGCTGGTACCTGCGTCGCCTGGCCGGCCGATTTCCGAAGCTGCGGGGCATCGGACTGGACGGGTTCGAGGAGAATATCCACCAGGCCCAGCGACTGGCGCGGGCCGAAGGTGTGGCGGATCGGCTGCGATTCGAGGCGGGTGACATTCACCACTTCAATATCGACCAGCCGGTGGATCTGATTGCGATGAACCGCGCGCTGCACCATGTCTGGGACCGCAAGGAGAGCGTGTTCGGAACCCTGAAGGCCCATCTCAAGCCGGGCGGCTTTGCGGTGATCTGGGAGCCGGACTGGCCTGCCGAACGTATACACCTGCGCGATCCCATGCGCCGGGCGATGGCGTTTCAGAACCTGGGAGAGCATGTCCAAGGCAACCACTTCCTGTGCGCCGAGGATATCGCCGAGCAGTTCCGCCAGGTGGGCATGGAACCTGCGGTCTATCCGGTGGCGGAGGGGCGCGACGTGATTGTGGTGGGCCGTCGGCCCCTGTAATGGCGTACCGGCGGTGGCGGCCGGCGCATCACCAGGGGTATTCGTGTCCGTCGTAGTTGAGAAAATCGCCGGATTGATCGGGCGTGAACATCTCGATCCGCTGTCGGATCGCCCGAACGCTGTCCTGAGGGGTGATCAGGGCATTGGGACCGCCCATGTCCGTCTTGACCCAGCCGGGGTGCAGCAACAGCACATGGATGCCGCGGGGTGCCAGGTCCAGCGCAACGCTCTTCATGGCCGCGTTGAGGGCGGTTTTGCTGGTGCGGTACAGATAGGAACCGCCACTGGTGTTGTCGGCGATGGATCCCATCAGGCTGGTTAGGGTCACGATCAGCCGCCGCTGGCCGTGCTCGAGGTTTGACAACAGGCGTTCCACCATGCGCACGGGTCCCATGGTATTGACCCGGAAGGTATGGGCCCAGGACAGGTAGTCCAGATTCCCCAGATCCTGGTGTCCGTGATCCCCGTAGGTGCCGGCGTTGTTCAGCAGCACGTCGAGCGGTTCGCTGCCCAGCACTTTGCCCAGTGCGTCGATCTGATCATGGTTGGCGACGTCCAGCGGATGAACGGAAACGGTTCCAGCGCCGGCGGCCAACTCATTGAGCGCCCCGGCCTGTTCCGGTGTCCGGCAGCAGGCGAACACCCTCCAGCCCGCTTCGGCGTATTGGCGGACGAATTCCAGACCGATGCCCCGATTGGCGCCGGTGACGAGTACGCTTGGCATGTACGCCTCCTGTGGCGGTTTTCAATCCTGATGTGGGTTACCGTCCGAGCATGGCCCGCGCGTGCTCGATGATATTCTCGACCGTGAAGCCGAAGTGACGGAAGAGCTCGCCGGCCGGAGCGCTGGCGCCGAATCGGGTAATGCCCAGCACCCGCCCGCCGCTGCCCACCCACTCGCACCAGCCCTGAGGGGAGGCCGCCTCCACGGCAAGCCTGGCCGTCACCTCCGAGGGCAGCACCGAATCCTTGTAGTCGTCGGACTGCTCGCGGAACAGTTCCCAGCTGGGCATGCTCACCACGCGGGCGTCGATGCCGTGGGCTTGCGACAGTCTGTCCTGCGCGGCAAGGGTCAGATGGACCTCGGACCCGGTGGCAAGGAGAATCACGTCGGGGCGCTCCCCCCGTTCAGGTGACAGCACGTAAGCGCCCTGGGCCACGCCCTGGGCGGCCCCCGGTTCGGTGTGGTCCAGCACCGGCAGCTTCTGCCGGGTGAGCACCAGCATGGTGGGCCCGTCTCGCCGGGTCAAAGCGGCGCGCCACGCGTGAACCGTTTCGTTGGCATCCGCAGGCCGGATCACGCACATGTTGGGCATGGCGCGAAACGAAGCGAGCTGTTCAATGGGCTGGTGGGTGGGGCCGTCCTGGCCCAGACCGATGGAGTCGTGGGTCATGACGTAGATCACCGGCAGTTCCATCAGGGCGGCCAGCCGGATGGCCGGCCTGGCGTAGTCCGTGAAAATGAAGAACGTGGATGCGAAAGGCCGCAGCCCGCCGTGCAGGGCCATGCCGGACGATGCGGCGCACATGACGTGCTCGCGTATGCCCCAGTGGAGGTTGCGTCCTTCGTGATGGCCTTTCTCGAAGTCGCCGCCGTCTTCGATAACAGTCTTGGTGGATGAGGCCAGGTCTGCGGCGCCGCCCATCAACCAGGGAATCCTGGCGCCCAGCCGGGCAAGCACCTTGTGGCCCACCGCGCGGGTGGCGACCGGATCGGAGCCCGCGTCGAATGGTTTGAGGTCCGCATCCCAGTTCGCGGGCAGTGCGCCGGTCTGGGCGGTCTCGAAGCGTGCCGCCAGATCCGGATGGGCTTCGCGGTAGCGGGAAAACGCTTCCTGCCACTCGTCTTCCCAGCGCTTGCCCCGTTCGACAGCCTGGCGGGTGTGGGCGAGCACACCCTCCGGAACCAGAAACTGGGCATCCTCGGGCCAGCCGTAGCCGGCCTTGGTGGCGCGTACCTCGTCCTCGCCCAGGGGGGAGCCATGGGCCTTGGGGGAGTCCTGCAGGTGCGGGGCTCCGTAGCCGATGTGGCTGCGCAGGACGATCATGGACGGCCTTTCGGCATTGGTGCGCGCGTGGGCGAGCCCCTGGTGCAGCGCGTCCAGATCGTTGGCCCGATCGCCAAGGTCCTGGACGTCCCAGCCATAGGCGCGGAAGCGACCGACGACGTCGTCCGAGTAGGCGATCCGGGTGTCGCCGTCGATGGTGATGTGATTGTCGTCGTAGACGCAGATCAGTTTGCCCAGCCCCAGGTGCCCGGCCACCGATGCCGCTTCGTGGGAAGCCCCTTCCATCAGGTCGCCGTCGCTGCAGAACACGTAGGTGTGATGGTTTACGATCCGGTGACCCTCGCGATTGAAGGTCGCAGCCAGATGGGCTTCGGCGATGGCCATGCCCACAGCGGTCATCAGCCCCTGGCCCAGCGGTCCGGTGGTGGTTTCCACCCCTGGCGTGATGCCGTGCTCGGGGTGCCCCGGGGTCTTGCTGCCCCACTGCCTGAACTGCTTCAGGTCATCGAGACTCAGGTCGTAGCCCGTCAGATAGAGCATGGCGTACTGCAACATGGACGCGTGGCCGTTGGACAGCACGAAGCGGTCGCGATCGCTCCACTGAGGATTGGACGGATTGTGGCGCAGGAATTGGGTCCACAGCACATAGGCCAGGGGCGCCAATGCCATGGGCGTGCCGGGATGGCCGGAGTTGGCCTTCTGCACGGCATCCATGGCCAGGGTACGGATGGTGGCAATGGACAGGTCCTCGATGGACCAACTGTCCATGGCGCTGGATTGCGGGCGTGCATTCATTGCAGTCCTCCGTGAATTGTTGCCAGTGGCGTGCGGATTCAATCGCGCGCCTGATGCAGGGCTGCATGCCGGATGCCCCGGCATGCTGTAGCCGGATGTTGTTCGAATAGACAGGGCGCTGCGGCTACCGTTCCACGGCGCCTCATCGCGCTGCGGCGGTCGAGGGAACGCAGTGCCGCCAGCTGGTGTGCCGGGAGCCTGTCCGACCCGTCCTCCCGTACTGCCCGATCAGCCGTCACAAGTACCCAGCAAACGGGCCCAAATGCGGCGGCGGGGAAGCGGTCGCCGGCGTGTCCCATCGTGACCTCTGTGTTCTACGACAGGTCGAGGATCCGCCCGCGGCCTCCCACCCGCCTCACTACGCCCGGATGATGGGGACAGACCTCTAGGCCGCCTTTTCGTGCTCCATCTGCCCGCTGTACTGACCGATGCTTGCAGCGCCGTTGCACTTGGCGCGGTGCAGCAGCACCTTACGGGCACGGTCCCGGTTGCTGCCGTCTCCTTTCCAGGTGCCCATGGGTTGGTTCTGCAGCGCCCGGGAATAGGAGAACGTCAGTCGCCACGGCAAGGCCATGCTGTTGGCCATGATATTCATCATATTCAGGTGCTCTGTCGCCTGGGCGTCGCTCTGGCCTCCTGAGAGGAATGCGACGCCCGGAACCGCCGCGGGTACCGTGCTGCGCAGGCAGCGGATGGTCCGTTCGGCCACCTCCTCGACGCCCGCCTGGCGCTGGGCCTTGTTGCCGGACAGCACCATACTGGGTTTGAGCACCATGCCTTCGAAAGCGACGCCCTGACGATAGAGTTCGTCGAAGACGACACGCTGGGTTCCCAGAGTGGCCCGGTAGCAGTGCTCGATGCTGTGGTCTCCGGCTATCAGCACCTCGGGTTCGACGATGGGAACCAGTGTCGCCTCCTGGCACAGGGAGGCATAACGTGCCAGTGCATGGGCATTCGCCGCCACACACGCGCGAGTCGGAATTCCGTCCCCGATGGCGACGACGGCCCGCCACTTGGCGAAACGGGCGCCCAGGTCCCTATACTCCGCCAACCGTTCGCGCAGCCCATCCAGCCCCTCGGTGACCTTTTCACCGGGGTGGCCGGCCAGGTCTTTGGCGTGCTTGTCCACCTTGATGCCTGGCACGATGCCCTGGCCTTGCATCATCTCCGGGAAAGGCGCGCCGGCCCCGGTTTGCTGGCGAATGGTTTCGTCGAACAGGATGGCGCCCGAGATGTAATCGCCGAGGCCCTCTGTGCCGAGTAGCAGTTCCCGGTAATTGCGCCGGTTGTCTTCAGTATTTTCCACACCTACAGCGTTGAAACGTTTGCCGATGGTGGGGGTGCTTTCATCCATCGCCAGGATGCCCTTGCCCGGAGCCATCATGGCGGCGGCAGTGTTCTCCAACTCCTGGATATTCATCGGCGGTGGCCCTCCTTGGTTTGCTGATGGCGGTGATTTTGCCGGGACGGCTGATGTGTCTGGACGGCGTGCTTGCGGGCGCGCCAGGGCGCCGTCGCCGTGTCAGCGCGTCGTGAGCCGGCGTCCGCCGCGAAGCCTCTTGTCCCGGGGCGCCGGAGAACTGCGCGAACACCGCTCGTGAGGCTGAGCAAAATACAGTGTAGCAGTGCAGCCAGTGCTCGCTGCCTATGGGAAGGCGGCATTCGAAGTGGCCGGTGCTTGTGTTGGCTGGTGGTGCCGGGAATAATAAAGAGTCCGATGGTCGCGTCCCGCGCCATATGGGCTTTTGCGGTATCATGTGGGGTTCTCGCGTCCACATGGCGGTTCCCCCGCGCGGCAGTGGTGTCTTACTTTCTGAAATTGAAATGAAATATCAAACCGACGATCTGCGAATCAAGGAAATCAAGGAGGTCACTCCGCCGGCCAGAGTGCGCGCCGAATTCCCGATTACCGGGCGGGCTGGCCAGGTCGTGCAGGAAGCCCGCCGTGGTATCCAGGACATTCTGCACGGACGCGATGACCGGCTGTTGGTGATCATCGGTCCGTGCTCCATCCATGATCCGGACGCGGCCCGCGAATACGCCGGGCGCCTGAGGGAAAGCCGGCAGAGCCTGCAGGAAGACCTGCTCGTGGTCATGCGCGTGTACTTCGAGAAACCGCGAACCACTGTCGGTTGGAAAGGGCTGATCAACGATCCCAACCTGGACCACAGCTTCGAGATCGACAAGGGCTTGCGGCTGGCCCGCCAGTTGCTGGTGGACCTCAACGACATGGGCATGCCGGCGGGTACCGAGTATCTGGATCTGGTGAGTCCCCAGTATGTGTCCGACCTGGTGAGCTGGGGCGCGATCGGCGCTCGCACCACCGAGAGTCAGGTCCATCGCGAGTTGGCTTCGGGGCTGTCCTGTCCAGTGGGATTCAAGAACGGTACGGATGGCAGCCTGCGGGTAGCCATCGATGCCATCCGTTCATCGTCCCGGCCCCATCATTTTCTGTCGTTGACCAAGGCGGGGCATTCGGCGATCTTCTCCACTACCGGCAACGAGGACTGTCACATCATTCTGCGCGGCGGGCGCCAGCCGAACTACGATGCGGCCAGTGTGGCCCGCGCCGCCCATGAGCTGGAGGATGCCGGTCTGGCTCCGCGCCTGATGATCGACTTCAGTCACGCCAACAGCCGCAAGGAACACCAGCAACAGCTGGTGGTGGGGCGCGACGTAGCGGGGCAGATTGCCGGTGGCGACGACCGCATCTTCGGGGTGATGATCGAAAGCCACCTGCAGGCGGGTCGGCAGGATCTCGATGACGGCCGTTCGCTGGTTTACGGCAAGAGCGTAACCGATGCCTGTATCGGTTGGGACGACAGTGTCACGCTGCTTGAGGAACTGGCTCAGGCGGTTCGCCAGCGCCGGTCCGGCCGCGAGGCTTTGGCCGCGTCCTGAAGTCCGCCGGGCGGGGCCGGGCGCAGGCCAACGGCCCCGGCGGGAAATGCGATGGCGGTCTGAAAGGTTGCCTGCTGGGGTTGAGTCCAGTCCGCCCCGAACCGTCGCTGGCGTTGCGCCCCGGCACGCGCGGCCGGGCGTCAGAGTCCCACCGTGACGCAAGGAGGACCATGTATGGATCCCGAGTTCTGGCACGGGCGCTGGGAGCGTGATCAAATCGGTTTCCACCAGACGGAAATCAATGTTCATCTGCAGAACTTCTGGGGCAGGCTGGGCGCAGCGCGGGACACGCCGGTGTTCGTACCCCTGTGCGGAAAGAGCCAGGACATGCGTTGGCTGGCCGAGCAGGGGCATCCGGTGGTGGGTGTCGAGATCAGTCCACTCGCGGTCGAGGCGTTTTTCGCCGACAACGGCCTGACTGCGACCCGTACCGAGCAAGGTGCCTTCACCCGCTGGCACAGCGGTTCCATCACCATCCTGTGCGGTGATTTCTTCGCCTTGCGCCCGGAGGATGTGGCAGACGTGGGCGGCGTCTATGATCGCGCGTCGCTGATTGCGTTGCCTCCTGAAATGCGCCAACGGTACGCCCGTCACATGGCCCATCTGCTGGCGCCTGGCAGCCCCTGCCTGTTGGTGACGTTCGAATATCCGCAGCAACAGATGGATGGGCCGCCATTCTCCGTAACGGGCTCGGAGGTCGATGCCCTGTACCGGGATTGCTTCGACCTGGAACGGCTCTACCATCGGAACATTCTTGACGAGAACGCCCGTTTCAAGGAACTCGGACTGACCAGCCTGGAGGAACGTGTGTTCAGGTTGGTAAGGCGCGGCTAGTGGTCCATGCGGGAAAGCTCCGCACCCTGTTCGGTTTCGCCTCCTCTGGCTCGAAATTCGGCCGGGAACTGGAACGGCGCTATCGCCTGGACCGGGACAATCCCAGGACCGACTGGCGCCTGGCGCATCATCAATCTGTACAAGCGCATCGTTCTGCTCGTTAACCACCCGCGTCAGGCCCACTGATCCGGACCGACTGAACCGGAGCGACTGAACCGGAGCGACTGAACCGGGCGGTCGCGGTCTTCTGCTATACCCTTGTGCATGGGCGTTCACGATACCTGTCCGAGCCACGAGCGAAGGCATGGGGTCCGGAGCGGGGCTTGGCTGCAGGAGGGGGTCGGGCGCGGGCAGCCACAGGGGGGCGGCCGCGGTGGAAAGGATCGATGATCGGTTTCGGGCTGGCCTGAACAAGTTCGAGCTGTCCACGCTGGAGGACAGCAGGTCAGTGGTCTACGGTCTGACTTCGGAACTGCGCCTGTGCTACTTCAATCCGGCCTGGTTCGCGTTCGCGCGGGACAACGGGGCCGAGCGGGTGGTCAGCGAGCGATTTCCTCTTGGTACAGCGCTGGAAGAGGCCATTGACGGCCCGCTCCGAGGCTATTATATCGGAGCCTACCAGGCTGTCTTCGGCCATGGGCAGCCATGGGATCACGACTACGAGTGTTCTTCCGACCGGGTCTTCCGGCTCTACCACCAGCGGGCCTATCCGCTTGCCGGCGGCCACGCCCTGGTCGTGGTCAACAGCCTGCGTATCAGTCGTCCCCACAGTGCCGACCGGCGTGGCCTCTTCGAACCGGACGAGACGCTGTACCGCGACTCCCGGGGCTTCGTGACCCAATGTGCTCACTGTCGGCGGACCCAGAGGGTTGCCGAGCCGGATCATTGGGACTGGGTGCCGGCCTGGGTGGTCCACCTGCCGCCATCGACCAGCCACTCGCTGTGCCCGATCTGCTTCGATTACTATTACCAGCATCACCGCCCAGGGGCGGGTCAGGTCCGCTGACGGGCGGCTGGCACGCTGCCCGGCCGAACAGCCGCGGTGGTGCGGGCACGGGCCTACCTGCTCCAGATGTCGTTGTGGCCGGGCGGCCACAGGCCGTCCCGTCGGCAGGCAGTTGGTGAACGGCACCGGCATTCCTGGGAATGCTTGGACACTTTGGACGGTATTCAGCAGGTGGCAGTCATGTTGGACTATGGAACCGGCGAGAATCTCTACTGGGACCCTGCCCATCAGGAGGTGCGGTTTACCGTTCCCGAGCGGGGCAGAGTGCGCGTGTTTCGCATCGAACGGGAAGCTCTGGAGGAGTACTGCGGTGCGCACGGCGAGCCTGAAGTCTACGTGCAGGCGGCACGCATCAACTTCGCCTTTATCACCCATCGGATCAGTGACAAGCTGTCACTGGATCTCACCGAACCCGACGGGTCGGTGTTGGTCCGGCGCACGGACTGGGGAACCAGCTGACCATCCCGCGATTGGGCCAGGCGGTCGCCGCCCGTCCCGGGCGCCTTCACTCTGTTCGGCGGACGCGGCCGATATTGCAAACTGATACCGGACAACATAACCTCACGGCCGACCAATGAATCGCCACAGACCGTGCGGCGCCACGGCCTGAGCCTGCTCGGGATACTCTAAGGGATATGAATCCGTCGCTCGTGAAACGGCTCGTGTATCCGCTGCACGAGCGTATCCTGGGCAGGCCCACGTTCTCCTATCTGGCGGCCCTCGAGAACAGCCAGTGGCTCGGGCGGGCGGATCTGGAGGCGCTGCAACTCGAGAAGCTCACACGTCTGCTGGTGGCGGCCTGCAACCACTCGCCGTGGCACGCCGAGCGCATCCATACCGCGGGTCTGGAGCTGCGTCCCGACAGCCCGCCCATCAGTTTCGACGACTTCCGCAGACTTCCGCTGATGGCCAAGGCCGATTGCGCCGCACACCGTGAGCGCATGGTGTGGCGATCGGTGCCGGGCGGGGCGTTTCGCTACACCACGGGCGGGTCGAGCGGCGAACCCCTGGTGTTCCACTTCGGTCGCGAGCGTCAGGCATCCGATGCGGCGGGCCGTATGCGTGCCCGTCGCTGGTGGGGTGTCGATGTGGGCGACAGGGAAGTGTATCTGTGGGGTGCGCCGGTAGAGCTGGCCAACACGGACAGGGTCAAGACCTTGCGGGACCGGTTGTTCAATCAGCTGGTACTGAATGCCTTCGAGATGTCTCCCGAACGCATCGATGTCTATATCGGCAAGCTGCTCGCGTTCAAGCCGCGCTGTGTCTACGGATATGCCAGCAGCATCGCATTGCTGGCCGGACGCGCCCTGGAAAGGGGCGTGGACATGCGCACGAAGCACTTGAAGGTGGTGTGCACCACGGGCGAGCCGCTATACCCCCAACAGCGAGAGCTGATCGAATCGGTGTTCGGCGTTCCGGCGGCCAACGAATTCGGCAGTCGGGACATCGGCTTCACGGCCCATCAGAGTCCCGACGGTCAGATGCTGCTGATGAGCGAAAGCGTCGTTCTCGAGATCCTGGATGGCCAGGGTAACCCGGTGGCGCCCGGTCAGGTCGGGGAAGCTGTGATGACCGGGCTGTGCTCCAGCGCTCAGCCGTTCATCCGCTATCGCACCGGTGACATGGTCCGGATGGCGGACGAGGCCTGCCGATCGGGCCGCGGCCTGCACGTACTCGGCGAAGTCATGGGGCGCACCACGGACTTCGTCGTACGCGCCGATGGCACGATCATGCACGCCCTCGCCGTGATCTACGTTCTACGCGAACAGGACGGGGTGGCGGAATTCAAGTTCATTCAGCATACGCCGAGAGAAGTTGAAGTGCGCGTCGTCGCCGGTGCTCGCTGGAACCCGCAGACGCAGCAACGCATCGTGAGCGGCCTGCATGCGCGGCTCGGCGGGGACGTGCACGTCGAGGTGCGGCTGGTCGATTCCATTGCGCCGGAGGCATCGGGCAAGCACCGCTATGTGGTGAGCCATGTGCCGCTGCCGGGGGGTCTGGACGGTGTCATGGGAGAGGCGGGTCAGGCCGCCACGAAGTTATAGGGCGATGGCATGAATCTGGGAAAAGTCATTGGCGCGCCGGCTCGTTACAGGCTCTGGGTGCCCACCCATCTGGGGCTGATAGCCGCCGACCTGTTGGGGACCGGGAGACAGTCCGCACGGAGCCACGGGGAGCATCTGCGGGCGGCCGTCGAGTGGCTGTGCCGGGCCCAGGACGTGCGCATCGGCTGTCCGGACGGGGGCGGCGTTTCGGCCGGCTGGAGCTTCGAGGATGGTTGGCTGCCCAGCTACCCGGAGACCAGCGGTTATATCGTGGAGACGTTCCTGGCGGCTGCCCGTATCCTGGACCGTCCGCCGTTGCGCGACCGCAGCCAGCGTATCCTGGACTGGGAACTGGCCATTCAAAACGCGGACGGCTCGTTCCCCGGCCATTTCGGCGAAGCCTCCAGCCGGCCAGTGGTGTTCAATACCGGACAGATCATGCACGGCATGGTCGCCGGCTATCTGGAATTGGGCCGTGCGGATTGCCTGGAAGCGGCCGTCAGGGCGGGTCGATGGCTGGTGCAGAGCCAGGATGCGGACGGGTGCTGGCGCCGCAACGTGCACAACGGCGTGCCCCACACCTACAACACCCGTGCCGCGTGGGCTCTGCTGCGCACTGCCATGCTGGCCGGAGAGCCGGCGCTGCAGGAGGCGGCTGAGAAGAACATCGGCTGGGCGCTGCAGCAGCAATCCGCGTCCGGCTGGTTCGCGACCAACGCGTTCGTGCCGGGACGGGCACCGTTCACCCATACCATCGCCTATGCCATTCGCGGCATTTTGGAATCGGGGCGGCTGCTGGGGCGCGAACAATTCGTGGTCGCGGCGCGCAAGGCGGCGGCCGCCCTTGCCCAGGGTCAACGCGCAGACGGTTGGTTGGCCGGCACCTATGATGACGGCTGGCGCCCGGCGGCTTCATACTGCTGCCTGACGGGACTGGCCCAGACCGCCATCATCTGGCAGCGCCTCGCCCGCCTCGAAGACGGGAACGCAATGTCGGGGGCTGCGGAACGGGCGCTCGACTATCTGAAATGCAATCACCGGATCAGCGGCGACGGCAGTCCCTTCGATGGTGGTGTCGCCGGTTCCGCACCCATCTGGGGCCGCTACTCCATGTTCGAGTACCCGAACTGGGCCGCCAAGTTTCTGGCCGATGCGTTGATGATGGCCATGGCCGATGTCGCCGTGCCCCCGGATGCGGGCAACGAAGCTGATTGAGGAAACGTAGTGTCCGATCTGTCGGTGGTCATTCTGTGCGGCCGTTCGCCGCGCCATTTGTACGTAGCCAATCGCCTGTGCCGGGCTGCGCGGCCGCTGGCCATCGTGCACGAGACAGGAGGGCACTGGGATGCGGCGAAGATGCGCCGCGTGCTCAAGCCCTCGAGCCTGTGGTCCAAGGGTTGGCGCTGGTTGCGCGATCGGCGGCGCTATCGGGGCGACCAGGAGGCACGCTTTTTCTTCGACGCCTCCACTCCCCGGCTGGATCGGCCCGAACTGGTTCATGAGGTGCCGCAGATCAACGACCCGAAGGTGGCGGAGCTGGTCGACCGGCTGCAGCCTGACGTGGTCGCCGTTTTCGGCACCACCCTGATACGTGCCCCGCTGCTGGGCAAGGGCAGGCTCGGCATGGTCAATCTGCATGGCGGTCTGTCCCCCCATTACCGGGGTGCCGATTGCACGTTCTGGGCCCTTCACAACGGTGAGCCTGAGCAGGTGGGCTGTACCCTGCATTACATCGACGCGGGTATCGATACCGGCAAGCTCATCGCCCATGTCTCGCCGCGGGTCGGCAAGGGTGATGACGAACTGACTCTGTTCTGGCGAGCCGTCAGGGACAGTGCAGAGGCCTATGGGGAGCTGCTCGAGCGGCTGGGGCGCGGTGAACGGTTCGGCCGGGCACAGCCGGAGCGGGGCAGGTTGTACCGCGTGAAAGACCGCCAATGGAAGCATGAACGGATGCTTGCCCGCCGCATCCGCGAGGGCATGCTCACGGGCGTCGATCTGGCGCCGCGCATCGAGTGGTTTTCCAGCTGATGGCTTATTGACCCATGGTATGTTCCCTCACGCCGGGCGTTGGGCCCGTGCCCGGGGCCGTCGCGGCCTCGGGCAACCGCGTAGCGCTATCGTTCGTGTCGGTCGCGTTGCCGGTATGGGGCAGGGAAGTCATGGCGTCCGCAGCGCCCCCGCCTCGGTGCCTGTTCCGCCCTGGGCGCCGCGGGCTGCAGCCAGCGCGGTCCGGGCGCCTCGGCGGCCGAGGGCGAGCCAGCGGAGGGCGGCGGGATAGGCTGCTGGGAGGCCCGTGTCCATAGGCCTTGGGGGGCACGGTGGGCGGCGGCATGGTCATCTTCGTAGCCTACGAAGGCTTCGAACTCATTGCCAACACGGCGCACGATGTCCGCAACCCTGCCGGCACGCTGCCGAAAGCCTATTTCTCCGCAGTGGGTTTCGTGGTTGCGTTGTACATGCTGGTGGCGGTTGTGACGGTAGGCAATCTGCCGCTCGCAAAGAATGTGCGCCTGGCGAGACGAACGGGCAGCCGTGCCTGGGTGTCGGGAACGGCGGCAGCGGCCTGCCTGGCGGCTCTCGGCACCTTGCTGGAGGAGACCGCTCAGTACTACTGCACCGCGCCAGCTGTGGGTGGTCCTGGGCATGCTGGCGCTGGCGTTCGGCATCGAACTGGGCTATCGCCTGTGGAGCGGCCGGGCCGTCAATGTGGCGCGTTCCGGATAGGGAACTCATGTCACGAAACCTTAATCGAACGGCCATCATTTCTTTGACGGCCGTCAAGGATCATAACGTTGTCCGGCGACACAATGATCGCGGTTTTGAACGTCTGTGCGTCGCCCGGGCTGCGCAGTGGCAGCGACTCTCAAGCAGGATGCGAGCTATGGCAGCGAATGCGTCGAAGCGTGATGGATACGCCCACATCGTACAGGAAGCCTTTGTCATCGAGGCAAGCAGCGCCGAGGAAGCCGCGTTGCGGGTTTATCTCACCATATACCGCCAGGATGGCGGGACCTATGTGTTCCGCGTCCGCAGCCCGGACGGTACCGTGCATCGGGTGGATTTGAGACAGTTGGCCGAGGCCGGCATCATCAACATCGATTGCGACTGAAAAGCGCCCGGCCCTGGCGTTGCAGGCGCACCATAACGCCGGGGCCGGTGGCGGGCACCGGACAGTGGCTGTCCCACCCCGGCAGTGATGCGCCCGCATGTCTGCCCATGACCCTGGCTGAACCCGGCCAAATCGAATCCCCTGCCGGTCGACTGGCGCCTTGTGGTAGCCGGGTTGGCAAAGCCCGTACCTGCCGGCCCTGCGTGCCTCCCGAACCGTGTCCAGCGGTCCCCGGAGCTTCCCTGGATTCGCCACCTGTTGGCACCCATGGTTCGGGGGGCATTTTCGCCGCCCGCAGAGCCGCTTTCGCCCGATCTTGATAAACGGTTGAATCTAAAGCGGTAATATTTTCGGCCGCTACCCCCTACAGGAACCGGAAACACCGGTTGGTCCACGGTGATGAATTGTACAGTAATACAGCGACTTGGAAGGGCTGCTCGATGACGGAACGTAGCTGCGGGGGTGGTGTTCGGCGGGGCCGCGAGGGCCGGTCGGTGTCTGTCGCCCGGGCATTTCAGGTCTTGGCCATGGCGCTTGCCGCGGTCGCGTCGCTGCTGGGCGGCAAGCCCGCTCTCGCGCAGGGTGCAGGCCATAAGTCGGTGGCGGTGGTCCTGCTGATGGACAGTTCAGGCAGCATGCGCAAGACCGATCCGGACCGGCTGCGGGTGCCCGCGGCCAAACTGCTGATGGCGCTGCTGAGTCCGGCGGACCAGGTGGGTCTGGTCAGTTTCAGCGACAGCGGCTACCCCGTGCTGCATCTCACGCCCGCCGGACTGACTCACAAGCAGCGCCTGTTTGCGGCCGCCGACAAAGTGTCTTCCAAGGGCGCGTATACGAACCTCTACGCCGCACTTGCGCAGGGCGAACTCATGCTGCAAAACGAGGCCCCTGCCGGCATGCGCAAGATTCTCGTGCTCATGTCGGACGGCAAGATGGATGTGGGCAACAAGGTACGGGACCACACACTGACCCAGCGGCTCTCCACTCAACTGCTTGCGAACCTCAAGCGCGATCATGTCGAGGTCTACAGCATTGCCTTCACTTCGGCGTCCGATACCGCTCTGCTGAAGACCATTGCCACCCGCACCGGTGGGTTGTTTCAGCTGGCGCGCAACGACCGGGATCTGCATCAGGTTTTCAGCACCATCTTCGAAAGCGCCAAGCATCCCGATATGCTGCCTATCCACGGCGGGCGCTTCCTTGTGGACGGCTCGGTCAAGGAGGTCACCATCGTCGCGTCCAAGGCGAGCAACAGCACAAAGATAGCGCTGCGGGCTCCGGACGGTCGGGTGCTTAGCGCCGCTAAAGCGGGTCATCAGGTCCGCTGGTTCGTTTCAGAGGGCTTCGACATGATCACGTTGCCGCATCCGACGGCCGGATCGTGGCAGATCCTGGCCAGCAAGGGGGGAGACAAGGCGTATGTGGTTACCAATCTCGGCTTGAAGACGAACCTCAAGGACCACACCGTGGCGCCCGATGTGTCCACCCTGGCCGAGGCCTGGCTGGCCCGCGGGGACGCAGTGATCAAGACTCCGCCCCTGCTTGCCAACACCCATTTTCTGGTCCAGGACGTGCGTCCGGACGGCAAAGTGTCGGAAGTCACGCTTTTCGACACCGGTGACTACGGTGACCGAGTGGCCCACGACGCCGTGTTCAGTCATGAACTTCACTTGCAGCAGCCCGGGCTGCACAAGCTGCGTATCATTGCCAAGAGCGCCACTTTTGAACGTCAACAGAACGTGGTCTTCCAGGTGACTGCTCCCGAGTCCAAACCGGCGACGTCACCAGCGCAGCCGGCGCCCGCGCCCGCTGCGCATTCCAAGCCCGCGCCGGTTGTGGCCGCCAAGCCGGCTGCAAAACCGGCGGTTTCCAAGCCGAAGGCGATGCCGGCCCACAGCAAGCCCGTAGCTGCCAAGGCGGATCCTGCAGCAGTCAAGAGCAAACAGACCGCTCCGTCCCATTCCGGCAAAGACGGCCAGCTGGTTCGAGTCGTGATCGCCTTCGTGGCTGTCAACGCGCTCGCGCTGGTGGCCCTGGTCGGCGTCGCATGGTGGCGGAACCGGCGGAAAAAGGGGCCTTCCGCAGAACCTGAAGAGGCTGAAGGTGATCCGGCGTAACGCAGTGACGACGACGTGACGGAGTGATCGTATGGTCCAACTGGACACCATCGTTGTGTTTGCTGTACTGGAGCTGCTGCTGGTGCTCATGGGCTTGAGCGGATTCCTCTGGTTGCGGGGACGCAAGCTGGCCCGGGCGCTGGTATCGGCTCGCAAGGCGCCACGGCCGATACCGGTAGCGGCGCAGCCCGCGCCGGGCTCGTATGCCACTTTCCTGGGCGACGAGCTGGCCCGTTCGTCAGAGCTGCTGGCCAAGGAAGAGGGGCCTGCCGAAGGAGGGGACGGTGAACCGCCTGCGCAGGACGGCGAACCGCAGCCGGAGGAGGATGCGGAGCCGCCTGCAGTGCAGGGAGATGATGCGCTGCTCATCGTCCGTCAGAAGTTTCTGGAAAATGAGCTCGCCGCCCAGGAGGCGGCCGGGGACGCGGCCGAGTACAGGGGGCGGCTGCTCGAAGGTCTGCAGGCCATTCAATTGACCAGTCCGGCCGGCGATCAGGCCGGCCCCGGCAAGTTCAGCCGTCGCTACGAAGAGGAACTGGCCCGATTGCGGGAGGTCATCGGCAATCAGCACGACATCATGCGCGAGCTCGAGGCAATCGTGGCCGTCAACAGCGGCACCGATGAAACGGCAGAGGAAGCGCGCCGCAAGCTGGTGCTTTGGCAACAACAGGCGTCGGAATTGCAGCGCTGCGTCGGCGTGCTTGAAACCGAGAACAGGCGGCTGAAGACCGAACACGGCGAACCGAGCGGCGACTCGCAGGACGATCGGGAAGACACCGATTCCACCGATGAGGATGATTCGCTGCGGTCACTGATCGGCAATCAGCAGGAGACCATCAACCAGCTGCAGGAACTGGTACAGGGTCTGGTACCCGAGGCCGAGAAAGCCAGCAAACTGACCGACATCATCGGCCGTATCGAGCGGGCCAACAAGGAGCTCAACACCTGCGTGGTGGTTCTGGAGGACGAGAACGATCTGTTGCGCGGTCGGGTACAGGAGCTGGAGTCCTCGCCCCCCGCCGGCGGGGCGGACGCTGAGCAACAGGCTCAACGCGTCCAGGAGTTGGAAGCGGAAATCAAATTCAAGGATGTTGCCATCGAGGAGTTGCAGCAGCAGTACCAGTCCCTGGAAAGCAAGTATACGGCGCTCAGGAACAAGGGTGCCGGGGCTGCTTGAAGCGCCACCGGTTCAGGAGCAACCGGCGTCACCGCGCAGATAGCTTTGCAGTAGACAAGCGTCCTTGACGGCAAAACCGCGCTCGACGTTCGCGAAGAATGTGTAAACTCCGTATCCCTTGCGCTGCCAGTTGGCGATCCGAGTCGCCCAGCCGCGCAGCGCTGCCGCCCCATAGCGCTCCCCAGGGACCGCTCCAGGGCCTCCCAGACGTGCATAGACGAACGAGGCGGTGAGCGCTTCCGGCGGTGCCGGGCCGCCTCCGTCGTGAATGCAGAAGGCCGCGCCGTGCCTGGTCAGCAGGTCGTACACTTCCTGATGGTGCCAGTCCGGATCGGGGAATTCGAAGGCGTAGTGCCGGTCACCGGGCAGTGCGGCGAGAAAACTCGCCAGCCGGTCGGTCATGCGTGGCCATCGGGTCGGCAACTCGAACAGGATCACCCCTAGCTGTTCCTCCAGCGGCGCGATGGCCCGGAACAGCGCGGTCAACAGCTGCTCTGGATTGCGCAAATGGCCTTTGTGGGTAAGCGCCCGAGGCGCCCTTACGGTAAATCGGAAATCGTCCGGTACGCTGGCACGCCAAAGCGCCGATTGCTCGGCGGTCGGCATGCTGCGGGAGGCATCCAGTTCAACAGCCCGCAGCCGGCTCGCATAATAGGCGAGCCGTTCCTCGGCGGACATGCCTGTGGGGAAGAAGGTCCGCCTCCACTGTGGATGCTGCCAGCCGCACGTGCCGACGTAGCTGTCGGTTTCCTTCATGGCTTGGCGGATGTCGGATTCAACGGTAACGTCCTGCGCCCGCAAAGCGGCGATGCCAATAGGGGGCTTCCAGGGAAGCGGTGGTCACGCGGCTGCCTCTGGCGGGCGCATGGATGAACCGTCCGCCGCCAGTGTATATCCCGACGTGGGAAACCGTGGGGCCGTGGATGCGGAAGAATACCAGATCGCCCGGACGCAGGTGGCGTACGTGAATGGCGTGCCGGTACTGCTGGCGCACCGTGCGCGGAATCCGGATGCCGGCATGGGCATAACTGTAATGGGTCAGTCCGCTGCAGTCGAAACCGGTCGGGCTGTCACCGCCATAACGATACGGATGGCCCAGCATCCGGTGGGCGGTGCTGACGATGACGGCGCGGGCAGGCGCCGGGGCGGGTTCGCGCACCGGCGGGGTCGAGCAACCGGCCAGCAGTGCCACCGCGAGGACAAGCGAGGCGATCAAGGCCGGTGACCCGCAACGAGCGTTGGAGGTGTGCCGTAGCTCCGCTGCCATTTGTCGTCCCCTTTCGCGTACCGCTCAAACAGTTTACCCAGGCGGGGACGCCGTTTCCACGCACCCCGTCACGGTCCGTGCATCCGACCGGTCGCCCGTGTAGGCTTGGGCAGGATGACTCCCTGATTTTCCGGCTCGGTGCAGCCATGGTGCGAAAGACTCTGCTGCTGGTGCTCCTGACGTTGGTGGGCGGCACTGCGTGGGCAGGCGGTGGTGCCCTGCACGGCGATCCTATCGCGCCGGTGATCCTCGGCGTCACAGCCATCCTGCTGTTCGCTCTGTTGGGCCGCTTCGGTGCCCGCAAGCTGGGTCAGCCTTCGGTGCTGGGCGAGCTGGTGGTGGGCGTGGTCATCGGCAACCTTCTGTACTATTTCGGCTTGGATTTCATCGTGGTGCTGCGTGAAGGAACCGCGGTATTCGAGATGCTGGGACGGATGCTGGACGGTGTTCCGCTGGCCGAGGCGGCTCGTCAGAGCATCGGGGAGCCGTCGTACCGGCAAGTGCTGGCGGCCTTGCGTGGCCCCCACGGCGGTGATTTGCTGCAGGTCGCCCAGACCGTGGACGTGTTCTCCCGCTACGGCGTGATCTTTCTGCTGTTCCTGGTGGGGCTGGAAACCAGCGTCGACGAAATGCGCAGCGTCGGTTTCGGGTCCCTGCGCGTGGCGGTGCTGGGAGTGGCGGCTCCGTTCCTGCTCGGGTTCTACGCAGCCCGCCTGCTGATGCCGGAGCTGAGCGTGAACGTGGATCTGTTTGTGGCGGCCACCCTGGGCGCGACCAGTGTGGGCATCACGGCGCGGGTGCTTCAGGACATGGGATGGCTGCACTCGCAGGTGGCGCATATCATCCTGGGAGCGGCGGTCATCGACGATGTGCTGGGCCTGGTCATGCTGGCCATCATATCCGGCATCGTGGTGTCCGGCGGACTGAATATCGGCGGCGTTGCGCATGTCGTCATCCTGTCGGGGCTGTTCTTGACCGGCGCCTTCCTGCTCGGTCCCTATTTCCTGAAGGTCACGATCTGGCTGCTGCGGCGTCTGGATATCGTCGAAGCCAAGATCTTTATTTCCTTTCTATTCGTCATGGTGCTGGCGTGGTTGGCCAACCTGGCGGGGCTGGCCACCATCGTCGGCGCGTTCACCGCCGGGCTCATTCTCCACGACGCCTATTTCAAGCACTGGGGGAACCACGAGGATCATCGCTTTCGGATCAAGGATCTGATCGCGCCACTGGAAGCGATTCTGGTGCCGATCTTCTTCGTGTTGATGGGCATTCAGGTGAAGCTCGAGACATTCCTCAACTGGCATGTGGTGGCGATGGCCGGCGGTCTGCTGCTGGCGGCGGTGGCCGGCAAGATTGTCAGCGGGTTTGGCGCCGGGCGCAGCTGCAACCGCCTGGCGGTGGGTCTGGGCATGATGCCGCGCGGAGAGGTCGGCCTGATTTTCGCGTCCATCGGCAAGAGTCTGGGTGTGATCAGCGCATCGTTGTTTTCCGCCGTGGTGCTGATGGTGATCGTGACGACGGTGCTGACTCCGCCGCTGCTCAAATGGGCGTTGCGCCGGGGCGATTGCGAAGTGGTGCAGGACGGGGTATAGGACGGACGCGAGCCGGCTTCGGTCGGGCTGCGCGGCGACGCAACAGGGCCGGGTTGTCGGTTTCGTATCGCCCGCGGCTGCCATAGCCGAGGCGTCAATATCGCCGGCCCCGGCCCCGCGGGCCCTTGGCGCACGGGCAGCGGGTACTCAGATGCCGAGTCGCGCCCTGAGGGTGGCCGCGACAGCGGCTGTGTCCGTGTCGACGCGGGTGTCCACTGTCAATGCGAATTTCTGTTCGTCCGCAGTGAGCGGCTGGTGGTCTTGCAGTTGACGCTCCAGCACCGCCAGATCCGCCTCGGATGCATCGCCGGTGCGGCTGGCGAGGCGTTGACGCAGTACCTGCTCAGGCGCCTGGCAGTCCACGATGGCAAAGGGCACCCCCAGGGTGCGCGCCAGTTCCATGAACGGACGGCGGCGCGTGCTCTCCAGGAAGGTGGCATCGACGAGCACCGGATAGCCGGTCTTTGCCACCGTGCGCGCGATTGCCGCCAGGCGGGCATAGGTCCGTTCGCTTGCCTCGGCGGTGTAAATGCCCGCCCCTGGCGCGGAGGCGCTGACAGCATCGGCGCTCAGACCGAACAGCCGCTTGCGCTCGACGTCGGAGCGCACGCGCACACCGGGCAGCGTCTCCAGCAGCGCCTGGCTGAGTCGGGTCTTGCCGCTGCCGGAGAACCCATGGGTCAGGATCACCGCACCGCTGGCGGGGTTGCCCAGTCGTTCGGCGAGCGCCGCATAGGCGCGATATTCCCGCATCGCCGGGCCGCGCCGCGAGCGGCGTTGAGCCGACTCGATGGCGGCCACTTTGGCGCGCACCATGGCACGGTAGGCGAGGTAGTAGGGCAGCACGGCTATGCCGTCATAGTCACCGCCGATCTGCAGATAGGCGTTCAGGAAGCGGTAAGCGAAATCGGCGCGGCCGCGGTGATGAAGATCCATCACCAGGAAGGCGGCTTCGCTGATCACATCGATCCAGCGCAAGCCAGGATTGAACTCGATGCAGTCGAAGGGGGTGATTCCCGCAGGTAGCCGTGCCAGGTTGGCCAGATGCAGATCGCCGTGGCACTCGCGGACGTCGCCCTGGGTCTTGCGCCGGGCGAGCACCTCGCGCAGGGCCGCAAATTGCCGCTCCGCTCTTTCGGCCAGGCGGTGGAGAGTGCGGCGGTCCGGTTGCGTGTCCAGCAGGGGTTCGATCTGGGCAAAGTTCTCCCGCACCGGTGCCTGCACCGCCGGCGGTTCGCCGTAGGGACTGTCGCGGTTCGCGGCCGGTGCCTGACGGTGGAACTCCGCCACCCGTTGTGCAATCGCGTCCATGTCCTGGAGTGTCAGGCGTCCGGCGTCCAGCTGATGGTCCAGGCGTGCATGCTGGGGGAAGCGGCGCATGCGTACGGCATACTCGATGGCGTCCGGGTTGTCCCGATCGGCGTATCGGGGTCGGTCGGCGCTGCCGGTGACGGCCACCACATCCAGGTAGAGTTCCGGGGCCAGCCGCCGATTCAGGCGCAGCTCCTCGTCGCAGTAGTGGCGGCGTCTGTCCAGAGTGGAAAAATCCAGAAAGCCGAGATTCAGCGGTTTCTTGATTTTGTAGGCATATTCGCCGGCCAGCAGTACCCAGGAAATGTGGGTTTCGAGGACCTGCACCTCGGCTACCCCATCGGGGTAGCAGCGGGGATCCTGCAGGCCTTTGATGATCGGTTCCATGGGCGCGGCTCGGGGGCGGCAGAGCGCTGTGACGGAGTGCTGCAGTTAGGGTAACATGGGCCGCTCGGTACCGGCGCAGGGAGTCGCGGCGATGAGGCATTCGTTACGGATTGGTTTGCTGCTGCTGTGCGGGTTGCTGCCGGTCGTGGCGGCGGATGCCGGCTGGCGGGACTTTCTGGAGCAGCTGCCGGGCGGCAGCCGGGAAGGTTCCACTGCTGCATCCCGGGCAGGGTCTCTAAGCGAATCGGAAATGGCCGGTGGGTTGAAGGAGGCCCTGCAGAAGGGTATCCAGCATGCCGTCAGCCAGCTTGGTCGGGCGGGGGGGTTTCTGGACGACGCCAGCGTGCGTATTCCCATGCCCAAGCAGCTCCAATGGGTCGAGCGGTCCCTGCGGGCAGTCGGCCAGGAGCGGCGCGCTGACGAGTTCGTCACCAGCATGAATCGGGCGGCGGAGCAGGCGGTACCGCAAGCCGCCAGGGTGTTTAGTGATGCCGCCAAGGCGATGACCCTCAAGGACGCCCGTGCCATTGTGAGCGGGCCCCAGGACGCCGCGACCGCGTATTTCCGCAGCCATACCGAGGGGCAGTTGACCGATCGCATGCTACCCATCGTGCGTCAAGCCACGGCGCGGGTCGCTGTGACGGCCAACTACAAGCGGTTGATGGCCGCTGCCGGTCCCATGGCAGGTTACCTTGGCACGGACGCCGTGGATCTGGACAGCTATGTCACCCGCCGCACTCTCGATGGGCTGTTCCTGAAGATTGCCGAAGAGGAAAGACAGATCCGTGAGAACCCCGCAGCCCGTACGACAGCGCTGCTCAAGAAGGTCTTTTCGAACGACGCGAAATAGTCGCCGCTGCGTAGCGCTCCGCACCTCGCTCGCATGCGCTTCAATCTGCTCTGTTTCCCGCATCCATGGCACGTCGGCGTAAGGCGCGCAAGGGCCGTCGCAAGGGCGCTGCACGGCGCTGGCGGATGCCCTGGGGTCGTCTCGCCGTCGTGGCGTGCGTTGTTCTGGCAGGCTACGTCGTGTGGCTGGACGCCACCGTGCGCGCGCAGTTCGAGCACAAACGCTGGGCGCTGCCGGCGCGGGTCTATGCCCGGCCGCTGGAACTGTACACCGGACTGCGTCTGTCAGCTGCCCAGTTCGCCGATGAACTGGGGCAGCTGCACTACCGTGCGGTGGCAACGCCTGCCGGAGCGGGACAAGTGGCGCGCCGCGGCGATACCTTCCGGCTGGAGAGTCGCCCGTTCACCTTCTGGGACGGCCGGGAGCCGGCCCACGACATACGGGTGTCATTTGGCGGCGGCGGCGTCACCGCCCTCAGTGACGCCCGCTCCGGCGCGGCACTCAGTCTGGTGCGCCTGGATCCGGTGCAGATCGGCAGCATTTATCCGGCCCGCAAGGGCGACCGTATCCTGGTGCGCCTCAACGATGTGCCGCCGTTGCTGGTCAAGGCCCTTATAGCGGTCGAAGATCGCCACTTCTATCAGAACTTCGGCATCGAGCCGACCTCGATCGCGCGGGCCATGGTGGCCAATCTGCGGGCCGGCAGGGTGGTGCAGGGCGGCAGCACCATCACCCAGCAGCTGGTCAAGAACCTGTTTCTGAGCAATCGCCGCACCCTGGCGCGCAAGGCGCAGGAAGCGGTCATGGCTCTGCTGGTGGAGCTGCATTACTCCAAGAACGCGATCCTGGAAACCTACCTCAACGAAGTCTATCTGGGCCAGGACGGCGCCCGCGGCATTCACGGCGTGGGACTGGCCAGTCAGTTCTACTTCCAGCGTCCCCTCAAGGACCTGTCGCTGGACCAGATCGCGCTGCTGGTGGGAATGGTGAAAGGGCCGTCCTATTACGATCCGCGTCGCCACCCCCAACGGGCGCTGGCACGGCGCAACCTGGTCCTGCACATTCTGGCCACCCAGGGTGTGGTGCCGGCCGCCGCGGCCAGTGCGGCGCAGGCCCGCCCCCTGGATGTGGTCAAGACGCCGCTGTCCGCCAATGCCTATCCGGCCTTCCTGGATCTTGTGCGGCGCCAGCTCAGCCGGGATTACCGCCAGGAGGATCTGACCTCCGAGGGGCTGAGGGTGTTCACCACCCTTGCGCCGGAACTGCAGCGCACGCTCGAGCAGACCTTCGAGCGCCGCCTGCCCGCGCTGGAACGTAGGGAGAAGCTTCCCGCCGACAGCCTGGAGGGCGCGGCGGTAGTGACAGCGACCGACAGCGGTGAAGTGCTGGCGCTGGTGGGCGGCCGCGACCCCGGCTACGCGGGCTTCAACCGGGCCCTGGATGCGGTGCGTCAGATCGGCTCACTGGTCAAGCCGGCGGTGTATCTCACCGCCCTTGAGCAGCCTGAGCGCTACACCCTGGCGACGCTGCTCGATGACAGCCCCCTGTCGGTGAAGGGCGCCAATGGCAGCGTGTGGACGCCCAGGAACTATGACCGGCGTTTTCACGGCCAGGTGCCGATGTACGAAGCCCTGGCCCACTCCTACAATGTGCCCACTGCCCGTCTGGGCCTGTCGGTGGGCGCCCCGGCGGTGATCGACACGCTTCACAAACTCGGCGTGGAGCGCGATTTCGAACCCTTCCCGTCCCTGTTTCTCGGCGCTCAGGGGCTTACGCCCCTGGATGTCGCGCAGATGTATCAGACCCTGGCCAGCGGCGGCTTCCGGGCACCGCTGCGCGCCGTCCGCGCAGTGCTGGATGCCCACGGCAAGCCCCTGCATCGCTATCCGCTGGCGGTGGAGCAGGTGGTGCCTTCGGGGCCCGTCTATCTGGTGGACACGGCGCTGCAGCATGTGGTGACGGAAGGCACGGGCGCGGGCCTGGACCGGTTTCTTTCCCCGGATCTGCACGCCGCCGGCAAGACCGGTACGACGGATGACCTGCGCGACAGCTGGTTCGCGGGATTTACCGGGGACCGTCTCGCAGTGGTGTGGCTGGGACGGGACGACAACGGGCCGACCGGCCTGACCGGCGCGTCCGGTGCCATGCAGGTGTGGGGCGCTTTCATGGCGCAGGCCGCGGCTCAGCCCCTGGTACTGCCCGGAGGCGGCAGTGTAACCTGGGAGTCCATCGATCCGGCCAGCGGACTGAAGGCTGATGGGGGGTGCGACGATTCCGTGAAGCTCCCATTTCTCCCCGGCAGCGCCCCCCGCAAGGCGGCACCCTGTGCCGACGGCACCTCCGGTGACTCACCCTTGCATTGGTTGAGGAAATGGTTCCGATGAACAGAGGTTTGCGGTGGTGCATCCTGGCAGCGGTCACGGCGTTGGCGGGCTGCGCCGGGGTGGTGCCACATCCCGGGGCGCGCCCCCCAGTCGTCGAGTCCGGTGGCCCCGTGCAGGGACCGGCGCCCGGCCCGGGCCAAAGTGGAGGTGCCCAGGCGGCACCTCCCGGGGCAGGATCATCAGCGGTGCTGGCCTTGGTGGACCAGGCCGATCGCAGTGCCCGTGCGGGCCGATTGGATTCCGCGGCGGACAGCCTGGAACGGGCGTTGCGCATCGAGCCGCGCAACGCCCGTTTGTGGCACCGACTTGCCGCATTGCGGCTGGCCGAAGGCAATGGGGCGCAGGCGCAGGCCCTGGCTGCGAAGTCCAACAGTCTTGCCGGCGACGACCTTGCATTGCAGGCGGCCAATTGGAATCTCATTGCCGAGGTGCGTCGACGGGCGGGGGATGCGGACGGCGCCCGACAGGCGCAGGCGCGGTCCGAGGCCCTGCAACAGCGCTGACCTCAAGGTCCGGTCTATTGGTGTATCATTGCCCGAAGATCAAACAGGTACACGTGGAACGGACCCCGATTCCAAACGGTCCGTCAGGGCGTGAAGGAGGGTTGGCGGTGCCGGTCAGCGCGTGTCCGGGTGGGGGCTGCCACGGGCGGGGGAGGCAGGGGCTGTGACCGTGTATTCGGTGGACAAGCTCATCGCGGAGGCCCGTCGGCTGGCCGCCGACTACCGGCGTGCGACGGGCAAGTCCCTCGCGGGTGTGGGCAGTGAAATCGCCGATTACGACGCGGCCAGACTGTTGGACCTCGAACTGGTTACCGACCGCTCCGAGGGTTACGACGCAGTGGGTCGTGGGGAGCGCGAGGGCAAGCGCATACAGATCAAGGGCCGTGCCATATTCGATGAAGCCAAATCGGGACAGCGCATTGGCCAGATCAAAGCCGAGCAGGTCTGGGACCGCGTGGTCCTGGTACTTATGGACGAGGAGTTCGAGCCCTTCGAGCTTTACGAGGCCGAGCGCGAGGACGTGGTGCAGGCCGTCGAGGACGCCGCCGCAAGCCGCCGGTCCAAGCGCGGAGCCCTGTCAGTGGCCAAGTTCAAACGTATCGCGCGGCTGGTCTGGACCCGTGAAGAAGGCCTCATTAGCGACGAAATCTGGGACAACCAGACCGGAGGCTGAGGCCGGCGCCGGCGGTACCCCATTTCCATGAATTCCATTGCAGAGCTGTTGGGCGCCGATGGAGCCCTGGCCCGGGTGCTGCCCGGTTTCGCGCCTCGACCTCAACAACAGGCCATGGCCGAGGCGGTCGCCGAAGCGATTGACGACCACGGCCAGCTGGTGGTCGAAGCCGGCACCGGCACCGGCAAGAGCTTCGCCTATCTGGTGCCGGCGTTGTTGTGCGGCCAGAAGGTCATTATCTCCACCGGCACCCGCCATCTTCAGGACCAGCTCTTTCACCGCGACCTTCCGATGGTGCGCGACGCCCTGGGCGTTTCAGCGCGGGTCGCGCTGCTGAAAGGGCGCAGCAACTACCTGTGTGTGCATCGCCTCGACCTGGCGGGGCCCGACGGGCGGCGCCAGGCGGCGGACCTGCACCGCATCCAGACCTGGGCCGGCGGGACCGCGGCCGGCGATGTCGCGGAACTGGCGGGCATCCCCGAGGATTCGCCCCTTTGGCCACGGGTCACCTCCACACCCGACAACTGTCTGGGGCAGGACTGCCCGCGGTTGGGGGAATGTTTCGTCATGAAGGCTCGCCGGGGGGCGCAGGAGGCGGACGTGGTGGTCATCAACCACCATCTGCTGTTCGCGGACATGGCGCTGAAGGAAGAGGGTTTCGGGGAGCTGTTGCCGGGCGCCAACGCGTTCATCCTGGATGAGGCCCATCAGCTGGAGGAGGTGGCATCGAACTTCTTCGGGATCACCTTGAGCAGTCGTCAACTGCTCGGCCTGGCCCGCGACGCACAGCTCGAAGAGCGTCGCGAGGCCGGCGATATGCAGGACCTCAACGACGCGGCGCAACGTCTGGAAAAAGCGGTGCTGGATGCGCGCCTGGCATTCGGCACGGAGGTGCGGCGTGCCCCCTGGACGGCGGTGGGCGAAAGTTCTGCCGTCGGTGATGCGCTGGGAAACCTGCGGTTGGCTCTCGCGGATCTCGCCGCTTGGCTGGAAGTGGCTGCGCCACGGGGCCGTGGGCTGGAAAGCTGCTGGCGCCGTGCCCAGAATCTCGCGGAACGCGTGCGCCTGACCACTGAGACTCCGCCCGCCGACCATGTACATTGGTTCGAGACCCACACGCGGGCGTTCGCCATTCATCTCACGCCTCTGGAGGTGGCGGATGTGCTGCGCGAACGTATCAGCGCACTGCCCAGCGCCTGGATATTCACCTCGGCGACCCTGGCGGTCGGGGAACGCTTCGAACACTTCGCCGGACGGTTGGGACTCGATCGACCGCGCACGCTGCAGTTGGAAAGCCCCTTCGATTACCGGCGCAACGCGCTGCTGTACGTGCCGCCCGGTCTGCCCGAACCGAATGCCCCCGGCTATACCGGCGCGGTCGTGGAGCGCAGCCTGGCAGTGCTGCAGGCGAGCCGCGGACGCGCCTTCATGCTGTTCACCAGCCACCGCGCCCTGCGCGAAGCCGCCGCGCTCCTGGAAGGACGGCTGGATTACCCGCTGCTGGTGCAGGGCAGCGCACCACGCTCGGAGCTGCTGGCCCGATTCAGGGAAGCGGGCAATGCGGTGCTGCTGGGAACCAGCAGCTTCTGGGAAGGCGTGGACGTACGGGGTTCCGCGCTGTCCTGCGTGATCATCGACAAGCTGCCGTTTGCGTCACCGGGCGAGCCGGTGCTGCAGGCGCGCATCGAGGCGCTGCGCCAGGGCGGCGGCAATCCATTTCGTGACTACCAACTGCCCAATGCAGTGCTCACCCTCAAACAGGGCATCGGCAGGCTGATCCGTGACGTCCACGACCGGGGGGTGTTGATGCTGTGCGATCCGCGTCTGTTGGGAAAGCCCTACGGTCGGATCTTCCTCGCCAGCCTGCCGACCATGTCCCGTACCCGGGCGTTGGAGGATGTGGAGGCGTTTTTCGCCGCTGAGGCGGACTTGCCCGGCGCCGGCGGCGAAGGCTGTGTCGGCCAGCCGTACTGAGCAGAGAACCGCGATGAAACTGATTGCCCTGGAAACCGCCACCGAAGCCTGCTCGGCGGCATTGTATGTGGACGGTATGGTGCAGGAACGCTACCAGCTGGCGCCCCGCGGCCATGCCGGCCTGATACTGCCCATGATCGAAGATCTGCTTGGCGGGGCCGGGCTGGCGCTCAGGGACCTGGATGCAGTGGCGTTGGGGCGGGGGCCGGGCAGTTTCACCGGGGTACGGGTGGCGGCCGGGGTTGCGCAGGGCATCGCCTTCGGTGCCGACCTGCCGGTGGTGGCGGTTTCCACCCTGGCCGCCCTTGCCCAGGGCGCCATGGATGAGCCGGACACGCCGCGGGTGCTGGCCGCTATCGACGCCCGTATGGACGAGGTCTACTGGGCTGCGTACCTGCGGGACGAACAGGGTCTCGCCACGCTGAGCGGCGCTGAACTGGTGTGCGATGCCGGCGGGGTGCCGGTGCCTGCTGACGGCGGTTGGATGGGGGTCGGCAGTGGCTGGGGACGCTACGGTGAGGTGCTGCGCCGGACATTGGGCGACCGCCTTGCCGGGGCGGATGCGGAGCGCTTTCCGCGGGCGGGAGCGGTTGCCCGGTTGGCGGCCGCCGGTTTCGCTCGCGGTGAAATCCTGCCGCCCGAGGGGGCGGCCCCGGTCTACCTGCGCAACGACGTGGTGCGCAGGCGGTCATGAGCGACCTTACCCCTGGTGTCCTGTGGTTGAACCGGCCTGGGCCCGCCTTTAGGCTGATTCACCGAACGCTAATATAGGGAACCAGTCTCATGGCGGAGTTGAACAAACCCGTCCGCATCCTGGCCGACAGCGGCGAGAAGGGCAAGATCATCAAGAAGCTCGAGGCGCTTCCAGGCGTGACCCTGGATCTCGAGCCGTTGGATCTGGGGGACTACGTTCTCGGCCACGGCGTTGCCGTGGAACGCAAATCCGCCACCGACTTCATTCTCAGCATCGTCGACAAGAGCCTGATCGACAGCGCCGCCCAGCTCAAGGCGACGTTCGATGTGCCGGTCTTTTTGGTGGAGGGCGACATGTTCGAGGCGCGTTTTCACCAGAAGGCCTTCGACGTTCATCTGGCTTTGTCCTACATGACCGTCATGCAGCGCATCCCGGTGCTCTACAGTCGGGACGAGGAAACCAGCGCCGCATTGATCTATTGCATGGCGGCCGACGCCCAGCATCATCTGGGCAGCGGTGTCCCCGCACGTATCAACAAGCCGGCCATTCGGCCCGAACTGCAGCAGTACCTGCTGCAGGGGCTGCCGGGCATAGGCAGCTTCGAGGCCGAAGCTCTGCTCACCGAATTCGACACCCCGGCGCGGGTTTTCGCCGCCAGCACCGAGGCGCTGGCGCAGGTGGATGGCATCGGCCCGGAGCGGGCCGCCCGTATCCGCGAAGTACTGGACAAACCCTGGTGAGATCGTTCGGCGGGCGTGTGGCAGTTGCCCTGCCCGGGAGGAGCGCCTGCGCGCTTTGCAGAGGATGACATGGTTTCTACCGACGTGCTCAACGATGTGCTCGAAGTGGTGGAGGGAAACCCGCACGGAGGTCCCTCGCTGGTGCTGTTTGCGCTGGCCAAGACGCTGTCGGCCCGCAACGGTCAATACCTGTACCTGTTGAACAAGCTGCGTGACATCGATCCCCAATACCGACAACTCGCCTATCGGCTCATGGAGTTGATGGTCGAGGGCGGCAACCACGGCCCGGTCTGGGATGGGGCCGTCGAGCGCATGGAACAGGCCATACGCAATGCCCGCTGACCGCCGGAAGGCAATCGAAGATCTCACCCTCAGTCCCGGCTATCGGGAACTGCCGGGCAGCTTCTATCGGGCGGTGACGCCGGAGCTTATCCCGGGCGCTCATCTGGTGAGCTTCAATCCCGATGCCGCCGCGCTGCTGGATCTGGACCCCGGGCAGTCCGCCCGGACGGAGTTCGCAGAGTACTTCGGCGGCAATCGTCCGTTGCCGGGCAGCGACCCGATTGCCCTGTGCTATGCAGGCCATCAATTCGGCGTGTGGGTGCCGCAGCTGGGCGATGGACGGGCGATCCTCCTGGGCGAAGCGCGCAACGGGCGCGGCGAGAAATGGGATATCCAGCTCAAGGGTGCCGGGCGTACGGATTTTTCCCGGGGCGGCGACGGTCGTGCGGTGTTGCGTTCCAGCATTCGCGAATACCTGTGCAGCGAGGCCATGCATGGGCTCGGCATACCGACCACCCGTGCGCTGTGCATTGTCGGTTCCGACCTGACCGTCTACCGGGAAGCGCCGGAGCCCGGCGCCGTGCTGACCCGGCTCGCGCCCAGTCACGTGCGGTTCGGCACCTTCGAATGTTTCGCCCACATGGGGCGGGCCGACTTGGTAAGGACATTGGCTGACTATGTCATTGCCCATCACTTCCCGGAACTGCGCCAGCGCCCGGACAGCTACGCGCAGTTCTTCGCCCAGGTGGTGGAGCGTACGGCACGCTTGATGGCACAGTGGCAAAGCGTGGGTTTCGCCCATGGCGTCATGAATACCGACAACATGTCCATATTGGGATTGACCATCGACTACGGGCCGTTCGGCTTCCTCGATGCGTATGATGCGGGCTTCGTGTGCAATCACTCCGATTTTCGCGGCCGCTATGCTTTCGATCAGCAGCCCGGGATCGGTCTGTGGAATCTGGCCTGCCTCGCCGAGGCGCTGCTGTGCCTGATCAGCGAGCAGGAAATCCGCGATGCGCTCGATGGCTATCAGGCCAGCTTCGCCCGCCATTTCCTGTCGCTCATGCGTGCCAAGCTCGGGTTGGCGCAGGCGCGGGCCCAGGATGAAGCATTGACCAGCGACCTGCTGGCACTGCTGCAGCAGGATCGGGTGGACTACACCAATTTCTTTCGTGCCCTGGGAGGGCTCGGCGCGAAAACCGGTCAGCACGGTGCGGTCGTGGATCTGTTCGACGACCGGGCGGCATTTGCGCGCTGGGCGGGACGCTATCGCGAGCGCCTGCGCGCCGAGGGCAGCGTCGACGCCCTGCGGCGCACTGCGATGAATCGTGCAAATCCCAAGTTCGTGTTGCGCAACTATCTTGCCCATACCGCCATTGCCCGGGCCGTGCGCGAGCGTGACTACTCCGAAGTGGACCGCCTGCTGGCACTGCTGAGGCGACCTTTCGACGAGCATCCGGGAATGGAGGCCTACGCCGACCCGCCGCCAGAATGGGGTCGGCGCATCGCGGTGAGCTGCTCCAGCTAGTGGCCATTCCCTGCGCAGCGCGCCTTGCCTTGACCCATTAGCGGGGCTCTGAGAGACACACTATTTCCCGCATGGACCACTGTCCACTGGGGCCGGTTAACGCTGTTTGGACGGCCATTCAACCGGTGCCAACAGACCCGAGTCCTCCCGGTTGCCGCCGGCGCTCAGGCCGGCCCGACAGGTGTCGCAGACGGTGTGGGTGAGCTGCGGAAGCGTCGGCGTGTCGATCAGCCCGAGGCGGACGATGGCTTCCTCCGTTTCCAGCCACTGATTGGCGGGCACGGCCACCCGCTTGCACCAGCTGCACATCCGCAGCAGCGTTTGGCTGCGAGCCGCATGCCGTTCCAGCAGGGGTACGAGCGGCCGGGGCTCTTGCCCCAGAATGCGGCCGGTGAACTGCAGCTGATAACCGTCGCGGGGCTGGATGTCCAACTGCATGTAGCGCCGCACAGCGGGTGCGTCGCAGCGAAACGGAATGGTGACGGCCTTCCCGGTGCGCCGCACCCGAGCGAAGATTTCCCGGTAAAGACGGAGGGTTTCCGGACCGGCGATGAAATCCCACAACGAACGGTCCAGCACCCGCTTGGCGGTCAGTTCGGGTGCGTCGTTGCGGACCGCAAACTCACACCACAGATCGCTGACGAAAACGATCGAGTCGCCGCCGTCGATGCGATAGGTGTAAACGTCGGCCGGCGACATGGGGACCTCCCTGGAACGTCGGGCCGACGGTCTGCCGAGTGTCCGAGCCCGGCGGACCGCCTCATCCAAGGGTCGCGCGCCGGTGCGGAAGGCGCAAGAGCGCCGGGGGAATAAATAATGTAAAGAAAACGTCAATTCCAATGCAGGTGGACCAACTGCACACAAGGGCGCGGCTGATCGCCTAAACCTGGTTGGAGGAGATGGAACAATGCGTCGAACAATCAATTGGCTGGGAGTATTGACGGCAATCCCGCTGGCGTTGCTGACGACACCTGGCGCGCACGGCGCCGACAAGGCGGGGCAGGGCCACGACTACCGGACTTTCCACTCGGACGGAAAGATCGTGTACGGCAACATCGCCGATTCCTACCAAGCCGATCTGGTGATGTACCTTGCCGGCAACCAGTTCATGGTCATGGACGACCTGATGAAGGATTTTCAGGCAAAACACCCTTCCATCAAGACCGTCTACGTGGAGACCATCCCCCCCGGGCAGATTCTCAAGGGCCAGTTGCTGAAGCAGGGTATGATCGAAGGCAAGAAGACCGCCATGAATCCGGACCTGTTCGCCAGTGTCAATCTGGGGCATCTCAAGCAGCTTGCCGGCAAGGGTATGATGGATCAGTACATCATCTATACCCACAACAAACTGGAACTGATGGTGGCCAAGGGCAACCCCAAGCATGTCAAGGGTCCCATGGACCTGGCCCGAGACGATCTGGTGAAGTCGCTGCCCAACCCGCTCACCGAGGGCATCTTCAAGTTCTACGGTTCCCAGATGCTGGAGGATCTGGGTATTTACCAGAAGGTCACCGGCGGGGCGCAGTGCAAGAGTTGCTGGGCAGTGCCCGGCAAGACTTGGTTCACTTCGCGCCATCATCGGGAAACGCCCTACCGGATCGAGCATGGCGAAGCGGACCTCGGCATCGTGTGGACCTCGGAAGTGGCCTACG
Source organism: uncultured Gammaproteobacteria bacterium (assembly GCA_963830105.1). GTDB lineage: Bacteria > Pseudomonadota > Gammaproteobacteria > DATFLG01 > DATFLG01 > DATFML01. The sequence continues at coordinate 435,978 of CAWHLH010000003.1, read as the reverse complement.
GCCAGTCTCAGGGCCGTCCCATCGAGGGCGTGGCGATCCCCGCTCCGCACAACATGCAGGACAAGGTCGGTTATGCCATCGGGGCACTGAAGGGCGGGCGCAACCAGGAGAATGCCCAGCAATTCCTCGCCTATCTGGGCACCGATGCGGCCCAGGGTATCTACGCCAGGCACGGCTTCATCAAAGCCGGCGCCGAAGAACTCACTTTGAAGGCCATTCCCGTCGACTGACGATGGGGGCGTCGGGCGGGCCGCCCTTGGCGACGGGCCCGCCTTACCGTTCCCGTTGTCTGCATGAGCGCAGCGCAACTCCGGGCGCGGCGGCGGAGCCGTATCGTCAGCAACCCGGAATACCCAGCCAGCGGGTCCACGATGCGAACAGTCCGCCGTCCAGGGCGGCCGCTACCGACCGCGGAGCGAGATCGGCACTGAACACCGGTTCGCCGTCCAGGGTGATCGAATGGCCTCCGCATTCGTGGAGTATCAGGTGCCCGGCCGCGTAATCCCACAGCTTCTGGCCGCCGTGCAGATACACATGTGCGCGTCCGCAGGCAAGCCAGCACCAGTCCAGGGCGACGGCGCCGAAGCTGCGCTGGGATCCGAATGGATGACTTGCGGCGATGCGCCCGGCCAACGCCGGTGCCAGGCGTTTGAAGTCCACCAGGGCCACGCTGTTTTCCAATGCGGGAGCCGCTGTCGGCGGTGGTAGAGGCAGGTCGTTGAGGCGCGCGCCGGCGCCCCTGCAGGCCGTGAAGCATTCATCCCGCAGCGGATCGTAGACCAGCCCCAGTATCGGTTCGCCGCCGGCCAGCAACGCCAGTGAGACGGCAAAGAAGGGTACGCCGTAGGCGAAGTTGCGGGTCCCGTCCAACGGGTCCAGGCACCACAGCAGGGAGTCGTCACGCTCGAGCAGTCGCTGCTGCTGTTCGGCGGGCATCTCTTCGCCCAGAAAGGCAATGGCGGGCCAATGTTCGGCCAAGGCGGTCTGCAGGCGTTGCTGGACGAGGCGGTCGGCTTCGGTCAGCAGGCTGCGGTCGGACTTGTAGCGAAAGTCCGGTTGATCGGAGCGTTCGAGCAGCCCGGATCGCGCGATGGGGATGACGATGTCGCCAAGCGTACGGGCGTCCGGCAGACCGGCGGTGGAGCTTGCCATGGGCAGCGACGGCCTGCCTGCTATTCCGCCAGGCCGATGGAAAACATGGTCTCCAGATCGTGGCGGGAATAGGCGCGGAAGGCGATCAGCGTTTCGGTGTCCCGGATACCCTGGGCGGCCTGCAGGTGATTGGTGACCATGTCGGCCAGTTCGTCGTTGGATCCGGCGCGGATGATGGCGACCAGATCGAAGCGTCCGCCCACCGAGTACACTTCCGAGATGCCCGCCATATCGGCGAGCTGCTCGGCTACTTCGTTGACGCGACCGCGTTCGGTCTTGAGCAGGACAATGGCAGTAACCATGGAGTGGCTCCCTTCAGCGTTGCCGTCGGCTGCGTGGTGGCAGTCGGTGAACAAGGAGTCCGGCCGCTCGGCATGCGGTCCGGGCAGGTGCTCGAAACGCGGGCACGAACCTTACTGACGTCACCCGGTGCATCGGCCGGTTCACGGGGCAACGGCACCGCTGAGGTTGTTGCCGTACCGGCCTTTGCGGTTACAGCGCGCCGCTGCGCTTGAGAAGCCGATAAACGGCTTCGGCCAGCAGTCGGTAGCCGCGGGCATTGGGATGCACGCGGTCCGATTTCAGCGTGCTCTGGGATTCGAGCTTCGCCAGTATGGCGCCATCGTAGGGTATGTGGAACCGCTGCGCGACTTTGCCGTACAAAGAGGCCGCGTGCAGACCGAACAGCGCCGGTCGGGGCACGCCCAGCAGGACCACGGGTACGCCGTGGCGACGGGCAGTGCGCACCATGGCGGCCAGATTGCGGGCGATGGAATCCGGATTGCGATGGCGCAGCAGGTCGTTGCCCCCGTGGCACAGCACGAGCAGGTCGGGGTGGTAGCGTTCGATCGTGCCCGCCAGGCGCGCGGCGCCGGCGGCGCTCAGCTCGCCGGGTACCCCGGCATTGATGACCCGACGGCCGCTCAGCCGGGCCAGGTCGGCCGGGTAGCTGTGCCTGACATCGGTGCCCGTGCCGTGGGTCAGGCTGTCGCCGAAGGCAAGAATCACGGCATCGGGTGCCAACGCCGGCAGATGCGGTGTTTCCCGCCCGCAGGCGGACAGCATCGCCAGCAAGGCCGCCAGCAGGACCTTCTGCAGCGGGCGCGCGAACGCCGGCTGGCGCTTCAGTGGCGCCACCACAGGGACGCCTCCGGCACGTAGGTGACGATCGCCAGCCACACCAGCATGATGGCCAGAAAGGGCAGTGCCGCCCGGAACAGGGACAGCACCGGGCGATCGAAGCGCTGGCTGGCGATGAACAGGTTGATGCCCACCGGCGGGGTGCTGTAGCCGATCTCCAGGTTGGCGAGGAACAGGATGCCCAGATGGATGGGATCGACGCCGAAGCGCTGGGCGAGGGGCAGGATCAGCGGCACCACCACCACGGTGGCGGAGAAGATGTCCATCATGCAGCCCAGCGCCAGCAGAAAGATGTTGAGCAGCGCCAGGAATCCCAGCTTACTGTGAATGGACCCCTGCAGCCAGCCCAGGACATGCATGGGAACCTGGGCGTCGATGAGCAGATTGGTGAGCCCCATGGCCACGCCCAGAATGATCAGTATGGTGCCCACCAGCATGGCCGTTTCCGCCAGCAGTCCCGGCAGCTGGCGCCTGAACTCAAGGGTCCGGTGGATGGCGCCTTCCAGCAGCAGCACGTAGGCGCCGGCGCAGGCGGCCGCCTCGCTGACCGTGACGTAGCCCCCGAAGATGCCGATCACGATACCGACGGGCAGCAGTAGATCCCACATCCCCAGTCGCAGCGCATCCACCAAAGCCCGGCCCGAGAAGGGCTCGCGGGGCATGCGCGTGTGGGCGCCGGTGTAAAGGCTGTACAGGGCCAGCATGACCAGCAGGATCAGTCCCGGGACGATGCCGGCGAGGAACAGCTTGTTGATGTCCACGCCGGCGACGATGCCGTAGACGAGAATGGCGAGACTGGGCGGGAACAGCAGTCCCAGGGAGCCGGAGGTGGTCAGCAGGCCGAGGCTGAAGCGCTCGCGGTAGCCGACCGTGGTGAGCATGGGAAACAGCAGCCCGCCCAGCGCGAGGATGGTGACCCCGGACGCCCCCGAGAAGGCGGTGAAAAATGCACAAGCGGTGATCGCCACTGTGGCCAGCCCGCCGGGGAGCCAGCCGAACAGGGCATTGAACATGCGGATCAGGCGTTGGGGCGCACCACCGGCGGCAAGTACCACGCCCACAAGTGTGAACAGCGGAATGGCGGTCAGGTTGGGGGAAGCCGCTACCCGGTTCAGCTCGATGATCAGTACCGCCGGGTCCAGCCCCGCGCGGTGCGACGCCAGCAGAGCCCCGGCGCCCAGTACCACGAACAGGGGCAGACCAACGCCGGCCAGCACAATGAGCAGCACTACCGCCGCCGCAATCAATGGCCGTCCTCCGCGTCCTGCCGGCCAAGCGCCGCGTCCACGGCGAAGTGCAAAGCCAGCAGGATGAAACCGACTGGAATGATCAGGTCCATGAGCGCGGCCCATTTGCCGTCCGGCCCGGCGTAACTCCACGATACCTGCCAGTAGCGTACGGCCGCCCAACCCAGCAGGACGCATACCGTAGTGCCGAGCAAGTCCAGGGGGCGGGCAAGACGCCCCTGCCAGCGCGGTGGGATCCACAGGGCCAGCACGTCGATCTTTATATGCCGGCGGGCGTCGAGTGCGAGCGCGGCGCCGAAGAACAGCACGTACAGGACCAGGTGGCGCGCCACCGTGTCCAGCAGGGGAAAGCCGGTGTCGAAGAAATTGCGGGCCACGATCTGGGTGAGGGTAAGTGCCAGCAGCCCCAGCAGGCTTGCGCCGGCCAGCGCTGCTTCCAGGCGCACCAGCCAATCCCTGATCAGTTCCGCGGCAACCGTGGCCGGCGCGTCACTTGCCATTGCTGGCGCGGTCTGCCGGGTAGGATTGACGGTACGTCGCCAGCAGCTGGTCGGTCAGCTGGAACTCGGCCTTGGGGATATAGCCGCTCGCCATCAAGGTGGCAGCCGCCTTGTCGCGTATCTCGTACAAGGCCTTCGGATCCACCTGGTCCGCCGGCAGGGTGAACTGGATACCCTGCTGGCGCAGCACCTGCAGGCTCTTCTGGTTGTCCCTGCGGGTCGCGGCGATGAGCTTGCGGCCGGCATCACGCCCGGTGTCCTGCAGCAGCTTCTGCAGGTCCGGTGGCAGCCGGTCGAAGAACCGGTTGGAGACCACCAGTGCGCCGATGCCGTCTGCCATGGGCAGCTCGGTCATGTAACTCACCTGGGTGAACCATTGCAGAGCGATGGCTGCCAGCGGCGTGCAGTACACAGTGTTGATGAGGCCGGTGGACAGACTGGTGAACACGTCCGTGATGGACAGCGGTACCGGGGCCAGGTTGCTGGCGTCGAAAAACGCCTGGCCGAGCGGATCGCCCTGCCACAGCCAGATGCGGCGCTGCTTCAGGTCGTCCAGTGAGTGGATGGGCTTTTTGGAAAAGAAATGTACGAAACCCACTTCCATCCAGCCCAGCAGTCGGAAGCCATGCTGCTTGAAGCCGCGCTCGAAGGAGGGCATGAGGTGATGGCGGACGTAGTCGATTTCCCCGTAGTTGCGAAACAGGAACGGAATCTCCAGGACCCGGGCGGGGGAGTAGATATGCCCGATTCCATAGCCGGTAAAGGCGGCACCCTGGAGCTGTCCGAAACGGATTTTCTGCAGGACATCCGTCTCATCGCCCTGGACTCCCCCAGGGTAGAACTTGAACACCAGCCGGCCGTTGCTGCGCGCTTCGACCTCCTTTCCCCAGGCGTCCAGCAGGTTCATCCAGGTGGAGCCGGCGGGAGCGAGGGTCGCAAACTTGAGGGTATAGCTGGGCGCCGCCGACGCCGGCTTGGTGGCGCACACCAGCCCCAGGGCGAACAGGCCCACCAGTGACAGAACCCGTTTCAGAACCACGCAGCCTCCTGCTTGAGAAGATAGCGGGCACGCGCCCTTGCCATCTGGTTGGCCAGGGCCATGTCCGGCAGCAGCCCCTGGGGCGCATTGACGACCGCCGTCAGGCGGTCGTGGAATGCCTTGCGATTCTGTTGCTGGCGATCGAGGTACTGAGCGCGCAGCACATCGACCATCAGCAGCTTGCCGCCGGTTGCCGCGCGGGCCCGATCGAAGTAATGCGCGGCGAGTTTCATATTGCCGCCCAACATTGGTGGGCGGCTGCCGTAGTAGACACCGAAAAACAGGTCCGCGCCGGCATAGTAGTAGTCTTCCTGCAACTCGAGTACGCGCTTCATGAGGGCGGCGGCACGGGCCAGCTGCGCGATGGCGGCCGGGCTGTCGCGGTTCATGTCGATCCATTCGGCCCAGCAGGTGGCGGTCCAGAACAACGCCGGTACGGCCTTGCGACCCAGTTGCGCCAGTTTCGCATCCAGAGTCTTCAGAGGAATGCGAATGACGTCACCTTTCAGGCCTGCCAGCTGCAGGGCCACGCGCGCGTGATCGAAGCCGCGGCGGTACAGCGCGCTGGCTCGGGCGCGGTCATGCAGTTCCACGAATCCGAAACCGTAGGCGTACAATCCTTGTGCGGCATAGATGCGCAGCCGCCCGTTGTGGGGATCCTCCTCGATCATGCCCCGCAGCATTTCCAGATTGGCGGGGATGGCCGCCTCCGCCAGTTTGAGATCGGTCTCCCGGTTCATGGCCTTGAGGCCGCCGGCCATCAGGGGTTCGGAGCCGCGCACCACCATCTGGCCCATGGAGCACGCCGTCAGTCCCAGCGCAATGGCGAGCACTGCGATGCGGCGCGCGTGACCGAAGGCGCTCGTCATGGCAGGCTGCCGGAGGGTAAAACGGAGGGTGTGTCGGAAGGTGCCGGCATGATTCTTTAATCGGGTCAGGTGAGCAGGCTGGCGATGATCCGTTCGTACATGAGGGACAATCGGTCCAGGTCCTCGACACGTACGCATTCGTCCACTTTATGTATGGTCGCATTGACCGGCCCCAGCTCGATTACCTGGGTACCGGTGGGCGCGATGAAGCGCCCGTCGGAGGTGCCGCCGCTGGTGGACAGTTGAGGCTCGATGTCGGAGATCTCGCGCACCGCGGTGCGGGCGGCATCCACCAGGGTACCCGGCTCGGTCAGAAACGGAGCGCCCGAATGGGTCCAGTGAATGCGATATTTCAGCCCATGCCGGTCCAGCAGTTCCGCCACCCGCGCGCGCAGGCGCTGTTGATCCGTTTCCGTGGAATAGCGGAAGTTGAACACGACGTCCAGGTGCCCCGGGATCACGTTGGTGGCGCCGGTGCCCGCGTGGATGTTGGAAATCTGGAAGGTCGTGGGCGGGAAGAAGTCGTTGCCGCGGTCCCATTCCGTGCTGCACAACTCCGTCAGCGCCGCCGCCGCCCGGTGCACCGGGTTGTCGGCCAACTGCGGGTAGGCTACGTGCCCCTGGCTGCCCAGTACGGTCAGGGCCGCGCCCAGTGAGCCCCGCCGGCCGTTCTTGATGACATCCCCCACCTGCTCCGTACTGGTAGGCTCGCCCACCACGCACCAGTCCATGTGTTCGCCGCGTGCGCTGAGATGTTCGACCACCTTCACCGTCCCGTCCACGGCGGGGCCTTCCTCGTCGCTGGTCAATACAAAGGCCAACGATCCGCGGCCCCGGGGATGGCGTTGCAGGTGGCGCTCGCAGGCGGTGACCATGGCGGCCAGGCTGCCCTTCATGTCCGCTGCGCCGCGCCCGTACAGATAGCCGTTGCGGATTTCGGGGACGAACGGATCGGAGCTCCATTCCTCCCGCGGCCCGGTGGGTACAACATCCGTGTGACCGGCGAAGGCCAGCATCGGACCCTGCTCGCCGCGCCGTGCCCAGAGATTGTCCACGTCCCCGAAGCGCAGAGGCTCGCAGCGAAATCCCATGCGTTCCAGTCGCTCGGCGAGCAACGCCTGGCAGCCGGCGTCATCGGGGGTCACCGAAGCGCGCGCAATCAGGGCCCGGGCGAGATCCAGCGTTTCGGACATGGCGTCTGCTGTGCCTGTGCTGAGTGCCGCCGCCGGGGCGGCTCACGAAAACAGTTGTTCGTATACCTTGTCGCGGAAGCCTACGTGAAGGCTGCCGTCCAGGTCCAGTACCGGGCGCTTGATGAGGGCGGGGTGGGTCGTCATCAAGGCGATGGCCCGTTGCGCGTCGACGCCTTCGCGGTCTGCGGCGGGTAACTGTCGCCAGGTGGTCCCGCGTCGGTTGAGCAGGGTTTCCCAGCCGAGGACCTCGGACCAGCCCGACAGCATGTCGCGTTCCACACCGTGCTTGCGAAAGTCGTGGAAGCGGTAGTCGACGCCACGGGCGTCCAGCCAGCGCCGCGCCGCGCGGACGGTGTCGCAGTTGGCGATGCCGTACAGGATAGGCATAACACGCCGTTCCGGTTGGGCTGCGCCGACGCTTTTCACCGTGTGCGTCGGCGCAGCGCTCGTTCAGATGCTTCTCAGCAGTTCGTTGATGCCGACCTTGGAGCGGGTCTTCTCGTCCACCTGCTTCACGATCACCGCGCAATACAGGCTGTATTTGCCGTCCTTGGAAGGCAGGTTGCCGGACACTACCACCGAGCCGGCCGGGATACGCCCATAGGTGACTTCGCCGGTCTCGCGGTCGTAGATCTTGGTGCTCTGGCCGATATAGACGCCCATGGAGATCACCGAGCCTTCCTCCACGATCACGCCTTCGACGACTTCCGAACGGGCGCCGATGAAGCAGTTGTCTTCGATGATGGTGGGGCCGGCCTGCACCGGTTCGAGCACGCCGCCGATGCCGACGCCGCCGGACAGATGCACGTTCTTGCCGATCTGCGCGCAGGAACCGACGGTCGCCCAGGTGTCGACCATGGTGCCGCTGTCGACGTACGCGCCGATGTTCACGTAGGAGGGCATCAGCACCACGTTGGGGGCGATGTAGGCGCCGCGTCGTGCGGTTGCCGGTGGCACCACGCGTACGCCATCCTCGCGGAAAGCGCGGGAGTTGTAGTCGGCGTACTTGGAGGGCACCTTGTCGTAGTAATTGGTGAAGCCCCCCTTGATGAAGGCATTGTCCTCGATGCGAAACGACAGCAGCACGGCCTTCTTGAGCCACTGGTGAACCACCCACCGGCCGTCGATCTTTTCCGCCACCCGAGCCTTGCCGGCGTCCAACTGGGCGATGGCTTCCTGAACGGCCTCCTTGACGTGGGTCTCCACCGTACGGGGCGTGATGTCGGCGCGGCGTTCAAACGCTTCAACAATGGTCGCTTCGATATCGTTCATTGTGTTCTCCAGGCAACGGAAGACGGCAGCGGATCAGTTGTCCGCCTGCGCCAGAAACGTTCTTATGCGATGGGCCGCCTCTATGCATTCATCCACCGGGGCGACCAGTGCGATGCGCGCATGACCGCTGCCCGGGTTGTGGCCGTGGGCATCCCGGGACAGGTAGCTGCCGGGCAGCACGGTGACATGCTGTTGCTCGAACAGGCCCTGCGCGAAGTCCGTGTCCTGCATGGGCAGGCGCGGCCACAGGTAAAAGCCCGCTTCGGGCGCCCGCACCTCCAGCACCGGTCCAAGTATGTCCACGACCGCGGCGAACTTTTCCCGGTACAGGTCGCGGTTGGCCCGCACGTGGCTCTCGTCGCTCCATGCCTTGATACTGGCCGCCTGCGTCGGCGGCGGCATGGCGCAGCCGTGATAGGTCCGGTAGCGCAGAAAGCTGGCTATCACCTGCGCGTCTCCGGCCACGAAACCCGAGCGCAGACCGGGCACGTTGGATCGCTTGGACAGGCTGTGGAACACCACGCAGCGCCGATAGTCGCTGCGGCCCATGGCCGCCGCCGCGGCCAGCAGGCCGAGGGGAGGGGCGGCCTCGTCGGGGTAGATTTCACTGTAGCACTCGTCGGCGGCAATGATGAAGTCATGGGCGTCGGCCAGCGCGATCAACTGCTCAAGACTGCGCTGACCGAGTACCGCGCCCGTCGGATTGCCCGGTGAGCACAGGTATACCAACTGACATCGCTGCCAGACGCTTTCCGGTACCTGCCCGAAGTCAGGGCGATAGCCGGTCTCGGCGGTGGTATTCATGAACCAGGGCTCGGCCCCCGCCAGCAGGGCGGCGCCTTCGTAAATCTGGTAGAACGGGTTGGGCATCAGCACCAGCGGGGCGGTGCTGCGGTCCACCACGCATTGGGCGAAGGCGAACAGGGCTTCGCGGGTGCCGTTGACAGGCAGTACGTGCCGTTCGGGATCGATACTGCCATCGGGGAGCGCGAACCGCCGGGTGAGCCAGGCACTGATGGCGGCGCGCAGTTGCGCTGTCCCGCGGGTCACCGGGTAACGGGCCAGGCCGTGCAGGTGGGTAATCATCTCCTCCACCACGAAGCCCGGCGAGGGGTGCTTCGGTTCGCCGATGGACAGATCGATCGGCGCCAGGTGTGAGGGCACGGCCACGCCGGCCTTGAGCTCGGCCAGGCGCTCGAACGGATACGGTTGCAGTCTGGACAGGTCCGGGTTCATGGTGTGCAGAGTCTTGGTTCAACGCCCGCGCGACGGTTCCGGAATGGGTGGCCTCGAGTCCCGTCGGCGGTCCGGCTAATTCGAATCCGGGGCTCGCGTCGGCGTTGCGTTCGGGTTGCGGCTGCAACTGCAACTTCGATGGGAACCCAGTACCATGCGTGGCGTTTCGCAACGGCGAAATTTCGCAAAGGCGAAGTATACGCGATCCGGATGAACGCCACCAAGCCAACAGCGGTGGTGCTGGCCGCGTCCGGACTGGCGTTTGCGCCGATCCTGTGGGGCATGGTGAGGTACCCGTATCGGGTGCCGGAAGCCGGCGGGACGAAGCGGCGACTTTCCGGCGGGGCGGCCGGTCCCTGGCTTGGCGGCGCCCATGCAGGCGGAGGGATGAGGCAATGGATGTGTTGGGACTGAACCATGTCAGCGTGCTGGTCAGAGACACGGCGCGCGCCTTGGCCTTCTACCAGGGGGTGCTGGGTATCGAAGTCGACCGCGCCCGGCCGGAATTGGGCTATCCCGGCGCTTGGCTGAACGTCGGTATGGTACAGATTCATTTGCTGGAACTGCCCAACCCGGATCCGGCGGAGGGCCGGCCCGCTCACGGCGGACGGGATCGCCACGTGGCGCTGGTGGTGCGCGACGTGGGGGCGACGGCAGCGGCTCTCGAATGTGCCGGAGTCGACTATACCCGCAGCCGGTCGGGGCGAGCGGCGTTGTTTTGCCGCGACCCTGACGGGAATGCTCTGGAGTTGATGGAGGCAGGATAGCTTCAGCTGGCCGCGGCAGCGGGATCGGTGCCGTCGAGATAACTGACCAGCGTCTGTTTGAGGCACGCGAACTGAGCGGGATCGGAGAGCGGCTGGTTGTTGCTGTCGGTGATGTAGAACACGTCCTCGGCGCGTGAACCGAAGGTGGCGATCTTGGCGTTCTGCAGCCGCACGCCGCAATTGGCGAAAGCTCGGCCGACCTGCGACAGCAGGCCCGGGCGGTCGGCGGTGATCAGTTCCACGATAGTGCGCTCGCGAGCTTCGTCGCTGCTGAATTCCACCCGGGTGGGAATGGGGAAATGACGGAACTGGCGGGGTGCCCGGCGGGTGACGCGAGTGGGCTGCTGCTCGGGTCCCTGCAAGTGCCGCAGCAGGCTGTCGCGAATCTCCGCGGCGCGGTATTCGCCCTGAATAGGCTCGCCGGAATCTTCGAGAACCACGTACGTATCGAGGGTGTGGTCGCTGTCGGTGGTGATGATGCGGGCGTCGGCCACGGTCAGTCCCAACTGGTCCAATGCGGCCGTGACCTGGCTGAACAGCCGGTCTTCGGCGGGTGCGTAGACGAACACCTCGGTGCCTCCACGCTCGGTTTCCTGTCGGATGTCCAGCAGCGGGCCGGCCTCATCGGCATGCCGGGTGATCAGGCGGGCATGCCAGGCGAGCTGGTCGGGCGTGTGGCGCAGGAAATACTCGTCGCTGAAATCTTTCCATAGCGTTTCCACGTCGGCCCGTTCCACGCCCTCCACCGCAAGCAGGCGGCGGGCCGCCGCCTTGACCTCCCGGATGCGTTCGTCATGGTCCAGCGGACGTTCCAGGCCGCGGCGCAACGCACGCTTGGTGGCCACGTAGAGTTCCTCCAGCAGCGCTTCCTTCCAGGAGTTCCATAATTCCGGATTGGTGCCGCGGATGTCGGCCACCGTCAGCAGATACAGATAGTCGAGGCGCTCCCGGTCGCCCACCTTGCGGGCGAATTCGTTGATCACCAGCGGGTCGCTGATATCGCGGTGCTGGGCGGTGACCGACAGGATCAGGTGGCTCTGTACCATCCAGGCGACCAGGTTGGTGTCGTAGTTGCTGAGCCCGTGGTGCCGACAGAAGGCGACCGCCTCCTCAGCGCCCAGTTCGGAATGATCGCCGCCGCGGCCTTTGGCGATGTCGTGGAACAGCGCCGCGAGGACCAACAGCTCCGGCTTGGGGATGTTGTGGGCAAGTTGGCTGCAAAGAGGAAATTCGTCGGCGTACTCCGGGACCGCGAAGCGGCGCAGGTTGCGGATCACGCACAGCGTGTGCTCATCGACCGTGTAGACGTGAAACAGGTCGTATTGCATCTGTCCCACGATGTGCCCGAAAGTGGGCAAATAGGCTGCCAGGACCCCGTAGCGGTTCATGCGCCGCAGCTCGTGGGTCACCCCGCGCGGCTGGCGGAGAATCTCCATGAACAGGCTGCGGGCGCGCAGATCGCTGCGGAAGTCCTCGGTGATCAGCGCCCGGTGGTTGCGTATCTGGCGGATGGTGGCCGCCCGCACACCTTTGAGCTCCGGATGCTGGGCCAGCAGCAGGAAGACCTCGAGCAGGGCAAACGGATAGCGGTTGAATACCGTTTCGTCGACCGTTTCGATGAATCCGCGCCGCGCCTGGAACCGCCGGTTGATGGGCGTCGGCTCGTCGGGATTGTCGGCGTACAGGATCGCTTCCTGGAACAGCTGCAGGAGCATCTCGTTGAGCCGGTTGAGCTCCATGATGGTCCGGTAGTAGTCCTTCATCAGCTGCTCGACCGCCAGGTTGGGGCCCTGTGCGCGGTAGCCGAGTTGTTCGGCCAGCGCGCGCTGGTAGTCGAACAGCAACCGGTCTTCCCGTCGGTCTGTCAACGTATGCAGCGCGAAGCGGATGCGCCACAGAAACGCCTGACCTTCTCTGAGGCTGGCGTATTCCGGCTGGGTGAGAAAGCCATGATCCACCAGCCCGGCGAGGTTCTCGCCGCCGAAATGCCGTTTCGCGACCCAGCCGATCATCTGGATGTCGCGCAGCCCGCCGGGACCTTCCTTGATGTTCGGCTCCAGGTTGTAGGCGGTGTCGTGGTATTTGTGGTGGCGGGCCAGTTGCTCGCGCCACTTGGCCTGGAAGAACTCCCGGCTGGGCCAGATGCGGTCCGGGCCGACACGGGCACGCATGGCCTCGAACAGAGGCTGCGGTCCCTCCAGCAGGCGCGCTTCCATCAGATTGGTGACCACGGTGATGTCCTGGCGGCCGAGCTCCTCGCAGTCATCTACCGTGCGCACGCTGTGACCGACCTCCAGGCCGATGTCCCAGAGGAAGGTGACGAACGCTTCCAGCGGCTTGACGGCGGTCGCTCGCTCGGCAGCGGGAAGCAGGATCATAAGGTCGATGTCGGAGCACGGATGCAGCTCGCCGCGCCCATAGCCGCCCACCGCCACCAGCGCCAGCGTGTCTTCCAGTGGAGCCAGCAGCCGCCGCCAGGCACGCACCAGGACCTGGTCCACAAGCCAGCTTCTGCCGTAGACCAGCGCTTCTGGATCGGCGCCCTCCTGAAAACGGTTGCGCAGGGCGGCGCTGCCTTCCTTCAGCGCCCGGCGCAGTGCCGTCAACGGTTGTTCGCCTTCGGCCAGACGGCGGTCCAGGGCCGCCATGTCATACAGCGCCGGGAAGGCGAACTCGGTGGCCGTGCTGGACGGGAGCGGTTCGGGCACGATGGGGTCCTTTTACTCGGGAAACGGTCCCGGGGGGTAGGCGAGCTGCTCGTCAGGCCCCAGGGTGAGGATCTCATGGCCGTTTTCGGTCACCAGGATGGTGTGCTCCCACTGGGCGGAGACGCTGTGGTCCTTGGTGACCACCGTCCAGCCGTCCGGGAGCAGCTTCACCTGCCGTTTGCCGGCGTTCACCATGGGCTCGATGGTGAAGGTCATGCCGGCCTGCAGCTCCATTCCGGCGCCCGGCGTCCCATAGTGCAGCACCTGGGGTTCCTCATGGAACTCCCGTCCGAGGCCGTGACCGCAGTATTCGCGCACGATTGAGCAGTTGTTGGACTCCGCATGCTGCTGGATGGCATGGCCGATATCGCCGAGACGGACCCCGGGGGCCACCATCTCGATGCCCATCTTCATGCATTCGAAGCTCACGCGGGTCACCCGCCGCGCGATGACCGACGGTTCGCCCACGAAGAACATGCGGCTGGTGTCGCCATGGAAGCCGTCCTTTATGACGGTAATGTCGATGTTCAGCGCGTCGCCGTTCTTGAGCTTGCGGGTCCCGGGAATGCCGTGGCAGACCTGATGGTTCAGGGAGGTGCAGATCGATTTGGGGAATCCACGGTAGTTCAGGGGTGCCGGGACGGCTTTTTGCACGTTGACGATATAGTCGTGGCAGATGTCGTCCAGCTCGCCGGTGGTGATGCCTGCCTGGACATGGGGCCGGATCATGTACAGAACCTCTGCGGCGAGGCGCCCGGCGACGCGCATCTTCTGGATTTCGTCAGGAGTCTTTATGGAGACGGACATTGGGACCTGCTGGCTCGGGGATGGCTAAGGTACCGCGTAAGTGGCGGTTTCGATTGTTGCTCCGCCCAGTTTATGGTATAAAAGCGCGCTTGTTAACCCGGCCTTCGTCCCGCCTCGCGCGGGCGTCCGCCAATTCCACACATACGTCGGCACATGCAGTTGGGTGCCGGTCGCCGGCAGTCCTCAATAAAAGTTAAGGGCCGCGGGCGTATCGGTTTCTGTATGGGGCGTATGGAGGCCAAACCCGTCAGGAGAGTCAACCATGGCAGACGTTACCATGCGCCAGATGCTGGAAGCTGGCGTGCATTTCGGACATCAGACCCGCTTCTGGAACCCGAAGATGGCACCCTTCATCTTCGGCGAGAGAAGCAAAATCCATATCATTAACCTGGAAAAGACGCTTCCGCTTTACCGTGATGCGTTGAACTTTGTGGGTAGCCTGGCTGCGCGCAAGGGCAGGATCCTGTTTGTCGGCACCAAGCGTGCTGCCCGCGAGATCGTCGGTCAGGAAGCCGCCCGCTGCGGCATGCCGTATGTGAACCACCGCTGGCTGGGCGGCATGCTCACCAACTTCAAGACGGTGCGTCAGTCCATCAAGCGTCTCAAGGATCTCGAGGCCATGTCGGAAGACGGCAGCTTCGATAAGGTGGGCAAGAAGGAAGCCCTGATGCTGCGCCGGGAGATGGACAAACTGGAACGCGGCTTGGGGGGCATCAAGAACATGGAAACCCTGCCGGACGCGCTGTTCATCGTGGACGTCGGCCACGAGAAGATCGCCATCCAGGAGGCCAAGAAGCTGGGTGTTCCGGTGGTCGCAATCGTCGACACCAATAACTCACCCGATGGCGTGGACTACGTCATTCCCGGCAACGACGACGCCATACGGGCTATCCAGCTGTATGTGCGCGGCATCGCCGATGCGGCGCTGGAGGCGCGTGCCAGCGGCGCCCAGATGCCCGGGGGCACCGACGAGTTCGTGGAGCTGGACGACGTCAGCGCGCCCGAATCCCGTCCCGCCGCCAAGAAGGAAGCCAAGCCCGCGGCCGATGAGGCCGGCGCCTCCGCCACGGCGTCCGGTCAGGCGGAGTAGGCGTAGAGGTCCCCGCGTTCAGCGCGGGGACAGCAGCTTCGCGCTTCTTGAAGATGTTTTGAGTTGAGGTGCAATCATGGCGATTACTGCAGCACAGGTGAAGGAACTTCGGGAGCGTACCGGCTCCGGAATGATGGAGTGCAAGAAGGCGTTGGTGGAGTCCGACGGCGACATGGAGGCGTCGGTCGAGCTGCTGCGCAAGTCCGGCCTTGCCAAGGCCGACAAGAAAGCCGGCCGGGTGGCGGCCGAGGGCCTGGTCGTGATCGAGACAGGCGCCGATGGCAAGGATGCGGCGATGGTCGAAGTCAACTGCGAGACCGACTTCGTGGCCAAGAAGGAAGAGTTCCAGGATTTTGCCAAGGCGGTTGCCGAACGGACGCTGGCGTCTTCTCCCGACAGCGTCGAGGGGCTGCTCGCCATGGCGCTGAAGGACGGAGACGCAGCGACGGTCGACGACGCCCGCAAGGAACTGGTCGCCAAGCTGGGCGAGAACGTCAACGTGCGCCGGTTCGTGCGCATCCATGCCGACGCCGGGGTCATGGGCAGTTACCTGCACGGCAGCCGTATCGGCGTACTGGTGCAGATGGAGGGTGGTGACGCGGAGTTGGCCCGGGATGTGGCCATGCACGTGGCCGCCAGCCGGCCGGTCTGCGTGGACGAGGCGCAGGTTTCCCAGGATATGCTGGACAAGGAGAGGGAGATCTTTTCCGCTCAGGCCGAGGCCAGCGGCAAGCCTGCGGAGATCATCGAGAAAATGGTTCAGGGCCGACTGAAGAAGTTCCTGGGCGAAATCACCCTGCTGGGCCAGCCGTTCGTCAAGGACCCCGATACCAGCGTGGGTAAGCTGCTGGAAAAGGCCGGTGCCACCGTGCTGTCCTTCGAGCGTCTGGAGCTGGGCGAAGGCATCGAGAAGAAGTCCGAAAACTTCGCTGACGAGGTGATGGCCCAGGTTCGCGGCGGCTGATGAGGCGACCGTACGGCGGCAGGCCGCGGTCGGCGTGTGTTTCGTTCCGAATGGGGCCGCAATGCGGCCCCATTTTGCGCGTGGCATTGGCTGCTCAAAACAGGGACAATAGAGCGGATTGGCGGCAGGCCAGCACCTGATAAAAGATCTTAGGATGTGTTATTAACATAATGAAACTACGGACTAATGGATAACGAACTGGCATATCGGCGCATTCTGCTCAAACTCAGCGGCGAAGCCCTGATGGGAGACGGCGATTTCGGTGTCGATCCGGGTGTGCTCGGACGGGTTGCCGCGGAGATCGGTGAGCTTGTCGCCAGTGGAGTACAGGTCGGACTGGTGATCGGGGGTGGCAACCTGTTTCGCGGCGCGCGGTTGGCGGCGGCGGGTCTGGATCGGGTTACCGGGGATCAGATGGGAATGCTCGCCACCGTCATGAACGGATTGGCGATGGCGGATGCGCTGCGACGCAGCGGCACTCCGGCGCGGGTCATGTCCGCCTTGCTCATTGGCTCCGTGTGTGAAGCTTTCGATCGCGACCGCGCTGTGCAACATCTCGGCCAGGGCCGAGTCGTGATCTTCGTTGCCGGAACCGGCAATCCGTATTTCACCACCGATTCGGCGGCGAGCCTGAGGGCCATCGAGATCGGCGCGGACGTGATGCTCAAGGCGACCAAGGTGGATGGCGTGTACTCCGCCGATCCGATGGTGGATCCCGACGCGACGCGCTTTTCCAGCCTCAGCTTCGACGAGGCGCTGACGCGCAAGCTGATGGTGATGGACGCCACCGCCATGGTGTTGTGCCGGGACAACGGGATGCCGTTGCGCGTGTTCGACATCTTCCGGAACGAGAACCTCGTACGGGTGGTGCGCGGCGAAGATATCGGGACGCTTGTGCAATAGGAGTGGGTGGCATGATTGAGGACATCAAGCAGGATGCCAAGACGCGTATGGGCAAGAGCGTCGAATCATTGAAGCAGGAGTTGACCAAGCTTCGCACCGGCCGCGCCCATACCAGTCTGCTGGATCATATCCACGTCGATTACTACGGCAGCGCGGTACCCTTGCGCCAGGTTGCCAACATCAACGTGGAAGATGCACGGACGCTGATGGTGGTGCCGTGGGAAAAGTCCATGGTGGGTGCGATTGAAAAGGCCATCATGACTTCGGAACTCGGGTTGAACCCGGCCACTGCCGGCACGGTCATACGGGTACCATTGCCGCCGCTGACGGAAGAGCGTCGACGGGACATGATCCGGTTGGTACGCCATGAAGCCGAGGGCGCCCGTGTGGCAATCCGCAACATCCGCCGCGACGCCATCAACGACTTCAAGGAGCTTCTCAAGGCCAAAGAGATCTCCGAGGACGATGAGCGTCGAGCCCAGGACGACATTCAACGTCTCACCGATCAGTACGTCGCGCAGGTCGACAAGGTACTGGAGGGCAAGGAGGCGGAACTGCTGGAGATATGAGGCCGGCGACCGACAACAGTCACGATGGGCGAGCGGTGCCGGACCGGGGGGGCCGGGCCCGTTCGCGAGCGGACTGAAGTCTCCGCACCGGATATACCCATGTCGCATTCGATACCGTCCAATCTGCCCTGTGACCCTGACGCCCTGCCGCGCCACGTGGCGATCATCATGGATGGCAACGGGCGCTGGGCGAAGCGTCGCATGTTGCCGCGCGTGGCAGGCCATCACGAAGGCGTCAAGGCGGTACGCAGAGTCGTGGAGGCGTGCTCCTCGCTGGGTATAGAGGCGCTCACGCTGTTTGCTTTCAGCAGCGAGAACTGGCGCAGGCCCAGGACCGAGGTGGGACTTCTGATGGATTTGTTCATCAACACCCTTCAGCGCCAGGTGGACAAACTGCACCGCAACGGCGTACGCGTCCAGTTCATCGGAGACCGATCGGCATTTTCCGACAAGCTGCGGCGCCTGATGGACTCGGCGGAGTCGCTGACGGCGTACAACAACGGTCTGGTGCTGACCATAGCGGCAAACTACGGCGGGCGGTGGGACATTGCCCAGGCCGCACGCTGCCTGGCGGCTGAAGTCGCAGCCGGTCGGTTGGAACCCGAAGCGATCACGCAGGACACGCTGGCCGAACACCTGTCCCTGGCCCACCTTCCCGAGCCCGATCTGTTCATCCGAACCGGCGGCGAGCAGCGCGTGAGCAATTTCCTGCTCTGGCAGCTCGCCTACACGGAACTGTATTTCACCGACACCCTGTGGCCCGATTTCGACCGGGCCTGCCTGGGGCAGGCGCTGGAATCCTTTGCGGGCCGTCAACGTCGCTTTGGACGTACCGGAGATCAAGTGGAGCAGATCAAGGGTGCTTAAGCGGCTGGTCACGGCTGCGATTCTGATTCCACTGGTCGTCTGGAGTGTGCTGGTTCTGCCCACCGCGGCGTTGAGTGGGCTGTTGGGGGTTGTGGTGCTGGCCGGTGCCTGGGAATGGACACGCCTGGTGCCCTTCGATACGTTCAGCGGACGTATTTCGTACCTGGTGCTGGTATCATTGGGGCTGCTGACGCCGTGGTGGCTACAGGCAGGGACCGCCGTTGCCACGGGGCTTCTCAGCGCGGTCGTGGTGGCCTGGCTCGGCGGCCTGGCCTGGGTGCTCAACCCGGCCGTGGGCAGCGGCGCCGGACGCGGGGTGCGCTGGACGAAGGGCGCGGCCGGACTGGTGTTTCTGGTTGCCGCCTGGCTGGCGCTGGTGACATTGCACCAGAGGCAACACGGCTCGCAGCTGGTGCTGTTTCTGCTGGTGCTGATCTGGTGCGCGGACAGCGGCGCGTACCTCGCCGGCCGCAAGTGGGGACGGCGCAGGCTCGCGCCGGCGGTGAGCCCGGGGAAGACCTGGGAAGGTGTCTTCGGAGGGCTGGCGCTGGCAGGCGCTTTCAGCGTGCCGGGCGGCTGGCTGTTGGGCTGGCGCGGCTCGGCCTTGGCCGAGTTTGCCTGCGTCTGTGTGGTGACAGTCTCATTTTCCGTTCTCGGTGACCTTTACGAAAGTCTTCTGAAGCGGCATAGGGGCGTGAAGGATAGCGGCACGCTGATTCCCGGCCATGGCGGGGTGCTGGACCGGGTGGACAGCTTGCTGGCTGCAGCCCCCGTATTCGTTGTCGGCCTGCATCTGCTGGACCTCTGAAGCCCTCCAACGTCATGAATGCCACAATGCGCGAGCGGACCTGAAGCCATGATGCAGCCCACCGGACAAAGCGCATCTACCGGCATTACCATCCTGGGCGCCACCGGTTCCATCGGGGCCAGCACTCTCGACGTGATCGGGCGGCATCCGGACGCATTCCGCGTGGTCGCACTGACCGCCAACCGCAACGTCGACCGGCTGCTGGAATACTGTCGGCGCTTTCGCCCCACCTATGCCGTGATGGCAGATCCGCAGGCCGCTGCGGTGCTGCGCGCCCGCGCGCTGGAGGAGGGACTCGATACCGAGGTGCTCGAAGGCGTGGCGGGCCTGGTGACAGTCGCCGGTCTGCCGGAAGCCGATTGCGTCATGGCCGCAATCGTGGGCGCTGCCGGGCTGCTGCCAACGCTTGAAGCCGCCCGGCATGGCAAGCGCGTGCTGTTGGCGAACAAGGAAGCGCTGGTGATGTCCGGTGCGATCTTCATGGACGAGGTGAAGCGCAGCGGTGCCGTGCTGCTGCCGGTGGACAGCGAGCACAATGCCATTTTCCAATGCATGCCGTCGGATTTCAGCGCCGGCCATCCGCCGCGCGGTGTGAACCGCATCCTCTTGACGGCCTCGGGCGGGCCGTTCCGCACCCTGTCGTTGGAGCAGTTGGATGGCGTGACGCCGGAACAGGCGTGTGCTCACCCGAATTGGGACATGGGGCGCAAGATTTCTGTGGATTCGGCCACCATGATGAACAAGGGACTGGAGGTGATAGAGGCCTGCTGGCTGTTCGGCTTGCCGCCTGAGCAGGTGCAGGTCGTGCTCCACCCCCAGAGCGTCATTCATTCGATGGTGGAGTATGCCGACGGTTCGGTGCTGGCTCAGCTCGGCAATCCCGACATGCGCACGCCCATCGCCCACGCGCTGGGGTGGCCTGAGCGGATCGATTCCGGGGTTTCGCCGCTGGATCTGTTCGCGGTAGCGCGGCTGGACTTCGAGCCGCCTGACCTGGTGCGTTTCCCGTGCCTGGCGCTGGCCTACGGCGCCTGGCAGGCCGGCGGCGCGGCGCCCGCGGTGCTCAACGCCGCCAATGAAACGGCAGTGCAGGCCTTCCTGGACGGGCGCCTTCCGTTTCGTGCGATTCCGGAGGTTATCGAGGACACACTCGCGGCTTGCGGCGCACCTGCGGTCGACTCGCTGGATACCGTGCTCGACGCCGACAGCCGTGCCCGGGGCTACGCCCGGAAACGCGTTGCGGCGGCCGCGGGAGGCACCGCGTCGTGAGCGGAGTACTCATTTCGGTAGCCGCCTTTGCCGTCGCGCTGGGCGTGCTCGTCACAGTGCACGAATTCGGGCACTTTTGGGTCGCACGACGGCTCGGAGTAAAGGTGCTTCGATTTTCCGTCGGCTTCGGCGCACCCCTTTGGAAGGGTCGCTTCGGGAAAGACGGGACCGAATTCGTCCTCGCCTCCGTTCCTCTAGGCGGCTATGTCCGCATGCTCGACGAACGCGAAGGCGACGTGGATCCGCAGGAGGCGAACCGTGCTTTCAACCGCCAACCGGTCGGCACGCGACTGGCCGTGGTGGCGGCTGGACCGATGTTCAACTTCCTGCTGGCGGTGGTGGTGTACTGGGTCATGTTCATGGTCGGCGTACCGGGCGTGCGTCCGGTGGTGGGCGATGTAACCGCCGGCTCCCACGCGGCCCACGCAGGCTTCCAAAAGGGCGACGAAATTCTTTCGATAGCCGGCCAGAGAACGGTGACCTGGGACAGCGCGGTCCTGGACCTTCTGGATGGAGCGCTGAACCGGCGCAATGTGCCCGTGGATGTGCGTGTTCCTTCGGGCGAGACGCGGACGTTATCGCTCGATCTCCGGCATGCCGGCCGCCTGCTGGACGAAGGGGATCTGCTGCACAGCATGGGTCTGCAGCCGTGGCGGCCGACGCTACCGGCGGTTATCGAAAAGACGGTGCCCGGCAGTCCGGCCCAAAAAGCGGGTCTGCAACCCGGGGACCAGATCACAAAGGCTGACGGTACTCCCATAGGCCATTGGGAACAGTGGGTGAAATATCTGCAGGCCAGGCCAGGAAAGACGATTGAGTTGACGGTGGAGCGTGCCGGACAACAGATCCGCCTGGCGCTGACCGCCGGAACGGAAAAGACCGATCATGGCGTCATCGGCAAGATGGGCGCCTACGTGCGGATACCGAAGGACATCGATTCGAGTATGCGCGTCGTGGTGCGCTACGGGCCGGCGGTGGCGGTGCTGCACGCGGCGCAAAGAACCTGGGATATGACAACCCTCACGCTGCAGACGCTGTGGAAGATGGTGATCGGCCAGGCTTCGGTGAAGAACATCAGCGGCCCCATCACCATCGCGGAATATGCAGGAAGCAGCGCACGTATTGGGCTGGTGCCGTTCCTGGGCTTCCTCGCGGTTGTCAGTGTCAGTCTGGCGGTGTTGAACCTGCTTCCCGTTCCAGTGCTGGATGGGGGCCACCTTATGTATTACCTTATTGAGCTCTTCAAGGGGAGCCCCGTATCCGAGCAGGTGCAGCTGATGGGACAGCGTGTCGGTATTGCAGCCTTGGCAATGCTGATGGTGCTGGCTTTATACAATGACATTGCGCGTTTGTTGACTTGAATTCATAAAGAACCGACGGACTCGAATAACCAAATGAAACGTTTTCTGTTGTTAATGTTGCTGGGCATTACCCTGGCAGGCCCGGCATGGGCATTCGAACCGTTCGTGATCAAAGATATCCGGGTCGACGGGCTACAGCGGATCGCCCCGGGTACGGTCTTCAATTATCTGCCGGTTCGTGTCGGCGAGAAGTTGACCGAGCAGCGTTCGGCCTCGGCGATCCGGGCGCTGTTCCGCACGGGTTTCTTCAAGAACGTTACGCTGGAGCGTCAGGGCGACGTGCTGGTGGTCAATGTCGAGGAGCGGCCGGCCATTTCCAGTATCAATATCAGCGGCAACAAGGACATCAAGACCGATGAGTTGATGAAGTCGCTCAAGCAGATCGGCTTGGCACAGGGGCAGGTGTTCGACCGCTCGCTGCTCGATCGGGTTGTGCAGGAACTGCGTCGCCAGTACTTTTCGCGGGGCAAGTACGGGGTGAAGATCGATACGTCCGTGACGCCGCTCGAGCGTAACCGGGTGTCGGTCGCAATCAAGATCACAGAGGGGCAGGTTGCCAAGATCAAACAGATAAATATCGTGGGCAATCATGTTTTCAGTGACAAGGAACTGTTGAAGCACTTCCAGCTGAGTACGCCCACGCTGTTTTCGTTCTATACCAAGAACGATCAGTATTCCAAGCAGAAGCTGGCCGGCGACCTGGAGACGCTGCGTTCGTTCTATCTCGATCGCGGCTACATAAACTTCAGCATCGATTCAACCCAGGTATCCATCACACCCGGTAAGCGCAGCATCTACGTAACCATCAATGTCACCGAAGGAAAGCAGTATCGGGTCAAGCAGGTAAAGCTTGCCGGGGATCTGGTGGTGCCGACCGAGAAGCTTTTTCCTCTGGTCGAAATAAACCGCG
This sequence comes from uncultured Gammaproteobacteria bacterium, assembly GCA_963830105.1. Lineage (GTDB taxonomy): Bacteria > Pseudomonadota > Gammaproteobacteria > DATFLG01 > DATFLG01 > DATFML01. The sequence goes on along the minus strand of CAWHLH010000003.1, from coordinate 413,307 downwards.
GTGACATTTTTTCCCGCAAGAAGATCAGCGACACCGTCTCGGCGATTACCAAGGAACTCGGCGACTACGGTTACGCGTTCGCGAATGTGAACACCATTCCGGACGTGGACAAGAAGACTCAGGAGGTCTCCCTGACGCTGTTTGTGGATCCTGGCAAACGGGTGTATGTGCGGCACATCAACTTCAGCGGGAATACGCGCACTCGCGATGAAGTGCTGCGCCGGGAAATGCGTCAGATGGAGGCGGGGTGGTTTTCCACAGCCAAAGTCGATCGCTCCCGCACCCGCCTCGAACGGTTGGGTTATTTCAAGGACGTGAATGTCCAGACGCCGGCGGTACCCGGCACCAACGATCAGGTGGATGTGAACTACTCGGTTACCGAGCAGCCCTCCGGGAACCTGATGCTGGGTGTCGGCTACGGCCAGACATCCGGCTTTCTGGTCAATGCGAGCGTGAGCCAGAACAACTTTCTCGGGACCGGCAAGCAGGTCAGTATTGCCTTCAACAACAGTTCGATCAATCGGGTCTACAGCGTTTCCTACACGAACCCGTACTACACGGTCGATGGGGTGAGTCGCGGTATAGGCCTCTACTACCGCACCACGGATGCGGCGGCGGCGAACCTGGCGAACTACACCACGGACACCTATGGGGGCAACTTGACCTATGGGATCCCGATCAGCGAATCGAACACCATACGGGCCGGTTTCGGCTACGAGCATCTGAAGCTGGCGACCACCAGCTATTCTCCGACGCAAGTATTCGATTTCATTAGCGAACATGGCCGCCAGTTCGGCACGTTGACGCTCAATGCAAGCTGGGCCCATGATACCCGCAACCGGGCCGTACTGGCCGATCGGGGCATGCTGCAGCGCTTTTCCCTCGAGGCTGCGGTGCCCACCGGCGGGCTGGAGTACTATAAGGTCAGCTACGACAACCAGACCTACGTGCCGTTGACCCGGGCGTTGACGCTGTCGCTTGGCGGCAAAGTGGGCTATGGAGGCGGTTATGGGAAGTACACTACGCTGCCGTTCTTCCAGAACTACTATGCCGGCGGCGTGCATTCCGTGCGCGGCTGGCAGGACAACACGTTGGGTCCTCGCGATTCCAACAACAACCCGATCGGCGGTGCGTTCAAGGTAACTGGAAGTGCGGCGGTTCTCTTCCCGGTACCCTTCGCGCCGGACAGCAAGTCGTTCAGGATGAGCACGTTCTTCGATTTCGGCAACGTGTTCGCCAAAACCAACGACTTTAAGACATCGGCCCTGCGCTATTCGGTGGGTCTGTCCGCGATATGGATGTCGCCGCTCGGTCCGCTGACATTCAGTATTGCGAAGCCGATTAACAGCAAGCCGGGAGATCAGACGCAGGTCTTCCAGTTCGCTCTAGGGTCATTCTTCTAATACGGTGGGAGGCACCATGGTCTCAAAGAAGCTCACACGGGTACTGCTGCTGGCTGCAGCACTGGTTGGCTGTGCGGCAGCCGGGCCAGCGCTCGCTGAAGTCAAAATTGGATTCGTCAACACGGTCAAGCTGATGGAACAGTCGCCGCAGGCGAAAGCGGCCTCCGCCAGGGTGGAGGCCGAGTTCGCGCCGCGGGAGAAGAAACTGGTGGCGGCACAAAAGGCCATGAAGCAGCTCGAGGACAAACTGAGCCGCAACGGTGCGGTGATGAGCAAGGAAGAGCAAACCAAGCTGCAGCGGGAGATCGCCAGCAAGAAACGCGAGTTCGCCCGCGGCCAGGACGAGTTCCGGCAGGATCTCAATATCCGGCGCAACGAAGAACTGTCCAAACTGCAGCGCGAATTGTATCAGGCCATTGTGGCTCTTGCCAAAGAGAAGCACTACGACCTGGTGGTGGGAGACGGCGCGATCTATGCCAGCGACAGCGTCGATATCACCAAGGAGGTGCTTGACCGGCTCAAGGCGAACTACAAGACGCCCAAGTCGGGCGCCAAGAAGTGATCGGCGGACATGGCTGCGGCTGTTGTCCTCCGGGACCTGGCGCGACGGCTGGGCGTCGAACTCCATGGTGACGGCGACTGTCTGATCGACTCGGTTGCGACCTTGGAGCATGCAGGGCGTGGAGCCATCAGCTTCCTCGCGAACCCTCATTATCGCAGACAATTGGCTGATACCGCAGCGTCGGCGGTGATACTGTCTCGGGAGGCGCTGCCCGATTGTCCGGTACCGGCGCTGGTGACGGACAATCCCTATGCCGCTTATGCGCGTGCGGCGGCATTGCTCTTTCCGGTTCCGGAGTGGTCGGGAGGAGTGCATCCGTCAGCCGTCGTCAGCGCAGGGAGCCACCTCCATGAGAGCGCCTGGATAGGGCCGCAGAGCGTTGTCGAGGACGGTGCGACAATCGGCGCGCGCGCCTACGTCGGGCCAGGGTGCATTGTTGGCGCAGGGGCGATAGTGGGTGACGACAGCCGCCTGACGGCTCGGGTTACCATCTGCCACGGCGTGCAGATCGGCAGGCGTGTCGTCATTCACCCCGGCGCGGTGGTGGGCAGCGACGGATTCGGGCTTGCAAAGGAGGAGGGCCGGTGGCTCAAGGTGCCGCAGCTCGGCAGTGTGCGCATCGGAGACGATGTGGAGATCGGTGCCAACACCACGATCGATCGGGGGGCGCTGGATGACACCGTGCTGGAGGAGGGGGTAAAGCTCGATAACCTGATCCAGGTCGCCCACAACGTATTTATCGGAGCCCATACGGCGGTGGCAGGCTGCGTGGGAATATCGGGCAGTGCCCGAATCGGCAGATACTGCATGATTGCAGGCGGCGTTGGGATTGTGGGGCATCTGGAGATTACCGACAACGTGGTGGTTACCGGCATGTCCATGGTAACCAAGTCGATTACCGAGCCCGGAGTATATTCTTCGGGGCTGGCCGCCCAGCCCGGCGATCAATTCAATAGGAACTATGCGCGTTTTCGGCGCCTGGACGATATGGCTCGACGGCTCCAGAGGCTGGAGAGACGTCGGAAGTCGGAGGACTAGTACGCAAGTGTCGACCAATGAGAACAGTACTGATCACGGCGCTGTCGTGATGGATATCAACGAGATCATGAGGCACCTGCCTCACCGTTACCCCTTTCTGCTGATTGACCGTGTCGTCGAGTTCGTTCCGGGTGAGTCCTTGATCGGCATTAAGAACGTGACCTATAACGAACCGTTCTTCCAGGGGCATTTTCCCCAGCGACCGATCATGCCCGGTGTGCTGATACTGGAAGCGCTGGCGCAGGCGACCGGACTGTTGGCGTTTCGCAGCGAGGGCCGCGAGCGGAACACCAAGTCCCTCTACTATTTTGTCGGGATCGACAAGGCGCGCTTCAAGCGTCCTGTCGGACCCGGTGACCAACTCGTGCTGGACGTGAAGCTGCTGCGTACCAAACGGGGTATCTGGATGTTCACGAGTGAAGCGAGGGTGGACGGCAAGGTGGCGGCCAGCGCGGAGATTATGTGCACGGAACGGGAAATCGACGCGTGATCGACGCACGGGCAGTGGTTGATCCCTCTGCGCGGCTGGACGAGGGAGTGGAGGTCGGACCCTTTGCGATCATCGGCCCGGACGTGCAGATAGGCGCTGGGACAAGGATCGGACCTCACGCATTCATCAAGGGACCGACACGCATCGGCTGCGACAACAGAATCTTTCAGTTCGCGTCGGTGGGCGACGACCCACAGGACAAGAAATACAGCGGCGAACGCACGTGGCTGGAGATCGGCGACCGGAACGTCATACGGGAGTACTGCACCATCAACCGCGGGACGGTGCAGGACGGTGGTGTGACCCGCATAGGGGACGACAACTGGATCATGGCGTATGTTCATATCGCCCATGACTGCCAGGTCGGTAGCCATACCATCTTTGCCAACAATGCTTCGCTGGCCGGACATGTGCGCATCGAGGACTATGCCATACTGGGCGGGTTCACTCTGGTGCACCAGTTCTGCTCGATCGGCGCCCACAGTTTTACGGGCTTTGCCAGTGGCATCAGCAAGGACATACCGCCTTTTCTTATGGTGTCGGGCAATCCGGCCCGTCCCCATGGCCTGAATACGGAGGGCCTGAAGCGGCGCGGATTCACCACGGTAGAACGGGAATCGCTGCGCAAGGCCTACAAGACGCTCTATCGCTGTGGCCTGACCCTCGATCAGGCCTTGAACGATCTGCGCCAGCAGGCGGAGACATCCCCCGTGGTGGCGACGCTGGTGACCTTCATCGAGAACCGAACCCGGGGGATCGTCCGGTAGGTGGCACCCTATGTCGGCAAGCGGGTGCGGTGGGTATGGCGGCACGCCGTCGCCCGAACGACATGATCCGCATCGGTATTGTGGCAGGCGAGGCGTCGGGCGACCTCCTGGCCGCCGACCTGATACGTGCGGTGCGCGAGCAGGTACCGGACGCGGTGTTCGAAGGGGTCGCCGGGCCGAAAATGATCCAGGCCGGTTGCCGGGCCCTGTATCCCCTCGAGCGGCTTTCGGTGATGGGGCTGGTTGAGCCGCTGAAGCACCTGCCCGGGCTTTTGAAAATGCGCCGTGAGCTCAGGCAGCACTTCATATCCCACCGTCCCGACGTGTTCGTCGGCGTCGATGCGCCGGACTTCAATCTGTCGCTGGAAGCCGGTCTGAAGGGGGAGAGGATACCCACAGTACACTATGTCAGTCCGTCGGTGTGGGCATGGCGCCGCTATCGCGTACGCAAGATCGCCCGCAGTGTCGACCGCATGCTGACCCTGTTCCCCTTCGAGGCCGATTTCTACCGCGAACACGGCGTTCGGGTCAGCTACGTGGGTCATCCGCTGGCCGACCTCATACCCGAGCAAACGGATCCGCGGACCGCCCGTCGCGCACTGGGTCTGGCCGAGGAGGGTCCGCTGGTGGCTCTGTTGCCGGGCAGCCGGGTTGGCGAAGTCGCCAGACTTGCCGATGCGTTCGTGCAAATGGCTGCCTGGTGCCTGCAGCGGCGGGCGGATCTGCGCTTCGTGGCGCCATTCGCCAATGGCGTTACCCGAGAGTTGTTCGAGCAGGCCCTGGCGAGGCAGGCCCCGCCTGTGCCCATCACGTTGATCGACGGACAGTCGCGGGAGGCGATGGCGGCGGCCGACGCGGTGCTGCTCGCTTCCGGTACCGCGGCCCTGGAAGCGCTGCTGCTCAAACGACCGATGGTGGTCGCCTACCGGTTGGCGCCGATCAGCTACTGGTTGGTCAGATTCCTGCTCCGAACGCCGTACTACTCGCTGCCCAATCTGCTTGCCGGGCGCAAACTGGTGCCGGAGATCACTCAACGGGATGTAACCCCCGAAGTCCTGGGCGCGACCGTGCTCGAGCAACTGGAGGACGTAGAGCGCGGCGCCATGCTCCGCGAAGAGTTCACCGCCATTCACAAACGGCTCAGATGTGACGCAAGCCGCAGCGCGGCCCGCGCCATTCTGGAGATGATAGCGCCATGAGCACGGCCCAAATGGAAATGGTGTTGCCGTCCGGGGAGGCACTGCTGGCGGGCGTGGACGAGGCCGGCCGCGGACCGTTGGCGGGTCCTGTGGTTGCGGCGGCGGTGATCCTGGATCCCTCCCGGCCGGTGGACGGGCTCGCCGACTCCAAGGCGCTGACCGCCAAGCGGCGGGAGGAACTGTATCTCGCTATCCAGGACGGGGCGCTGGCCTGGGCGGTGGGCCGCGCGGAGGTGGAGGAGATCGACCGCATCAATATTCTGCAGGCGACCCTGCTGGCGATGCGTCGGGCGGTGCTGGCATTGAGCCCGCCGGCCCATGGTGTGCTGGTGGACGGCAACCAATGTCCGCGTGTGCCGTGCCCGGTCGAGGCCATAGTGGGCGGCGATGCGACCGTGCCGGCTATCAGTGCGGCGTCGATCATCGCGAAAGTGGCTCGCGACCGGGAGATGGTCGAGCTGGACCGGCGTTATCCGGGCTACGGTTTTGCGAAGCACAAAGGCTACGGATCGCGGGCCCATCTGGAAGCATTGCAGCGCCTCGGCGTCACGCCGCTGCATAGACGTTCTTTCGCACCGGTGCGCAGACTGCTGGCGGGGCCGGCTGAGGATGACTGACCGGTGCCTGAAACAAAGGGGGATGCCGTGAACAATCGATGGAAGGCTATGGGCAGTCTGATTCTTTGTCTTCTGCTGGCGGCCGGGTGCTCGCGGCAGTCAAACGAGCAGTCGCACGCCGAGTCGGCGCGCAACGGCGTGTTCGGCGATCAGATCAAAGCGCTGGACAAGGCCAAACAAGTCCAGAATATCGTGCAAGACAGGGCGGGCGCTGAGCGCAAAGCGATCGAGCAGCAGAGCCGCTGACCGCCGACGTCGGTCGGCATGGGCTGTCGCTCCCGACTCTGCCGCCGGCACGCAAAGCTCCGCGACCGTGCTCAGAGTACATCGCCGGAGCGCATTTCCTGTTTGCGTTCCAGAAGTTCTCCTATGACCTTGTCGATGATTGCGATGCCGTCCCGGAGGGTCTCTTCGTCGATGACCAGGGACGGCAGGAATTTGACCACCTGATCGTCCGCGCCGGACAGCTCGATCACCAGCCCGTTCTCGAAGGCGGCCTTGGACACTTCACTCGCGAAGCCCAGCTTCTTGATCTCCAGACCCCAGACCATGCCCACGCCCCGCACCTCAGGTTCGAGCTGGGCGTACTTGTCGCGGATCTTGGCGAGTTCCTGCTCCATGATCTGGCCTTTGTATTTGACGGATTCGGCCAGATCCTCGTTGTCCCAGTAGGCGAGCGCCTCGGTGGAGGCGACGAAGGCCAGGTTGTTGCCCCGAAAGGTACCGGTATGTTCGCCTGGCTTCCACTGGTCCAGCTCCGGGCGCATGAGCAGCAGCGCGAGGGGCAGTCCGCCGCCAATGGACTTGGACAGGGTCACCATGTCCGGTTTGATGCCGGCGCGCTCGAAGCTGAAGAATGTGCCGGTGCGTCCGTTGCCGACCTGGATGTCGTCCACGATCAGCAGTATGTCGTATTCCCGGCACAGCTGTTCGAGTTGCTGCAACCATTCGATATTGGCCACGTGAATGCCGCCTTCGCCCTGCACCGTCTCTACGATGATTGCCGCCGGCAGGTCGATGCCGCTGCTCTTGTCTTCCAGGAAGCGGCGCAGGTAATCGATGGTGTTCACGTCGGGGCCGAAATAGCCGTCGTAGGGCATGTGGTCCACGTTGCTGCGCATGCCGAAGAACTCGTCCCGGTAGAAATTGTTGCCGGTGACCGCCAGCGCCCCCATGGTCAGCCCGTGGAAGGCGTTGGTGAAGGCGATGATGTTGGAGCGTCCCTTGACCATGCGCGCGAGCTTAAGCGCGCTCTCCACCGCATTGGTGCCGGTTGGTCCGGTGAACTGGATTTTGTATTCCAGATTCCGGGGCGCCAGAATGGTGTCGTAGAATTTCTGCAGGAAGCGTTTCTTTGCGCTGGTCGCTTTGTCCAGCCCATGGACGATTCCCTTGCGCTGCAGATATTCGATCAGCGCATTTGATATGACGGGGTTGTTGTGTCCGTAATTGAGTGTGCCGGCGCCGCTGAAGAAGTCGATGTATCGGTTGCCCTGCTCGTCGTACAGAAAGGACCCTTCCGCCGTGTCGAAGATCACCGGGAAGGAGCGGACGTAGCTTCTGACTTCCGATTCCAGTTGCTCGAATATGCGCATGGCTGATCCTCCTGATACGGGAGCGTAGAGGGCATCCCCGGGTGCCGGCCCCGGCCCTCTGCCGGTTTTAATTTGTGGTTCAAGTCGTTGTTTCGAAGTGGCGCGGGCCCCGTAATGCTGGCCCTGAAGGCGGTTGTGACCGGGCGTTGCGGTCGCTACCCCCGAGGCTGCCACGCCGGGTTCGGCGGTCGAGTGCACAAGGGGCGCGCAGCGCCGACTTTCCTGACAACGGCTCGCCTTCGACCGGCGCTACTGCAAACGGCATTGTAACATGGGCGATGGGTGCCCGCATGGCGCGGGTCTGCCGACGCGCGCTTCAAGGGTCTATCCCGAGGCCGCTCAAGGTCTTGCCGCGGAATCGAATGGCGCCGGTTTTTCAGTCGTTTAGGGGGTCGGTCCCGGTGCAGTGTCAAGCCTTGAAACGGGCGGCGCAATGCCCGAAACTTCCGCGCATGCAGCCTTCCTTCGTTCACCTTCATTTGCACACCGAGTATTCGCTGGTCGACAGCGTCGTTCGCATCAAGCCGCTGGTGAAAGCCGCCGCGGCGGCGGGCATGCCGGCCGTTGCAGTGACCGATCAGAGCAACCTGTTTGCGATGGTCAAGTTCTACAAGGCCGCCATCGCCGCAGGCATCAAGCCCATCGTCGGCGTGGACTTGTGGATACGCAACGACAAGGATCCCGGCAGTCCCGCCCGCCTGGTACTGCTGTGCAGAGACAATGACGGCTATCGCAACCTGACTGAACTGGTTTCGCGCACCTATATCGATGGCCAGCATCGCGGCATGCCTATGCTGGATAAAAGCTGGCTGGAGGGCTGCAGCGAGGGATTGATCGCATTGTCCGGCGGCCGCGCCGGCGATATCGGTCAGGCGCTGGCGGCCGGCGGCGAAGAGCAGGCGAGAGAACTGCTGGAGTACTGGCAGGGGCTGTTTCCGGATCGTTTTTACCTGGAAATTCAGCGCACCGGCCGGGAGGGGGAAGAGGATTATCTGCACGCGGCGGTGGGCCTGGCGGCGCGGGCGGGCGTGCCGGTGGTCGCCACCAACGACGTGCACTTTCTGAGTCGCGATGACTTCGAAGCCCACGAGGCACGGGTATGCATCCACGACGGGCGTACGCTGGACGATCCGCGTCGCCCGCGGCGTTACAGCGATCAACAATACCTTCGCACGGCAGCGGAGATGGCCGAGCTGTTTGCGGACATCCCCGAGGCGCTGGATAACAGTGTCGAGATCGCGCGGCGCTGCAATATCGAATTGACCCTCGGAAAGAACGTGCTGCCGGACTTTCCGGTGCCTGTGGGGATGGGTGTCGACGACTATTTCCGGGCACAGGCCCAAGAGGGGCTCGAGCAGCGGCTGGCCGCCACCTTCGACACCGGCGCCGCGAATTTCGCCCAGTTGCGCAAACCCTATGACGAGCGTCTGGAACGGGAACTGGACGTCATTGTCCAGATGGGGTTTCCCGGTTACTTTCTGATCGTCGCCGACTTCATCCAGTGGGCCAAGGGCAACGGCGTGCCGGTGGGGCCGGGTCGCGGCTCGGGCGCCGGCTCGCTGGTAGCCTATGCGCTGACCATCACCGACCTGGATCCGCTCAAGTACGATCTGCTGTTCGAACGCTTTCTGAATCCCGAACGCGTGTCCATGCCCGACTTCGATGTGGATTTCTGCATGGAAGGCCGCGACCGGGTCATCGATTACGTTGCGAACCGCTACGGGCGCGAGAAGGTTTCCCAGATCATCACTTACGGGTCCATGGCCGCCAAGGCGGTGGTGCGTGATGTGGGTCGGGTGCTGGGCCATCCCTACGGTTTCGTGGACCGCATCGCCAAGCTGATTCCCTTCGAGATCGGCATGACGCTGGAGAAGGCGCTCGCGCAGGAAGAGGCTTTGCGGGAGGTCTACGAGCAGGAAGAGGAGGTGCGGGGCCTTATCGACCTGGCCCGCTCCCTGGAAGGGCTCGCACGCAATGCCGGCAAGCACGCCGGGGGCGTGGTGATCGCGCCCTCCAAGCTCACCGATTTCGCGCCTCTGTACTGCGAACAGGGCGGCCAGAGTCTGGTGACTCAGTTCGACAAGGACGACGTGGAAGCGGTTGGCCTGGTGAAATTCGACTTCCTGGGCCTGCGTACCCTGACCATCATCGACTGGGCACTGAAGACCATCAATGGACAGCGTGCCGTGGACGGCGAGCCGGCGGTGGACATTGCCGCCATACCCCTCGCCGACCCGGCCGCCTTCGAGCTGCTGAAGGCCTGCGCGACCACGGCGGTGTTCCAGCTCGAATCCAGCGGCATGAAAGACCTCATCCGGCGTCTGCAACCGGACAACTTCGAGGATATCGTCGCGTTGGTGGCGCTGTTTCGTCCCGGTCCCCTGCAGTCGGGCATGGTTGATGATTTCATCAACCGCAAGCACGGACGCGCGAAAGTCGAATATCCGCATCCGGACCTGGAGCCCATCCTGAAGCCCACCTATGGCGTCATCCTCTACCAGGAACAGGTGATGCAGATCGCCCAGGTGCTGGCGGGCTACACCCTGGGAGGCGCTGATCTGCTGCGTCGCGCCATGGGCAAGAAGAAGGCCGAGGAGATGGCCAAGCAGCGGGAGATATTCACCAAGGGCGCGCTGGAACGCGGTGTCGAGGAGGCCACGGCCACCTACATCTTTGACCTGATGGAGAAGTTCGCCGGTTACGGCTTCAACAAGTCTCACTCGGCCGCCTACGCGCTGGTGTCCTACCAGACGGCGTGGTTGAAGGCCCACTTTCCGGCGGCGTTCATGGCGGCGGTACTGTCGGCGGACATGGACAATACCGACAAGGTGGTCCGGCTGATCGACGAGTGCCGGGACATGAAGCTCAAGGTGGTGCCTCCCGATATCAACCGTTCCGAATACGATTTCACGACCGAGGGCGACGGCACCGTCGTCTATGGACTGGGTGCGATCAAGGGCGTGGGACAGTCCGCGATCGAAGGCGTGATCGAAGAGCGCCGGGAGAAGGGGCCGTTCCGGGATCTGTTCGACCTGTGCCGGCGGGTGGACATGCGCAAGGTCAACCGCCGGGTGATGGAGGCATTGATCCGGGCGGGCGCGCTGGACCTGCTTGGGAGCAACCGGGCCTCCCTGATGGCGCTGCTGCCGGCCGCTCTGAAGACCGGCGAACAACATGTGCGTGACCACGCTGCAGGGCAGAACGACCTGTTCGGCGGCATGGTCGCGCCCGAGGACAGTCCGCTGGAGCAGGTGGAGGTGCCCGACTGGGACGAGGATCAGCGTCTGCAGGGAGAGAAGGAGACTCTCGGACTGTATCTCACCGGGCACCCTATCGACCGCTACGAGTCAGAACTGGCCGTCATCATCAGCGGCCGTATCGGGCCATTGACCGCCTCGGTGCCCGACAACTGGGACAGCGGTGGCGGGCGGCGCAACGAGCGGGCCGTGGTGGTGGCGGGTCTGGTGGTGGCGCTGCGGGTGCGCAGCAACCAGAACGGGCGCAAGATGGCATTCGTGACTCTCGACGATCGCACCGCTCGAATCGACGTCGGGGTTTTCGCCGACACCTTCGAGCGCTATCAGACCCTGCTAGCCCGGGACAAGGTGCTGGTTGTGGAGGGGGGGCTGGGGATCGACGACTACTCGGGCGGTTACCGTCTCACCGCCGAGAAGATTTTCGACATCGCCCAGGCGCGCGAAGTGTATGGCAAGCGTCTGGTGATCGGCCTGGATTCAGGCCGTGCCGGCAACGGCTTCGTGCCGTCCTTGCTGCATGCCCTGGAGCCCTACCGGGAGGGGCGCTGTCCGGTGTGGATCGACTACCGCAATGACAAGGCGGAGGCGCGGCTCAGCCTGGGCGAACGCTGGCATGTGCGACCAACGGACGAGTTGCTTCATCGGCTTCGTGAACTGGCGGGGCCGGGCGGGGTGCGCGTCGAATACCGTTGAACGGTGCCGCAACATGGGTGATGCATGGACCACTAGCCTGTAATCCGGCACGCGAGGCGCTATAATCCCGGGGTCCGGGTACGCGCAACCCGCAGCCGTTCCCCATTCACCAAGAGCTCGGAATACGCACCCCATGAATCTCAACTTTCTCGACTTCGAGCAGCCGATTGCAGAACTCGAGGCAAAAATCGAAGAGCTGCGCTACGTAGGCGACGATGCCGAGATCAACATCAACGAGGAAATCGGCCGTCTGCAGGCCAAGAGCCGCACGCTGACGGAGTCCATTTTCTCGAACCTTTCCGCTTGGCAGATTGCACAGCTGGCGCGCCATCCCCAGCGCCCCTATACCCTGGATTATCTGGAGCGGGTATTCACCGATTTCGAAGAACTGCACGGTGATCGCAGTTTCGCAGACGACCCGGCGATCGTCGGCGGCGTCGCCCGCCTCGAAGGCAGGCCGGTGATGGTGATCGGGCACCAGAAGGGCCGTGATACCAAAGAGAAACTGTACCGCAATTTCGGCATGCCCCGCCCGGAAGGCTACCGCAAGGCCCAGCGCCTGATGCAGACCGCCGAGCGTTTCGGGCTGCCGGTGCTGACTTTCATCGACACGCCGGGAGCGTATCCGGGCATCGGTGCCGAAGAGCGCGGCCAGAGCGAGGCGATCGCGCGCAGTCTGTTTATCATGTCGCGGCTGCGCACCCCGGTGGTATGCACTGTGGTGGGCGAGGGCGGTTCCGGCGGGGCCCTCGCCATCGGCGTCGGCGATCGGGTCCTGATGCTGAAGTACAGCACCTATTCGGTGATTTCGCCGGAAGGCTGTGCATCGATCCTCTGGAAGAGTGCTGACAAGGCGCAGGATGCCGCCGAAGCCCTTGGTATCACCTCGGAGCGGCTGAGGGAGCTGGAACTGGTCGACGGCGTGGTCGAGGAACCCCTGGGCGGCGCGCATCGTGACCTTGACACCATGGCGGAAACGCTCAAACAGACCCTGCTGCAGCAACTCGATGCGCTCGAACCGCTGCCCGCCGAGCAGTTGCTGGAGCAACGTTACCGGCGTCTGATGGGCTACGGCCATTTCACCGAGCGCTGATTCGCTGCGCGCCGTCGCAGCGGACGCCTGCGCGTGGCGCATCGCAATCCGCCCATGTCTTCGGTAGCCGACCATGTGCTGAGGGTACTCGAGCGTCTACCGGCCGCTCCCGGCTACTGGGTGGCCTTCAGCGGCGGCGTCGATTCCCGGGTCCTTCTCCAAGCGCTCGCCGAGCGGCGGGCCGACCTCACGGGTCCGTTGGGTGCAGTGCATGTGGATCACGGTCTGAACCCGGATTCGACCGCCTGGGCACGGTATTGCAGCCGGGTTTGCCGCCAACTTGGCGTGCCTTGCGTGCAGCTCAGTGTGAATGCGGAGCCCAGCCCTGGTGAGAGCCCGGAAGCCGCCGCCCGCCGGGCCCGCTACGCAAGCCTGGGGCGGTGGCTGCCGGCGGGGCACTGTGTGCTCAGTGCCCACCATCAGGACGATCAGGCGGAGACCCTGCTGCTGCAACTGCTGCGCGGCAGCGGCCCGCGCGGGTTGGCTGCCATGCCCCTGGTCGCACCACTCGCCGGCGGCACCCTGGTGCGACCCATGCTGGGCCTGGGACGGGCCGATCTGCGCCGCTTTGCACAGGACCGCGGGCTGGATTGGGTCGACGATCCCAGCAACGCCGACACCGCCTACGACCGCAATTATCTGCGCCACGATGTCCTGCCGGGGCTGCGGGCCCGCTGGCCGTCCGCAGCCGCCAGCCTGGCGCGCAGCGCCCGCCACTGCGCCGAGACCGCCGAGCTTCTGGATACGCTGGCGGCCGCCGACCTGGAGGCTGCCGGCGGTGTGTCGCCAGGCACCCTGGCGTTGGGCCCGCTGAAGACCTTTTCCCCGGCCCGCCAGCGCAATGTGCTGCGGTACTGGTTGCGCCATCGCGGGCTTGCGGTGCCGCCGGCCGCGGTGTTGGGTCATATCCTGCAGGACATGGCGCAAGCGCGTAGCGATGCCGGGCCGCTGGTGCGGTGGAACGGCGGCGAGGTTCGCCGTTACCGTGACCAATTGTATGCCCTGAGCGGGCTGCCGGCGTTCGATGCCGCGGCAGAATTCAGCTGGCAGCCCGCTCAGCCGCTGGATTTGCCCTCGGCGGTGGGGACTCTGGAAGCACTGCCGACCGCCGGGGCAGGGCTGGCCGCACGCTTCGCCCTCGATGGGGGGCTTCGTGTCAGGTTCCGGCGCGGCGGCGAGATGCTCAGGCCGTCCGGACGCACTCATCGCCGTGCATTGAAGAAGCTGTTCCAGGAGGCGGGCGTCCCGCCGTGGGAGCGCGAACGCATCCCGCTGGTCTATGTCGACGGTGAACTGGGCGCGGTCGCCGGGTTCTGGGTATGCGATGGGTTTCAGGCCATGGGCGGTGAGCCGGGCCTGGTGCTTCGATGGAGTCGGTGGGGCCAGCACGCCTGAGGTTGGCGGCGCACGGCCGAAAGGGCGCGGCGATTGTTCAATGGGGTTCGATCTGGTAACGTGTAGTCCCGTCTCGTGACGATTCTCGTCACTCTCCTGCTGGCCGGATTCGAATGACCCGATTCATCTTTATTACCGGCGGTGTCGTGTCCTCTTTGGGCAAAGGCATTGCCGCCGCCTCCCTGGGCGCCATCCTCGAAGCCCGTGGTTTGAAGGTCACCATGCTGAAGCTGGATCCCTACATCAATGTGGATCCGGGGACCATGAGTCCGTTTCAGCATGGCGAGGTCTTTGTCACCGACGACGGTGCCGAAACCGATCTCGACCTTGGTCACTACGAGCGTTTCGTGCGCACCACCATGACCAAGCGCAACAATTTCACCACCGGCCAGATCTACGAGAGCGTCATCCGCAAGGAACGCCGGGGGGATTATCTGGGGGGTACCGTGCAGGTCATTCCCCATATCACCGACGAGATCAAGAGCTCCATCGTGCGGGCCGCGGACGACGCCGATGTCGCGATGGTGGAAATCGGCGGCACGGTCGGCGATATCGAGTCGTTGCCCTTCCTGGAAGCCATCCGGCAGATGGGCGTGGAACTGGGGCATGACCGAGCGCTGTTCATGCACCTTACCCTGCTGCCCTATATCGCCGCCGCCGGCGAGGTGAAGACCAAACCGACCCAGCACTCGGTGAAGGAACTGCGCTCCATCGGCATCCAGCCGGACATTCTGTTGTGCCGTGCCGACCGCGCCCTGCCGGCCGAAGAGCGGCGCAAAATCGCGTTGTTCACCAATGTGGAAGAGCGCGCCGTCATCTCCGCCATCGACGTGGACAGCATCTACCGGATCCCCCTGCTATTGCACGCGCAGCACCTGGACGACATCGTGGTGGAAAAAATGCACCTGTCCGTGCCGCCGGCCGATCTGCACGAGTGGGAACAGGTGGTGCGCGATATGGAGCACCCGGATGCGGAAGTGACGGTGGCCATGGTGGGCAAGTACGTCAACCTGACCGAGTCCTACAAGTCCCTGTCCGAAGCGCTGATCCACGCAGGCATTCACACCCGCACCAAGGTCTCCATCCGTTACGTGGATTCGGAAGTTATCGAGCGCGAGGGCGTGGCTGTGCTGGAGGGCGCGGATGCGATTCTGGTGCCGGGTGGCTTCGGAGAGCGCGGCGTGGAAGGCAAGATCGGCGCGGTGCAGTATGCTCGCGAACATCGGGTTCCCTATCTCGGGATCTGCCTGGGCATGCAGGTGGCGGTCATCGAATATGCGCGCAATGTCGCCGGACTGGACGATGCCCACAGCACCGAGTTCAAGAAGCACTGTGCCAATCCGGTGGTGGCTCTGATTACCGAATGGATGACCGACGAGGGCACCGTGGAGCGGCGCAGCGAGGCCTCCGACCTGGGCGGCACCATGCGGTTGGGGGCGCAGCAGTGCCGCCTGCAGCCGGATACGCTGGCCCACCGCCTTTACGGCAAGGACGTCATCGTGGAACGCCATCGACACCGCTTTGAATTCAACAACCGCTACCGGGATGTGCTGGAAGCGTCCGGTCTGACAGTGTCCGGGATGTCCATGGATGCGACACTTGTGGAAGTGATCGAACTGAAGGATCATCCCTGGTTTCTGGCCTGCCAGTTCCATCCGGAATTCACCTCGACGCCCCGTTACGGCCATCCTTTGTTCTCGGGGTTCATCCGGGCCGCGCGGGACTATCGCGCCGGGCACGCCATTGAGGCGCCGGAACGCGGTACGACGGCCCATGCCGATGCCTGATCGGGTGGCTCCGGAGTGCCGTCCGGCGCGCAGGCCATCCTTTCCTCAGGGGTTCTAGATCATGGATCTGTGTGGTTTTTCCGTGGGGCTCGACAAGCCCCTGTTTCTGATCGCCGGTCCGTGCGTTATCGAAAGCGAGCAGCTTGCCCTGGACACTGCCGGTCAGCTCAAGGAGCTCACCGCCAGGCTGGGGATTCCCTTCATCTACAAGTCCTCCTTCGATAAGGCCAACCGCTCGTCCCACCAGAGTTTCCGCGGTCCCGGTATGGAGCAGGGGCTGCGCATCCTGGAGCGGGTCAGGGAGCAGATCGGCGTGCCGGTGCTCACGGACGTGCACGAGGACACGCCCCTGGCCGAGGTGGCCTCGGTGGTCGATGTGCTGCAGACCCCCGCTTTTCTGTGCCGGCAGACCAACTTCATTCAGAACGTGGCCAGCCAGGGCCGGCCCGTGAACATCAAGAAGGGCCAGTTCCTGGCGCCGTGGGACATGAAGAATGTGGCGGACAAGGCCTGTGCCACCGGCAACGAGCAGATCCTGGTGTGCGAGCGCGGCGTGTCGTTCGGGTACAATAACCTGATCTCGGATATGCGGGCGCTGGCTGTGATGCGCGATACCGGCTGCCCGGTGGTATTCGACGCCACCCACTCGGTGCAGTTGCCGGGTGGCCAGGGAAGCCGCTCGGGCGGACAGCGCGAGTTCGTGCCGGTACTGGCAAGGGCTGCCGTGGCCGCCGGGGTTGCCGGTCTGTTCATGGAAACCCATCCCAATCCGGACCAGGCGCTCAGCGACGGTCCCAATGCGTGGCCGCTCGGACAGCTGGGCGAACTGCTGGAAACCCTGATCGGGATCGACGGGCTGGTCAAGCGGCAGGGCTTCCCGGAGAACGGTCTGATGGGTCGAAGGTGAGCGTGAATATTGGTAAGTGTTTACATTACAAATGATTCTTAACTATCGGTAGAATGGAGAAAAAATGCCGAAGATCCAAGATATTCGCGCGCGGGAGATCCTGGACTCGCGTGGCAATCCGACCGTTGAGGCGGATGTGCTCCTGGACTCAGGCGAGCGGGGCCGGGCCTCGGTGCCCTCCGGCGCTTCCACCGGCACCCGCGAGGCGGTGGAGTTGCGCGACGGCGACAAGGGCCGCTACGGGGGCAAGGGCGTGTTGGATGCCGTGGGCAACGTCAACGACGTGATCCGGCCGGCGCTGGTCGGCAGGGATGTGAATGAACAGGCGGCCATCGATCGCGCGCTGATCGAACTGGACGGCACGGACAACAAGGGCCGCTTGGGCGCCAACGCCATCTTGTCAGTGTCCCTGGCCTGCGCCCATGCGGCGGCGGCGGCGACCGGCGTGGAGCTGTACGCATATCTCGCCCCTAAGGGGCCCTATCAGTTGCCGGTTCCCATGATGAACATTCTCAACGGCGGGGCCCACGCGGACAACAGCGTGGACCTGCAGGAGTTCATGATTCTGCCGGTGGGTGCCCCCAGTCTGCGTGAAGCGGTGCGCTACGGGGCTGAAGTGTTCCACGCCCTCAAGAAGGTGCTGTCGGAGCGGGGCATGACCACCACCGTGGGCGACGAGGGCGGATTTGCGCCTAACCTGCCGTCCAACGAGGCGGCCATCGAGGTTATCCTCGAAGCGATCGGGAAGGCGGGCTACCGGGCCGGGGAGGAAATCTTCCTGGGTATCGACGCTGCCAGCTCGGAGTTCTATCGCGACGGGCGTTATGTGCTGGCGTCCGAGGGCAGGGATTTCAGCGCGGCGGAGTTCGTGGACTATCTGGCCGCCTGGGTGGACAAGTATCCGATCCTGTCCATCGAAGATGGCATGGCCGAGGGCGACTGGGAGGGCTGGAAGCTGCTCACCGACCGCCTGGGCGGGCGTGTGCAGCTGGTAGGCGATGACCTGTTCGTGACCAATACCGCCATCCTCAAGGAAGGTATCGACAAGGGCGTCACCAATTCCATTCTTATCAAGCCCAATCAGATCGGCACACTTACCGAGACCCTGGAAGCCATCGACATGGCGGCGGCGGCCGGCTACAGCGCGGTGGTCTCCCATCGCTCCGGGGAAACCGAGGATGTCACCATCGCCGACCTTGCGGTGGCCACCCAGGCTACCCAGATCAAGACCGGATCCCTATCGCGTTCGGATCGCGTGGCAAAATACAACCGGCTGATCCGCATCGAAGAGGCGTTGAATGAAACCGGCGTATACGCCGGCCGTGGCGCCTTCAACAAACAATTGGCGGGCTGAGCGGGGGACCGGCGCGGCCATCTCCCATGCGCTGGCTGATCGTACTGTTGGTAGCGCTGCTGGGTGCGCTGCAGTACTCGCTATGGATTGGTGCCGGCAGTTTTGGCGACGTCCACCGGCTGAACGTGGCGGTGGCCAGACAGTCCCGCGAAAACGCCAGGCTTGCCGAGCGCAACAAGGCCCTCGATGCGGAGGTCCGTGATCTCAAACACGGGCTGGCGGCTATCGAGGAGCGCGCCCGTACGGAGCTCGGCATGATCAAGAAAGGCGAGACCTTCTACCAGGTGGTGGAGGTGCCCGATCCCCAGCAGGCAAAGGGCAACTCGAAGTGATACCCGTCGCAGCGCGCTGGCCATGAACTGTTGGGCGGTGATACCTGCCGCCGGCGCTGGCCGGCGGATGGGGGCGGCGGTCCCCAAACAGTATCTTCGATTGGGCGCAAAGACCGTCCTGGAACATTCCCTGGACTGCCTGTTCGCCGATGCGCGGGTCGGCGCGGCGGTGGTCGCGCTGGCGGCGGATGACTCCCACTGGTCATCGCTGCAGGCACCGGCGGGGCGCCGGCTGCTGCGGGCGCCTGGCGGGGCGGAGCGCTGCGATTCGGTGCTCAATGCCCTGCATGTGGTTGCCGAACACGCCGGATCCGATGACTGGGTGCTGGTTCACGATGCGGCCCGACCCTGCCTGCGCGCCGCCGATCTTGGCCGTCTCATCGGCGAGTTGCAGGACGACCCTGTCGGCGGACTGCTCGCTGTGCCCGTACGCGACACCATGAAGCGGTCGCGGAGCGACGGCAGAGTGGCGGCCACGGTGGAGCGCAGTCATCTCTGGCACGCCCTGACTCCGCAGATGTTTCGCTTGGGCGCGTTGACCGACGCGCTGAGCGTGGCAAAGACGCGCGGCCTGGCGGTTACCGATGAGGCGTCGGCCATGGAACTGGCCGGCGCCGCGCCGCGGCTGGTCGAAGGGCACGGGGACAACATCAAGATCACACGTGCGGAAGATGTCGCGCTGGCCGAGTTCTTCCTGCGTACCCAGGAGCGCCTATGAGAATCGGACAGGGTTTCGATGCCCACGCCTTCCGCGATGGCGGCCGACTGATGTTGGGCGGTGTCCACGTCGCGTACGACCGCAGTCTGGCGGCCCATTCCGACGGGGACGTGCTGCTCCATGCGGTATGCGATGCCCTGCTGGGCGCTGCGGGCCTGGGGGACATCGGCAGCCATTTTCCCGACACCGACCCCAGCCTGGAAGGCATAGACAGCCGCATCCTGCTGCGCCGGGTGACCGGCAAGCTCCAGGCGCTGGGGCTGCGGGCAAGCAACATCGACGCCACGGTGGTGGCCCAGGTGCCGCGTCTTGCGCCGTACGTTGACGCCATGCGCGGTACGCTGGCAGAGGATCTTGGAATGGCGGTGGAGCGCGTCAGCGTGAAAGCCACCACCACCGAACACCTGGGTTTTACCGGCCGCGAGGAGGGTATTGCAGCCTTCGCGGTTGCGTTGCTGGATGAGCCCGCCGGCTGAATCCCGCCCGGGATGCGCGCCGGTTGTCCGCAATCCGGATTGACTCTCTATAGTCCCGCCGTTGATACGATGGAATCGCCTGCACAGCATTCATTTCGGGAGTTGCCCTTCGCATTCGGCGTGCCGGCGTCGCGCGGCACCCTGCGCAGCCGGCCGGAAGACTTTCAGGTCAGGGAGATGCCTGTCTGCGAGCCGGAAGGCAGCGGCGAACATGTCTGGCTGTGGGTGCGCAAAAGCAATGCCAATACTGACTGGGTGGCGCGGCAGCTGGCGCGGCATGCAGGTGTGCCCGCCTCGCAGGTGAGCTATGCGGGCCTGAAGGACCGGAACGCCGTCACCGAACAATGGTTTTCCGTTCATTTGCCGGGCGGCGGTGAGCCGGATTGGGCGGGATTCGATTGCCAGGGGGTGACGATCGTGCGCCATGCCCGTCATGGCCGCAAGTTACGTCGCGGCGCACTGCGCGGCAACCGGTTCACTCTGCGCGTGCGTGGGGTGACGGGTGACCGGACAGTTCTGGAAGAACGCCTGCAGCAGATCTCGGCGCGCGGGGTTCCCAACTACTTTGGTCCGCAGCGCTTCGGGCACGGCGGGGCCAATCTGGATGCAGCGCACGCCCTGTTTGCCGGCACACTGGGGCGCGTGGACCGCCATCGACGGGGCCTGTACCTGTCTGCGGCGCGCTCGTGGTTGTTCAACCAGGTACTGGCGGCGCGCGTGCGGGATGGCAGTTGGGATCGGTTCGTTGCGGGCGATGTGCTGCAGCCGGATGCCAGCCACGGCTGGTTCGTACCGGAACCTGATGACACCCAACTGGACGAGCGCCTGATGAAGCTGGAGATCCATCCCACCGGTCCTCTATGGGGGCGGGGCAGACCGGGGCTCAGCGGGCAGGCTCTGGAACTCGAAACGGCGGTACTGCAGCCCTGGGCGCTTTTCCGCGCCGGGCTGGAGCGGGCCGGGATGGATCAGGAACGGCGCGCGCTGCGCCTGCGGGCGGGCGATCTGCGATGGCGCCACGAGGGTGACGACCTGTGCCTTGAGTTCGCCCTCACGCGTGGCGCTTTCGCCACCGCCGTGATCAGGGAACTGGTCGCCGAGCCTGCCGACCTCGACTGACTGACGGCGATGTCAGCCGTGCCCTCTCCGGACGGTAGGTCGGGCTGATCGAAGAGAAGCCGGACAGGCCCCACCCTTGGGACCTGTCCGGCGATATCTGTTGGGCTTCGCGGTGTTCAGCCCAACCACCGTCTGACGTACACGCCACCGGGGTGATCAGGGAACGGGTCGCGGAGCCGGCCGCCCGGGCTGACGGGCGGGAGGCGCCCTGCCGGTCGTCCATACGGGCAGCTCAGCGTGGGCGCCGCAGCAGCACGTAGACGGCGCCGGTGCCCCCGTCCACGGGGCGCGCGGAGCAGAATGCCAGCACCTCGTCCCGTTGCCGCAGCCAGTTGTTCACCTTGTGCTTGAGCACGGGCAGGCGTTGGTGTGAGCCGCGGCCCTTGCCGTGGATGATCCGTACGCAGCGGATCCGCGCCGCCGAAGAACGGTGCAGAAACTGGCTGATGGCGCCGCGGGCGGCAACCACGGTGTGTCCGTGGAGGTCAAGCTCGGCGCCGACGGCGAACTGGCCGCGGCGCAGCTTGCGCAGCAGGCTGCGCTGCAGTCCGGCCCGTACGTACCAGAGCTCCTCGCCGGTTTCCAAATCGGCCGGTTCGAAGTCATCCGACAGCAGGTCCGCCAGCACCCGGACTTCGTCTTTGCGGGTGAAGGTCGGCTCCGGCGGTGGCGCCGGGCGGTGCGGGTCCGTTTTGTCGTGCACCAGCGGCGTGACCGGCCCAACCGCCTGGCGAAACAACTCGATATCAGCCTGGCTGGGTTTGCGGCGTGCGGACATGATCGACGGCCTCAACCGGTCCGTGGAGGAAACTGAATCAGTATACGGGACCCGCTGCGGCTGCCCAAGGGGAGCAAGCCCGGCTGGGGGTGCGCAGCGTTCCAGTGTATAGTAATGGCGCCATGCCGGCTGCCCGGTATGCGGCATCTGACCGAAGCACCATGCATATATTGATCAGCAATGACGACGGCTTTCAGGCCCCTGGCATCCGCTGTCTGGCGGAAGCCCTTGTCCGTATTGCAACCATAACGGTGGTGGCGCCCGATCGCGACCGCAGCGGCGCCAGCAATTCCCTGACCCTGGACCATCCGATGCGGGCCACGCGTACCGAAGACGGATTCGTGCGGGTGGATGGCACCCCCACCGACTGTGTGCACCTGGCCATCACCGGGCTGTTGGAGCAGGAGCCCGACATGGTGGTCTCGGGCATCAATGCCGGCGCCAACCTGGGGGACGACGTGTTGTATTCGGGGACGGTGGCCGCTGCGATGGAGGGTCGGTTCCTGGGTTTGCCTGCGGTGGCCGTGTCGTTGGCTTCTTCACAGCCGGTGCACTTCCAGACCGCCGCACAGGTGGCAGTGGAACTGGTCGAGCGGCTCAAGGCCGATCCCCTTCCCGCGGACACCATCCTCAATGTGAACGTGCCCGATCTGCCCTGGGATGAACTGGCGGGATGGCAGGCGACCCGCCTGGGACACCGTCACAAGTCCGAGCCGGTGGTGAAGAGCCGCGATCCCCGCGGACGTCCGATCTACTGGGTCGGACCGCCCGGTGGCGAGCAGGATGCCGGTGCGGGGACCGATTTCCACGCGGTGCGCAACGGCTATGTTTCCATTACCCCCATCCAGGTGGATCTCACGCGCTATGACGCCCTGGACAAGGTGGCTGGCTGGTTGCAGGGGCGCTAGGGCGATGAAACGATGACTGCAGCAGCATGCCCGAGCGGTGCCCGGACGTCGGGTGCGCCGGGTGCCTCGGAAACATCCCGGTGAGATCCATGATCCACGGCATCGGCATGACGTCCCAGCGCACGCGCGATCGGCTGGTGGAACGCCTGCGCTCGGCCGGCATCCAGGATCCTACGGTCCTGGAAGTGATCAGTACCACGCCGCGGCATCTGTTCGTGGACGAAGCACTGGCTAGCCGCGCCTACGAAGAGACTGCGCTGCCCATCGGTCACGGACAGACCATCTCCCAGCCCTATACGGTAGCCCGCATGAGTGAGCTGGTGATCGGCGGAAACGTCCCGGAGAAGGTTCTGGAGGTCGGTACCGGCTCCGGCTATCAGTCGGCGGTGCTGGCGCGCCTGGTGTCCAAGGTGTACAGCGTGGAGCGCATCCGGGCGTTGCTGGACCAGGCGCGACAGCGACTGCGTCTGCTGGGGCTGCGCAACGTGCGTCTTACCCACAGCGACGGCAGCTGGGGATGGCCGGAAGCGGCGCCGTTCGATGCGATCGTGGTGACCGCCGGCTCCGCGGATATTCCGGAGGCCCTGCTCAGCCAGTTGGCCCTGGGTGGTCGTCTTATCATGCCGGTAGGCACCCACGACACCCAGAAGCTGGTGGTGGTGACGCGCCGCGAGAGGGTCTATGAACGGGTGGATCTGGAGCGGGTCAGCTTCGTTCCGCTGCGCAACGGAGCCGCCTGATGGGATTGTTTCAACGTCTGTACGACCGGGTAATGGTCTGGGCCCGGCATCCCCACGCACCCTGGTACCTGGCCGGCCTGAGTTTCGCGGAGGCGTCCTTTTTTCCCATTCCACCCGACGTCATGCTGGCACCCATGAGCCTGGCCCGGCCGGCACGGGCGGCCCGTTTTGCGGCACTGGCGACAGTGGCGTCCGCGGCCGGGGGGCTGTTCGGCTATTTGATCGGGCATCTGGCACTGGACGCGGTCGAACCGCTGATCCACGATGCCGGCTACTGGTCCGGCTACCTGCGTGCACGGGCCTGGTTCCAGGATTGGGGTTTCTGGGCGGTACTGGTAGCCGGATTTTCGCCCATTCCCTATAAAGTTTTCACCATTGCAGCAGGCAGCCTGGCGATGCCGCTGCTGCCGTTCGCGTTTGCCTCCGTCGTGGGGCGGGGAGCACGCTTCTTTCTCGTTGCCAGCCTGCTCGCCTGGGGGGGACCCCGCATGGAACAGCTGCTGCGAATCTATATCGAACGATTGGGATGGGTGATAGTGATCGCCAGCGTGGTTGGCTATTTCCTGCTGCGGCGTTGATCGACAGCCGCGCACCGTTCGCCGCGGCCCTGGCGGCAGTGCTGCTGCTGTTGACTGCCTGCGGGGGACAGCCGGTGCGGGCGCCGGTGGGCGATCTTTCCACTACGGGGGCTCGGGTCCGCGAGTCCTCGCCGCGGTCGGGCGACTACACCGTGCGCAGCGGCGATACTCTGTATTCGATCGCCTGGCAGTACGGGGACGACTATCACGACCTTGCCCGCTGGAATGGCATCACCCCGCCGTACACGATCTATGTCGGTCAGCGCCTGCGGCTGCGCGCTCCTGCCTCCACAGTCCGGAGTCCTGCCAGTCCCCCCGGCGGGCGGCGGCCCGCAGGCCTGGCAGCACATCAGACTCCGAATCCGAAAGCCCTGTCCATAGCGCGGGGTCATTGCATTGGCAATGGCCAACCAGCGGGCCCCTGGTCAAGGGCTATGACCCTGACGCCATTGGGAAAAAGGGCATCACCCTGGGCGGTCGGCTGGGCCAGCCCGTACGTGCGGCGGCCGCCGGCCGGGTGGTTTACAGCGGGAGTGGACTTGTCGGATACGGTCGTCTTATCATCGTTAAGCACAACAAGGATTACCTCAGTGCTTACGCGAACAACAGCAAGCTTCTTGTGAAAGAAGGTGAGCGTGTGCACGGAGGACAGGTGATCGCCCAAATGGGTAGTTCAGGCACTGATCGGGTCGCGCTGCATTTCGAGATCCGGCGTGACGGCAAGCCGGTGAATCCGTTGCGGTACCTGCCCAAACGCTGAGCCAGTATGGTGTTGCGGCGGGTGGTGGCGTAGGCGGATCTTGAGGACGGTTGCGGTATCAGTATCCGGTGATGGCCCAGGAGGTGGCGGATGGCGAAACGTCGTACGCGCGGACACGGCGGTAAGGAGACGGACGGTCAAATGGATATTGAACGGGAAGAGTTGGCGACGGAATCCGATGGTTCGTCAGGGACGAGCGCTGGTGACGGAGACGGCGCATCCAAGCAGCAGGTCTTCGCGCCGGGCGATTTCCCCGACGAGCATCTGGACGCCACGCGGCTGTATTTGAGCGAAATCGGTTTTTCGCCGCTGTTGAGTGCCGAAGAAGAGGTCTACTATTCCCGTCGCGCCCAGCGGGGTGACGACGGGGCGCGCAAGCGCATGATCGAGAGCAATCTGCGGCTGGTGGTGAAGATCGCGCGGCGCTACATGAACCGCGGGCTCGCGCTGCTGGATCTCATCGAAGAAGGCAACCTCGGCCTCATCCGCGCGGTGGAAAAGTTCGATCCGGAACGGGGTTTCCGCTTTTCGACCTACGCCACCTGGTGGATACGCCAGACCATCGAGCGGGCAATCATGAATCAGACCCGCACCATCCGATTGCCTATTCACGTGGTCAAGGAGATCAACGTCTACCTGCGGGCGGCCCGCCAGCTGGCGCAGCGTCTGGACCATGAACCCACCGCCGAGGAAGTCGCCCATCTGCTCGACCGCCCGCTGGAGGAGGTCAAGCGCATGCTCGGCCTCAACGAGCGTGTCACGTCGGTGGATGTGCCCATCGGCAAGGAGTCGGAGAAATCCCTCCTGGATGCGATTCCCGACGAGAACAATCCAGATCCTTCGGAAGTGCTCCAGGATGATGACGTCTACTCAAACTTGGAGGAATGGCTGGTCAAGCTCAACGACAAGCAGCGCGAGGTGGTGGAACGTCGCTTCGGGCTGCACGGCCACAAGATCTCCACCCTGGAAGAGGTGGGCAACGAAATCGGTGTGACCCGCGAGCGTGTGCGCCAGATCCAGATGGACGCGCTGCGGCGGCTGCGGCAGATACTGGAGAGCGAAGGGTTCTCGCCCGACTCGCTGTTCAAGTGAGTCAGCTGGCGCCGCTCAGATCATGAACAAAGCGGCGGCGACGCTGCGATCCTCGGACAACAGGATGTTGTAGG
Organism: uncultured Gammaproteobacteria bacterium; assembly: GCA_963830105.1. GTDB lineage: Bacteria > Pseudomonadota > Gammaproteobacteria > DATFLG01 > DATFLG01 > DATFML01. The sequence continues at coordinate 387,575 of CAWHLH010000003.1, read as the reverse complement.
TCCGGCAGGCGGCGGCCGTATCCATGACCTCCACACCGATGCCTTGCGCCGTCAGGGGCGCGATAAGCCGGAGTGGGGGAAAGCGCTGATGTCGACCGGTGCCGATCAGCACGATCTCTACCCCCAGCGCCGCCAGTTCCGCCACATGGTCTTCCTCCAGGTCGTCGACTGATTCCGGCGCCCAGTCCCGGATCAGGCGCTCGGGCATGACCACCACGCTGCTGCGCACCACCTCCTGGTTGATGGTGAGCTCGCCTTCGGTGTAGGCGCGAACGATATTCGCGCCGCTGACGGTATCCTGGGCAAATCGCATGTGGGGTAAGATAGCCCATCATCCGGCGACCGTACAGCGGCCACCAATTGACAGTAAAACGCGCCCCCAGTAAGGTTTCGAGGTTTAGCCTGCATATTCCATAAAGGGTCGGGCGGTGCCGGTAAACCCGCAAGGGTGGCATGGTCGGATGGGGTGTCTGGGTCGCCGGTCAGCCGGTGTTCCCGGGGCTGCGAGGTGTCCCGGTCAGTCGGTTCGAAGGGACTGGTTCCGGAGCCTCCCTTTATCGTGGACCGTGCGGCTCGGGTGGCGGGATGCGTTCCGCCCTTCGGTCTGGATCTTACTAGATGGGCGATCGCCAACTTGTTCGACGAATTTCCACGCATCAAACGTCTTCCTCCCTATGTCTTCAATATCGTCAACGAGTTGAAGGCCAAGGCCCGTGCCCGCGGGGAGGACATCATCGATTTCGGTATGGGCAATCCGGATCAGCCGACGCCGGCCCATATCGTCGATAAGCTGGTCGAAGCGGCCCAGCGCAACGATACCCACCGTTATTCCCTGTCGCGGGGCATTCCGCGCCTGCGCCGGGCCATCTGCCAGTGGTACAAGCGCCGTTACGATGTGACGCTGGATCCCGAGACCCAGGCTATCGTGACCATCGGCTCCAAGGAGGGGCTGGCGCACCTGGCGCTGGCCACCATGGGTCCCGGTGACGCAGTGCTGGTGCCCAACCCGGCCTACCCGATCCATCCCTACGGGTTCGTGATTGCGGGAGCCGACATCCGCCACGTGCCGCTTACGCCGGACGTGGACTTCTTCGCCGAACTGGACAAGGCGATCAAGGACTCCTGGCCGCGTCCCAAGATGCTGGTGCTCAATTTTCCGGCCAATCCCACCACCCAGTGCGTGGATCTGGAGTTCTTCGAGAAGGTGATAGCCATCGCCCGGGAGAACGAGATCTGGGTGGTGCACGATCTGGCATACGCCGACCTGGTGTTCGATGGTTACACCGCGCCGTCGATCCTGCAGGTGCCCGGCGCCACCGATGTGGCGGTGGAGTTCTACTCCCTGTCCAAGAGCTACAACATGCCCGGCTGGCGGGTGGGGTTCATGTGCGGGAATCAGACCCTGGTGGCGGCCCTGGCGCGCATGAAGTCTTATCTGGATTACGGCATGTTCACACCGATTCAGGTGGCTGCCATCACCGCCCTGGAAGGACCGCAGGACTGCGTTTCGAGCATCGTGGCCAACTACCGCAGCCGCCGTGATACCTTGTGCGACGGGCTCAACGCCATTGGCTGGGCGGTGGACAAGCCCAAGGCCACCATGTTCGTGTGGGCGCCGATTCCGGAGCCCTACCGTCACCTGGGCTCCCTGGAGTTCTCCAAGAAGTTGCTGGCCGACGCCAAGGTGGCCGTGTCCCCGGGTATCGGGTTCGGCGCCTACGGTGACGACCACGTGCGGTTCGGCCTGATCGAAAACGAACACCGCACCCGGCAGGCGATTCGCGGTATCCGCGACATGTTCCGCCGGGATCAGAAACAGGCTGCTGGGATGGGGGAATAGACTTGTTGAAGCCGGTAAAGGTGGGTCTGCTGGGAGTGGGTACCGTCGGTGGCGGCACCATCAACGTGCTGCGCCGCAACGCCGAGGAGATTACCCGGCGGGCCGGGCGCGCGATCCATGTGACCCACGCCGCGGCCCGTGACCTGGAACGCTCGCGCATCTGCGACACCAGCGGCATCGAGCTGACTGATGACCCCTTCGCGGTGGTGGACCAGCCGGACGTGCAGATCATTTTGGAACTGATCGGCGGGACCGAACCGGCCCGCGAGCTGGTGATGCGCGCGATCGAAAACGGCAAGCATGTGGTTACCGCCAACAAGCACCTGATCGCGCTCTACGGCAACGAGATTTTCGCCGCTGCCCAGGAAAAAGGGGTGGTGGTGGCCTTCGAGGCGGCGGTTGCCGGCGGGGTGCCCATCATCAAGGCGATCCGCGAAGGGCTGACCGGCAACCAGATCGAATGGCTGGCGGGCATCATCAACGGCACCGGCAACTTCATCCTCACGGAGATGCGGGACAAGGGCCGGACCTTCGAGGACGTACTGGACGAGGCCCAGCGCCTCGGCTACGCCGAGGCGGACCCCACCTTCGACGTGGAGGGCATCGATGCGGCCCACAAGTTGACCATTCTGGCCTCCATCGCTTTCGGGATTCCTCTGCAGTTCGAAAAGATCTACACCGAAGGGATCAGTCATATCACCCGCGACGATGTGAGCTATGCCGACCAGCTCGGCTATCGCATCAAGCACTTGGGCATGGCACGGCACACCCCGGAAGGGGTGGAAGTGCGGGTGCACCCCACGCTGATTCCCTACCGGCGGCTGATTGCCAATGTGGACGGCGTCATGAACGCCGTGCTGGTGATGGGCGATGCGGTCGGCCCGACCCTCTACTACGGCCCCGGCGCCGGCGCCGAGCCAACGGCCTCCTCGGTGGTGGCGGACCTGGTGGACGTGGTGCGTGCGCTGACCGTGGATCCCGGGAACCGGGTGCCGCACCTCGCCTTCCAGTCCGACGCCCTTTCGGATCTGCCCATCCTGCCCATCGACGAGGTGGAGACGGCGTATTACCTGCGCATGCAGGTGGACGACAGGCCCGGCGTACTGGCCGAGATCACCCGCATCCTCGGGGAGTTGGAGATCAGTATCGAGGCTATCCTCCAGAAAGAGCCGGCGCCCGGTGCCAACGACGTGCCCATCATCCTGCTTACGCGGGCGGTGAAGGAGCGGCAGATGAATCAGGCCATCGCCCGCATGGAGGTGCTGGACGCGGTGCAGGGTACGATCACCCGCATCCGCATGGAACCGCTCAGCGGCAATTGACCGCCAAAACCGCATTCAAAGCATGAAATACATGCTTTAATGCACTGATATATTAATCTATATATAGCCTCAGAAAGGGAATCCGTCCGATGCCATTCCGACCCCGCTACACCGGCCTGATCGACAAATACCGGGACCGGCTGCCGGTCCACGATGACACGCGCATCATCAGTCTCGGGGAAGGCAATACGCCACTGATCCGGCTGAACAACATACCGCGCCGGCTGGGCAAGGACGTGGACATCTACGTGAAGTTCGAAGGCCTCAACCCCACCGGATCGTTCAAGGACCGGGGCATGACCATGGCGGTCACCAAGGCTGTCGAAGAGGGCAGCCGGGCGGTGATCTGTGCCTCCACCGGCAACACCTCCGCGTCGGCGGCCGCCTATGCGGCACGCGCCGGGATCACCGCCTTCGTGTTGATTCCCGAAGGCAAGATCGCCCTGGGCAAGCTGGCTCAGGCGATGATGCACGGTGCCGTGGTGCTGCAGATCCGCGGCAACTTCGACGCCGGTATGCAGCTGGTCAAGGAAGTGGCCGAAGAGGCGCCGGTGACCATCGTCAATTCCATCAATCCGTTCCGGTTGCAGGGTCAGAAGACGGCCGCCTTCGAAATCGTCGAAGAGCTGGGGCGGGCGCCGGACTACCACTGCCTGCCGGTGGGCAATGCCGGCAACATCACCGCCCACTGGATCGGCTATTGCGAGTACTCGTCCGCCTCGGGAGACCATGTCACCGGTGCCTGTGCTTTCTGCAAGGGACATTGCATGTATGCCGGCGGCGCCGTGGTCGGCAACCGACCCACCATGGTGGGTTACCAGGCGGCCGGCAGCGCCCCCTTCCTGCGCGGCCATATGGTGGACAACCCGGAAACCGTCGCCACCGCCATCCGCATCGGCCACCCCCAGTCCTGGGACTACGCGTGGAAGGTGAAGGAAGAGTCCGGGGGCTGGTTCGACGAGTGCAGCGATGAAGAGATTCTCGCCGCCCAGAAGCTGCTGGCCCGGTCCGAGGGCGTATTCTGCGAGCCGGCATCGGCCACTTCCCTGGCGGGGGCGCTGCGGGACATCCAGTCCGGACGGATTCCCGAAGGCAGCAGCGTGGTCTGCACCCTGACCGGCCATGGTCTGAAGGATCCCGATACGGCTATCCAGCAGAGCGCCGGCGCGATGCAGACCGTCGACGCCGAGCTGGGCGCCGTGAAAGCGGCGATCCTGAGCAATCTGCCGGATTGATGAGCGCCCTCCGCGGGACGTCCCGTGTCGTTGACGGAGGAGGGCGGTCGGGGTCGGCATCCGGCGCGAGCGGCGGGTGTTGGCCGGGTACCCGAGTCAGCTGCCGAGGGGAACCTTAAGCACGGCTTATTTGTGCTAGTATAAGTAACAGTAACAGTAACAATAATAATAACAATGAGTTACATATGTTATTTGCTGTTATTTATAGGTCCGAGAGATGGGCAGAGCCATGCGTACATTGACCGTGGTGGTGCCGGGCCTGCTGGGGCCACTGCAGGGCATGGGGTTGCCCGGATTCCCGCGGCCGGCGGCGCCGGCGACCGAACGCCTGCTGGCGCGTGCCCACCGGGACGACGGGCTCGCAGAGGGCTTCGAGGCCACGCTGTGCGAGCTGTTCGGATTGCAGGGCCCGGAGGCCGCTTTGCCGCTTGCGGCCATTACCCGGTTGGCCGATACCGGTGAGCGCGATCGCGGCTGGTGGCTGCGGGTCGATCCCGTTCATCTGCGGGCCGACCAGAGCCGTCTGGTTCTGTTCGACAGCCGCGCCCTGGACATCGAGCCGGACGAGGCCGATGCCCTGCTGACTCAGCTGAGGGCATTGTACGAAGCGGACGACGGCTGGCGCCTGGAGGCGCCGGTGCCAGGCCGCTGGTATGTGCGTACCGAGCAGGCTGTGGGCGTGCAGACGACCCCGGTGACGCGCGTGATCGGCCACCACATCGACCCCTACCTGCCTGCCGGGAAGGATGGCACCCACTGGCACCGGGTGTTGAACGAAGTGCAGATGTTGTTCCATGATCAGCCCGTCAATGCTGCCCGGGACTCCCAGGGGCGACCGACCATCAACAGCGTCTGGTTCTGGGGTGGAGGGCGCCTGCCGCAGCTCCCGGCGGCATCCTGGCGGCGGGTCTGGAGCGACGATCCTCTGGCGATGGGACTGGCGACTCTGGCCGGCGTTGAGCGCTCGGATCGGCCGGCGGGCGCCCGGGACTGGCTGGCACGGGCCGAACCCGGTGCGCACCTGGTGGTGCTGGACCAGTTGCACAGCAAGGTTCTGTATGACGACCTGGATGGCTGGGTGCAGGCGGTCGAGGCGCTCGAGCGTACCTGGCTGGCACCGCTGGCCGAGGCTCTGGCGCGGGGCCGACTGACCTGCTTGGAGATTCTCCCCTGCAACGGTCGACGCTACCGTGCCGGCCGGCTGAGCGCCTGGCGGCTGTGGCATCGCCCGCGCCCACTGGCGGCACGGGGCTGAGCCGGTGGCGCCGATGATCGTTCGTCGCCAGCCGAGCGGTGCCGTCGAGGCGCTGGGCGCGGATCTGGATCCCTTGCTCCGTCGCATCTATGCCGCGCGCAACGTCCGTTCGTCCCATGAGCTGGAGACCGGCTTTCAGCACCTTTGCCCCATGGACCGTCTCGACGGACTGGGACGGGCGGTGGATCTGCTGGAGACCGCGTTGCGGGACGGTTGGCGTGTGGTGGTGGTGGGCGACTTCGATGCCGACGGCGCCACCAGTTCGGCCCTGGTGGTGCGCGGGCTGCGCGCGCTGGGGACAGCGGACGTTCGCTATCTGGTCCCCAACCGCTTCGAGTACGGCTACGGTCTGACGCCCGAGATCGTCGCGGTCGCCGCCGCTCAGCGGCCCGAGTTGATCGTGACGGTGGACAACGGCATTTCCAGCATCGAGGGCGTGGAAGCAGCCCGGTCCCGTGGTATCCGGGTACTGGTGACCGACCATCACCTGGCCGGAGAGCGGCTGCCGGCGGCCGATGCCATCGTCAATCCCAACCTGCCGGGGGATGGCTTTCCGAGCAAGCATCTCGCGGGGGTCGGGGTCGCATTCTATGTGCTGCTCGCGTTGCGTGCCAGGCTGCGTGACAGCGGCTGGTTTGGCGGTCGTGCGGGCGGCGAGCCCAATCTGGCGGAACTGCTCGACCTGGTCGCCCTGGGGACGGTGGCGGATGTGGTGCCGCTGGACCACAACAACCGCATTCTGGTGCACCAGGGTCTGTGTCGGATTCGGGCCGGGCGCTGCGTCCCGGGTATCGCTGCGCTGCTGGAGGCGGCGGGCAGGGACCGCAGCCGCATCACGGCCGCCGATCTGGGGTTTGCGGTGGGGCCGCGGCTGAACGCCGCCGGCCGCCTGCAGGACATGTCCCTGGGTATCGAGTGTCTGCTCACCGACGACCCGGTCCGGGCCCGGGCCATGGCGGCGCAGTTGGACGACCTCAACCGCGAGCGGCGCAGCATCGAAGCGCAGATGCAGGACCAGGCACTGGAAGAGCTCGAGCGCCTGCATCTGGACGGCGACGGCCTGCCCACCGGGTTGTGCCTGTTCGACGAACGCTGGCATCAGGGCGTCATCGGCATTCTGGCGTCGCGCATCAAGGAGCTTCTGCATCGCCCGGTAATCGCGTTTGCGCAAACCGGTGAGGGCGAACTCAAGGGCTCGGCACGATCGGTGTCCGGTTTGCATATCCGCGATGCACTGGATGCGGTGGCGGTCCGACATCCGGGCTTGATCACCCGGTTCGGCGGTCATGCCATGGCCGCCGGGCTGTCGCTACCGCAGGCCCATCTGGAGCGGTTCCAGGCGGCGTTCGACGAGGTGGTGTGCGAACGGGTGGACGGTGACGCGCTGCGCGGAGTCATCCACAGCGATGGGGAACTGACCGGCGCCGACTTCTCCCTGGAACTGGCCGAGCGGTTGCGCAACGCGGGTCCCTGGGGTCAGGGCTTTCCGGAGCCGGTTTTCGACGGGCTGTTCCGCGTCCGCAGCCGGCGGGTGGTGGGCGAGCGTCACCTGAAACTGTCGCTCAGTCCGCAGGGGGATGGTATTGCGCTGGATGCCATCGCCTTCAATCAGGTCGACGACGGGCTCGCCGGGGTGGGTTCCACGGTGCGCCTGGCATACCGCCTGGATGTGAACGTGTTTCGCGGCGTGCGCGGTCTGCAGCTGGTGGTCGAGCACATCGCCCCGCCTTGAGGACGGTTCCGAGAGGAATGGTTTTCGCCCGCGGTGAGCCCGTTGTCCATCCTTGGGGCGACGGTCCCCGGACGGCAGGAGAGCGGCTCATGGACATCGACGTGAAGCGGGTCTACGACGCGCCCAGCCGTGGCGACGGCGAACGGATTCTGGTCGATCGGGTGTGGCCCCGTGGGATGCGCAAGGCGGACGCCCGATTGGATCAATGGCTGAAGGAAATCGCCCCCAGCAGCGCGCTGCGCAAGTGGTTTGGCCACGACGAAAGCAAGTGGGAGGAATTCAAGCGGCGCTACTTCCAGGAGCTGGACGAGAAATCGGACGTGGTGGCCGGCCTGCTGCAACGAGCCGGCAAAGCGCGGCTCACGTTGCTGTTCGGTGCCAGGGACCGCGAGCACAACAATGCGGTGGCGTTGGCTCACTACCTGAAGGCGGTCCATCGTCATTAGCGTGCGCCTGCGCGCGGCCATGGTGCGGAGTGCTTCGGAGGCCCTTTCTAACAGGCTGAGCCGGCAGAGTTTTCCCACCACAACGGGTGACATCCATCGGGTCCAGGTAGTATCATTGCCCGCTTGTCATCAACCCTACAAGCGCATTCGACATCATGCTTGAAATCAATCCGATCGTTAGTCAGATCAAAGACCTGCAAGGGCGTTCCCAGTCCCTGAGGGGGTATCTTTGACTTCGATGCCAAACGCGAACGCCTGACCGAGGTCACCCGCGAGCTGGAACAGCCCGACGTCTGGAACCACCCGGAACGCGCCCAGGAGCTGGGCCGCGAACGGGCCCGCCTGGAAGAGGTGGTGGGGACCCTGGAGAAGATGGAACAGGCGCTGGCGGACGCCGGCGACCTGATCGAGATCGCCCGCGAGGAGGACGACGAGGATACCGCCGAGTCCGTCGTTGGCGATCTTGCCCGGCTGGAGTCGGAGATCGCCGCGCTGGAATTTCGCCGCATGTTCGCGGGAGAGATGGACCCGTCCAATGCGTTTCTCGATGTCCAGGCCGGTTCCGGCGGGACGGAGGCCCAGGATTGGGCCGAGATGCTGTTGCGCATGTACCTGCGCTGGGCGGAGCGCCACGACTTCAAGGCGGAGCTGATCGAGGTGTCCCCCGGGGAAGTGGCCGGCATCAAGAGCGCGACCGTGAAGGTGGAGGGCAGCTATGCGTTTGGCTGGCTGCGCACCGAAACCGGCGTGCACCGCCTGGTCCGCAAGTCGCCGTTCGACTCGGGCAATCGCCGCCACACGTCCTTTGCGGCAGTGTTCGTGTCCCCTGAGGTGGATGACGATATCGATATCGAGATCAACCCCGCGGATCTGCGTGTGGACGTATACCGCGCCAGCGGCGCCGGCGGTCAGCACGTGAACCGCACGGAATCGGCGGTGCGCATCACCCACATTCCCAGCGGTATCGTGGTCCAGTGCCAGAACGACCGTTCCCAGCACAAGAACCGCGCCACCGCCATGAAGCAGCTCAAGGCCAAGCTCTACGAGCTCGAGATGCACAAGCGGCGCAGCGAGCAGCAGGCCCTGGAAGAGACCAAGTCGGATATCGGCTGGGGCAGCCAGATCCGTTCCTACGTGCTGGACCAGTCCCGCATCAAGGACCTGCGTACGGGCATCGAAGTCGGCAACACACAGGCGGTGCTGGACGGCGACCTGGACGACTTCATCGAAGCCAGCCTGAAGGCCGGCCTCTGAGCCGGCACCGCCACGCCCCTATTCCGGAATACTCAAGCGAGCCAAGCGACCCACCGATGACCGACAACCAAGACGAGCACCGCCTGATTGCCGAACGCCGAGCCAAGCTGGCGGCCCTGCGCGAGCGGGGTATCGCGTTCCCCAACGACTTTCGACGCAACGTGGTGGCCGGCGAGCTGCATGCCGAGTACGGCGACAAGGACAACGAAGAGCTGGAGGCCAGCCCGCAGCGGGTGCGAATCGCCGGGCGTTTGATGGCCAAACGGGTGATGGGCAAGGCGAGCTTTGCCCAGCTGCAGGACATGGCCGGCAGGATTCAGCTTTTCCTGCAGCGCGACTCGCTGCCCGAAGGGCGCTACCAGCAGTTCAAGAGCTGGGACATCGGCGACATCCTGGGTGCCGAAGGCACGCTGTTCAAGACCAAGACCGGCGAGCTTACTGTCAAGGTCGAAGACGTGCGCCTGCTCACCAAGTCGCTGCGCCCGCTGCCTGACAAGTTTCACGGATTGACGGATCAGGAGGCGCGTTACCGACAGCGCTACCTCGATCTGATCATGAACGACGTGACCCGGCGCACCTTCCAGATGCGCACGCGCATCGTTCAGTACATCCGCGAGTTTCTCAATGCCCGCGACTACATGGAAGTGGAAACGCCGATGATGCAGATGATTCCCGGCGGAGCGACGGCGCGTCCGTTCATCACGCACCATCATGCTCTGGACATGCAGCTGTTTTTGCGCATTGCTCCCGAACTGTACCTCAAGCGCCTGGTGGTGGGCGGCATCGAGAAGGTTTACGAGATCAACCGCAATTTCCGCAACGAGGGACTTTCCACACGCCACAATCCCGAATTCACCATGCTGGAGTTCTATGAGGCGTACGCGGACTACCGGGACCTGATGGATCTCACCGAGGCGCTGTTGCGCGGGATGGCGGGCGATCTGGTCGGTTCCACCACCCTGACCTGGCAGGGCGAGGAATACGACTTCGGCAAGCCGTTCGACCGCATGACGGTCAAGGAATCGATCCTGCGCTTCAATCCCGACGTGAAAGCGGTGCAGTTGGAGGATCTTGATGCCGCACGCGCGTTGGCCAGCCACATCGGGATTCCGCTCAAGGCTTCCTGGGGACTGGGCAAGGTGCAGATCGAAATCTTCGAGAAGACGGTGGAGGCGCAGCTCAAGCACCCGACCTTCATTACCGCCTATCCCACCGAGGTGTCGCCGCTGGCGCGGCTCAATGACGACGACTCGTTCGTCACCGATCGGTTCGAGTTCTTCGTGGGCGGCCGGGAAATTGCCAATGGTTTCTCGGAGTTGAACGACGCCGAGGATCAGGCCGAGCGCTTTCAGCGCCAGGTGCAGGAGAAGGAGGCGGGCGATGAGGAGGCGATGCACTTCGACGCGGACTACATTACCGCTCTGGAGCACGGCATGCCGCCCACCGCCGGTGAGGGTATCGGCATCGACCGGCTGGTGATGTTGTTCACCGATTCGCCGTCGATCCGGGACGTGCTGCTGTTCCCCCATATGCGGCCCTGAGCGGGCCGCCCGTCGATCACGGTGCGGTGCCGCTCTCCGATTCCTGGAACGGATAGGGCAGGGGCTGAAGCTCCACAGCAGGGCCGTCCAGCGCCCCGTAGTGCAGGCTGTCACCTTCGGCACTGGCGATCTGCACCACGGCCAGCAGGGCGTAACCGCCATCGGGATGGGGGCGAGCATCCACGATGCGGCCCACATTCTGTTCCTGTCCGCCGCCGCGGGCGAACAGTTCGTCGCCGGGGGCGGGCATCTGCTCGCTGCGTACCCGGCCCAGATACATGCGGCGCTTGAGCTTGCCCAGGTACTGGGTGCGGGCTACCACTTCCTGACCGGGGTAACAGCCCTTCTTGAAATTCAAGGCGCCCACCAGCTGCATATTCGCCATCTGGGGCACGAATGCATCGGCGGTCGCCGGATAGATCACCGGGATACCGGCCATGATGTCCAGCAGCGCCCACGCCGTGGAGCCGATGGGCGCACTGCGCACATTGAGCGTTTCCCATAGTTTGCGCATGGCTTCCAGCGGCCCATACACTTCGAAGCGTGGGTGTCCGCCCGCAACCCGGATGAGCGTGCAGTCCTTTGCCTGGACCGCTTCGTCCACCGCTCCCGGTGCCGAGCCGAAAAACCCCTCCAGCTGCTCGGCCGCGCCGGGACCGGTGACGCCGATCTGCACGAAACTGTTGCTGGCGTCGTCCAGGGTGACCTGGGCGCGCAGCACGAACATGCGCAGGCGCTTGAGGGTTGCGTCCAGCAGTAAAGCGGGCATGCGCAGGTAATAGGTATCGCCGCGCTGGAATACGCGGAAGCTGGCGAGCATGCGGCCCTTGGGGCTGCAGTAGCTGCTGAGCTGACTGTGCCGGTCGTCGACCTGACGAATGTCGCTGCTCACCTGTCCCTGCAGGAAGGCCTGGGCATCGGCGCCGTGGACGGCGATCAGGCCCTGATGGGAGAGATCGGCGAACACATTGCCGGTGAGCGCAATGCTCAGCTCCTGCTCGGGATTGCCGTAGGTGGCCACTTCGCCGTCGCACAATTCCGCGCCGGTGTTCTCGAGAAATTCCTTCCACTCAGCTTTCATCGCTCACGCCCCAGAGATCGCAGGGCCAAATGGTAGACAATCTGTGCGATTCTGTCAGCAACCGGCCTGTGGGCTGGCGTTTGCGGTTGGTAGAATGCTATAAATGCAAAAACGCGCATGAGTCATAGATGACCGAGCATCAGGCACCTCCCAAGTTCCTCAATCTGCTCCGCATCCGTATGCCCGTGGGGGCCGTCGCCTCGTTCGGTCACCGGCTTTCGGGCGTTTTCCTGTTTTTCAACGTACCGTTCGGGATCTATCTGCTGGACCTGTCGGTGCAGGGGCCGGCGGGGTTTGACCGCGCGGCGGGGCTGTGGCACTCGATGCCCGTGCAGCTTCTTTCCATCGTTGTCGTGTGGTCTCTCGCCCATCATCTGTTCGCCGGCCTACGCTTTCTGCTCATCGACCTTGATGTGGGTGTTGACCGGCGCAGCGCCCAGCGCAGTGCATGGGTGGTGAACCTGGCCGCCGTGGTGGCGGCGCTGGCCTACGTGGGGGTGCTGTTGTGACCGGGGCGGCTCACGGGCTGCGGGCGTGGCTGCTGCAGCGGTTCACGGCCATCTATCTCATTGGGTTCCTGCTCTTTCTGGTGGTGCGTTTCGGTATTCTGGGCGCCCCTGTGGGCTACCACGCATGGCACGCCTGGCTGGCCGAGCCGATCATCAATATGGCCACCGGGCTGTTCATGCTGTCGGTGATCGGTCATGCCTGGGTCGGCATACGGGATGTGATCATGGATTACGTGCGACCCAGCGGCCTGCGGGTTGCCGTGTTGGCGGCCGCGGCGCTGGCGTTGATCGCCTGCGCGGCCTGGGCGCTGCGGGTGTTGTTTCTGGTGACGGTGAAGGCATGATGGACGACTGGGGCGACCGACGCAGAGCACCCCGCGGGGGCGGCGGGACCCCTGTGCCACGGCGCAAGTTCGACACCCTGATCATTGGAGCCGGTGGCGCCGGTTTGCGCGCCGCCCTGCAACTCGCCCAGGCCGAAGCCAGGGTGGCCGTGGTTTCCAAGGTGTTTCCCACCCGTTCGCACACCGTCGCCGCCCAGGGTGGCGTCAACGCGGCGCTGGGCAACGTGCTGCCGGACAACTGGCATTGGCATATGTTCGACACGGTCAAGGGCAGCGATTACCTGGGCGACCAGGACGCCATCGAGTATATGTGCCGGGCCGCCTCCAGGCTGGTCTACGAGTTGGAGCATATTGGCGTGCCGTTCTCGCGCCTGGACAACGGGCGCATCTATCAGCGTCCTTTCGGCGGCCAGAGTCGGGACTTCGGTGGAGAGCAGGCGGCCCGTACCTGCGCGGCGGCCGATCGTACCGGGCACGCCATCCTGCATTCGCTCTATCAGCAGAATATCCGTGCCCGCACGCACTTCTTCGACGAGTACTTCTCCGTCGACCTGATCCGGGACGAGGAAGGCTACATTCTGGGGGCCCTGGTGCTGGATATCGCCAGCGGCGAGCCCATGATCATCGAGGCCAAGACCACCCTGCTGGCTACCGGCGGGGCGGGCCAGCTGTATCGCACCAACACCAATGCCCTGATCAACACCGGTGACGGCATGGCCATGGCGCTGCGGGCCGGCATTCCCCTGCAGGATCTGGAATTCTTCCAGTTCCACCCCACCGGCATCGCCGGCAAGGGCATGCTCATGACCGAAGGCGCCCGCGGCGAGGGCGGCTACCTGATCAATAGCGAAGGCGAGCGATTCATGGAGCGTTATGCGCCCCATGTGAAAGACCTCGCCAGCCGGGACGTGGTCAGCCGGGCCATCGCCACGGAAGTGCGCGACGGACGCGGCTGCGGTCCAAACAAGGATTACGTGCTGCTCAAGGTGGACCACCTGGGTGCGGACGTGATCCGCTCGCGACTGCCCGGCATTCGCGACACGGTGCTGACCTTCCTGCACATCGATCCCATCGACACGCCCATTCCGGTCTATCCGACAGCCCACTACACCATGGGCGGCATTCCCACCAACCGCCATGCACAGGTCGTGGTGCCCGAGCAGAACGGCCCCGAGGAGGTGATTCCCGGACTGTATGCTGCCGGCGAGTGCGCGTGCGTATCCGTCCATGGCGGCAACCGCCTGGGAGGCAATTCACTGCTGGACATTCTGGTGTTCGGTCGTGCGGCCGCCAATCACATTATCGAATACCTGCAGGAGAACCGGTATCACCGGGCGCTTTCCCAGGACGGGGTGGATCGGGCCATGGCCCGTCTGGTCCGTTGGGAAGAAGACGGTGACGGTGAATCGGTGGATGCGCTGCGCGCAGAATTGCAGCAGACCATGGAACACTACTGCGGCGTGTTCCGCACCGAGGCGGTTCTGGAGGAGGGCCTGGAACGGGTCATTGCGTTGGAAGAACGTCTGGCGCATGCCCGGCTGCGGGACCACAGCAAGGTATTCAACACCGCACGCATCGAGGCCATGGAACTGGAGAACCTGATGGACATCGCGGTGGGGACGGTGCGCTCGGCACTGGAGCGGCGCGAGAGCCGCGGCGCTCATTCGCGCATCGATTATCCTGAACGAGACGATGTCCGTTGGCTGCGCCACAGTCTGTATTTCAAACAGGGCCGCCGCATGGACTACAAGCCTGTGCGCATCAAACCCCTGACGGTGGATTCGTTTCCACCCAAGCCGCGGGTCTACTAAAGGGTATCGCCGTGCGATTCTCCATCTATCGTTACAACCCGGAAACCGACGCCAAGCCCTACATGCAGGACCTTGAACTGCCTGCCGAAGACATTCGTCCTGGCATGATGCTGTTGGATGCCCTGTTGTGCCTGAAGGCCCGCGACGAGACCTTGAGTTTCCGCCGCTCCTGCGCCGAAGGCGTGTGCGGTTCCGACGGAATGAACATCAACGGACGCAACGGTCTGGCCTGCATTACGCCGCTGTCGCAGCTCAAGGAGCCGGTGCGCATACGGCCGCTGCCCGGCCTGCCGGTGATCCGCGACCTGGTGGTGGACCTGACGCAGTTCTATGACCAGTACCGGGCCGTGAAGCCTTATCTGATCAATCGTGACCCGGAGCCGGAGGTGGAACATCTGCAGTCGCCCGCCGAGCGCGCCGAGTTGGATGGGCTCTATGAGTGCATCCTGTGCGCCTGCTGTTCGACGTCATGCCCGTCGTTCTGGTGGAACCCGGACAAGTTCAGGGGGCCTGCGGCGCTGCTGCAGGCCTGGCGCTTCCTGGCCGACAGCCGGGATCAGGCCACCGAGGAGCGGCTTGCGGACCTGGACGGACCGTTCAAGCTGTTTCGCTGCCACACCATCATGAACTGCGTGGAAGTGTGCCCCAAGGGACTCAATCCCACCCGGGCCATCGGCCGTATCAAGGAGCTGATGGTGAAGCATTCCCTGTGAGCGCCGCCGTTCGTATCCTCGGATGGCGCACCGGCGGCGGACTCTGTACCTGCAAGGGCCATGTCCGATAGGCTGGCCGAACGCAACAGGCTCCAATGGCAATGCCGTCGCGGCATGCGGGAGCTGGATGAACTGTTGCTGGCTTTCCTCGACCGGGGTTACGAACGCCTGGACGCGGATGGCAGACGTGCTTTCGTCGCCCTGCTGGAATATCCGGATGCGGTCCTGCTGGAGTGCCTCATGGGCCGCATGATTCCCACCGACAAGGAGGTCGGTCATGTCGTCGACGCCATTCGCAGCGCCGCTGCGCCTTGAGCTACAACCCTCCCGGTTACTGACCCGGTTCTTGTGCTGCGGTCATGCCCTGGCGCTGTTGGCCGCGTGGGCAGCCGCGCTTTCCTTGCCGCTGCGCGTGCTGCTGACCGCGGTAATCCTGGCCAGCGGCTGGCACGAGCTGCGTCGGCAACGGGGCATCCGTGCCGGGAAGCCTTCGGTGATCGTATGGGGAGCCGACGGAATCTGGAGTGTCCATTCGGGCGGGCGCTGGCAATCGGCACATCTGGAGCGCACCGTCCATGAACACCCGTTGCTGGTCGTCCTGCCTCTGCGCACTGAAGACGGCCGTGTCCATCGGGTCGTGATCCCTCCGGATGCGGTCGACGTCGATAGCTATCGGCGGTTGCGGGTGCGTATTAGGCATATGGCATGAAGACCGAATTTCTGCCCCGCAGCACGGGCTTGAACGTGCGTGCATGCGCGTATTCGGCCAGCGGCGGCCGCTTCGCGAGCAGCAGCACGAAGTCATGCTATTTCCGATACCGGATGCAGTCGTGCGTAAGAACACACGGAGTGGCGACGCAGCGCTGTTCGCTGCGGACTGCCCCAACCGGGCAGTGATTTCAAGCCTGAAGGATCAGATCTGTTGTTACGGTGCAGTCGATCACCCCACGTGGAAACTCGCGCAGTTAATCCATTCGTTCGGTCATTCAGTGGTACATACGAGCCTGAAGGAACGCTCAAATCCATCCACTTCCCATACCGACCCAAATGTGCGCTCGCTGTCACCGCTACTGAACATAGAGCGCGGGGATTATCAGATGCGCTTGGAGTGGGCTATCTCTGGGCGAAGGAAGAACTGCGTTTGGGACGTGCCCTAAGGTGACCGGGTTGATTGGCCCATGCGGCTTGGCCATCCTTGGCGTCGTTTCCTGTGAAGCTTTACAGATTCTCGGGCTCACTCAAGACCTGGATCGCCTGATAGGGGACTCAGGTGGGATCCGGCTCTAGTGCTGCTTGGTCCGCTGAAATGCCCGGCTCAGAGAGGCGTTGCAGGTTTGCCAGCTGAACGGCAACGGCCAGTCAACGTTCCTCCGGAGGCAGTGCCATCTTGCCTGTCTTGCCGATGGCGGCACGCCGTTCGCGGGCCAGCCGCCGGACGGCTCCCACCATCGGTTTCAGCTCTGCCGCAGCGGCCAGGGAATCCTCTACGGTTGCCGCCTTGCGGGCCTGGCCCGGCGCCGATTCAAATTGCGGCTTGTGTGCCTCTTCCAACTCGTCAGTCATGCCGGTGCCCTCGTGGTTGGTCACATCGCGTGGGGGAGTGGCAGTGCGTAAACAAGCATAGCGCAGGATACTTTAGGGTGCCTTGACCAGGCTGTAAAGCACCGGCGCAGTGGGGAATTTCTCGTTTATTGCGTCGCATACGGCCGCTTGCTCACCCGTGGCCGAACGGCGCCTCGCCGGTCCACTGCCCTGTGGAACATTAGAGGATCAGTAAAGAATATCGTTAGAAAATTAAACTGTCATTTATCCGCAGCTGCTCCGTACACTCCGCTCCAACGACGGGTCGATGCGTCCAAGGATTAAACGATCCATAAACGCGAACGTAAGAAAGTTAAACTGTAATTAATCATTCCTTCCCCATAAACTGCCGCCAATTTCTGGAGGCTTGGGCTGCGCAGCCGCAAAGCGGAGCCATCGATTAACACTCAGTATCGCAAACAGGAGGACTCCTCAATGAGCGCGAATTACCAAGCGGGCGTGAAAGAGTACCGCGAGATGTACTGGACCCCGGACTATGTGCCGCTTGATACGGACCTGCTGGCCTGCTTCAAGTGCACCGGCCAGCCGGGCGTGCCCCGTGAAGAGGTCGCCGCCGCCGTCGCCGCGGAGTCTTCCACCGGTACCTGGAGCACCGTGTGGTCCGAGCTGCTGACCGATCTCGAGTACTACAAGGGTCGCGCCTACCGCATTGAAGACGTGCCGGGGGATTCCGAGTCCTTCTATGCCTTCGTCGCCTATCCAATCGACCTGTTCGAGGAGGGCTCCATCGTCAACGTGCTGACCTCGCTGGTCGGTAACGTGTTCGGTTTCAAGGCACTCAAGCACCTGCGCCTGGAGGACATCCGTTTCCCCATCGCCTACATCAAGACCTGCCTGGGGCCACCGAACGGTATTCAGGTGGAGCGCGACAGGCTCAACAAGTACGGCCGTCCGCTGCTGGGCTGCACCATCAAGCCCAAGCTGGGCCTGTCGGCCAAGAACTACGGCCGCGCCGTGTACGAATGCCTGCGCGGCGGTCTGGATCTGACCAAGGACGACGAGAACGTCAACTCCCAGCCGTTCATGCGCTGGCAGAACCGGTTCGAGTTCGTGGCCGAGGCCGTGCTCAAGGCCCAGGCCGAGACCGGGGAACGCAAGGGTCATTACCTGAACGTCACCGCCCCGGATGCCGAGCAGATGTACGAGCGCGCCGAGTTCGCCAAGGAACTGGGCATGCCGATCATCATGCACGACTTTCTGACCGGCGGCTTCACGGCCAACACCAGTCTGGCCAAGTGGTGCCGCAAGAACAGCATGCTGCTGCACATCCACCGTGCCATGCACGCGGTGATCGACCGCCATCCCAAGCACGGTATTCACTTCCGCGTGCTGGCCAAGTGCCTGCGCCTGTCCGGCGGCGACCACCTGCACTCCGGCACGGTGGTGGGCAAGCTCGAAGGCGACCGCGCCTCCACTCTGGGCTTCGTTGACCAACTGCGCGAATCCTTCGTGCCGGAGGACCGCTCGCGCGGCGTGTTCTTCGATCAGGACTGGGGCTCCATGCCTGGCGTGTTCCCGGTGGCCTCCGGCGGTATCCACGTCTGGCACATGCCCGCACTGGTTACCATCTTCGGCGACGACTCCTGCCTGCAGTTCGGCGGCGGCACCCAGGGTCATCCGTGGGGCAACGCGGCCGGCGCGGCGGCCAACCGGGTGGCGCTCGAGGCCTGCGTGAAGGCACGCAACCAGGGCCGCGAACTGGAGAAGGAGGCGCGCGACGTCCTCACCGAGGCCGCCGCCAACAGCCCCGAGCTCGCCATGGCGATGGAAACCTGGAAAGAAATCAAGTTCGAGTTCGAAACCGTGGACAAGCTGGACGTCGCCTGATCGCACGGCACGCTCCCTGCGAACCCGAGACTGAACTGAAGCGAGGAATACGACCATGCCAAGCATGTACGAGATGGGTGACTACCAGACCGCCCACACCCTTGAGACCTTCGGCTTCCTGCCGCCCATGACCCAGGATGAGATACACGAGCAGATCGTCTACCTGCTCGCCCAGGGCTGGACGCCGGCCATCGAGCACGAGCATCCCTCCAGGGCCACCAACCACTACTGGACCATGTGGAAGCTGCCCTTCTTCGGTGAGACCAACCTGTCCAACGTGATCAACGAACTGGAGGCTTGCCACCGCGCGTACCCGGATCACCACGTTCGCCTGATCGGTTACGACAACTACACCCAGAGCCAGGGTCTGGCGTTCGTCGTCTTCGAAGGACGCGGCTGAACCCGGTAACGGAAGGTAAACATCGACGCGACGGGGTAAGAGATGGCACAGACTCCAAACACTCCCAACTCCAGTGGTCGTGAGGCATCACGCGCCCGGCGCCGCGCCATGTCCGTCAAGGGCAAGGCCGGTCTCGGTGCCGCAACGAGTGCCTCGGGCAGCAAGCCCAAGACGACGGCGCCTGCTGTATCCCGTGCCCCTGGGCCGCTCTCGGCGCCGGAGCCGTGAGCTCGCCAGGGCGAGCTGCCTCGCGGGCGCGGCGCAGAGCCATGTCCAGCCGCGGGAAAGCCGGGATGAGCACCCCGGACCGCACCCGTGCGGATTCGGCTGGAGCGGTGCAGTCGGGGAGTGCGGCACCCGGTCGGGAAACATCCGGCTGTGGTTGTGGCTGCAAGGGTGAGCGGGGACGTGCCGATCAGCGTCCGGAACAGAATGCCGATCATGGTTCTGAACAGCGTCATGGCCAGTACAGCGGTGGCGGTGCGGCTTCCACGCCGTCCCGTTCTTTGGCCAAGAAGCACACCGTGAACCGCAATATCACCAGGGCCGCCTCCATGAGCGTCGGGCGGGCTGCGGCCCTGGCTCGGCGTCATGCCATGTCCGCGCGGGGCAAAGCGGGACTGCGGGGCAACGGCCCGAGCCAGGCGCAGACCGCGCGGGCCGCCAACCCGAACTTATCCAGCCGTGAACTCGCCCGTGCCCTGCGCGCCCAGCGCAGTCAAAAGGGTGGATCCGGCCAGAAGAAGTCCGAGCCCTGTGGCCGCAAACGCGCTCGTCGGACTCCGGAAGGGGGCAGCGGCCCAGGCGCTGCGCAGGATGCGCCCTGGAAGGTCGGTGCCGGTGAAACCGCCTACGGCCAGACCGTGACCGGCACCCAGGTCGGGCGCAGTGTCCGGACCACGGGTGACGAGGCCAGCACCTGCCGGAACGTGACCGGCACCGAGTATCTGGGTGCCGACATATTCCGGCAGTTCTGCCAGACCGAGCCCGGCAAGTCGGTGCGCAAAGTCGGTGTCAGTCCCACGGGACACGGCAACCGCGTCACCGGCAACGAGGTCGGCCGCAGCCGAAGTGTGACCGGGGACGAGCCGGGCACCTGCAAGCGCGTGACCGGGTCCCAGTATGTGGGTGCCGATCAGTCCGAAGCCTTCTGTGGGACTCCCAACGAGCCCGGCCCGATGAAGATCAGCAGTGCCCAAACCCGTACGGATAAGACGGTAACGGGTAACAACGTGGGCCGCTCCAGCCGGGTGACCGGCGACGAAGCAGGTGCCGGGCGTGAATTGACGGGGACCCAGTACATGCAGGCGGGCAACGGCAAAGTACCGTCCAAAGTCGGCAGAAGTCAGACCTTGCGGGGTGGTTCCATGACCGGCACCCAGGTAGGGCGCAGCGAACGGGTGACCGGCGACGAGCCCGGCAGCTGCCGCAACATCACCGGCGATGACTACATCGGCAAGGAGCAGTACAGCAAGTTCTGCGCCGCCACGCCCGAGCCCGACGACTTCAAGGTCGGTGTGTCGCGGACCCAGAAGGGCAAGGCCGTCAGCGGTACGCTCACTGGACGCTCCGGCAAGGTCACGGGGGACGAGCCCGGCACCTGCAAGGCGATCACCGGCACGCCCTATGCCGGGGCGGAACAATACCGCAGCTACTGCGAGCCGGAGCAGGCTCAATCGGCCGCGGCACGTACCCGGGCGCAGCGCAGCACGCCAGGTTCCGTCATGACCGGCCAGCAGCCGGGAATCGGCGGAACGTTGACCGGTGCAGACAAGGGCGCCTGCGAGCCCGTCAGCGGGACCCCGTACGTGGGTGCCGATCAGTTCGCCGCCGCCTGTCCTGCCACTCCGGCAGAGCCCGGCAGTCCCGATTTTCCTCAGCCGCTGGGTGAAACCCCCTGGGGGCGGTTCAGTGTCACGGCGCCCTCGCAGGCCGCGCAGGTCGAGGCGCGCAAGGGCGGGGTCACCGGTTCGAGCTATGAGCAGGGGCAGATTACCGGACCGTTCGGAATGGCCGCCGGCAAGGTCACGGGGACCGAGGAGGCACGCTTCGGACATGGCACTCGCCCAGCCTTGACAGAGGACGTCGCGTCGTCACCTACCTCCGACGACATCAACGGGCGGATCAAGTCGCGCATCACCGGAGAAGGCATGGATGCGGGTCAGAAGATTACCGGTGACGACTGGGAGCGCGGCGACCGGGTGACGGGAACCGAAGGGACCTCGTCCATGGGGCGCAACCCGACGCGCCGCGGCGGTCCCGTGAGCGCCATGCCCGCGTTCTCCAACGCGGGAGCGTAACGACCAGGTGCCGGAGCCCGTGAGCAAAGTCACGGGCGGTAGCGGCAATACCGACCGCGGCGCACTGGTGACCTATTCCGGTGGAGCCCGGGGCTGAACCGGTTAACGTTGGATTGGCGAGATTCCGGATACAGGCATGTTGCAACTACCGCAATCATCCCCTGAAAGGCCCGCGCCCCAGCCGGCCGCCCCTCGGCGGCGTCCGGGGGCGGTGGCTGGCGGGCGCCCGCCGGCGCTGCGCGCCGATGGGGCGGGGCACCGGATTCGCCAGCCGCTGGTGCGGGTCGGGGAGAACGCACGACTGTTCGACTACGAACAGCGGGTCAAGTCCGCCTTCGACGGTATCGTGCCGACCCTCAAGCGCATTTCCGCTCTGCAGCACGAAGAGCATTTCGAGGTTCGCGCGCAGCGCATGGCGCGTGAACGCCTGGGCTTTGAGCTGCCAGCGCATATTCTGGCCGACGCCTGGGTGGAGCAGTTGGACATGCGCCGCCTGTTCGCCTGGTGTGTATTCGAGACTTATCGCCGCTTTTGCGATGACTTCTTCGCCAACGACCCGTTGGGCTCGCACGACGAAGACGCCTTCGATGCATTTCTGCAGGAATGCGGTTTCCATACCCTGGATGTCTCCCCCTGCGCCGACGGCCGGCTGGCCCACGTCATACGGTTTGTGCTCCGGCTGCCCTACCGCGCGGTACGACGCAAGTCCTATGCGGGCGCGCTGTTCGACATCGACGACAGTCTTGAAAAGTGGACCGAAACCGAACTGATGCGGTTTCGCGAGGGTCGCCCCAACACGGCCGATGCGCCCACCCGCTACCTGAAGGCGGTGGTTTACCACTACAGTTCGGGTGACCCGGCCCGTGAAGGCTGTGCGGCCCACGGCTCCGACGCGGGGGCGGCGGCGCGTGCCGGGCTGGAACGGCTGTGCAGCTTCCAGCAGGCGGTGCAGAACACGCACTGCTGCGGCGCTTCCATAGATCTCATGCTGATCGGACTGGACACCGATACCGATGCCATTCGCGTGCACGTGGCGGACGGCGATGGCGCCATCGCTCTGGACCAGTATGTCGATGCGCACGAACTGTACGAGGCGACCCAGCGGTTGTCGCAATACCAGGCAAAGGAATGCATCGAGGCGCGGATGCGCGAGGCAGCGCCCGATATGCCCGCAGGTATGCGGCGGCTGATTTCACGCCTGCTGGAAAACAACCTGTCCCAGATCGAGTACGTGGGCGCCCATCACGGCGGGCGCTACCAGGACATCGGGCACGCCGAGCGTTTCATCGGCGCGGGCAAGGGTTTCGAGGAAGTGCAGCTTCGCAACCTCACCTATTTCGCTTATCTCGACACAGTCGAGGAGGCCGCTCCCGACCTGGATGTCGGTGTGAAGATCTTCTCCCGGTTGAATGTGGCCCACGGTCTGCCCATCCCGGTGGTAGTGCGATACGACTACCAGGGGCATGTGCCGGGCGCGCGCGAACGGGCGGTAGGCCGCTGCCAGCGGGTGGCGCAGGCCATCGCTGCACGCTATGCGGATCTTGTCAACGGCGGTCTGCTGTACACGCTGATGCTGGTCCGCGACCACGCGTCCCATGGCGGCATTGAAGTGCTGGGTTGTTCTGTCAACGGCGATGCCACAGGGGAAGCGCACTGATGAAGATCTGTCAGGTGGAGCGGCCGCTGGTTGCCACCAATCGCATTCCTGGCCTGGAGCACAGGCACATGCAGGTGGTGCGTGACGGCAGTGCGATGCTGGTGGCGGTGGATGCTGTGGGCTGCATTCCCGGCGACTGGGTGGTCTGCGTGGGCAGTTCGGCCGCCCGTGAAGCGGCAGGCAGCAAGGAATATCCGAGCGATTTGACCATCGTCGGAATAATTGACCACTGGCCCCCGGAAGAGGCGCAGGGCTGAGACAGATCGATGGATATTCTCCAAGTCGAAGCGCCGCTGGTCTGCACTCGCAGGATACAGGGCCTGCAACACACCAGCCTGCGGGTCTTGCGAGACTCAAAGGGCGGGCGGCATGTGGCCGTCGATCCAGTGGGTGCGTGCGAGGGCAACTGGGTGTTTACCGTCAGCGGCTCGGCCGCGCGATACGCCTGCGGTGACTTCGGGGTTCTCACCGATCTCACCATCGGCGGCATTATCGATTACTGGGAGGTCGAAACCGCAACGCCGGGCGGCCGCGACAGTGACAGAAACAGGCGGGGCAAGAGGGCCCTGGAACGGGAAACAACGTAAGCAGGAGACACGAAGATGGCAGATGAAAGTTACGGTATCGCACTGGGCATGATCGAGACACGCGGACTGGTGCCCGCCATCGAAGCGGCGGATGCCATGACCAAGGCCGCCGAGGTGCGTCTCATCGGGCGTGAATTCGTGGGCGGCGGCTACGTCACCATACTGGTGCGCGGCGAAACCGGTGCGGTCAACGCGGCGGTGCGTGCCGGGGCGGATGCCTGCGAGCGCGTGGGTGACGGCCTGGTCGCCGCACACATCATTGCCCGTCCGCACCGCGAGGTCGAGCCGGTATTGGGTAACACGTAAGACGCTGTATGTTCTCTTAATTCCGAAGACGGAGATCCAACGATGGCAAATGACAATTACGGTATCGCATTGGGGATGATCGAGACACGCGGACTGGTGCCCGCCATCGAAGCGGCAGACGCGATGACCAAGGCCGCTGAGGTGCGTCTGATCGGGCGCGAATTCGTGGGCGGCGGCTATGTGACCGTGCTGGTGCGCGGTGAAACCGGTGCGGTCAACGCGGCGGTGCGTGCCGGAGCCGATGCCTGCGAGCGTGTTGGCGACGGTCTGGTCGCGGCACACATCATTGCGCGTCCGCATCGCGAAGTGGAACCGGTGCTGCCGACCGGCGGCGATCAGTCCGCTTCCGCGGCGGCCTGAGTAACCTACTAGAAACTCTACGTGCGACAGGAGATTCCAGCCATGGCCAACAATACCTACGGTATTGCGCTCGGCATGATTGAAACCCGCGGGCTGGTGCCCGCCATTGAGGCGGCGGACGCCATGACCAAGGCCGCCGAGGTGCGTCTGATCGGACGCGAGTTCGTGGGCGGCGGCTACGTCACCGTGCTGGTGCGTGGTGAGACGGGGGCGATAAACGCGGCCGTGCGTGCCGGGGCCGACGCCTGCGAACGCGTGGGTGACGGTCTGGTCGCGGCGCATATCATCGCCCGCCCGCACCGGGAAGTCGAACCGGTGCTCGACGGCGAGAACGCCATGGCCGGCAATCGCCCAGCTCGCAGCTGAGTAGGCCCACGCGTACAGATCAACTGACGGATACGTCGTCATGATTCAGGGGCTTTCCGATCAGCGTGTTCTCGGTTATCTCGGCAGAGCGCTGAGCCTCGAGTTCAGCGCGGTTCAGCAGTACAGCACCCAGGCGCGACTGGTGGCGACCTGGGGGCTGGCCGAACCGGCCAACCGACTGCGCGACGAAGCAACCGAAGAGATGGGGCATGTGGACAGGGTCATCGCACGCATGTTGGCCGTGGGTGTGGCACCCAGCGCATCCCAACTGCGTCCAGTGCAGCTTGGACACGACCTGCAGGCGCTGTTGCGGCACGACCAGATGCTGGAGCACGAACTCGTGCGGCTGTACGACGATGCCACCCGCTACTGTGCCCGTCAGGGCGATCATGACAACCGCCTGTTCTTCGCGACGCTTCTCGAGGAGGAAATGGCTCATGGACGCGAGCTGGCCGGTTGGCTCGAAGGCCTGGAGCGGCCCGATGCCCCTGTTCGTGGAAAGCCGCGCGCCACCTTTTAGAGAAGATGCGCCATGAGTGACCAATGGCAGGAACGCAAACGTCCTAATCGCTTGGAACGCCGCTACGGATTTCCGGATTATTCCACCCTGCGTGATTTCCTGGATCGTGCAGCGGACCTGTCCGAGCGCGAAGGGTTGTATCCGGACATCGGATTCGGTCGCGACTACGCGAACTTCACCATTCACGCCGAAGAAGGCGCGGATGAACTGGGAGAGACGCAGCGTCGTTTCGCCGAGCAACTCGACGAGCTGTATCGCGGCGCCGGGACCGGTTGAGGCCTCGCCCCATGGCCGTGATTGCATTGGTGGGCAACAAGGGAGGGGCAGGTAAGACGACCCTCGCCGTCAATCTTGCCGCCACGCTGGCGACGAACGGCCGCACGGTGGTGTTGGACGCCGACCCGCAGGGATCTGCGCTGCAATGGCAAAGCATCGCAGCGCCCGGCAGGGAACCAAAGGTAATTGATACCGCAAGCGGCCTCGAAGACATCTTCGCGGACACCGCCGTTCTCTATGAGCATGTGGTTATCGATTGCCCGCCATCGGTACACGCAGCCCAGACTCATGTGGCCCTCGCGGTCAGCGATATCGCGCTGATACCGGTGCAGCCTTCGCCGCTCGACCTGTGGGCCACGGTACACATCGAACAGGCCGTGGCGACAGCGCGCGGTAGCAACCCTGGGCTCAGGGCGCTGCTCGTGATCAATCAGCTGGAGCCGCGTACGCGGCTATCCCGCCTGATTCGGGAAGCCCTCGCCGAACTGGAGTTTCCTGCTGCGGATACCGCGATTCGCCGACGGGCCGTCTATCGCGCCAGTGTGCTGGAAGGCAAGAGCGTGCTGGATATGGGGCGCAGCGGCGCTGCCGCTGCCGCCGAGATCCGTAACCTGATCAATGAGGTAGTCACACAATGACTGCGAACGACAAAACCGGTGAGAAACTGGTGGACTCCATGCGCAAGACCAAGGCGGCTGCGGCAACCAAGGCCGAGGCACCACAAAGCGTGCAGAAGCAGCCCCGAGCTCAAAAGCCCCAGCCGCGCACCCGAAAGAAGGCCGCGAGCCGGGGGTCGTCACAGGGGACCAGAGAGCAGCGCGGCGATCCTTACCAGAGCGGGCGCCGCGTGTGGCCCGACTGAGGGCGTCATTGTATACCGCTACCTGAGGGGAGGGGATCTATGACCATGGAAAAGCTCGTCGTAATGGTCGCGCTTTTGCCCCTGGTGTCGGCTGTGCTGGTACAGCTGTTGTCCGCCCGGCTCGGGCGCCGGGTCGCCCGTGTGAGTGTTACTGTCGCGGCCGTCACCTTTTCTCTTGCGGTCGTGGTTCTGGCAACGGCGGTCGCCCACGGGGCTTCGGGTCAGATTTCCCTGGCGGGTTCGTGGGGCATATTCCTGTTCGATCCCCTGAGCTCCCTGATGGCGACGGTTATCGCCGGCATAAGCCTGATCGTGCACATCTATTCCGTGCGCTACATGGCCGAGGAAGCCGGTTATGGACGTTTCTTCGTGCTGCTGGACATCATGACCGCGACGCTGTTGGTGATGGTTTGCGCCGGGGACCTGATCACCCTGTTGATCGCCTGGCATTTGATCGGGGTCCTGCTCTACTTTCTGCTGGGGCAGGATACCCGCAGTCACGCCGCACACCGATATGCCTTCTGGACGCTTATCACCTATCGCTTCGGGGACCTGCCTCTGGTGCTCGCCGCAGGTCTGCTTTATCACGCCTTCGGTACATGGTCCTTGCCTGAGATATTCGTTCACATCGCCCACGGCCCGGTTATCTACAGCTTTTTCGGACTGCCATTGACGGGCTTGGTCGCCAGTCTGGTAGCGGTGGCCGCCTTTGCGCGCTCGGCGCAGTTTCTGCTCCATACCTGGCTTCCCTACACCATGGCCGGGCCCACCCCCGTGTCGGCCTTGATGCATGCCGGGATCGTCAATGCGGGGGGATTTCTGATCAACCGCTTCGCACCCGTGTTCGCCCATACGGAAGGTGTGCTGCCTTGGGTGTTCATCGTTGGTCTTGTCACCGCTCTCATCGGGTCGACCCTCATGCTTACCCAAAACGACATCAAGAAGTCGCTCGGCTACTCGACCATGGGGCAAATGGGCTTCATGATCATGGAATGCGGAGTGGGGGCATTTTCTCTCGCGATTTTTCACCTCATTTCCCATGGCTTGTTCAAAGGGACGCTCTTTCTGGGCGCCGGCGGCGCGATCGGTGCGGCCCGCAAGGACGACGGGTTGCCGAAGGACGAACTCTACACCTTTGTGGTGGAGAGACGTCCCGCAAGGGTTCGCCGGCCCTGGGTGCTGATGGCGGCGATCACCCTGGCGGTGCCCGTGACCATACTCATAGTGGCCCATTCACTGGTCGGCCAGGACTATTTCCAGGAACAGGGCGCCGTGGTGCTGTTGTTTTTCGGCTGGGTCACCGGGGCCCAGTTGATCT
Source organism: uncultured Gammaproteobacteria bacterium (assembly GCA_963830105.1). Lineage (GTDB taxonomy): Bacteria > Pseudomonadota > Gammaproteobacteria > DATFLG01 > DATFLG01 > DATFML01. The sequence goes on along the minus strand of CAWHLH010000003.1, from coordinate 360,111 downwards.
TCGCCACCTATCGTATGCAGGCCGGAAACCTCTGGCGACTGGTGACGCTGAGCATCCTTTCCTTCACGATCGTGGTGCTCGGTTACACCCTCATCAGCCACGCCTTCGATCTGTTCCTCTATCCGGACGAGGCGTTCCGTCAGCAGATCTATGCGGCGGCCAATATCGGCGTGCTGCGCTTCGACATCCTGGTGGGCCTGGTTACGGTGTTGATCGTGGCGGGTTGGGTGCTGACCTACTATTCGGAACAGAACGGAAGCCGCCAAGGCGAGCATCACGGTCGACTGTGGCTGGCCTTCTATGCACTGGTTTCTCGGGAGTTCTATCTGACCGACGTCTTTACCCGCTTCGCCCGGGCGCTGTTGGCGCTGGCAACACGACTGAACGTCTGGTTGGGATGGGTCTGACATGAGTACGTTGACCTACTGGTTTGGTGGCTTGTTTCTGCCGTTGTTCCCGTTGAGCATGGGCTTTAATGTGCTTTTCAGTCGGGTACGCAATGCCACGCTGCGCGTCGTACTGCTGTTGGTCTGGCCCCAACTCGGTTTGAGCCTGGTGCATGCGGTCAATCGACCGATTCCCCATTGGTGTGTGTTCCTGGCTTTGTTTACCTCGGCCCTGTATGCCTTTCGGGCCATTGGGCTGCGGGAAGTGGGTCAGTGGATCGGCTACCTGGCCACCTCGGCGTGGGCGCTCTGTGGGTTGCGCTCTTTGCTCACACGGACCTTTCCCGGGTGCGCTTGTACGCACTCGGGTTCAGTCTGCCGCTGATGCTGCTCGCCCTGCTTGGCGCTCGTCTGGAAGAGCGTTTCGGTGCCGCCTATACGGGTCTGTACGGCGGCCTGGCACAGACGCTCCCGCGGATGTCCGGCGTGCTGGTGGGCGTGGTACTGGCGATCGTGGCCGCTCCGTCGTTCCCCACCTTTTTCGCCATGCTGGCAACCGTCGTTGCTATAACGCCGACGATGCCGTTGGCTGCGCTGACCGTGGCGGGCGTATGGCTGCTCTGGAGCTGGGCGGGAACGCGCCTGCTTCAAGGACTGATCGTGGGTCCGGCCAACGGTAGCGAAGCACCGGATCTCAGTGTGGCTTCACCTGGGCTTACACCGCGGTGCTGGTCATTCTGCTCGTCAGCGGGTTCCTGCTCACGGGGGATCTGGTATGACGCTCCCACTCGGCCAAAGAGTCGGTTCTGCGCCATGATCTACTTGGCCGGAGAACCCATTCCGTACTTCTGGCCCATGCGGTCGTTCATTCACCACAATCCGCTTCACGGTTTGGAGCATCCGCCATTCTCCGAGGCGGTTGAGGAAGGCAGGCGGATGTTCCATGCGAAGGGCTTCCTGAACGGGCCGATTATCAGCGTTACCTGGTCCAGGGGAAGGTCGATCAGGCGGAGCTGGTGGCCACCGTAAATCGCTTTATGGAGGACCGGGAGGCGCTGCCCGAGGTGGACTTGCGCACCTGGTTGTCAGTCTTGCTGACAGGGATGGACTACCCGTCGTTCAAGCCAATACGTTGGCGCAGATCCCCGATGACACAGCGCCCTGAACGGCCGCCCGGACGTGTCGTCGCAGCTCGACGGCGAGGCGCTGGCCGATCGGCTGCGCTGCTAGTTGTTGGGCCCCGCCCGGTATACGAAGCGGTTATGCGCTTTATGGCACTGAAATCGGCTCCGAGCTAGACGAGCTGGTGATCAAGAGTTGCCTGGATTTCTTCGACGAAGGTCAGTCCGTATGGGGTATGCCCGGGCGCAATCAGGGCTTCTTTGCAGCGTGGCGCGATGTCGCCAGTCGCAACGGCCGTCTGTATCTGCGGGGCCTGCACATCAATCGTGTCGCCGGTAAGGAAGATAGCCCCGAGGCGGTCATCTCCCAGCCGATGCAGATGCTCGGAGTGCCCGAGGATCAGTGGGTGACTTACTTCGCACGGGAGCTTGCACGCCTGCATGGTTGGGCGGGGTTCATCCGCTGGCGGGCCAACGCCAAGCACTATCATCGGGCGGAGCGCTATCCGGTGGACCTGGTGACCTGATGGCAGTGCGACTGACCCTTGCTGTCGCGCCGTCGAGCGAGCGGGGACGCAAGGGAATCGCCGCCAGCGCAGCCAGTGTGATGGCAGCTATCGAGCAACGGCCCAGGGAAACCTACCTTCGCCACGAACTGCATGGCGGTTCGGCGTCGCCGGCCCTGGCCGCTCGGGGTCAGCAGACACTGGCAGGCGGTCGGCCTCGGACAATTCAACGGCTATTTTCCGAGTATGTAGCGCAGAAGCGGCTCTGATGAGGCCGAATGCCAGGGGCGGCGGCTTGCGGAACTGGCGCGCAAGGCGGGTCAACCCGAGGCGCTTCAGCATCTGTCCACGGAGGGGCTGCGCAGGCTATTGGACACGCTTCGCGAATTCGAGCAAGGCGAAGGCATGATCTGGCTGCGGGCCCTGGAACAGAGCGCGATGCACCGCCTGCTCAATGGTGTCAGTTACCAGCCAGCCGTTGCGCGGGAGAAGCGCCCGTTCGCGCAGGCCCTGTTTTGCATCGATACCCGCTCCGAGAGAATCCGTCGGCATCTGGAGAATGTGGGCGATTACCAGACCTACGGTATCGCGGGCTTTTTCGGCGTGCCGGTGAGCTTCATGGAATTGGGCAAGGGCAGTGAGATCCATCTCTGCCCGGTATTGCTGACGCCTAAGAATCTCGTTCTGGAAATGGCCATCTCGGAGGTAAAGCGGATGCCGGCGCCTTACCGCTCTGGAGAAGTCTTGCACGAGCTCAAGGAATCCGTGCTCACTCCGTTTGTCACCGTCGAGGCCATTGGTTTGTTGTTTGGTCTGGATCTGGTCGGCAAGACCTGATCCCGCCCGCTACAACCGCTGGCGTCAGCGTCTGCATGGAGCAAGCCGCTTACCCGTCTGCTGCTCGACAAGCTCACCCGGGAGCAGGCGGATTCGATCGTGCGCGCCGTCCAAAGGGCCGTGATCGTCAAGGCGGTGGAGCAAGAATTCGGCCTTGAGGCCGAAGGGATCAACGATGCACTCGTCCGCGAATTTCGCGAATCGGCCCTGGGCAATCGGCCAGGGCCCCGGCGCTGGCGAAATCGCTCGACGTGGACGAGCGGCAGAGCGGGCATTCATCGAGCGCCTGCGACGGGTCTATCGCATCGATCAGTCCTTTGCCCAGCTACAGATGGAACGGCTTGCGCGACTGGGTTTCAGCCTCGACGAACAGGTCGGTTTCGTCGGACAGGCGCTGCGTTCCATAGGTTTGACGGCGGGCTTCTCCCGATTCATCCTGTTGGTCGGGCATGGCAGCACCTCCGAGAACAATCCCTACGAATCGGCACTCGATTGCGGCGCCTGCGGAGGTAACCACGGACTGGTCAACGCCCGGGCTCTTGCGCAGATGGCGAACAAGGCGGAGGTGCGCCACAGGCTGCGCGAACAGGGCATTGATATCCCCGACGATGCATCGTTCGTACCCGCCCTCCACGACACCACGACCGACGGCCTGCAACTGTTCGACCTGGACAGGATGCCCCCGTCCCACGTGCTGTACATGGATCGGCTGCGCAAGGGTTTTACGGCAGCGTCCCGTCTTTGCACACAGGAGCGCATGCCAGCTCTGCAGATGGACGCAGGTTCGCCGGAGCCGGGCGAAGCATTCAAGGACGCCCAGCGCAACGCCATGGACTGGTCTCAGGTGCGTCCGGAATGGGGCCTGGCGGGCAACGCGTACTTCGTCATCGGCCGTCGAGCCCTGACCCAGTCGATGTCATTGGAGGGCCGTGCGTTTCTGCATTCCTACGACTATCGCGTCGATCCCAAGCGCAGGTTGCTGGAGAACATACTTACCGGTCCGTTGGTGGTCGGCCAATGGATCAACATGGAGCACTACTTTTCCACCGTTGACAACGAGCGTTTCGGCAGCGGCAGCAAGGTCTACCACAACGTGGCCGGTCGCTTCGGTGTGATGACGGGGAATCTGAGCGACCTGCGCACCGGCCTGCCGGCGCAGACCGTTCTCGACGGTGGACTCCCCTACCATGAGCCGCTGCGTCTGATCACGGTGATCGAGGCGCCGTTTGAGCATGCCTGGCGGGCGGTGGAGAGTGTGCCCGCCGTGAAAGCGCTGGTCCGCAACGGTTGGATCCGGCTGGTGATCATCGACCCGGAACAGGGGGACGTGAAGGTGTACGAGGAAGGTCAGTGGACCAAGCCCCGCATGTGGGGCGCCCCGAACCGGCTTTCGTCGAGGAGAAGACCGAATCATGCACAATCTGAATTTCAGCCCGCTCAAGAAGCTTGAAATCATTCTGGGTGGCGAACACCAGGGGTTTGCCACCGACATCCTGGACCGGGCGGGGGTCAAGGGTTATACGATCATCAATAATCTTTCGGGCAAGGGCAGTCACGGATTTCACGAAGGCCACCTCATGTTCAATGAGGACGACGTGCTGGTCATGATCATTGCGGCAGTCCCGGAAGAGTTGGTCAAGCCGATCCTGGAGGGTCTTGCGCCTTTCTATAACGAACATTCCGGTGTGGTATTCATCTCCGATATTCAGATCACCCGGTTGGTGAAATTCAGCGGCTGATTGCCCCCGGGGGTTCATACCGCCATCGCCGATTGACACGAAGCCGCGCTCAGGGGCTGGTTGTGGATTTCTGGAAGAGCAGCTTTTTCGATGATAGAGCTTCGAACATACGTCTATATCGACTCGTTGCAGCCGCAGCTTGCCGAGTACATGGCCACGGTGTCGCAGGGTTTCCTGCCCGTACCGGGCGACGCTTGTCTGTGGGTGGAGGTGTCGCCCGGTATGGCGATCCATCGGCTGACCGATATTGCGCTCAAGGCCACGCGGGTGAATCTGGCGCAGCAGGTGGTTGAGCGGGCGTACGGTTCGATGGTCATTCACCATCGCGATCAGAGCGACGTGCAGGAGGCGGGCGGAGTCATACTCCAGCATCTGGGCGCCCAGGTGCGCAATCGACGGCCTTGCCAGATCGCGTGGCAGGAGGTGATTCGGGGCATGACGCCGGATCACACGGTGCTGATCAACCGGCAGAACCGTCGCGGTTCGATGATCCTGCCCGAACAGAGCATGTTCATCCTGGAAACCGAACCGGCCGGCTACATCGTATATGCCGCCAACCAGGCGGAGAAGGCCGCCAACATCACCCTCATCGACGTGCGTGCCGTCGGTGCCTATGGGCGCCTGACTCTGTCCGGCCGTGAGGCGGACGTCGACGAGGCTGCGGCCGCGGCCATCGCGGCGGTCAACAACCCATCGGGTACGTGAAGCCATGCATCGCCAGAAACTACTCGGCTTATTGGCTCGGCACCGCACGCCGTTCATGGAGGAGGCGGCCTATATCGACCGGTCGCGGGCATTTGTGGAGCTGCATCCGGATTGTTTTCGCTGCGATCTGTGGCCGGCCCATGTGACGGGGTCCGCCTGGGTGGTCAACCCGGATCGCTCACGGGTGCTCCTGGTGCACCACCGCAAACACGACCAGTGGTTTCAGCCGGGAGGACACGCCGACGGCGAGGCCGATATCGTGGCGGTCGCCCTGCGTGAAACCGCAGAGGAGAGCGGGATCGATGCGGACCAACTCCGCCTGGTGGACGGCCCGATCTTCGATCTCGATATCCATCGTATCCCGGCCAGCCATCGGGGTCCGGAGCATGATCATATCGATGTCCGTTTTCTCGTGGAGATCGACGACCGGCTGCCCGTGCCGGGCAGTGACGAGTCCCATGATGTTCGATGGGTACCGCTGGGGCAGGTTTCGCGATTCAACAATAACCGCTCGACGTATCGCATGGTGCAAAAGACCCGCCGACTGCGGCCACGGTGCGCCTATGCTTGAGCGTCCTCGCCGATGTGCTGGGACAGAAGGAAGTCCTTGAACGCTAGCGCCGCCGGCGCCAGGATTTTGTGCTCGGGATGGACCAGGTGCCACTGGCGTTCGAGGGGTAGGCCTTCAACGTCCAGAATGGCGAGGTTGCCTCGGGCGATCTCCGCTTCAACAGTGATCTTTGCGATGATGGAAATGCCCAGTCGCCCCGCCACCGTCTGTTTGATGGCTTCGTTGCTGCCAAGCTCCATTCGCACCCGTGGTGTAGTGTCATGGCGCCGGAAGAAGGCCTCGCACCCCAGGCGGGTACCCGAGCCCTGTTCCCGTGCAATGAACGGCTCTTCGGCCAAGCGCTGCGGCGGAATATTCTTCTTTCCGGCCAACGGGTGTTCCGGGTGGGCAATAGCGACCAGGGGATTCGGCGCGAAGGGCAGGGTGACGACGCCCAGGTTCTCGGGAGGCTGACCGAGGATGTACAGATCATCCTGATTGTGGGCGAGCCGATCGAGAATCGCCTTGCGGTTGCCAACGAAAAGTGAGACCTCGATGCCGGGATGCTGCGCGCTCAGTTGGCCCAGCAGTTGCGGCACAAAGTACTTGGCGGTGGTGAGAATGGAAACGCTGAGGGTGCCTTTCTCGAGCCCCTGGATCGCAGCCAGCTCCTGGACAAGCCGTTCCATGCGCGCCGAGACGTCGCGGCAGGCCGAAGCGACGGCTTCGCCCGCTTCCGTGAGATAGAGCTTTTTCCCTACCTGTTCCACCAGTGGCTGACCTGCCGCCTCGGCTAACTGTTTGACCTGAATGGAAACGGCCGGCGGTGTCAGGTGGAGCATCTGCGCAGTGCGGGTGATGCTCATGTGCTGGGCCAAGGCATCGAAGATCCGGAGCTGATGCAGGGTCGCGCGTCGAATGGGCATCGTCTACATCGTCGATTAAATGATCAATAAAGAAAAGAGTTAAAAACTTAAACTTTAATTTATCAGCTTCTCTCCATAGACTCAACCTGATCCCGACCGGGGAGGTCGGGAATAGCGGCCCACTGACGTCACCTTCTCCAAGGATGGATCGCAAGAATCGCGGTTGCCGGGCCTCGGGGGCGAACGGCACCCGATTCGGCAACGGGATCACCGTCTGGAGCAACGACCAAAATGCCACTGGTAAACATGAAGGACATGGTTGACCACGCCTACCGGCACAGTTACGCGGTGGGGGCATTCGAACTGGTCAATCTGGAGTTCCTGCAGGGGGTTATGGCGGCGGCGGAGCGCTGTCGGGCGCCGGTGATCCTGAGTCTGGCGGAGCCGCATTTCGAGTCCCTGGAGTTCGACCTTTTGGTCGCGGCCGTGGAGTGCGCGGCACAGCGTGCCTCTGTCCCGGTGGCGATCCATTTGCACCATGGCCGTGATCTTCAGTCCGCTGTGCGCGCCATCAACGCAGGTTGTAACGGTGTCATGGTCGACGCCTCCCATAGCGAGTTGGGAGAAGACATCGCCCTTACCGGGGAGGTGGTTGCCATGGCCCGCAGTTGCGGCGTACCCGTGGAAGGCACGCTGGGATATGTGCCGGAGGCCGAAGGAGACGCTGCACCGCCGGATCCGAGTCAGCTTGTGTATACATCGGTGGCCGAAGCCCGCGGCTACGTGGACAGGACCGGAGTCGACTTGCTGGCCGTATCCATCGGGACTGTGCGCGGTCGCACGAAGGCAAAGCCAAAGCTCGATTGGCAGCGGCTTAAACAGATCAACGAAGCGCTGGGAATACCGCTGGCCGTCTATGGGGGCACTGGTCTCAACAACAGCCAGGTTCGGCGGTTGATCGATAACGGCATCGCCAAAATCAACTATTTTACTGGACTTGCGGATGCGGCGTTCGAGCAAGTGCGGGCGAGCGCCAAGGGTAACGGGAAAGGTCGCTACACCACTGCCATGCGCGCTGTACAGGAGGTGGTGGAACAGCAGACCGAGCGCTGCCTCAGACTCTGGGGTGCGGCGGGCCGCGCAGCCGAGGTGTTGGAGCAATGCAGACATTGGGTGCCGGTGGAACATGTCGTTACCCTCGATGTCGAAGGGCTGGATGACAGCGCGGTTGAAACAGTCATGGCTGAGGGACGGCGTGTTCTCACCACGATTCCTGGCGTGCGAGCGGTACATTCAGGCAAAGCAGTGAGAGACGATGCGTTGTGTCGATACAGCTGGCTGGTCCGCTTTTGTCACTCGGCGGCGGTCGACAACTATCATGAACACCCGGCCTATGTCGCGCTCTCCAAACAACGATTTCGCCCGGTCCAGCGCGTCAGTGCCGATCCGTATCTGACCTCCCCGGGACGCGGTACCGCAGACGCTGCCGGCATGTATCTTGGCTGGGTGTCCCAGGCTCCGCGGGGCTGACGCGGAGGAGGCGAAGTGGGCTACCTGCTGTTCGTACGCTCTGTTGCCGACATGGAGCGCGTCTGTCAGGAAGTCAGCGAGTTCTTCGCCTTTCAGAACAGGCAGCCGTCGCCGGCTGCTCAAGTGCTACACGGTGTCTGGATCGAGTCGAACACACTGTTACGCATCCCCACCACGTTGGTTCCGCCTCCAGAGCAAGACTGGGACAAAGGTTGCTTCATCCGGCAAAGCTTCGGCGTTTCCGGGATCTGGGAACTTGCCCTACTGCACTTCCCTGCGCATGGGACGTGTGTTCAGGGATTTCCGGATCTCATAATCGACGCGCTACGCGGACTTGCCGACGGGGCGGCGGGGCTATTCGCCCCTGTACTCACTGGCGGAGCGGGCCGACCGGCCATGGGAGAGGAACTGTTCCGCCTGCGGCGTCGTTACCCCGGAGGGCTGGCGGCACCGTTGGTTCAGGACCCGCACACCGGGGCGTTGGAACAGTACTGCTAAGGCCCCACGCCATTTGCCAGTGCTCCCCCCTGCTTGGTATTGATTCCCGATCTGTGAAATTGCGTCTTCGTTTGCCCCGTTCTTGCAAGTGTTATCGACCCATCCGCAGTTCTGCATGCCATGGGAATACAAAGAAAAACCCCTGCAATAGGGGAGTGCATAAGGATGCCTATATGGCTCAAAACGAAGAAGCAATGCCACATTGGGGACCTCTTCAGGGGCCACCATGCCGTTTTGTTCCAGTAGGGGAACAGCCCCACGTGAAAGGGTGCCTTTCAAGTGCCGACCTTGGCAGCGAACCCTGCTCAGGTATCCTCGGGGCGTTGCAGTACCATCCGATATGCGTCCAGCCCGCGGCTGAAAAAGGCCTGCGCCGAGCCCCACAGATAGAGGCGAAAGCGCCGGTAAAGCATCTCGCCCCAGCGGCTGATGATCTCATCCCGGGCCGCTTGGAGATGTTCCGCCCACGCCTTGCAGGTGAGAAAGTAGTTGTGGCGGTCGTTATAGACCGACAGGACCTCCAGTGGCGTTCTGGCCACGGCGGTGAGGAACTCGTGCAAGCAGAAGTAGGCGTGGTCTCCCGGAAAGACATAGCGGGAGATGAACGTCGGTTTGGAATACTTCTCGCGGAAGGCGCTGGCGTCGAGGTACACACGTCCACCCGGTTTCAGTAGTCGCTGAAACTGTTGCAGTACGGCCGGATAATCGGGGAGATGCTCCATGACCCCCAATATGACGATGGCATCGTAAGGTTCAGGCGCGGTGTATTCCATGAAGTCCTGATTCACCACTTCGCCGGGGAGTTGAAGTCGCTGAATCAGGTCCGTCAAGTATTTTTCCGACTGGCTCGATATCGTCAGCGTAGTGACCTCTATGCCGCGCCGTCCGGCATGTTCGGTGAAAGTGCCCCAGCCGCCGCCGACATCCAAGACCCGATGCCCCGGGTTCATGCCGCAAGCGTCCATGGCAAAATCCAGCTTGCGGTGCTGGGCCGTTTCCAGGGGCTCATCGTCCCGCTCAAACACCGCCTGCGAGTAGCATCGCGTTGGGTCCATGAACATGAGATAGAATTTGTTGTACGAAGTCATAGTGGCCGGCGATAGCCTCACGGTCGGTCCGCACCCGACCCAGGAAAACGGGTGCAATCCGTCGCCACAGCATGTCCATAAGGATGATTGTCGCTCAAGGCGCCGCGGAGGCCGGCGAAGCCCAACATATCGCCCGTCACGTCCAGGTTGCCGGCCATGTAAGCTTCGCAAATCCGCAGTTCATCCAGTCCGCTGAGGGCGCGCAATCCGTCGCGATTGTTGACCAGGATCGTGATCCGGGGTTCTCCTTGACCAAGGCGGTAGCTGCGCTCTCCCCACAACTGAATCTCCACCGGACTTTGCAGCTGATCGGCTACGCGGTCTTGGATCGACCGGAATATTTTGTCGTAGCGACTTGCCAATGGCGCTTCAATCATGTGGCTCATTGTGATCCCGCAGAAATGAACAGTGTCCGAAAGTTGTCTTCTCTTGCAAGGCACGTTGCAGATGTTCTGCGCGAAAATTGTCCACGACACCGACAGCCGCCTCACGGACGGCGTGTTCCATTGCCTGTTCGCGACATTCCGGCGGCGGAAAGCAAGACGGGTGCGCGGAAATGGGGAGGCGATGATATCGGGTGCCAGTATTCCTCCAGCAAGCGCTCAATAATGCATGCTGGTTGTCAGGTTCAGGAGTCGCCCGTCGAATCGGAAGCTTGCAGCGGAAAATGAAGGGGCACCGAGAAATCCATTTGCATCGTTGGAAAACCCGTAACCCTCCGTCGGGCCACCGGACGCTCAGTGGGGGCCGCGTCTCCGACTCATTGACCGTGGAAGTCGCCACGAAATTCCGAATGATTGACTCGTTCATTCTCGTTCTTAGCGCTCCAAGCGGCCGGGCCTGGGGAGCGCAGAATAATCCAGCGCTACTGGCGCGACTTGGGCGTCCAACGACTGGTACCTATGGTAAGAATAGACACCCATTTATCGCGTTTCCATAGGGAGTGGCCAGATAGCCGGGCAGCCGTTCACCGGGTCCACAGCCGTGACTTGGCAGTTGTCACACCCCGTTCCGCCTCTTCATCCAACTTCCTTCGGCAAGCCAACCGCTGCCCTGCCGCGTCCGTCCGGGTTGCAGCCCGGGGGTGTGTCTATGGGACCGTTCCGGCCAGGGAGGTTCCGGACCTGAAGGCGCCGAGCCCGGCGATATGTATCTGGGGTGGAGTTTTGTGCCCATCCGCTGTATCGCGTCGATGGCGGGGGCATTTACCTCGATGTCCCGGGCGCGCCCTGGGAAGCCGCGCTCGGTGCTAACATCAAGGTGCCGACCCCGTCCGGGAGCATCGACTTCAAGATTCCGGCCCACGCCAGCGCATCACTTTGCATCTGCAGCGCGACCTTGGCGTTGACCTTTAGGGTGCTGCCCTCGCGCTTGATCTGCTCGAACGTATCGAGGAGTTCGACGCGCGATTGCGGGCGTTATCCCGTTCACCCATCATGCGGGCGTAGGACGCTATGTTAGCTGCGTAACAGCCGCAAGACGCGGCTTCCAGGCCACTGCGGTCGAGAATCGTGATGTCCCCGCGGCTATAGCGGATCAGTTTGCGCTGTTGCAGTGAATAGGCGGCTTTGGTGACGCCGACGCGGCGCACGCCCAGCATGTAGGCCAGGAATTCATGCGTCACATAAAACGCGTCCGAGTGTGCCCGGTCCTGCGTCATCAGAAGCCACCGGGCGAGACGTGCCTCCACCACATGGAAGCGGATGCAGGCGGCGGTTTGCGCGATTTCACCCATCACCACGTAGAGGTAACGCTTCAGTTCTCGTTGTAGTGCCGGACTCTGATCAAGTTCGCGACGAAACGGTGCAGCATCCATGCGCAGAGCCGTGCCTGCGCCCTGCACCACGGCGTGCAGCAGCGACACATCCACGCCAAGTATGAGGGGGATCCCGATCATGCCTTCATTGCCGACCAACGCCACGTCCACGCTGGAACGGCCGTCGGTGGTCGGTGTTACCAGGGAAATGAAGCTTTCCGTGGGAAAGTAAACGTGACGAATAGGCTCGCCGGGTTCCGCCAGAACCTCGGAAAACCCCAGTTGAACCGGTTCACAGCCTGTCAGAAATCGCTGACGCTGTTTGCGCGGCAATGCGGCGAGCAGGAGATTGTCAGCTTGAGTGGGCTTGGTGTGCGGCACATCACTCTCCATGTGGTGGGAAAGGCCCGGTAAGCAGAGCACATCGAGAGGATGACGCAATCATTCTGCGAATGGGGGCCGGGCGAGAACTGTTTCCCACAAAAAGTCTTTCACCAGCACGAAGTAAAAGTGGGTGGTCTTCCGTACGCGAGCGGACAGAGCGCCCTGAGAGCTGGCAGCGGTGATATTTCTGCCATTGGTCAGTGGCCGATACGTATATTGTCCAGCGATCCCAACACGCCGAATACTTGAAGTAACCATATGACGAGGACAATGACGACGACGATATTCAGGATGTTTTTGATCTTGCGGTCCATGGGTATATAGGTATTGACGAGCCAGAGTAATACGCCTACCACGATCAAGATAATGATCAAGTTAATTAGCGGCATGTCGGTTCTCCACGCGGTTTAGTAGGTGTGTACGGCAGCGAATGAATAGTCCAGCAGCCGGTCGGAAGTAGGATGACCTACTGCGGAAAATCGGATGGCGTCCAGAGTTTCCGATGGATGTCGTCAAATAGAGTCCGTCACTCTCCACAATCGAGCGAAACTCCGTCTCGCTCCGGCTTTCGCTCGCTACGGTCCCCTAAGTCCGACGGGCGGCCCGCTGTGGCTTGACGCTATCGCATTGCTGCTGTTGTCGGGCCCTCTGCGGTTGATGGCAAGCGACAAGTCAGGGCGGACGCATCCGCCCTTTCTATTGGTTTACCGCTTGATACGGGAAATTTTGGTTCCCTCGATGCTGACCCCTGCCATCAATCCCTGTTGGCTGAAAACGAAGGCGTAGGCATCGTCCTTCAACGAGGATGTGGACAGGTTTTTCGCGATACCTTCGTTAACCACAACAACGGTGGGACCCACGCCAATTTCCCAACCTTTCGACTTTTCGAGATAGCTGACGGCCTTGTCCGTCATCAGAAACACGGCGTATCCGTAGGACTGGGCACCTATTTGCAGCCCCCAGGATCCCGTGACAGAGTTGTAATAATCGACGACTTTCGATCCCTGTATTAACTCGCCTTCGCCGTAGCTGCCGCCGAACACCAGGCCAGCCTTTACAATATTAGGAAAGATGAGAATACCCTTGGCTGTATGCGACAGCTTCTCGGCGATCGGCTCGGCTTTGTAAAGCGTCTGCAAGGCCTGCTGGGAATCCTTATCCAGATCAGCAGCGGTTGCCGCGGTTGCCTGATTCATTACACTCATTGAGACGATTGCGGTCGCCGCGAACATGAGTGCGCTGATATGATTTCGTATTTTGCACATGTCAATACTCCTTTACATTGTGTGCAGCGACAGTCTGAATCTATTACGTGGAACTCCGACTGTTGGAGAGAAGGCTAGTCGCATGATTACGCACAGTCCGTACGCTATCGTACATAACAGTGCACTTGCCCCTGGCCGAAGACATGAGCAATGGGGTATATCTCGGTAGCACGGTGTGTACGCCCCTGCTGCAGTCTTGGCGGGCGCTGAGAGATATCGCTTACCACGACCAGGAACCGGCTTCTATGTTCGGCAGCGTACAGACGAAGCATGCTTTCTGTTCCTTTCAAGTTGCGTTGGATGACCGCGTCGTAAAATACACCGGCATGCGACGGGTCACGGCCGGGCATCGTGCTATGAGTTGGCGCCTAGACTCTATTCGGGACGACCAGAACCTTGCTCTGCCGTCGGGGAGTTATCATGCCGGGCTCCTGGTTGAAGTCAGGGGCTGTAGTGGATGCGGTAGATGGCGCCGGCGCGGTCGTCGGAGACCAGCAGGTCGCCGTTGGGTGCTACCTGGACGTCCACGGGTCTGCCCCAGGCTTGACCATGTTGCAGCCAGCCGGTGGCGAAGGGTTTGACGTCTACCACCCGGTTGCCGTCCAGGTTCGCTACCACTACCCGGTAGCCGACCTTGGTGCTGCGATTCCAGGAACCGTGTTCGGCGATGAAAATCCGGCCCCGGTACGGTGCCGGGAACGACGAACCGGTGTAGAACCGCATGCCCAGGGCGGCCACATGGGCGCCCAGTTCGGCGGCTGGCGGTGTGAAAGTGCTGCAGTCGCGGCCTTTCCCATAGTCGGGGTCCGGCAGGTTGCGTCCGTGGCAATAGGGAAAGCCGAAATGCAGCCCCGGCCGCGGCGCGCGGTTGAGCTCGTCCGGCGGCTGATCGTTTCCGAGCCAGTCGCGGCCGTTGTCGGTGAACCACAGCGCGTCGGTGCCCGGCTGCCAGTCGAATCCCACCGTGTTGCGCACCCCGCGGGCGAATACCTGGCGGTCGCTGCCGTCGGGGCGCATGCGGTAGATGGCGGCATAGCCGGGCCGCTCGCAGACATTGCAGGGTGCGCCCACAGGCACGTACAGCCAGCCGTCCGGGCCGAAGGCGATGAATTTCCAGCCGTGGTGGTGATCGGAGGGAAAGTCGTCCCGTATCACGACCGGGGCCGGGGGATGGTCCAGCCGGCTTTCGATGCGGTCCAGGCGCAGCACCCGGTTCACCTCGGCCACGTACAGGGCTCCGTCCCGGAAGGCCACGCCGTTGGGCAGGTCCAGCCCTTCCAGCAGGGTGTAGACCCGCTCGGCGCGGCCGTCCTCGTCGCGGTCCACCACGGCATAGACCTTGCCCGCACTGCGGGTGCCGACGAACAGCGTGCCGTCGGCACCGAAGGTCATGGAGCGGGCGTCGGGGACCCGGTCGGTGAACAGGGCTATGTGAAAGCCGGGCGGCAGACGTAGCGAATCCAGGGGAAGGGGGCGGGCGGCACAGCCCGGCGCCGAGGACCCCAGCGTCGCGGCCAGCAGCAGCGTCGGCCAAAGCCGGCGCGCTCCCACTGTACGGAGGCGGTCAGAGCGTGATCTTGGTTCCGAGCACATGGAGGAAGGCAGCCAGCCAGGCGGGGTGGGCGGGCCAGGCGGGCGCGGTGACCAGGTTGCCGTCCACATGGGCCTGGTCCACGGGAATGTCCTGGAAGCGTCCGCCAGCCTCGTTCACCTCCGGTCCTACGGCCGGGTACGCCGAACAGGTGCGGTTGCCGAGCACGCCGGCGGCGGCCAGTATCTGGGCGCCGTGGCAGATGGATGCGATGGGCTTGTCCTTTTCGGCGAAGTGGCGGACCACTTTCAGGACCTTGTTGTTCAGACGCAGGTATTCGGGCGCACGGCCGCCCGGGATGCACAGGGCATCGTAGGCTGACGGGCGTACCTTGCTGAAGTCGGCATTGAGTGCAAAGTTGTGGCCCGGCTTTTCGCTGTAGGTCTGGTCGCCCTCGAAGTCGTGAACCGCGGTACGTACCGTTTCCCCGGCCTTCTTGCCGGGGCAGACGGCGTGGACGGTGTGGCCGATCATCTGCAGGGCCTGGAAGGGGACCATCACTTCATAGTCCTCGACGTAATCCCCGACCAGCATCAGGATCTTCTTCTTGGCCATGGGTGTCTCCTGGAGTGGGTGTCACAGCGTTCGTGCAGTTGTCCTGTTACAGCATAGCCGCACGCGACCTCGACTTGCAGTTTCAGGTCTGCCGCCTGTTCAAGTAGCCGCGGTAGTCGCCGTCGGCAATGCGACGGTGGCTTTGCACCGCACGGTTGTAGAAATACACCCAGCAGATCAGGGCATGTCCGTCCGCCTGTCGCCAGGCGGTCGCGCGCCGGCGCAGATAGAGGCTGGGAGCGGGGTGGCCGCGGTGGTAGTCCTCGAAGCGATCGAGCCGACGCAGACTGCGGCCCATGTCGTGGAGTCGATACAGGACGCCCCGGATCCTGTCGGCGCGCTCAACGCTTGGCACGGCGCCGGGATAGGTGCCCAGGTCGTAGAGCCGGCCCTGTATCCATGCCGGTCCCATGGGTTCACAGGCAGTGAGGGCGCGTTGCACTGCGGTATCCGCCGGACCCACCAGCAGACTGCCGTAGAAGAAGATCAGGTCGCTGGCCATCTGTACGGGCGGACCGTCAGTCCGACACCAGCAGCACCCGCTTGCCGTGGGCGCTGCCGGCAGCGATATCCCGGTGGGCGTCGGCGGCCCTTTCCAGCGGGTAGGTGGCCTGGACGGCCACCTTCAGCCGGCCGTCCTCGAACAGGGGGGCGCCGTGCTCGAGAATTTCCCGCTGATGCCGGCGGACGTCCTGCAGATCATAGTGCTGTGGGGTGAGCATCAACTCGAGGGCGATGCGCAGATTGCGCAGGCGTGCCGGTTTCCAGTCCACGTCGGCATCCGGCTGCAACAGGGTCACCAGATCGCCATAGTGGGCCATAGCCTCGAATGTGCGGGCGAACGTCTCGCCGCCCACGGTGTCCAGCGCGAGCGCCACACCGGCCCCGGCACTCCAGTCGCGCACCGCTGCAACGAAGTCCGTCTTCTTGTAGACGATGGGATATTCCACCCCCAGGCCGCGCAGCCAGTCGGCGCGTTGTTCATCGCCCACCGTGCTGGCCACCCGGGCGCCGGCCAGGTGGGCGAGCTGGACGGCCAGATGTCCGACGCCGCCGCTGCCGGCGTGAATCAACACCCGCTGGCCGGCCTGCACGCTGGCGCGATCGTGCAGGGATTCCCAGGCCGTGATCAGCGCCAGCGGTACGGCGGCGGCTTCCTGGAAACTCAGAGATGCAGGTTTGCGGGCGGCGTAAGCCTCGTTGACCACCGTGAGCTCGGCGTAGTTGCCGGGTTCGGCGCCGATTCCCCCGCTGCAGAAGTACACGGCGTCGCCGGGGGCGAAACGGGTCACCCCCTCGCCGACGGCTTCCACCACCCCGGCCCCGTCGCAGCCGAGCACCGTCGGCAGGCGGTCCGGATAATAGGTGCCATTGGCCCGCAGCTTGGCGTCCACCGGATTGATGCCGGCGGCCTTCAGGCGCACCAGCATGTCGCCGGGGCCTGCGATGGCGGGATCGGGCAGTTCGGCGAGGTGCAGGACGTCCGCGTCGCCGGGCCTGTCCATGATGACCGCTTTCATGCGCTTTGCCTCCTTGCTGGATGGGCCTCTCGCTACCACTCTACCCTACACAACCCGGAGCCGCTGGCATACCATGCTGGCTCGAACGGCAGTGGATCACTGGCTATGGCAACGGAGATCGAGCGCAAGTTCCTGGTGTGCAGCGACCAGTGGCGGCCAGGCGCCAACGCCGGTACGGCTTACCGTCAGGGGTATCTGTCCAGCGCGCCTTCGTGCTCGGTGCGGGTACGGATCGGAAATGGTCAGGCCCGGCTGAACATCAAGAGCGCGACCCTGGGCGTCCAGCGCCAGGAGTACGAGTATCCGATTCCCCTGGAAGACGGCAATGAACTGCTGGATACCCTCCGCGAAGGGCCGTTGATCGAGAAGACCCGCTACCTGGTGCCCTATGGCGACCATGTCTGGGAAGTGGATGTGTTCGAGGGCGACAACGCCGGACTGATCGTGGCCGAAATCGAACTGTCCCGGGAGGACGAACCGTTCGAGCGCCCGCCCTGGATCGGCGACGAGGTATCCGACGATCCGCGCTATTACAATGTATCGCTGGTACGGCACCCGTATCGGGACTGGTAGCGCGCGGGCCGTGCTGCGCACGGGGCTGCTGTTCGTCGTCCTGGGCCTGTTGCTGGGAGCCTGCAGCCGGCCCCCGGACAACGCGCTGCGCTTCGGGCTATCCGAGGCGCCGGTCAATCTCGATCCCCGCTACGCCACCGATGCGGCATCCGCCCGGGTGAACCGGCTCTTGTACCGGCGGCTGGTGCGCTTCGATGCCCAGCAGCGCCCGGTACCGGAGCTGGCGACCTGGACCCGCCTGACCCCGGTGCATTACCGCTTCCGTCTGGGGCGGGAAGGGCGCCGGTTCCACGACGGTTCCAGGCTCAACGCCAGCGACGTCAAAGCGACCTACCAGTCGGTGCTGGATCCGGCCAACGGCTCGCCCCACCGATCGACTCTGACGCTGATCAAACGCATCGAGGTCGTCGATCCGGATACAGTCGATTTCTATCTGTCCCATCCGGATCTGCAGTTTCCCGGTTATCTGGTGATCGGTATTCTGCCGGCGCGGGCCATCGCGGCCGGCCGCCAGTTTCAGGACCATCCCCTGGGCAGCGGGCCGTTTCGTTTCGTCGCCTGGCCCCAGACCAGCCGGCTGATACTGCAGCGGTTGTCGGACGGGCAGCGCTTCGTATTTCTGGAAGTGCGCGATCCGACCGTGCGGGCGCTCAAACTGCTGCGCGGCGAGATCGACATGCTGCAGAACGACATGCCGGCCGAGTTGATCGCCTACCTGCGTGGCCAGCGCGGGGTGCGCATCGAGGAGGGGCCCGGCAGCAATTTCACCTACCTGGGTTTCAACCTCAAAGATCCGGCGACCCGCAAGCTGGCGGTGCGCAAGGCCATTGCCCACGCCATCGACCGTCGGGCGATCATACGCTATGTGCTGGCCGGCGCGGCCCGCCCGGCCAACGCACTGCTGCCGCCGGAACATTGGGCGGGCGATCCGGGCCTGCGCGGCTACCGGTACGATCCGGCGCGCGCCCGGGCGCTGCTCGGGCAGGCGGGCTACGGGCCGGACCATCGTCTGGCCCTGAGCTACAAGACCTCCAGCGATCCGCTGCGGGTGCGGCTTGCTACCGTGCTGCAAAGCGAGCTCGGCAAGGTGGGGATCGATGTGAGATTGCAGAGCTACGACTGGGGAACGTTCTACGGCGATATCAAGGCCGGGCGTTTCCAGATGTACAGCCTGTCCTGGGTAGGCATCAAGACACCGGATATCTTCCGGTATGTCTTCTACAGCACGTCCGTGCCTCCGGCGGGCGCAAACCGGGGGCGTTTCGACGACCCCCAGGTGGACCGCCTGATCGACGCCGCCGGGCGGGCCGACAGTCTGGCCGAGCAGGCGGCGGATTATCAGCGGGTGCAGGCGCGGTTGCTGGCCGTTCTGCCCTATGTGCCGTTGTGGTACGAAGACCAGATCTATGTGTGTCGCTCCGACATCGCTGGCTACCGGCTGGCGAACGACGGCAATTACGACGGCCTGCGCTGGGTCCACCGGCGCACGGTATCGGCAGGCGACGCGGCGCGCGCTGTTGCGGCACAATGACCCTCAGGCGAGTCAGGCGGACAGCGGCCGCCAGCACATATCGAGTGACGCAAATGACGGATTCCCTGCTGATACGCATCAGCACCGACGAGCAGCGCCTGCAGCTGGTGCGCGGCGGCGAGGTGCTGATGGACTGCCCGGTCGCCACCGCCCACAACGGCGTGGGCGAGCGCAACGGCAGCGAGTGCACGCCGCGCGGCTGGCATCAGGTGAGGGCCAGAATCGGGGCGGGCTGTGCGGTGAATACCGTGTTCGTGGGGCGCCGGCCCACGGGCGAAGTCTACAGCCCGAGCCTGAAGAACGAGCAGCCGCACAGAGACTGGATACTCACCCGCATTCTCTGGTTGAGCGGTCTTGAGCCCGGCCGCAACCGCTTCGGCGTGGTGGACACCATGCGTCGCTATATCTACATCCACGGCTGTCCGGACCAGGATGAGATGGGTGTGCCCAGTTCCCACGGCTGCATCAAGATGCGCAACGCCGACGTCCTTCAGCTGTTCGAGCGCGTCCCAAGCGGCACCCGGGTGTTGATTCAGGAAGCTCCCCTGGGCGCGGGGATCGCCGAGGCAGGGGGGAGACGGTGAGCCTGTCCAGCCGTCCCGCCGGAGCCGTGGCGCCATGCTGAGCCTGTTGGGACAGCGGCTGCTCAGTGCCGCCCTGGTGGTGCTGGGCGTTGCCTGCCTGGTGTTTCTGCTGATCCATCTGGTGCCGGGGGATCCCGTGGACGTCATGCTGGGGGAATCGGCGCAGCCGGCGGACCGGGCGGCGCTTCGCCACGCCCTGGGCCTGGACCAGCCGGTGGGCATGCAACTGGTGCACTACCTGGACCGGTTGGGGCATCTGGACCTGGGCCGCTCCCTGCAGTCCCACCGTCCCATCACCGAGTTGTTGCGCGAACGGCTGCCGGCCACCGCGGAGCTGGCTGCGGTGTCCCTGGCGGTAGCGCTGGTGCTGGCGTTTCCCCTGGGCATCGTCGCCGCAGTGCGCCAGGGCACGGCGTGGGATTACGGCGCCATGGGTTTTTCCCTGTTGGGCGTGTCGATTCCAAATTTCTGGATGGGGCCGGTGTTGATCCTGGTCTTCTCCCTCTGGTTGGGGTGGCTGCCGGTGAGCGGCCGCTCGGCGCCCGGTTCGGTGGTGCTGCCGGCGCTCACCCTGGGCACGGCGTTGGCTGCGATCCTCTCGCGCATGGTGCGCAGTACGTTGCTGGAAGTGCTGGGCGAGGACTATATCCGCACCGCCCGCGCCAAGGGCCTCGGTCCGCTCGCCGTGGTGCTGGGTCACGGATTGCGCAACGCACTGCTGCCGGTGATCACCCTGCTCGGCCTGCAATTGGGCGGCCTGCTGGCCGGTGCGGTCATCACGGAGACGGTGTTTTCCTGGCCCGGTATCGGGCTGCTCACGGTGCAGGCCATCCAGCAGCGGGACTATCCGGTGGTGCAGGCCTGCGTGCTGGTCATCAGCCTCACCTACGTGGTGGTCAATCTGCTCACCGATCTGGTCTATGCCTGGGCCGACCCGCGCATCCGCCTGGGCGCACGGGGATGAGGGGCGCGGCGCTGCCCGTGCTGGTTCTGGTGGCCTGGGCCGCCATGGCCCTGGTGGGGCCGAGTTTCGCGCCGCATCCCAATGCCATTCACCTGCAGCGTATCCTGGCCCCGCCGTCGACGGCGGTGTGGCTGGGCGCCGACGACTTGGGGCGGTCGGTGGCGACCCGGCTGGTCATTGGCGCCCGCACGTCTTTTCTGGTGGCGGTGTGGGTGGTCGGTCTGTCGGTGGTGATGGGTACACTGGTCGGCACGGTGAGCGGCTACCTGGGCGGCTGGTGGGATCGCGTCACGGTGCTGGTGACGGACGTCTTCCTGGCCTTTCCGGGTATCCTCCTGGCTATCGCTCTGGCCGGAATTCTGGGGCCCGGTAGCGACAACGTGGTGCTGGCCCTGACTGCGGTCGGCTGGGTGGGTTATGCGCGCCTGGCGCGGGCCCAGGTGCTTTCGGTCCAACACCGGGAGCATGTGCTGGCGGCCCAGGCGCTGGGCGCCGGCCAGTGGCGTATCATGCGTCGGCATCTGCTGCCGATGATCAGCGCTCCGCTCATCGTGGAGGCCACCTTCGGCGTCGCCGGCGTGGTGATCGCCGAGGCCGGGTTGTCCTTTCTGGGCCTGGGAGTACAGCCGCCGGCCGCCTCATGGGGTAGCATGATCCGGGATGGCACCCGCTATCTGCTGGTGGCGCCCCATCTGGTGCTGGCGCCGGGCGTCGCGATGCTGCTGGTCATTCTCGCGATCAATCTGTTGGGGGATCGTCTGCGGGACTGGCTGGATGTGCGCCGTCGCCGGCTGTGAAGGCCTGCAGTGGGTTTGACGCACCGTTGGAAAATGGTCGGTCGCGGCACCCAGGGAGCGGACCTGTCGGTGCCCAGACACACTTTGCACAGGCGTGATCGGCCGAGCGGGCCGCGTCCATGGGGTGCGGCGTAGCACGTTGAGAAAGGCCGTGGACGGACTTTTTCGACATTCCGGGAGAGAGCTGCTTATGTCATTGGGTCCTGTCATGGTCGATCTGCGCGGCACCGGCCTGCAGCCGGAGGAGCGCGAGCTGCTCGCCCATCCCCAGGTGGGGGGCGTGATCCTTTTCGCCCGCAACTACGAATCACCGGCGCAGCTGCTCGAGCTGACAGCCCAGATCCACGCCGCCCGCCAGCCGCGGCTGCTGATCGCCGTGGATCAGGAGGGTGGCCGGGTGCAGCGCTTCAGGGACGGGTTCACGCGCCTGCCGCCGGTGGGTCAGTTGGGGCTGGTCTACGAGCGCGACCGGGAGCGGGCCCGCCAGCTGGCGCGGGTGACCGGCTGGCTGATGGCGGCTGAACTGCGCGCGGCCGGGGTGGACATCAGCTTCGCGCCGGTACTGGATGTGGATCGGGGATTGTGCCCGGTGATCGGGGATCGCGCCCTGCACAGGGATCCGGAGGCGGTGGCGGATCTGGCACGAGCCTACCAGGCCGGCATGCTGGCGGCGGGGATGCAGGCCACCGGCAAACACTTTCCGGGCCACGGCGCCGTCGATGTGGATTCCCATGTGGCGTTGCCCGTGGATCATCGCAGCTACGCCGACATCGAGCTGGAAGACCTGGTGCCCTTCGAACGTCTGGTACAGGCGGGCATGGCGGGTGTGATGGCCGCCCATGTGGTGTATGCGAGCGTGGATGACGCGCCGGCCGGGTTTTCCCGCATATGGCTGCAGTCGGTGCTGCGCAGCCGCCTGGGTTTTCAGGGCGCAATCTTCAGCGACGACCTCAGCATGGGAGCGGCCGCCGGACTGGGCGACTGCACCAGTCGAGCGCGGGCGGCGCTGGGCGCCGGCTGCGACATGGTGCTGGTGTGCAACGCCCCCGACGACGCGGCTGCTGTGGTGGACGGGCTCGACGGGTATGATGAGCCTGCCAGCCATGCGCGGCTGGCCCGCATGCACGGGCGTGCCGGGCCGGACTGGGAAACGCTACACGCGCTGCAGCGGTGGCAGGACGCAGTCGCCATGGTGCATGGCTACGATGATGCGCCCCTGCTTGACATGGATCTTTAATACTATTAATGACATTATCTTGCATGCTTTTGTTGATGTAGATTCCAACTATCGTACGAGTGGACTATGGACCTGCCCGCGAGTTTGAACAGCGTATTCGGCGCGCTGCGCAGCTGGAGTGGCGACAACACCTGGATCGTGCAGGTGTTCGTGGTGGTATTCGGCGTGCTGCTGCTGAATCTCCTGCAGCGGCTGGTGGTGGCGCGGCTGTACCGCCAGCTGCAACGCACCCGTACGCCCTGGGATGACGCGCTGGTGGATGCGGTGAGCAAGCCGCTGAGCGTGCTGATCTGGATCGTGGGCATCGCCTTTGCGGCTGATATCGTCCACAAGGAGACCGCTGCCGCCATTTTCGCGGCGGTGCCCCCCTTGCGGGATGTGGGCGTGGTCGCCACCATCGCCTGGTTTCTGCTGCGGCTGGTGACCAACGTGCAGCACAACGTCGTCGCCCGCCACGAAGCCGAGCGGGACCCTTACGATCCCACTACCGTGGACGCCCTCAGCAAGCTGGTGCGGGCCTCGATACTGATCACCGCCTCCCTTGTGGTGCTGCAGACCCTGGGATTCAGTATTTCAGGCGTACTGGCCTTTGGCGGAATCGGCGGCATCGCCGTGGGCTTCGCGGCCAAGGACCTGCTCGCCAACTTCTTTGGCGGGCTGATGGTGTATCTGGACAGACCCTTCCAGATGGGCGAATGGATACGTTCCCCGGACCGCAGCATCGAAGGAACGGTGGAACATATCGGCTGGCGTCTGACCCGGATACGGACTTTCGACAAGCGCCCCGTCTACGTGCCCAACTCTACGTTCATGAGCATCGCCGTGGAGAATCCTTCGCGCATGAGTCATCGGCGTATCTACGAGACCATCGGCATCCGCTATGACGACGCCGACCAGATGGAAGGCATCGTGGCGGACGTGAAGGACATGCTGATGTCCCACGCGGACATCGATTCGGCCCAGACACTGATGGTCAACTTCAACGCGTTCGGACCATCGTCCCTGGACTTTTTCGTGTACTGCTTCACCCGCACCACGGTATGGACCGAGTACCACGTCGTGAAGCAGGACGTATTGGTCCGGATACAGAACATCATTCGTGAGCATGGCGCGGAGATCGCTTTCCCCACCTCCACGGTGCATGTGCCGGAAGGCCTGCAGCTGTCCGGCGTTGGCGCCGAGAGTCCGGTATCGGGGCCGTCCGCTGCGCGGGTGCGATCGGGCTGAGCGCCGTGCGCGGACGGTCCGCCCGTGGAGAGGTGGCATGCGACAGAGCCGAGCCGGGATGAGCGATACCCGCCTGCCACGCATAGGCGTTGCGCTGGGCGGCGGTTCCGCCCGCGGTTGGGCGCATATCGGTGTGTTGCAGTGGCTGGCCGAGCGCGGCGTCGAGCCGACTGTCGTATGCGGCACATCCATCGGTGCCCTGGTGGGAGCCGCTCAGGCTGTCGGCCAGTTGCGGCGGCTGCACGACTGGGTCGAGGGCCTGCAGTGGCAGGATGTGGTGAGCTATCTGGACGTGAGCTTCGATGGCGGTTTGATTCGCGGCCGGAAGCTGTTCGACTTCTTCCAGGCGCGTTTCGCCGCCGCTTCCATCGAGGAACTTGCCTGTGCCTACGGCGCCGTGGCGACCGATCTGGAAACCGGCCAGGAGATCTGGTTGCGCACCGGCGACTTGCTGGACGCGGTGAGGGCGTCGGCGGCCCTGCCAGGCCTGTTCACCCCGATACGTCACGACGGGCGCTGGCTGGTGGATGGCGGACTGGTCAATCCCGTGCCGGTTTCCCTGTGCCGGGCCCTGGGTGCAGACGTGGTGATTGCGGTGGATCTGAATGCGGACCGCCTGGGCCCGCGGATCCGGGGGCAGGACGACAGCGAAGAAACGGAGCTTTCGGCCGGCTCGTCTGAACAGCCCTCCGAAGGCCTGGGCGCACTGGTGGTCAGTGCAGTGCGCGACCAGACCCGGCGGTGGAAGGACTGGTGGGGCAGTACCACCGAGAAGCAGGAAGGGCCGTCGCTGCTGGATGTCGTGACCCGCAGCGTGCACATCATGCAGGTACGGATCAGCCGCAGCCGCATGGCCGGCGACCCGCCGGACGTGCTGCTGACTCCACGGTTGAGCCAGATCGGACTGATGGAATTCCATCGGGGACACGAGGCTGTCGCGGCCGGCAGGGAGTGTGCAGTCAACGCCGCGCCCGCCATCGAAAATGCGTTGGCTGTCGACGGTTAAACCCCCATGGGCACTGGGTTATTGGCGGGGCCGGGGTGGTGTTGTGGGGGGTACATCTCTATAATTGCCGGTCTTCGCAAGGTGAATCCAACCGATACATACATTATCTCTGGAGAAGTTGAGTATGGCCGACAAGCTTCTAATCGTGATGGTGAACACCGACCCGTCCAATGGGTCCGAGCTCGGTGCGCCGTTCTTTCAGGCCACTGTCGCCGCCGCCATGGAGTACGACGTGGAGGTGGTGATGACCGGACGTTCCGGGGAACTGGCCAAGAAGGGTGTGGCCGAAAAACTCTTTGTTCAGGAAGGCAGCCCCAAGAGCGTCTACGACTTCATCAAGGATGCCCACGAAGCGGGTGTGAAGTTCAAGGTCTGCACGCCTACCCTGGAGTTGTGGGGTGACGATCTTATCCCCGAAATCGAGGAAACCGTCGGCGGGGCCTACGTGATCAGCGAGGCCATGGACGACGACACCGTCACCTTCACCTACTAAGCGGCGACGATCCCCTGGGGATGACGGTCACCGCCGATCAAGTCCGTACCGTTCTTTCCGAAGCGGACCGGTTGTATACCGCGGCTGAAGTCGACGCTGCACTGGATCGTATGGCGGCGCAGATAACCGGTACTCTGGGTGAACGCAATCCCATCGTCCTATGCGTGATGACCGGCGGGCTGGTGCCCGCCGGTCATCTCATTACCCGTCTGGACTTTCCCCTGCAACTGGATTATCTGCATGCCACCCGCTATCGCGGCGAGACCAGCGGTGGGCAGCTGCACTGGATCACGCGGCCGACTTTCGATCTGAAGGATCGCAGCGTGCTGGTGGTCGACGATATCCTCGACGAGGGACTCACCCTGGGTGCGATTGTGAGCTTTTGCCGGCAGGAGGGTGCCAGGGAAGTCTACAGTGCCGTGCTGGTCGACAAGCACCACGACCGTCGCCCGGAACCGATTCATGCCGACTTTGTGGGCGTGGAGGTCGGCGACCGCTACGTGTTCGGCTACGGTATGGACTACAAGGGCTACCTGCGTAACGCTGCCGGTATCTTTGCG
The DNA here is from genome assembly GCA_963830105.1 of uncultured Gammaproteobacteria bacterium. Classification (GTDB taxonomy): domain Bacteria; phylum Pseudomonadota; class Gammaproteobacteria; order DATFLG01; family DATFLG01; genus DATFML01. The sequence goes on along the minus strand of CAWHLH010000003.1, from coordinate 334,242 downwards.
GTGCGCGGCCTTTAGCCGACTTTGGAAAGGACATCATGGCGCAACTGGCGATCATTGGCGGCACCGGGCTGACCAAGCTCAAGACCCTGGAGATTCAGCGTCGCGAGGTCGTGCACACGCCTTACGGTGAACCATCGGGGCCGCTTATCCATGGCGTGCTGGGTGGCCGGGAAGTGATTTTCCTCGCCCGCCATGGCTACGGGCATACCATTCCTCCTCACGAGGTCAACTATCGCGCCAATATCTGGGCCCTGAAGCAGGCCGGCGCCGAACAGGTGGTTGCGGTGGCGGCGGTGGGCGGTATCCGCGCCGATATGGCGCCCGGGCTGATCGCCTTCCCCCATCAGATCATCGATTACACATTTGGGCGCCAGCATACCTATTTTCAGGGCGATCTCAGTCAGGTCACCCATATCGATTTCACCGAGCCCTACTGTCAGGATTTGCGCGCAACGCTCGTGCGCTCGTCCCGGGCAGCGGAGTTGGGCGCCATTGAGGACGGCGTGTACGGCGCCACCCAGGGACCGCGGCTGGAGACGGCGGCGGAGGTGGATCGCATGGAGCGGGACGGCTGCGACATGGTGGGCATGACCGGCATGCCGGAAGCCGCCCTGGCCCGCGAAGCGGAGCTTTGCTATGGGACCTGCGCGGTGATTGCCAACTGGGCGGCAGGGCGCAGTAACGGAACCATCACCATGGCGGATATCGATCGCCACCTGTCGGCGGGCATGGAAAAAGTCCGTCGTCTGCTGGAACAGGTCGTCGCCACGCTTTGAATCGGCGCCGCCGATTCATCCCAACCCCCCGCAGCATGTTGCTCCGCTTCCGGCGGTGGCTGCCTGCTATTGGCCGCCTTGGGGCGCACTTGTGCCGTGGTCCGGCGCGTTGCCGGCAGCACTGTCCGGAGGCGTCTCCGGCTTTGGCGCGGGTGGTGTGTAAGGGGTGACCAGCGCCAGTACGCCGAAGTGGGGTTGGTCGAAATACTGCACTTCTCGGCTCCGCAGCCGGCGGTGCTGCTGCATGCGAAATACGCCTGGATCGGACACCCACTGTGCCGGCAACGGCACCGGGCTCTGGCCGTCGCCGGCAGTGTCGCTGCCCGCCTCGCCCGATGCGGGCGCGGCGGCGGGCCCGTTGGCGCTTGTCGGGCCGGGGTCGGCGGCGGGATTGGATGCCGGACGGTACAGCAGATCCAGGTCCAGGTGCAGATAGCGGCCCACGGACAGCTTGACGGTGCCGTCCACCGTGTCGCTGGCGCCGGGGCCATGGATGTGTACGCCGTGGCTGGCGTCCAGGGGGCCGGCAGTCTGGCGCCATGCCAGATGCAATATCGGATGGTAGCGCCCGGATCGCTTGAGCGCCCCGTCGTCTGCACTCAGACGATAGTTCTGCGGACCCAGCTGAGTGGGACCGTCCGGCGCCCCGAGTTCGCTGGCGGCGCCCAGATCGGGGGCGCCCGGATCTGTCGGCCACTGTTCGCCCTGATCGTCCGGGTTGGTGTTGGCGAAGACCAGGATCTCCACATCGTATTGCTGGGTCTGGCTGGCCTTTGCCGCCTGTGCGGGCAGCGCCGCGGCCAGGCTGACTCCCAGGGCCAGGGCCAGGGCGCTCAGCAGCCGCCTTGGATGTCGGGTAAGCTTCATGGATTGGGCCCTCCGGGGGCCAGCGTGGCGAGCAGAGTCGCGATAGCGTCCAGGCGCTGCTCGGCTTCGGGCATGTCGCCCGTAAAGCGCAGCCTGTCGGCGCCGTCCAGTTTGTAGCGCTCGGGTTGGTTCTGGATGAGGGAGATGACGGCACCCGGGTCCACATGGGGGTGCGGGGCGAACACCAGCCGACCGCCACGTTCGCCGCCCTCGATCTTGGTGATTCCGAGGGGCGCCGAGCGCAGTTTCAGTTCCGCCGTGCGGAACAGGTTCTTGGTCTGCTGGGGGAGCAGCCCGAACCGGTCGATCATCTCCACCTGCAGATCACGCAGTTCGTCCTCGTTGCCGGCGCTGGCAATACGTTTATAGAGTATCAGACGGGTGTGCACGTCCGGCAGGTAGTCATCGGGAATCAGTGCGGGGATGCGCAGATCGATCTCCGGGCCGTGCTCAACGGGCTGTTCGAGGGCCGGATCGCGGCCTTCCTTCAACGCTTTCACCGTGCGCTCCAGCAATTCCCGGTAGAGGGTGAAGCCGATTTCCTGGATCTGGCCGCTTTGCTCGGCCCCCAGCAGCTCCCCGGCGCCGCGGATTTCCAGGTCGTGGGTTGCCAGCGTGAACCCCGAGCCCAGCTCTTCCAGGGCCTCGATCGCTTCCAGACGCTTGACCGCGTCCGGCGTCATGGCACCGCGCGACGGTACCAGCAGATAGGCGTAGGCGCGGTGATGGGAGCGGCCCACGCGACCGCGCAACTGGTGCAGCTGGGCAAGCCCCAGGCGATCGGCACGGTTGATCACGATGGTATTGGCGCTGGGCACGTCGATGCCGCTCTCGATGATGGTGGTGCACACCAGAATATTGAAGCGCCGGTGATAGAAATCGAGCATCACCTGTTCGAGCTCGCGTTCGCGCATCTGTCCGTGAGCGACTTCCACGGTCGCCTCGGGAACCAGCTCGCGCAGCGAGCGGGCGATACGCTCGATGGATTCGACCTCGTTGTGCAGGAAATACACCTGGCCACCGCGCTTGATCTCGCGCAGGCAGGCCTCGCGCACGGTGGCGTTGTCCCATTCGCTCACGAATGTCTTGACCGGCAGCCGGTGGGCCGGCGGGGTGGCAATGATGGACAGGTCGCGCAGGCCCGAAAGCGACATGTTCAGCGTGCGGGGTATCGGGGTGGCGGTGAGGGTGAGCAGGTCCACCTCGGCGCGCAAAGCCTTCAGGCGCTCTTTCTGGCGCACGCCGAAACGGTGTTCCTCGTCGATGATCACCAGCCCGAGGTTCTTGAACTTGACCCCTTCCTGGAGCAGTTTGTGGGTGCCGACCACGATATCCACAGCGCCTTCGGCGAGGCCCTTGAGCACGGCATCCTGGGTCTTGCGGGATCGGAACCTGGACAGCACTTCGATTCGCACCGGCCAGTCCGAGAATCGGTCGCGGAAATTCTGGTAGTGCTGTTGAGCCAGCAGGGTGGTCGGCACCAGCACGACCACCTGCCGGCCGTCCTGGGCGGCGACGAAAGCCGCCCGCATGGCCACTTCGGTCTTGCCGAAACCGACATCGCCGCACACCACCCGGTCCATGGGTTGGGGCGATGCCATGTCCTCCACCACCGCCTCGATGGCGGTCTGCTGGTCGGGGGTTTCCTCGAACGGAAAGGTGCTGGCGAACACGGTGTACTCGTCGGGATGGACGTGGCAGCTGAAACCCTGGCGTGCCGCCCGCCGCGCGTACACCTCCAGCAGCTCGGCGGCCACGTCGCGCATTCGTTCGGCGGCTTTGCGGCGCGCACGCTGCCACTGCTCGCTGCCGAGCTTGTGCAGGGGGGCCCCTTCGGGCGACGTGCCGCTGTAGCGGCTGACCAGTTCAAGCGAACCGACCGGCACATACAGCTTGTCGCCGCCGGCATATTCGATGGTCAGAAATTCTGTTTCGATGTCGCCGACGGTGAGTTTCTGCAGGCCCAGATAGCGTCCCACACCGTGATCTTCATGGACCACCGGCGCGCCCAGTGACAGGTCGGTGAGGTCCCGGATGATGGTTTCCGGATCCCGGCTGGGCTTGCGGCGGCGGGCCTGCTTGACCCGCTCGCCGAACAGCTGGGTTTCGGTGATGACCGCGATGGTCGGCTCATCGAGCCACAGGCCCTGGTCCAGAGGACCGACGGTGAGGGCCAGGGGTTGATCCCCGTCGAGGAATGCCTGCCAGCCGTCCACGGGCTGCGGCTTGACGCCGTACTCGCGCAAAACGTCCTGCAGAGTCTCGCGCCGACCGGTGGATTCGGTGACCAACAGCACGCGTCCCGGGAACGCGTCCAGAAACTGGCCGAGTGCCGCGGCCGGACGCGGAGCGCGGGCCTTCAACGCCAGATCGGGCAGGGCGCGGGTGGCGTAGTTGATGGCGTCCGCAGACGGTTCGTGCTGTTCGAAGCGCTCCAGTCGTACCCGCGGGAACGGGCCCAGTGCCGCGCTCAGCTCCTCGGTCTGGAGGAACAGGCGGGTTGGCGGCAGCAGGGGGCGTTCGATATTGTGTCGGCGCTGTTCGAAACGTTCCTGGGTCTGATGCCAGAAACTCTCGGCTGCGTCGTGGGTGCCCGGCAGATCCAGGATCAGGGCGCTGGCCGGCAGGTAATCGAACAGGGTGGCGGTGTCGTCGAAGAACAGCGGCAGGTAGTATTCGATGCCGCCGGGAGCCAGCCCGTTGCTGACGTCGCGGTATACGGGGCTGTTCTGGGGATCGCCTTCGAAGTTGGCGCGGTAAGCCTGGCGAAAACGGGTAATGGCCGCCGGGTCCAGGGGGAATTCCCGCGCCGGCAACAGCCGGATCGAGTCGACCCTGTCCAGAGAGCGCTGGTTCTCGGGATCGAAGGTACGGATGGACTCCACTTCCTGATCGAACAGATCGATGCGGTAGGGCAGAGAGCTACCCATGGGATAAAGATCCAGCAGGGAGCCTCGTACGGCGAATTCGCCATGTTCCATGACCTGGGCGACGCACCGGTAGCCCGCCGCATCCAGGCGCGTGCGCATCGTTTCCAGGTCGAGCCGGTCGCCCGCATCGAGCATCAAGGCGGTCTGCCGCAGATAGGATGGCGGCGCCACCCGCTGCATCAGGGTGGCGGCGGGCACGACCAGAATGCCCTGGTCCAGATCCGGGAGGCGGTAGAGGGCCTCTATGCGTTCCGAAACGATGTCCTGGTAGGGCGAAAAGGCGTCGTAGGGCAGCGTTTCCCAGTCAGGGAATCCAAGGATGGGCAGGTCGCTTTGGGCGCCGAAGAAGCGCAATTCCCCCAGCAGGCGGTCGGCCTGCTGCATGTCGGGGGTGATCACCAGCGACGGCCCCCCATGGCGGCGGGCCGCGGCCTGGATCACGAGGGCAAGGCTGTCGCCGTACAGCCGGCCCCAGACCTGCTGGCCCCGTGCCTTGGGAACGTCCGGGTTCAGGGCGCTGCGGGCGGTGTTATCGCGGTTCAGATTGCTGGCTGGTTTTGGCATCGTGGGTCGAGGGCGGTGCGGGTGCCGCGCCGGCATGGACGCGCGGCGCGTATTCTCCCACATGCGGGCCGATCACGCACCCCGCCGGTCGGGCAAAAAAAACCGGATCCCGAGGGTTGGAAGACGGGGTCCGGTAACAGCGCGCGCAAGAGGATGCGCGCCTTGGGGGGAATCGGCGCCGGTCAGATGAACAGGCAGACGTCGGAGTCCTTGGCCACCGGCAGGAAATAGGTGGCACCGACGAAGTCGGTCACTTCGGGAATGAACTCGTCCTTGTTGAAGCCGAACACATCCACGGTCATCTGGCAGGCGACCATCTTGACGTCCGCCTCCAGGCACAGCTCGCGCAGCTCTTCGACCGTCGCGACGCCCTTGTTCTTGAAGGTCTTCTTCATCAGCGAGGTGGCCAGCTTCTCGAAGCCGGGCACGTTGCCCATCAGCAGATTGGGCATCGGCCAGTTGATGCCCTGGAACCACTTCGGGCCGAAGGGCATCTTCATGGGCATGGACGGGTTGCCCAGCGGGCTGACCTGGGAGCCGAGCTCCTTCTTCAGCAGCAGCAGGCCGTAGAAGGTAAAGAAGATGGTGGCGTCCCAACCCAGCGCGGCGGCGGTGGAGGCCAGGATGAAGGGGGGGTATGCCCAGTCCAGGGTGCCCTTGGTGGCAATGATCGCCATGGACGGGGTCCTGCTTTGCTCGATCTCCTTGAGCTTGGTGGGCAGCAGCTCATCGAGCTTCTGGCTCAGCCACTGGTCCATCTGGCCGCTGTCCGATGCCGTCGTGGTGGCGTGGGTGTCTGTCGGCATGGGTGTCTCCTGGTCGGGTTGGTGCGGGGTGGCGCAGCCACTTTACATACCGCTTGGTTTCTTCATAGAATAAAGACAAACCAGGCGGTTTGTCAAGGCTCCCTGTCGACTCTCCAGTAGAGACGTATAGCAGGTCCGGAGCGGCATGGCGGCCGGAACGTTCCGCTAAATCGCTGTGGTAATATGACTACGCCACTGAAGCAGGGGTCTGCTCTGCCGTTCCGAAGGTGCCGCCATGAAGCCCGATGTCACGACCGCCGCCCGCAGCGAGCGCAACCCCGACGCCACCCGACGACGTATCCTGGAAGCGGCTTTCGAGGGGATCTACCGCAAGGGCTTTCAGGGGATGCGGCTGGACGAGCTGTTGACGGCCACCGGGTTGACCAAGGGTGCTCTGTATCACCACTTCACCAACAAGCAGGCGCTGGGCTATGCGGTGGTCGACGAGGTCATTCGGCAGATGGTGGAGACCAACTGGATACAGCCTCTGGAAGCGGCGGCCGACCCGCTGGTCGAGCTGATCGCCCTGTTGCAGCGCCTCGGTGAAAGCATGGGTGAACGGCTGGTTACGGTCGGGTGCCCGCTGAACAATCTGGCCCAGGAGATGTCGCCCCTGGATGAGGGCTTCCGGCGCCGCGTCGACCAGGTGTTCGCCAACTGGCGGTCCGCGGTAGGGCGGGCATTGGAGCGTGCCAAGGCTCAGGGCCGGGTGCGACCCGGTGTCGACAGTAAACGGACCGCGACCTTTGTGGTAGCGGCTCTGGAGGGCGGTATCGGGCTGTCGAAAAACGCCCAAAATCCGCAATGCCTTGCGGAATGCTCGGCGGCTCTGGTGGACTACCTGCGTTCGCTCAGCCCCGGGGATGCCCGGCCGGGCGCACACCGGCTGGCGTAAGAAAAGAGCGCGGCACCCTGGAAAGCCGGATGCCGCGCGACGCTTGGGCGGAGGAGTGGCCCGGAAGTCCGTTCAGTCCCTGCATCCATTCAATCCGTTGATCTCCGCATTCGCAGGTGCAGCGCCTCCTGGCATGCGAGCACCTGCCCCGGGTGCGCTGGGCGGTTGGCCCGCCGGGCGCCCGGATGGAGTGCCCCCGCCCGGGGGTTCGGGGCGGAGGCGTTGCGCCGGCCGGGGTCAGCCGGCGCTTATGCCGGTCTCAGCGCTGGCCCCGCAGGTGTTTGCCGAACAGCCCCATGAACTGCAGGGCTTGTTGGTTGCCCGGCTGCGACATGATCTTCCAGAGTCCGCCAATGCCCCCCTTCGGTGGAGGTTCGCGTTCGAACTCCTCGGAGGCTGACAGCAGAGCCTCTCCGAAGCGCACCAGCACACCCTGCACCTCTTCACGCAGCAACAGGTCCAGCACCTGGGCCAACGCACCGTTGCGGGTGAGACGGTCGATCAGGCAGATGCCCTCACCGAACACGGACGCCATACGGCTGATCATCTCGTCATTGAGGGCGTCTTCGGCGGAGCCGATCACCCGCGCGAGCTGCACGATCCGGTCCAGGTCGCCGCTTTCCACCAGGGCCGAAATCGCCGGCAGCGCCTTGACCACGCCGCTGCGGTTGACCCGGTCCAGCAGGTCCATGCCGTCGGTCATGGTGCCGGCAACGCGCCCGACCATTTCCTCGGACATGGCGTCTTCGGCCGCGCCCAGCACCCGCGCCAGGCTGGCGACCCGTTCCAGGTCGCCGCTTTCCACCAGTCGGTCGATGGTCGGCAGGGCGGCGGCGAGCTGACTGCGGTTGACCCGGTCCAGCAGATCCATGCCGTCGCCCAGGGTGGCCGACAGGCGGCCCACGATGTCGTCCGACATGGCGTCCTGGGCCGAGCCCACCACCCTCGCGAGAGCCACCAGCCGTTCCAGATCGCCGTTTTCCACCAGTTGGCTGATGGCCGGCAACGCATTGGCGACGCCACTGCGATTGATGCGGTCCAGCAGGTCCAGGCCGTCGCCGACGGTAGCCGACAGGCGGTTGACGATATCGTCGGTCAGGGCATCCCGCGCGCCTTCCAGTACCCGTTCGAGCTCACTCACCGGGGCTGCCGAGCCCTCGCCCGGAGGGGACGTCACTTGTTCCTTGGGCTGGCTCATGATGTACCTCCTTTACAGCAAGCCGCGGGCGGAAGCCCAGTACAGCTTGTTATAGGCCATCTTGAACCAATGCACGGCTTTGGTCGGCGGCTTTGGATCCGGCGGGTTCTGGTAGTTGAACATGGCATAGGTGGCGCGATCCTTGCCGGCCTCGATGAAGCAGAACACCTTGCCGTCGTAGTCGCGCACCGGTACCCCGATCTTCACCATGGAGGCAATATTTTCCGCCAGCGTATCGGCCTCGAAGTGGGCGGTGGAACCGGCCTTGCTGATGGGCAGGTTGGTGGTGTCGCCCAGCACGAACACGTTCTCCCGGCCCTCCATGTTCAGGCGGTGCCGGTCGGTGGGTATCCAGCCGCTTGCGCCCAGGCCGTTCTTCTCGATCACTTCCATGCCCTTGTGGGCCGGGATGGTGATCAGCATGTCGTAGTTGACCTCGGTGCCTTCCTCGCTCTTCAGCACCTTGTTGTCCCCGTCCACCTCCTTCATGTTGAACAGCGTTTCGTAGCTGATCCCCAGGCGCTCGAACTCCGGGGTCGCCCACTTGGCGACGTTCTCCAGGCTGTGGGTGCGGCCGATGGGATAAGTATAGTGCAGCTGCACCTTGTCCAGGATGCCGCGATCCTTGAAGTAGTCATGGAGCATGAAGGTGATTTCCAGCGGCGCCATCGGGCACTTGTGGGGTACCCCGACGGCGATCACCACCTTGCCGCCCTGAAATGCGTTCAGGCTCTTGAACATCTTGACCGCCGACTCCTCCGTGTAGAAGTACTCGGCATGCTCGGCGAGACCCGGTATACCCTCGGGATGAATTCGCGAGCCGGTGGCGATGGCGATGATGTCGTAGTCATAGGTCTTGCCGGATTTGGCCTTGACCTTGTTGTTGTCCAGATCGAACTCCTCGACCGGATCGACGTGAAAATTGATACCGGCTTCCAGCAGGCCGGCCTGGTCGCGGTAAAGTTCGTCAGGGGCCATGCGGCCGACCGCAACATACAGCAGGCCAGGCTGATACATATGCTTGTCGGATGCCGACAGCATGGTGATTGTCGCCTTGCCTGCCTTCATCTCGCCGTGCAGCCTGCGCGCGAGGTTGTTGGCCAGAATGGTCCCACCCATGCCGCCGCCTACGATCAGTATTTTCATCGTTCTCCTCCTGTCCCGCGTTGGTGATAGCAATGGCTCCCCCGAGGTGGGGCCCGGCACGACCGGGAATCGGGAGCCCAATCCCTGTCGACGGTCGTAGCGCGTCTACTTGGTCTTGCGTACCCGGATATGCCAGACGCCGTCCTTTTCTTCGGAGCCCACCATCTCGTGGCCTACCTTGTTGATCCAGTCCGGCACGTCCGCCACCGAGCCCTTGTCGGTGGACAGCAACTCCAGCACATCCCCGACCTCGATCTGTTTCATATTCGAGATCAGCTCCATCAGTGGGCCGGGACAGAAGCTCCCGCGTGCATCGACGATCTTCACATTCTCTTCGCTCATGCTTGATTTCCCGTAGCCAATACTTGTCAATAGCCCGCGATCAGAACACCAGGATCTGTCCGCCGCTGGCATCGCTCAGAAAACGCGTCAGCCCCAGAGGACCGTCCAGGACTTCGTCCAGGTCGTCTTCCGAAACCTCCAGTACGTCCATCGCCATGGAGCACGCATAAACTTTGGCGCCGCCCAGTTCCTTGGCCTGCTCGAACAGCTGTTTGAAGGGAGGCACGTTCTTCTTCGCCATCAGTTCGCCCATTTCGCCCTCGTGGGGCGGCTTGATGTCGTGACCTTTGACAAAGTAGGGCAGGGCGTTCATGGACAGGAAGATGCTGATGTCCATGCCGCTCACCGAGCCTGTTGCAGCGGTCATGGCTGCCATCTGGATGCGTTCGTGCATACCTGAGACGCACATGATGCTGATTCGATCCGTCATGGTGTTACCTCGTAGGCAGGTTGCAGACTCCGGCGCTTGCCGTTGCGCAGGGGGTGCGTATGACTCCCCGCATCCGGTGTCGCTCTGTGTTCGCCTCGATCACAGCGCAAAGCGGGCTGGTGGTGCGATGGTCTCGAAAGCCACGCTCCAGCGTAGCTAACAAGAACTGTGCCAGCCCTGAGACAGGACCCCTGCCAAGCGCGGGGCCGGCTTTCATGTATCCAGTATAGGCGCCGGGAACGAAGGGCGGAGTAAAACCGGGCTCGACAGTGCCGCGAAAGCCCGCGGGGCGGGGAGCCGGTGGTCCTGCGCCTTCGTCGGGTGCGGCGGCGTGAGGGGCGGGTCGGTCCCCGCAGGCCGGCTCCGGGCACCCCGGCGGGCCGCTCGGACTTGTAATGGTGGGCCGGCGGGAGGACGATATTGTCAGTGCCGTGTCACGACATGTCATGACAATAACTGACAAACCAGGACTGGAAACAGGGGTGGCAGATGACCGATAAGACAGCGGCCAAACCGACCTGCGAGCAAATCATAGACATCCTGCCGGATCCGTTCGTGGTTATCGATCGGAACTACAACATCGTGGCGGCCAACCGTAGCTACCGGGAACGCTACGGAGACGGCCACGACGACGTGGTGGGCCGGCACTGCTACGAGATCTCCCATCACTCCGCCGTGCCCTGCAGCCGCAACGGCGAGCATTGTCCCTTGGAGGAGACCCTGCGCAGCCGTCAGGCCACGCAGGTCATGCACGTGCACTACGACAGTTCCGGTCGTGAGGAGTACGTGCAGCTCAACGGGACCCCACTGCTCGACGAGAACGGCCAGGTGAAGTACATGGGCGAGTATGTCTACCCCGTGAACACGCCCAGGGAGGATGACGGAGCCCATCTGGTGGGTCGCTCGCGGGCCCTGCTGCGGGTGACCAGCCTGCTTCAGCGGGTGGCCCCCACACAGACCACTGTGCTGTTTCTTGGGGAGAGCGGCGTCGGCAAGGAAGAGGTCGCGAAATATGTACACCACTTTTCCCGGCGGGCCAACGGGCCGTTCGTGGTCGTGGACTGCGGGGTGCTGGGCGAGCAGTTGATCGAGAGCGAACTGTTCGGACACGAACGGGGCGCCTTCACCGGCGCCGACCGGCGCAAGAAGGGGCTGTTCGAGGTGGCCCACAAGGGCACCCTGTTCATCGACGAAATCGGGGAACTCCCGCTGGCGTTGCAGAGCAAGCTGCTGCGGGTGCTGGAAACCGGGACGATCCGGCGGCTGGGGGGCACCGATTACGTCAGCGTGGACGTGCGCGTGCTGGCGGCCACCAACCGCCACATCCAGGCGATGGTGGACAGCGGCGAGTTCCGCTCCGACCTGTACTACCGACTGTCGGCTTTCCCTGTTCAGGTGCCGCCGCTACGGGAACGCAAGGACGACATCCCCGCGTTGGCGGAATATTTCCTGAGCCGTCTGGAGGACAGTGCGATGCATGTGCCGTTGTCGCCGGCGGTGATCGAACGGCTGATGGAGTATGACTATCCCGGTAACGTGCGCGAACTGCGCAACATCATGGAGCGGGCCGCCATACTCGCGGCCACCGACGCCATTCACCCTGACCATCTGGTATTTGACAGCGCCAAAGGGCTGGCGAAAAGCCCGGAGCCTGCACCGGGCCCGTCGCCCAACGCCGAGCGTTGGTTGCACCGGGCGGGGGCGCGCCTGGATCGCGAGGAGGTCATCGCGGTGCTGGAACGCTGCAAGGGGCACCGGGGACAGACTGCCCAGGCGTTGGGTATCAGTGAACGCACCCTGTATCGCTATCTGCAACGGCTGAGGTTGGCCGCCGAAGGGCGTTGAGCCGCCCATGGCGTGCCCTGTGTGCAGGGCACGCCAACGGCCGTTCAGTGAGATTCGTTGGAGGCCGGGCAGGTTTTCACGCCGATCAGCGAATACAGCGGGCACCAGCCCATCAATGCCGTCGCCAAAGGGATGATGCCGATCCAGCCCCAGTATGTGTGCGGCCCCACAAAGACCAGGGAAATCAGTCCCAGACCGATGATGATGCGGAGTGCGCGGTCGATGCTGCCAACGTTCTTACCCATCAGTGCTACTCCTCTAGCGGGGCAAGCCAGTGCCTGCCGAATTGTTGCAATCCATGTTAACGGGGGCGAAGACAGGGTTCAGTAACCAAATCACACAACACCTTCTGCCGCCAGCCCTTGCAGTCCGGAGCGATCCAGCAGCTCGACCCGCCCTCTGTGCAGCCGTAGCCAGCCGCGCCGCTCGAACTCCTTGAGCTGGCGACTGACCACCTCCCTGGCGGTACCGAGCTCGGTGGCCAGTTCCTGGTGGGTGGTGCGGATAGACGGCTCCGGCGCTCGGGCATGGGCCAGCAGGCGCTGTGCCAGGCGCACGTCAAGCCGGCCAAAGGCCACTTCCTCCACCAGCACGATCAGATCGGCGATGCGACGGCCGTATTCGGCGAACACGAATTCCCGGAACGGGGCGGATGCCGCCAGGGCATGCTGGAAGGCGGAGGCGGGGATGGCCACGCCCCGCACTGCGGTTTCGGCGACTCCCGTTGCCGGATAGTTGCGGCGGGCGAGCAGGCACGAGGTGGTCAGAATGCAGGTTTCTCCCGGGCCGACACGATACAGTACGATTTCCCGCCCGTTGGCGGCGAGCTTCTGGACCCGTACCGTACCCTCCAGTACCAGCAGATAGGATTCGCAGGCCCCGCCGTCATGGAACAGGGCGGTTCCGGCAGACAGCTGCACCCTGTGGGCCGCGGCCAGCAGATCGCGGACCTGCGCCCCGGTAATCGCGGCGAGTTCCGGAAACGCAGTCGCCAGCACGGGGTCGGGGGACTGGGGGACGGTCATTGCCGGGCTCAGACTTCGTCCGGAAGGCGGGACCGGTGATGAGCGGCCAGCGCCACCCGGCTTTCATAGGCGCCGCGGGCGATGTGCACATCCTCCAGGAACAGCGGCAGTTCGTTGAGCCGCAATGCCTGGGGGCCGTCCACCAGGGCCTTGGCGGGGTCCGGGTGAAAATCGACCAATATCATGTTGGCACCGGCGATCACCCCCTGGGCGGTGACGTGCATGATGTCCAGGATCTGGTCGGGCGCCCGGTCGCGGGTGCCTACCGAGTGGGACGGGTCGATGCACACGGGCATGCGGGTGAGACGCTTGACCGCCGGCACATGGGCGAAATCCACGAAGTTGCGGTGCGGATCGCCCATGTTGGTCTTCATGCCCCGCAGTCCGAACACCACTTTTCGATTGCCCTCCGAGGCCAGGTATTCGGCTGCATTGAGCGACTCCTCCAGGGTAATCCCGAAGCCGCGCTTGAACAGTACCGGCAGCTCCTGCTGACGGCCGACTGCCTTGAGGAGCTCGAAGTTCTGGGTGTTGCGGGTACCGATCTGCAGCATCACGCCGGTGGGATTGCCCGTCAGCGTGAGGGCCTCGCGGATTTCGGCGACATGGTTCTCATGGGTGACCTCCATGGCGATGACCTTGATGCCGTACTTGCCGGCCAGCTCGAAGACGTAGGGCAGGCAGTCCTTTCCGTGCCCCTGGAAGGAATAGGGGCTGGTACGGGGCTTGTAGGCGCCCATGCGCGTGCAGACCTGGCGGTGCTCCTGCAGGGCGCGCATCATCAGCTCCACATGCCTGGGGGTGTCGACGGCGCACAGGCCGGCAAACACGTTGAGATTGTCCTGGCCGAAGCGCACCCCGTTGTACTCGAACCAGGCAACCCGCTGGTCGTCCTTGTGGCGGCCGAGCACCCGGTATTCCTCAGAGACCCGCACCGCCCGTTCCACGCATGGCAGCTGTTCCATGTCTTCGAGCGTCAGGGCAGCGGTATCGCCTACCAGGTAGACCTCGGTGAGTACCTGCAGGGTGCCGTGTTCCTGGTGTACCCGCGTCCGGATATTCGGCAGGGCTTGCAGGTGTCCCATGAGCCGGGCGAACTCCGGCCCGTCGGTATCGGTATTGGCACTGAGGATCAGGATCATCGCGCGCTCCTGGCGTTCATTGTTCCATAGCGGTCCCGGATACAACCTGCGGTGTCGGGAGTCGGTCCGCGTCACCAGCCCGTTGCGGAGCAGGCAATGGGCGCCGGCGTCCCCGCTTGCCGCGCTGCGTGCAGCCGGTCCTGATCTAGTCGCGGTAACGGCGCACGAGATCCCGATAGGCGTCGATGCGCCGGTCGCGCAGATAGGGCCACATGCGGCGCACATGCTCCGTCCGCGCCAGGTCGACGTCGACCACCAGCACCTGCGGCCGGTCCTCCTCGGCGGCGACCAGGATTTCGCCCTGGGGGCCGGCGACGAAACTCGATCCCCAGAACCGGATGCCCGTAGAGTTCCCGGATGGGTCGGGCTCGATACCGGTGCGGTTGCACGCCAGTACCGGCAGGCCGTTGGCCACCGCGTGGGCACGCTGTACGGTGATCCATGCGTCGTGCTGGCGGGCGCGCTCGGCCGGATCGTCGTCCATGTCCCAGCCGATGGCTGTCGGGTAGAGAAGCAGCTCGGCGCCGGCCAGGGCCATCAGCCGCGCGGCTTCCGGGTACCATTGGTCCCAGCAGACCAAGACTCCGAGTCGCCCGATGGACGTGTCGATGGGCGTGAAGCCCAGATCACCCGGCGTGAAATAGAATTTTTCATAGTAGCCCGGGTCGTCCGGAATGTGCATCTTGCGGTATTTGCCGGCGATCCCGCCATCGGCTTCCAGAACCACCGCCGTATTGTGGTACAGGCCCGCGGCACGCCGCTCGAACAGGGACGCGACGATTACCACGCCCAGCTCCCGCGCCAGGGGCGCCAGGGTCTCGGTGGTGGGGCCGGGAATGGGCTCGGCCTGGTCGAAGCGGCCCGCATCTTCCGTCTGGCAGAAATACAGGCCGGTGTGCAGTTCCTGGAGCATCACCAGCCGGGCGCCGCGCGCAGCGGCGTCGCGGATGCCCGCGATGGATGCGTCGAGGTTGGCGTCGCGGTCCTCGCTGCAGGTCTGCTGCACGAGGCCGACCCGAAGGCTGCTGTCGGTCATGGTGTGTGCGGGCGGAATCGGATGTCGAAGGAGCTAGTGTACTGCACGCGCCAGTAAGGCGCAGCCCGGCGCGGGTCGGCCGTGGGTCAGGGCCTTGGTATCTCGACCGACAGCGGGTCCACGCCAGGACATCGGTCGGCCACGGCGCCAGATGACGGTCAGTCGAGCACGCCGGCCGGGAACTGCATGGTGACGCAATGAAGACTGCCGTACTGATGGATCAGTGGCGTGCAGTGAATCGGTATGACCGCCCGCCCCGGAAAGCAGGCGGCGATCTGACTGGCTGCACGCGTGTCGGCGGGATCGTCGTAGGTGGGCAGCAGCACGGCATCGTTGATGACGAGGAAGTTCGCGTACGTGGCGGGCAGCCTTTTCCCATCGAGTCCGTACTTGGCTTGGGGCCAGGGCAGGGGGACCAGGCGGTAGGGATTGCCGTGGCGATCCCTGAAAGCGGCGAGCTCCGCTTCCATGGCGGCGAGAGGTCCATGGTGTTCGTCGCTGGGGTCGTCGCATTTCACATAGGCAATGGTCCCCGGATCGCAGAACCGCGCCAGGGTGTCGATATGGCCGTCGGTGTCGTCTCCGGCAAGGCCGCCGTGGCGCAGCCACAGAAAGCGCTCCAAGCCCAGCAGTTCGGAAAGCCGGGCCTCCAGTGAACGGCGGTCATGAAGGGGATTGCGGCTGGGGTTGAGCAGGCAGCTTTCGGTGGTCAGCAGGGTTCCTTGACCGTCGCTTTCCAGGGCGCCGCCTTCCAGCACCAGGTCCACCGTTTCGTACCGGGTGTCCCCGAACGCGCCGGCCGCATGCAAGGTCCTGGAAATCCGGTTGTCGAGATCGGCCGGATACTTGTTGCCCCAGCCGTTGAAGACGAAATCCAGCAACAGCGGCCGTCCATCTGCGAGCACGCTGATCGCGCCGTGGTCCCGCGCCCAGGTGTCGTTGGACGGGGCGTTGATCAGGCGCCGGCGGCCGGCAGGTACCGATGCCTCCGCCAGCAGAGCGGCGATATGGTCCTGATGCGCGTCATCGGCGCACACCACCAGCAGGTGCTCGTGCTGAGTGATTGCGCGGGCGATGTCCACGAACACCGGTTCGGCCTCGGCCAGACGGGGCGCCCAGTCGGTTCGCTGATGGGGCCAGGTGAGCATGACGCCGCTTTGGGGCGCCCACTCCCCGGGAAGGGTGCGTTGAGTCATGATGCTGCCGGCGGTGTAGGGCGCCGGCCCGGAGTCGGCCGACGACAGGCGCTATCTTAGCGCGTTGAAGTGCACCACGGTGTAGACGACCAGATTGTTTTCGAAATAGACCGTGTATTTGGGGTATACCCAGCGGGTTATGGGCGGCTTGCCGACAGCCGACAGCTTCTTCTCCGGCGTACCGAACCTCTTCGCCACCTCCTGCATGGTCATGGCATTGGCCGGACGCGGCAGCCCGGCAGCAGTATTGGGGGGCGCGTCCTTTACTGCGTTCAGCAGCAGCACGTCCCCATGGACCGGAGCGGTTGCTCCCAGGGCAAGCAGGGTGGCGAGCAGGAGCGGACGGGTGACGGCCATGGGTGGTTCCTCGCGTATTCTGCCGGGTGGGCCCGGCGCTGTTGTTCGGAGACTCTATAGCAATCGGCCGGGGGCCGGCAAATCTGAACATGCCAAACTGTGATGGACTTCACCGGGGTCGGCTGGTTTAATGCCGGCCCTGGTTGCAACAGGTGCCGAAGCCCATGGAGTTTTCCTCACCGTTGATTGAGGGCGTACTGCTGCGCCGCTACAAGCGCTTTCTGGCCGATGTCCGGCTGGCCGGTGGCGAGACGGTGACCGCCCATTGCCCCAACACCGGTTCCATGCTGGGCTGCAATGAACCCGGCAGCCGGGTGTGGCTGTCGGATTCGGGCAGCACGACCCGCAAATATCCCCTGTCCTGGGAACTGGTGGAGGTGAACGAGGCGACCGTGGTGGGTATCAACACCGGGCGCAGCAACCATCTGGTGCGGGAAGCCATAGAATCCGGCGTGGTCGCCGAGTTGGAGGGCTACGGACAGATTCGTTCGGAAGTGCGCTACGGGCTTGAAAACAGCCGTATCGATCTGCTCCTGGAGGGACAGGGCGCGTATTGCTATGTCGAAGTCAAGAACGTCACGGCGGCGGTCGACGGCGCTGTGGCCCTGTTCCCCGATGCGGTGAGTGCCCGCGGCAGCAAGCATCTGCGCGAGTTGTCGGCAATGGTCCGCCAGGGCCATCGGGCAGTGATCCTGTATTGCGTGCAGCGTGACGATGTGGCGGAGGTGCGCCCCGCCGACGCCATAGATCCCGCCTACGGACAGGCGTTGAGAGAAGCCATGGGGCAAGGGGTCGAAGCCCTTGCCTATCAAGCCGATGTAAGCCCCCACGGTATCACCATCAGGCATTCTATCCCGGTGATGGTGCCCGATATCCTCGGATAAATCCCACCGTTGAGTTCGCGACCCGGTCGGCTATGCTGACTGTGAGGGCGTGGCCGCGGGCTAAAAGTCCAGGCCGTCCGTTGTTCACCCGCCGATCCAGGGGGCGTCGCAGTGGTTATCGGCGCCGGGCTTCCCCGCAAGCGGAGTCGTTCTTCCCGTCATGGGCGGGCGCTGCGCATTTCTCTGCCGGCCCTTTGAGGAGGGGATATGGATTTCAGCACCAGCGAGGGTGAGGGCCTCCTGACCGATCACGATGTTTATCTGTTTCGGCAAGGGAGCCATTTCCGACTGTACGAAAAGCTCGGCTCCCATTCTCTTAAGCGCGGCGGCGTCGACGGAGTACTGTTCGCCGTCTGGGCCCCGAATGCAGACTCTGTCTCGGTGATCGGAGATTTCAACGACTGGCAGCCTCAGCACCATCCCTTGTCTGCCCGCGCCGATGGCACCGGTATCTGGGAAGGGTTCGTCCCGGGCATCGGGTCGGGTACCAGTTACAAGTACCGCATCGTCGGTCCCGAAGGTTACGAAGCGGACAAAGGCGACCCCTTTGCCATGCGCTGGGAGAACCCTCCTCAGACCGCCTCGGTGGTGTGGGAACTGGACTACGACTGGGGCGACCATGAATGGATGGCCGGGCGGACCAATGCCAACGCCCTGGACCGTCCGTGGTCCATCTATGAAGTTCATGCCGGTTCATGGCGGCGGTCCGGCGACAGCGAACAGCCGTATCTGGGCTGGCGGGAACTGGCTGTCCAGCTTGCCGATTATGTCCACCACATGGGCTACACCCATGTGGAACTGCTTCCGGTGATGGAACATCCCTTCTATGGCTCGTGGGGCTATCAAAGCACCGGCCTGTTCGCGCCCACCGCCCGTTATGGCGACCCCCAGGACTTCATGTACCTGGTGGATCTGCTGCACCAGCGGGGGATCGGCGTGATTCTGGACTGGGTCCCCTCGCATTTTCCGGACGACGTGCACGGTGTGGTGTATTTCGACGGCACCTCCCTGTTCGAGCACGCCGATCCCAAGCGCGGCTTTCAGCCCGAGTGGCACAGCTACATCTACAACTACGGGCGCTACGAGGTGCGCGCCTTCCTGATCAGCAGCGCGCTGTTCTGGCTGGACAAGTATCACGCCGACGGTCTGCGGGTGGATGCCGTGGCATCCATGCTTTACCTGGATTACGGCCGGCGTGAGGGAGAATGGATCCCCAACGAGCACGGCGGCCGGGAGAACCTGGAGGCAGTGAGCTTTCTGCGCACCTTGAACGAGGCGGTTTACCAGGACTTCCCCGACGTGCAGACCATTGCCGAGGAATCGACAGCCTGGCCCATGGTGTCGCGCCCCCCTTACATGGGAGGGCTGGGTTTCGGTATGAAATGGAACATGGGGTGGATGCACGACACGCTGAGTTACATGGCGCAGGACCCCATCTATCGCAAGTACCAGCACGATCAGTTGACCTTCAGTATCTGGTACGCGTTCTCGGAAAATTTCGTGCTGCCCTTGTCCCACGACGAGGTGGTCTACGGGAAGCGCTCCCTGCTCGGCAGAATGCCCGGGGACGACTGGCAGAAATTCGCCAATCTGCGGCTGCTGTTCGGGTACATGTACGCCCATCCGGGCAAGAAACTGACCTTCATGGGCGGCGAATTCGGCCAGCGCAACGAGTGGAACCATGACGTCGCTCTGGACTGGCATTTGCTGGAGACCGAAGCCCATCAGGGGCTGCAGCGCTGGGTGCGGGACATCAATCACCTGTACCGCCAGGAGCCGGCGCTGTACGAACGGGACTTCGACCGGAGCGGCTTTCAGTGGGTGGACATGCACAATTGGGAACAGAGCGTCATCAGCTTCCTGCGCCGCGGTGCCGAAGACGGCAAATGGATACTGGTGGTCTGCAATTTCACGCCGGTGGTCCGCCACAACTACGTGGTCGGCGTTCCTCAGGGCGGTTGGTGGACAGAATCGCTCAACAGTGATGCCGCCTGTTATGGCGGCAGTGGCGTAGGCAACCAGGGCGGTGTCGAGGCTGCCCCGGTCGGTGCCCACGGACTCTACCATTCCCTGGTGCTGGAACTGCCGCCCCTGGGTGTCGTGTTTTTCCGGCATGCCGCCGGTGGGGCACAGTCATGACCGTATCCGATGGGCGTCGCCGGGTCGTGATCGAAGGTGTAGCGCCGCAAATCGATGGCGGGCGTTTCCCCATCAAGCGTGTCGCAGGCGATGCGATTACCGTGGAAGCGGATCTTTTCACGGACGGTCACGATGCCGTCAATTGTCGGCTGCTGTACCGCCACGAGGCGGACGGCGGCTGGCGCGAGGCCCCCATGACGCTGCTGGGCAACGACCGCTGGCGAGGGCGTTTCGTGGCGACGGCGCTAGGCCGTTACCACTACACCGTTACCGGTTGGGTGGATCATTTTCTGTCCTGGTGTCACGACCTCAAACGGCGCGTGGAGGCGGCGGATATCACCGTCGCTCACCAACTGGGGGCCGGATTGCTGGCCGATGCGGCCCTGCGCGCCGAGGCGGAAGATGCCCGGCGCCTGCGCGAGTGGAGCGGGTTTCTGCTCAGTGACGCCCCCATGGACGCAAAGCAGCGGTTGGCCCTCAGCGAGCCGCTGATGCGGCTCATGGACCGCTATGCGGACCGCCGGCTGGCAGCGGTGTACGGGCCGGAGCTGACGGTGGTGGTGGATCGGGCGTTGGCCCGCTTTGGCGCCTGGTATGAGCTGTTTCCACGCTCGTGCGTCCAGCAAAGCGGGGCTCATGGCACCTTCGGCGATTGCGAGGCGGCGCTCGCCGATGTCGCCGCCATGGGCTTCGACATCCTGTACCTGCCCCCCATACATCCTATCGGACATACCAAGCGCAAAGGCCCCAACAATGCGCTGGTAGCAGGCCCGCAGGACCCGGGCAGCCCATGGGCCATCGGGGCGGACGCGGGCGGGCACAAGGCAGTGCATCCGTCGCTGGGAACCCTGGAGGATTTCCGCCGGCTGGTGGAAACCGCCCGCGGGCTCGGCCTGGAAGTGGCATTGGACATTGCCTTCCAGTGCTCACCGGATCATCCGTATGTCAAGGAACACCCCGAGTGGTTCCGGCACCGCCCCGACGGGAGCGTTCAGTATGCAGAGAACCCGCCCAAGAAATACGAAGACATCTATCCGTTCGACTTCGAGAGCGAGGACTGGCTCGGGCTGTGGAAAGAGCTCAAGAGCGTGTTCCTGTTCTGGGTCGACCGCGGTGTCAAGGTGTTTCGGGTGGACAACCCGCACACAAAACCGTTTGCCTTCTGGGAATGGGTCATCGGTGAGGTCAAGCATGAGCACCCCGAGGTGATATTCCTGGCCGAGGCGTTCGCCCGCCCGAAGGTCATGTACCGGCTCGCGAAACTGGGGTTTACCCAGTCCTACACCTATTTCGCCTGGCGCAATACCAAATGGGAGCTTACCCACTATCTGACCGAGCTTACACAGACCGAGGTGCGCGAGCGCTTCCGGCCGAACTTCTGGCCAAATACACCCGATATCCTGACCGAGTACCTGCAGTTCGGCGGACGTTCGGCTTTCATGACGCGTCTGGTGCTGGCAGCGACACTGAGCGCCAACTACGGTATCTACGGACCGGCCTTCGAGTTGTCGGAAAACCAGTCCCGCGAGCCGGGCGGCGAAGAGTATCTGGATTCGGAGAAATACCAGATCCGCCATTGGGACAGAAGCCGACCCGACAGTCTCAGGGACTTCGTTGCGCGGGTGAATCGCATACGCCGGGAGAATCCGGCCCTGCAGCAGGACTGGAATCTTGCATTCCACAACGTGGACAACGACGAAATCATCTGCTACACGAAAAGCTCCGACGACCTTGACGACGTGGTGCTCGTCATCGTCAATCTGGATGCCCGTCATACCCAGTCCGGGTGGGTCGAACTGCCTCTGGAAATTCTGGGACTCGATGCACGTCATCCGTACCAGATGCACGACCTGCTGAGCGGGGCACGCTTTCTGTGGCACGGCCCCCGCAATTTTGTACAGCTGGACCCGGCTGCCGTACCTGCCCATATATTCCGGCTGCGCCGCAAGGTGCGCAGCGAACGCGACTTCGAATATTTCTTCTGAATCCAGCGGGAGCTGCTAATGGTCGAGCAGGAGGCAACGGTGGCATGGGAGAACGATCCGCTGTGGTACAAGGACGCGATCATCTACCAGCTTCACGTCAAGGCGTTCTTCGACAGCACCGGGGCGGGCATCGGCGACTTCAAAGGTCTGACGGCGAAACTGGACTACATCCAGGACTTGGGTGTGAATACCCTGTGGCTGCTGCCGTTCTATCCCTCGCCGATGCGTGACGATGGTTACGATATCTCCGACTACCGCAACGTGCATCCTGCCTACGGTACGCTCAAGGACTTTCGGTATCTGGTGCGTGAGGCCCACAAACGGGGCCTGAAGATCATCACCGAATTGGTCATCAACCATACCTCCGACCAGCATCCGTGGTTTCAAGCGGCCCGTCGCGCGCCGGCCGGGTCGTCCAAACGCAACTTCTACGTATGGAGCGATACGGACAAGAGATTTCCCGAGACGCGTATTATTTTCACCGACACCGAACAGTCCAACTGGGCCTGGGACCCTGTCGCTCAAGGGTACTACTGGCACCGGTTCTTTTCCCATCAGCCTGACCTGAACCATAACAATCCGGCGGTCGTGAAAGCGGTGATCCGCGAAATGCGGTTCTGGCTGGACATGGGCGTGGACGGGCTGCGTCTGGATGCCATTCCCTATCTGTGCGTGCGCGAGGGCACCAGCAACGAAAACCTGCCCGAGACCCACGCCGTTGTCAGGCAGATGCGCGCCGTGGTCGATGCTCACTACGCCAGCCGCATGTTCCTGGCCGAGGCCAACCAATGGCCGGAGGACGTGCGCGAGTATTTCGGCAGCGGCGACGAGTGCCACATGGCTTACCATTTTCCGCTCATGCCGCGCATGTACATGGCGGTCGCCCAGGAGGACCGGCACGCCATCGTGGAAATCATGGAGCAGACGCCGGAAATCCCCGAGACCTGCCAGTGGGCCGTGTTCCTGCGCAACCACGACGAGCTGACCCTGGAAATGGTTACCGACCGCGAGCGCGACTACATGTACGATCACTACGCGTCGGACAAGCGCATGCGGGTCAATGTGGGCATCCGCCGCCGGCTCGCGCCGCTGATGGACAACGATCCGGACAAGATCAAACTGATGAACAGCCTGCTCATGTCCATGCCGGGATCGCCCATTGTCTACTACGGTGACGAGATCGGTATGGGCGACAACTTCTTTCTGGGGGACCGCAACGGCGTGCGCACTCCCATGCAATGGAGTCCGGACCGCAACGCAGGCTTCTCCAAGGCGGACCCCCAGCAGCTGTATCTGCCGCCCATCATGGACCCCGTGTACGGCTACGAGGCAGTGAACGTCGAGGCGCAGAGTCGGGACCGGGCGTCGCTGCTCAACTGGACAAAGCGGCTGGTCGCCGTGCGCAAGAACTATCACGCGTTCGGGCGCGGCTCGCTGGAATTCCTGCATCCTGGAAACCGAAAGATTCTCGCCTACGTGCGCGAGTACGGCGACGAATCGGTGCTGTGCGTGGCGAATCTCTCGCGGTCCGCCCAACCCGTGGAACTGGATCTGGCGCGTTTCAAGGGGCGCGTGCCCCTGGAGATGATGGGGCATACGCCGTTCCCGCCCATCGGCGAGCTCCCCTATCTGCTCACGCTGCCGGGCTACGGAGTGTACTGGTTCCTGTTGGCCACTGAAGCCGAGGTGCCGGCTTGGCATGAGGAGTTGCTGCCCCCGTTGGAACTGCCGGTGCTGGTGCTGACGCAGGGCTGGATCAGCTTCTTTCCGGTGCGGGCGGACGCACCCCGGGCGGCGAACGCCCGGACCCTGCGCCAGCAGCTGGAAGAGGATTTGTTGCCGCGTTTCATTGCTGCGCAGCGCTGGTTTGCCGCCAAGGGCGAACCCATCGAGGCGGTGCGGACCCTGACTCAGGAAATCTGGTCCGAAGGCGACGGGGAATGGTTGCTTGCGCAGGTGGAGGTGGACAGCGCCGGGATCGGTGCGCAGCGTTATTTCCTCCCCCTCACGCTGATCTGGAGCGACGATGACGAGAAGATCCGACCGCTGCTGCACTTCACCCTGGCCAAGGTTCGACAGCGGGCGCGGGTGGGGATTCTGTGCGATGCTTTTGCCGACGAGGCGTTTTGCTACGCGCTGGTGGAAGGGATGGGCCGGGACCTGGACGTGGCGTTCGGGGACGGGCGTCTGGTGTTTTCCGCCACCGCCGCCTATGTGCACGAGGTGGACGAGGAGGTGTTGCGCTGCCCGGTGCGACGACCCGCCGCAGAGGGCAGCAATACCGCGGTTATTCTGGGCGACCGGCTGTTCCTGAAGGGGTATCGCCACTACCACGAAGGGATCAACCCGGAACTGGAGATGGGCCGGTTCCTTACCGAGATCTCCCCGTTTGAACACATCATTCCGGTGTTGGGCGCTCTGGAATTTCAGAGCCCGGACGGCACGGCGGCGACCCTTGCCCTGCTGCAGGCTTATGCGCCCAATCAAGGCGACGCCTGGACGTACACGGTCGATTACCTGAGCCGGTTCCTGGAGAGCTGCCTGGTGACCCCGCCTGCTGACGATGCGCTGGCCGACGCCCACGGCAACTATCTGCTGATGACCCACCGCCTGGGAACGCGCACCGCCGAGTTGCACCGGGCCCTGGCGCGGGAGACCGGCGAGCCGGCCTTCGATCCCGAGCCAATTACCCGTGACGATCTTGACAGGTGGGCGGCGCGTATCATCGACGAGGTGGACGATTCAGTGGTTTGTCTGCAGCGCACCCAGGCCCTGCCGGAATACCTGAGGCAGGATGCCGCCCGCATCGTTGCCTCGGCCGGCGTGCTGCGTGCCCGGATAGCCCGTCTGGCGGCCGGGGATGTCGGGGCCGTCAAGACGCGTCACCATGGCGACTACCACCTGGGACAGGTGCTGGTGGCGTTGAACGACTACCTCATTATCGACTTCGAGGGCGAGCCTGCCCGCCCCCTGTCGGAACGACGCGCCAAGCATTCGGCCCTGCGGGACGTGGCGGGAATGCTGCGTTCGTTCAGCTATGCCGCGTTTGTTGGCCGGTCTCGTCTTACGGCTGAACGTCCGGCGGATTTCGAAACCCTTGAGCCCTATGCCAGGGATTGGCAGGCCCGCAGCCAACAGGCATTTCTGGACGGATACGAAGAAACCATTCGGGGGTGCCCGGTATACCCCGCCGACGAGGCACGGGCACACGCCCTCATTGAGCTTTTTACGCTGGAAAAGGTGCTCTACGAGATACGCTACGAATCGGACAACCGTCCGGATTGGGTGGGGATTCCACTGGAAGGACTGCTGACGCTGTTGGACAGCGCCGGTGCACAGGGCGCGGCGGGGGAAAGTTGAGCTCCCCTGCCATTCAACGGTATGACTTCGGTGCGTGCCCGGGATGCGACAAACGGTCCTGGACGGTGCCGGCAGGCGCGTTACCATAGACTGAAGCCCCATTCTTGTCGGCCGGCGTTGCGGCAGGCCCGCCGACCCTCGACGAAGGTGCGCCGGCAAAACTGCGCAGCGGCATCGGGCCCCATCAGTACGCATGCACGCTTTCGGGGCATTTGGCGAAGCGTCACTCCAACGGGAGGCAAAGAGTACCGGGATGTTGGGGCTGAGGCGCACAGACGACCTGGAGGTGTCGGTATGGCTACCAAGAAAACAACGGCGGACAGCGACAAGCTGGACCGGGTGGTGGCGGAAGCGAGGCGCAACCGTGAAGCGCGGGAGAAATCGTACCGTGAACGTGCTCTGAAACTGTTTCCGTGGGTGTGCGGCAAATGCGGCCGTGAGTTCACGCGCGAGAATCTTGGCGAACTCACCATTCACCACAAGGATCACAACCACGACAACAATCCCCCCGACGGCAGCAACTGGGAGTTGCTGTGCCTGTATTGCCACGATGACGAGCATGCCCGCCATCTGCACGGGGCCGGAGCGCTGACGGATCCATCCCAGGGCTCCGGGGAGAGCAGTTCCACCCACAGGCCGTTTGCCGCGCTGGACTCGCTGCTGAAGGACAAGCACTGAGGTGCTGCGCGTTCCTCCCTTCGGCTGCTGCATACCGGCGCCACGTCAAGCGCCGGTAAAAAAAGTATCGCCGTCGCCGGTACCCTCAACGAAGTTTTAACGCTATCGCGAAAAATGTTCCGGCAATACCCCGGAACCTGGAACCCGGAGCGGTTCCCGGTGTCCATTGGAGCGTGCACACCGGATGACGGAGTCATGCCTCAGGTGAAGGGGCCGTCGTAATTCTGGGCGATATCGGAACATCCTCAGCGTAACAACCGATGTCAACGAGCTGGTGTGCTGGTAGTCCGTGCTCCCGCCGATAACCGGGTACCAGGGTGGGAGCGACCCGCGTGATACCCCTTCCGGTCCTCATGGTCCTACCCGGACTTTCCTAAGAGAGGGACGCCTGCAATGGGCGACGAGAATAGCTTGGAGGACGACAGCTTCGCTGTATTTACCAATGTCACTACCGATGGCAGTCTGCTGAGGCCCCACAACTGGCCCATGCGGCTGGCCGACATCGCCGCCGCGCATTGGCGCGGCCGTGCCGGACGCCCGGAGTGCGATCCGTGCTACCAGTGCCCCCAGTGTTATTGCTTCACCGTTTCCAAACGATTGCTCACGACAGAACCCGCGCTGGCTCGGGATCTGCTGCGCTTCGTGAGGATGGTCGGTGCGGTGCAGGTGGCGAAGGGTTGTCCGAGATTCACCGAACCCAGTGAAAGCGGCAGGCCCGAAGGGTCGCCGGAGACGCCATACGCGGCAGCCTGAGACCAGGTCGGGAAACCACTGCGCTTCACGGCTTGTCGTTCTGTGTGCGTCCACTGAGGGTTGCCCGCTGCGCGGGCGCCGTCGTTGTGCCGCAGCACCTCGTTCGTCGCGAGACAGTGCCGTGGGACCCGCCCGCGGTCGATGGTCACCTTCGCCATACGGACGTCGACGCCGCAAACGCGGCTGTCGAAGTCGCGCCTCTTACACGGGATTCTTGCACGAATATGGTGCTGAAAATGCCCACGCGACGATGCCTGCACGGCCTTGCTTGTGCGATACGCAGGGCGTTCAGCCCAGGCAGTCGGAAAGGAATGTTTTTTGCACCGTCTCACGTTCAATGTTTCAGCTGTCCTGCACCAGGAAATTGATTGCACCTTGTTGACGTTATTCTCACGGAATCGCACTTATATATTTTGCGCTCCTGCCGATCCAATAGGTGAAAAGGCGGGAGCGGAGCGATGCTAAATGCTCTCCGATCCCTTTTGTCCCACCCTGAAACCTGTAGGAGGTAACGCCTGCAATGGGCGACGACCAAGAACCCGACCAAGACGTATTCGCTGTATTCACGAACACCACCAATGAAGGGCGGAAGGTCCGGCCATCCAACTGGCCGACCCGCCTTGCCGACATCGCCGCCGCGCATTGGCGGTCGCGAGAGGGCCAGCCCCGGTGTGGACCCTGTTACCACTGCTCCAACCGCTACTGTTTTGCGATCGAGCAGCGGCTGCTGGAGGCAGAGGAGGGGCTTGCCGAAGATCTGCTTTTCTTTCTGACGCTGATCGGTGCCAAGCGGGTGACCAGCGAGTGCCCGAAGTTCAGCCTGACGCGCGCTGACCGCACGGAGCAGAACGCCGAGGCGGACGACGCCCAGCCGCAGGCTGCCTAGACCGGGAGCGCCCCGGGCGCCGGCTCGCCAGCCCCAGGAGGTCCGAGGCTGACGAACCAGGGCCTTGGAGGCCATCGCCGGCAGTGCACCGCGATCCCTGTGTTCGCGGACAGGCGACCCTGCACTTCGCTATTGCCAGCCGTCCCAGCCCGGCGGTGGCGTGCCCATCACGCCGCATGCCCGTCGGCGCGATCTGCTGCCAGATATGCGCTGCACCCCACACGCGCCGGGCGTTGACGCTGTCCTCCCAGTACGGTCCGTCCCGGATTCTCCAATATTTATGGGGCATTCCGGCCGGCACTACTGTCATTGATCTTGATCCTGATCAATCAAAGCTTTCTCCGAATGGGTTAGAAGTCTTCACAGGCCTCGGTGTTTCCCGTGATCGATGGTGTAGGGGCATATCAGGATGGATGCCACTGGCGGCCGTTTGTTGTGCAAATCTCTATTCCGAACCCGAGGGAGTGGCAGTTATGAGCAAGATGACCAAGATGATCGGCGCCTTTGCGGTGAGTCTGGCAGCGGGATTTTCGTTGCCGGCGTGGGCAGGCGGCGAAGTCAACCAGGCCGACGCCTCCCAACTCACCAGCTACGTGCAGTCCAACGGTCTGGCCTGCATGAGTTGTCATGGCGTGACCGAAAAGAAGGTGGGACCCGCATGGATCGATGTGGCGCAGAAATACCAGCATGACGCCAAGGCCGTATCGATGGTTGCCGACCGCATTCAGAACGGCGGCGTCGGATCTTGGGGGCAGACCCCGATGCCGCCGGGTATGGCGACCCACGAACAGGCGGAAGAGCTGGCTAAGATGATTATGGGGCTGGTAAAGAAGTAACGCGGTTCATGACCGCCGGTGTCGGGTAGCCTCCCACTGGGGAAATGCGACACCGGCGGCAACCCTCCGGGCGGGCATTCAGCCCGACCTTTCGGTTTTGGTTGTCAGCGGGCACCGACCGCCGACAGCTCGGCGTAGCAGCGCGAGCAGCTGTCAGTGAGCCGGCCGGCGAGACGGCAGGTCAGCCGGTCCAGACGGTCCTCCGCCAAGCCGTTGTCCACCAGCATTCGCAGCTTGCTGACCTGATCGCCGGCAAACAGTACGGCGCCGAGCCGGGTCATCGGTGTGCTGCGGGCCGCGACCTGATCGCCCAGCGCTTCGGTGACGGCGGCCGGAAGTTCCCAGGTGAGCAGGATACGGTGGCTCAGTAGCCGCGCGCGGGACGCGAACGCCCGATGAAAGGTGGCGGACCGCGGCGCGTCGGAGCTGTCATATTGCTGATCCATGACTCGAAGGGCGACCACCAGACCGACATTGTGCAGCACTCCTGCCAGGTACGGTTCGAAGGCGTCCAGGCGCTCCGCGCGGCCCAGGCAACTGCACACCGTGGCGCAAAGCTGGGAATGGGCCCACACCTTGGGGGCCGCCAGGTGGGCGAAGTGTCCGACCTGAAGGTTGATGATGGGTTTCAATGCGGCTGCGGCGATGAGCTGACGCAGCCCGTTGCGTCCCAGAACGGTGACGGCGTGTTCCAGGCTGCGGATTGCGGTGGCGGTCCGGTAATAGGGGCTGTTGGCGATGCGCACGATGTCGGCCACCAGCCCCGGGTCGCGGGCGATCTGTCCGGCCAACTGGGCGCCCGACATATCGTCGTCGCGCAGGCTTTTCAGCAGGCGGGGGATGACGGTGGGGACACGCGGCACCAGGGTGCTGTCGGACAGGGCTGAGGCGGCGGCCCGGTCCAGGCCCTCCAGCAGTCCCTGCTCCAATGGGCTCATGGGGCCGTCGGTCGGCGACCGCACGCCCAGCAGCCAGCCATAGTAGATGCCGTCCACGTCGATTACCGAGCGCGAGTCGTCCGCCCGTACCGTCGGCGCGGTTTCCGTCGGCTGTTTGACAGCCGTACCCGCAAACGGAGGCCTACGCCCCCAAACCAAAGCCTTCAGCCAATCGAGCATGCTGGTTTCTTGTCGGTTCTCGTGTCTATTGCCCAGCGCAGGATTCTGCAAGGGATTGTAGAGCAACTGGAGCCACAAGGAACGGGGATCTTTCGGACCGGCTCATCTGGGAAGGCGAGGACGGCTCGGGATTGTGCGCGTGCAGCCGTGCGCACCAGTTATGGGCACTAACCCGCGCGCGGCCGTCGGCTGCTGCACCGCGCAGATCTGCCACTGGCACGCCTTCGAGGGGTAGCGCCTCGACATCCCGTAACCCGTGCAAGTTCCAAGCGCTGCTTCGAGTCGTCCTGTCGCAGTCGCTGAAGACCGGTCTCTATCGTTCGATATCCTGCGGCGGCTTGCCGGGTCCGCTTCCGGAGCTCGGCCCCGGCAAGCCTGCGGGATGGCGGCCCTGAGCCCCCATGCCTCACGCTGGCGATGACCGTCGGCTTCAACCTGTGGGGACGGCCTGGGTGTCTCGGTCCGAGGCCGGTCGTTGGGCTTCGCTGCGCTCAGCCCAACCTACGGGCTAGGCCGCCCGCGCAGCGTCACCCGATCCGCGTGAGCGCCATGGTGCGGGAAGCTGGTCAGGGGGTCGCGCCGGGTTGACGCTCTTTGGCGCGGCAACATCCCGGGGGCTGTCCCTGGTGGGCCGCGGGCCGGACGGGGCGCTCAGAAGTAGAACTCCTTTTCCAGGCGCAGGCGAAGCAGTTCCTGCTCGCTGGCCTTGGTGAGTCCGAAGGCCACGCCCGCCAGCACATGCAGGGTGGGGGTGGGGCTGTAGGTGACGGCCGGCGAGATCAGGTGAATCTGCTGGTCGGTGGGTTCGAAATGGTTGATCGGTCCGAAGTCGCCGAAGAATTCCAGTCGCGGCTGTACGGTCTCGTTCATACGGTAAATGACTGCGGTGGCATAACCCAGGTCCCATCCGCCCGCCGTATTGGCCCCCCTGAGCACCTTTTCCATGATGGGGTTGACGTCCAGGGTCCATTTTCCGAAGTCCTTCTCCACGATGCCCCGTACCTCGAGTTCCCGGTTGTCCACATCGTGCTTGGGCAGTTCGAGCTCGGCGTAGGCGCCCAGATCCACGGGCAGTTGCCCTTTTTGGAAGAAGCTGGCGCGCAGGTGATAGCGCTGACCGGCGAAGTCCAGTCCGTTGCTGCCCCGCGCATGGTTGAGGTCGCCGTAGGCGGAGAATTCCAGGTGATCGGTCAGGCCATAGGTGAATTCCATGCTGGTGCGGGTGAGGCCGTTGTTGCCGTCCGCCGGCTCCCGGCTGCCCTGGGCGGTGTGGGTGGTGGCGTTCTCGACTTCCAGCTCCCCTTTGGCGGCGGTGCGGTAGGGATAGACCTCGAGCTCGTGGTAGTTGAAGGCGCGGGCGGCGGGTGCGGCCAGCAGGCCGGCGGTCAACAGCACCAGCGTGGTCAGCCGGGCGTCAAGGCGGGTCGAAACCACAGTAGATCTCCTTTGTTGTTGGAACGCGCGCGCAGGGATGGCCTGCGGCCCGCAGTGGATGTCCGGGGAGTGAAACGGTCCGGCGGCCCGGAACCCTGATCAGGATTCCGGACGCGTGCTCAGCTCGAGCTGGGGCTGAGGGGCCGAGGGTTGGCGCAGGCGCATCCAGAACCCGAGGATTGCCCAATACGCTGCATAGACGATCACCAGCATCAAGGACGGCTGGGCGCGATAGCCGGTCAGCGCCGAAACCAGCGCGCCGACGCGGCTGTTGCTGTCGAGAATCATGGAGGTATCCCAGACAGGCGCCATCAGGCCCGGCAGCGTGCCCATGCCGATCAGCCGCGACACGCCGCCCACCAGCATGCCGGCCGCGGTGAACAGCAGCAGCACCCCGGTGACCCGGAAGAATATACGGTAGCTGAGATAACGCACCCCGCGCGATACCAGCCAGGCAGTGATCAGCGCCAGCACCAGCCCCAGAGCGGCGGCACCGGCTAGCGCCAGAGGGCCGCCGTTGTGCTGCTCGAAGCCCAGGCCATACAGATACAGCACGGTTTCGGCGCCTTCGCGGGCCACCGCCAGCAACGCCACCAGGGCCACGCCCGCCAGACTGCCGGTGCTGACCGCTTTGGCCATGTCGCTTTCGAGTTCGCGCTTGAGCGTGCGTCCGTGCTTTTGCATCCAAAGAACCATTTGGGTGAGCAGTGCGGCTGCGGCGAGCATCATGCCGCTCTGAAAGTAGCCGAGGGCACGGCCCTGCAGGTCGCTGGCGACTTCCAGGGTGGCAAGGCCGAGCAAGGCGCTCAGGACGAGTCCGCCGCCCACACCGGTGGCCAGCCAGGCATAACCCCGTCGCCCGACCTGCAATTTGGCCAGGAAAGCGTACAGGATGCCTATCACCAGCACGGCTTCCAGGCTCTCCCGCCAGACGATAAACAGAACGTTTGCCATGGGAAGCTCCTATTCGGCCACGATCTCGCCGCGTGCCGTATTCGGATGAAAATCGCCAAAGAATTTGTAGCGGCCCGGCTTCAGGGGGCCGAGATAGAGCTCTATGTGGCGCCCGGGTACGACGATCTGTTCCCGATTCAGATCGGTGCTTTCGAATTCCTCCACCGCCGGGCCCTTGTTCATCACGCGCAGCTTGAATTCCGTGTTTGCCGGCACGTTCACCACCTGCGGGCTGAAGTGTCCGGCATGAACGGTCAGATCGATGACGGGCAATTCATTGGCTCGGGCAGGCGCGGCGAGTGACAGGCTGCCGAGCACGCACAGGGCGAGGCTCAGTGCGAAGGGGCGGAGCGCAGGCGGTTTTGCAGGCATGATCAAACTCCATTCGTGGCGGGGCCGGTGGCGCCGTGAAAGCACTAAAACAAACGATAACGATTCGTATTCCGAAATGCAAGCCGCCTCCTGCGATTGCGCAGCAGGGTCGGCCGATCAAACCCTGCGGCGTCGGCCGGACTTCCGGTACGGGGCATGCGTCGGAGGAAGCCTCCTGTGACGGGGGCCCGTGATGAAATACCGCGTTGGGCTGAGCCCCGTAGGTTGGGCTGAGCAGCGCAAAGCCCAACACCCAACACCCAACACCCAACACCCAACACCCAACACCCAACACCCAACACCCAACACCCAACACCCAACACCCAACACCCAACACCCAACACCCAGGACCCAGGACCCAGGACCCAGGACCCAGGACCCAGGACCCAGGACCCAGGACCCAGGACCCAGGACCCAGGACCCAGGACCCAGGACCCAGGACCCAGGACCCAAGCTCCCGCGGCAGCGCCCGCCGACCCCATCGTCCTCCGGTTCACCGACGGCCGCGGTGGCGCGTCGGCATCCGCTTCCGGGGCCGCGTGTCGATGCGCATCTGTAGGTACGGCGGTTGTCGGGGTTCGCGCTGCTCAGCCCAACCCGGGGCGGGTTTCGCGGCTACCAGCGTTTGTAAGGGAGAAATTTGCCGTTCATGGTCACGACCACCCGGTCGCCTTTGGGATCCTCTTCCCGGTCGACCGCCAGGGTGAAGTCGATGGCACTCATGATGCCGTCGCCGAATTTCTCCTGAATCACCTCCTTGAGGCTCAGCCCGTACACCTGCATGATTTCGTAGAATCGGTAGATGAGCGGGTCGGTCGGCACCACCTCATCGGTGCCCTTCACGGGGCAGACCGCCAGGGTTTGCGCGACTTCCTCGGGGAGCCCCAGCAGGGCACACATCCGGTCGCCGTATTCCCTCGGCATGCTGCTCTGGCCGAGGCAGGCGGAGGCGACCCACACGTCGTTCATCTCCAGGTGCTGGGCGATCGCTTCCCAGCCCAGCCCCTTGTTGGCCTTGGCGGCCAGAATCGTTTCGGTCATATCGGATTTGGTCATCATGGTCGTGTCTCCTGCAGGGCAATAGCTTCGGTTTGAGTGTAGCGATCCGCACGAGCCGGGCGAGCCGCCGGCTGACGGGCGCGCCGCGCAGAACGCACCGGCCCCACTGGGTACTGCAGCTGCCATGCCACACTCAGGTGTGTCGCTCCGATATGTGAAAAGCGGCGTGCGCAGCCTCCGCGCTAGGGCATTCCGCTTGTACGGTTTTGGAAGCGCTGCGGTGGCGCACCCGCTTGGGGCGGGCGCACGCGCTCGGTGCAGTTCGGTGGTCCCTAGTGGTCCATGCGCACTAGCCCAGGGCCAGCTTCACCCCTGCATACAGCACCCGCCCGGACTGAGGGTAGCCGTAGCTGGTGAAGTAGTTGCGGTCGAACAGGTTGTTGGCACCCATGAACAGCGTCACGGCATGAGGGCGGATATGCCAGCGCAGCCGCAGGTTGAGCAGGGCATAGGGGGGCAGGGCAGCCTTCTGCAAGGGGGGATGGATAGCGTAGTAGTATTGGTGGCCCACGTAGCGCACCGATGCGTAGAGGGCCAGTCGCGGCGCGAATCGGTAGTCGGCCTGCACCCCGAAGATATTCGTCGGGTTGTACTGCAGCTGCTCTTTGTGACTTCCCGGGCTGAGGTCGCGGGTGATCTGGTGGGTGTAACTGGCGGCAACGCGAAGCGTGCGCCAGTGTCGGCTGGCGGTCAGCTCGACGCCCTTGAAGCGGTAGCGGTCATTGTTGACGAAGCGGTCCGCGGCGCGGTCCTTCTCGATGTAGTCGTGCACGTTGCTCACGTAGAGGGAGCCGCCCAGCCGTGTGTGTCTGTCAACGCTGTAATGGGCACTCAATCCATAGGTGACTGTGGTCTGGGGATTCAGATTCGGGTTGCCTGATGCGGCGTCGTACAGCTCATCCAGGGTGGGAAACTGCACGCGGCGCGCTGCCGAGGCCTGCAGAGTGGTGGCATGGCTCAAGTGGTATTTGAGCTCACCGGCGGCACTGTAAGTGCTTGTCGATCCCCCGGTCTGCTGGTGCAGCCAGTGGTGACCGTAGCCCAGGATGATGTCGGTCGCCGGGAGTGGCGAGAAGCGGTATTGGAGAGCCGCGCTGAACACGTCCACATGGCGGTCCGTGTCCAGGGTACGCAGGCCAAAGGTAGACGTGCCGCCGCCACCACCGCCACCACCGCCACCGCCACCGCCACCGGACAGCGGTACGTCTCGAATGACGCCGCTCTGCGTCCATGACTCGCGCCGCCCATCCAGCGCCGCGGACAGCACCCCGCCGTTGGACTGATGGTCGTCAGTCTGCAGGTGCAGTCCGGCAATGCGGGTCCAGTTGTGCTCGACATAGGTGTTCGGGACGGTGGGGTCGCTGATGGAACTGTAGCTGGGGCCGTCGTAGCGGATATCGTCTTCCCCCTGGCTGTTCACATAGGCCCAGGTTCGTAGATCCCAGGGGGCGGCAGGCCGGTAGCGGGCTGCGAGCTGTACGGTGTTGCCGCGCTGGTTTTCGTTGCGCTGGTAGCGGACTCGCTGGGCGAACGGGTCCGACGGGTCCGTGAGGGTGATGGGTGGCATGCCGTAGCTTCCTTCGCTGTGAGTCACGGTAACGCCAAGGTGCCAATAGGGCGAGGGTTGCAGGCCGGCGTTGGCGTACAGGTTGAGCCGGTGCCTGTCGCTGTTGTTGCGCAATCCCCCGCTCTGATTGTTCGTCGCTGCGAAATCGCCCGACAGGGGAAAGCCGTCCCGCCGCCGGTCGCTGATGCTGGCAAAGCCGTTCGCGTCCGAGCGCCCCCACGTCACGGTAGCGACGCCCCTGCGGTAACCACCCGTGCCGCCTTCGCCCAGCAGAGTGCCGTGCAGCGGCCCTTCGCCCTGTTTGGTGGTGATGTCGATGACCCCCGCCAGGCCGCCATCGCCGTACAGCACCGAGCTGGAACCGGTGGTGAGCGTGATGCGTGCGATGTCGCCGGTGGGTATCAGCGTGGGGTCGAACTGCCCGTCGAAGGTGGAATTGAAAGGGATGCCGTTGACCAGCAGTTTGACGTCCCTTGGCCGCAGACCCCGGACATCGATGCGCGGGATGCCGGCGCCGCCGGTACGCACCACGACGCCGGGCAGCAGTTGCACCGCCTCGTCCAGGGTACGGGCTCCGCTTTGCCGCATCTGCCTGGCAGTGACTACGTGGACATTACCAGTGACCGGACCCGGCCGTCTGGCAGTCACCATGATCGAGCCCAGTTCGTAAGGCTGGGACGAATGCTCGGCCAGCACCGGGCCGGAGCACAGGACCAGCAGGACGAGTGCAGCTCCGGATGCCACCGCTGCGCCGCGGCCTTTGGGTGTGGGCCACAACGGGACCGGGGATGCCGGTTTGTGCCGGTGATTCGCAGTGGATGGATTGTGGAGTGCAGGGAACGGTGAGATTTGCTTGCTCTTCACGAAATCGCGTTCTCCATTCCCGTGGGGCAGGGCCGGGTTCCCGTTGTGGCGCCGGTCAGGGGCCGTTGCGCTTGATTGTGCCGGCCCAGGCACCGGCCAGACCGCCGACAAACCCGAACACCGCATGCGCGGCGAGCACGTGGCTGAAGGCGAACCCAGCGGAGCCTTGGACGCCCTCCAGGT
Organism: uncultured Gammaproteobacteria bacterium; assembly: GCA_963830105.1. Lineage (GTDB taxonomy): Bacteria > Pseudomonadota > Gammaproteobacteria > DATFLG01 > DATFLG01 > DATFML01. The sequence goes on along the minus strand of CAWHLH010000003.1, from coordinate 298,615 downwards.
GAGCCGCCAGATACCATTGAATGATCGGCTTGGTGGCGAAAGCCGCTCCCGCGATCAGACCCAGTGTGCCCAAGCGGCCGCGCAGGCGCGCCGGTAGCTGCATCAACAGGTCTACGCCCAGGCCCGTGGTCAGGTAGTAGACAGGCACCAGGGGATCGTGGCCGTGCAGGAAAGGCACGGACGCAGCCGCCATGGCCCCTGCGGCACAGAGCGTTGCCCCCCAGGGCCGCGGCCAGGCACAGCGTGCGAACATCAGCACGGCCATCCAGGTCAGACCCTGGTGGCCGGGGACGTGCAAAGGCCAGCGGAACGCGGCGGCAAGCGCCGCGGCAGCGGCGCCCAGCGCCACCAGCGCCAGCCAGTCACCGGCCGGGGCGCGATCAGTAGGCTTTGATGAGAGGTTTGGAAGCAACGCGCCAACGCGCAGTCTGGTGGCCATTGGTGTCCTCCACGAGCAGTATTGCCCGGCCGCTTTGTCGAACGGCCCGCGGCCAGGGTCCCAGGTCGACGATGTCTTCAGGTTTTCCGACCTCCACGCCATCGAGTCGCCGCAAGGCATCGATGCCCATGGTGTCCTTGAGGGTACTCACGGTTTGCTGGGTACAGGCCGCCTCCCGCAGGCCGGGCAGCCACAGGAGGCGTCCGTCGTTGCCGTCCGTGTGCAGTCCCACCGCGGCGAGTGCGCCGATGACCCCGTTGTGATCCCCGGTCAGCCCCTCCAGCAGCAGGCCGCGCCGCTGCGCCAGGCCAGTCGCCTCGTCACGGCTGAGAACCGTGCGCTTGGCATCACGACCGAAGCGGGCGACCGCCGAGGGGATACGCTCCGCCCGGCCCATGCACAGCCCGGCATCGGATCCGGGCGCGCTCTCGCGGGCCAGAAAGCGCCGACAGCACGAGGCGAGTGCATCCAGGGCTCCATCGTCCGCGTCCAGCTGCAGGCAGGCCGAGCTGTTGTGCGAGGTGTAGGGGATACGTGGGGAGACGAACAGTTGATGGCGCGAAATACAGCGCAGCCGGCCCAGGCCCAGGCTCATCAGCAACTGTCCCAGCTGTCGTGCGCGGAAACCGGTGCCCCGCGACTCCAGGTTGTCCGTGTCGTCGATTCCGATGAGAACCGACAGCGGGTTGGATGGACTGTTCACGAAGTTTCCCCGGTGCTGACGGATTGATGCCCGAAGCGACCTGCGTCGCGGGCGCCGGTAGCGCACGCAGTGTCGGGCAAGCAATATCGATGCCATTTCGGCGAAGCACCTCCCATGGACTGTCAGGCTTTGCTCTGCAGGGCAAAAGGATCAGTGGTCCGACCACAAAAGGATCAGTGGTCCGACCACATCTGGATGGTGCAATTGTACGCAGGGGTGGGACAGTGCGACCCGCAAGGGTGAACCAACAGGCGCAAATGTAGAATTCGTGTGAACGAGCGGCGGCCGCCGGGCCGTGGGTAAGATTCCGCCAATGCCCGTCTATCCGGTAATATACTGTCTGCGCGGTGGCCGGCGGTTCGGGGCCGGCGTGGATGGCGGCAATCAACCGGTAAGCCCAGACCGATGCGATATCTGCAAGAACTGTTCGACAACAACCGGGAATGGGCTCGCTCCGTCACCGAGAGTTCGCCCGATTTTTTTGAGCGCCTCGCCCACCAGCAGGCCCCCCAGTATCTGTGGATCGGCTGCGCCGACAGTCGGGTTCCCGCCAATGAGATCGTCGGCATGTTGCCCGGCGAAATATTCGTGCACCGCAACGTGGCCAACGTGGTGGTGCACACCGACCTGAACTGCCTGTCGGTGATCCAGTTCGCGGTGGATGTGCTGAAGGTCCGCCATATCATCGTGACCGGACACTATGGCTGCGGCGGCGTGGGCGCGGCGGTGCGCAACCAGAAGCTCGGCCTGATCGACAACTGGCTCCGGCATGTGCAGGACGTGCATCAGAAACACAGCCAATCCCTGCAGGCGGTCGATGGTGAGTCCGCGCTCCTGGACCGCATGTGTGAATTGAACGTCATCGAGCAGGCGGTCAACGTGTGCCGGACCACTGTTGTCCAGGACGCGTGGGCGCGGGGCCAGTCGCTGGCGATCCACGGCTGGATCTACGGGCTCAAGGACGGACTGCTGAGTGATCTGAACATGGCGGTCACCGGTCCCGATGAGCTCGCCGAACGTTATCAGACCGCCGTACGCGCAATCGTCGCACCGTAAGGAGAACGCCTTCGTCTGCCCGCAGCGGGCCTCGCTCGCCGCGGTTGGCGGCCCTTGCTGCACGGCGTTCCTTCAGACCCAGCCGTTCGCAATCCGACGGACCGCCCCCGCCTGACTTTTAATTTCATTTAATTTCATTTTTTGGCAGTTTCGGGTCGAGGTGAAGAGTCCTGCGCAATTTCGTGTATGACAACGAGAAAGCCGTGCCGTCGGGCGTCGGTTGCCGGCGGGTGCGTTCCATCAACCCGCGGAACTAACGAAAACCTTTCGTTTCTGTCAACGTCTTGCAACAAAACTGTCAGATACTGCGCCCCGATATTGAACGGCACCGAGGTGATCGTGCCTCATACCCACGCTACGTTAAGGAGCGCGCTATGTTCACCATAAGAAAGACCTTCTCATACACCCTGAGCGCCGGCCTGCTGGCCGCGGCTGCCCTGTGCGGCACCAGCGCTTCGGCCGATACGCTCAACGGTGCCGGTGGCACAGCGATCTATCCGGTCCTGTCGGAGTGGGCGCAGGCCTACCAGCACCGTCACGGTACCGCGGTCAACTACCAGGCCATCGGTTCCGGCGGCGGCATCCGCCAGATCAAGTCCAAGACCGTCACCTTTGCCAACAGCGACATGCCCCTGACCCCCCCTGAACTCGAAAAGGCGGGTCTGGTGCAGTTCCCGGCGGTGATCATCGGCATCACGCCGGTCGTGAACCTGCCGAACGTCAAGCCGGGGCAGATGGTGTTCGACGGCAAGGAACTGGCGGACATCTACATGGGTAAGGTGAGCTACTGGGATGACGCCGAGATCAAGGCGCTGAACCCGCACATGAACCTGCCTCATACGCGGATCACTGTCGTGCACCGTTCTGACGGTTCCGGTACCACCTTCAACTTCACCAACTACCTGTCCAAGGTCAGTGCCAAGTGGAAGGACAATATCGGCGCCAATACCGCCGTGCAGTGGCCGGTCGGTGTGGGCGGCAAGGGCAACGCGGGTGTCGCCGCCTATGTGCGCCGTATCAAGGGCTCGATCGGTTATGTGGAATACGCTTATACCATGAAGACCCACATGACCTACGGGCGCATGAAGAACATGGACGGGCACGTGGTGTCGCCGAACATGGGCAGCTTCCAGGCCGCCGCGGCCAATGCCGACTTCACCAAGACCAAGGACTTCTATCTGATCCTGACCGATCAGCCGGGCGCCAAGAGCTGGCCGATCACCGCCGCCACCTACATCCTGATGCGCAAGGACACGGCCAAGGCGGAAAACGAGAAGGTGCTGCACTTCTGCAACTGGTTCCTGAAGAGTGGCCAGAGTTACGCCAAGCGCCTGGACTACGTGCCGCTGCCCGGTCGCACGGTTGCTCTGATCCACCGCTATTGGAAGACGGAACTGGGCATCTGAAGGCGGGGGTGGGGCTGGCAGGACGCAGCCTCACCCATCCCTTTGCTGTTACCGCATCGCCTCCTCTTTGCGCGGCCCCGAATCGGGGCCGTTTTTTTTGGCCGGGCCGGATCCCGGAAAGGGCGCTTCGTGGCGCGCCGGGGCCCCGGGGATCCGGCGCCGTATTCCACGGTGGACTGCGGGTTACGAGGTGCCGCGATGACGGCGGTGGCAGGAATCGGCGTCCACCCCAAGATACCTTGAGCCAGATCAGTGCCAGGTGCGGCGGATGAAGCTACAGTAAAAAGTAAGGATTCCGGGGGTGCGCGCAGAGCGCCGGGTTTCCCGCGGCCGGGGTGGACTGCGGGGGCCCGGCCGGAGTCGTAGATGACCCGCACAGAGGCGACCGCTGGGAAGGCGAGTCAGGGCAGTTCCACGGTGTTCCATGCCGAGGGCCTGACCAAGGTCTACCGAATGGGCGAGGTGGAGGTGCCTGCCCTGCGGGGCGTCGATTTCGAGCTCTATGAGGGCGAGTTCGTGGTGCTGCTGGGCCCGTCGGGCAGCGGCAAGTCCACGCTGCTCAACATCCTCGGCGGGCTGGACGTGCCCACCAGCGGCGCGGTGCGCTACCGGGACCACGACCTCAGCGTCTATGACGATGCCGCGTTGACCCGCTACCGGCGCGAGCATGTGGGCTTCGTATTCCAGTTCTACAACCTCATCCCCAGTCTCACCGCCCGCGAGAACGTGGCCCTGGTCACCGAGATCGCCCGCCATCCCATGAAGCCTGAGGAGGCCCTGGGGCTGGTGGGTCTGGGCGAGCGTCTGGACCATTTTCCGGCCCAACTGTCGGGTGGCGAGCAGCAACGGGTGGCCATTGCCCGCGCAATCGCCAAGAACCCCCAGGTGCTGTTGTGCGACGAGCCCACCGGCGCCCTGGATGTGACCACCGGCATCCGGGTGCTGGAGGCCATCGAGCAGGTCAACCGGGACCTGGGTACCACCACCGCCATCATCACCCACAACGTGGATATCGCCCGCATGGCCGACCGTGTGATCCATCTCATGGACGGGCGTATCGGCAAGGTGGAGTCCAACGCCGTGCGCCTGGCCGCCAGCGAGCTCAAGTGGTGACGTTGCATGCGCGCTCTGGACCGCAAGATGTGGCGCGACCTCTGGCACCTGAAGGGTCAGGCGCTCGCCATCGCTCTGGTGATCGCCAGCGGGGTGGCCACTTTCGTGATGTTCCTCGCGACTCTCGATTCCCTGCAGGCCACCCGCGGGGACTTCTATCGCAACTACCGTTTCGCGCAGGTGTTCGCGCCGCTCAAGCGCGCGCCGGAAAGTCTGCGCAGGCGTATCGAGGCGATTCCGGGTGTGGATCATGTGGATACCCGCGTGGTGGCACCGGTGACCATCGACATCCCGGGCTTCGCCGAACCGGTAAACGGGGTGATCACCTCAGTGCCCGATCGCGGGGAGCCGGCGCTCAACAGGCTTTACATCAAATCCGGGCGCAACGTCCAAGCCGGCCGCAATGACGAGGTGGTGGTGAGCGAGGCGTTTGCTGCGGCCCAGCACCTGCGGCCCGGCGACCACGTGGCGGTGATCATCAAGGGTCGGCGCAAGACCCTGGACATTGTCGGCACGGCGGTATCCCCGGAGTTCATCCATCAGGTGCGCCCAGGCGGCGTGTTTCCCGACTACGAGCGCTACGGCGTGATGTGGATGGCGCGCAAACCGCTGGGCAGTGCCTATGACATGGAGGATGCGTTCAACAACGTCGCCCTGTCCATCAGCCGCGGGGCCCACCCCCAGGACGTGATCGACCGGCTGGACGGGCTGCTGGCACCCTACGGTGGTGCCGGTGCCTACGGCCGGAAGGATCAGCCCTCTAACCGCTTCCTGTCCCAGGAACTGGTCCAGCTGCGCAACAGCTCGGTGATCTTTCCTTTCATCTTTCTGGGCGTCGCCGCGTTTCTGTTCAACGTCGTGATCGCGAGGCTGGTGAGCACCCAGCGGGAGCAGATCGCTTCTCTGAAGGCCTTCGGCTACTCCAATCTGGACGTGGGGCTGCACTATCTGAAGCTGGTGATGGTCATTGTGCTGTTCGCAGCCGCCCTCGGACTGGGGGTCGGGGCCTGGCTGACCGGCAAGATGGCCGCTATCTATATGGACTTTTTCAGGCTGCCTTACCTGGAGTACCGGCTGCCGCCGGCGGTAGTCGCCGGTGCGGTGCTGGTGAGCGCGGCGGCCGGCGTGCTGGGTACGTTTTTCGCCGTGCGGGGTGCCGCCCGGCTGCGGCCCGCCGAAGCCATGCGACCCGAGTCCCCGGCGCTGTACCGGGAAACGCTCGTCGAGCGCGCAGGCCTCAAACGGGCCCTGTCCGGGCCTGCCCGCATGATCCTGCGTCATTTGGGTCACCGGCCGGTGAAGTCCGCACTCACAGTGATCGGCATCGGCTTCGCGGTCGCCATTCTGATGACCGGACGCTTCCAGGAGGACACCATCACCTTCATGATGCATGTTCACTACGGGCTGTCCCAGCGCGAGGACCTGTCGGTCACCTTCGTGGAGCCCACCTCCCGGCGGGTGCTCAACGACCTGCGAAGCCTCCCGGGGGTGGAGTACGGCGAAGTGTTCCGGGCGGTGCCCGTGCGTCTGCGTTTCGGCCATCGCAGCGAACGCACCATGGTGATGGGCGCGGAGAGCGGCGGCGAACTGCAGCGCCTGCTGGACACGGATCTGCGCACCGTGGAACTGCCCGCCGACGGGTTGTTGCTGACCGACTATCTGGGAAAGATGCTGCACGCGAAGGTCGGGGACCGGGTGACGCTGGAGGCCCTGGAGGGCAGCCGGCCGGTGCGGCGGGTTCCCGTGGTGGGCCTGATAAAGCAGTATCTGGGAGTGCGTGGCTACATGAATCTGGGCGCGTTGAACCGTCTGATGGGCGAGGGCTCGGCGGTCTCCGGCGCGTACCTGTCCATCGATCCTCACTACGCCGGCGAGATCTACCGGCGTTTGAAGCAAATGCCGCGAGTGGCCGGCACCGCCGTACGGGAACAGGAAATCCGGAATTTTCGCAAGACCATGCGCGAAACCATGCTGTTCTGGAGCTCGCTGGCGACGGCCTTTGCCGCCGTGATCGCCTTCGGGGTGGTGTACAACTCCGCCCGGATTACGCTCACCGAGCGCAGCCGGGAGTTGGCCAGCCTGCGGGTGCTGGGTTTCACCCGCGGCGAGATTTCCTACATTCTGCTGGGGGAACTGGGTCTGCTCACCCTGCTGGCCATCCCGCCGGGACTGCTGCTGGGGCGGGGCCTGTGCGGCTATATCGCCGCCATGGCGGAAAGCGATCTGTATCGCGTGCCGCTGATCCTGGAGACCGATACCTATGCCTTTGCCGCGGCCATGGTGCTGCTGGCCGCGGCCATCTCGGCCCTGGTGGTGCGCCGCCGCCTGGACCGGCTCGACCTGATCGGCGTGCTGAAGACACGGGAGTAGCTGTTGATGATCTGGCGCAGACGGATTGCACTGGCGGTTCTGGCCGTTGTCGTGGCCACCGGGCTCTATTTTGGCTTCCGCCCCGTGCCGGTGGCGGTGGAGACCGCCGCAGTGATGCGCGGACCGCTGCGGGTGACGGTGGAAGAGGAGGGCAAGACGCGGGTGCAGGACCGCTTCGTGGTGTCGGCGCCGGTGGCCGGCTATGCGCGCCGCGTGGACCTGGAAGTGGGCGATGCGGTGACCAAGGGCCAGACGCTGGCGGAGCTCGAGCCCCTGCGTGCGATGGTGCTGGACCCGCGCAGTCGCGCCGAGGCCCGGGCGCGCGTGGCCGCTGCCCAGGCGCAGTTGGCGGCCGCTCAGGCCAGCGCCCGCGCTGCCGCTGCGGAGGCCGAGCATGCCCGGGTGGACTACCAACGGGTGGCCAAGCTGTGCACCGTGCAGTGCGTGTCCGAGGAGGAGAAGGACACCGCCAAGGCACGCTGGCAGGTGGCCGAGGCCAACCAGCGTTCCGCCGAGTCGGCCGTGGAGGTGGCCCGTTACCAACTGGAGGCGGCGCGCACGGCGCTGCGCTACTCGGCGGCCGAGCAGACGGGCCATGCCGCCGAGCAGGTGACGGTCACGGCCCCCGTGGACGGCCGGGTGCTGAGCGTGCGCCGCCGCAGCGAGGGCGTGGTCAACGCCGGCGAGCCCCTGCTGGACATTGGCGATCCCCATCAGCTGGAAGTGGAGGTGGAAGTGTTGTCCGCGGACGCGGTACGTATCGATCCCGGCACGCGGGTGCTGTTGGACCGCTGGGGCGGTCCCGAGGCCCTGCAGGCAGTAGTGCGCACGGTGGAACCGATCGCCTTCACCAAGATCTCGGCATTGGGGGTGGAAGAGCAGCGCGTGCTGGTCATCGCGGACATCACCTCGCCGCCCAAGGAGTGGCAAGGCCTGGGCGACCGTTACCGGGTGGAGGCGAGCTTCATCCTCTGGGAACGCCCGGATGTGCTGCAGATCGCCGCCAGCGCCCTGTTCCGGCAGGGCGACGGATGGGCGGTGTTCGCGGTCAAGGACGGCAGAGCAAGGCTGACACCGGTACAGGTCGGCGAGCGCAATGGGCTCGCCGCCCAGGTTCTGAAGGGGCTGAACACCGGTGAGCGGGTGGTTACCCATCCGAGTGACCAGGTCGACGATGGCGTGCGGGTCGCGGTGCAGTAGTTCCCGCGACCGTTGCGCTGTCGACACTATTGCGGGGACCATCACGGCGGCGACTCTGGCACGTTCATGGAGGCACATTTCGTTGGGCTGAGCCCCGCGAAGCCCAACGCTCGACGACCGTTCCCGATCCAGGTGATGTGAAAACGGGCATCCACGGTCTGGTGGTGTCCCGGAGCGAAATTCTCCTCAATTGGAACGGGGCCGATTCCTGCCAACGGGTATCAATGGAGTGCGCCGATTGCGGTAGAATGTATCCAAACCCGTTCCCCAGTCCAATGGCCTGATGCCGACCCGAACCCTCCTCACTTACACCGAAACCCTCGCCGTACCCGATCTGGCCGATCTCTATTCCCGCCTCGGGATTGAGGTGGTGCGGGTGGATTCGGTGCGCAAGGCGCTGGCGGCGGTGAAAAGGGCGCCGCCGGATTTTATTCTGGCGGAGTTCGTCTACGCCTGGGGCAACAACTACGCGAGCTGCCAAATCGGCAACCTGGATTCCCTGCTGGCGAGCCTGCCCAAGTACGCGCCGAAGGCACGAGTGATCCTTTTCGCGCAGCGGGCGGAACTGGCTCAGGCCCGGAGGCTGGGGACGTTCTATCCACTGCACGGGATCCTGCCGTTGCCGGCGTCAGCGGACGAGGTGATGGCGCTCTTGGTCGGGTGAAGCGCGTGGGTTGCGCAATCGTCTTCCGCGGGTTCAGGGTGCGGGCCCATCACTGAGTCGGGAAGCACCCCGGGTTTTCGGTGCTCAACAGAGAGATGAATCAATGCTGTCAGCCTCATCGGACAATGCCACCGCCCATCACACCTGCGATACCTGCGAGGCGCTCTGCTGCCGGCTGCAGGTTCTGCTCATCGGCGACAATGACATCCCCGCGGCGATGACCGAGTGGAGCGACTGGGGCGGCGAGGTGATGCGTCGCCGTGACGATGGCTGGTGTACGGCACTCGACCGCAGCACGATGCGCTGCACCATCTACGCTCACCGGCCACAGGTCTGCCGCGATTACGAAATGGGCGGACCCGAGTGCATTGACGAGCGCGCCGGGGGGCTCTTAAGCCTGGCGGGTCACGCCTTGGAAGTGTTGTAGAGGAGCGGGGGTATCAGACTTGTTTCCCTTGGCGCGATACACGGCTTGGTCGGCTGCCCACATCAAATCACTGCCGTCGGGGTATACGGCCACACCAATGCTGGCGTTGACGAACAGCACAAGCTCCGGCGAAAACACGAACGGCGCGGATAACGCATCGGTGATCCGTTGCATGATCGTTGGCAAGCGATCGGTTTCGCTAAGATTCTCCAGCACCAGCACGAACTCATCGCCCCCAGACGTGCAAAGTATTCCTCCCGACGCAAGACTCCGGATACACCCTCGGCAAAGGCGCGAAGCAAGCGATCTCCCGTTTCGTGGCCGTGTCGATCGTTCACTGACTTGAAGTCGTCCAGGTCGATCATGCACATGGCGAGGTGTGTTTCCGTACGGTTCGCGCGTGCCAGGGACTGGTCAAGGGCGGCCCGATTGGGCAGGCCAGGCAGCGTGTCGGTCAAAGCCATTTGTGCCAGGCGGCGATTGGCCTGCACCAGTTCGACGCGATGCCTGTGCAGTTTCGCCTGAATACGGATGTAGCGGTCGCTGCCTCCCGGTGCGTTGGCGGCGGCTTCAGGAGCCCGATGGACTGAGGCGACGCGGGGCATACTTGGGCGGCGCGCCACCCGTGTCGCAGGGGGTTGGGTGGCCGCGATGGGGGACAAAGGGCGCCTGCTCTGGGGTACAATTGCGGCCCTTTCTCTTGCAGGCCCGTCCCGACATGCTACTACTTGCCGTTGCCTTCGCTCTGCAATTGGTTCTGCCCCTCGGTCTGGTGTTCTGGCTGTGGCGGCGTCGCGCCCTCAGTCGTCTGGAATGGCTGCTGCGGGTGCTGGTCGTTGGCAGTTACCTGGGCGCCATTGCGCTGGTGGGCCTCTGGACGTTTCTGCCACGCTCTCTGCCGTATCTGTACATCGCGCTGTTCGCGCTGGCGGCGGTGGCGTCCTGGCTGCGGACGCCGCCCACCGTGCCCCTGTTGCCCCAGGGGTTGGGTTGGCTGGGTCGGATCGGTCAGGCGGCTTTCGCCGCGTTGTTTTTGAGCTACGTGATCGGTGCCCTGCACGGACGCACGCCGCCGCCCGGGGCGGTGGATCTTGCGTTCCCCCTCAAGAACGGCACCTACTACGTGATCAACGGCGGCAGCGTATTGCTGGTCAACTTCCACGCCCGCAGTCGGCGGCCCGAGATGACCCGCTTCCGGGGCCAGGGCTACGCGGTGGATCTCGTCAAGCTCAATGCTTCCGGCGTACCTTCCAACGGGCTGCTGGCTGGCGATCCGCACAGCTACGCGATCTTCGCTCAGCCTGTGTATGCGCCCTGCGCCGGTATCGTGCGGGAGACCGAGAACGGCGTGCCGGACATGCGCCCGCCGCGCACGGACCCCTCCCGCCTGCTGGGTGACTACGTGGGGATCGAGTGCAAGGGCGTCATGGTGCTGCTCAGCCATCTCGAGCGGGGCAGCGTCCAGGTTGCCGAGGGCAGTCAGGTGGCACGGGGTCAGATGGTCGCCCGCGTGGGCAACTCCGGCTATTCATCGGAGCCCCATCTGCAGATTCACGCCCAGCGTCTCGGGGCCGGCCGCGGCGCCACGTTGCTGGATGCCGATCCCGTGCCGGTGACCTTCCATGGACGCTACCTGGTGCGCGGCGATCAGTTGACCGTAGGCGCCGGACGGTAGCCTTCCGCGGCGCCTCGGACCGTATCGCGTCTCCCGGCGTGGCGGGACTGATGCTCAGACGCTCACGAAGGCCTTGCGCGCCCTGACGACCTTCCAAAGATAGCGGCTCGCCTCCGTGTTCATGGTGCGGCGCAGGTGACGGTACACCGCGGCGGGACCCATGGCGTTGATCCGCTCGACGGCGGCATCGGGGCTGGCGGAGAAGGAGCGCAGCACGGCACCGCTGCCGGCATTGTAGGCGGCGATGGCGCAGTACTCCCGCGACACCGGATTGCGGATGCCGGCGAGGTAATCGTGCTCCAGCAATCCGAGATAGGCCGAGCCCAGTTCGATATTGCGAGGCCCGTCCAGCAGCGAGTGGGGCGAGGGTATGCCCTGGTGGCCGGTGACGGCCCGGTAGGCGTCGGCCCCGCCGGTCTGGGGGACCAGTTGCATGAGCCCGTAGGCGGGGGCGGGGCTGACCGCGAAGGGGTTGAAGTCCGACTCCGTCTTGATGATGGCCATGACCAGCGATCGGCTGACGTGGTAGCGGCTGGCGTAGCGGGCTGCCAGCGGTGCGTAACGCCGGGCCGCCAGCCGCAGGTGGTCCGGAACCATGGTGAAGCGCACATAGAGCGCCCGCTTGCGCCCTGCGGGCGTGTCCACCAGCCGCGTATGCTGTGCGGCGCGTTCCAGGTATCCGGCAAAGTGGGCGGCGCGCCCGGGACTGTCGATGGCATGGCCCTGCTCGTCCAATACCAGCCCGTAGAGGTAGGGCGTGCCGGACAGTTTCACCGTGGAGGCATTGTAGAGGTCCACCGCGCGGGGATCGGCGGGCGTGAGCAGGGTGGTGACGATGGCGTTGTGCAGGCTGCGTTCGGGATGCTGCTGGTCGAGGGTTTCCACTACGATAGCGCCGGAGTCGAAGTTCACGATGGCGCGGCTCTTGTAGTTCTGGGTGTACTTCACATAGCGATGGGGGCTGGGCAGGACGGTATCGCGCCGTCCCCAGGTGCCGCTCACATGACCGCGCAGCAGCCTGGCGATATACGCCAGATGGTGGGCGAGGGAACTGGCGTCGTGGACCAGGCGCCAGGGATGCAGCACCAGGGATTCGGTGCGTGCCTCTGCGATGTAGGTCATCGCGCCGATGGGATGGCCGCTGAACGCGACCTGTTCCACGTCGTACATGGAGCAACCCGCCAGCAGCAGGCAGGCCAGTAGCAGGGCTGGCTTCTTGTGCACGGGGTTCACTGCGAAGGCCAAAACGCGGTCAGTGTATCAGACCCAAGGGGGCGGTTCAGCGGCGGCGGTGAAGGGGAACTCGACCGAGGCGGTTGACCGCGGATCGAAAAGGAGGCAAAAAGGAACTGAACGGCACTTCAGGTGCGCTGCATGAGGTGCGGATGGTGGCCCCCGAAATCGAACTGAGGCTTGCCAATCTGGCGGATGCCGGTGAGATTGCCGCCATATCCCGGGATTTCATCGAAACCGGACTGGGCTGGTCGTGGACGGCGGATCGGGTGGCCCGCAATATCCGCCATCCGGAGGTCACCGTGCTGGCGGCTCACCACGGTCTGCGCATCGCGGGTTTTGCGATCATGTACTTCGGGCAGGAGGAAGCGCGACTGAATCTCCTGGCGGTACTCCCCGGCTATCGTCGGGCCGGGCTCGGCCGGCGGTTGGTGCGGTGGTTGGAGGAATCGGTACTGGCGGCCGGGATTTCCCTGGTCTACCTGGAGACCCGCGCCGGCAATCTCGGTGCGCAGACCTTCTACACCAAGCTGGGATACCGCGCCGTAGTCCGACTGCCCGGCTACTACGCCGGTCGGGAGGAGGGGGTGCGCATGGGCAGAGACCTGTGGTGCCCATCGCAGAGCGGGACCCGCAACACCGACCGTTGAGTCGGGCGTGCGCCCGGGCTACTCGTAGCGCAGCGCTTCGATGGGCTTGAGGCGGGCCGCCTTGCGGGCCGGGTAGAGCCCGAAGAAGATGCCGATGCCGGCGGCCACAATGAAGGCGAGCGCGATGGCCCACACCGTCACGACCACGGTCATGGGCACGAAACGCGTGACCGTCCACGCGAATCCCACCCCCAGCAGCACGCCGACCAGGCTGCCCAGAATGGACAGACTGAGCGCTTCCAGCAGAAACTGGGTGAGCACGTCGGCGGGTCGTGCCCCGATGGCCATGCGGATGCCGATCTCCCGGGTGCGCTCGGTGACCGACACCAGCATGATGTTCATGATGCCGATGCCGCCCACCAGCAGGGAGATGGAGGCGATGGCCCCCAGCATGAACGACAACGCCCCGGCGGCGCTGGAGGCGGTCTTGGCCAGCGCCGTGAGGTTGCGGATGGAGAAGTCGTCGTCCTCGCCGGGGCCGATATGGTGGCGCTGGCGCAGTAGCAGCTCCATCTCCTGCTGGGCGCGGTTCATTTCCGTGGGGCCGGTTGCCTGGGCCATCATGAAGCGTACGGTGCCCGGAAAGCGGTCGCCGAACAGCTTGCGCTGGGCAGTGGTCACCGGCACCAGTACGGAGTCGTCCTGGTCGCGCCCGTCCAGGCTCTGGCCCTTGGGGGCCAGCACGCCGATCACCTGATAGGGGGCGTTGGCGATGCGGATGGTCTTGCCCACCGGGCTGACCCCCGGGGGAAACAGGTTTGTCACTACCGTCTGGCCGATCACTGCCACTCTGGCGGCGGAGCGAACATCGGATTGTTCGAAAATCTGACCGGCCGCTATCTGCCAATCGCGTATCGAGAAATAGCTGGGTGTGGTGCCGTGGACCAGAGTGCTCCAGTTGTTGGGGCCGTAGACGATCTGGGCCGTGCCCGGGACCACCGGGGCGACGGCGGCGACCGCCGGGAGCTCGGCAATGGCGTTGGCGTCGGCCAGGGTCAGGGTGGGGGTGCTGCCGGCACCGAACCGCATTCCTCCCGAGGTGGTCGCTCCGGACAGCACGATGAACAGGTTGCTGCCCATGGACTCGATGGCCTGGTTGACCATGTACTGGGCGCCCTGGCCGATGGCCATCATGAGCACCACGGCGCCCACGCCGATCACCATGCCCAGCATGGTGAGGGCGCTGCGCATGCGGTTGGCGCCCAGCGCGCGCCAGGACTCGCGCACCAGATCGCCGACGATCACAGCGCGGCCCTCCCCAGCAGGGTTTCGGTGGGGCCATCGCCTTCGATGTTCCCGTCCAGAAAGCGCACCAGCCGGTGCGCGTAGCGCGCTACGTCCGCTTCGTGGGTGACCAGCACGATGGTGATGCCCTGGTCGCGGTTGAGCGCGCCGAACAGGTCCATGATCTCGTGGCTGGTGCCGGTGTCCAGGTTGCCGGTGGGCTCGTCGGCCAGGATCAGGCGTGGCTCGTTGATCATCGCCCGGGCGATGGCGATGCGCTGCTGCTGGCCGCCGGAGAGCTGGTTGGGCATGTGGTGGGCGAACCGGGCCAGCCCCACCCGTTCCAGCATTTCCAGGGCACGCCTGCGACGCTCGGCGCGGTGGATGCCGGCATACAGCAGCGGCAGCGCCACGTTGTCCTCGGCGCTCACCCGGGCCAGCAGATTGAAGCCCTGGAATACGAAGCCGATGGTCAGGTTGCGCACCTCGGCCAGGCGGTTGACGCTCAGGGTGGCCACGTTCTGGTCCTCCAGCCAGTAGTTGCCCGAGGTGGGGTTGTCCAGGCAGCCGACGATGTTCATGAAGGTGGATTTGCCGGACCCGGACGGGCCCATGATGGCCACGAATTCGCCCCGGTCGATGGCCAGGTCGATGCCCTTGAGCACATGCACCGGGCCCGCCCCGGTGACGTAGTCCTTGTACAGGTTTTCGATCCGGATCAGCGGCTCGTTCATCAGAATGCGCGGAAGCGGAACGTGCCGGGTGGCTTGCCGGTGCCTTCCGGCGACAGATCCTCGACCACCACGTGGTCGCCGGCCTTGAGATCGCCGCTCACGATGTCGGTGTATTGGTTGTTGGCGATTCCGATGGTCACCGGCACCGCAAGCAGTTTGTTGTCCTGCACGCGGTAGAGCGTGCGCCTATTGGGCTCCTTTCGGTCGGGCAGCGCTTCGGCACCGCCCCGGGGGCGAAAACGCAGGGCCGCATTCGGCACCCGCAGTACATCATCGCGCCGATCGATGATGACCGTTACATAGGCGGTCATGCCCGGCAGCAGGATGCCCTCGGGATTGCTCACATTCACCACCACGTCATAGGTGACCACGTTCTGCTGAATGGTGGGGTTGAGCCGGATCTGGCGCACCGTGCCCTGGAAGGTGCGGTCGGGATAGGCATCCACGGTGAAGTTGACCTCTTGGCCCACCTTGACGCCGCCCACGTCGGCTTCGGCCATGGAGGTGTCGATCTGCATGCGGGTCAGATCCTGGGCGATCTGGAACAGGGTCGGCGTCTGGAAGCTGGCGGCTACCGTCTGTCCGATGTCGATGCTGCGCGATACCACCACGCCCGAAACCGGCGAGCGGATCACGGTGTAACCGAGATTGGTCTGATCGCGCTGGATCTGGGCTTTTGCGCTGGCGACCTTGGCACGGGCGTCGGCCAGGGCCTGGTTGCTGTTGTCCACGTCGGACTCGGCGATGTAGCCCTTGGCGAACAGGTCGCGGTTGCGGCGCGCGTTGATCTCGGCCAGCTTGAGACTTGCCTGGGCGCTGGCCAGGGAGCCCTGGTCCTGCTCTAGCTGCGCCTGGAACAGGGAGGGATCCAGCTTGGCGAGAATCTGGCCCTTCTTGACGTGATCGTTGAAGTCGGCGTTCAGCTCCCTGACGGTCCCGGATACCTGGGTGCCAACGTTCACCAGCGTGACCGGATTGAGGGTTCCGTTGGCGGACACCGTTTTGACGATGTTGCCGCGGTCCAGGGTGACGGTGCGGTAGTGGGCGCCGGCGGGCTCGCTGGTACGGTGGCGCCAGTAGTAGAGCCCACCGCCGACCAGCCCCAGCAGTACGAGCCAGATGAACAGGTTGCGCCAGGTACGGGCCTTGGGAGTCATGAACGGATAATTCCTCTTATGGTCGGCCGGTCGGCGGCCCGGCCGTGCCGTCGGGCTGCAGCCGGCCCATCGCCTGGGCGAGGGCGGCACGGCTGGTATACCAGTCGTACTGGGCCTGTACATGCTGCAGCCGGGCGGTGGCGAGACTGGCTTCGGCGTTGAGCAGGTCGAGGATACTGCCGACGCCGGCCTTGTAGCGTCCAAGAGCGACTTTTTCGGCCTGGGTCGCGCTCGCCAGCAGGTCCAGGCTGCTGGTGTAGGTACCACGCGCGGTCTGCAGATTCTGGTAGGCGTTCCATACGTCCAGGGTGACCTGCTGCTCGAGCTGGTCCCGTGACGCTTCCTGGGAGGCGAGCTGTTGTTCGGCGGCGCGCACGCGGTAAGTGTCGCCAAACCCGCTGAACAGCGGCACGTTCAGCGACAGACCGACCGCCCAGTCGCTGCTGTTGCTGACGGCGCTGGAGTAGTTGTAGCCGGAACTGGCGAACAGATTGAAGGTTGGCATGCCGTTCGCTTTGGCCTGGCGTACGCTCGCCGCCGATGCTTTGATCTGGGCCTCGGCGGCGGCCAGATCGGGGCGCGCCCGTTTGGCGCCCTGGATGAGGCGGTGCACGTTGCGGGTCTCGGCGGTGCTGGGCGCGCGCAACGCCGGCGGGGCAAGCGCGACTGCGGTGTCTGCGTCCATTCCGAGCACGTTGGCCAGTCTGCCCTCGGCGATGCGTGCCTGGCCCTCGGCCTTCTGCCGGTTGAGCACCGCCTGGGACCATGCCGTGCGGGCCTGCAGCACGTCAGCCAGGGCCACCGCCCCGACCTGCTGGCGGTAGCGGGCCGCGTCATAGGCTTCCCGGGTGGACTTTTCCGAGGCGGCGGCCGCCTGGGCCGCCTGCTCGGTGGCGAAGGTCTGGTAATAGGCCTGTACGGCGGCCAGCATGATGCTCTGCAGGGTGGCGTTCTGGGTCCAGTCGGAGGCCAGCAGGGTTTCCCTGGCGTTGTTCACCGAAGCGCTGCGGGCGCCAAAGTCGAACAGCAGGTAATTGACCGTGAGGGTCGGGTTGAACTGGTTCTGCACCGGAATCTGGTAGAAGCTGCCGCTGGCGGTGGTGGAGTGACTGCGTGAGGCGTTGCCGCTGATGGTGAGGCTGGGCAGGTACTGCGACTTGCTGACCCCCAGCCTGGCCGCCTGGGCCCGTGCATTGGCCCAGGCCTGGCGGGTCTGGGGGTTGGCGCACAGGGCGCGGTTCACCACCTGCTCCAGAGACCAGGGCTGACCGGCGGGCGGCTGCGCCGCGCAGGCAGAGGCGGCCGCCGGCGAGTTCCAGGGTGTCGCCTGGTCGGGGGCCGTGAGCGCGTGGGTGTCGAACGGATCGGCCAGGTTCAGGGACGCAGCCGTGGCGACGGCCGACGGCAGTGCGGCCAGCAGGGCCGCCGTGCGCAGGGCGCCGGCGACCGCCCGGCGCACGCGGCTGGGCGTGTGGCGCGAAGGTGTGTTGGCGCGAAGTGAGCTCACTGGCGCAAGGGTTTTGCCGCTGGCAGGGAAAATCCGACCGCGCCGCCAGCGCGCTTGCGGGACTGCCTGGGGTAGCCCCCGGCGGCCGGCGGCATGTCCCGACCCCTGTCCCGTCCCGCAGCTGGGAGATGGGTGCAACGCAGTCGGTCTGATATCACCATTACACAAGACACTCGTAGATCATGGAAGTTGCGCAGCCGGGGCATCCGGTTTTCCGATGGGGATTTTGCCACATCGGGAGCTGGCCTGTGTGGAGATTTACGTAGCTTTACAGTGCCCCCGGGGCTGCGCGGAGCGTCGGGTAGCGACGCGTCCGACGCCCATCGACCGGAAAGGCCCCTGCCGTTTGGTCATTTGGAATGACCAGCCCCGGCTCCTTGATTGACGGCTTCTCAGCCGCGACGGCGGTCACCCAAGCAGTGTTAATCGGGCCTGGCATCGGGCGGCGCAGTCAATCGGTAGCCCACTTTCCCGGCTGCGACGATTTGCTTATATTGCCAAAGGCCGATCAAAGGGAACCAGAAAGCGGCGACCCTGCTTGGACGGCCCGCCTGCCTGGGTCGGAGCGTACGAACCGGATCCAGATCGACATCAACAATACGAAGTGGGGGCGTTATGGCAATTTATCTTGATGAGGTTCATGTCGGGAATGACCCGGATTTGATCGGGTTCCCTCATCTACTGCTTTGTATGGGACTGGTTCTGGTCACCAGCGACAACATGTATGGCGTTCACCTCACCAACATCGAGTACACGAACGACACTATCGACGCCTTTAGCGGGTGGCTCGCCTCAGTGGGCGTCAACGGGAGCGCGGGACGCGCGCTGTATGGTTCGTGCAATCTCCAGGTGCGCTATGGCAGTAACGGCAATAAGGCTCGCTGGGTAACTGAAATGACAACGATCGCCAACAAACTTGGCTATCGCGGCGACATCCTCGGTTTTGATACTTCAATCATTTCACCGAAGGATGGAACCTATGTCGAATATCGATCCGACCTCAATAAGCCGTGCAAAATATATTATAAGCGTCATGAAAAGATGGATTATGGCGGCTTTCTTCACGACGGCAACGTTGGCAAGATCAAGCCGGATGGATCCATCAGAACAGATAAGGGCGTGACAATGCGCGCTTCTGCAGACGTGGTACGAACCAAAAGCAACAAAGGCAATTTGCATGAGGTGGATTACGCCCGTCGCCTGATGAGTTTTTTGCTCTGATCGAAGCCGTTCAAGCCCGGCTGCCGCGTCGGACCGTCGTGCTACCTGGCGGGCGTACGACGGTTGGGGGCGCCGGGGGCAGGTTTATTTTCTCGATCCGCTGCTGCGTGGCCTCATCGATCAGAAGGGACGGTTGGACGCTGACGACGATGTGGCGGCTCATCGCCACCCAACAGGCGTCGACAGGTAGCGGACCGACGGCTTAACAGGGTCGACGCCGGCCGGCTTGGGTACCTGGCTGGCGTGTCGGGCTTCGCTGCGCTCAGCTCAACCTGCGGAGTTGGCTTGACGCTCCGGCTGGGACCGGACGGCGCCACAAACCGGTTGGGTCGGCGGGCGATTTGGCCTACCATCCGCCAAGCTGCCGGCACGCCCTGGTGCCCGGCGACAAAACCACGGGAAAGTCATGGTCGAAAAGCTGGTCAGCGCGCTGGCGGGGTTGGTCATCGCCACCATTTCGCACCTCCACTACGGGGGCATCGTGCTGTTCATGGCGATCGAAAGCGCCTGCATCCCGGTGCCGTCGGAAATCATCATGCCGTTTTCCGGTTATCTGGTGTTCACCGGCGACCTGCAACTCTGGGCGGTGACGCTTGCGGGCGCACTGGGTTGCGTGGCCGGGTCCCTGGTGGCCTACGGGCTGGGGGCCTGGGGCGGGCGGCCGCTGGTGGAGAAGTACGGGCGCTACGTGCTCGTTTCCCATCGCGATCTGGATCTCGCCGAGCGCTGGTTTGAGCGCTATGGCGATATCACCATTTTCATCGGTCGGCTGCTGCCGGTGGTGCGCACCTTCATCGCATTCCCCGCCGGGGTGGCCCGCATGCCGCTGTGGCGCTTCACGCTGTACACCTTCCTGGGTTCGGCGATCTGGTGCTGGGCGCTGGCCTGGATCGGCCTGAAGCTGGGGGCTAACTGGAATGCGCTGGGCGTGTATTTCCACCGGTTCGATGCCCTGATCGGTGCCGTGCTGGTGGCGGTGCTGGGCTGGTATGTGTGGCGCCATCTGCGCCCGGTCAACGGCGCCTGACCGGGCCCGCGGAGGGATCGGCACGCCGGTGCCCCGGCGAGGTCAGGTGTTTCAGTGACCGCGTCATGCTGGGGCCTGGGGCGTACTGGCGTGGGGTCGGGGGTCTTGCAGAGGTCCGTTCGGCGCGACTGTTACGCGCAGGGGCTCCCGGGTGGGGCCGGTTTCAGCGACTGTCGGTCAGCGAATAGACGCTCCAGGGGGCGGCCGCGGGCTGCTCCGACTGCGTGTCGGCCTCGCTGGTCTCGGCCCGTGGTATCCGCCAGCCGGCTTCCAGCCACTCGATGATAGTCGTCCAGCAAGTCACGTCCCGCTCGTCGCGCGGGCGCCCCAGCTCGTGAACGCCCACTCCGTTCTGGGCGGCGGCCACGTAATTCTGGGTCTCGCGCACCTGACCCACCAGCGGAATGTCGAGAGTGGCCAGGAAACGTTCCAGGGCCTGAAAGGCCCGTGTGTTGCTCTTCACACGGTTGGAGATGATGCCCACCCGGGTGTTGCGCGTACGCAGCTTCCCCACCAGCAGCAGGTCGCGGATGAAGTCCGCCGTGGCACCGATATCCATGGGGGAAGGCAGCACCGGAACAAGAATGGCGTCCAGGCCTTCAATTCGATCCAGGATCTGCATGCGTTCCAGGCCTGCCGGCGTGTCGTGAATGACGCGTTGGGTGCCGGCCGGCACGCGCAGTTGCCAGCTGCGTGTTACGCCCTGTTCGGGGCCGCTGTGGGCGGCGACGGCGTGGACCGCGGGACGGGCGCGGGCTCGGGCCCGCGCCCAGCGCATGCTGGCACCCAGCGGGTCGTAGTCGAACAGAGCGGCATGGAGCCCCATGACGGCATAGCGGCTGGCCAGATTGGTCGCCACGGTCGTCTTGCCGCAGCCGCCCTTGGGATTCATCACGGCGATGCGGCGGATGACCACGGGGCCGACCGGCGTGGCGGAATCGGATTGGGATGGATGATGCATCCGCTGGAAACCTGCAAACGACATATGCGGTCCTATGGCGCCGCACGACACCACATTAACAGAATCCCGCCGGCGGTCGAATCGGGGCGAGCGGTCCTGCGATGCCCGTCACAGTTGACGGCGGCCGGCGCGCCCCGCCGAGTTTCCCGTCCGGGTGCACCAAGCGGTAATGTATTTATGCGACGCGCTATTGGAGATAGCGGTTCGGTCCCGGGTTTCCTAAAGGATCGGCCGTTGGCGGGGGGGGGGAGTGGGGCCGCGGGCGGGCCTGGTGAGATTCCCGGGCGGGTTGCCGGAGGGGGGCGGCCAATCCATGGCGGAACTGGCCGGGTTCAGGCGTTATACGGGCAGAGGAGCGAGACATGACCCATCGCTGCAGCTGGGCTGACGGTGGCCCGTTGGAGGTGCTGTACCACGATACCGAGTGGGGCGTGCCCTGTTTCGATGACCGTTACCTCTTCGAACTGCTCACCCTGGAAGGCGCCCAGGCGGGTTTGAGCTGGCGGACCATCCTGAACAAGCGGCAGGGCTACCGGCGAGCGTTCGCCGACTTCGATCCATCCAGGGTGGCGCGCTTCGACCGGCGCAAGGTGGACGCCCTGCTTCAGGATGAGGCCATCGTTCGCCATCGCCGGAAAATCGAGTCCACGGTCAACAATGCCCGGCGGGTGCTGGAAGTTGCGGAAGCGTTCGGCAGCCTGTCGGATTATCTCTGGCAGTTCGTGGACGGGCGCCCGGTACGCAACCGTTGGAGCTCCTACCGGGACGCCCCGGCTCAGACGCCCCTGTCGCAGACCATGAGCAAGGAGCTGCGCAAGCGCGGTTTTCAGTTCATCGGGCCTACCACCTGCTATGCATTCATGCAGGCAGTGGGGATGGTCAACGACCACGAAGTACGCTGTTTCCGCCGCCGGCAGGTCGGTCAGCCCTAAGCGCGGCAGGCGGTACCCGGGATTTCAACGACCGAAGGCCGCTGCCACCAGTTTGCGGGCAACCTTGTAGCTGTCGTCCCGCAGCAAGGGTACGTCGCGTTCGGTTTGGTAGGTTACGTAGGACAGCGTGGCGCCGTCGCTGACCCGGACGAAGCGTATCGCGGCGGTGGTGACCGGATAGCCCGAGAAGCCCCGCAGCTGATTCAGCAGCACGCTGCTGCTGGGCGGGCCGGCGACCCGGCCTACCACCACCGTGTCGGCGTGCAGCGCCTTGCCGAGCACCATCAGCTTCGCCAGTGGCGTGTCCGGGCCGAAATGGGCTGAGGACAGCCCGCGGGTCTGCAGCAGGCCGTCCACATGGGATTTGACCACCAGATCCGAGCCCATGTTCAGCAATTCGTAGTCGACACGATCGGCAAACACGTTGCCGAAGGGGCCTTCGAAGGGCAGCACGGCGGCAGTTCCGAGTTGGTCCGGGTGCACAATCTTCGAGACCTGGGCTACCCGGGGCGAGCAGCCGGCGAGCAGCGCTGCGGCGAGCAACACAGCGAGGAAACGTGCCATGACTGGTTATCCTTGTCCGGTTTCTCACTACCTAATGTAAACCAAGCCAGGGGCCGGCGGGACTGAATTTTTCGGGCACTGCGTCCCGATGGCCGGCCGCCACGGAGCGGACCGGAGCTTGGCCGGCAACAAACGCCCGTTCTGCGATCGACGACTTCCCGGGCATCGCACTCGCACCGTGGCGGCCAGCGGCGGGTTGCCGCGCCGGGCAGGGTGCGGGGGGGCCGACATTACGGAATGGCCCCGGGGTCGCGCACGAATCGGCGGGCCAGGATTTCGGCACGGTGAATCTGGTCTCTGCGCAGCAGGCGTTTGCCTTGCGCAATGGCGGCGTCGGCGGGGCGGTATCCCCGTTCGCGGGCGGCGAGCAGCAGGGCGTACCCGACCTGGGGTTCGGCGGACGTGCCCCGCCCGCTGACGTAGGCTTTGCCGAGGTCGTAGAGCCCCTCCGGCAGACCGCTGCGGGCGGCCCGGCGCCACCACGCATAGGCAGCGCGAGCATCCTCCGGCAGGGCCGATCCCCGGTCGAACAGAGAGCCCAACAGGGTCTGGGCCAGGGGTTCGCCGCCCTCTGCCGCCCGTCGGTACCAGTACGCCGCTGTGTCGAGCTTGCCGATGCGGGCGTAGTGGATCCCAAGCCAGGTTTGGGCGCCGAGACTGTGCTGGGCACCCTGTTCCAGGGCGCCCAGCGCCTTGCCGTCGCCGTGGTCGGCTTTGTGCGCCAAGGCCCGCCAGTGCCGGATCTGCTCGCCGGTGCGCAAGCGGGTCGGAGGGGTCACCGGCGGGGTGCGGTCAGGCGCCGCTTTCAGGACATGGGCCCTGATCGCGGCGGCGTGCACGTCGAGCAGACCCCAGCCGTAGCGGGGATCCCAGCCCGGTTTGGACACCTGCGGGACGGCGCTGGTGCTGAGCAGGGTGGTTATGTCGCCGGGCTGGATCTTGGCGGACAGCAGCAATGCCGCAGCGCCGGCCGCCCCCGATGCGGCGGCCGCGTCACCCTGAAAGGCGGCCGGGTGATAACCCGGCGGAGCGGGCGCTGAAAATTGCACCATCGCCCGGTCGGGGACGACCAAGGCCGGCTGCTGCCAGCAGCGTGGGCGGGGCAGTCGACGGTTGCGTCCGCCGGCCTTGTCGTAGTCCTGGCATTGCGGACCGGCATTGGCAGAGTCCTCCAGCAGGTAGTGGCCCCGATAGCCGGTGTGCGGGTCGACCGCGCTGACTGCCGTCACGCCGGCTACTGTTGCGGAGATACCTGCGGCGCCGGCAGTGGCATAGCGCAGCCGCCAGGATGAACCGGCGCCGGCCGGGTTCAGCGCCACCAGCTTGAACCGCAGGTGCGAGGTGTCGGTGGGCGCATTGAGGAGAATCACGATGCGCAGCCGTTGCGGCTTCCTTCCCTGGTTCGTGTAGGTAACCTGTTCCAGGGGGCAGGGGCCCTGGTCGCTGGCCACTACGTCGCCCGGCCCCGACACCAGCACCAGGGAGATTTCATTGTTGGCGGGGGCACAGGCATCGGTCGATGGATTTTGGTCGGGGTCGTCATTCCAGCCCAGCAAGACTTTGGCGGTGGCGCCGGCGGGCAATAGGAAATCGTTGTAGGGGTCGTTGCCCGGGCCTACGGAGTGCCCGAAGTCCTGCGCCGTGTAGTGGCTGTGTCCGACTTCCACCATGGTCGAGACGTACGGCGCCTGATAGTAACCGCGGCCTTCGCTGCCCGCTCCGGTGAAGAACAGCACGGAGGGGAAGCGGGCATGCAGTCGGCGGTACCCGAGAGCCTTGCTGCCGGGCCAGAACCGTACCGGCGCCGGGTTGATGTCGTCGACGACAATCTGCGCGTGGAATCGGGTGATCAGGGCGGTGGCGCATGCGACCGTCTGCCGTGGGTTCGCGGCCGCGCAGAAGGCGAGCGCGGCCTGGGGGGCGATCCCGTGCACCACCTGCATCATACGATCACCCAGATCGCCGCTGCCCGCTCGGGACCCCAGGGTGGCCACCTTCGCCGGCAGCACGCCGGCGTCCGTGAGCACGTGAAGGTTCCGAGCCCCCTGGGCGATGATGCCCACGCGAACATCCTGCCCGCGGAATCCGGCGGTCTGCAGCGCATCGGCGCGCACGATGCGAGCGACTGTCGGAAACGGCGCGCCGCTGCCGGGGCCGTTTGCCGATGCGGCGGCCGGCAGCAGCGTCATCGCCAGGGCCAGGCTGCGGACGCTGTTCATTGCGCGCACCCCCACGGAGTCGTTGCCATATAGGCCGTGCTGTGGCGGTACTTGCAGTTCGCCTTTTGGCGGCGATGCGCCGTGCGGCAGTGCCATGCACAACTGCGGGATATCGTCATGCTGCTACGTCGGTCGGGGCGGCTATGTGACAGGTGTACCGGGTTTTGTATCCGATTGGGGCTCGGAGGAAAAGATCTATCGGTCATTATGTGAAAAGTCTGTCAAGTCCAGTCTGCCGACGGTGGCCCGCTACCGCATCCGGACTACGCCGCGGCGGCTCGGTCCGTCCCCGTTGCACCCGGCGGCTCACTATCCCAGACCGACCGTGGCGTGTGCGCCGGGGGGCTCGGTCGCGCTGCGTTCCACGGCCCTGTGGGCGAGGAGGAACATGGCGGCGTTCCAGGACTGACCGGTCATGCCGTGGGGCTCGCCGGTGCGTCCATGAAACCATTCCCGGAACGCCCAGTCACCCACCGCGTTGGCCTGTGCCAGGCGGCTCAATGCCTGCTGCGCACGCTCGCGCTGCCCGAACCTGGTCAGTGCCATCACCCAGAACCCGCCGATGAACGGCCAGCACCCCCCATTGTGGTACTGGAATTCCAGGTTCTGCTGATGGCGTTCCATGTAGGTTCGCCACAGCGGCGACGCCCGCCCGATGGGCTCACAGGTCGCGCGCACCGGCCAGGGTTCGGCGACTTGTGCGGCATCCAGGGCATGCATGATTTCGCCGGTGCGCTCCTGGTCGGCGAGCCCGAGCAGCAGTGCCAGCAGATTTCCGAAAACGTCCCCTTCGTCGCCCCAGAAGGAAAAATTGACGAAACTCAGATAGAGGTTGCGGTTCGCCGAGCGGTTGCGAACGTAATGACGAAGCAGGCGCAGGCGGCGGTACGCGGGAGTGTGCTCGGTGAACGGATAGAACAGGTGATTGAAGTGGTAGTGGGTCTCGGCCCGATGCTCCACACCATAGAGCGTCTTTACGTAGTACCACAGCGCATTGGTGTAGAGCACAAAGCCGGACCGGGGCATGATGTCGGCCCAGTCGCTGGCCTCATCCTGACGGAGCAGGAACAGTCGTGGATGCTCCTGGCAGGCGAGCCACGTGAGGGCCCGTTCAATCTGCGGCTGAAGCGTCTCGCACACTTTCAGCTCGGGAGCGTACGTGTCCACATGGTGCACGGCGATGAGCCACCACAGGGTTGCGTCCACGCAGCCCACGTACCAGAAGTCGGAGTCCTCGCGTTCCGGGTCCACGTACTTGGGTATCTGCCCGTTGTCCGCCTGGTGCCGGGCGAGGGTGAGCAGACTGGCATGGGCGGCGGCGCGCAGCAGCGGGTCGTCGGTGCGGATCATCGCCAGAGCACAGATGCCGGCGTCCCGGGCGAACACGCGCGTGTAGCGGCGGTTTTCAGCGGCCGGCGTGCGGGTCGCGGCCATGATGCCGGCAGCAATGGTATTGCTTCGCAGCAGCGCGAGCGCTTCGCGGCAGCAGTCGTCCACCAGCGTGTCGGACATGGGCGGATTCCGTGAATGACCTGCCGTTCAGCTTACCAGAACCACAACGGGACGAGCGGGGAGCCGCCTTCGATTATCCGTGACCCCGACCATCTTGAGGCAAGATGCAGTCCAAACAGAACGAAGTCGCAGATTCCGACGGCTTGCAGGGCTCGAAGCGCCCCGTTGGACTTCGCATTGCTCAGGCCCACCTACGTTCGGGGTGCAATGCCGACCAAACCCCGCCCCATCATGGGCACTCAAGGCTGCGCCGCACAAGAATGTACGCCCGGGTACTGCGCGCGGCCGGGGTTTCGCAAGTCGGCGCCCGCAGAGTTGGGAAGTGGAGGTCGGATCAGGCTTACACCGATTGCCGGGCTGAACCTACGGCCGGCATAGCGCGCAGCGGACAGGCCACCATAAGACTTTGTGGCAGAGTCCGATCCAGGTGCCAGGGATGGGCACCGACAACAACGGAAGACAGGGATTTGTCACCATGCCTTCGGGTACCGGTTCGCACTCGTCTATGCAATTCTTCTGTCCATGCCGGCCGCATGGCCGCCATGCACGATCCCGGAGAGGGTGGATCCCGGGTGCCGTGCGCGGCCGGTCTGCGTTGCCGCGCGAATTTTCGACCCGCAGGAAAGGCAGCGAGAAGGGTGCTGCGGTGGCGCCGGCGTGAGTGTCACGAACCGCGGCGACGGGTTGATGGAGCAAGGGGAAACAGTGATGACAAGACCGGTGATGACAGCGATGGGCATGGCGGCTTTTCTGATGGCATACGCAGGGCTGGCGCTGGCCGGCCGTTACGAGGATGTGTTTACCGAGAAGAGCGGCCGCGCCTATACCCCGGACACCAACGTCTGGATCTATACCCAGAGCTTCGCCGATCGGTTCGATATGCCGCGGCAATGGGTCAATAACGATCTCAAGGGAGCCTATGCAGCGGCCTATCGGGTGCAGAAATTTCCGGTGGGGCTGCGCTACATGGCCGGGGATCCGGACAAGAGCATGCCTGACCGGCGCTGCATCCTGGATGTATTCGTGCCCAGCGACGCACCGATTCCCTGGGCATCGGAGGATGGTGCGGCTTTTGTGCCGGAACCGCCGGATGCGTCTCTGTATGTTCTCCCCGTTAAGACGACTGACAGGTTGGCGCGGAGGCGACTGGGAGGGTTCGCGTCATTGGGTCTACGGACATGGCTGCGATCCGATGGGGGTTCGTCGGGTGGTTTGTACGTACGACGTTACGACAGGCAGCTGTACCCCGGTGTTAGCTATTTGTCGATGAATATGGGCTGTGTCACTCCGCCCAGAACCCGCATTCATTTATTCATCGCGAATGGCAATAAGAACGCGGCATACGAGATCATTCTTCCGGGGTCTTTCGTGCAACGCCTAAAGCAGCGGTGGTACGGAAAAAGCCGTGCACCAGCGATGGGAGAATACGAGGAATTGCTGAAAAAATAGAAATAGCGCCACACATCACGACAGGGAGGTCGAGCCATGGCAAGCGTACAGGATTACGCCAAGCTTAGTATGGCGGTGTACAAAGATAATGGTCTACCACAGGGATGGGGGATCTTGGAGCCAGATAGTGAATCCAGCGGATTCTATGCCATAGCCTACCGAAACCTAACGAGCGGAGAGGTGGTGATCGCCTACCGCGGTACGGAATTTCTGTCGGATGCGGGAGATCTCGCCGCGGCGGAAGCGATTCTGAAGGAAGCAGCGGGCTTCGATGCCATGCATCAGCAGTTCATTGACGGCCTTGAGTTCGCCCGGCGTGTGCATGACCAGTTCGAAGCACAGGCACCAAGTATTACTGTAACCGGACATTCACTCGGCGGCACACTTGCCCAACTGGCCGCAGATGTCTTCGGATGGGACGGCGTGACATTCGATGCCCCCGGGGCGAAGAACCTCACGGACAACACCGGTTTCACGCCGTGGCTGACGCGGTATCAGCACTCTTTCGGGCATGCGGGGGCGCTGACCAACTACACCGTCGTAGGCAGCGCAATTTCCTCCGGCACCGGTCCGAGCATTGGGACCGAGACCTCTGTCGATACCGGCGCCGGCCTGGGCGCTTTGCCCGTCATTGGGGCGATCGGCATCGGACCCGCCGCGGCGATCGCCATCGCGGCAGGGGCCATCGATCAGTACCAGCGCCACGCGATTGCCAACATCTACTCCTACCTGCAGGCCCAGTCCAAGGCGGGTCATCTTCTGCAGGAGCATGTCTATCGGTACCTGGAACACGGGATCGAGGATTACAGTCCGCGGGGCTGGTCCGCGGCATCCGTGCTGGGAGATTTCTTCCACGATTTCGTCGCCGGGGTGCCGGCCCTGACCCAGGGCGATGCGGAGGCCCTGATAGGGAATGTGGAGTCCCTTAAGACGCTGGCCTACTTCACGGATCCGGAGAACCTGTCGGCACGGGAAGATCTTATCCGGGCGGAGGATGAGCTGCGCCGTGGGGCCCAGGACATCAGCGCTGTCAGTCTGAGCACGGCTCACTGGTCGGAGCGCTCCGGGCCGGACCAGGTGCTCACCGTCACCATAGACCTTGAGCATCCCCTGGAACTGGAAAGCCAGGTCCTGCGGCTGGATTTGCCCGCCACCGATGGGGTGTCCGGGAAGCCGCTCTATTACACGGTTTCGGGCGACGGGTTGACGCCGGTAATGGCCGACGGGACCGATGCGCTGGGTTTTACGGGCGTCGATCACTACGAACTTTACGTGGCGCCGGGTCAGGGCAGTGCGTCGGTCCGATTGACTGCCATCGACGACGGCAACGGGCAGGATGACAAGTTGAATCTCGGCTCTCTGAAAGTCTCCCTGCCGCGTCGGGAACCATCGGCCACCACTCTAGTGGAGGTGCCCCTCGCCATCCACGAGGACCTTCCGCCGGCATTGGTTCCGGTGTCGGATGTGGTATTGGGTACGCCCGCGGACGACCGTGCAGGAGACCTCGACACCGACCATGACCCGCTGTACGGGGGCAGCGCTGCAGAAGAGCTGGATGGCTTCGGTGGCGCCGACGATCTCTATGGGGATGGTGGCGAGGATCGCCTGTTTGGCGGCACGGGCCCCGACATGCTGTACGGGGGAGGCGCGGCTGACCTGCTGTACGGGGGTGACGGGCGGGACGCATTGGATGGGGGCACGAAAGACGACGTACTGGACGGCGGTTTGAA
Source organism: uncultured Gammaproteobacteria bacterium (assembly GCA_963830105.1). Lineage (GTDB taxonomy): Bacteria > Pseudomonadota > Gammaproteobacteria > DATFLG01 > DATFLG01 > DATFML01. Next base: position 269,442 of record CAWHLH010000003.1, on the reverse strand, counting down.
GGACGATTTTCTCTATGGGAACGGCGGCAATGACGAGCTTGTCGGTGGTGAGGGGAACGATGTACTGTGCGGCGGCCTCGGCTCGGACGTCCTGCAGGGAGGCGTGGGCGGGGACGACTTGCTTGGTGACGCGACCTACCATGCCCTGGACCGGGACTGGGCCGTGTTGACGGACCCGGCGGCGGGACTGCACACCTATGACCATGCCAGGGGCAGCGTCAACTCTGATACCGGTGCCGCTGATGTGCTGTTCGGAGACGCCGGCGACGACAGCCTGTGGGGCGGCGGCGGCAACGACGTGCTGTTCGGGGGGCAGGACAACGATTACCTGCAGGGGGACAGCGGCGATGACGTGCTGGACGGGGGCGGCGGTGTCGACATCATTTTCGGGGACAACGGCGACGACCAGTCCCTGACCGGAAACGACACGCTGATTGGCGGCGACGGTGCCGACGAATTGATCGGCGGTGTCGGCGACGATGTCCTGGAGGGCGATGACGGAGGCGACACGCTGTTCGGTGACGACCACAAGGCACAGTCCAGCACCGGCAACGATACCCTGCTGGGCGGGGGCGGGGCGGATAAGCTCTATGGAGGCCTCGGGGCGGACAGGTTGTGGGGCGGAACCGGCGACGACTATCTGGAGGGCGACGACTATGCCAGCTTCGCCCTGCTGCACGGCGACGACGAACTCCACGGCGGAGAGGGCCGCGATACCTTGTTCGGACAGGGCGGTAACGACTGGCTGTCAGGGGGTACGGGCAACGATCTGCTCTACGGCGATCAGGATGGCATCTATGGACTGATCGAGGGCAATGACTACCTGCTGGGAGGGCAGGGTGACGACACGTTGTACGGGCAGGGCAGCGACGATGTCCTGGACGGCGGTGAAGGCAGCGACGTGTTGCACGGCGGCGCGGGCGACGACTGGCTGATCGGCGGTCCCGGCGACGACTATCTCGATGGCGGTGCCGGCGACAATCTGTACATCGTGGGCCCGGGCAGCGGCCACGATACCATTGCTCGTTCATACGACGGGCAGGGTGTGCTGCACTTGAACGACAGTACCCGTCTGCAGGACGTGTCGGTGACCGCGTCGGTACGCGAGCAGATCCAGTCCTTCGGTTTCGCTCGCTACTATTCGGCACCCATCGATGTCACCCTCACGTTCGGTGGCCAGGATGCGGTGACCCTGCTGGACGGTCTGCGGGGTGACGTGAAACGCTTCGAGCTCGGCGAGGGGAGTCTGGACCACTGGGGATTCCTGGATGCAACCCTCAATATTCTGCATGGGTCGGCAGCCGATGACTTGCTGAGCGGCTCAGGCGGGGACGAGGTGCTGCTGGGTGAGGAGGGTGCGGATACCCTTGCCGGCGGCGCCGGCGACGACGTGCTGGACGGCGGGGCGGGGGCCGATCGGCTGCAGGGCGGGGCCGGTGCCGACTCCCTGGTGGGCGGTGCGGGGGCCGACACCTACCGTTTCGAGGCCGGTGACGGCCGCGATGTTGTTGCCGACTTCGATATGACGCCCGGTGAGCCGGACATCATCGAATTGGGGTCGACAGTGGACCTGCGCGATCTTGTGTTCCGGTTCGAGTCGGGCTCCGGCCCCACCATGCAGTACACACCTTCGGATTCGGTAGTCCTGTGGGAGTTGGATCGTACGACCCCCCTGGGCGTGGAGCGTCTTCAGTTCGAAGGCGGTCCGTCTTTCGATCTGGAAACCCTGAAAGTGGTATGGGGCAATGCGACCTATCTGCTGGGTGCCCCGGACCGCAACAACATTCTGCAGGGAGCCGCGTCGGAGGATGTCCTTTACGGGCGCAACGGCAATGACTTCATCCGCGGGCTCGCCGGCGATGACATCATTGACGGTGACACGGGCGACGACTACCTGTTTGGCGATGAGGGTGCGGACAACATCAGTGGGATGGATGGCTGGGACCGGCTCCATGGAGGCGCCGGCGATGACTACTTGTACGGCGCACGCGGCGACGACGAGTTGTACGGCGACGCAGGCGACGATTCGTTGTATGGCGGTGACGGCGACGATCTGTTCGTCGGCGGCGCGGGGAATGACCGCCTCGACGGCGGTGCGGGCGCCGACCTCTACGTGTTCCATGCGGGTGACGGCGAGGACCTGATCAACGACTACGACAACACCGGCGGCGGCAGCGTGGACACCCTGCAGTTCGAAGCGGGGATTGCACCGGAAATGTTGTTTTTCGAAACGTTGCAGGACTTCTATTCGGGCCACTGGACCGATCTTCGCATCACGGTAGGCAGCGGTGGCGACATTGTCACCGTCGACAATTACCTGCTGGGCAGCGCCTTCGAGCTGGACCGCATCCAATTTGCCGATGGCACCGGATTCGCATTTACGGACGTGCAGGTGGGCAGCGACGGTGTTGACGTGCTGACCGGAACCGAGGGCGGCAGCGTCCTGCAAGGGGGTGGGGGCGATGACCAACTCGCTGGCGCAACCGGCGACGATCTGCTCTCCGGCAGCGCCGGCAACGACCGACTGGACGGCGGGGCCGGTGCCGACTATCTGGTAGGCGGAGCGGGCGGTGACGAGCTGCACGGGGATGCCGGTGAGGACACATTGCTTGCGGGGACGGGCAACGACCTGCTCCACGGCGGCGCGGGTGCGGATACCCTGCGGGGCGGGACCGCCACCCCCGGGGTGTGGACGCTGGACCGGCTGTACGGCGATGACGGTGACGATCGGCTGGTGGGGGGCACCAAGTCATCCCTTATCGACGGCGGTGCGGGCGACGATATCCTTACCGGCGGCAGCGCGTGGAGTGTGCTGTTGGGCGAGGCGGGCGACGATATCCTGACCGCGGGAGCCGGCGGTTATTACCTGGACGGCGGCGCCGGAGACGATGCGGTCACCGGCGGTGCCGTGGCCGAGTGGCTGGTCGGCGGCAGCGGCGATGATGTGCTTGCCGGCGGGGGCGGGGACGACACCCTCAAGACCGGGACGGGCAACGACATCGCATACGGCGGTGACGGCGACGACCTGCTGCAGGGCGGTGCGGCCACCGACGGCGTCTGGACCTGGGACTCGCTCCATGGCGACGCGGGCAACGATACGCTGACCGCCGGTGCCAAATCGGCCATGCTCTGGGGCGGCGCCGGCAACGACATGCTGACCGGCGGCGAGGCCTGGAATGCGATGTGGGGAGACAACGGGGACGACACCCTGGCGGGCGGCGCCGGCACCACCTTCATGGCCGGCGGCAGCGGCAACGATATCATCGACGGAACCCAAGGCAATCAGTGGATTATCGGAGGCCCGGGTGACGACAGGCTCGCCGGCGCCGGAGGAGACGACCACCTCGCGGGCGGTGCCGGCAGCGACACCTACATCTTCGGACGTGGCGATGGACAGGACATCGTCCAAGATCTGAGCCCGGACGACGTCGGGCCGTCCATGGACCGGATCCGGTTTGGGGACGGCATTGCCTATGATCAGCTCTGGTTCCAGCAGCGGGATGGCGACCTGCGCGTGACGGTCGTCGGCTCGGCGGACGCGGTAACCGTGCAGGACTGGTACGCCGCCACGGACAGCCGGTTGGACGCCTTCGAAACGGCCGACGGTGCGACCTTGTTGACCGACCAGGTCCAGCAACTGGTAACGGCCATGGCGGCGTTCGATCCGCCGCCCAGCGGGCAGCTCGATTTACCGCAGAGCTATCAGACGGAACTGGAGCCGGTGATCGCGGCAGCCTGGCAGCCTGCGGCCGCGTAGTCGGCGCGTCCCGTTTGCCGTGGCGGTTGTATCCACCATGGACGGTGAGACAGTTCCCCGTCGGTATGTGGCGCCGAGGGCTCGCATGCCGGCGTGGCGGACCGTAACCCTCTTCGGTGCAGGGAGGCGGGTGCGGCCGATTTGTGGTTTAATGCGGGCCCATGTTTCGCCCCTACGAACTGTTCATCGGCCTGCGCTATACCCGCGCCAAGCGCCGCAATCAATTCGTCTCGTTCATCTCGTTGACCTCCATGCTGGGGGTCGCCCTGGGCGTGGCGGCGTTGATCACCGTCTTGTCGGTGATGAATGGGTTCCAGCAGGAGCTGCGCAGTCGGATTCTCGGCATGACCGCCCATGCCACTATCAGCGAGCCGGGGCCCGGGATACGGGACTGGCACGAAGCGATGACGCTCGCTTCCCGCAACCAGCATGTGATCGGCGAAGCGCCTTATGTGCAGGGCGAAGGGATGCTGACCTCCGGCGCTCAGGTGACCGGGGCGCTCATCCAGGGCATCTTGCCCGGCCAGGAAGGCGCGGTCTCGGATGTGGGGGCCCACATGAAGGCGGGCAAGCTGTCGGACCTGGAACCGGGCAAGTACGGCATCGTGCTTGGCGACGAGCTCGCTGCGGCGTTGGGCGTGATGCCTGGCGACAAGGTTACCGTGATTACGCCGCAGGCCGATCTGACGCCGGCGGGCGTGATGCCCAGGCTGCGCAGGTTCACCGTGGTGGGCATCTTCTCGGTGGGGATGTACGAGTACGACCGTGGGATCGCATTGATCAACATGCAGGATGCCCAACGCTTGTTCCACCTGGGCAGCCGGGTCACGGGTGTCCGTATCCGGTTGGACAACATGTTCCTGGCGCCACAGGTGTCCCGCGAACTGGCGGGCGAGATGCCCGGCTATTATCGCGTAACGGACTGGACCCAGCAGCACGCCAACTACTTCAAGGCGGTGGAAACCGAAAAACGCGTGATGTTCGTGATTCTGACGTTGATCGTGGCGGTGGCGGCCTTCAACATCGTCTCCACGCTGGTGATGGTGGTGACCGACAAACAGGCGGACATCGCGATCCTGCGCACGTTGGGCGCCACGCCCCGTTCCATCATGGCGGTGTTCGTGGTGCAGGGGGCGGTCATCGGTACCCTGGGCACGCTGCTGGGAGTGATCGGCGGCGTGACGCTGGCGCTGAACATCGAAACCGTCGTGCCCTGGATCGAGCGTGTCTTCCACGTCCAGTTTCTGTCGCCGCAGGTCTATTACATCAGCCAGCTGCCCTCCCACCTGGAATGGCACGACGTGTATGTGATCGGCACGACGGCCTTCGTGCTCAGTCTGCTGGCCACCCTCTACCCGGCCTGGCGCGCGTCGCGGACCCAGCCGGCGGAGGCCCTGCGCTATGAGTGAACAGGAAGCGCCGGTCCTGGAGTGCCGGAATCTGGCCAAGAGCTTCCGCCAGGGGCCGCTGTCGGTGGACGTGCTGCGCGACGTCACCCTGTCGGTCGCCGTCGGCGAGCGCATGGCGATCGTGGGCGCATCGGGGTCGGGCAAGAGCACGCTGCTGCACCTGCTCGGCGGCCTGGACACCCCCGACCGGGGGGAGATTCGGGTGGCCGGTCAGAACATGGGCGCGCTGGGCGACAGCGCCCGTGGGCGACTGCGCAACGAGGCGCTGGGGTTCGTCTATCAGTTCCACCATCTGTTGCCGGAGTTCACGGCCCTGGAGAACGTCTGCATGCCGCTGCTGATTCGCGGCATGGACATCGGCGCGGCCCGTGCGGAGGCGGAACGACTGCTGGAGCAGGTGGGATTGGCTCCGCGCATGCAACACAAACCCGGCGAGCTGTCCGGCGGTGAACGCCAGCGGGCGGCAGTGGCTCGGGCGCTGGTGACACGGCCGCGCTGTGTGCTGGCGGACGAACCCACCGGGAATCTGGATCGGCGTATCGCGGAGCAGGTCTATGACCTGATGCTGGAGCTCAATCAGTCGTTCCGGACCAGCTTTGTGGTGGTGACCCACGATCCGACCCTGGCGGCACGCATGGATCGCACCTGGACGCTGCAGGACGGGTGCGTGACCAGCCGCTCAGTTGCGTGACGCGGACGGTTGGGCCAGAGGACGGCGCCGCTGACGGCGTCTGCGCATGCGCAGCACATAGCAGCGCCACAGCAGCCGTACCGAGGCCCATCCGACCAGAGCGGCCAGCAGCCCGGCCACCACGCTGCCCAGCAGCAGGGGCTCCCAGAGGCGCCACATCTCGTGGGCCAGCCAATCCAGGGACCACTTGCCGTGCACGCGGGCGGCGGGAATGCCGAGCAGCCAGGCACCCAGACGGTAGGTGGAGTAGAACACCGGGGGCATGGTGAGCGGATTGGTGAGCCAGACCAGCACGACCGATACCGGCAGGTTCACCCGGAACAACACGGCGCCGGCAGCGGCCAGCACCATCTGGAAAGGCACCGGCAGCAATGCGCAGAACAGCCCGACGGCGGTCGAGCCCGCCACCGAACGGCGGTTCAGATGCCACAGGTTGGGGTCATGGAGACGCGCACCAAATCGGCGCAGGTGCTTGTGATTCCGAATCCGGTCGTGATCGGGTAGAAAACGCTTGATAAGCCGTCTGGGCATGGGCCGTGCGCTCGCTGGAGCGGCTCCTGTGGTACCAGACCAGGATGGTCTGGTACCCATTATCCACGAATTTGATAGCAGGCAGGAGACCCCGTGTCACGGACGATCGGGTTTCTGGCCGGCGTGCTGCTCCTGCAGCAGCTCGCCGAGCTGCCGGAAGCGGCGTGGGCCGGCGCCGCCGTGCTGTTGCCGGTGCTTTTTGCGCACGGTCCACGGGGCCGGGCGGCGGCGGCCGTGGTGGCGGGATTTCTGTGGGCCTGGCTGCAGGCGGCGGTGGTGTTGGCCCCGTCGCTGCCGTCGGCCCTGGAAGGACGTGACCTGACGCTGCAGGGGCGGGTTGGGGGGCTGGTGGAGGTGTTTCCACGCGCCAGCCGGTTTGTGTTCGACGTACGCACACTCACGGTCGATGGTAAAAGCCGCCCGTTCCGCACCCGGGTGCGCCTGAGCTGGTACGGGCGCGCACCAAAGCTGCGCTGCGGGGAAACCTGGCGGCTGACGGTGCGCCTGAAACGCCCCCACGGTTTTGCCAATCCCGGCGGCTTCGACTACGAAGGGTGGTTGTACCGGCGCGGCATTCGCGCCACCGGCTACGTGCGCCCCCACGGCAGCAACCAGCGATTGGAGGCGCCAAGCGGCTATCCGCTGCAACGGTTGCGCGAGTCCCTGGGACGGCGTTTGCGGCAGGTACTGGCCGACAATCCCGAGAGCGGTGTGCTCACTGCGCTTGCCCTGGGCGAGAGGAACGGCGTGCCACCCGCGCGCCTGGCATTGTTGCGCGCCACCGGGACGGGGCACCTGCTGGCGATCTCGGGGCTGCATGTGGGGCTGGTGGCGGCCCTGGCGTTTGCGGTCATGCGCCGGTTCTGGAGCTTCAGTGCGCGCGCCGTCCAGTGGCTTGCGGCACCGCGGGCCGCCGCGTGGGCGGCGCTGGCGGCAGGGTTGCTGTACAGCGCCCTGGCGGGCTTTTCCATTCCCACCCGGCGTGCGTTCGTGGTGCTGGCGGTCATGATGGGAGCGGTGCTGCTCGGGCGCAGCGCGGGCGTGGCCCGCGTGTGGAGCCTGGCGTTGCTGGCCGTCCTCATGCTGGATCCGCGCGCGGTGCTGGCGCCCGGTTTCTGGCTGTCGTTCGGGGCGGTGGCGGTAATCGGCTGCGGGCTTGCCGGGTACCGGAGCCTGTCGCGCTGGCGGCGGACGCTGCGGGTACAGGCGGTGGTCTCGCTGGCATTGATCCCGGCGGGACTGGCCGCGTTCCAGCAGGCATCGCTGGTGGCGCCGCTGGCCAATCTGGTGGCGGTGCCGTGGGTGGGGCTGGTGGTAGTGCCTCTGACCCTGGTCGGGACGCTGCTTACAACGCTCTGGCCCGGGGGCGGCGGGGCCTGCCTGTGGCTGGCCGGTCGAGTGCTGGGGGGGTTGTGGCCGGTGTTGGCCTGGCTGGCCCACCTGCCGGGCGCGTTCTGGCACCACGGGGCACCGCCCGTCTGGGCGGCGGTGTTGGCTGTTGGCGGTTTGCTGTGGCTGCTGCTGCCCCGTGGCCTGCCGGCCCGCTGGGTCGGTGCGGTGCTGGTGCTGCCCGCGCTGGCCATTCCCACAGGGCGGCCGGCCCCCGGGGCGGTGTGGATGACGGTGCTGGATGTGGGGCAGGGGCTGGCCACCGTGGTCCGCACCCACGGGCATACGCTGGTCTACGACACCGGGCCGCGGTTCAGCGCCCGCTTCGACGCCGGATCGGCGGTGCTGGTACCGTTTCTGCGCCAGCGTGGGATCGGGCGGGTGGATACGCTGATCGTCAGCAATGACGACAACGATCACGCCGGCGGGGCGGCTGCACTGCTGGCAGCGCTGCCGGTCGGCAAGGTGCTGAGCGGTACGCCGGAGGCGCTCCCGGACCTCAGTGCGGCGGCGTGCCACGCCCCCCAGTCCTGGGTCTGGGACGAAGTGCGGTTCCGGATACTGCATCCTGCGCCCGGCACGCATCCGACCGGCAACGACGCATCCTGCGTGCTGCGCATCGAGGGCGCGGGCGGCGGAACCTTCCTTCTCACCGGGGACATCGAAACTCCCGTGGAACGCCGGTTGCTCGCCGATCGGCGTGCGCAACTGCACAGCACGGTGCTGATTGCGCCCCACCACGGCAGTCTGACGTCTTCCACCGTACCGTTCGTGGTGGCGGCTGCCCCGCGCTACGTGTTGTTCTCCACCGGCTATCACAACCGTTACGGGTTTCCCAAGCCGCAGGTGCAGGCCCGTTACCGCGATGTCGGTGCGCAGATGATCGATACGGCCCGTGCCGGCGCCATCCAGGTGCGCCTGAAATCTGACGGTACGCTTCGACCTCCGCAGGGCTGGCGGGCGCGCGCGGCGCACTATTGGAACGACCGTTTCTGAGACCTGGGTCGCACAGGTGCCCGCTGCCGGTTCCGGTGCGCCGGACAAATCAAGTATGATGTGCCGGATCGTCCGGCGTGCGGGCGATCCGGCATGACTGCTGTTAACAGTTGAACGACGGACGGTTCCCCGTGCTCGAAATCATTGAATCCGGCGGTTGGTTGATGATACCGATCATCGCCTGCTCCGTGATCGCGCTGGCGATCATCGCCGAACGCCTGTGGAGTCTTCAGACTCGGCGCGTCACCCCCAAGCACCTGGTTGCCCAGGTGTGGACATGGGCCAAGAAGCACGAGCTCGATCAGGCCCATATTCAGACGCTGCGCGCCAGCTCGCCCCTCGGGCGGATTCTCGCGGCCGGGCTGGTCAACCGACATCATGACCGCGAGATCATGAAGGAAAGCATCGAGGAGACCGGCCGGCAGGTGGTGCACGAGCTCGAGCGCTATATGAATACCCTCGGCACCATTGCGGCGATCTCGCCGCTGCTGGGTCTGCTCGGTACGGTGTTCGGAATGATCCAGGTGTTCACGGCCATCACCACCCACGGCGTCGGCGATCCGGGCGCGCTGGCCGGCGGCATATCCAAAGCGCTGATCACCACCGCCGCGGGCCTGTCGGTGGCGATTCCGGCACTGTTCTTCTACCGCTACTTCCAGGGCAAAGTGGATATGCTGGTGGTGCGCATGGAAGAGGAGGCGCTCAAGATGGTGGAGGTCATGCAGGGCAGTCGAGAGCGCGATCACAGCCCCGACTCCGAGGAGCATGCCGCGTGAATCTGCGCCCCAGGCGCCGATCCGAACCGGAGGTCAACCTGACCTCGCTGATCGACGTTGTGTTTCTGCTGCTGATCTTCTTCATGGTGTCGACCACGTTCAACACCCTGGCGCGCCTGCAGATCACTCTGCCGCAGGCATCCGAGAAGCCGGCCCCGCAGCCTCAGAAGGTGCTGGTGGTGGCGATCACCGCGGACAGCCGCTTCTACGTGAACAACCAGGAACTGGTCAACAACAAGCCGGAGACGGTCAAGCGCGCCATCGCCCAGGCGCTGGACGGCCGCAAGGACCTGCCGGTGATTATCCGCGCCGACGGCCGCACTCCCCACCAGGCCGTGGTCACGGCGCTCGATGCCGCCAGTCAGCTGGGGTTGGTCCATATCTCCATGGCCACCACCCACGAGCATGACGGCAACTGAGGCATGGCCGGACCCGCGGGCACCGTCCATGGCCTGAGTCTGTACCGGCGCCTGCTGACCTATGCGGCGCCGCACTGGAAGCTCTTCCTGGCGTCGTCGCTGAGCATGGCCGTGTACGCGGCCACCGATACCGGTTTCGCGGCGCTCATGAAGCCGCTGCTGGACGGCACCTTCGTGCAGCGCGACCCCCATACCATCCGTCTGCTCCCCTTTGCGGTGATGGGTTTGTTCATCGTGCGCGGGCTTGCCGGTTTTGTGTCCAACTACGGCATGAACTGGGTCGGGCGCCAGGTGATCCTGGTGCTGCGCGGTGATATGTTCCACCATATGCTGCGCCTGCCGGCCAGCTACTACGACACCACCACCACCGGGCAGATGGTGTCGCGCCTGACCTTCAACGTCGAGCGGGTGGCCCATGCCAGCACCAATGCGGTCACCATCCTGATCCGCGACGGCCTGACGGTGGTGTTCCTGCTTGCCTGGATGTTCTACATCAGCGGCTGGCTGGCGGTGACTTTTCTGCTGATCGGGCCGGGGCTCGCTTTCGTGGTGCGCTACGTGAGCAAGCGCTTTCGGCGCATCAGCACCCGCATTCAGGACTCCATGGGCGATGTGACCCATGTGGCCGAAGAGGTGATCGAGGGCCAGCGGGTGATCAAGACCTTCGGTGGCCAGGAATACGAACACCGGCATTTCGAGCAGATCAACGAGAAGAACCGCAGTCTGCAGATGAAGATGACGGCCACCAGCGCCGCCAGTGTGCCCATCGTCCAGTTCATGGCGGCCTGCACGCTGGCGCTGGTGATCTACCTGGCGACCCAGGGGCCCATGCTGCACTCCATCACCGCCGGCAGCTTCATGTCTTTCATTGCGGCCATGATGCTGCTGCTGCCGCCCCTGAAACGCCTGACCAACGTGAACTCCTCCGTGCAGCAGGGACTGGCGGCTGCCGACAGCATTTTCGAGCTGCTGGACAGCGAGACGGAGGCCGACCAGGGCATTCGGACGCTGCAGCGTGCCCGCGGGGCCATCGAGTACCGTGAGGTGACGTTCCGCTACGGGCCCGACAAGGATCCGGTGCTGCGCGGCATTTCGTTTCGCATCGAGCCGGGGGAAACGGTGGCGGTGGTGGGGCGCTCCGGCAGCGGCAAGTCGACACTGGTAAGCCTGTTGGCGCGTTTCTACGATCCCAGCGACGGTGTCATTGCGCTGGACGGTCAGGACCTGCGCGAGTACCGGCTGGCGGATCTGCGCGACCAGATCGCGCTGGTGGAGCAGCGGGTGACGCTCTTCAACGATACCGTGGCCCGCAACATCGCCTACGGCGGTCTGGGGCAGGCCGATGAAGCCCAGGTGGTGGCCGCCGCCGAAGCGGCCCACGCCATGGAATTCATCCGCACGCTGCCCCAGGGACTGGAGACGCCGGTTGGGGAGAACGGCGTGCTGCTGTCCGGCGGACAGCGCCAGCGCATCGCGATCGCCCGCGCCCTGCTCAAGGACGCCCCGGTGCTCATTCTGGACGAGGCGACGTCCTCGCTGGACACCGAATCCGAACGCGCCATCCAGGCCGCTCTGGAAAAGGTCATGGCGGGGCGCACCACGTTGGTGATCGCCCATCGCCTGTCCACGGTGGAACGGGCCGATCGCATCCTGGTGCTCAGCGAGGGGCGTATCGTGGAAGCGGGCCGGCACGAGCAACTGCTGGCACGGGGCGGCCACTATGCCGCCTTGTACCGAATGCAGTTCCATGATGCCGCAGTCGTCTGAAGCCTACGGCCGGCATTGGCTGCCGCTGCTGGCGCAGGGTGTGCGCGACCGGCTGCGTGGGGCACACGGCCGTGCCAACGCCCGCTGGGGGCATGTACGCGCGCCTGGCGGTACCGGCAAAGTGATCTGGTTGAAGACCGGAGCCGGCGAGGACTCCGTGCATCTGGGCGCGGAACTGCTGGCCGCCATCCGCCACAAGCGGCTGGATGTCCGCCTCGTGTTGACCTTCGAACAGGACTATCCGGCGCTGCTGAATCAGCATCTGGCGCGGCTGGAAAAGATCGGGGTGGGTTACGGGCCCTGTGATGCCCGGCGGGCGGTGCGCCGAACACTGAACCGTCTGGATCCCTTCGCGGTGATCTGGGTGGATGCAGCGCCCGATCCCAATCTGCTGGCGGCGGCGAACGACGAGCGCCGCCACGCCATGGTGTTCGGCGCAGCGCCGTGCGCAACGGGTCGGGTCGAGGCGGCTTACCCGGCGACGCCCGCGCAGCTTAGCGCCTGGCAGCACCAGGGCGGCGCAGACTACGTGGCGCCGGCGGCGGATTTCCGCACCCTGCTGGTGGAGGCGCAGGTGGAGGCCACTCTGCGGGGGCTGGTGTGCGCCGGTCGGGATCTGACTCTGTGGTGGGTGCATGGCGACGATGCCGAACAGTTGCGCAGCACCGCGGCAGGGTGGCGTCACAGCGCCCTGGCGGAAGACGGTGTGTTGTTTGTCAGCGGCGAGACGGACGGGGGCGCGAAGTTCGGGGCCGACCTGCTCATCAGCGAGTGGCCGCGTACCGGTCTTGCGCCCGCCACGGTGGTGGCAGTGGACGATCGGCGCTGGTTGGCGGCCGTCGCCGCGGCGGTGCATGCCCAGCATCTGCTGGCCGCCGGACCCGAGGTGCTCTGGCAGGCCCTGGCTGCGGGGACCGCGACCACCGTTTCCGAACCGCTGGCCGCGGATCTGCCGCAGCGCATGGTGGATCCACCGCCGCTGCCGGTGGCGGACCGGCTCGATGTGCTGCTGGCCCGCTGGCAGGGCTGGCGGATCGATCAGGCGGCGTGCCGGCGACTGGGCGATCAGTGCCGGCGTCGCTTCTGGGAGGAGCGCCGGCGCGCGGCCGAGGTTCTCGACGAGCTCCTGGAGCGGGTATTCGACTGGTGAGACGTCTGGAGGAACACTGGTACCGACCCGGTCTGGTGCCGCTGCTGCTGCTGCCGCTCGCCGGTCTGTATTGCCTGGCGGTGCTGCTGCGCCGCGGCGCCTACCGCATGGGCTTGCTGGCCAGCTACCGCCTGCCGGTGCCGGTGGTGATCGTCGGCAACATCACGGTGGGCGGCACGGGCAAGACCCCGTTGGTGATCTGGCTGGCCGAGTTGCTCAGGCAGGCCGGTTACCGTCCGGGACTGGTGGCCCGCGGCTATCGCGGTCGGGCCCGGAATTGGCCCCAGCAGGTACGCCCGGACAGTGACCCGCAGGTGGTGGGCGACGAGGCGGTGCTGCTGGCGCGGCGTTGTCGCTGTCCGATGGCCGTGGGGCCGGATCGGGTGGCGGCCGCCAGAGCGCTGCTCGAACACAGCGACTGCGATGTGATTCTGTCCGATGACGGCCTGCAGCATTATGCCCTGGAGCGGGATGTGGAAATCGCCGTCATCGACGGCGTGCGCCGCTTCGGCAACGGCCACTGCCTGCCTGCCGGTCCCCTGCGTGAGCCCAGGCGCCGGCTTGCGCAAGTGGATCTGCTGGTGAGCAACGGCCCGGGGCTGCGCCTGGAATACCCCATGAAGATGCGTCTCAGCGCGGCACGGCGCCTCGGCGACCCGCAGGTCGAGCAGCCGCTGGAGCAGTTTCGGGGCCGGCGGGTGCACGCGGTGGCCGGCACCGGCAATCCGCAGCGCTTCTTCTCGGCTTTGCACGGGATCGGCATCGAGGTGGAACCCCATCCGTTTCCCGATCATCATGAATTCGGCGCGCGGGACTTCGACTTCGGCGATGGCGCGCCGATTCTCATGACCGAGAAGGATGCGGTGAAATGCGCCCAATTCGGCGCCGTCGACCGCTGGTACGTGCCGGCGAGCGCGGTGCCCGATGAGCGATTGGGTGCACGCATCCTGGCACTGCTGGAAAAGCGTGGTGCGGCCGCCGGCGGCTGATGCCGCCGGCCGGTCGGGAGACAGCGCGCTTCTGATACCATACCCTGCAAACAACGCACTTCCCACGAGGAATCCATGGACAAGAAGCTGCTGGACATTCTCGCCTGCCCGATCTGCAAGGGGCCGCTGGTTTACCGCAAGGCCGAACAGGAACTGGTCTGCAAAGTCGATCGCCTCGCCTATCCGATCCGGGATGACATTCCGGTGATGCTGGAAGAGGAGGCGCGCGAGCTGGCGCCGGACGAAGAAGTCTGAGATGACGGCAGCGAGCCGACCAGGCGCGTATGCGGCGATAATGGGCATGGCCCGATGAGCGCGCGCTTCAATATCGTGATCCCCGCCCGCTACGGCTCCTCACGCCTGCCCGGCAAGCCACTGCGCCTGCTGGCCGGCCGGCCCATGATCGAACACGTGCACCGACGGGCGGTTGAGAGCGGGGCCCGGGAAGTGATAGTGGCCACCGACGACGTGCGCATCGAGGCGGCCGTGCGGGATTTTGGCGGAACCGTATGCATGACCGCAGCGGATCATCCTTCGGGAACCGACCGCCTGGCCGAAGTGGTGCGGCAGCTTCAGTGGGCGGACGATACCGTCGTGGTGAACCTGCAGGGCGACGAACCCCTGATGCCGCCGGCCCTGATTGAACAGGTGGCCGGCGATCTGGCCGGCCAGGGGCAGGCGGGGATGGCAACCGTGTGTGCACCCATTACCACCACCGCCGAACTGTTCGATCCTCATGTGGTGAAGGTGGTTGCCGACGGGGCCGGTTTCGCGCTGTATTTCAGTCGTGCGCCCATCCCGTGGGACCGGGATGCCTTCGCGGTGACCAACGAAGAATTGCCGGCCGGGCTGGAGCACTTTCGACATATCGGCCTGTATGCCTATCGCGCGGCGTTCCTCAAGCACTACAGCGAGCTGCAACCGTGCCCAATGGAGCGCGCAGAAGCCCTGGAACAGCTGCGAGCCCTTTGGCACGGCGTTCGAATCCACGTCGTGCGCGCGGTGGCGCATCCCGGGGCAGGCGTGGACACCGAACAGGACATTGCGAGGGTGGAGCAGCTGCTGTCGGCGGGGCAGGGGAATACGGCGATCTGATCCGACTGCCGTCAGCCCTCGATCAACCCGATCAACCCCAGGGCGAGGAAGTCCGGGTGCGGATCGCGCGAGCCGGGTGCGAACACGGGAATGGTGTGGGTCTGCGGTACCCGCCGGGAGGCGTCTCCGTACTGGTTGGGCTGGATGACCGTGTCGCCGCCGGTGCGGCGCAGCACGATGGCCGGACCGTCGTCCAGCACTTCCAGGACTTCGCAGACCGCATCCTGAAAGACGATCCGCCGCCCGATCAGGGTGCGAAGGCGCATGTTCAGCTCGACGTCGCTGTCGCTCATGGGGAGGGTCGGCATGCGGTAGCCATGATCGGCGATGATGGGCCATAGCCGGGGTGCTGGCAAGGCAGGTGACCGCCGCCCACCGTCACGTGCCAGGGGGCTTGGGCGTTGGCCTTCCGGCCGGTGGTCGGGTGACATGAGAACCCCCGGTGACGATGATATCCTGGAAATCCGGGGGATAAGCCTCCAAATGCCGCTGTCCGGTTCAGGGTGACCGGTATGGCGGTCGCTTCGACCTGTGTTGGAAAACGTATTGGTATGGACGATCAAAGAAAAGTGCGAGTTCTTTTTGTCTGCATGGGGAATATCTGCCGGTCGCCGACCGCCCAGGGCGTCTTTACCCGGCTGCTCGAGGACGAGGGCATGGGGGACCGGATCGATATCGATTCGGCGGGTACCCATGCGTACCATGTCGGCAATCCGCCGGACCTGCGGGCCCAGGAGGCCGCTTCCCGGCGGGGCGTCGATCTGAGTCCGCAGCGGGCTCGACGGGTGAGCGAATTGGATTTCGAAGAGTTTGACTATGTGCTTGCCATGGACCGGAGCAACTATTCGGACCTGATGGAAATCTGTCCGTCCGGGCAGGAATACAAGCTGCGGCTGTTTCTGGAGTTTGCGCCGGAACTGGCGGAGCAGGAGGTGCCGGATCCGTATTACGGCGGGCGTTCGGGCTTCGAGCGTGTGTTGGATATGATCGAAAGCGCTTCCCGGGGCCTGCTCGCCGAGATTGCAACCCGCCACCAGTTCTGACCGGCTACGGGCGGGGCAGCCGTGAGCGGGGCGGCCGGTCAGACCGCCCCGCCTTTCCAGCTACTCGTCCCCGGATGATGTCACTGCCGGTTTGCGCGGCTCGGGCGCGGGCTTGTGCTCGTCGCCGGCGTCGTGACTGCCGGCAGACTCGCCACCGGGACGGGGGCCCACGGGTTCTCGATGCTCGCTGCCGGCGGCCGGTGCCGGTTTGGGCTGGGTGCTGGCCGGGACCGGTTCCTGCCGCGCCTGCTGTGGAGGCGCAGTGCTGGGCCCCTCAGCGCCAGCCGGCCTTGTCTGCTGCGGCTGGGGTGCGGGCGCCTCTGTCTTCGCCGTTGGAGCGGGTTCGCCAGCGGTCGCCTGCGGGGCCGGCGCCGTCGTCCCGTTGCCGGCAGGCTTGGGCGGCTGGGCCGGTTGCTGGGCCCCTTCGGTATCCCTCCCCGCGCTGTCGCGCCGCGCCGTTTCCGGGGGTTGCTCGCGAGGTCCGTGCTCGCTGGCGGCAGTCGGCCTGGATTCCTCCCGGGGCGGGGCCTGGGTGGCGGCCGAGATCGCCGCGGGCGCTTGCGCCTCGTTTGCTTGGCCGGCCTGCGCCTCAGCGGGCTGTTGGGGCGAGCGGTCGCCCTGGCGACGGTTGTCGGGGCGCCTGCGCCGGCTGCGGCCGGAGCCGCCTTGCCGTCCGTTGCCCCGTGTTTCCGTCGCCGGCTGGTCGTTGGACTGGGGTTGGGTACGACTGCCGCTCTCCGACTCGGGGACCGGCTCCGCCGGCGTTCCATTCTGAGTCTCGTCGGTACCGGCGGCCCGGTTGGCGTTTCCGCGCCGACGCCCCCCTCGACGGCCGCGGCGGCTGCTGCGGGACGGGGAGCGAGCGCCGGTGTCTTCCCCGGCGCCGGCGGCCGGGGCGGCCGCGGCCTCCACTGCATCGTCGCCTGTCGTCGCCTTAGCGGCGTCGTGGGCGGCGCGTTCCGCGGTCGCTGCGCTCGGTTTGGCGGCTCGCGAGGCGGGTCGGTTTTCGCCCGACGAGCGGCGCGACTGGCCTTCGGCGGGTTTGCGTCTACTGGGGCGGCGGCTTTGATTGCCGTTGCGAGTGCCGGCCGGCCGTCTCGATGCAGCAGGGGCGGGCTTCTCCGGTTCCGGGGGCTGTTCGGACATGTCTTTGCGTCCAAACAGAGAAGACCACATGCGCTTGATCAGGCTCGGCTCGCTCTCCGGCGGGGTGCCTCCGGCGGGTGCCGGCTGCGCCGCCGGGGTCGGCGCGGGGGCGGCGGGTACCAGCCCCTTCACGGCAGGTTCGTCCAGGGGCACGCGAGGCCGTTCGTGAGCCAGTTCCAGCTCCGCTTCGGCCGTTACCAGCCGGTAACTTGCCGCGGCGTTGTCGCCCTCAAGCTCATCCTCCCGGATACGCTGTACGTCGTAGTGGGGGGTCTGCATTTGAGGGGTCGGTACCAACGCCAGGGCAACGCGGTGGCGCGCTTCGATGGCATGCAGGTTCTCGCGCTTCTCATTCAGCAGATAGGTGGCTACGTCCACCGGCAGGCGCGCCACCACGCGGATGGTGCGGTCCTTCATGGCCTCTTCTTCGATGATGCGCAGTACCGACAGGGCGAGCGACTCCACCCCGCGGACGGAGCCGTGGCCGCTGCAGCGAGGGCAGACGATCTGGCTGGATTCGCCCAGGGACGGGCGCAGGCGCTGGCGGGACATCTCCAGCAGCCCGAACCGGGAAATGCGGCCCACCTGGACCCGCGCCCGGTCCATCTTCAAGGCTTCGCGGAGGCGGTTTTCCACTTCCCGTTGATTGCGGGTGGGAGCCATGTCGATGAAATCGATGACGATCAGTCCGCCCAGATCGCGGATGCGCAGCTGGCGGGCGACTTCGTCGGCCGCCTCCAGGTTGGTATTGAGAGCCGTTTCCTCGATATCCGCGCCCTTGGTGGCGCGGGCCGAGTTGATGTCGACGGAGGTCAGCGCCTCGGTATGGTCGATGACGATCGCGCCCCCGGAAGGGAGGGTGACCTCGCGCTGGAAGGCGGATTCGATCTGGCTCTCGATCTGGAAGCGGGAAAACAGCGGTACGCTGTCGTCATAGAGCTTGAGTTTGTTCAGATTGTGCGGCATGACTGCCTGCACGAACTCCCGAGCCTGCTGCGACACGCTCGAATCGTCGATCAGGATTTCGCCGATGTCGTTGCGCAGGTAGTCGCGCAACGCCCGGATGATGACATTGCTTTCCTGGTAGATCAGAAATGGCGCGGCACGTTCGGTGGAGGCCTTTTCGATGGAACCCCATAACTGCAACAGGTAGTTCAGGTCCCACTGCAACTCTTCGGCCGAGCGGCCGACCCCCGCTGTGCGGACGATCAGCCCCATGCCCTCGGGAATGTCCAGGGCGGCCATGGCATCGCGGATGAGATTGCGTTCCTCGCCCTCGATACGGCGCGACACGCCACCGGCGCGGGGGTTGTTCGGCATGAGCACCAGGTAACGGCCGGCGAGGCTGACGAAGGTCGTGAGCGCAGCGCCCTTGGTGCCGCGTTCCTCCTTTTCCACCTGGACCACCAGTTCCTGGCCTTCCTCGAGCGCATCCTTGATGCTCACGCGGCCGCCGCCCTTGGCGGCTTCGGTGCGGAAATACTGGCGGGCCACTTCCTTCAGCGGCAGAAAGCCATGGCGTTCAGCACCATAATCGACGAACGCCGCCTCGAGGCTGGGCTCGACACGGGTGATCTTGCCTTTGTATATGTTGGATTTTTTCTGTTCCCGTGAGGGGACCTCGATGTCAAGATCGTAGAGTTTCTGGCCATCCACCATCGCTACACGCAACTCTTCCGGCTGAGTTGCGTTGATTAACATTCTCTTCATATGTCCCTTCTCTCAGGCGCTCGACCATGCCACTGGCGTGAGTTCGGGTACGTTGAACCACGGCTCGAATCAGCCAAGGGACATTCGCCACCGTTCTGCCGAAGCAGAACAGCGCGACCATTCCGGCCTCGATGCATGGGTTCCCCCGACATGTCCGCACAGCAGCCATGGGAGCGCTGGTATCCAGTTTAAATAAAAGGAAGCAGTTCCAAATCATGGTCCCATACCGTTGAATCACGGGAACCGTCCATAAACGTGTCGCGGCGATTAACCCGGTCGTTCACGGGCCCGTTGTCTGTTCCGCGGGCTCGCCCTACGGGTTGGCGGTCGGTTCCTTGCAGCCCCGCCGTCGGCTCCGGGTGCGTCACCCTCGACTGACGGGTTCTCAGGCAAATGTGCTGCCCTGTGCCGTCTCCCGGAGCATCCTGCTGCCGGCGGGTACGCGGTTAACCGACACACGTATTCGCAAAACTAATATATCAGCGTTACCTCGGTACATCAATCGCTTAGAGGCGCAGCCCCTAGGAACCTGATATTATGCGCCAATGTCACACCCACCCAGCAAGCCGGCGGCCGTCCGTACCGTGGAGGTCGATCCGGAAGATGCCGATCAACGCGTCGACAACTTTCTGATGCGGCACCTGAAAGGCGTGCCCCGCAGCCGCATCTACCGGATTCTGCGTCGCGGTGAAGTGCGGGTGAACGGACGCCGTACGGGGCCGGAGTATCGCATCTGTGCCGGCGACAAGGTGCGCATCCCGCCGGTGCGTACCGGCGCTGTCAGCGCAGCGGGGCCGGTACCGGTCCCGCCGGGTTTGGCGTCCTCGATTCTTTATGAGGATGACCGGTTCCTGGTGCTGGACAAGCCAGCGGGCATGGCTGTGCACGGTGGCAGCGGGGTGAGCCATGGGGTCATCGAGGCACTGCGGGCCCTGCGGCCCCAGGCGCGCTTCCTGGAACTGGCGCACCGACTTGACCGGGACACCTCCGGCTGCCTGCTGGTAGCCAAGCGCCGCAGCGCCTTGCGGGCGGTGCACGAACTGCTGCGCACCGGGGGAGTGGAGAAGCGCTATCTCGCCCTGGTGCAGGGGCGCTGGCAGGGCGGAGTGCGCAGCGTCGATGCGCCGCTGCGCAAGAACCAGCTGCGCAGCGGGGAGCGTATGGTGCGGGTGGATGCCACGGGCAAGTCGGCACACACCCTTTTCCGGCCCGTGACGGCATTCGGACAGGCCACCCTGGTGGAAGCGGAACTGGGAACGGGGCGCACCCACCAGATACGCGTCCACGCGGCCCACATCGGTCATCCGATTGCCGGCGACGAGAAATACGGAGATCCCGCTTTCAATCGTGCCATGCGTTCCCTTGGAGTGCGGCGGCTGTTTCTGCATGCCCATTCGCTGGCGTTCAGCGAGCCCGGCGGCGACCGTGAAGTTCATGTCAGCGCGCCGCTGGCGGCGGATCTGCGCTCGGTGTTGGATGTGTTGGAGCAGGACGGCCGGCCTGCCCGGCAACATGCCGGGGTATGATAGAGCAGGCAGGTGCAATGAGATCATCCGACTACAGTTTGCTGGTGTTCGACTGGGACGGGACCTTGATGGATTCCGAAGCCCAGATCGTGCGCTGCATGCAGGCGGCGATGGGGGATATGGATCTGCCCGTACTGGAGCCGGAGCGTATCCGTGACATCATCGGGCTGGGGCTGAAGGAGGCCATTGATCGCCTGTTTCCCGGGCGAGATGATGTCTTCCATGCCCGGATGGTGGACCGCTATCGCCACCATTGGCTGGCTTCCGGTACCGGCTCAGCGCTGTTTGCGGGCGCCGAGCAGACCCTCAGGCAGCTTGCGCAGCGTGGTTACCTGTTGGGGGTGGCGACCGGCAAGGGGCGGCAGGGTCTCGACAGGGTGCTGGCGGAGACCGGGCTGGGCGAGCTCTTCCATGCCACTCGCTGTTCCGATGAAACCCGTTCCAAACCGCACCCGCTGATGCTGCAGCAGATCATGGCGGAACTGGATGTGGCGCCGACGGAAACGCTCATGATCGGGGATACCGAGTACGACATGCGCATGGCGCACAACGCCGGTGCCGGCGCGCTGGCGGTCGCCTACGGTGTGCATGCACCGGAGCGATTGCTGGGTCTTGGGCCGCTGGGCTGTCTGGAGCGCATCGACCAGTTGGTGCCGTGGCTGGACGATGTCACGGCACGCTCGGCCGCCGGCTGACCGGCGTTCCAAGTGAGCGTCGAGGGACGACGGAGACCGGAAGGAGGCAGCCATGGCGAATGACGAGCATGACAATGGGGAGGCGGCGGGGCAGGGATCCGGCGACGGTGCCCGTTCCGACCAGTGGCACCGCGAACTGGTGGAGCGGTTGGCGTTCGCTTCGCTCAACGAGCAGCGACGGGCGCGGCGGTGGGGCATTCTGTTCAAGGGCCTTTTTTTCCTGTTGGCGTTCGCGGTGCTGGGGCTGGCCGTCTGGAACCGGGAGCCGGACCATTTGATGAGCGTCAGGCACACGGCCATGGTGGACGTGGACGGCCTGATTGCGCAGGGTGCGGATGCCAGTGCCGAGCGGGTGATCAAAGGCCTGCGGGCGGCGTTCGACGACAGCGGCACGGCGGGCGTGATTGTGCGCATCAACAGCCCCGGAGGCAGTCCGGTACAGGCCGGTTACATCAACGATGAAATCCGACGGCTGCGCGCCGAGCACCCCCGCATACCCGTCTATGCGGTGGTAGCGGACATGTGCGCCTCCGGGGGCTATTACGTCGCGGTGGCGGCAGACAGGATTTATGCAAACAAGGCCAGCATCGTCGGTTCCATTGGCGTGCGCATGGACAGTTTCGGCTTCGTGGACGCGCTCAAGAAGCTGGGCATCGAGCGTCGGCTGCTCACCGCCGGCCAACACAAGGGCATGCTCGATCCGTTCCTGCCGGAGAACAAGGCGGAGGTCCAGCGGGTGCAATCGATGCTGGATGCAATCCATCAGCAGTTCATCGAAGCGGTCAAGCAAGGCCGGGGCAAGCGCCTGGCCGACAATCCGGAGATTTTCAGCGGTATGGTATGGACCGGGGCCGGGGCCTTGAAACTGGGTCTGATCGACGGGCTGGGCAGCCCGGGTTATGTGGCGCGCAAGGTGATCGGTGCCTCCAGGATCGTCGATTACACACCGCGCCAGGATCTGTGGCAGCGCCTGAGCGACCGGGTGGGCGTGTCCCTGGGGCGCGGTCTGGGGTCGGTACTGGAATCCTCAGGACCGGTGCTGCGCTGATCGCTCAGAGCACGGCGATGCCGGCGGTCTCCAGCATGGTGCACAGACGGATCAGTGGCAGCCCGATCAGGGCGGTGGGGTCGTCCCCTTCCATCCGCTCGAACAGAGCGATGCCCAGGCCCTCCGATTTGAAACTGCCGGCGCAGTTGTAGGGCTGTTCCCGGCGCAGGTAGTGGTCGATCTGGGTCGCGGTGAGGGGTCGGAACCGCACGTGGTACGGCACCACGTCGAGCTGCAGATCGCCGCGTCGTCCATCCAGCAGGCACAGCCCCGTGAAGAATGTCACTTCGCGACCCGCCAGACGGCTCAGCTGAGCGTGGGCCCGTTCGTGGTTGCCGGGTTTACCGAGGATCTCGTCGTCGATCACGGCGACCTGGTCGGAGCCGATGATCACGCCGTCGCTGACGATACCTGCGCCGGCACGGGCCTTGGCTTCCGCCAGCCGGGCCACCAGCGTTCGTGCGGGTTCATCCGGCAGAGCCCCTTCGTGGACCTCGGGGGCGAGGGTCTCGAATTCCAGTCCCAGGCGCGCGAGCAGCTCGCGGCGGAACGGGGAGGTCGATGCCAGTACGAGTCGTGCTCCCTGGCGGGCGTCGGGTGATTCGGTCATCAAAAGGCTCCCGGTCTCGGCAGGAGGCGCGACGGTACCACCGGAGCAGCCTTCAGGCCAGTGGCCGGCAGGCCTCCCGGCGGCATTCCCGGTTGTGGCGATGCATTCGTCGGGTAGTTTGCTTCTGTCGGCATTACTTACATATCCAATTATGGATGCAATACATGAATTATGTTTGGTAACTGATTGATCCACAAGATATACGTCTGGTCTTTCTGGCCTCCGCCGGCAGAAGGGGTGTTGGCAAACCTTACAGATCAACTTTGCCCGTGACCCTTGGCGTTTGGGCGGGGTCTACTAACGCATTGAAATGCCATTGATTATTGGCTTGTGGAACCAGACTTGCATGGCACGGGCCCATGCCGCTGAAGCCGGGGCGCTGTTGTCCTGGTCAAGGTCTTTGAGTTTGAAGAAGAACAACTAGACAAAGATGTCTGCATCTCGGAGGACTGTTTTATGAAGAAATGCCTGAAGCTCGTGCTGGCCGGTGCCGCAGCCAGCGCCTTGGCATTGGGAGGCGCCGGAGCGGCGTCGGCCGCCACCTTGACGGCCACCACTGACGGTCAGTACAGCGCCTCGACGGTGGAGAACCCCGACCATACCTACACCACCGTGCTAACCCAGAATTTCTACACGGTTAGCTATCAGGGTGAAGGAGGACCGTCGATTGCATCGATTACCTATGACCTCTCCGCTGACATTACTGGGGGCTACAGTTCGTATTTCAATTTCGATACGAACCAGCTGGGCACGAACGGGCCCGACCTGAATGTCCAGTACCTGCACAACCCGTCCGGGGTGCATGTGCTCCAGCCCTATCCGTATACCAGCACGGATGGGGGTTATAACCCCTCACTGATGCCCAATATGCTGACTTTCACGTTCGATCGGGGTGCATTCCAGGTGGGGAATACCTTCAGCTTCGGTGCGGATGCTGAATGGGTTGGCGGCAACGGCGTGACGGGCCAGGGAAGTAGCGGTGGAGATTTCGGCGCCGCCTCAATTCCATTAAAGGTGACCTTCTATGGGGGCAACGCACCCGTCACGGGGACTTTTGCACAAGTTCAGACCAGCACAGGCCCGAGCACGACGCTTTCGTCGCTTTCCATCGCCGCTCCGGCTGCAGTGCCCCTGCCCGGTGCGTTGTGGTTGTTTGGTTCGGGTCTGGTAGGCTTGGCGGGTTTGGCGCGACATCGCAAAACCGCCTAGAGTGGACAGGTAAGGCGAGCACCAAAAACGGGGCCTGAGGGCCCCGTTTTTGGTTCGGGAACGGCGGCGCTAGGGCTCGATCTCGATCAGCGTCTCGTCCGGGTTGACGCTGTCGCCCTTGGCCACCCGCACGGTGGCCACCGTGCCGGCGATGGGCGCCTGGATTTCGGTTTCCATCTTCATGGCCTCGGTCACCAGCAGCGGGTCGCCGGCCGCCACCTGATCGCCTTCGGCGACCAGTACCTCGATGATGGTGCCCGGCATGGAAGTGGTGACATGGCCGGGGCCGGTGGCGCGGGGCCGCTTGCTGCCCTTGACGGGCGCCGTGCCAGTGCCGGTGGCAGCTTCCACTCCGCTGGTGTCCACTTCCTGCAGCGTTTCCACCAGAATCTCTTCCGGGACACCGTCCACGGTGACGTAGAAGGGGCGGTTGTCCATGTGGCGATGGCCGGTGCCGGTAATCTCGATGTGGTAAGTGTCGCCGTGCAGGGTGACGTTGAACTCGGTAGGCGCCGCCGTGCGGGTGCCTTCCTGGACTCCGGGGGGCGGCTCCAGAGGCTCGGGCACCAGTCGGCCTTCGCTGCGCTGTCTGAGGAATTCCCGACCGATCTCCGGGAACATGGCGTAGGTGAGGATGTCCTCCTGGGAGGTCGCCAGCGCGCCGATCTCGTCCTTGAGCGTTTCCATCTCGGCCTTGATCAGATCGGCGGGGCGCACATCGATGACGTCTTCGTTGCCGATGGCCTGTTGGCGCACGATCCGGTTCACGGGTCCGGGTGTGCGTCCGTAACGCCCCTGCAGGTAGAGTTTCACTTCATTGGTGATGGTCTTGTAACGCGAGCCGGTGAGCACGTTCAGTACGGCCTGGGTACCCACGATCTGCGAGGTGGGCGTGACCAGGGGCGGGTAGCCCAGGTCCTCGCGCACCCGCGGGATCTCTTCCAGGACTTCGTTCATGCGCTGCAGGGCGCCCTGTTCGCGCAGCTGGGTGTAAAGATTGGAAATCATGCCGCCGGGCACCTGGTAGATCTGCACCCGCGTGTCCAGGCCGGTGAACTCGCTTTCGAACTGGTGGTATTTCTTGCGTACCTCGCGGAAATAGAAACCGATCTGCTGGAGGTGCTGGAGGTCCAGCCCGGTGTCGTATTGCGTGCCCCGCAAGGCCGCCACCATGCTTTCGGTGGGTGCGTGGCTGGCGCCGCCCGCAAAGGCGGAGATGGCGGTGTCGATGTGGCGGCAGCCGTTTTCGATGGCCTTCAGATGACACATCTCCGCGACGCCGGCCGTGGCGTGCATGTGCAGATGCACCGGCACCTTCACTGCCGCCACGAGGCTGGCGACCAGTTCGGCCGTCACGTAGGGGGTGAGCAGCCCGGCCATGTCCTTGATGACGATGCTGTCGCAGCCCATGGTTTCCAGCTCCCTGGCCATGGCGACGAACTGGGGAATGCCATGCACCGGGCTGGTGGTATAGGAAATGGCGCCCTGGGCGTGTTTGCCCACTGATTTGACCGCCTCGATGCAGGTGCGCAGATTGCGGGTGTCGTTGAGGGCATCGAAGATGCGGAACACATCGATACCGTTGTCCGCCGCGCGGCCCACAAACGCCCGCGCCACGTCATCGGAGTAGTGGCGATAGCCGAGCAGGTTCTGACCGCGCAGCAGCATCTGCAGGCGGGTGTGCGGCAGCGCCTTGCGCAAGGCTTTCAGCCGTTCCCAGGGGTCTTCCTTGAGGTAGCGCAGGCAGGCGTCGAACGTGGCGCCGCCCCAGACTTCCAGTGACCAGTAGCCCGCCTGGTCCAGGGGTTCGCAAATGGGCAGCATGTCCTCGGTCCGCATGCGCGTGGCGATCAGCGACTGGTGGGCGTCACGCAGAATGACATCGGTGATGTGGACCTTGGACATGGCGCAGTCTCGTGCTGTGTTTAGTCGGCGTCGTGCGGTGTCAGCCCGCGTTTCCTGCCGTAGATGCGGCAGGGCATGCCGGTTGGCAGAGTGTCGATTGTGGGGCTCATGTCATCGAGCCGTTCCAATGCCGTGGGTCCGATCCCGGCTGTCTGGTGGAACAATGCGGGCTAAAGTCCCAGGTGGGCCGCCAGCGAGGCCGCAATGACGGCGGCCATTTCCTGGGTCGGCCGGCTGGTGGAGTAGTTCACCAGTTCCGGATGCGACTCCACGAACCCGGTATCGAATTTCCCCTCGCGAAATTCCGGAACCTCCAGTATCTCGAGGTAGTACGGTATGGTGGTCTTGACGCCGTAAACGGCCATGTCGTTCAGCGCCCGGTGCGCCCGGTTGAGCAGATCTTCCCAGGTTCGCGCCCACACGATGAGTTTGGCACACATGGAGTCGTAATAGGGGGGGATGTGATAACCGGTGTAGATGGCCGCGTCGGTGCGCACTCCGGGCCCCCCGGGTGCGAAATAGCGGGTGATACGTCCGAAGCTGGGCAGAAAGTCGTTCTTCGGGTCCTCGGCGTTGATGCGGAATTCCATTGCGAAGCCGCGGCGCCGGATGTCGTCCTGGCGGTACTGCAGTACCCTGCCCTCCGCTATGCGGATCTGCTCCTGCACGATGTCGACGCCCGTGATCTCCTCGGTGACCGGATGCTCCACCTGCAGACGGGTGTTCATCTCCATGAAGTAGAAGCGCTGGTCGCGGTCCATCAGAAATTCCACCGTTCCCGCATTCACGTAGCCGACTTCGCGGGCGGCACGTACCGCATAGTCGCCGAGCAATGTGCGTTGGTCGTCGTTGAGCTGGGGCGACGGGGCGATCTCGATGAGTTTCTGGTGGCGTCGCTGGATGGAACAGTCCCGCTCCATCAGGTGGATTACGTTGCCGTGGCTGTCGGCCAGGATCTGCACCTCGATGTGCCGCGGGTGCTCGACGCACTTTTCGACGAACACATCCGCGCAGCCGAACGCCTTCGTTGCCTCGGACAAGACCCTATCGAACTGGCGGCGCAGTTCCTGGGCCGAATCGCAGCGGCGGATGCCGCGGCCGCCGCCACCGGAGGTGGCTTTCAGCATGACCGGGTAGCCGATGCCGTCGGCCAGCGCCACCGCGTGGTCGACGTTCTCCACATTGCCCTCGCTGCCGGGAACCACCGGTACGCCGGCCTTCTGCATGCAGCGGCGTGCTTCGGTCTTGTCGCCCATGCGCCGGATCACCCCGGCGCTGGGGCCCACGAAAAGGATGCCCCGACGTTCGCAGATCTCGGCGAGGAGGGGATTTTCGGACAGAAATCCGTAGCCGGGGTGAAGTGCGTCACAGCCTGTGGCTGTGGCCAGGTTTACGATGCGGTGCGCGTTCAGGTAGCCGGCTACCGAATCCGGCCCGATGTTGTAGGCTTCGTCGGCTTTGCGCACGTGCAGGGCATGGCGGTCCGCATCCGTATAGATGGCCACCGAGGTAATGCCCATTTCCGCGCAGGCACGGACGATCCGGACCGCGATCTCCCCCCGGTTTGCGATGAGCAGCTTCTTGATCAACGGACGGATTCCAGCGTGCAGGGTGGTTGGCATTGGACAGCCGAAACGGGGCGCCCCGATCGACCCGGCCCGCCAGCTCCTTGACCTTCTACGGAAACCGTTCGGGCTTGTCAATAACTGCCTGGGGGAGTGGACATTTTGCGGCTCACTCATTTTGACAGCGGCAGCATCGCAAGCTAAGATTGTCAGCTTATGTCGGATCGATTGCCGGATCATATCGCTGCCATGGCGCTGGCCCGGTCCGGTGCGGTTTTCGCCGGACGGCTCGAGCTGGCCAAAATGCCGCGCCTGGCGGAGGTGCTGCTCGACAGCGAAGGACAGGTAGCCGTCGACCTGACTCTGGGTACCGACGCAGACCAGGTCCGTTACCTGACGGGACGTATCCAGGGCGAGCTGACGCTGCAGTGCCAGCGTTGTCTGGAGCCCATGGCGCTGGCGGTGGATGTCGACGTCCGGCTTGGCCTCGTTGGCGGACTCGATGAAGCGAAACGGCTGCCGGAGAGCTATGAGCCCCTGGTGGTCGAGGCCGGCGAGGTTGCACTGGCGCAGGTGGTGGAGGACGAGCTGTTGCTGGCCCTGCCCATCGTGCCCATGCACGTCGATGTCAGCGAATGTCGCGTGATTGAGTCCGAAAAGGGCGCCATCGAGGAAGCTCGAAAGAACCCGTTCGCGGTGCTGGCGGATTTTAAACGTCGTTCTTGAATGTCGTCTTTAGGAGTTATTTAGCTATGGCAGTTCAACAGAATCGAAAGACTCGCGCCAAGCGTGACATGCGCCGGGCCCACGACGGCCTTACGGCCAAAGCACTGTCGGTGGAACCCACCACCGGCGAGACCCATCTGCGCCACCATATCAGCCCCGATGGCTACTACCGTGGCCGCAAAGTCCTGTCCCGGGAAGAAGA
The DNA here is from genome assembly GCA_963830105.1 of uncultured Gammaproteobacteria bacterium. Lineage (GTDB taxonomy): Bacteria > Pseudomonadota > Gammaproteobacteria > DATFLG01 > DATFLG01 > DATFML01. The sequence goes on along the minus strand of CAWHLH010000003.1, from coordinate 241,088 downwards.
CTGAGACCGGAGGCTCCGGACGGCCGCACGTTGCGGTCGCCGGCCCGGTCGACGCCCACGTTCGCGTTTTCTGACATCCCGCCGGTGATTAGCCACCGTTCCGTGTTCCCATGAACGGGAAACTGACCATCGCCCTGGACGCAATGGGCGGCGATCATGGCCCCGAAGTGGTGATATCCGCGGCCCTGGCCATACTGGGGCGGCGCGATGACGTGCGCCTGGTGCTGGTGGGTGACCAGGGGCGTCTGACCGAAATGCTGGAAAGCGCAGGCGGAAGTCCGGGCGACAACCTGCAGATTCTGCACGCCTCCCAGCAGGTGGAGATGGGCGAGTCACCCTCGCAGGCGCTGCGTTTCAAGAAGGACTCGTCGATGCGGGTGGCCATCAATCTGGTCAAGGAGGAGCAGGCCCATGCCTGCGTCAGTGCGGGCAATACGGGGGCACTGATGGCCACCGCCCGTTACGTGCTGAAGACGTTGCCCGGCATCGACCGGCCCGCGATTATCACCGCCATTCCCTCCATCGAAGGCCACACGTGGATGCTGGACCTGGGCGCCAACGTGGACTGCAGTGCCGAACACCTGTTCCAGTTCGCGGTCATGGGTTCGGTGCTGGCTTCCGTCGCCGATGGTATGGATCGCCCGCGAGTGGGTCTGATCAACATCGGCGAGGAAGAGATCAAGGGCAACGACCAGGTCAAGGAAGCCGCCCGGCTGCTGGGCAGCAGTTCCCTGAACTATGTCGGATTCGTGGAAGGCGACGACGTCTACAAGGGCGGCGTGGACGTGGCGGTGTGCGACGGGTTCGTGGGCAACGTGGCCCTGAAGACGAGCGAAGGGGTCGCGAAGATGGTGAGCCACTACATGAAGCGCGAGTTGTCGAGAAATCTGCTGACCCGCCTGGCCGGCCTGTTTGCGTTGCCCGTTCTGAAAGCATTCCGGCGCCGGATCGATCCGCGGCGCTACAACGGCGCCAGTCTGCTCGGTCTGCGCGGCATCGTGATCAAGAGCCATGGCGGCGCGGACACGGTGGCGTTCGCCAACGCCATCGAGGTGGCAATCCTGGAGGCGCAAAAGGCCCTTCCGGAGCGTATCGACCATCAATTGGAAGTCCTACTTACCGAAAGGCAAGCGGTTTGACCTACGCGCGCATCACAGGCACGGGCAGCTACCTTCCGGAGAAGGTGCTCAGCAATCACGATCTGGAAAAGATGGTCGATACCACGGACGAGTGGATTCGAGATCGTACCGGCATCCGCAAACGGCATATCGCTGCTGAAGGCCAGACCACTTGTGATCTGGCCGAGCGGGCGGCGCGGAGCGCCCTGGAAGCGGCGGGACGCAGCCCGCGGGACGTGGACCTGGTGATCGTTGCCACCACCACCCCGGACCGGGTGTTTCCCAGCACGGCCTGCCTGCTCCAGCAGCGCCTGGATATTCATGGCTGTGCCGCCTTTGACCTGCAGGCGGTATGCACCGGGTTTGTCTATGCACTGGGGGTGGCGGACAAATTCATACGCAGCCGCAGCGCCCGTTGTGCGCTGGTGGTCGGTGCGGAGACGCTCTCGCGCATCGTGGACTGGTCGGATCGCTCGACCTGCGTGCTGTTTGGCGACGGCGCCGGTGCCGTGGTGCTGGAAGCCAGTCCCGAGCCCGGCATTCTGTCCACCCACCTGCATGCCGATGGTAGCTATGAGCACCTGTTGACGGTGCCGGCCGGCATTTCCCAGGGCTACGACCTGGTTCAGCAGGGCCAGGCTTACATGCAGATGAAGGGCAACGAAGTGTTCAAGATGGCCGTCAATACCCTCGGACGGATCGTCGACGAGACGCTGCACGCCAATCACATGAAGAAGTCGGATGTCGACTGGCTGATTCCCCACCAGGCCAATATCCGGATCATCCAAGCCACTGCGCGCAAGCTCAAGATGCCCATGGACCGGGTAGTCGTTACCGTGGACGAGCATGGCAACACGTCGGCCGCTTCGGTGCCGCTGGCGCTCGATGCGGCGGTGCGCGATGGCCGGGTGCGGCGGGGAGAGACCCTCTTGATGGAGGCCTTCGGCGGTGGATTCACCTGGGGGTCGGCCCTGCTGAAGTACTGATGGCGGTCGAGCATAGTGGAAAGCGGGCGATTCATGAGCGCGAGTGAACAGGTAGTGAGCACGCAGTTGGCGGTGATCTTTCCCGGTCAGGGCTCCCAGGCGGTTGGTATGCTTCACGCCCTGGGTGAGCGCTTCCGGGAAGTGACTGATACTTTCGACGAAGCCTCTGACGCGCTGGGCTACGATCTTTGGAAGCTCGTTCAGGGCGGCCCGGAACAGGATCTGAACCGTACCGATCGCACCCAGCCCGCGATGCTGGCGGCCGGTGTGGCCGTCTGGCGGGTCTGGCGGGCGTTGGGCGGTCCGCGGCCCGCCGTGATGGCCGGTCACAGTCTGGGGGAGTACACGGCCCTGGTCTGTGCGGATTCCCTGGATCTGGCCGCTGGCGTGGCACTGGTTGCCGAACGGGCTCGCCGCATGCAGGAGGCGGTACCCGCCGGCGTCGGGGCCATGGCGGCGATCCTGGGGCTGGACGATGCTGCTGTGAAGCGTGCCTGCACCGAGGCCGCCGGCTCCGAGGTGGTGTCCGCCGTCAATTTCAATGCTCCGGGTCAGGTAGTGATCGCCGGCCACGCGGGTGGGGTGCAGCGGGCGATCGAGAACGCCAAAGCCGCCGGCGCAAAACGCGCTGTGCCGCTGCCGGTGAGCGTGCCCTCCCATTGCATCCTCATGCGACCGGCCGCCGATGCCTTTGCCCACACGCTGGATACGGTCGGTTTCGGAGCTCCCAAGATCCCCGTCCTGCACAACGTGGACGTGGCAAGCTACGAGGATGCGGCCTCGATTCGCAATGTGCTGGCCATGCAGCTTTTCAGCCCCGTGCGCTGGGTGGAGACGCTGCAGGCCATGGCGCGGCACGGCGTGACTACAGTCGTCGAGGCCGGTCCCGGCAAGGTGCTGACCGCTCTGTGCAAACGCATCGACAAGAGCATGACCGCACTGGCGGTCTATGATCCGGTCACGCTGGATCAGGCCCTCGATGCCATGCCGGGCCAGTGAGCGAATTCGGAACAGGACACCGGGAGAGGTACATGTCGCTGGACAAAGAGATTGCATTGGTCACCGGCGCCAGCCGCGGCATCGGCAAGGCCATCGCCCACGAACTCGGTGCGCGCGGTGCGACGGTGATCGGAACCGCCACCACTGAAGCGGGTGCGCAGGCTATCGCAGAGGCCCTTGAGGCGGCCGGCGTCAAGGGTGCGGGACGGGTTCTGAACGTGACCGACGGTGCCTCCATCGAAGGGTTGATAAAGGCTGTGGAAGCGGATTTCGGCGCACCGACGGTGCTGGTCAACAATGCCGGCATAACCCGCGACAATCTGCTCATGCGCATGAAGGAGGACGAGTGGTCGAGCGTCCTCGACACCAATCTCAGCTCGGTATATCGGCTCAGCAAGGCCTGTCTGCGGGGCATGATGAAGGCGCGCCATGGGCGTATCATCAACATCGCCTCGGTGGTGGGTTTGACGGGAAATCCCGGGCAGACCAACTATGCGGCCGCCAAGGCGGGTATGATCGGGTTCTCCAAATCCCTGGCCCGCGAAGTGGGTTCGCGGGGAATCACCGTCAATACGGTGGCGCCCGGATTCATTGACACGGACATGACCCGGGCGCTGGGCGAGGAGCAGCGCGAGCTGCTGCTGACCCAGATCCCGCTGGGACGCCTTGGAGACGCTCGTGATATCGCCTGTGCAGTCGCATTCCTGGCCTCATCGGAGGCGGCTTACGTGACCGGTGAGACGATTAATGTGAACGGCGGCATGCATATGCCCTGAAATGGGCGCGATTTGTTGGAACAAGCTCTTATTTTTCGGATTCAATGACATGAATTTTCAGGGAATGGGAAACGGCACAATGTTGTCTATAATGCCGGCTCACGGTGCCCCGTTCAGGGGGTAAAGTGATGGTTTGCACTGGATTGACAAACCTCTTTTCAATACAATACCGCCCGCAGCGCAGGCTGCGCGACTTCTCGTTGGGAGGAAACATTTATCATGAGTACCGTTGAAGAACGCGTCAAGAAGATCGTTGTTGAGCAGCTCGGTGTGAAGGAAGAAGAGGTGACCACCGAGTCTTCGTTCGTGGACGATCTCGGCGCTGACTCCCTGGATACGGTCGAACTGGTGATGGCCCTGGAAGAGGAATTCGAGTGCGAAATTCCCGATGAAGAGGCTGAGAAGATCACCACCGTGCAGCAGGCGATCGATTACATCAACGCCCACCAGGGCTGATTGAATCCATTGCAACAAGGCCGCCGCTGCCACGACGTGGTTGCGGCCTTTTCTTTTCGACTATCGGTTGCCATGCGGTGACCAATCGATAGAGGACAGGCCCTTGTCTAAGCGTCGCGTCGTCATCACCGGGTTGGGAATCGTTTCCCCGGTAGGGCTTAGCGTAAAAGAAGCGTGGGACAACATCGTTGCGGGTAAGAGCGGTATCGGCCCCATCACCCAGTTCGATGTGTCGGCATTTCCGGTGCGCTTCGGGGGCGTAGTCCGCGACTTCGACGTGAGCGAATACATTTCGCCGAAAGAAGCCCGCAAGATGGACCCGTTCATCCATTACGGGATCGCCGCCGCCTGCCAGGCGATCCGTGATGCCGGACTGGAAGTCAGCGATGAGAATGCCGCCCGTGTCGGCGTGTCCATCGGCTCGGGTATCGGGGGCATTTCCAGCATCGAAAAGCAGTACAAGGCATTCCTGGACGGCGGACCGCGCAAGATCTCGCCGTTCTTTGTGCCAAGCAGCATCATCAACATGATCTCCGGCAACCTGTCGATCATGTACGGGTTCCGGGGCCCCAACATTTCACTGGTCACCGCCTGTGCCACCGGCACCCACAGCATCGGGGACGCAGCCCGCATCATCGCCTACAACGACGCCGATGTGATGATCGCAGGGGGTTCGGAGTACGCGACCACACCCACCGGCCTGGGCGGTTTTGCGGCAGCGCGGGCCCTGTCCACGCGCAACGATGACGCCCAGGCGGCCAGCAGGCCCTGGGACCGCGACCGTGATGGGTTTGTGCTCAGCGACGGGGCCGGCGTGGTGGTGCTTGAGGAGTACGAACATGCCAAGCGGCGCGGCGCGAACATCTATGCGGAAGTGGCCGGCTTCGGCATGAGCGGCGACGCCTACCACATGACCCAGCCCCGTGAAGGTGGCGAGGGCGCCGTGCAGTGCATGCGGGCCGCTCTGGCCGACGCGGAGCTCAATACCACCGATGTGGATTACATCAACGGCCACGGCACCTCCACCCCGGCTGGCGACAGTGCCGAGAGCCAGGCCATCAAGGCCTGCTTCGGTGACCACGCCTCCAAGGTGGCGGTCAGTTCCACCAAGTCCATGACCGGCCATCTGCTGGGGGCGGCAGGGGGCGTCGAGGCGGTGTTCACGGCGCTGGCGATACGCGACCAAGTCGCGCCGCCCACCATCAACCTGGACAATCCCGATCCCGAGTGCGACCTCGACTTCGTGCCCAATACCGCCCGTCAGATGAGCATCGATATCGCCATGTCGAACTCGTTCGGCTTCGGCGGCACCAACGGCACGCTGGTGCTGCGTCGTCTGGGCTGAGCGCAGGGGCTGTCCGCCGCCGCGCCTTGGTCGGGCGTCGCGCGGCCCGTCACTTCGCTTGCCGGCCGCGCACTGCGGTGCGCCCGTGCGCGGAGTCTTCCCATGGCCGACGAAAACCACGCCCACTGTCTGATCAACGGTAGCCCGGGTGACCAGATTTCGGTCTTCGACCGGGGTCTGCAATACGGCGATGGCGTATTCGAGACGCTGGCGGTCATTGCCGGTCGGCCCCTGTACTGGCAGGCCCACATGCAGCGCCTGCAGGAGGGCTGCCGGCGACTCGCCATCCCCGTTCCCGATCCTGCCGGGCTGCTCAGCGAGACCGCCGCCCTGTGTGCGCAGACCGACCGGAGGGTGGTCAAGATCGTGATGACCCGAGGGGTCGGAGGTCGAGGTTATCCGCCGCCGGCACGTCCCGTGCCGACACGCATCGTGTCATGCCATCCGTGGCCCGAATACCCGGGTGCCTGGCGGTTCGAGGGCGTCAGGGTGGGTCTGTGCGGCCAGCGCCTGAGCCCCAATGCCGCGCTCGCGGGCATCAAGCATCTGAACCGGCTGGAGCAGGTGCTTGCACGCGCGGAATGGTCCGATCCGAACGTTGCGGAAGGGCTGATGTTCGACAGCCGCGGGCGGGTCGTGGAAGGAACCATGAGCAATCTGTTCCTGGTGGAGAATGGCGCGTTGCGCACCCCCGATTTGTCAACCTGCGGGGTCGCTGGCATCATCCGAGCTCGGATGATGGAACTGGCGCAGGCCGTGGGTATACCCTGCCGTGAGGCGGCGCTGGACATGGCCGACATCGAGCGTGCGCAAGAGGTGTTCCTCACCAACAGTGTGATCGGACTGTGGCCGGTCACGTCTCTGGGCGATCAGCGTTGGCCCATTGGCCCGACCACGCAGCGGTTGGTCCAGGCGCTGATACGCGACGCCGGGGGGCCATCGACCACCAGCCTATGGTAGAGCACGGCTCCAACACAGACGCACCCCCACCGACCGGCCGCATCGACGTGCTTTTCCGGTTGCTCGGGGTGCTCGTGCTGGTGGCAAGCTTCGCGGCTGCCTGGGTCATCATGAGCTATCGGTCGTTTCTCCAGACGCCCCTCGCGGTGCCGGCCCAGGGTATGGTCTACGATGTCGCCCCCGGCGCCTCGTTGCATGAACTGGCGCGGGATCTGTCCCGACGCGGCATCCTTTCCCACCCGCGGTTTCTGGCCTGGATGGGACGCGAAGACGGCTACGCGGCCAAGATTCAGGCAGGCGAGTACAGGTTGACCCCGCAGATGCGGCCCGCCGATCTGCTGAAGATGCTGGTGGAGGGTCGGGTTATCCAGCATTCGCTCACACTGGTGGAGGGCTGGACGTTCCGTGAGGTCATGGCAGCCGTCAACGGGGACACGGCTCTGGCCCATACCCTCCAGGGCCTTACCGGCAAGCAGATCATGGCGCGCCTTGGACACCCCGGCGAGGCGCCCGAAGGCCGCTTCTATCCGGACACCTATCATTTTCCCCGCGGCACCAGCGACGTGGCGTTTCTGCAGCGGGCTTATGGCATGATGGCCCAGCGGCTCGAAGCGCAGTGGCAGCAGCGCACAGCCGGCCTGCCCCTGAAGACGCCCTACCAGGCGTTGATTCTGGCGTCGATCGTGGAGAAGGAGACCGCGGTTGAGTCGGAACGCCCGCGTATCGCCGGGGTGTTCATCCGGCGCCTGAAGCGCGGCATGCGCCTGCAGACCGATCCCACCGTGATCTACGGCCTCGGTCCCGGTTTCGAGGGCAGGCTGCATGCCAAGGACTTGCGCAAGGATACCCCCTACAACACCTATACACGCAACGGCCTGCCGCCGACGCCGATCGCGCTGCCCAGCGGGGATTCCATTCATGCCGTCCTGCATCCGGCGGCGGGAGACAGCCTGTATTTCGTGGCGCGGGGAGACGGCCACCATCACTTCTCGCGCACCCTGGCCGAACATGATGCGGCGGTGCGGCGCTATCAGCTTCACGAAGACTCCAAATCCAAGGAGGCCAATGGTGCCGGTTCCCGGTAAGTTCATTACGGTGGAAGGCGGGGAGGGGGTCGGCAAGACCACCAACATGGAATACCTGCGCGCGCGCATCGAAGCGGCGGGGCACGGGGTGGTGGTGACCCGCGAGCCCGGGGGCACGCCCCTGGCCGAAGCCATTCGTGGTCTGCTGCTGGCACCCGAGTATCGCGGCATGAGCGCGGACTGCGAACTGTTGCTGATGTTTGCGGCCCGTGCCGAGCATCTCGCCCGTCGCATTCTGCCTGCGCTGGAGGCGGGGCACTGGGTGTTGTGCGATCGGTTCACGGACGCGACCTATGCCTATCAGGGCGGCGGCCGGGGCCTGCCGCCGGAACGCATCGGACTGCTGGAGGACTGGGTGCAGGGGGACCTGCGCCCGGATCTGACCCTGCTGCTCGATGTGCCGATCGCCGTGGGTCTGGAGCGAGCCAGCGGGCGCAGCGCGCCCGATCGCTTCGAACAGGAGGCGGGCGACTTCTTCGAACGCGTCAGGCAGGCGTACCTGGAGCGCGCCGAGGCCGAACCCCTTCGTTACCGGGTGGTGGATGCCTCCTTGCCGCTGGCGCAGGTGCAGGCGCAATTGGAGGAGGCACTGGGCAGCGTACTGGCAGGCAAATGATCTCATTCCTAGAAATGAGATCAGTAAAGAATTATTAGTAATTGATATAAATGGATATTAGAGCACTGACCCGAATCGGGTTATCCGGGTGATTGCTCACATGAGGTGTGCCAGGTAAGTCACGGAACTTATGGAATCTATGAACGACATCCTGCCCTGGTGGACGGCGCACTGGGACAGTCTCCGGGAACGGCGCCGCGAGGGGCGATTTCCCCACGCCCTGCTGCTCACCGGCGCTGGCGGACTGGGTAAAGGGCGCTTTGCCCAGATGCTGGCCCAGGCACTGCTGTGTGACAGCCCCACGGTTTCCGGGCGGGGCTGTGGGGCGTGTGTGGGGTGCACGCTGTTCGCGGCCGGGAGCCACCCCGACGCCCTCAAGGTGGTGCCGGCGGAGGAGGGCAAGGCTATCGTGGTGGATCAGATCCGGTCGTTGTGCGCGGACCTGAGCCTGAGCAGCCATGCCGGCGGCTTCAAGGTGGCCGTTCTGGTGCCCGCCGACCGGATGAATGCGGCGGCGGCCAACAGTCTGCTAAAGACTCTGGAGGAACCCTCCGATAACACAGTGCTGGTGTTGGTCAGCGAGCGGCCGGCGGCGTTGCCGGCGACCGTGCGCAGCCGCTGCCAGCAGATCCGATTGGCGGTGCCGGCCCGTGACATGGCGCAGGAGTGGTTGACGGCTCAGCTGGCGACGCCGGAGCAGGCCGCCTTGCTCCTGGATCTGGCAGCGGGGGCACCCCTGTTGGCGCTGGAACTCGCCCGGACTGATGTGATCACCCGGCGACATGAACGGTTCGCGGAATTGACCGCCCTGTTCGAGGGGCGCACCGAGGTCCTCACCGCGGCAGCGGAATGGGCCCAGGACAAGAATATCGAGTCCCTGCAGTGGTTCACCGCCTGGGTCATGGACATGATCCGGTTGAAGTCCGGGCCGCAGCCTGCGGGACTGCGCAACAGCGATCTGCGGGACGGTTTGATGGCGCTGGCAGAGAGGGTAGACTCGAAAGATCTCCACGCGCTGCTGGATCAACTCTGGACCGCCCGCCGGCTGGCGGCAACCAGTGTCAACCGGCAGTTGCTCTTCGAAGATGTTCTGATTGGCTGGGCCCAGATGGGAGCGGCCCGACACGGCAGACAGAGGCAGGTGCGACCATGATAAAGCGTGCAGGGCCCCGCCAGGGAATTCTCTCGCTTACGATCAAAGACAAGGGCGCTCTCTATGCCGCCTATATGCCCTTCGTGAAGCATGGTGGGTTGTTCATCCCCACCAACAAGAGCTACGAACTGGGCGACGAGGTCTTTATGCTTCTCACCCTGATGGAGGAGCCGGAGAAAATACCGGTCGCCGGCCGGGTCATATGGATCACGCCGCGCGGGGCACAGGGCAATCGTACCGCCGGCATCGGGGTGCAGTTCAGCGACCAGGACGGCGGTGCCGTGCGCAGCAAGATCGAAGGGTACCTGGCCGGCGCTCTGCAGGCCGACCGCCCGACCCACACCATGTAGGGGCTTGCCGGCCGCGCGCCGGGCCCTTTCATCCCGCCATGGCCTCCAGTAGCATGGACGCCCGTCCGCCGCCCTGAATTTTCACCATGACCGCTCCTTTCCCGTTGCTCGTCGATTCCCACTGTCATCTGGATATGCTTGACCTGTCCGCGGACAGGGGCGGCCTCGAGGCCTTTCTGGAGGCGGCCCGTGGCAACGGCGTCGCCCATATGCTGTGCGTGTCGGTGAACCTGGAAGACTACCCGGCCATGTGCGCCCTTACGGCTGGCCACCGGAACGTGTCGGTGTCGGTGGGGGTCCATCCCAACGAACGGGAGGGGAAGGACCCCGACACCGAGGAACTTCTGGCGCTGGCCCGCGATCCGCGGGTGGTGGCCATCGGCGAGACCGGTCTGGATTACTTTCGCAGTGAGGGCGATCTGGAATGGCAGCGAGACCGTCTGCGGCGGCACATCGCGGCCGCCAGGGGCTGCGGCAAGCCGCTGATCATCCATTCGCGCCAAGCCCGGGAAGACACCCTCGCGGTGCTGGCCGAGGAACGGGCGGGAGAGGCCGGCGGTGTCATGCACTGCTTTGCGGAAGACTGGGACATGGCCCGGCGGGCCATGGACCTGGGTTTCTACATCTCGTTTTCGGGCATCGTGACCTTCAAGAGTGCCCGCGAACTGCAGGACGTCGCGCAGCGCGTGCCGTTGGATCGCATGCTGGTGGAGACGGATTCCCCCTATCTGGCGCCGGTGCCCCACCGGGGGCGGCCCAACCAGCCGGCCTATGTACGGCACGTCGCCGAGTTCATCGCCGAGTTGCGGGGTGAGCCCCTGGAACGCATCGCCGAAGCCACTACCGCAAATTTCACTTCGTTGTTCGGCGTCTCCGTCACCCCCTTCTGACTCGCCCGGGACGCGCATTCCGGCTCAAGTTTTCCGGCTGCGGGCCGCCAGCGCTTGCAGAGTCGAGCGCCAAGGCCCCGGGCAGGGGCTGCGTCCTTTCCCGGGAGATTCCTGACGTTGAGTCCATCATTCGCTGACCAGCGCCGTGCACGGCGCGCTCGCGTCTCGGTTGAAGTGACCGTGATCGGGCGCGGCTGCGGTCCGCGCCACGGGCTGATCCGCGATATCAGCAGCCGGGGTGCGTATGTCGTGCTCAGCGACGGCGCGGGCGGCCTCAGGACCGGCGCGGCCATCACCCTGCGGTTTCATGTCCGGCAAAGCAACATCAGCTTTTCACGCCAGCTCGGGGGGCGCGTTGTGCGCGCGGACGGACACGGGGTCGCATTGGAGTTCAGCGAGGGTGGCCTGGTCGCGGATGCGGTGGTGGAGGACCTGCGCTTCTATGCCGGCCGCTGCAAGGCGCTTCAAATCCGTGTCGGCGGTCCGTAGGTGCCCATTTCGAAGTGAGGTAGAATATGTCCCCGGTAAGCTCTCACATGTGTTATAAGTGATTTTAATGGCTGTATAGTTGCAGCAGAGTTTCATTTGGCTCAATAGGCCGGGATGTGTCCCAAGTCTCCACGGCATCGCTCAGGACTGCGGCTCGTCTGCTGCATGAACGTGATGCGCTCAGCAAAGCACTACTGGCCGCCACTGCCGATCTCGCGCAGGGCCAGGATGCGGAATCCATCCTGAGCCGGACCTGTGACGCGTTGGCGGCCGCCTCGCCCCATATTCTGCTGGCGTGGATGTATCTGGGGGACCCGGGCGCTGAATTCATTCGCCCGGCCTATGCCTCGGGACGCGCACGCGCCTTCGCGGCGGAGTTCACGCTGGGCAACAGTCCGGTGGAAGGGCGTGCTCCCACCCGCCGGGCGCTGACCCTGGGCCGCCCCGTCCTGGCGCGCATCCGTACCGATCCGACCTGCATTCCATATCGGGATGCCGCTCTCGGGTACGGCCTGGAATCCAGCATCAGCCTGCCGTTTGGCACTGCCGACGCGGCTCCCGCGGGCGTGGTCAACGTGTATGCCGACGACCCGGAGTATTTTCTGAGGCTGGGCGCCGAACCGTTCCGGGCCTTCGCCCACCTTGGGCAGGTGGCCCTGGAACAGGCTGATCTGCGTCATCGACTGCAGGAAATCGCGACCTTCGACCACCTGACGGGGTTGCCGAACCGGCGTGCCATGGTCGAGGCGCTGGAACGCGAGCATGCCCGGGCGTCACGTAACGGCAGGCCGTACAGCCTGGTGCTGTTCGACCTGGACCATTTCAAACTCATCAACGACAGCTACGGGCACATCGCGGGCGACCAGGTGCTGGTGGGAGTGGCGCGCGCGGCCCAGTCGGCGCTGCGCGACGGCGACTGGCTCGGCCGTTGGGGAGGCGAGGAGTTTCTCGGGCTGTTGCCGGAAACCGGTCAGACCGAGGCGTTGAGCATTGCCGAGCGGCTGCGCGCCGGGGTGGGCGGAAAGCCGCAGAGCGCGGGCGAATGGGATGTTGAGGTCACGCTGACCGCGGGTGTTGCCAGCTATCCCCAGGACGGCCAGGAGCTCAGTCGTCTGATCAGCGCCGCTGATGCCAATCTGTACGAGGCCAAACGCAGCGGCCGCAACCGGGTACTGGGCGGCGGCGCGACCACCGGGGCGGTGCTGCCGGTGGCGACCCAGTTGCGATCGGCGCTCCAGGACGGGCGCCTGCAGCCGGCCTATCAGCCCATCGTGGAGCTGGCCACCGGTCAGGTGGTTGCCGAGGAAGCGCTGGCCCGGCTAGTGAGCCCCGATGGACAGGTGACCTACGCAGGACGGTTCATCGAGGCTGCCAGCCAGATGCAGATGATCCACCGGGTGGACTTCGAGATTGTCACCCAAAGCGTCAAGCGTTGCGTCGCGCAGGTGTTGCAAGGCGACGTGCGTCAGCATTTCGTGAACGTCTCCGCCGACCTGCTCCGGCATCCCGAGCTGGTCGAACAGATCATGCGCATGGCCGAGGAGAACTGCAGCGCCTGTGTCGAAGCGCTCGGCGATCGCAAGCCGCTGGTGCTTGAGATTACCGAACGGCAGTTTCTGGGCGATGCCATGCAGGCTCTGGTCGCGCTTCAGCCGTTGCTGGATTTCGGCATGCAGCTGGCCATTGACGATTTCGGAAGCGGCTATTCCTCGTTTCGCTATTTCGCCGATTTACCGGTCGCCTACCTGAAGCTGGAACGGCACCTGATCGGGCGCATTCGTTCCGAATCCAAGGTGCGAACCATTGTGGAAGGTATACAGGCAACTGCACGGCGTCTGGGCGTGATCACTGTCGCTGAAGGTGTCGAAGACAAACCAACGGCACTCATCCTGCAGGACATGGGCATCGACTGGGCGCAGGGGCATTTTTTCGGGCGCCCTGAGTTTCCCTGATGGCCGTCACCGGGGCAAGGCAACCCTGACTACGGAGACTGACTGGACCTCGCTGCGCTCAGCTCAGCCAAACCTACGGTGACGGCGGGCTCTTGCGGCCGGGCGCCAGGGTGAGGCGCACGACGCAGAGTGCAATTCGGTAGCGACTGTTGCAGGCCTGCGCCTCAGTCGGCATCCCAGCGATTTGCGCTGCCGTGGGTCGTGTCTTCTATGGGAGCTGGTTAGTAGGTGAGGACCAGATCGGCCTCCAGGGACTCATTGAGCATCCAGGCGGCGCCGACTACGCCGTCGCATTCGTCGATGAGGTCATCCTCTGTCATTTCGTAGCGCTCCAGAGCCGCGGAGCAGCAGTACAGCTGTACTCCTGCCTCTTTCGCCTCGCGGATGAATTCGATGATCGGTTTTCCGCCCTCGAACGCCGTTATCGATTCGGCGATGCCCTTGCGCATGAGCAGCACGCCATCGATCTGAAAGACCACTTTGGCTTCGTTCTCCATGACCGCGGCGACGTTGGCCATGTAGAACGGTGTGGCGCAGCGCTGAGGTTCGCTGGGACCATGGGTCATTACTACGAACATCTTGGCGTCGTCGGCCATGGTGGCTTCTCCTCGCGGGGGTTCCGGGAAATGGGTCTTGGAGGCTATCGGCCCGACGGGGATACCCTTGAGCGGATCAGAGGCGGTCGACGGGTCTGGGCCGTCGGTCCTCGCCGACGGCTACATAGGTGAGATTGGCCTCGGTGACTTTGAGGCACAGCGGTCCGTTGCGATCCCGTTCGGCATACACTTCGACGTGGACGGTGAGGGATGTGCGCCCGATGCGCACCACTTCGGCATAGCAGCTGATGAGATCGCCGATCAGCACCGGCTGATGAAACTCGAAGCAATTGACGGCAACGGTGACCACTCGGCCACCGGCACGCCGGTAGGCGGCGATACTGCCGGCGATGTCCACCTGGCCCATGATCCAGCCGCCGAACACATCGCCGAAGCCGTTGGTGTCCGAGGACATGGTCATCACCCGCAAGGTGGGCTGACGGTCTTTGGGCAGTCGAGTCGGCGCGCCATCGGGAGGGGGCGGTGTCTGCATGGTCGGGTCCTTCAGTGGCCGGCATACAGCCAGTTGACGATATCGCGGTGAGCCTGCATCACCTGAGCCCGCCTCAGTTTCAGGGTCGGTGTCATAAGACCCTCATCGACGGTCCACGGTTCCACAAAGCAGGCCACCCGGCGTATCTGGGCATAGCCCGGGAACTGGTTCAGCCGCTCGCCGATGCGGTCCAGCAGCAGCCGGTGAACGGCGCCGGCGGACGGGGCCGCGGGGTCGTCCGGGTCCAGTTGCAGAGAGCGTGCGAGATCGGGCCATTGCTCCGGGTTGAGTACCAGCAGGGCGCTCAGGTACGGTCGCGCCTCCCCGATCACCATGACCTGTTCGACGAGCGGATCCATGGCGATGGCCATTTCCATGTCGGCCGGCGGCACTTTCTCGCCGTTGGCCAGCACGATGATGTCCTTGATGCGACCGGTAATGCAGATGCGTCCCTCTTCGATACGGACCTTGTCGCCGGTGTGGAGCCAGCCGTCCGGGTCGATGGCTGCGGCGGTGGCCTGCGGGTCGTGCCAGTATCCCAGCATGACGCCCGGGCTCTTGACCAGCAATTCGTCATCAAAGCCGATCCGCACCTGCACATCCGACAGTGTACGTCCCACGCTGGCCGGTTCATTGTCCTCGATGCGATTGGCGCTGATGACCGGGCTGCATTCGGTAAGCCCATAGCCCTGCAGCAACGGCAGGCCCAGTCCGATGAACATGCGCCCCACCGCGGGTGGAAGCGGTGCGCCGCCGCACACGGCCACCCGCAGACGACCGCCCATCCGCGCCAGGATTCGGGCTGCCACCAGCCGTTCGAGTGCCGGCCAGGCGAGCAGAGTCGCGCTCCGGCGGCTGCGGCCCTGGGCGGCGAGAAAGCGCCGCCAGCCAATGTCCACGGTCCAGCGAAACAGATGGCGGACCAGCGGGGAACCGTGGGCCAGATGCTGGTGGATGCGGTTGTAGATCCGTTCGTAGATGCGCGGCACAGAGATCAGCATGGTGGGGCGCACTGTCCTGAGGTCTTCGGCCAGCAGGGCGACGGCACGGTTGTAGGCCACCGTCGCACCGGCCATCATCGGCGCGTAGTAGCCGACCGTCCGTTCGAAGGTATGGGACAGTGGCAGAAAGGACAGGAACAGATCGTCCGGATAGGCCGGCACCGCCTGCTGACTGGCATGGGCATTCCACAGGATGTTGGCATGACTGAGCATGACCCCTTTCGGACGGCCCAGGGTCCCGGACGTGTACACGATGGTGGCCAGGTCGCCGGGTGCCGACTCCCGGGCTATCAGTTCCCCATCGGTCTCGGGCAGCCACTGGCCCACGGTGCGCACGCGCGAATCGGTGTCCGCCGGATCCAGCGGCTGCAGCGTGAGTATGCGCACCAGGAACCCCAACTGGTCCCGCAGGGGCCGCAGGTGCCTCCAGTGTTCGTTGCCGCCGATCAGCAGCAGGCGCACGCCGGCGTTTTGCAGGATATAGACGGCGTTTTCGGGCCGATCGTCGGTGTAAAGAGGTACCACCACCAGACCGAGCCCGAGGGCGGCCTGATCGAATTCGACCCACTCGCGGCAGTTGCGCAGCATCACGGCTACCCGCTCGCCCGCTTGCAGATGTTCGCCAAGCAATCCGCGCTGCCAGCGGGCTACCGCACGGGCCATATCAGCCCAGGAGGTGTCCCGCCAGCCGCGGCCCGCGTCGTAATGGCGATAGGCGCAGCGCGCCGGGGAGCGGCGCACCCGTGCGCGGAACAGCCCCGGCAGGGTGCGGGCCTGCACGGGGCTGATGACATCCGGGGTATGATCGATATCAGTCACCGATCGCCGGCCCGTCAGGCGAGGAGCCCGCCGTGTCCCAGGCGGAATCGGGCGTGAAGCGCGGTCCGTGCTCCACCGCCAGGTTCTGCAGAAGGCCCTGCAGTCTTTCGGCTCCCACCTCGCGCACATACTGCATCGGGCCGCCGCGGAAGGGGGCGAAGCCGGCTCCAAAGACCATGCCGGCATCCAGCAGGTCGGCGCCGGGGCGGATGTCGTAGCGTACGCGTTCGAAGTCGCACAGCGGCGTACCGACGGGGTGGCGTTCGGCAGTCAGGCTGCGCACCAACCTTGTCGTCAACCAAGCCCTGACGCCCACGCCCACGCCCACGCAATCTCCTGGCCACAACCGGTTGGCAGTGCTCACCGTGCCGGACCCAACCGCTGGGACATTCCCTACAAAAACTATAGTCGGCGCGCGGCCGAAGGGGCGGGACGGTCCCTGGGACCTCTAGGGGGGCGAACTGTAGGGGATTCAGTCGCTCAGCAGTTCCGTCGCCCGTTCCAGGCGGGACCGGGGGGTATAGAAATGGGGGGAAAAGCGCACACCGCCGCCGCGCAGGGCGCACAGGACCCCCTGGTCCCGCAGAGCCCCGTACAACTCGGCGGCGGGTCGGTTGCGCGGCCGGAAGGTTACGATGCCGGCGCGGCGCTCGGGCTCACGCGGCGAGAGCAGCTCGAAACGGTCTTCATGGGTCAAAATAAAATCAGCGAGATAGGACGCATTCTTGAGGAGTTCATGAGATACGCGCTCCATACCGATCTCGCCGATGAGACTCAGGCTCGCCCGCAAGGCATGGACGCCCAACATGTTGGGGCTGCCGCATTCGAAACGCCGGGCGCTGCCGGCGACCTGCCAGTCCTGGCGGTCGAAGTCGCCGCAGTGCTCGACCATGTGCCAGCCGTATTGATGCAGTTGCAGGCGGTCGCGCACGCTGTCCCGGCAATAGAACAGCGCCAGCCCTTCCGGACCGAGCATCCACTTGTGGCCGTCCGCCATCACGAAGTCCGCATGGATCTTCTGTACGTCCATGGGCAGCGCCCCGATGCTCTGAATGCCGTCGACGCAGAACAGCAGTTCGTGCTGATGACAAAAGCGGCCGATACGTTCCAGGTCCAGGCGCAGGCCGGTGCCGTACTGCACCGAGCTGACCGAGATCAGGCGGGTGCGTTGGTCCACGCAGGCGAACAACGCCTCCTCGGGCGCGTCGAAGGTGCCCAGGCGTGCGGTGTGCACCCCGACTCCGCGGGGTTGCAGGGATTCCCACACGATGCGGTTGGACGGGAATTCCTGATCACTGATGACCACGTTGTCGCCGTCCTGCCAGTCCAAGCCGTGGGCGACCACTGACAGGGCTTCGGACGTGCTCTTCAGCAGCGCGATCTCATCGGTCGATCGGGCGTTGATCAGCGTGCGCAGCTGGCCGCGCAAGTCATGCTCGGCTTCCAGCCAGCGTTCATAGGCGACCGAGCCCTGGTGCATGTTCTGCCGGGCGAACGCGGTGACGGCCTCCACGGCACGACGGGGCCATGGTCCGACAGCGGCATGGTTCAGATGCAGTACGTCGGGGTCCAGGGGAAACTCGTTTTCATACATGGCGCTGTCCCAGTTTTCATACATGGCGCTGTCCCAAAGGCGTGGCGGGGAAGGGGCGACGGTGTCCGGCCATAGTATTGCAGGGATGGGGCCCAGTACACCCGCGAGCGGCCCGGTATCCGGGCCCGGGACCGGCACGGCAAAACCACCGAAGACGGTGCCTTTCCACCGCCTTTACCGCTCGCGGCACTGGTTGGCGACTCCAATCATGCCGGCGGTTCAGGCATTTATCGGTTGGCATCGATCGTGCTATGCGCAGGCAGGTGAATTGCCGGCGCAAGTGCCGCGGCGATCCCCTTCACACGGATGATACCGGAGGTGTTCATGAGCACGGGACTCTACCCATCGGCGATATTGTGGCGCAGGCTGGCGCTTGCATCGATGCTGGCCGCGGTTCCCGCGGCGCAGGCAGCGGCGGCAGGCACAACCGGTTACCTGCGGAGCGCGGGCGGCCAGGTGGTTACGGATCGCGAAGGCAGTTGTTGGCGCACTGGGGAATGGCAGCCCGACGACGCCAATATGCAATGCGATCCGGCACTGGTGGCTCGGCGGTTGCAGAAGATCTACCCCGCCGCCGGAAAGGCCATGCCGAAGGCGCCGCCGCCGCTGCCGAAGAGCTTCAGTCATGTGACGCTGCACCAAACCGTGTATTTTGCGTTCAACAAGGCGCGGCTGACCTATCAGGCCCGCCAGGACCTGCGGCGTCTGGTTCACCAGGCCCACGATATGAAGACCATCGGTTCGGTGGAGGTGACCGGCTACACCGACCGCATCGGCACAGTGGCCTACAACATGAAACTGGGCAAACGCCGGGCCCGGGCGATCCGCAAGCAGCTGCTGGTTCTGGGTGTCAGACCGGACGTGATTCACATCAAGTCCATGGGACCCAAGGATCCCGCAAAGCTGTGCGGCGGCATCAAGGTCACCGGCAGACTGATCCGGTGTCTGGCTCCCGACAGGCGGGCGGTCATGACCCTCATCGCGACGCAGCCGTTGCCCGAGCCTGGTCCCCGCGGCTGACCCGAGGGCGGGGTCCATTGCGGACGACCCCACCCCGTCCATCGCACTCGCCGTTCGACGGTGCCGATTGGAGGGGAGCGCAGCGCCCCTGAGGAGCAAAGGGCCGGCTTCGGCCACGGGCCCGGCGTCGCTGCCGTGAGCAGGCAACGGCGGCGTTCTGCCACTGCCGCGCCATGTGGGCCTTGTCGGGTGTCCGGATGTGGGAAGGTGTGCGGGAACCGCGGGCCTCGGTCAGTCAGTAGCCCCAGCCGTCGATGGCGCGGCCGGTGTCCAGCAGACCTTGTCGGCGGACCGTCGATCCGGATAGACACGCAGCCGTTTGTGCAGATATCTCATCCATGATGACTCCTCCCGGCACGAGGACGGTCAGCCGTGGCCCGCACCGTTGTTGCCGGCGGCTTTGGCGGTACCTTCCAAATGGCCGGGCAGGGTGGCCAGCATGCGCAGCCCCTCCTGCACCTGGGGCTCGCGGAGCAGGTGGAACAGCCCGCTGACCCCGCCGTAGTGCCCGCCATCGCGACGGGACTCGGCGACGGCCTGGTCGAAACTTTCCGCCAGGCGGAGCATGCGGGCCAGGCTCGAGTCCTGCAGTTCCTGGAACAGGGTTTCCACCAACGCGTCACGGTCCACCGGGGCCACGCTGGCGCTGACATAGTCGGAAAGCTCGCAAAGGGCGTTCAGCGTGCCGTTGCGGTGCAGGTGCCCGACGGTGCGCAGCAGATCGAACAATGCCTCGTCGGCCTGGTGATCTTCCAGGAACCGGCCCGCACGCAGGACCGTTTCCATGGTCGATGGCGTCAGATGTTCCCGGATGAAGCCGGAGACGGCATTGACGCTCTGGACCACCGACATCAATTCCCCCCACTGGCGCTGCAGTTCTGCGAGTGAGCGATCCTTGAGCTGGGCCGACAGGGCGTCGGCCACCGCGGGCAACTGAGCGAGCGCGGCGTTGATCAGTTCGGCGTTGTCGCGCACGAAAGCGAGCACACCGCTGTCCTGCAGGACCTGTACGGCCGCGAGTAGATTCTCGGCGAGAGTGGGCAGGTCGTAGCGCCCATAGAGCGCGGTGCCTTCGGTGACCTTTTCGACCACCACCCCGCCGAGACGTCCGGCAAAGACTTCGTCCAGATTGGCTACCAGATCCCCGAGGCGGGCGAGGCCGCGGAACTGGCGATCCGTGAACCCGCCCGCGGCGGGCTGACCGCCCGCCGGGTTGGAAGATGATTGTTGTCTGGCCATGACGGATACCTCCTTGTCGCACAGGCCGCACAGGCGGCCCTAGGCAGCAAACAGGCGTTCGGCCATGAACTGAGCTGCGTCCAGGCCCCACGCCGGCATCTTGCCCCGGTTCTTGAAGAACAGTGTCTTGTACTGCATTTTCAACATGAAGGGCACATGGCCCATGGTCAGGATCGCGGTGTCGCCGCCGTACCACGTGTTGGATCGGATGTAGAACGCCTGATTGGCTCCCATGTCGCCGATGCAGTACACGATGGGGGCCAGCGGCTGGTCCGCTTCTTCGGCGCTCATGCGCCCCATATCCTTGGCGATCTGCCGACCGACGATTTCCGATTCCTGATGGCCGATGGCGCCGAGCTTCGGCACCGTGACCGCAGCGGCGTCCCCGGCGGCCAGCACTTCCGGGTACTTCGGATTGCGCATCAACAGGTCGGTCACCACGAAGCCCACATCGTCGGTGATGGGCGTGTCCTTCATGAAGCTGTGAGGCACCCAGTCCGGGAAGATGATTTTCACCTCGGCGTCCACGGACTTCCCATTCTGGAACTCGATGCCTTCGGCGCTCAGGCGGGTGATGTCCTGGGTTTCGTTCATGTAGTTGAAACCCATGTCGCTGGCGATGCCCAGCAGCTTCTTGACCACCGTCTCGCCGGCATCCTCGGCGATGAGCGGCGCCGGCGTGAATACGGTGACCTTGTCCGGTCCGCCTTTGCCGCGCTCCTTCAGCCAGGTGGCGGCGGCCAGCATGCTCTCCACAGGCGGGCCTTCGCAGGCCGCTACCGCGCGGGGGATCTTGCCGCCCGGATAGGGTTCCAGCCCGTCCGCCCCATTGCCCTGGTGAAAGCGTGCCGAGCCGATGGCGATCGGGCCGCCCTTGTAGTCTTCATGCAGATAGCGCCGCAGGCGCTCGCCATAATAGCCGTCCGACAGGGTATGACCGTGTTCGGCGAAACCTTCGATATTGTCGTAGGCCAGCCGCGCGCCGAAGGCGACCACCAGGTAGTCGTAGCGCATGGCGGTCGGTGCGGCGCCGGGACGTTCGCTGGGAACATAGTCGACCGTCTTGGTATCGGGGTCGATACCGGTGACCTCGCCCTGCACGAACCTGACCTGGTCGTCGGCCAGGGGCCCGACGATGTCCATGTGCATGCTGGCGGCCGGATTGCGGTTCTCGAAGACCTCCGCGGGAATGTTGGGTACGAACAGCAGGTACGGCTTGCGGTCGATCACCGTGATATCCACAGTGTCACCGGCGAATTCGCGGATCTTCTGAGCGCTGCCCAGGCCCGCAAAATTGCCGCCCAGGATAACAACGTGGGGTTTGTCGTTCATGATCGTCTCCTTGCACGATGTGCGCGTTGCCCTATTTGACCAGGTGCTTGCGCCAGGTCCCTTCTTCCATCATTGAAGCAAAGAACTGGTAGTACGGGCCCCGGTCCAGGTGGGCTAGTACGCCGCTGTTATGCATCTGCAGCAGCTCGTTGTTGACCAGCGTCTTGCCCAGACCCTGATGGGCGTGCTCGGGGCTTTCCCACTCCGTGTGTACGAAGTACTGCGTGGGACGCTGAGGAGGAATGGGCGGTTCGTCCATGGGCTGGTCGCCGTAGTTGGTGTTGTACGGTGGCGGATTGGCGCCCAGGGTGGCCTTGGTCACGCCTTCGGGATCGAATTGAAATGATCCGATCGCCGAGACACCGATCTGGCGCAGCAGCATCCAGCCGATCATCCCCGGCGCCTCGGACTGCATCCAGTTCAGGACGTCCGTGACACCGGACTCGAAATCCGATTCGTGGCCGTGCATAACCCAGTGGTCTCCGAGCACCACGGCCCGCTGGTGCGCCAGGGCGACCTTGGGTACCGGTTTTTGCTTGGCGAACGCGGCGCCGAGTACATTCGGCACGTCGGTCATGGATGTCACCGCGGGCAGATCCGATGCGATCACCTCGTACAGCGGCTCCCAGGGACCCTCGATCAGCATGTTGGTGCAGTGCAGGCACAGTTCGTAGATGGTGTCGAACTGCTCGTAGTGCATTTCCTCGTGGGACTTGACGTCCTTCCACACCGTGTACTGGAACATGCCGATCGGGTTCAGCGTGTCGTGCATGTCCAGGGCGCCCCCGCCGAAGCGTCCCGCCATGGGGTGGATGCCGGTCTGCAACAGCTGGTCAAACCCGAGAAAACCTGGATGTTTGGCCGTGGTGATGCAGACCTTAGGGCCCACCTTGTGCATGGTCTCGTAACTTTCCGGCGTATTCGCTACCCGGGATTGGTTGATGGCAATGATCGGATTCTGCTCGGCCATAAGCCTGTAACTCCTTTCCCTGTTGGCGTCCGTACATGTACGTTCGTAGACGCAGCTATCGTGCCAAGTGCGTAGGTGGCTGATCCGGGCATGGAATGGCTGGGAGCTTGGCGTGGGGAGGGTACCCGGAAGGGGGCATTTGGCCCTCGATCGGGGGAAATACGCCCGCGTGTTGGGCGTGGGTAAGATTGCCCTGCCCGGTGCGCGTTGAAGCGCGGGGCGGGAGGCAAGAAGATGTCAGCCGCGCCCGGTTTCGACTTCCGGAGTGAGGTTGTACTTCTGTACCCGGTAGCGCAGTGTCTCGCGGGTTGTGCCGAGGGCGCGGGCGGTCGCGGTTACGTTGTGGCCATGGCGCTCCAGGGCGGTCTTGATGATGAAGCGCTCCATCTTGTCCAGCGCCATGGAGCCGTCCAGAGGCAACCAGACGCGGTCGCCGTCCACTTCCGGTTGCGAGGGCTGTGTGTCCAGGGGGCTGAGTTGCATCCACTCGGCCGGAAACTGTTCGCTTTCGGAGAGCAGCACGCAGCGTTCGACCACGTTGCGAAGCTCGCGGACGTTTCCCGGCCACTGGTGCGCCTGCAGCTTCTTCCACACGTTTTCCGGTACGACTTTCACGCGCTTGCCCGCCTTGGCGTTGAACTCCGCGATGAACGTGGGTACCAGGTCGTACAGGTCGTCCAGGCGCTGGCGCAGGGAAGGCAGACGGATCTGGAACACGCTCAGGCGGTGATAGAGGTCGGTGCGAAACCGGCCCGAACGGGTTTCGGTTTCCAGGTCCCGGTTGGTGGCGGCGATGATCTGGACATCGACGCTGACTTCGCGATCGCCTCCCAGCCGGCGGATGCGCTTGTCTTCAATCGACTTGAGCACCTTGGCCTGCAGGTCCAGTTCCAGTTCGGCGATCTCGTCGAGAAAGATGGTGCCGCCGTGGGCCTGTTCGAGCAGACCCCGGCGCCGTTGGCGTGCTCCCGTAAAGGCGCCGGCCTCGTGCCCGAACAGCTCGGATTCGAGCAGTTCCCGGGGCAGGGCTGCGCAGTTCAGTTCCACCAGCGGGCCGTCCGCACGCGCACCGGAGTGATGGAGGATGCGCGCTGCGAGGCCTTTCCCGGTTCCGGTTTCGCCGGTGATGATCAGGGCGCTGAAGGGAGCCCGTGACAGTTTACCCACCAGGGTGCGCACTTCCTGGGCCGCCTGGGTGCGGCCGATGAAACTCTCCGGCTCGTATTGGGCACGCCCGGCGTTGGCCTGTTCCTGTAGTCGACGTTGGGCGCGGGCGCTGCGCTCGGCACCGCTGACGATCAGATCCAGGCGCGATTGTTCGCAGGGCTTCTCCACGAAGTCATAGGCGCCCAGGCGCAGGGCGCGCACCGAATCCGGAATGTTGCCGAAACCGGTCAACAGTATCCATTCCCCCGAAATCTGCTTTTTCTTGGCTTCCTCCAGCAGATCAAGGCCATTGCCGTCCGGCAGATTCATGTCCGCGATGACCACCAGCGGTTCGACGTCATCCTCGAACAGCACCCGCCGCGCGGTGTGCAGGTCGGGTGCAAGATGCACCTCCCAACCGTCCTTTTCGTAGTGTCGCTTGAGCTCCGAGCCGAGCAGTCGTTCGTCCTCGATAATCAGCAGTCCTTCAGACATGATGACAGGGAATCTCCAGTATAACTCGAGCGCCGTGGGGCGCCCGATTGGCCAGTTCAAGGTTGCCGCCCAGGTCGTGCACGTAACGACGGGCCATCGACAGGCCCAGGCCCGTGCCGCCGGGCTTGGTGGTGGCGAAAGCCTGGGGGCCATAGGTCAGCAAGTCGTCGCCGAATCCTGGGCCATCGTCGTTCACGGTCAGTTTCACCGTTCCATCGGTACGTGCGGCGCTGATCGATATCCGGCCGGGTTGGTCGCCGATGGCCTGCGAGGCATTGGTCAGCAGGTTCATCAACACCTGGCGCAGCCCGGTCTCCGGGATAACGCACTCGATGTCCTCGGGTACGTCCACATCCAGTTGCATGCGGTCCGGCAACTGGTACCACAGCAGACGGCCAACCTCCCGGATCACCTGGCTGAGGCTTACCTGGCGGGGCGATTCCGGGTTGTGGCGCGCGCGGGTGAGGTGGCTGTTGAGGATGGCGATCAGACGATCCACTTCGTGTACCACGGTGCCGGCCCGCTCGGCCAATTCCGGATCGACCGCGTCTTCCTCGATGTTGCTGCATGCCAGGCGGATACCGGCCAGTGGGTTGCGCAGTTCATGGGCGAGGGTGGCGGCAATTTCGCCCACTGCGGCCAGGCGTTCGGCCCGTGCCAGGCTCTGCTGATAGCCGATCAGCGTTCGGGTTGCCGCCTGTACGGCGTCCCGCAGCGAGCCCTCGCGCTCCTGGTGTTCCTTTTCCAGGGCCGTCAGCCGACTGACCAGCAGATTGTAGCTTTCGAACAGCGGTCTTATCAGGGGGCTTGCCACCTTGCTGTTCACCTCCCGGTAGTCCTGCTCAGACAGGCGGGAGAGCAGGTGGGTCAGCTCCATCAAGGGACTCATCAGGCGCGAGCGGACCTTGAACAGCGTGATCAGGCCCGCCAGCACCAGTGTCGCAAGCACCGACAGCGTCAACAGGAACTCCGACACGGTATCGCGGTATACGCCTTCCAGCAGACGAGCCTGCGCCAGGGTCTCCGAGCCAAGCACATGCCTCAAGGTGACAATGGCGTCCACCAGATCGCTGTGAGTGGCGCCTGCCGGTGCATCCAGTTCCTTCAGCAGGCGGGTCAACTGGGCTTCGCTCCCGGCCTTCATGTGGGTGGCGTTCCCGACGATGGTCGACACGGCCTGGCGGAACCGGTTGAACTCGGTCGCGCTGAGCGGCATCGGATCCTCCGGGTTGGCCAGCAGCTGGTCCTCCACTTTGACCGACGCCTGTTCCAGGCGGTTCAATTGTTCGAGATAATCGTGCACCGGTTGCAGCCGGTCGAGGCTGAATGCGAGGGAGACGGCCAGTGCGACCAGCGCCGCGAGCAGGGCGAGCGTGATGAGACCGGTGGGCGCCCAGAATGTGCGGGCGAAAAAATTCTCGATGGGATGTCTAGGTCTGGTCATCGGGTGCTCTCCCCCCTGGCAAGAGCGTATTGGCCCGCGTGGCTGCGCCGAGGGCTCCCGCCGTGTGTGGGCGCTCGATGCCGGGACGGGGCATGGTCTGATGGCGCTTCACGGGATGACGGTGCGGGTCCCGTCCGGTGCCGCATTCCTGCGGGGCGGCTTTGGTCCTGCAGATGGGCGCTCCTGCCGAGCTGTGCTCATGCCGTCGCCAACGGGCGTTTCGAGACACGGAAGTGCTGTCCTCGATTTCCCGCCGGCCGCACCGCAGGCGGACGACTCGGAAAGGCTCCCAGCTTATCGTTTGATCGATCCGGCCCGAGAGTGGGGGTTCCACCCTTTTCCCAGGGGCATCCATGGAAAAGAGCAACCCCCATGCCAATTGTCCGGGTGCCGCCGGGTCAACCAGTTAGGCACTATACTAGCAAGCCGGCCCCAACTGTTGGTTGAAAAGAACCGAAATCCGGTGGATAGGAACCGAGCTCGTCACGGACGACGGGCTCACTTCGTGGGGTGGCCGCCACCGCCCAGGGGGGACCAGGCAACTGCACGGTGCGCCCTGACGGCAGCAGCAACAGGCGGGATTCCGGCCGCCGGGCAGGGGTCCTGCGGGCAGGTGGTCAGGCGTGACGGAACTGTCAACCGTTCGCGCGATCCGACCCGTGCACACAACGGCGGCGCGCGGTGGCGGTTCACTGCCGGCAGCTGCAAGGGGTAAGCTTGCAGTGGTGGTGCCCGGACATGACCTCGCCCCTGAAAGTCGAGATGGCGATGGGCTTCGCGCTGCCGGCGAAACGCGAAAACCGCCCGGCGGGCCTGGGGTGCAAGTGCCCGCCCAGCCGGGAAGGATCCGGGCCCGCACAGCGTGTGGACGATCTGCCGTAAATCGGCATCAGCGCTGCGGCTGCATCTACAACGCCCGGCAGTTGAACCAGGAGGATACCTTGCGCGCGGCCGAGATCGAGATGCAGGCCATCGGTCCCGACCGCTCAATGCCGTCGCCGAGGGCTGCCGGAAAGACCTTCTGAACCGGCGGGTGGCCGGCTCGGGATTCATTGGAGAAGTGAGGTAAAAGGTCCATGAGTGTACTGTTCTCACCGTTGCAGTTGCGAGGGTTGACCTTTCGCAACCGGATATTCGTTTCTCCTATGTGCCAATACTCCAGCAGCGACGGGTTTCCCGCGGACTGGCATTTGGTGCATCTGGGCAGTCGCGCTGTGGGCGGCGCTGCGCTGGTGATGGTGGAGGCGAGCGCCGTCAGCCCGGAGGGGCGCATCAGTCCGGCGGACAGCGGTATCTGGTCCGACGCCCACGGGGACGCTTTGGAGCCCATTGCGGCCTTCATTCGCGCCCAGGGTTCCGTGCCGGCCATCCAGATCGCCCATGCCGGCCGCAAGGCGGCCACGGCGCCGCCCTGGGAAGGCGGGCACCCGCTATCGGCGGCAGCGGGCGGTTGGCAGCCGGTGGCACCGAGCGCCGTACCGTTCGCAGAGGGTTCTCCGATTCCCCGCGCGCTGGAGACGGCGGAGATCGACCAGCTTGTGGAGCACTTTGCGGCCGCCGCGGAACGCAGCCGGCGTGCGGGCTTCGAAGTGGTCGAGGTCCACATGGCCCACGGTTACCTGCTGCACAGTTTCCTGTCGCCGTTGAGCAATCGGCGCGACGACGAGTATGGAGGCAGTCTGGAGAACCGGGCCCGGCTGCCGCTGCGGGTCGCCGAAGCGGTGCGGGCGGTGTGGCCTCAAGAGTTGCCCGTGTTCGTGCGCCTCTCCACCACCGACTGGGTCGAGGGCGGGTGGGACGTGGAACAATCGGTACGGTTGGCCGGCTGGCTGAAGGAACTGGGCGTGGACCTGATCGACTGTTCCAGCGCCGGGCTGGTCGCCGACGCGGTTCTCCCCGTCGGTCCCGGGTTTCAGGTGCCGGCTGCCACCGCCATCCGTGAGCGCGCCGCGATTGCGACCGGCGCCGTCGGGCTGATCACCGAGCCGGAGCAGGCCGAGCAGATCGTGGCCACCGGCCTGGCGGACGTGGTGTTGCTGGCCAGAGAGTTGCTGCGCGATCCCTATTGGCCGCTGCATGCCGCGCACCGGCTTGGTGTGGATGTGCCCTGGCCGGTCCAATACGAGCGCGCCAAGCCGCGCTAGGACGAACGCCTCCCAGCAAGGCCCTGTCAGGCGTTGCCGCGTCCCAGCACCGTTCGGCTGCGGTTGGCCGCAAAGTCCAGCATGCGCTGGGTCGCCTTCACCGCCCGCTGGCGGATGCCCTCGTCGATTTGGATCTCGTTGGCGCCGGTTTCCAGCACGCGGGCCAGATTGCGCAGCCCGTTCATGGCCATCCAGGGGCAGTGGGCGCAACTGCGGCAGGTGGCGCCGACACCGGCCGTGGGCGCTTCCAGAAACAGCTTGTCGGGCGCGGCCTGCTTCATCTTGTAGAAGATGCCGTTGTCGGTGGCCACGATGAATTCCCGGTTGGGCAACTCCCTGGCCGCCTTGATGATCTGGGTGGTCGAACCCACCACATCGGCAAGCTCCACCACCTCGGTCGGCGATTCCGGGTGCACCAGCACGGCGGCCTCGGGGTGTTCGGCCATCAGCGCCTTGAGGTCATGCACGCGGAACGCCTCGTGTACCACGCAGGCGCCCTGCCAGAGCAGCATGTCGGCGCCCGTGACCTGTTGGATGTAATGCCCAAGATGCCGGTCAGGAGCCCAAAGGATCTTCTCGCCGCGCTCGGCGAGATGATGCACCACATCCACGGCAATGCTGGAGGTGACCACCCAGTCGGCGCGCGCTTTGACCTCGGCGCTGGTGTTGGCGTAGACCACCACTGTGCGCTCCGGGTGGGCATCGCAGTAGGGGACGAAGTCCGCAGCCGGGCAGCCCAGATCGAGGGAGCATTCGGCCTCCAGGGTCGGCATCAGCACCCGCTTTTCCGGATTGAGGATCTTGGCGGTTTCGCCCATGAAGCGCACCCCTGCCACCACGATGGTGCCGGCCGGGTGGTTGTGCCCGAAGCGTGCCATGTCCAGGGAGTCGGACACATGGCCGCCGGTTTCGTCGGCCATCATCTGCAGGTCGTCGTCCGTGTAGTAGTGGGCGACGAGCACCGCATCCTGTTCCCTGAGCAGGCGCTTGATGCGGGCGATCAACTCTTCGCGTTCGCCGGGCTCGTAAACGGGCGGCGCGCTGGTGTCCGGGGTGGGAATCAGCGAACCGTCCGCCATGTGTATCATCGGTCTGGAAACGGGGGTTGTCATTGCCTGCCTTCCTGCCGGCTCGGAGCCGGATACCGGGGTTGCCGCGCTGCACCCGCAGCGTGGTCCAAGCTGTCTGTCATCGGATGATCTCCACACGCCCGGGCTGTCTGACCCGATACAGACGCGCGGGGCGGTGGGCGCCGTTGCGCCGCTCCGCGCCGGTCTCCTCGATCTGCTGCATGGCGAGGACCGATTTGCGGAAATTGCGCTTGTCCAACGGGGCCTGGAGGATGGTCTCGTACACCTGCTGCAGTTCGCTGAGGGTGAATTCCGGCGCCATGAACTGCAGGGCGATGGTGGAGTAGTGCAGCTTCGCGACCAACCGCTCACGGGCGTTGGCTGCGATCTCGGCCTGGTCCAGCGGCAGGATCGGCAATTCCTCGAAGGGAAACCAGGCGGCGCCTGCCCGGTGCTCGTTCTGGCGTTGCAGCTTGTCGGGGGGAATCAGCGCGTAATAGGCGACGCTGATGACCCGGTCCCGGGGGTCGCGGGCCGGCGCACCGAAGGTGTAGAGCTGTTCGAGGTACAGGCCTGCAACGCCGGTTTCCTCCCTCAGCTGCCGCCGGGCGCTCGCCTCCAGGTCTTCGGCGATACCGACGCCGCCGCCTGGCAGCGCCCATTGGCCGGGCTGCGGACCGCCGGCACGTTGCAGCAGGACCTCCAGGCGTTGGTGCTGCAGGGTGAAGATCACCATGTCCGTGGTGACCAGCGGCCTGGGGCTGTCATAAGCGAACACTGGACTTTTAAGTGTAGCCATGACACGAACTTTAGTGTGAGTGGAACACTATGTCAAATTCCCATACCAGCCGCAGACCTATAATTGCGCGTGCCGAGCGATCCCCTGTCGATTTAGGGGCGCAAAGGGGGCGGTGCGGCCGGTCGGTGCGAAGGCACGGTCGACGGCGCGGGAGCGCCGGGCACCGCAACGTCCAGGCGACATGTCCGTGCGGACAGCGTTCGGGAGGGGAAAGGCATGGGCCCTGCGTGCACAACGCAGGGCCACGGCGACGCCGCGCGCTGTGGGCCTGCCGGGAGCCGCAGGACGCGCCGCCGCGCCGTGCCGGTTTCAAGGCAAGGAACGGGGTCGGAAGCCCTATTGGATCAGGTAGAACTCCATGTCGAATCCGGCGATGCGTATGACATCGTGGTCGTCCAAGGGCGTGGCACGCTCGGTCACCGTGGTGCCGTTGACGGCAGGCACGTCGCTTTCGCGCCGGCTGCGTACCCCTTTGATGGCGGTGATGGTATAGCCGCGCAGACCGCGGCTGATGAGGGCCATCTTGTTGCCGTTGAACCCGATGATATTGAACGGCTTGCGCAACTCCATGACGTTGTTCGCAAGCGGCCCGGTGAGTACCCGCACGGCGCCCAGCGGGTGTCCCTTGGCCGCCGGCGTGCGCTCCTGGTTGGCCGGTAGAACCTGAGTCTGGTCCATCTCCGCGCGGATGAACATGGTCGGCTCGTATGCCTTGCTCTGCTCGCGGAAATAGGTCAGCTGATGGGCGCCCACCTGGATGACGTCGTTGTGGGCGAGCAGCGCTCGGCCGACGAAATTGCCGTTGACCAAGGTGCCGTTGGTGCTGTCCAGATCCTCCACGAACGCCTCGCCGCCGGAAAGCGTGATCAGCGCGTGGCGCCCGCTCACCGTCAGGTCGTTGAGCTGGACGTCGTTGCCGTGCCGGCGCCCGACGCTGAGACTGGGTTTGCCGAGCGGGTATTCCTTGAGCACCGCCCCGTCGAGTGTGAGGATCAGCTTGGCTGTCATGTGTGTAATCTTCCCTTGTGGGCTGCGGTCGTGCTTGTGAACCGTTCTGCCGGCCCCCTGGGGGGTGCCGTCATACGTCGAATGGACCGGTTATAGCGGATTCATCCGGCCCCGGCATACTGGCGCTTCGGTACGATTCGAAGCTCGCCTTGTTGCGTGCGGCGGCATAGGCATCGTCGCCCGAAATGAGCTTGGCGTCCAGTAGACGGCGCAGGGCCGTATCCAGTGTCTGCATGCCCTGCAGTGCGCCGCTCTGGATGATGTTTTCGAGCTGCTCGGTCTTGCCTTCGCGAATGATATTCGATGCCGCCGAGTTGTTGATGAGAATTTCCACCGCCGCACGCCGTCCCTTGCCGTCGGCGTTGCGCACCAGTTGCTGGGCCACGACGCCGCACAGGGATGTGGAAAGCATGGTGCGGATGTACGGTTCCTCCCCGGGCGGAAATACGTTGACGATGCGGTCGATGGCGGCAGCGGCGCTGTTGGTGTGCAGCGTTGCCAGCACCAGTATGCCCATCTCCGCCGCCGTCACCGCCAGGCTGATGGTTTCCAGATCCCGCATTTCACCCACCAGAATGACGTCGGGGTCTTCGCGCAAGGCGGAATGCAGGGCGTCGGCGAAGCTGTCGGTATGGCTGCCGACCTCCCGTTGGCTGACCAGACAGCCCTTGTTGTGATGCAAAAACTCCACCGGGTCCTCGATGGTGATGATATGGCCCTTGCGTTCGCGGTTGATGGTGTCGATCATCGCCGCCAACGTGGTGGATTTGCCGGACCCGGTCGGTCCGGTGACCAGCACCAGCCCCTTGCGCTGACGGATCAGGGTCTGAACCGCCGGCGGCAGGCCCAGTTCCTCGGCGGACTGAACCTCGGCGGGGATGAGCCGGAACACCGCGCCCATGCCGTCCAGATGACGGAATACATTGACGCGGAAGCGGGCGCTGGCTCCAAGGTCGTAGGCGAAATCCACCCCGTGAGCCGATTCAAACTGCGCTCTTTCGCGCGCCGGCATGATCTCGTAGAGCAGGTCGCGGGTTTCGTCGGCACTGAGCTCACGGTACTTGACCGGGTAGATTTCCCCCAGCAGGCGCAATCGCGGGACGTTGCCGGCAACCAGATGCAGGTCCGATCCGTTCTGCTTCACCAGCAGGTCTAGAAATGCGTCGATGCGGCTCAACTGACTGCTCCCTGGTAGCGGTAGTTCCTTAGCCCACGGTCAGATTGACCGGCGGCAGCAGATCCGGATCGGTGACGAAGCGCTGGAACTGTTTCTTGTCCGTCGCGTGCAGGTAGGCGTCGTCCGGGTCGATCTCGCGCCGCTGCACCGCTTCCAGCAATGCCTGGTCCATCAGCTGCATCCCGGCCTGCTTGCCGGTCTGCAGGGCGGACGGGATCTGGAACACCTTGCCGGTCATGATCAGGTTGGCGATGGCCGGGGTGTTCACCAGCACTTCGACCACCGCCTTGCGGCGCCGACCGTCGGCGGATCGGATCAGCTTCTGGCTGACCACGCCCCGCAGGTGCTGGGCCAGAAAGTGCCGCGCCTGAGCCTTTTGCTGGGTCGGCATGGCGTCAACGATTCGATCCAGGGTCTTGGTCGCGGAGGTGGTGTGCAGGGTGCCCAGAACCAGATGGCCGGTCTCGGCAGCGACCATGGCCAGCGCGATGGTCTCGGGGTCGCGCAACTCGCCCACCAGAATCACGTCCGGGTCTTCGCGCAGCGCCGCCCGCAGGCCGTCCGCAAAATCGGTGACATGGGTTCCGACCTCCCGTTGCACCACCAGGGACTTGTCGCTTCGGTGGACGTACTCGATGGGATCTTCCAGGGTGATGATGTTGGACCGGCGCGTGGAATTGAGCAGGTGGATCATCGAAGCCAGTGTCGTGGACTTGCCGGTGCCGGTCGCTCCGGTGACCAGCACCATGCCCTGTTGGAGCGCGGCGAGACGTCCGATGACGGCCGGCATGCCCAGTGTCTCCAGGGTTGGGATCTGTTCGCCGATCAACCGGAAAGTCGCTCCCATGCCGCCGATCTTGTGGAACAGGTTGACGCGGCAGCGGCCGACTTCTTCGTGCTGGTAGGCGAAGTCCAGATCCTGTCCGGCTTCGAAGGCCTGGCGCTGATCGTCGGTCAGGATTTCGTGGATAAGGCCGCTCAGCTCGTCCGCGCTTAGCTCGCGGAATTTGACCGGCGCCAATTCGCCCAGAAAGCGAAGCAGGGGAGGGACGCCCACCGCAAAGTGGATATCGGAGCATCCCTGATCGCGGCCGAGTTTGATGAAGGCATTGATGCGAGCCGTCATTGGAGTTCCTCCAACACGTCATCCAGGGCCTGGCGCAGTTCCTGGAAGCTCTGGTAGCGGTGTTCGGGATCGACTGCCATGGCTTTCAGAATGGTCTGTTCCAAGGGCGCGGGTAAAGCCGGGTTGAGGGATTGGGGCGCTTTGGCTTTGCCCTCCACGTGCTGGAACAGAATCGCCATCGGGTCCTGTCCCTTGTAGGGCGGCCGTCCGGTGAACATCTCGTACATGATGACGCCCAGAGAGTAGATGTCGGTGCGCGAGTCGATATCCTGGCCGCGGACCTGCTCCGGTGCCATGTACGTTGGCGTGCCGACCAGTACGCCGGTCTTGGTCAGACGCGAGTCGGTGTGGCTGGCTGCCGCTGCCAGCCCGAAGTCCACCACCTTGACCAGGTCATTGTCGTCGATGAGGATGTTGGCCGGCTTCATGTCACGATGCACCACCCCGACCGACTGAGCTGCGTTCAGGCCGCTGCAGATAGCGCGCAGAACATTCAGTCCCCGGCGCAGTTCCAGCGGTTCACCGGCACGTAATTCGTCGGCCAGGGAGTGGCTGGGGAAGTACTCCATGGAGATGGCGTAGGAGCGCCCGAAGCTGATGAAGTCATAGATGCGTATGATGTTCTCGTGGGTGGTCTTGCGGGCGTAGCGCAGTTCATGGACAAAGCGCTGGATCATGTTCTTGTCGGAGGCGAAGTGCGGATTGAGGAACTTCAAAATGATCTGATCCTGCACCATGGTATCTTCCACCAGCACCACGACACCGAAGGCTCCTTCTCCCACGGTACGGATGACCCGGTAGCGCTCCGACAGCATGGTGTCGGGCTCCAGCGTGGACGCGTCGACGATGCCTTGGGCCGCGCCGCCGGAAAGATCGAGCAGGGGCGCCTCCTGACCGCCGAACGAGGATTCCTCGGTCTGGGCGACCCGTTCGGCGGAGACTCTCGAATCGCCGAATTGGGCGATCAGCGTTTTGGCAGTATCGTCGGCCGTGGCGCGCAGGTCGACGTCTTCGTCGACGCCGATGATGCGGGTGAGCGCCTCCTGCACCGTGGAGGCATGGGGTTTGTCGGTCAGGGCCGCCAAAGCCTTCAGGGCGTGCTTGCGGGTTTCGCTGTCGCCGCGGGCCTGCAGCTTGAGCAGCAGCGGCTCCACCGCTCGCGGGTCGCCGATTGCCTTCAGGGCGCGCACCGCGACCGGTGCCGCCCTGGCGTCGGAGGCCAGCATTTCCACCAGCGGTTCGACGGCGCGCGTATCGCCGAGGGCCGCCAGGGCATCGGCCGCCCGTTCCCGCACCCACCAGTCCTCGTCTTTGAGGGCTTCGACCAGGTAGTCGAATGCCCGGGCATCCTTGCTGGTGTTCAGGATCTCCACCGCCGTGCGGCGCAGGAACTCGTCCTCGTCCTTGATCAGTGCAAGCACCGCTTCGAAGACCTTGGGACCACCGATGGTACCGAGGGCATCGGCGGCCCGCACCTTGACCCACCAGTCGGCGTCGCGGAGCGCGTTCAGCAGATCCTTTATGGCGCGCTGATCGCCCACCTCGTTGAGCACCTCGACCGCCGCCCGGCGCACGTATTCGGACTCGTCCTGAAGCACCTCGATGAGGTACTTGATGGTATGGGGATCACGCAGCTGAACCAGAGTTTCGATGGCCTTGGCCTGGACGGTGAGATCCGGGTCCGCCAGCAGTTTGCAGATCGGTTCCGCGGACACCGGAATCCCCACGACGCCCAGGCCGGTGAGTGCCGCCTGACGTACCAGTTTGCTGGGGTCCGTCAACAGGCCTACCAGCGCGTCCCGCGCCGGTTCGGTGCTGAAGCGCGACAGCATCTGGGCGATCTGCGCCCGCACCATGGGATCCTTGTGATGAAGGTGTTCGACAAGGGTGGGCAGCATCTCCTCAGTAAGGACCTGATTGAGCAGCTGGTACAGCGGGGCGCGGGTCTGGCTGGGCACCTTGTTCAGCAGCGCCAGCAGCCGTTTGCGATCGAGTCTTTCCTGGTGCGCCTGCAGGATGCGGGCTATCACGCCGGGCGACAGATCCGGGTTGTCGAACGCGTCCAGCAGGCGGTTCGGATCGAAGCGGTTGGATTTGGCCATCGCCCGCGCGACGCCTTCGACGATGCGCCTGTCCTGGTGGCCCAGAGCTTCAAGGAATTGCGGAAAGTTTTGGGAACTCAAAAAACCCGCCAGCAGGGCGTCGATGGTTACCGGATTGGTAGTCTGGGCGAGGGCGGCGATCAGCTTCGGGATCGTGCTCGGGCCCACTTGCTTGAGCGTCTGGACCGCTTGTCGGGATTCGGGGGTCGACACGCCGTCCGCCGCGACGATGGCCGCGATCGCCTTGCTTACCTTGAAGCCATCCAACAGGCTCATGGGTGCTTCCCCGACGGCGCGCGCGCTTCGCTTTTGACGATCTACGACTCGGCTGGTGCCGGCGCAGTGACGTGAATGACATACGACTTGTTCACGAGGCAGACGCCGCTGTCAGCCACATGGACACTGAGAAAGCGTTCTTCGGAGCGATTCAGATAATCGAAAAGCCGCGCCCGATCGGCGGCCAATGGCTCGCGTATGGTGCCACGGACCAGCGACCCGTCCATCATGTGCACTTCGCAGGGCAGTGATACCGCACCGGGCAATTCGAACGGGTCCTGTTCCAGATAGTCCACCCGCACAATGGCGGAGCGGTTATAGAAGCGCAGTTCTTCGGGCGATTCGCGCTGGACCACCAGAAACGGGTCTGCTTGGTTCAGCACTTCCAGCGGCGTCTCCGGGCCCGCATGGTTTACACTTTGCTCGCGCACGAAGATGGAGCCGTGCACCTGACCCTCGGGGTGCACCCACAGGGTGACCGGAGACGGGTGCTTAGGAATGCGAAGCAGATCATTGGACACGATAACACCTTGATTATCCATTCGGTTATTTCCGTCGTACGGACCGCGACCGGTTGCCGGCCGGGCTCCTGTCCATTTGACACCCGATAGCAGGGATGTGCAGTAAGTTACTGTTAATTCGGCATTGAGGCCAGCGCCTTGTGCATCAGGCCCGCGCGGGACAGATCACCTGCGCATTCTGTTTCAGGTCGCCTCGTCGCATACTATGCAAGAGGCCTACCAGCGGGGCAAATGTATTCCATCTGATTGTTCCCAGTTCAAGTTTCGACCGGCGCACGTCGATACTTGAACGAGCGGAAGGTACGGGCCGGGGCGACATGCCGGATGTTGCGGCCGGCCGGCATAGGTAAACGTACAGGATACGGGCAATGCCGAAACGGACGGTGGCGCATCTCGAGGTGCTCAGCGGGCCCCGTGCGGGTATGCGCTACCCAGTGCAGGAGCAGCTCCAGCTGGGAAGGGTTGTCGACGAGACGTCCCCGCCGGACTGCTTTGTGGAACTGCCGGAGCAGGCGGTCAGCCGCCAGCACGCCCGTATCGTGCGCCGGGATGCCCAGTTCGTCCTCCAGGACCTCAATTCCACCAACGGGACCGTCGTCAACGGCACATTCCTGCCAGCAGGCGGCAGTCACGTTCTCCACGACGGCGACACCATCGAAATAGGCAGTACCCGACT
The DNA here is from genome assembly GCA_963830105.1 of uncultured Gammaproteobacteria bacterium. Taxonomy (GTDB): domain Bacteria; phylum Pseudomonadota; class Gammaproteobacteria; order DATFLG01; family DATFLG01; genus DATFML01. The sequence goes on along the minus strand of CAWHLH010000003.1, from coordinate 204,865 downwards.
GCGGTACCGCGCCGGTGGCCGGCTGCCGTCCGGCCCGGCGGATACCGCCCGGCATATCGCAGCAGCCAGGGGTTCGCGCTCGCTGCGCCTCAACCTGTTCTCGGGGCCCGAGCAGGACCCGAATGTGAGCATGGCGCTGGATGCGTCCCAGCTGATGCTGGATATGCGCGGCGAGCTGCAGGTTCCGGTACCCGAACAGGACGCGCTCGTTCGGCGTCTGCATGCCATGGCGCAGGTCAGCATCGGGCTCGGGGCGGAACACGACCGCGACCGGCTGATGGCGAAGATCATGGATGTCATCTTCGACATCTTTCCGGTCGCGGACCGGGCGTTTGTGGTGTTGAGCGATCCGCAAAGCGCGGAGGGGCTGATACCGGTGGCCGCGCGGACCCGCGAGCCGGACGACGTGGTGGAGAGTGTCGCCTTGTCCCGATCGATCGTGAACGAGGTGCTCAGGCAAAAGCGGGCCATTGTTTCCAACAACGCCATGGAGGACGCCCGTTTCGACAGTCACGAGTCCATTGCCGATCTGAGCATACGCAGTCTGATGTGCGTGCCGCTGATCATGGAGGAGCAGGTGCTGGGGCTCATGCAGATCGATACCTGCCGCGGCCTGCAGTCGTTCAGCGGCGACGATCTGCAGATCCTGGCAGGCATCGGTGCCCAGATTGCGGTCGCGCTGAAGAATTTTCGGCTGTATGAAGAGATAGAAAACCTGTTCCAGGGCTTCGTGCAGGCCTCGGTGCACGCCATCGAGGCACGGGATCCCAGTACTGCCGGTCACTCCTTTCGGGTCGCGGAATACACCCGCCGGCTTGCCCATGCCGTAAACCGCGAGCAGCGGCGCGGGTTGCGCGAGATCTTCTTCAATGAAGATCAGATGCGCGAAATCCGCTATGCGGCCCTGCTGCACGATTTCGGCAAGGTGGGCGTGCGCGAGCATGTGCTCACCAAGGCCAAAAAGCTGCATGCGGGGCGCATGGAACTGGTGGAGGAGCGTTTCAGATGCGCTCAGGTCAGCCTGGAACGCTCCGCCTACCGCCGGCTCATCGAGGCGCACGAGCGGGAACATCTGTCCGCCAAAGAGTTCGCCAGGCGCCGCCAGGGCATCGACCGGGAATTGCAGCAGGAACTCGATCGCCTGGCACAGTTCCTGGAGCTGATCCGGCAGACCAACGAACCGACGGTCTCGGAGGCGCAGGCCCCGGAAGAACTGAGCGCGGTGGTCGCCTATGGGTTTCCCGATGGGAACGGCGGGCTGCGGCGGCTGTTGAACGATTTCGAATTCGACGCCCTGACGCTGTCCCGGGGCAGCTTGACGCCGGAGGAACGCGTCCAGATCGAATGCCATGTCAGCCAGACGTTCACGTTTCTCAGTCATATGCCCTGGACACGCCAGCTGTCCCAGGTGCCCCATATCGCGCACGCCCACCACGAAAAGCTCGATGGTTCGGGTTATCCGCTCGGGCTGCGGGGCGATCAGATCCCGATCCAGTCGAGGATCATGACGGTCGCCGATATCTACGATGCCCTGACGGCGGGCGACCGGCCCTACAAGCGGGGGCTGCCTGCGGATCAGGCTTTGGAGATCCTTGCCGATGAAGCCAGAGCGGGCAGGATCGAGCAGAGCCTGTTCGAGCTGTTCGTGGAAGCCAAGGCCTACGAACTGGTCACCACGCAGTGACCGGACAATGCCAGCGTGCCGCGGTCGCGGGTGGTCCAGGAATGCGGCCCGGACGCGGGTATCGGAACGAGAGTCCATGACGAACGTCCAATTCGGGAGCAGTACCCACACCGGGCGGGTGCGTGAACTGAACGAAGACCATTTTGTTGCCGACCCGGCTGCGGGACTGTGGTTGGTCGCCGATGGAATGGGCGGGCATGAATGCGGCGAAGTGGCCAGCCGGATCGTATCGGAGTTCATCCAGCACGAGGTGCGCCGCGGGGTGCCGCTGGCCGTGGCGCTGGAGAGTGCGCACAGGGCGGTGCTGCACGCCGGGGCCGAGGGCATGGGGAAACCGGGGATGGGGTCCACAGCGGTGGCCGTGCAGCTGGACGGCCACCGCTTCGAGCTGGGCTGGGTGGGCGACAGTCGCGGGTACCTGTGGAATGGCACCGACCTGAAGCAGTTGACCCGGGACCACTCCTACGTGCAGCAGTTGATCGATTCCGGGGTGCTGAGTCCGGAGGAGGCCGCCAGCCATCCCCAACGCAACTACGTCACCCAGGCGTTGGGCGCGGCGGGTCTCGACCAGGTGGAGGTGGATATCCTGGAAGGCAGCCTGTGTCAGGGCGAACAGCTGCTGCTGTGCAGTGATGGGCTTACCGGAGAGTTGCAGGATAGTGCCATTGCACAAGTGCTGGCGGATCCCGGCACCGAGCAGGAAAAGGTGGAACGGCTGATCGAGCTGGCGCTGGAACAGGGCGGCACCGACAACATCACGGTGGTGCTGCTGTCCGCCCCGGATAGCGCACCCGCCAGGTAAACGCCCGCCCCCTGCGAGGCGTGAGCTGGCGATCGACGCAGTGGGTGAGGGCGCGGGTGCCCACGCAGGGCGATCCGGCGTAGCACTTCAAGTCCAGTCCCTTCCTGCCGATACGCCCACTGACCCATCCCAACGACGCTGGCTACCCATGTCGAACGTAAAAACCGCTGGCCGCGCCTGGCTGAGCCTCCTCGGCCCCCTCGCTGGCCGCTTCCGGAACCGACCGGATTCAGAGCACGAACAAGCATTTGTGCGTGCCGCCATCGTGTCGGGCACGATGCTTTACCTGGTCGTCTACGGATGGTTTCGCCACGGCTCCCTGGCGCCCGCTGCCGCGGACGGTCTGCTGATCCTGGGCCTGTACCTGGGCTTTTCCATCGGGATGCTGGGTGCCATCGCGGCGCGCCCCGGGGTCTCGGCGGTGCGGCGATACCTGTGCATTGTGGGGGATCTGGGGATGATTTCCTGGCTCCTGTACAGCCAGGGGGAAAGCCTGTCGTGGCTTTACATCGTCTACATCTGGGTGACCAGCGGATACGGCTTGCGTTTCGGCCAGCGGTATCTCGTTGCGGCGGCGGTGGTGGCAGCGGCCGGCTTCGGGCTGGTCGTCATGCATGACAGCTACTGGCACAACCACCCAAGCATGGCCGGCGGTCTGCTGGTGGGCCTGATCGCGCTGCCGCTGTACATCGGCTCGCTGATCCGCAAGCTGACCAAGGCCAAGGCGGAAGCCGAGGAAGCGAACCGTGCCAAGAGCCAGTTCCTGGCCAATATGAGCCATGAAATCCGCACCCCGATGAACGGAGTCATCGGCATGGTGGAACTGTTGCGGGGAACCGAGCTGAACCCGGAACAGGACGGGTTCGCACGCACAATTCAGGCGTCGGCCCGCAACCTGCTGCATCTCATCGAGGACGTGCTGGACATCTCCAAGATCGAGGCGGGCAAGATCGTGCTGTCCAATACGGACCTGGACCTGTCTGTGGTGGTGAACGGCACCGTTCGGATGCTGTCCCATCAGGCGCAGACCAAGGGCCTGCGACTGCAGGCCCACATCGATCCCCATACGCCGTTCCTGGTGCACGGCGACGACATGCGACTTCGCCAGGTGCTGATCAACCTGGTGGGCAACGCCATCAAGTTCACCGAACAGGGCGCCGTGGACGTGCATGTCAGTTGCGCCTACGAAGATGCCGCCTGCGCACATATCCGATTCGAGGTGCGCGACACCGGTATCGGCATTTCGCAGCAGGCACAGCAAAAGATCTTCGAGGCTTTCACCCAGGCTGATGCCTCGACGACCCGCGTCTACGGGGGAACCGGGCTCGGAACCACCATTTCGAAACAGCTGGTGGGGCTGATGGGCGGAGAAATCACACTCGAGAGCCAGCCCGGTGTCGGCACTCGTGTCCAGTTCGTGGTTCCGTTCGAAAAATCCGCCGATCTGACGGAAGAGGGCGGGCCCCGCCTCTCGGGTCAGGTCCTGCTGCTGACCCGGCGGCCCGACGTCATCGATCTTTTGCGTTCATGGGGCAATGGGTGGGGGTTGTCGGTGGTTCTCTGCCAGGATGCCGCAGCGTGCCGAAACCGCCTGGCCAGAGCCTCCGTCGGTGAGTATACGGCGTTGCTAACCGATGACGAGTGTCTGGCGGATCCGGTGGAGTTTGCCGCCGAACTGCTGGAGTTGCGCAGGCTCCATCAGCCGGGCCTGGTGCTGATCAGTGCGGCCGGCGACTCGAGCAGCACACGGATGCTGGATGCCGGCTACTCCTCCGTGTTGAACCTGCCGCTGGAAAAGAAGGTCGTCTTCAATGCCATCCACGCACTGCAGGACGATCTGCCCGACGACCACAACGTTGTTCGACTGCACGATCACCGGCCCGCCAGCGCGCCGGCGTCCCATCGGCTCACCATTCTGGTGGCGGAGGACAACCCGGTGAATCAGGAGGTGACGCGCGGGCTGCTGGCACGGGCCGGCCACCGGGTGACGGTGGTAAGCGACGGGGAGGATGCCCTGGATGCGTTGGAGGTGATGGAATTCGATGTCGCCATCGTGGACATGATGATGCCGGGCATGGGCGGCCTGGATGTGATCAAGATGCATCGGCACATGCAGGGTGCGCGCGATACGGTCCCGTTCATTGTGCTGACCGGCAACGCAACCACTGAAGCGGCGAGGGAGGTCGAAGAGGCGGGTGCGGCGGCCTACTTGACGAAGCCGATCGAGGGTCGCCACCTGCTTGGCGCGGTGGACGCGGTGACCGAAGGCGCGGCGCGTTCGCGAGCCCCCGACGGACCTGCCGAAGCGCCGCCGCTGGCCGTGGGTGAGTTGCTGGACAACCAGGTATTCGCTCAGACCTCAAGCCTGTTCGGGACGGGTCCGGCGCTGAGCGGCTTCCTGGACCGATTCTTCGAAGATTCCGAACGCCTGATTGCCGCCATGCGTTCTGCGCTGCGCCACAGCGACATAGGTGAGGTGCGGAATATCGTCCATGCGCTGAAGGGGTCGGCGGGCTGCCTGGGCGCCGTGCGGCTGGCCCGTGAAGCCGATCGCATGCAGCGTTGCGCGCCCGACTACATCAGTCGGTCGGGAACCCGCATGGTGGATGAGCTGGAAGCGGTCTACCAGGCTACACGGGAGGCATTGCAGGAATATCAGCAGCGGCGCGAAGCGCGCTAATGGTCCATGCGGGGAACCGTGTGAGTCTCAGCCGGTAGGGCCTGTTGACACGATCGGCATCGCGAAAGCGGCCCATACTTCTTTGTTTTCCGCCGCCGTCCCTTCTGACTGCGCTGCCGCCCCGGCGGACGGTGAACCCCGGAAATGGGCCGCTTTCGCGGGCTCAGGCCAGCTCCTGACGATCAGTCTGTCCGGGCGCGGCGCGTCCGCCGCTCGCCATTTTCCTGTCCTGGGCGCGGACCAGACGCAACATGGTGCGAAGTTCGCCTTCCGTCAACCGCATGGCTGCATCGACCCAGCGCTGGGTCACGTCGATGAGTTCCTCGTAGGAGACCCGGTTGTAATTGCTGTGCATGTGGCGGAACAGGCCGAGTGCGTTGCTCCGGCGGCCGGCGGCGCGAATATACTCGCGGAGTTTTTCCTCCGCGCCGTCCTTATCCGCCAATATGTCGATGACTCCCAATTCATGCAGGTATTCCGCGGGGTACAGATCGCCGCTGAATATCAGACGCTCCGCGAGCGCCGGACCCACCCGTCGGGACAGGAAGGTGTAAGCGCCCATTCCCGGGAACAGATTGAACAAGACCTCGGGAAAGCCCATGAATGTGCCGCGTTCGGCGATGATGACGTTGCATGAAAGCGCGGCTTCAAAGCCGCCGCCCTGGGCGTTGCCCTGTAACAGTGCGATGCTGGTGATGGGCAGATCGAGGTTGGTGGAAAAGCCGTAGGCGTCGTCGACGCATGCAACGGCATATTCGCTCAGTGCCTGTCGGTCGCCGCGCTGGTTGAGGTCCACAAACAGGCTGAGGTCGCCGCCCAGGCTGAAGGTTCCGCGCAGTCCAGAGGCGAGCACCACGTACTGAAAGGGGGGTTGACCGCCGGCGTCGATGGTGGTGCGGATGCGCTGCGCGGTATGCAGTTGAAAGCGTCGGATGTCGCGCAGCAGCGGCATTGTGAAACAGGGCCGCGGCCGGGGTTTCATGTAGAGTATGGCTGCGCCAATGTCGGTCAGATATTCCGCTACCGCCTGGGAGTACTGAGGCAGTGTGTTCACTGTTTCGGGAACCGCGCTCGCGCGAGCCATACAACTGCTCCTATGTGGATTTTCGTTGTCGGTGTTCTAGGATTCCAGTTATGGCTGCCGCAAGTTCGTCCGATGTCACCGGTTTCGCAACACAGGTAGCGATTCCGGCAAAGCGGCAGATGTCGCTATGGACACGATACGGCGACACAAGGACAAGCGGCGTCACCCTTCGTTCCCCAGCCATGGCAGTACACATCTTGAGGCACCGGGCCACTTCCAGCCCGGACTTGTCGAGCAGGTCCTCATCCAGGATGGCCGCTTGCCAGCGGCAGCGCGGGTCGTCCAGCAGAGCCAGCGCCTGATACCCCGACCAGACCTTCCACAGTTTATAGCCCTTCGACTCCAGGTCGGCGGCTATGGCACTCCGTTCTTTGTCGTCGCACCATGCCAGCAAAATACCGTTGTCCCCCTTACGACGAGGACGGAACGGAATTATCTCGGCATTCATTGTGTGCATACCTCCATCCCTGGTGCTTCCCGGTCTCTTGGAACCTCTGTTTGGTGCAGCCGTGCACCGCATCGGGGCGGCCTGTGTCCGCATCCGTCCCGGCAACCGCATGCCGGGCGTTGAGACGTCGCCCGTACATCCTAAGGTGCACAGGCGACAGGACTGTCGGCAAGCGCGCCGAGCGACGATCTGTACGCGGTGCGGGATTCACATACGTTGACTAGAATAACCCGCCCATCTGATTTTACAAGAGCGCGTCGAGCGCGCCTGTCAATTTCTGTACTCGCCGCATTGCACCGCGGGTCGCGTCGTGTCATGAGACGGCAACGGATCTGCTGACGGGATACCGTGTGACGAAGGTGCATGGGAGCGGTCACGAGCCGGTCGGTTTGTTGCCGACAGCGGCCGCGGTGCGGCCTACCGCCAAGGGAATTGTGAAAGTGATATGACACGCCGAAACGATGCGTCCGCCCGCAGGGCTGAGCCAGATCAATGCGCCTTGCCGCCGCCGTAGATAGACTTCATAGATGTACGGCCAGGGAGAAGCACGACCACGCCATGATGGCAACCCCCAGCGCAGCGGACTCACCGGTAGCGATGCACAGCAGCGGCTGATCCGTTACGGACCCAACACCCTGGGAGACAGTCAGCCGCATGGCACAAGCTACTGGGGTGTTTCTGGGGACCCATCCCCTGGATGATCGAGGTCGCGGCAATGCTGTCGGCCGTCATCGGCCATGGGGCCGGCCTGATCATCATCGTCGTGCTCCTGGTGTTCAATGCCGCCGTCGGCCTCTGGCAGCAATACCAGGCCGGCAAGGCCATGCATGGTGTGGGCGTTCATCGAGGACTGGGCGAAGCTGATGGTGTACCGCCACATGGGTCTGGAGTTGCCGCGCCATCAGCAGTGCCTGGGGACCGCCAAGCGGGGGCTGCTCTCCCATGGCCGATGAGCGGCCCGCCTCCGAGGTCCGACGGAGTGGGCGATGAACTCGTCAGCGGGCGGCGGTTGTTCTGGCTGTCCATCGGAATCGGGCTGGTGGCCGGGTTCGGGGGCGGGCTGGTAAGCCTGGGCGGCGGAACGCTGATCATCCCGCTGCTCATGGGCCTCGCGGAGCTCGATCCGCTGCAGGCGCGGTGACCGGCGCCTGGATCGGGGGGCGGCTGGCCCTGGTGCTGCCGGCCGAAGCCTTGCGTACCGTGTTCGGCGTGTTCCTGGTGCTGCTGGGCGCCCATTACCTGGGGGGCGCCGAGCGACGGCTGCTGGGCCGGCGAAGACGAGACGGTACCCAGGGGAACCTAGACAGGCACGGACATCCATAGAGGAGCGACAACTACAATGTACAAACACATTCTGGTGGCAGCCGACGGCAGTGACACGGCCGGCCGGGCCGTCTCCCACGCCATTGCCCTCGCAGCGGAGCAGCACGCTGAGTTGCGCTTCATCAATGTGGTCGCCCCGCGGGTGAGCGACTGGGGCGAACTCGCCTGGGTGGACATGAACACCGTGGCCAAAGGACTTACGGCCGAGGGTCGGGGAATTCTGGAGCAGGTGGCCGAACAGGCCCAGGCGGCGGGCGTCAGGGCCGAGACCGCCCTGGTGGAGGCCCGCCAGAGGCATGTGGGAGAGGTGATCGCCGCCGATGCGCAGGCTTCGGGCGCGGACCTGATCATCATCGGTACCCACGGTCGCAAGGGCTTCAGCCGCCTGATGCTGGGCAGCGTGGCGGAGGTCACCCTGCGCATGGCCAGCGTACCGGTACTCGCGCTGCCCCCGGCTCAGGCCGGGACGTGATACACAGCCAGGTCGAGCACGGTCTCAAACGCGGGGGCAGCGACCTGCGGGTCCACGCGACGTGCGAGATTCCCGACAACGTGGTGCAGATCGCCACTTTCGGCAGGTTGTTCGACGGATTCTCCATCGGATCCAACGACCTCGCGCAACTGGTACTGGCCGTGGATCGGGATTCTTCGAGGCGGGAAAGCGCCACGGAGCATTCCATGACCCTGACCAACCTTTCAAGCAGACGTGACGGACCGGCTGTTCGCTGCACGGAATGACATTCTTCCCCGGGAGGGTGAATGATGGAACGGGAAATACTGCACAGCTTTCTGCGCGACATGCTGCTGGCCCGCGCCTTCGAGGAGCGCGCCGCGGAAGAATACAGCAAGGGGAACATTGCCGGCTTTCTGCATCTGTACCCCGGTGAGGAAGCGGTGGCTGTGGGCGTGATACGGGCGCTGGAACCGTCCGACTACATCGTCAGCACCTACCGCGAACATGTCCACGCCCTGGTGCGTGGCATCCCCCCCGGGCAGGTGATGGCCGAACTTTTCGGGCGCAGCGACGGCGTGTGCGGTGGCATGGGCGGCTCCATGCACCTGTTCGACCGGGAGCGGCGTTTCATGGGCGGCTACGCCATCGTCGGGGAGACCTACCCGGTGGCCATCGGCGTCGGCTATGCCATCGCCATGCGCGAGCTGCCCGAGGCGGTGGTGTGCTTCTTCGGAGATGGCGCGGTCAACCAGGGCACGTTCCACGAGTCGCTGAACATGGCCGCCCTGTGGCGCCTGCCGGTGCTGTTCGTGTGCGAGAACAACCAGTATCAGATCGGCACTGACGTGCACCGTCATTCGGCGGTGACGGAAATGCACAAGCGCGCCCATGGCTACAACATTCCAGCCGAGAAGGTGGACGGCATGGACGTATTCAAGGTGCACGACGCGGCGCACCATGCCCTGGAGCGGATCCGCGGCGGTTCCGGACCCCAGTTCATCGAATTCACGACCTACCGCTTCCGGGGTCATTCCATGGCGGATCCCGGTTCCTATCGCCCGCCGGTGGAGGTGCGGGCGTACGAGGCCAACGATCCGGTTTCCGCGGCGGTGAAGGATCTGGAGTTCCGCTATCCGAACGCCGAAGAGCTCGCCCAGGCCGGTCCGGACAACATCCACCGCCTTGCGGAACGGGGGCGCAGCGCCGGCCACTTGAGCGAGGGCGATGTTCAGGTCATCGAGCGGGAGGTGGCCGATATCGTCGAACAGGCCGTGCAGTTCGCCCTGCAGAGCGCCCCGCCCACCATGGAGCAGGCCTGGGCCCATCTACAGCACAACCGCCGGCACGAAACTCTGTTTTAGGCCCGGTTTCGTACCGGGCGACGGGCAATGCACGATCATCCGCAGGAGACACGCATGGCCGAGGACCTGCTCTATTGGCAAGCACTCAACCGGGCATTGGACGCCGAGATGGCCTCCGACGAATCGGTCTTCACCCTGGGCGAAGACGTGGGGCTGTACGGCGGCAGCTACCGGGTTACGGAAGGGCTGTACGCTCGCTACGGGGAATGGCGGGTGCGGGACACGCCCATTTCCGAAAACAGCTTCACGGGGCTCGGCGTGGGCGCGGCCATGGTGGGGATGCGTCCGGTGGTGGAGATCATGACCGTCAATTTCGCTCTGCTGGCCCTGGACGCCATCATCAACATGGCGGCCAAGATACCGTTCATGTCGGGGGGGCAGTTCGCCATGCCGCTGGTGGTGCGCATGCCGGGCGGGGTGGCCAAACAGCTTGCCGCCCAGCATTCCCAGCGCCTGGAGCACACGCTGATGAACGTCCCCGGCCTGCGCATTGCCGTGCCCGCCACGCCACAGGATGCCTACTGGCAGCTGCGCCAGGCCATTGCCAGCGACGATCCTGTGATCGTGCTGGAGCACGAGCTGCTGTATTTCAGCAAGGGGCCGGTGGACTTCTCGGTCGAACCGCCGCCCATGCACCGGGCCGCCGTGCGCCGCCAGGGGACGGATCTGACGGTTGTCGCCTATTCGCGCATGGTGGCGCTGGCGTTGCAGGCGGCGGAGGAACTGGCGAAGGAGAACATCGAAGCGGAAGTCATCGATCTGCGCAGCCTCAGCCCCATCGACTGGGACAGCTGTGCCGCGTCCCTCGCCAAGACCCATCGTCTGCTGGTGGTGGAGGAGGACTGCCGCTTTGCCGGTGCCGGAGCCGAATTTGCGGCCACCCTCGGCGAGCGGTGTTTCTTTGACCTGGACGGACCGGTGCGGCGGGTGGCGGGCCTGGATATGCCCACGCCCTTCAATGGGGGCCTGGAGGCGGCCAGTATCCCTCGGGTATCCGACATCGTCGCCGCGGCACGTGGATTGTGCCGCCCGGCAGCCCAGAACTGACGCGCCTTGCAGCAGCAGCCTGCCAGGATGCCTCCCGACGACCGGTGGCGAAAGCGGACGGTCACCGAGGTCCGTCGGTAGGCGCTGGACAAGCAGATGATCATCGCGGCAGGGGCGGGGCGCAGGCGGCGCTGACGGCCGCCCGCTACCTGCGGGGCGACGCTCCATGAGGGTCCGCACCGGGATCCTTCCCGTTGCGGACCCGACACGGGCGGTACGCGCGGTCTTTGAACCCGGTGTAGCGGTCAGCGTGGGGGCGGTGCCGGCCGGCGCGCGACAATAGCGGCGTATTGACTGCGATTGATGCCGGTCAGTGCATCCGTGGGGTGCTGTGCTAACTTTCTTGTTGTCGGTTGGCGCGGCGAAGTGTTCAGGCAGTACAACCCGGACCTGTGCTCAGGCCCTCGAGAGGGAAAGCCATGGACGAATCGACCCGGAAGTTGCTTAAGGACTCCTTGGAGAAGCACGAAGCTTGCGTGAAGGCCACCGCCGGCGTGCGCGATCAACAGGAAATCATCAGCCAGCTGGTGGACATCGAAGGCAAGGCATGGTCCGAATCCGCGCTGGAAGTGGAAAACCGGCCCATGACCTATCGGCACCTGCTGTCGAACCTGCACGAACTCTCGCTGGTGGAAGAACGGTATGCCGCCTGCGAGCACGACTATCTGAAGGCGATATCGGCCCACCGCTACGCGGAGTTGCTGGGCTCGGTCACGGATATGGGCCAGCTTATGGGGTTGGCTGTCCGGGCCCATCCGGGGCTGCGTCCGTTCGTTATCCTGCGACTGCAGGAGCAACTTCCCAAGGCCCTCAAGGACATGGCTCCGGGGACGCCGCCTCCCTGGTTCGTGCATCTGCTGCGCCAGCCCCACGAGGTATCCAATTTCCTGTCCCAGGGTGCCTGCAGGACGTTGATGGAGAAAGTGCAGGAGTTGCTGGCGGCGTAGCCGACGGGCAGCCCGGCCGCGGCCGGGTGGAGGATTTCCAGCAAGTCCCGGATACGGCGCCTGTTGTCGAAAGGGGGAGCGCGGGGCCCGCAGTTGCGGGCTCCGTGCTCGCGGGTGGACAGGGAGGAAGCCACGATGAGACGTATCTATTTTCTGCTGCCGGATGTGGGCACGGCACGCCAGGTTGTGGACGAGCTGCTGCTGAACCGCATCGAAGTCCGGCATATACATGTCATCGCGCACGAGGGGACGGCCATGGAGGATCTGCCGGAAGCGTCGTTCGTGCAGGCGAGCGACTTCGTGCCCGCATTGGAACGGGGACTGGCGGCCGGCGGCGCCACCGGTGTGGTGGCGGGCCTGGTTGCCGTGAGTTTCCCGCCCGCCGGCCTGGTGCTTGGGGGCGGCGCCTTGCTGGGGATCGCCCTGGCGGGTGCGGGCATGGGGGCCTTGCTGTCGAGCATGATCGGCGCCGGGCTGCCGAGTTCGCGTCTGGAACATTTCAAGCAAGGCATAGAGGCCGGCAAGGTGTTGATGATGGCCGATGTTCCCAAGGATCGGGTCGAGGAAATCGAGCAGCGGGTGAGAAAGCATCATCCCGACGTGAATATCGGGGGTACCGAACCGACCATTCCGCCGTTCCCGTGAGCCCGGGTTCCGGCAACGCACGGTGGGGCGGACAGCCGGAGGGGCGGGGAGCGATTGGTGGGGGTTCGTTGGGCCTGGCGCTGCTCGGCGCAGGTTCCGCGTTGGTTTGTTGGGCTTCGCTTCGCTCAGCCCAACCTACGGGGCCAGCCCAACCTACGGCCTCAGGGTAACGGTTTGGCGGCATAGCGGGTGTGTGCGGGAGGAGCCATGAAGCGGATAAGGATATTCTGGTTGTTGCTGTTGACGGGGCTGCCGCTGGCGGCGACAGCCGGCGCGCCCACCTATGTGGAAGGGCGCAACATATTCATCGAGAGCGGCGTGACCCAGCCGGACACCGTGCCCACCTGGTATGCGCCCATGGTGGCCAAGCCCTATGCCCCAGTGTTCGAGATGCTTGCCACCCGGGGCACCCAGGGTCGATACAACGCCTACACCTACGCCGTTACCGTCAAGGACATGATTAAGTGGCATGGCCATGACTGCGAAGGCACCGCCCACGCGGCGGCGGCCATGAAGGTCGCGTTTGGCATTCTGTTTCCGGACGGGATCATTGACCGCAGCGTGCTCTGGGGCATCAGCGGGCCGTCGCCGTGCTGGTCCGACGCCGTCGCTTTTCTGACCGGGGCGCGTATCCAGTACGGGACCCTGGGCTTTTTCAAGGATCCCCGATACGGCCATGCAGTGCTGCTGTACCGGGACGACACCGGCATGGCGGTGCTCGCTACCTGGAGGAAGGGCATCAACGACATTCCCGGCGAGCCGGTGATGCTGCCTGAAAAGGCGACCTGGACGCCCGGAGCGGATGTGCGCAAGATCACGGCCTTGAAGAAGCTCGTCAAGCAGGAAGGCAGCCGACCGGACCCGTACAAGGTCGATCGTCTGCGCTATCTGCAGTGGGCCCTGGTCAACGAGATCTTCAGTCACCCATTATCGGATAGTTACCAGGCGAAAGTGATAAATAACTTCAAGTGGAGCGATTGGATCGATCCCGCCAAGACCATGGCCAAGCCCCACAAGCGTTCCGATATCCGATTGAAGAATTATCCCTATCGGGATCGACCCATCCAGGAACCCGGGGAAGAGCAGCGCCCTCAACAGTAGTCGCGGGGCCCGCGCATCGACCACTAGGGTGCGCCGCTGCCTCACGGTAAAGAACCCGAGAGGCGAGGCGATGCCGGTCGGCAAGGGTTTTTGCGCCGGGCGGTAAACCTGTGCCAGCGGTCCGGCCGGGGGGCCATTCCCGGCGTAGGTCGGGCTGAGCATCGCGAAGCCCAACAAACGGGCGACAACTCGCCCGCTTGCACGGTGCGAAGCCGCCCGCCCATGGCGGACATCGAAGCTACGGACGGGTTTCCCCGCCGCTCGGACTCTGATCGGCGTCAGCTGCTGCCCGATATCGGAATGCGCAGGGTCTCCCCGGCGTGTATCTCCGTGTGCTCGAGACCGTTGAACGTCTGCAGCCGGTGCATGGGCACCTGGAAGCGTTCGGCAATGCCCGACAGCGTGTCGCCCGCTTTGACGACGTAGGCTTGTTCCGGGCTCCTGTCGGCGGCCTGCATCGGCACGTGCTTGTCCAGGTAACGCAGAATCCCCCGATAGATGGCGCGTGCCAGCTTGCGGCGAAATGCCCGGTGATGCAGTTCCCGCGCCTGCGTCGGGTTGGACAGGAAAGCCGTTTCGCACAGCACCGAGGGAATCATGGGGTCGCGCAGCACCTCGAAGTTGGCGTGTTGAACCGTGCGGTGATACACGGGTTCGACGTGCGCGAACTGGCGGATGATGTCGTCGGCCAGTTGATTGCCCGCCATGATCGATGAGGTCTGATAAAGGTCGGTGAGCACCCTGTTGAGAGTGCGGCTGTGGTGGGAGAAGTCGACGCCGGCGATCTGCGGGTCGGCGGCATTCTCTTCCTGTGCCAACTGGGCCGCTTCGGCGTCGCTGGCGCCATGGCGGGACAACGCATAGCATGTGCCGCCGCGGACCTGGGGATCGTTGGGAAAGGCATTTTCGTGGATGGAAACGTAGATGTCCGCGTGGTGATCCTGTGCCTGCAGCACACGCTTGTGCAGACTCACATAGTAGTCCCCGCTGCGGGTGAGGTAGGCGCGCACATGAGGCGTATCGTTGAGCAGTCGGTAGACCATGCGGCCGATGGCCAGTGTCACGGTCTTCTCGTGCAGGCCGTGGGGTCCGGTCGTGCCCGGATCGCTGCCGCCATGCCCGGGATCGATCTCGACGATCATCGGGCCGGCCCTGGGCACCGCCTGGTAGCGCACCGCTGGATGGCTGGAACCGGTGCGACGGGTCGCCGAGTTGTGCCCGTGGGTGGATGACCGGCTCGGCGCGAGCTGGATGATCAGCCGCTCGCGGCCGCCCGCGCGCACCGCGTCGACCTTCGCATCGACAGCGCTTCCCTGCAGCTCGAATACGATTCGCAGGTCGTAGCCGTGGCGCACCCCGAAGCGCACCGCCGCAACCCCGTCGCCATGGAGCCCCTTCGGGTGGGGGTGCGTGGGGGCGGTATCCCCCAGATCCAGGACCAGGCGCGCCGGATGGGCAAGCGTGAAGTAATGGTAAGGAACAGGGCGGCTGAGATAGAGCACCGCGCGGTTGGTACCGGCGGTGAGCTGCAGGCGCTGCAGCCGGGCAAGGGAGCGGGCTGCTGCCGGACAGGTGCCGACAAACGCCGCGCACAGTACCAGAAGAAACAGTCGTCGTTGTGCGATCTTCACGGTCCCGCTCCCGGAACAGCCCTGCTGACCGCCGCCCTGTCAGCCGGCCGGTGTCGGTTCGCAGTATCGAACGGCAAGTGCAATGCCGGCGAAAAACCACGGGCATTGTAGCCTCCAATGGAGCGCCGCTCCAGCCACCGTGGGCAGTCGAGCCGCGCTGCGGACGCCGGCGTGTCGTCCCGGTGTACGGGGACAGCGTCGAACTCCTCGCGGTCCGCGTGGACCTGAAGAACGTCCCGGCTGCGCTATTTGGTGGTGGTGAAAGGGGAGTGGGTCTTCAGTGCGGAAACCGCACCGTGTTGCCACCGGCCTGCTTGCGTTTGATTTCGTACATCGCAAGATCGGCGTGATGCACGAGTTCGTCGGCAACGCTTCCATGGGTCGGATAGAAGCTGATGCCGATGCTGGCGGACAACTTGAGAATACTGGAATCGACGCTGAAAGGCTGATTGAACAGTTCCGCGATACGCTGGGCCGCATCCTGCGCCGACGCATCGTCGCTTACGTCGCCCAGAATCAGGGCGAATTCGTCACCTCCAATGCGGGCGGCCAGATCCGACTTGCGACAGAACATGCGCAGGCGCTGTCCGAGCTGACTCAGCACGCCGTCGCCGGCGCGGTGACCGAGGGTGTCGTTGATGCGCTTGAATCCGTCCAGATCGATGAACAGGACCGCAAAGCGGATCTGATAACGGCGCGCACGGGCGATTTCAGTCTCCAATTGCTGAAAAAACCAGCTTCGGTTCGCCAGGCCGGTGAGCGCATCGTGGCTTGCGGTGTGCACGGAGTGTTCCAGTTCCCGGCTGAGCCGTTCGTTGACTCTGTACAGTTCACGCAGCAGCACCAGCAGGTAGGCTGGCACGACGATCAACCCCACCAGCAGCCCGGCCCCGTCCAGGAGCCGCTCCTGCCAATAAGGCGTGGCGATCAGCACCAACGCGAAAGCCACGGCTCCCGCGCCTACCGCGGTGATGAGACAGCGAATGCCGTAACGGATGCCGTAGCCGGCGATGATCCACAGGTAGATCGGATAGAGAAACGTGCCCAATGGGCCTGCCGCGTGCATGGCCACCGAGACAGTGGCGAGATCGGTAAACAGGACGAAACCGCGACGGGTGCGCTGACCGCCGCGGGCGTGCTTGGCCAGCGGCAGCCAGAGAATGGAAAAGAGCCAGTACCCGACAGTAATTTCCGCGACCCGCCAATAAGCCGCGCGAGGCAGCTTGCTGTCAAGCAGCAGCACGACCAGCAGCAGCCCCAGTACCAGCGACACGAGCAGCAGGCGGACACGGGCCTGGGAATGCTCGGGCTCCGAAGCGTCGAACAACAGACTTGTCAATGGCATGATTTCCCACATCCATGCGGTTGTAGTGTTCCTGGACGGCGGCTCGCGCAGGTCCAGACCCAGCGCGAATGCCAGCGGCGAATACTAGGGGAAATGGGGCGCCCGGACAACGTATGGGTGACAGCGGCTGATTTGTGACCCGGCGCACACAAGGAGGATTTCCAAGGGCAACAACCGGCACCGCGACCGCAGCGGCAAGGTCGGGACGAACGGAAAGGCCGTCAACTGCCAATATCTGCAGGGGCGGGCGGATGCGACACCGCCTGTGCCAGATGAGGCCGCATTGCCTGTGGGGGCTGCCACCGGTGGGTGTGGATCAGGCCCCGGGCGGTGGCCGGATTGCTTTTGCGGATATCGGTGTGGCCGTCCGTGACGATCGATGACGGTTGACTGCCTATACTCTGCTGCAGACCAGGCGGGTCAGCCGGGGAACAACTCCATTAGGGGGCGTCGCGACGGGCGCCGGTGCGGTCCGCCTCAGGCGGTTGACGCCGGTTCGTGCTGCCGCCCGGGGCAAGGAGGGATCGACATGACGACAAAGGCCTACAAATACCTGATCGTCGGCGGGGGCATGAGCGCGGACGCCGCCGTTGACGGCATCCGCGAGCGCGACGACAGCGGAACAATCGGGGTACTGAGCGATGACAAGTACCCGCCCTACGACCGACCGCCGCTGTCCAAGAAATTGTGGACCGGCAAGGCAATCGAGACGATCTGGCGCAGGACCGAACAGGCCGGCGCAGAGGTGCTCCTGGACACCCGCGCGGTAGGTGGTGACCCCGCCGAGAAGACGATCACGGATAGCCGCGGTGACGTCTACCGCTATCAGAAGCTGTTATTGGCCACCGGCGGGACGCCGCGACGATTGCCGTCCGCAGCGGAGGGGGTCATCTATTTCAGAACGTTTGACGACTACCGGCGTCTGCGCGCACTTGCCGATCGGCACTCGGAGTTCGTCGTTATCGGCGGCGGCTTTATCGGGTCGGAAATCGCGGCCGCCCTGGCGTTCAACGGCTGCAAGGTGACCATGGTGTTTCCGGACAGCGGCATCGGGGCGGCGTATCTATCCGCCGAAACTCTCCGCGTTCCTCAACGACTACTTCCGCGAAAAAGGCGTCGATGTGCGGGCAGGCGAAAAAGTACGGACCGTGGACAGCGAGGGTGGACGGTATGAGGTCACCACCGAGAGCGGGCGGAGCGTGTCCGCGGATGCTGTCGTTGCGGGCATAGGCATCGAGCCCGAGGTGGGATTGGCAAAAACACTCGGCCTCAAAGTGGACAACGGGATCGAAGTCGACGAGCAGCTGCGTGCCGCTCCGCCCGACGTCTTTGCCGCCGGCGACGTCGCCAACGTCTACAGTTCGCACCTTGGTACGCGCCGCCGGGTCGAACATGAGGACAACGCCAACACCATGGGAGCGACAGCCGGACGCAACATGGCCGGCGCATCGGAGAACTACCGGCACCTGCCATCCTTTTATTCCGATCTGTTCGACCTGGGCTATGAGGCCGTCGGCGAGTTCGGTAGCGGCATGGAAATCGTCGAAGACTGGAAAGAACCGTTCCGTCAGGGTGTCGTCTACTATTTACGGGCGGGGCGGGTGCGCGGCGTGCTGCTGTGGAATACGTGGGACCAAGTGGACGCCGCCCGCCGGCTGATTGTCTCCAAGGAAACACTAAGCGCGGGCGCGCTTCGCGGGCGGCTTCCGGAGTAACCGAGAATGTTGCAGGCAGTGGAGCGGGGCGGCTACACAACGGACGGCCATGAGCATCGGACGGACCTTCCGTGGGTGTCCTGTTCCGTTCGGTGGCCAAAGTGGCCGGTTCCAACGCGATTGGAGTGATCATGACCGGTATGGGCGACGACGGGGCGCGCGGCTTGCTGGAGATGCGCCAAACCGGTGCCGTGAAGGCTGATTGCTACACGTTCGCCGCCGTGCTTTCGCTGACTGACGTCAGGCCAGCTGTCTGCTTTTAGGTATCAATGCGCAGAGCGCCTCTGCCGAGACCGGTGCGCTGAGGAGGTCTCCCTGAATCTCGTCGCAGCGATTGTCGTGGAGAAAGGCGAGTTGATCGCGTGCTTCCACGCCTTCGGCTACGATTCTGAGATTGAGGCTGTGACCCATGGCGATGATGGCGCCCGCGATTGCGGCATCGTTGGTATCCTCAGGAATGCCCTTGATGAAGGTACGGTCGATCTTCAGTGCATCGATGGGCAGTTCCTTAAGAGAGCTCAGGCAGGAGTAGCCGGTCCCGAAATCGTCGATCGCGAGCGTGACTCCGATGCTCTTGAGCGCGGTCATAACGTCGATGCTTTTCTGTCGGGTCTGCAGGGCCTTCTCCGTGATTTCCAGCTCAAGTTGGTCCGGTTGCAGACCGGATTCGGTCAAAGCCGCCTGAACCTCGTCGACGAGATGCGGCTCATGCAGCAAGGTACGGGCGGAAAGGTTCACCGAAACACGCATAGGCGGCGAGGCCAACGTTCGCCAGCCTACGCATTGAGTGCAAGCCTTCCGCAGGACCCACTTGGTGATCGAATCGATCAGCCCCGTGTCCTCGGCGGCAGCGAGAAACCGATCCGGTGTCAGCAGTCCCAGCTCAGGATGCTGCCATCGCAGCAGCGCTTCTGCGCCAACTATCTGTCCACTGCCGAGCGCAACCTGCGGTTGGTAGCGAAGGATGAACTCGTTGCGGTCCAGTGCCTGCCGAAGGTCGCGTTCCAGAGCCAGTAGATCCAACGTTCTGGTCGTGAGCGCAGCGGTATAGAATTGATATTGCCCGCGGCCGCGCTTTTTGGCCTGATACAGCGCACTGTCCGCTGCCTTGCAAAGATCCCGACCGTCTTGAGCGTCATCCGGATATATGCTGATGCCGACACTGGCGCCGGTGAAAATCTCGCGACCCTCCATCGTGACGGGCAGGGCGACAGCGGTTAGCATCTGATCCGCCACGAGCGCGGCGTCTTCGGGGTGTGAAACGTCGTCCAAAATAATGGTGAATTCATCCCCGCCCAGTCGGGCCACGGTGTCTTCGGCGCGGATGCAGCTCCGTAGACGCTGGGCGATCGTCTGCAACAACAGGTCGCCTGCCTTGTGACCCAAGGTATCGTTGACGACCTTGAACCGGTCGAGATCGATAAACATCAAGGCAAGCTTGAGATCATGCCGTTTCGCCCTCTGCAGAGCGTTTTCCAGGCGGGCGTCGAACAACAGCCGGTTGGGAACGCCTGTGAGGGGGTCATGGTGCGCCAGATGCTGGAGACGCTCCTCCGCCTGCTTGATGGGACTGATATCGGAAAAGACCGATACGTAGTTGGCGAGCTGGCCGTTGGCATTCCGAACCGCAGTAATGCTCTCCCAGACCGGGTGGGGGTGTCCGTCTTTTGAGCGATTCCACATCTCGCCCTGCCAGTGGCCCTCGTCGCCCAGAGACTTCCACAGCGTCCGATAGAAGCTCTCATCTTGACGATCGGACTGGAGCAGTCGAGGATTCTGTCCCATCACCTCGTCCGGCTGGTACCCCGTGATCTTCGTGAAAGCCGGATTTACGGCGATGATGTTGCAGTGGACATCGGTCACGATGATGCCCTGATCCGTATTGTCAAATACAACAGCGGCCTGCCGCAGGCTTTCCGCCGTTCGTTCGCTCTCGGTGATGTCCTGTAGGATGCCGATAGCACGCAGCGCTCGACCGTCGGCCGAGCAAATGACCTCTCCTCGGGAGCGCAGAACACGTTGCTCCTGGTTCGGTCGTATGATGCGAAATTCGAACTCCGGCATTTCGCCGGTTGCAAGCGCGCGTTGTAGTCGTTCCCTGACTTTGGACCGGTCGTCACGGCCAGTGGGCCATTCCGCAATTGCGGGCAAAGCTTGAGGAGGCCGTCGAGAAGGGTGCCGAGTTCAAAGACTTCATTGTCACCCATGAGTTCCCCAAGATCGGCGAGAAGACCATGAGCGTCAGTGGGCGGCGGATCCCGACAGGGGTGATAACGGAGCCTATGGTGCTGATGCAGATCCAAGACCTGACAGAGACCGATAGTGTCCGGTGAGTCCGGAAGCAATGTCTGTACCTGCTTCTCGCCGGGGGCAATCGTGCGTGACGTGCGCACATGCGAGACTACCGCCGGGCGAGCTCCGCCAGATCATGGGCATGTTGACCGCGGTTAGTCTCAAAGGTCTCCATGGCCTTGGCCAACTCTGGATCGACCCGGCGCAGGATCTCCAGCCGCTCTCGGAACGTCAGGAGCCCCAAGAAGGGCGACGAGGCCCGCAACCGGACGGCTGTCTCCGTATCGGCAGTCAGAGCGACGACGAGTGCCTCCACCGGCCCCGTCAGCAGTCGCTGCCACTCAACCAGCCAGTCGGGCCGGCGGGCCGAATCGTAATCCTTCGACCAGCGCGCGACATTGCCGCGTGCGTAGTCGAGCACGGCTTCCGGTTCCACCCGCAAGCGGTCAGCAATCGCTTGGTGTTCGGCCCGGACTCGCTGCTTGATACGTCGGTGAGCATCCATTGAGTGGTCCCCCCTGGCAACCAGTATACCCAAGGGTGTCGCCCAGGCGCCTTGGCGAACAACGCGTTTGCGTGTAGGCCTGGGACTACGGGCCACGTCAGGGCGTTCCGATGACAGCCACTCGCGCAAGAAAAACCCCGGCACGCGGGCCGGGGCACGTCGTCGCTTTGTTTGGGCGACACGCAGGACGCCTTGCATGGCTCGCAGCGGGAAGGCGAGCAGTAAAGGCACTGTGCCGGGATCGAAAAGATGGAGCTTCAAGCCTGGACAGGAGATACAGGAACGCTCACGACGTTCCGGTCTATCCTCAATTGGTCCGCATTCGTCTGGATGCGGATACTTTCCTTTGGCGGTGCGCCATCGAGAGAAAAGTCAGGCCGTGTACTTTCCGACAGCCCGAGATCCGGGCGACTGGCCGGTCCGGCGACACATCGCGGGATTCAGCGACTGCACTTCACAGCCGTAGGTCCGCCAGTTGACGTGCCAACAATCCGGTGCACCAGTACCAGGCTTAGGTGGACATCCCTTAGGCCAAGGAGACGAGCCGCGAGCCGTAATGCGTACTGCGCATAATGTATATTATGTTAAATACGATATTCCGTTGAAATACTATTATTACGGATGTTGATACAACCTAAGGTTGCCAACATTGCAACGTAAACCTGCCAACGCCCCCTCTTTCCAATCGATAACTCCAGATTTGTTTTGCCTGAGATTACACGCTAATAACTGCAACGCCCCTATTATTCCATCGGTTGCATCGATCCGCTGAGCGCACACCAGTAGATTTCGCGGCGCGCCTCGGATCGCTCCTGACCGACGCCATTCACGTCCCTGGCAGACCGGTCTACCCTGGCTGTCGCTCAAGTGCTCAGACTTCCGAAGTCGACCCGAGGTTGCCGCTTGTCGCGAACCGCATCTGCGGCTCCTTCTGCGCTGCAAGCGGTCGCCACGACTCACCGTACCGTCGCCGACTGCTCCCTCCGCTGTGACGACTCGACTCTAACAGCCGAGTGTTAGGAAAGCCCGGAGCGATTCAACGCGGCGTGCAGACAGACCGAGTTGTACGCCAAGCAAATACTGCGGTGCTAATCTGGACACCACCGCCAGAGATCATGGCCAAGAACAGCCCATGCGGACCTCCCCTGGCCCAGGCGAAAACCGTGCCCAGCACAGCGACGCCGAGCGTTGCGCCGATCATACGGGCGACGTTGATTAGTGCGGCGGCACTGCCCGAGCGTCGAGCGGACACGGAGCTAACGGCAACTCCCATGAGCGGGCCTGTTGCAAGTCCCATCCCCAGGCCGGTTAACGAAAGTCCCAACTCCGCAGCGGCCACCGAGGCGGCATCAGCCGTCAGCCCTAGGACCATCAACCCACAGCCAATGACCGCTACCCCTCCGCACGTCGTAATCCGGGCCCCGAATCGAACGGTCAACGCACCTGATAGCGGCGAGACCGAAACGAAAACCAGCGCCATGGGGATCAGGGCAAGGCCGGCACCCACTGGTCCCAACAATCCTTCGCTTTGCCACATCAGGGGCAACAGAAAGAGTACTCCATACATGCCAAACGTCATCGCCGCGGTTGCCGCCAAGGCACCCCGCAGGGGGCGCACATCGAGCATGGTGAGGTCCACTAGCGCGGCCGTCCCCTTGGTCCGCTCTACATTGATAAACAGCGCCAACGCTACCACTGCGCCGACAATACCAAATCCTGCCAAGGGTAAATTGCGATGCAGTTCGATGGCGGCCACTGCAATGCTTCCAAGGGCCACCGCCCCGAACATCTGGCCGCCGCCGTCGAAATGACGCCCAGCTGGGTCTGCGGACTCGGCAATACACCGAGGCGCCAACCCGATCGCCAAGAACCCAATGGGGACAACCAGCAGAAAGATGCTGCGCCAACCGAAAGTACCGATCAGTACCCCGCCCAGTGTAGGGCCAATGGCCAACGCGAGTCCGTTGGTGGCCGCCCATATCCCCAGCACCTTGTTCCGTTCGTTTGATTCGGGCCACACCACCCGTATGATGGCCAGGGATGCCGGCATCAGCAGGGCAGCGCCGAGGCCGGCAGTGGCCCGCCCACCAATCAGAATCTGGATCGTCGGCGAGAGCGCGCAGACAAGTGAAGACAATGTAAAAATGGCGGCGCCTCCCATAAACACCCGTCGCCGGCCGTAGAGGTCGGCGAGCAACCCTCCGGTCAACAGAAGCGCTGCGTAGAACAGGTTATAGCTGTCCACCACCCATTGGAGTGCGCTGACACTTGCCTTGAAGTCCTCACCAATAGGCTGGACGGCCAGATTGACGACCGATGTATCAACCTGCGCAATCAACACCGCCAGACACAACGTCACGAGCGCGAGCGGTTTGGACGCGCGCGCAATCGGCATTTGGGTCACAACATCGAGATCTGCATCGGAAGGCATCCGGGTTACCCTGGCTACTTGTTACCAGATGGGCAGCCTATCACTCGAAGAACAGCGAATGTTTCGACGGGCATCGAAACATATCGGACTCTTGGTGGGTTACCATGGTTGCGAAAAAGGAGGTGGTCCGTGGCGGAGGAGATATCGTTTTCTACCGTGGCCTCGCTGATTGCAGACCCAACCCGCTCAGCCATCCTGGTAGGGCTGCTCGATGGGCGTGCCTTGCCTGCTGGAGAGCTTGCGTATGCCTCCGGGGTGACCGCGCAAACCGCAAGCGCGCACCTGTCCAAGCTGCTCGCCGGTGGTCTGCTCTCGGTCGAGATCGAGGGCCGGCACCGCTACTACCGCTTGGCCGGTCCGCATATTGCGGAAGCGCTCGAACGACTCGCCGCCATCAGCCCCATGGAGCCGGTGAGACGTAGACCGCTAAGCCCCAAGGCCAAAGAGCTGCGATTCGCGCGTTGTTGCTACAATCACCTTGCAGGACGACTCGGTGTCGCTGTCGCCGGGAGCCTCCAGGAAAAACGATATATCATCCCAGCGCCCGATAAGCTGTTTGAGCTGACACCCCAAGGCGTGGTGTGGTTCGCTAAAATCGGTCTGGACGTCCAAAGAGTAAGACCGACTCGCCGGGGCCTTGCGCGTCAGTGTCTCGACTGGACAGAGCGGATGCACCATCTGGCGGGCCCGCTGGGTGTTGAATTGCTGAACGTATTCTGTTCACAAGGGTGGCTGAGACGGTCAAAGGATTCACGAGCGGTCCGCGTCACACCGACAGGTCATACGGCGCTCAAGAAACACCTTGGAATCGATGCGCGGGACCTGCGGGATGTCTGAGTGCGCGCACCCCAGATCATGACAACGACGCCGTATTCGGCAATTGGTCTTCGGAGCGGCATCGTGCACGCGGACGTCCGAGATGCGCCGCGGTTCGGTCGCTCGCCGAGCGGCGCGGCGAGACTTATCGCGCTGGACCGCAAGCTTCATCCGTCATGTGGGTTTCGATTTGGTATCGCGTCTCGTACCTGCCGTTCAGCTTCCATTCAGACTGCCGCGCATAGCATGAAGTCAACGCTCAAGCTCGCGCTGTGTTAAGGCTTCGTAGAGAAAGTGCTATCCACGGCAGAAGGAGGCTGACAATGAAACGCATGGCATTGGTTGCTCCGGCGGTGCTGGCAACACTTATCGCAGTAGCCCCTCTCGCGCATGCAGATGACGACGGAGGCGCCGCGGCACTGGGCTTTATGTTGGGAACCATGGCGGCGGCGCCCGCCTATGCGTATGGACCCCCTCCCGCCTACGTTTACCAGGCCCCACCGCGAGTCGTAGTGCGGGTTCCGGACGGCGCTTATTACTACGCTCCCCCGCCCCGCGTTCACTATCACCGTTTCCGGAACCACGACCGCTGGCACCACCGGTGGCATCACCGGCATCACGACCGGTACCACCACCGTGGCTGGCGCCACGGCGACGACGACTGAAAGTCAGGGCCCGTAACCGTCGGGCCGTGTTGTCCGAGTGCGGGTCATCGGGAACGTGGGCGGAGGGCATCAATCTTCTCAGTGCGATTTCAGTACGTCGCTCAGCCGCCTTATCTTCCGGGATTTTGCTATGGCGGTAACCGGGTCCTTGAGGTCCTGGGTGTAGCTGTATATTGAAAGCGCCACTGCGGCCTGAATGGCCTCGCGCTCCGACGCGGTCGCGATCTTGTTCAGCAAATACCCGTAGGCCCGCTCGTTCCCTTGCAGCGCGATGGCTCGGTAAAAGGCATCAAGAACTGAACCCGACGGGAACAGTTCGTCCGTGGCGCCGATCAGCAGGTCGGGAGCTTCGTCCAGCCGGCTTTCGCCGAGCGCGAGCGCGGCGCCCTCCCGGGTTGCGGAATCATGGCCTCGTAGGAAGCGTTCAATGAACGGTAGCGACTCTTCGCGTGCTGCCTTCGCCAGCGAGGAAAAGCACTGGGCGATGATCTCAGACTCCTCATCGCCTCGGAGAAGTTTGTGTCGAAAGGCGATTTCTGCATGGAAAGGCTGGACCAGCTCCCCGGGCCGTTTTCCACGAACCGCTCGAAGGCGGCACGGAGATCGGGAATCAACTCGTAGGCCAGCTGGTGGGAGGTGAATTCAGCTGCCTTACCCACCAAGAAATTGCTATTTTCTGCCAGGGCCTTCTTCAGGTGCTCGATCGCCTGCGACTTCGGGCCTTCCTCCACGGCTTGGCGTAGAAGTTCAATTGTTTCGTTGGTCTTTAGCTGCCGTGGAGACATCGCCGAACCGTCGTCATCACCGTCTGCATCCGGTATAAGCGAAGAGGATATGCTCTCCGTCCGGTCAAGCCACACCCGTCACGCGACTTCCAACTTCGAACATGGATGCCGAGCGCTGGAAATGGTCGCGGCCCGCTGAAGTGATCCGCGCGTCGTGTCCGGTGCTCGGAGTCATACATAGCCTCCGGATTCGACGCGCCGAATGTGACGGAGCACAAAGCGCCACTGGCCTTTGCGTACCAGCTGGTCTGGAGTGAGGTTCCCAAAGCTCGGTAACCTGGCGTCGAAGTACCACTGCTGCGCCTCGGTCAGGAGGTGCTCTGGAACGGCATCGCGTTTGTGGTCGACGCCATTGAAGGGGCGGGCGACATCATCCTGCGACGCGTGGACGTGCTTCAAGCCGTGCGCCACACCCGCAACGAGCTGGGCAAAGCCTTCCCTGCTTGACATATGTCAATTTCATTGCAGTTGTCATTGAAGTCGTCTTGCCGGCGGACGGGAAACCGATAATATTAGCGCTATCTAATATCAGCGCCGCTCAGCAACGAGGATTCAGCAATGGTGACCGAGCACCTCCCCGACGTCGACAAGGCAGCCTTAGGCGAACAGGCCTACCAGAAGGCCTTCTACTACGAAATGAATTTTGGCTGCTGCCCGCAATGCGTGCTCGCGGCCGTCAAGGAAACCGTGCGCGAGGACATCATCAGTGACTGCACCATCAAGGCCAGTCACGGGCTCTCCGGTGGCGGGGCCTTGTGCGGTGAAGGCGTGTGCGGCGCCCTGTCCGGCGGGCTGATGGCGCTGGGCGCCAAGCGAGGCCGCGATGCCGACAAACTGCACCGCGGCCGCGGCATGGCCAATTTCCATGCCGGCAAGGAATTGATCGAACGCTTCCGGCACGAATTCGGCGGGCTCACCTGCCGCGAACTGCAAGTGAAATTCGCTGGCCGGACCTACGACATGTGGGACAAGGACGAATACGCCGCCTTCGGCAAAGAGCGGGGCGACCGGTGTGCCCAGGCCTCCGCACAGGTCGCCAGGTGGGTCGTGGAAATGTTATAGGACAACACTGTCCCGCTGAGCCTCACCCCGAGCCCGGGTCATCCGCAGTCGGAAAATTCCGGCTCGGCTATGTTCCCCGGCCGCTCAGACGAAGCGGCGGCGCTTGAACGACACCGTGCGTTTGTAGCCGTTCATGTCGCCGACCAGACGGATGTTGCCCCACGTGCCCTTGTAGTACGGAACCACGTTGCGGTCTGTCCAATCGGTGACGACGTCCCCTACCACACCGTTGTCGTATCCGAACATCATGAACGCCTGCCCCGGTCGGATATCGGGTTCCAGGTAGGCCATGGCAAACGTCGATCCGAAGTCGTTGAACACCTCCACGATGTCCCCCGAGGTAATTCCGAGTCGCTTGGCGTCTTCGGGATTCATCTCCATGGGCGACATCGGGAAGCGATTGCGCCGGAAGGCAATGTAGCGGTCGTGATACGCGGTTTGCCAGATGTGGTTGGTACGGCCGTTGTTGATCCAGAATGGATACTTCTCCTTTTCACGCTCCACGGTCGACGCCAGGCCGTTCCATGGCGACGGCAGGAAGTGCGCTTTGCCGTCAGAGGTGCTGAATTTCGCGTCCGTATAGAGCATCTCTGTGCCGATCAGCTTGCCAGCCTTGTACTCCTTGATCGGCAGTTGGACCCCGTTGGTGCCCATCTTGCGCAACCGGTCGTAGGTAGCCAGGTTTCCGGTCGGGCCGCCCTGGCTGTCGATCTTCTTCTCGCCGGCCATGCGGAAACCGTCGTTGAAGGCGTCCTCCTCTGTTTTCCAGTCGAATCCGTCGAACCGTTTCGCCATCTCCTTTTTACCATCCTTTTCGTATCGTCGCTTCAATTCATTGGCGATATCGGCGGCGATGAGACAGTCCGGTCTGGCGACGCCGGGCGGGTCCATGAACCGTTCCGACAAGCGCATGCGGCGTTCTCCATTCATGGAAGTCAGGTTCATCTCGCCCGGGTGCGCGGCCGGCAACAGCAGATGCGCCGCATCGGAGAATTTGACCTTGTACAGATCGACGTCGACGACGAACAGACCACCGCGGTTCTCTACCGCGTCATAGATCGCATCGATCAGGTCGTCGGTGGAACCACCCCGAGCGCTCGCCATGGCTTGCCGCACGATATCGGCGCGGCGGTAGACGGCGGTCCGATAGTTCTGGGCATTGAGCGTGCTTTGGAAGGCGTTGCAGGCCCACACCGTCAACATGCGGCCATTGCCCTTGATGATCTCCTGATCAATGTAGGGGGCGGGTCTTGGACCCGGATACGGTGGACGTGTGTAGCCCTCCTGGTGACCGCCCATGCGCACCACCCCCGTTCCACGTCGCCCGACGTTGTGGGTGGCAAGCACCAGATCCACCAGTGCCGACTGGATGCGGTAGTTGTCGTTGCCCCAAATGATTCCTTTCTCGTAGCCGTGCATGGTGCGTGGCGGATGGCCGGATGGCTTCGGCTTGTAAGCCCACTCGGCCGCCTTTTCAAGATCCGACACGGCGATGCCGGTGACCTTGCTGGACTGCTGCAAGCTCATCTTGTTGGCCTTGAGAGCGTCTTCGAACCCGCTGGTATGCTTGCGGATGAAGTCCTTATTGTGCCAGCCCTTTTCGACCACGTAGGTGAGCAAGCCATTGAACAACGCCGTGTCCGTGCCGGGATTGATCGCCAGGTGCAGCACGTTGTCCTTGCCCGCCACTTGCTCCGCCACTGAAACCGTAAGGCTGCGCCGCGGGTCGACGAAAATGACCTTGCCGCGCCCGACGGTTTCATCCGGGAACCACTTTTTCTTCTTGTCGACGCTGGCACCGGTCAGATTCGGCACCCAATGGGCCAGGAAGTAGTTGGTCTGGGTTTCGTAGGCGTTCGCGCCAATGGAGAAGATGACGTCGGCCACTTCGCCGTCTTCATAGCTGTTGTTCAACTCCCCGATACCCATGTCGCGGGTGGCGTGGCATTCGGAGTTGTACGCCGGCCGGTTGTGGATGCGAACCATCTTGGTTTGGATGCCGCTGAAGATGAGTTTGCCGGTGCCCCAGGTGTTCTCAAAGCCGCCGCCGGCTCCGCCGTGGTCAAACAGATTGAACATCAGCTGATCAGGCCCCTGCTCGTCGAGGATGCGTTTTGCCACCCCTGCATAGATCTGCAAGGCGCTGTCCCAGTCGATCTCCACCCAGTCGTCCGCCGCAAACAGCATCGGGTACTTCAGTCGCATCTCCCCGGGCATTGCGCCGGCCGTGTACATCACGGACGCCATCTGCCCTCCCCGGGTCGACGACAGCCCCTGGTTCACCGTGCATTGCTTGTCCGGCACGATCATGATGGTGTAGTCCTGACCGTCGTGGTCGCGGATCCGGTTGACCATCGCCGGCGTCAGGATCGTTTGCAGCGGCGCCAGTTGTTTGCGGAAATCCAGGCCCAGGGCATTCTGGTGGGGGGCTCTCCCGCCCTCGCGGTTGGCCGGCCACTTGTAGACGTGATAGCCACAGCCCACGATGCAGAAATGGCAGGTCATATTGGTCTTGCTGGCGTCCGTTGGCGGCAACGGAATGCGGTCGGTAAATTTGCTCATGCTCTGACTCCCCTTACAGCACGTTGGCCTGGCGACCGTAGATGAGGCCCTCTACCGCCACGGCGGCAACGGTACCGTCCTTGGCGTTGTACTCCAGCACTATCCTCGGCAGGTTCTCGGTTGCCTGCCCGTCCACCATCTGCCCTTCCATTTCCGGATCGAAGATGCTGAAGTGGCAGGGACACTTGAAGGTCCGTGCCGTTTCGTCGTAGCCGAGCGGGCAGCCCATGTGCGTGCACAACGTGCTATATGCCACGATGTCGTTGTCCGGGCCCACGCCGCCAGGCACGGCCTGCCCTGTCTTGATTAGCGCGCAGGGCGAATCGGCGTCGGGATAGGAAAAGGTTACCGGGGTGCCGGTTTTGAATCGTTGCGCGTTGCCCACCAGCTGCTTCGGGTAGGGGAGCGTGGTTCGCCCTGCATCGATGGGCCGCTCGGCACCCAGGACGTTTCCGGTGGCCAGCGACGCGGTTCCGGCCGCGACACCACCGCCCAGTTTGAGAAAATCCCGTCGTGAAAACTTCGCCATCATGTAGACTCCTCGGGTCTTGATTGCGAGACGCACTTGGTGCGGCTGGCGTTGCAGGGCTGAGGGCGGCAAGATCCGACCCCGAAAGGGGGAGTGCTAGGGTGGAGTTCACACGCCCGATTGATCCATTCGGCCTCCTATCGAGTGCTGGCGCCTGTCGGTCACCGACCGGTGTGACCATCGCTGGCTGGGGTCGTCCTCCACATCTAATCGATCAGCAGCCGCATGTCGGACGCGCCACAAGGTGGGTTCGGGCATCGTCCTTCGACGATACCCGAACCCACTCAAATAACTGCCTGGTTCTTCAGAAGGGGCCCGGGCCCACATGGAACGGGCGCATCATTTCGTGATCCTCATGGGAAAGGATGTGACAGTGCCAGACGTAATGTCCTGGTTTATCGAAGCTCATCTTGATCCGCGTCACCTCGCCGGGCAATGCCGTCACCATGTCGCGGCGCGTTGCTTCCTGAACCGAGGGCGGTCGGACGTTGCCGTCGGTGGCGATATTCTCCAACCGGTAGCCGCCGCCGGTGCTGCCGTCCGCCTGCACCAGGGGCTGCGCCACCAGATCGGCGGTGAAGCCTTCCCGGTTCATGATCTGAAAATGCACCAGGTGCACATGTATCGGGTGGGCATCGCCGGTCGCGTTGTAGAGTTCCCAGATCTCGGTACTCCCCAGCGCCGGGTTTTCGGTGACCGGGCTGTGGAACGCAAGAGCCCCGTTGACCGGGCTGCCGTTGACATCGGACACCGGCTCGGCGGTGCCCACCAGCGGCTGCAGACGGCCGTACTGATCCGTGCCCTCGTAGAGGCCCAGCTTGCGGACCACGGCGGTGTCGGGCACTGTCACCCCGCCCCCCAGGCCCGTGCCGTCAACGATAGCCGTGTCGGGTCTTCCAGGGTCCAAGGGCAGATCGACGTCGAATGCCATGACCCGGTCGGTGAGCCGATCCAGGAAGTTGTCACTGGGTTCCGGCAGATCGCCGCCGAAGGGCGAGTCCCCCAGCAGGTTCTCGACAATGACCCGGCTCCCGGGCGGTGCGTCCTTGAAGTCGATCACCAGGTCCAGGCGCTCGCCCGGAGCGAAGTCGACAGTGTCGGCCTGAGCCGCCGAGGCGCGCAGGCTCTGATCCGAACCGATGATGTGGAACGGCATCGTGGCACCCACGCCAGGATCGGTGCCGGTCGCGGCCACCACCCGCAATCGCAGCCGCATGAAGCGGCTGTCCGTGCCGTTCAGGAAACGCACCCGGTACTGGCGCTGTTCCACACTGTACTTCGGCCAGATGATCCCGTTGACCACCATGTGATCCCCGAAGAACTCGGCCAATGCCGTCGGGCCGCCGCCGGGGAACACGTTCGCGGGCAGGATCACTCCCTCGCCGGTGATGAAATCATCGTAGAACGGGTCTCCCGGAAACGCCGGATAGAACAGCTCGCCCGTATTGCGGAACATGCGATCCTGCACCGCGAAACCCAGCTCGTAGGGATCTGCGGGCAGGCCCAGCGGGTTGTCGGGCTTGCCGGTATCGGCTGCATCCCGTACCGCGAAAAAGCCGGCAAGACCCGCATAGACGTTGAGGCGGGTGATGCCCAGTCCGTGATCGTGATACCAGTTCATGCCCGCCACGTCGTTCCAGTCCGGACCGCCGTAGGTATACGTCGGGCGTTCCCAGCGGGGCCCGCGCACGCGAAAGTGCGGGGAAAAGAAGTATTCAGGATCGCCGTCGGAGCCGCTGTCGTTGCGCCCTCCGTGCACATGGGGCACCAGCGGGACGCCGTCGCCCGCGATGCTGTATTTCCCGTAGCCGGCCTGACCGTAGACCCAGTGCAGGCTGGTGTCGACCGGCAGCAGATGCGGCAGGGGCTTGCCGTTCCGCAGCAGGCCGTTTTCCCAGAGCACGGTTATCGGGGCATCGGCCGTATTGCGCTCCAACGTGCGCCCGGGCCAGGTCACACCGTCCTGACGGGTGCCGTACCCCCAGATGGTGGTGGGCACCGGCGTGCTGCCATCCGCACCCACCAGGCCGGTCATCTGCACCGCCTGCCCGGTGGTGATCCTGAGTGAACGCGCCTTGCCGACACTGTATTTGAAACTCCCGGCGAGCGCGTTGGGTGCCGGGTTGACGAACAGCGGTTGGAGCGTCGGGTCCGACAGGCCCGCCGCCAGGGTGGCGGCCCGGGACGTATGGCTGCGCAGCAACGACAACGGAATGGAGCCAACCAGGCCGGCGGCCATGGCCGACTTGACGCTAAGGGTGAGAAAATCGCGGCGGTTCATGACATGCCCCTCCCCCCCATTCAGAAATTCGAGATGTGCGAAGAACATGCCAACGCGGACCGGTGCCCATAAGCTACCGTTTACAAGAGAAAACCGCATCGGCCCATCGACGTTGAGCCGCCCTGATTCGTAACGTTGCTGGTACACGGAGGCGATCGCCGGGAAAATGAGCGGCTGCTATCGTGCTTTGTAGTAAGAGGATTCCCTCAGCCCCCGACGCCGTCGCTACCTGTAACCATCGGGTTACAGCGGACACCCTGCGGGCGTATCAGCAATACTGAGCGTCTTTTTTCTGAACGCTTTAACCAGACTGCCGACCGGGTCTTCCGAGTAGCCGCTCGTGGCCGTGTGGTGCCTATCGCGACCACTGCGTTCCTGGGTCGCACATAGACCATGCAGGTGCGAAGCCGTTGTTCCCGCACCGAGAACGCCGGCTTCACCGGATAGCTGGCTGTTTCCACGATCGTTTACCGCCAAACCCCGCGTGCGGCGGAGAACAGCCGGTTCCATCTCCCCCCGGGAGTCGCTGTTAACTCATTGATTGTCCGTGTTCTGTCTGTGGCACAGCTCTTGCCACTCCAGTTCCGCTACCTGCAGCCCCCGTGATGACCACCATGAGAGGAGATGTGTCATGTCACTGAAGCAGCAACTGGAAAGCGATTTCGAGAGTCGCAAGCAATGGGCTCTGCGCCGGCAGATGGGTATTCCCAACAACCGCCGGCTGTGGGTGTGCGCCTGCATGGACGAGCGCCTGCCGGTGGACGAGGCCCTCGGCATCCGGGGTGACCGGGGCGATGCCCATGTGTTCCGCAACGCGGGCGGCCTGATCACCGACGACGCCGTGCGTTCGGCGATGCTCACCTGCAATTTCTTCGGTACCGAGGAGATCGTCATCATCAACCACACCGAGTGCGGAATGATGTCGGCCCACACCGAGACCCTTGTCAACGCGCTGAAGGAAAAAGGCATCGACGTGGACAAGGTCCAATTGGACCCGGACCTGCCCGAGCTGACATTGAAGGCAGGGGCGTTCGGCAAATGGATCAAGATGTACAACGACGTGGACGAAGTCTGCGCCCGCCAGGTGGAGTACATGCGCAACCATCCGTTGATACCGGATCACGTGACCATCAGCGGTTGGATCTGGGAGGTGGAAACCGGGCACCTGCGGCCTCCCCATGTGCGGGTGGGCGAGAAAGTCAACACCAACAAGGCGATGGGCGCGAAGTAAGGGGCCTTGCTGCAGGTAGCTCTTACTTCGCCACTCGCCGGGAGATCATGCCATGCCAATGTACGACTTCCATTGCCCGTCCTGCGGTCACCGTTTCGAGGCAATCTGCCCGTCGGACGGTCCCAGTCCACCCTGCCCCGCCTGCAGCCGAACGCCCCACCGCCAGGTGGGCGCGCCGGCCGTGCACGGTGCCATGAGTCGCGGCCGCGAATCTGCGATGGCGTCCCTCCAGACCGCCAGCCGGCCCTGCCCGGCGTGCGCCGCGGGACGGCCCCATCACCCTGACCACTGAGGGTCCCGGTGCGGCGGGCCGTGGTGCCTGCGACTACACTGAACGACACTGTCACAGCATCGACCCCGGCCCAGGAGACCTGTCATGCCCGATGTGCTGCACGCACCGCCCTCCCTGAACCCGACTGGTTTCCTCCAGACTTTCATCGTGCAAAGCATCAAGGCGGCCAGTCAGGTGGGCTGCCTGGGCCCCAATGAGCGCATGCGCTACATTGAGCACCTGGGCCTGGCGGCGGCCAGCTGCCTGGAGTCGGCATGCCGGACCAGATACGCGCTGGCCCCCGACGCGCCCTTGGACCGCGATCAGTACGCAGATCTGATCGTCGGCATCAAGAATCAGATTGGTGGTGACTTCGCCCGCACCTCCAGCCCGGCGGGGACCATACGGGTGGTGAGTCAGCGCTGCCCGTTCGGAGACTCGGTGCGCGAGGCGCCCGAGCTGTGCCGGATGACCTCCAGCGTGTTCGGCGCCATCGCTGCCCGCAACTTCGGTTACGCAAAAGTGGAACTGCGCAAGCGCATCGCCACCAACGACGGCATGTGCGAAGTGTGCGTTCACACCGATCCGACACAGGCAGAGCACGAGCAGGGTGACGAATACCGCCTCGAGGACGGTCAGGTCAGCTCCCGGCTGGCCGGGGCCGACACCGCTCAATTGCAGCAGAAACTGCGCCGTGCCTGGTGCACCGACCATGGCGGAGAGGCAAACGGTTCCGAAGCCCGCTCCGACATCGTCGCCGAGTCAGCGGCCATGCGAGCGGCGCTCGACATCGTCCGGATTGTCGCACCGACGACCGCCAGCGTCCTTATCTCCGGCGAAACGGGCGTGGGCAAGGAAATCATCGCCCGTACCTTGCACGCCTTGAGCGAGCGCAATTCCAAGCCATTCGTGGCCATCAACTGCGGCGCCATTCCCGACGGACTGGTGGAGAGCGAGTTGTTCGGCCACGAGCGCGGCGCATTCACCGGCGCCTATCATGTTCATCACGGCTACTTTGAGCGGGCCGATTGCGGCACCCTGTTCCTCGACGAAGTCAATTCGCTGCCGCCCGCTGCCCAGGTACGGCTGCTGCGGGTATTGCAGGAAGGCGAGTTCGAACGGGTAGGCGGCTCGCGTCCTCTGCGTGTCGACGTCCGCGTACTGGCCGCTTCCAACCAGGACATGGATCAGCTCATACGGGAGCGCGGTTTCCGCCAGGATCTGTACTATCGACTCAATGTGGTACCCATACACCTCCCGCCGCTGCGTGAACGTCCCGACGATCTGTCCGCCCTGGTCAGTCACCTGCTGGCGCGGCTTGCCGCCAAGTACCGCTGCTCCGACAAGGCGCTGAGCCCGAACGCATGGCGTGAGGTGGTCGGCTACGATTGGCCGGGCAACGTACGCGAGTTGGAAAACCTCCTGGAGCGCGCTTTTCTGTTCGCCCGTGGCGATGTGATCGATACCGTTGTGGCATCGTCCGCCCCGGATAAGGCCTCCGACGGCGACTCACTGCGCGAGGTCAAACGCAGGGCAGTGGCGGCGGCAGAGTCCCACGCGATACACGACAGCCTGCGCCGCTATGGTGGACAGATCCGGGCCGTCGCCCGTGAGTTGGGGGTGACGCCGCGGGCCATACACCAGAAGGTCCGGACCTATGGTATCGAACTGGGCAAATACCGTTCCTGAGGCACTGGATAAGGACCCGCTCACTGGGCTTGATGCATTACCTCCGTGTTTGGCGGCGGTCGTCCAATCCCGTGGAAATCCGTAGCAGCCATCGCCGCCCACCGGCGCACCGCCGGCGGCACGGCGGCGTCGTAAACTGGGCCGGCGGTCGGGTCTTTGTCCAGATAGACGGTGATGTGTCCATGGCTGAGGATGGCCGCAGTGACGGCGCCCGAGTAGAGGTTGACGTCCAGGATCGCGTTCTCCTCACCGCCCATGTGATCTGCATTGCCGCTGATCACCAGATGGCAGGACACCAGATCCACCGGGCCCCGCACATCCAGGTTGCGCTTGAGGTGCGCCTGAACCGCCGGCGACAGACGCTGAAGGCGGGCCTGTACGGCCGGGTCGCCATCCAGCGCGGTGGGGAAGTCGCCCGTCACGCTGCCGGCGTAGTGTATCAGTCCGGCCAGCTTGCCGGCCTTGCTGCAGGCCTGCGCCGCGGCAAAGAACTGCACGAGCACCAGCAACGAAAGCGCAAGCCAGATCAAGGGGCACGGGCTCCCACGGAATGCGCGCAGCAGAGGTTGAGGCACCGAACAGCCTTGCATCCATTCAATCCTCAAGAGTTCGTTCGCAAAAGTGTGCGTTGGGCTTCGCGGTGCTCAGCCCAACCTACGGGTTGGTCACAGGATCCGACCATCATGGTAGGTTGGACTGAGCGCAGCGAAGCCGAACACCCAACCGCCGTTCACGCCTCTCGTCGATCTGCCGGCATCTACCGCTTGGAGGTCCGCCAGGCCGCCCGTACGGTGCGCGCTGCCTGGGCGCCTGACAAACGCACCGGCAATTGATCGCGGGTCTGGATTTCCCAACGGATTCCATCGCTGAATCCCACGCCGTTTTCGGACATTGGCCTACCTTTAAGGGTTGAAACGTACCGGTAGGCTGCGCAGCCCGCGCAAAATCAGTCCGGGTATCCACTCCAGTTCATGGACATCCCCGTTGACCACCATATTCGGAAATCGGCGCGCCAGTTCGGCAAGGGCGATCTCCCCCTCGGCGCGTGCCAAAGCCGCGCCTATGCAAAAATGGACGCCATGACCGAAGGCCAAGTGGTCGGCCGGGGGATCACGCTGGATATCAAACTCGTCTGCCCTGTCGAAGTGACCGGGATTCCGATTTGCTGCCGCCAGGCCGACGAATACTCTGTCTCCCGGGCGGATCAGCGCATCTCCGATCCGGATCTCTGTCGTCGCGTAGCGTACCGTTGACACCTCAAGTGGACTCTCAAAGCGCAGAACTTCCTCTACGGCGCCCACGGCAACACCTCTATTCGCGCACAGACGGGTCCATGCCGACGGCTCCCGGAGCAGCGCGAGCACGCCGTTCCCAATGAGGCTGGTGGTGGTCTCATGTCCCGCGGACATCAACAGGAACACCATGGCTGTCAGCTCGGTTTCCGTCAGTTCACCTCTGTCGTGAGCCGCCAGCAGAGCGCTGTACAGAGAGTCGTCCCCCGAAATCCGTTTTTGTTGGGCCAGGTTCAGGAGGTACCCGTGGATTTCCTCGGCAATCAGCGGCACCCGCTGGACATCGTCCAGGTCGGCTGCAGCCAGTCGGGCCGACCAATCCTGCACCAATGCAATGTCCGAAGACGGAATGCCGATAAGATTGCATATCACCGTCAGGGTCAGCGGCAAGGCGAAGTCCTGCACGAGATCCGCTGTGTCCTGGATCGCGATCCCGTCCAACAGTCTATTGACGACCTCCTCGATCCCCGGGCGCAGCAGGCTGATCCGGCGTATGGAAAACTCCCGGGCGATGATAGTGCGCAGCTTGGTGTGATCCGGCGGATCCAGCGTAAGCAGATGACGGAACAAGGGATGGGAAGCGGTGCCTGAAGGGTTTGATCGGGCTGTGGCATGCGGGGCGCCTTTGGACAATCTGGGGTCCTTGAGCAGTTGGCGCGCCTCGGCGTAGCCGATGACCAGCCAGGCTTCCACCCCGGTCGGCAACCGGACGGGAACGACGGAGCGGCCCCTGGTCCCGAAACGTTCATAGAACGGATAGGGATTTGCCTTGAAGCGCCCATCCAGGACCGGCATTTCCACCGGTTCGTCGGGTTCCCCGAATTGCAGTGGGCCTAGGGTATCCATGATCCGTTATGATCCGTCATTGGCGGCTCGTCTCCCCGGTCGAGCGGCTGAACCCCGTTGTTCGACCTCGCTGGGGTCGAGACCGGGCCGGCCGCAACGGACGCATTCGCATGGCGGACGCGCTCCTTGCTCCACAAGGCACGGTCGAGCACCCGGTGGCATTCGTCCGCGCCACACCGACCGCGGCCATCCGCCACCAGCAGGGTCTTTGCGCTGGCTGTGCCGGTACGCACGCGCTGCTGCTGCGTACGGCGGCCGACATGGATGAGGATACACCCCCCCCGCTCTTCGGGCGGCCCCGTTCCGCGCCCGTCACCTGTTCGGCGTCCCCTCCCCCTGCCCCCGCCCACACTCTGGACCAGCCGCCCGTATTCGGCCTGAAGAACATCTCGGGAGCCGACGAGTGGGATCACTACCTCCCGTCCCATGCCGCCCCGCTTCATGTTCATGTAGTTCTTTTTGATTTTCATAAAAATAGCAATTCGTTCGTACCCCCCGCTGCGGTAGTCGATTCACGCAGTCGGGCGAAGAGCCTCATTGCCGGCGGGCCAAGAGATCGCTCTTGGCGGTCTTGCCTGTCTCACGCGGCCCGACCATGGGCTATGGTTTGCTTGATGTCCGCGGGCATCGGAAGATCGGAGCCATGGTTTCCAAGCGAGTCGGATAATGGATCTCACCTGTCGCGCATCGACGTTCGATCGGCACGCGAGTCTCTGGCTGACACCAGAATATTTCCCGCTCGATCTGGTGCAGGAAGAGAACAAGCTGATGATGGTGACGGTATCGGAGCGTCTCTACCAGCAGGTGAATTTCCTCGACGATCGTGAAATTCCCACTGACGGATGCGTGTCGCTGCCGCTCGATCAGGCGATCCGACTGGTGAAAGCCAGCCCGGCACGTGGGAGGCCTCTGCATGGCATTTTCCATATCGCCTTTTGCGGCTCAACCCTGATCGCCCGCTGCCTGGACAGGCTCCCGGGTGCGATGGTACTCAAGGAACCTTACCTGTTCCACGATCTGGCTTTCCGCAAGCGCCATATGGCCGCCAGCGAAGCGGACAGGGAAACATGGCGTCGGCATTTCGATTTGCTGGTGACCCTTCTTGCACGCACGTTTCATGCTGGCCAGGCTGCAGTCATGAAGCCTACGGACGCATCAACGAATCTGATCTCAGACCTCCTCGCGAACTCAGAAGACGCCAGAGCACTGTTCCTCTACGTCGGTCTGGAAGAATTCCTGATTTCCATGGCAGGAGATGAGCTGCGACGACGGTTCGTGAGGGACAGACTCGCCGATTTGGCGGCACTGTTCCCGGGCCACACCACTTTCCGTAACGGACTCTGGCGTGAATTGAGTGATGCCCGGCAGGCCGCCTGCCTTTGGTGGGTGCATATGCGTCTCTATGCCGACTTCGTGCGCGACAATCCGCAAGCGGGATGCCGATCCCTGTGCTTCGGAGAATTTCTGCGTGACCCGATGGTCGGCCTGTCGGCCCTGGCGCGCCATTTCGGCATCGAGTCGTCAGCCCACGAAATTCGGGCTGCGATCGCGCCAGCCGGGACTCACTCAAAGAAACCCGGGACTCATTTCACAAGCGAGGATCGGGTCAAGAAGCAACGTGGGATCTACCGAAAATACAGCAAGGAAATCAGATCGGGGATTGAATGGGCTGAACGTCATTTTGCCGACTGCCCCATTCCTGCGCCATCGCATCTTCTTCCCCTGGAGACTGCATAGCGCGATTACCGGCAGCCGTTCAATGACCTTGTAGCGGTCTCCCCGTATGCCAGTCCATGAGCCGTACCCTCCAGATCTCGGTGGGAACATGGCGACGGTGTCTTCGTGCTGTCGAGGGCGCGCGGGCGGTGCAAGCGCCAGTGGGGGGAAGGCCTCGCTGAGCAACGCCAAGAATGCGGCGCATGGCATCCGTCACTCCACCCGATCTGAACAACAGCCGCGCCATCCGGGCGCGTAAGGTTGCCAGGCCGGACCCGGCCGCCACCGGTACCGCGCCGATAGGGTACCGGCTTATCACAATGGCTGTGGCTCATGGGTGGCCAGTATGGCGAACTGCCGTTTGCAACCATTTGACCTTTTACTATATTGATTTTGTGGCCCACAGGACTCCGGTCTGGAGGTGTGCTTTTCCGGGGCGCGGTGATTCGTGCAGCGCGTCATCGCAGAGCTGCCTGTGCGGGGCACATCGCAAATCGCATCCAGATAGCACTCACAAGAGGCATAAGGAAATGGGCATAAATCATGACGTGATACGCGAGCAAATTGATAAATTGCGGTTCGACGTGCGTAGCGGAGTGATCGGCCAGGAGCAATCCTATCTAGCACTTACCGACAAGACTTCACAATGCATCGCAGGTTCCGCCACTCGCACTTCGCAGTTTCCGGAGAGCCACCTCGGCGGCGCCTTGCACATGTGTCCTTGGCACACTTGCCAGGGGACCCGGATCTCTCCTGACGCCACTTCGACTTGACCCGGAATCGGCTCGATGCGGTGGAGGCGTACTCCACCGCATTTGAGCAATTGAGCCGCCGATTCGAAGCCGACTGGAAGCTCACCGACTGGTCGGACGGTCCTGTTTGCTGGCGTTTCTTCCGTCCCGGCGGCCAGACCACGCCCCATCAGGGGTGGAAGATTCACGTATCCGCAAGCGCCGCAGAAAGCGCAATACTTCTGTCCGGACTTGCCGGGCCCCTGCAGGATCTGCGGGCCGCGTTCAAGGTAACGCGTCGAATCGAGGACGTGATATTCCTGAACTCGGGCGATGCCGGTGTTGAACTGCTAGGCAAGGTTGTCACGATTTATCCCCGAAACGACCAGCATGCCAGGGAGCTCATCACTCGCCTCGATCGGTTCTGGCCCACAAGCAGCGGTCCGGAGGTCCAGACCGACCTCCACATCAGACCCGGCTCAGCCGTTTCGTTCCGATATGGCGTGTTCGGATCGGGCGCTACAGTGGTCGGCAGTACCGGCATCCACGAATTTGCCCTGATTCTGACCGACGGCAGCCGGGTACCCGATACCCGGCGCTGCGGCGGCGAACAATCCCGTTATGCACCCCTCGCTCCTCTGAGTTGCTGCGCCCCCACCCCGTACCCGATCGAACTGAACAGGGCGATGCAGATCGATGGCCAGAGCTTCGTTCCCCTGGCACAACTCAGCGACAGCCCGCGGTCGCGGAGCTTTCTCGGCGCAGCGATGGAAACACTGGAAACGGTTGTCATCAAAAGCTGTCGGCGGGGCGTTGCTGGCGACAGCCGGGGCGTCGACGTTCGAAATCTGATGCAGAAGGAGTTTCGCATACTGACCGCTTTGGCAAGCCAACCCGAACTGGCGCCCCGCGCTGTGGCATGGCAGGACGGAGACTGGCCCGTTCTGGTCATGGAGGATTTCCGTGGCAAGCTGTTGAGCGAACTGGCGCGCCGCGAGCGCATCATCCACCTGCCGCAGCTGGCCGAAGCGCTGGCCCGGATGCATGCGGCCGGGTTTGTCCACGGCGACGTCAAACTCGAGAATGCCGTGCTTCGGGGCGAGCGGGTGGGACTGATCGATTTCGAACTTGCTGAACGCGATGGCGATGTGATGCGTTCCGCAGGCACGCGCGGCCACATGGCGCCGGAGATCGACGCCAAGGTGCCGGCCGAATTTTCGCGTGACATATTCGCCCTCGCCGGGTGCATCGTCCAGGCGTTCCTCGACATTTCTCCTGCGTTGTTGCCCGCAGGCGTTGGAAGGATTCTTGGGCTGCTGATCAATGAAGGTGCCGGCGCCGCTGTGTCGTTGGTGGACGCATTTGCGGCCTTCGAACCCGCTGTCCGGCCGACAGCCACCTCCGCGGCGGCAGCCCTTGCACCCTGCGTCGGCCCATTGGCGGATATGGACCCGGTCCCCGGCCGGCCGAGTGGCAAGGCGGATCGGAACTGGCAGCGACGAGCGAGCCTGGAGGCCGGCAAGCTGGTGGCTGACTATGCCATTAGCGGCCCGAAGGGAACCTGGTGGCGCAATACCCACTTCATGAAGGACTTCGATTGTGAGGCTATCAACCTCGGCGCGGCAGGCATCGTCCTTGGCCTCGCCACCCTCGATCGTGCTCTCCGGCGCCGGGACTTCACGGATCAGATAGATGGCGGTGCCCACTGGCTGGCGTCCCGGTCCGCCGTTGGTAACGCGCCCGGCCTGTTCACGGGCAACGCGGGGGTTGCCATCGCGCTGGCCGTTGCGGCGCGCCGCTTGGGGGACGAACATTACCTCGCAGCAGCCCGTCGGAGACTGGATGCTGCCGCATCCGACCTACGGGAGATGGACCTGTTCTGCGGCAGTGCCGGGGTCCTGTGGGCGAGCTGCCTGCTGAGCGAACTCCTTCCGCAGGATTGGCCACTGGATGCCGCCCGAGTCCCACTGCAGCACATTGTTGACCACGCGGGGGAAATCGATGGGGTGCCCGTGTGGGGCGTCGACCCCGGGAACGACACCCCCTATCTGGGCTGCGCCCATGGGTCGGCGGGCACCGCCATGGCGCTCGCCAGTTGGGGCCGGCTGACCGGTGACCAAGCCGCCCTGGACACCGCGCGCAGGACCTTTAGCGCCATCGCCGCCCTGGGGCGCACCGAGAGTGGCCTGGCCCTTCGCATAGCGGTCGGCGACAGCCGGCATCACGCCGTCGGCAACTGGTGCCACGGTGTGGCCGGCTATCTCTGGGCCATCCTGCAGGGGCTGGGAGACGATCCGGCACTGGCGGCGGAAATTGACTGGGCGGCAGGTTGTCTTGAAGACGCCATGGCTGTCGGAACGCCCACCTACTGCCACGGGCTGGCCGGCCAGCTGGAAATCTGGCGCATGCTTGGCACCATCCCCCGATACCGCACCCTGGCACGGGCCCGGGCCGGTAAGGTCGCGCGCGCACTTCGTATCCTGCATCACAAGGTGGACGGCCGCTGCGCCTGGGTCTCCGACGATCCTGCCACGACCACCCCTGACCTTTGGATCGGATTTCTCGGACCTGCTACGGCCCTGGCCCTGCACGTCACCGAAAGCCCCTGGCCGCTGCTGTCCGGCACCTGGCTGGCTCAATGCGCCACTGCGCTTCCCGAGCAGGAAGGCCGATGATGAAAGAGCTGCAAGCGCGATTCAGCGAAGACGGTGTCGTCTGCGTCAGAGGCGCCCTGGACAGGCGTGGCATCGACATGGCGGAAGCGGCGTTCAACTGGACCCTGGCGCATCCGGGCCCCGGAGCGAGGGAGGTGCTCGGTGGACGGCCGGGCGCCTTCTACCAGGACCACGCCAACCCGCACGCCTTTGCGGCCTATCGGGCATTGCTGTGCGACACGGGACTGGCGGATCTTGTCGCAAAAGTGATCAACAGCGAAAGCCTCTGGCTGCTGTACGAGCAGATCTGGCTCAAGGAGGGCGCCGAAACCTTGCCCACCCCCTGGCATCAGGACCTGCCCTACGTTCCCCTGGAGGGGGATCATCTGGCGACCCTATGGCTTAACCTGGACCCCGTGGCCGGGTCGGATTCGCTGGAATTCGTTCCTGGATCCCATCGTGGCCCGCTGTTCAATCCCACCGCTTTCGATCCGAACGATCCCTCCGCCGCCATGTTCGCGGACGGCATCTGGCCCCCCTTCCCGGACATCGAGGCGACGCGGGATACCTGGCCCATCGTCTGCTGGGCGATCGACCCCGGCGATGTGGTGATCTTCCATCCCGCCATTCTGCACGGCGGTGCGGCAACGGTAGCTGGTGGCCGGCGCCGGA
This sequence comes from uncultured Gammaproteobacteria bacterium, assembly GCA_963830105.1. GTDB lineage: Bacteria > Pseudomonadota > Gammaproteobacteria > DATFLG01 > DATFLG01 > DATFML01. The sequence goes on along the minus strand of CAWHLH010000003.1, from coordinate 161,568 downwards.
CCATCTCGCTGCGGTATTTCGGCGATCACGCCTTTTGCGCCGAGAGGCCGGAACAGGGGGTTGCGGACGTCGACCGCCTCAGGCGCGAGGATGGCGGTCGCGACCCCATCGAGGCAATGGCATTGAAGCCGCCTGGCACGTTGTTCCGCCATCCCGGCTTTCCGCGGCTGCGTTAGCCCGGTAACGCCTTCGCACAGATCAGGACGATGAACGCACGCATAACCAGACTGGCGCCCGCCCTGGGCGCAAAAGTGATCGGCATGGATCTGTCCGACCCCGTCGATGATGGCACCCTTGCTGCTCTCTCTACCGCCCTGGCGCAGCATGGCGTGCTGGTCTTTCCCGGGCAGGCCATCAGCGACGCGGCGCATGTCCGCTTCGCCCGCTGCTTTGGCGAGCCTGGAGTGTTCCGCCCGAAAGACAATCCACAGGGGTTGGAACCCGAGATTTTCCGACTCGCCAATACCGACTTGGACGGCAACCTGTTGCCCGCGGACAGTGAACGCCTCCAGTTGCAGCAGCTCAACTGGACATGGCATACCGACGGCAGCTATCGCGCCACGCCGAACAAGAGCACGATCCTGCATGGCATTGAGGTGGTCACCAACGGCGGCGATACGGTCTTTTCCAACATGGTAGCCGCCTACGAGGAGCTGTCGACCGCAATGAAGGCCCGATTGACGGGCCTGACCGCGCTGCACGACTTCGAGCACCAGGTCAAAGTACGCAATCTCCCCCCCATGAGCGGCGAAGAACGGGAGTGCCTGCCCGCCGTGCAGCAGCCTTTGGTCCGCAGACATCCCGACGGACGGCGATCTCTCTTCCTCAGTCCGCCGTATATGGAATCGATCATCGGCTGGAATCGATCCGAGGGCGTGGCACTGATCGAGGAACTGACGGCATGGGCGACTCAGGAGCGCTTTCTATATCGACACCGCTGGGAGCCGGACGACATTCTGATGTGGGACAACGACTGGACCATGCATCGGGTGACTCCATTCGACATCTCAGGCCGCAAGCGGGTCATGCATGGCGTCACGATTCCCGGTACCCGGACAGTCGTTCCAGCCTCGTTTGAGGATTGGTGAGAGTTGCGGCAGTCGGCCCGGAGTCTCGAAGACGCTGCAACTGCATGGCCCCTTGGGCGTGTGCATGAGAGTCTCCGCGCGGGGCGTAGTGGGTTTGGTCTGCCGGCCCGATTATCGTTCGTTGGGCTTCACGGAGTTCAGTCCGACCTACGGCGTCTGTTCGGGCTTCCAGCCATGTCGCAGGTTGGGCTTCACGTTGTCCAGCCCAACCTGCGGACGTCCGGCTCGCCCTGCGACCGTCAGGCGCTGGTGGTCCATGCGGAAGGCTTCAGTGCATGCCTTCCCGGACGGATGGCAGCACGACCTGCTGCAGTGCCTGCCTCCAGGCGTCGCCGCACTCCTCGCACCACTGCTCCGAGTTGAACTCGGCGATGGTCTCGATCAGTACGTCGACGAAGTCGTCGAAATCGTTTTCGGACAAATCGTAGCGCCGGTGTGCCTCTCCCACCCGCATCAGGCGCGGATGAATCGCGTCGGGGGTATCCGAGTACTCGGCCACCAGGGCGAGGGTCTCCACCATCTTCTCCATCTGACGCTCGATGGCTAGCGGAAACAAGACACGGAAGCGGGGATGGCGTTCGAACAGCCGTCGATAGAAGGTGGTCACGAGCTCCGATTTGTTCGGGCCAATACCCAGCCAGTGCTGGCTGATGCGTTCCGTGTTCATTGTATTTCCTCCCGTTATTCAGCGCCAAGCCGACGGCCTGACGGCCTTCTTACTGTTGCGACAGCAAGTGCTTCCATGCAGCACCTTGCGCCGCGATGAAAAGCGGTTCGTTGCGCGCGGCCGTCCCCCTGCGATGTGGCACAAGCGCGCGGCCCCGTTCTGAACCGCAGCGAGCGAGCGCAAAGGTGTGCACTGTCTTGTTGTGATACGCCTTTGCACGTGTTTCGTTTCGCTGAATCCACGACATCCCTTTCAGGGCGATAGGAATCCGGATTCACGCGAGCACTCTAGCGAGCGGGTGGGGATGGAGCATTGATTTACGTCAATACATGGTGAAGCGGATGCCGCTATGTGACCCCGACCGGGCGCTCTGTCGGCTAGCTCCCCGCCCCTCGCCCTCGACCCGGCGTTGCGCTGAAGGGTGTGCGCCCGCAGTGGTCCGGCGTGCCCCGCTCAAGGCACTGGTCCCGGTGGCCATCGCGCGGCCACCGGACGCCGGTTTGCCCTCCTTCCGTCCAACCTCCGGTCCTACCGGGACAGGGTGTCATTCCTGAGACTGGGGGAACAGCGCGGCTCGCTTGAAGATCACCTTCTCGCCTTCGCCGGCGGCGTTGATGCGCTCGCAGTCGATCTCCTGGTCCCCGAGGTACAGGAACCAGGTCTGCAGCGCCAGCGGTGCCGGTTGGGTGAAGACCGCCGGCGAGAGCAGCGCCACGTTGGCGCCCTGCTCCGGGTCCCGCACCGACTGGTAGCTCAGCACCTCGATGCCCGCGGTACGGGCAAGATCGGCCAGCGCCTGGGTGCCGGCGTAGTCGGTGGAGTGGGTCCACACGGCCCGATCCCGGTCCAGCGGCGGGCGGGTCAGGTCCAGCCGGCGGCCGGTCCGGTAACGTGCGCTGAACACCGTGAGGCGTTCCTGGGTCTTGGGAGTGGGTGTGCCCGGCGATGCCTGGAAGAAGCGCAGCCGGTAGTACGCCATTTCGGCCAGCGCGGTGCGGATGCGCTCGGCGGCATAGAATACGCCCCGGGCCGGTGACGGGCGGCTGAAGCGCCCGCCGTGGCGGCGCGGTGGGTAATAACGGAAAGGGGTTTTCAACAGATAGTGAAGGTGTTCCGCCTCGGGCGGATAAGGCGGTTTGGAGGACTCCAGCACAGATTCCAGCGTGTCCTGATCTGCAGCGGTGTCGACCAGCTTGCGGGTAGAGGCCGTGTACTGGTGTTCCACGGCGCGCCAGACCGTGCCGGTGCCCCGGCGGGCCTCAGACGCGAGCGCGGAAGCCGTCCACATAGTCGACGGTGTGCACCAGACCGGCAGTTTCCCTGATGAGCTCCCGCGGCGCGCCCTGCAGGTCCGTGTTCTCGTTGTTCATCCACGCCTTGAGGGCGTTCTCGTCGCCCGCCATGATTGCGTCCAGTCCGCGGTAGAGCCGCACCAGCTGCACACCCAGCTCCCAGGGCTTGCTGTCCGGTTCCAGCTCATAGCGCCCGGCCGCGAGCCGGGACAGGGTCGCCGCGCTCAGGCCCAGTACCTTGGCCGCCTCGCGCTGGTTCAGCCCCAGCAGTGCGGCGGCCCTGGCGACGGCCGTGGACAGCACCGTTGCCGGCGATTTGGTTGCCTGTCGTGCTCGTTGGGCCATGGCCAAGCTCCACATCACGGTATTTCACTAGAAACTATATAGCCGATACGTTGCCTGTGCAACATCAACTGATGTGGAAGAGGACGGTATATTAGCGAAAACTGGGATCTGACCCCGATTACTTCGCCACTTCCGCCTGGGCGCAGAACCTGTCACCGCGGCAACGGTTCGTCCCTGGCGGCCTCCCATGCCAGCATGGTCCGTTTGCGCAGTTCCCCCCACCGATACCCGCCCAGCTTTCCCGTTTGTTGAATGACCCGGTGGCAAGGAATGAGGAAAGCAACGGGATTTGCACCGATGGCGCGGCCCACCGCCCGCGCCGAGCGTGGACGGTCGATGGCGGTGGCCACCTGGCCATAGCTGACGACCTTTCCGGCTGGAATCTGCAACAACGCCCGCCAGACGCGGGTCTGGAAGTTGGTGCCGGAAACATGCAGCGACAGCGGCCGGTCCAGGCGGTCTCTTTCCCCGAAGACCGCGTCCGCGATCGACCGCGTGCGTTGCCCGCGTTTGCGCAGCGCTGCATGGGGCCACCTTGCCTGCAAATCCGCCAACTGCGCGTCGATCGTTTCCGCCTGCATGAATGACAGACTGCAGATCCCTCTGGGCGTGACGGCTATGAAGGCATTTCCGAACGGCGTGTCATGCACGCCATAGTCGATCACCAGACCCGCGCCGCCCTTCTTGTATTCCCCGGGGGTGACGGCTTCCAACTGCACGAAATGGTCATGCAGGCGCGAAGCGCTGCTCAGACCCAGGGACTCGGAAACATCGAGCAGCGCTCGAGAGTCGCTCAACAGCTGCTTGGCATGCTCCAGGGTCAGCACTTGCAGGAATCGTTTCGGGGTGATGCCGGCCCAGCGGCAGAACAGACGCTGGAAATGGAACGGACTCAAGTTCACGTGGGCGGCGGTTTCGTTCAGAGACGGTTGTTCGCGCATGTGCCGTGCGATGAAATTGATCGCGTCGGCTATGCGATCGTAGTCCCTCATCGGCATTCCACTCATCATTCTCAGTTCCTGTACGCCCACGCCGTGGCGATGCATCTCGACGAGGACCGGGAATGTGGCGTTGCTCGGGCTCGTCTTCATGACGGCGCAGCGCGGCAGCCGGACAGTCGAGGTGCGACAATTATCGGGACGCGCGCGCCGCCCCTCAACCCGGATCTTGCTGTGCCGGGACGGACTGGCTACAGCTTCATCTGGAAGCGCAGGCTGGCATCGCGGCTGCCGAAACCGCTGCCGCGGGCGGCATCCACGCCATAGCCGAGTCCCAGACTGAGCGCCATAGCAGGGCTGAGCTGTACGATCACGTCCGTACCCAGGCCCACCAGGTCCCGGCGGGGTTCCCCGTGGCCCGGCAGATAATCCACCTTGGCATAGTCGAAATCGAGTTGCAGCCGGACACGCCGACTGTGAGGCAGCAACGGAAAGCGGTAATAGGCGTTGACCAGTCGATACCGTCTGGCAAAGATCTCGTCCGAGGCGTAGCCGTGCAGGACCAATGGGAAGCGACTCCTCATGCGCTGCAACCCGCCCAGCCGAAAGGCCGACAAGGGATCGGTGCGTTCTGCGACCCCCATGCCGAAGAAAAGGCTTACCGTCTGCCGATCGCCGACAGGTACGATTCCGCCCACGCGGAACCAGCTGCGCTCGGTCATATGGCGGGTGCGCTCAAGCTGCCCGGGAAGCCCATAGCTGCCGGCGTTCGTCCGGTAGCGCACCTCGTGCCATGCCGAGAATTCCAGCGCCTTTTCGGGCACCAGCACCGGCGGTACGCCGCCGATCAGAATGCCGGTGCGGAAGGTGTACTCCGGCGTGTCCGCCGGCACGCGAAAGTCGGGGTCCAGGTCATGGTGCCCCTGGTACACGAGGTAATGCGGCGCCGCCGTGAATGCGATGTTCACCGGCAGTCGTCCCGCAATTCGGTGGGGCTGCAGGTAATACGCAATTTCGGCGCCGACGCTGTGCCCCCAGAACGAACGGCCCCGCAGGTAACGGCCATCACTATAGTCGTAGAAGTTGGTCGAAAAGAATCCGCCCTCCCCACCCAGACCCAGGGCCTGGCCGTGCCCCGGCCAGTTGTCCAGTATCCATTCACCCCGTACATAGGTGGGGGCCACCACGACCCGCGCGTAGGTGTCGCGATGATGGAAGTGCGGTCGGTTCCAGAGCAGGAACCCGTAGCCGGTAACAGGACCGCCGGTGTGCAGCGGCGACGCGATAGCCGCTTCGAGATAGGTGCGCTCCACCGGATCGATCTGCGCCAGCGCAGTCGCCGGCACCAGGACGACCGTAAGCAGCAACCAGATCCCCTTGGAAATACCGAATGTCTTCAGACCAGACATCTCTTTCGTTCACCTTCTTGTCCGCCAGCCTGAAAACCGGGGGTCAGATCCCGGTTTTCCCAAACATTGCCCGGACTCCGACGTCTCCCCCAATAGACCCCTACCGGTCAGCGCACGAAGAATTCGTATATTAGCGAAAACTGGGATCTGACCCCGATGGTGCGGGGGTGGCCTGCAGGGCATTGGGGGGCAGGCGGTCGGCTCCCCAGCTGCGGTGGATGTAGCCGATGACCTGATCGAGCTCCTCGTCGGTGATCTCAGCCGGCTCGCCCCGTTCCAGCGGGTCATAGTGGAAAATGTAGAGCCGGGAGGCGAACTGATCGAAAGGCAGGGAGGACTCGCCGAACACTTCGCCTTTGTCGGCGGTGCTGACCTTCACGCCGTCGCCCCAGTCCTGGCCACTGTCGTTGTTCGGATTGAAGAAATAGACCCGCATGACGCCGGCGGGATCCAGCGCCACGCGCTGGATGGAGATGGCATGCCAGCCGATGAAGCGTGCCGCACTGTCGGTGACCGCAATGCCGGCCGGTTGCGGGTGTATCAGCGGCTGGTTGCCGTTGTAATAAGGGTGGTAATAGGCGTAGAAGTGGCGCAGGAAGTCCTCCAGCTCGTAGAGATGGCCGGTATCCACGTCCACGTTGATGCAAAAGCCCCGCCCGACCCACCAGCCGTGGAACTCCGGATTGATCCACCGGTGCGGGTCGCCTTCGCGGTCCGCGCAGCGCCGGCCCATCTCGGAATAGATGAAGTCAAGATGCGGGACGAGCAGCAGCGAGACAGGGTCCAGGTCAAACGGCAACGGCCTGGTCTTGTCGGCAAGGCAGCCGTGCGAGGAAATCGGCTGCCCCTCGAAATGCATGAGCAGTTCGTCGTCTCGAGCCGCCCAGGTCAGGATCTGCAGCAGATAGTCAGGGTCGTTATAGGCCCACATCGATAGCGCGCGTGCCGACTGGCAGGTGGGATTGTTGCCCTGCCCCACACCCAACGGCAGGCCCAACATGGACAGCACGCCCTCCAGCAGTCGGGTGCGTGGAGGCACCGCGTTGCCGAACACCAGGCTCAGGCGGTTCTGCGACCACTCCGAGAGCGACAGACCGAGCTGGCGCCACAGCGCCGGAGCGACCGGCGGCTGATACAGAATGCCCCGTTCGAGCAGCAGGGTCAGTCCATAGACTGCCTGGGCGGTAGCGGGATACACCGCATCCTTGATGAGCGCCAGGACAAGCTCGCGGTAGCACAGCAGGCAGTCACGGCCGGTGGCGGACAAACCCAGGGCCTCGGCCAGAAAGTGGTCGCCGTTCTCCCCCAGGAAGCGCAGCAGTACTGCATGGTAGGGAGAGACGATGCCGGTATCGTGCATGGCCCGGGCGAAACCGGTCGCCTCGTACTGCAAGGCACCGCTGTCCAGATACTGCAATCGTTGCTCGTAGACCCCCACGCCGGGATCCTCGCGGCAGGCCTGGGTCGGGCCGTACAGGCTGCTCACCAGGCGTTCGGCGCCGTGGCCGCTTGCCCCCAGGTCGATCTGCGGGTCCAACCGGCAGATGGCGATCTGGGTGATCATCTGCTTGATCGAATCCACCTGGATGGGCCGCTGGCGCAGCATGCGCCAGATCTCGTCGATCATCTCGTCGATGACATGCTCATAGCCGATACGTTCGGCAAGATGCTGGAGCAGAGTGCGGGGCAACTGCGCCAGACGGCCCTGTGCTTCACGCTCGGCCTCGTTGGGCGGCGTGAAGAGCATGGCCAGATTGATGGCCAGCACCTGGGTCAGATAATGATGCGCCTGCTCCGCCGAGATCAGCGGGTGCGCATAGTTGCCGCGGGCCACCGCCAGCAGCCGCAACTCGCTGAGCGCCTCGATGACGACCGTCTGCGCGTCAGGACTCTTGAATGCGTGGGTGGTGAAGGACGGGATCAGGATCTGGGGCGTGGCCCAGTCGGAGCCTTCAAACACCCCCGCCTCTTCGAGGGCGCGAGCGCGGTCTTCAATGGCGACGCAGCCGCCCTCCTGCAGCATTACCCGCCGGGCGGTATCCAATACCCGCCCCACCTTTGCAGGCTTGGAAAAGTCCGGGGCCGCGGCGAGCAGGCCCGTCGCCTCGTCCAGTTTGGCGAGCAAACCCTCCAGCTTGCCGGGCCCGCTACGCTGGTCACTAGTGGGGTGCATCACGCCGATCAGTTCTCCGCGCTGTCAACCTGGATTATACATAGAAGTCCCGTTCTTCCTGGTCCTGGAGCACCTTGTGCATTTCATGCGGATCGTCCCCGACGAAGTAGATCAGTCCCCAATGGGTGCCGAAGGCGGTGCGCTTGGTGACGGTCTCCTGGAGCGGCGGCGTCAGTTCGTGGGACTCGAAGTACGGGTGGTCCTCGGTTTCCTCGGGGATTTCCAGCCGGCTGACCACCCGGCGGCGCGGATAGACGCCGAAACAGCCCGCGTACCCCTTGGCGTCCACCACCTCGCGAGGGAAAAAGGCCTGGATCTCCTCCTCGGTGGTCTTCGGGTCGAAAGCGAGGATGAGACCCTGGTATGCATTGAAGCCGTAGGCCCGCTCGAGCAGTTCGAAGACCTTGAAGCCGGGCGGGCGATAGGCCACCTCGCCGAAATACATCTCGCCGTCGCTGGTCAGGAAGTATTCGGGATGAACGAATCCGAAGTCGATGTCGAACACCTTGATCAGCTTTTCGATCTGGGCGGTGATCTGCGGGCGATAGTGCTCCAGTTCGGGAGATGCCGGCACGAACACGGAAAAGCCCAGCCTGACGTATTCCGAAATGTTCAGAAAGCGGATCTTACCGTTGTGGATCCATGCCTCCACGGCGAACTCCCAGCCATCGAGATGCGACTCGATCAGCGCCGGAAACTCCTCATCCGGGATGGCATCGACATCGTCCGGCGTACGGATCACCCGGTGGCCCAGGCACCCAGCCTTGTCGAAGGCCTTGAAATGGATCGGGATCGTTGGGGTCGCCGTCGAGCTTGAGAAGGGTCTGATTGACCCGCCGGAGGAAGCGCACGACATCCTCCTTGTCATGGGCTTCCTCGAAGATGCCGACCCGGATGCCGCCGAGTTGAGCCCGGCGCTTCATCAGCGACTTGTCGCGCATCAGCATGGCCTGACCCAGCAGCCGGGGGTTGTCCAGCAGCACCGAGTTGATGGCGCCGGCCCACTCCACGGTCTCCTCGAACAACGGAATCGCCACGTTCACGCCCATATCGTCCAGCTTCTGAGCGATCTCGATGGAGCGTTCATTGAGCCGTTCGAAATTCCAGGGGAGGTAAGGGATGTCGTGCTGCCTGCAATAATCCTCCGCCCAGTCGGGGGCGACTACCACATAGCGTCTGTTGAACTTCTCGGCGGCTTCGACAGCGTTCAGGCTCCAGCCGAGAATGGCTACATATCCTTTGTTGGGATCCTTCTGCATGAGATGACCTCGTAGATTGGGGCGTACAAGCCATCCCGCCGTTCACGGGAGGTACTGGGCATGCATCGACAAGGTTCCAGAATGCATGCCCAGGACTTGTCGCAGCTTCCAGGCTATGCCCACAATATACCTTCGGTGCTCGAACGATCAAACCGCCGACGGTACGGAACGGCGGCAGCGAAGCACGAATCAGGCTGTCCGCAACATTTTCTCGCGGTTGGTGTCCGGTCTGCGGCACCGCGCACAGGTGCAACCTGCGCACGGAGCCCGCCGGAGGCGAACAATGCGGAAATCGGCAGGGACTATGCCCGACAAACACCTCAAGACGCGGTACAGAGACACCGCGCACCCAAGCAGAAGCGTCTTTCAGCTGTTTGATGGACGCCTCCACCCTGGCTTGCGTTGCCGTCCTGCAGACCCATGTCGCTCGAGCGCGGGGAGATCGGAATGATCGGCGACCGCGATGTCATCGTTTTCTATGACGAGCGCATGCTCACTCACCGGCCGGATGTCAACGACCCGTTCCTGCCGGGTCGGCTCGATAGCCGGGTGCGGGAGATACTGGCCGGCCTGGGAGTGAAGTGGGTCTATCCGGAACATCCCGGACGGGTGACGACGATCATGGAGCTGTTGGAGCGCGAACCCGTGCAGGGTGTGCGGTTGGAGACCGGCGCTGCCGCTACGCGCGAGCAGCTCGCCCGCGTGCATACCACGTCCTACCTGGAAGCCATCTACGCCCTGCGCGGTCAGAATGCCTGGCTGGACGTCGACACCACCGCCGTCTCGCCGGGCAGCGTCGAGGCCGCCGAAGTCGCCGCCGGGACCGCCATCGCCGCCGTTGAGGCCGTAGTGCAGGGCCGCGCACCGGCCGCCTTTGCCGTGGTCCGTCCGCCCGGGCATCACGCCGAATCGGTGAGAGCCCGGGGTTTCTGCCTGTTCAACAATGTGGCCGTGGCTGCCGCGCACGCACAGGCGGTGCTGGGCTGCGCACGGATACTGATCGTCGACTGGGACGTGCACCACGGTAATGGCACCCAGGAGATCTTCTGGGCGGACCCGGATGTGATGCTGTTCGACACGCATCGAGAGGCGCCGTTCTACCCCGGATCTGGAATGCTTGCAGAGGTGGGCGGGGGACTGGGGGAAGGCGCGACCGTGAACGTCCCGCTTCCCGGGGGCGCCGGTGACGCCGCCCTGCTCAAGGCATTCAGGGAAATTCTCGTCCCCGCCGCCGACTACTTCCGTCCCGACCTGGTGCTCGTGTCGGCGGGCTTCGATCCGCACCGCCTGGATCTGGCATTGAATATGAGCTACGACGGTTTTGCGGCCCTGACCGGGGTCGTCCAGGAGATCGCCGATCGGCACTGCAACGGACGGTTGGCCATGGTGCTGGAGGGCGGTTACCACCTGGAATCCCTTTCCTATGGCGTGCGTGGCGTACTTGGAGTGCTGGCGGGCGCGCAACCGCCCGAGCCGGAGGAATGCGGCTTGCGCGAGGTGGCGGCGGCGGCCGAGTTCCACCTCAGCGCGTTTGTCTCGGAGTAGCGCGGATCGATCCTCCCCGTAGCCGGCCGCTCGCCGGCACTAGACGCCCCGAATCCACCCGCTACATTCCAATGCGGGGCTCGCGAGCCGGTTGCGGCGGTCCCTCGCTCACTCCGCAAGCCGGACAGAGCCGGCCTCCCGCACTATACGCCCGGCTGTTTCCAGTGCGGCCAGGGTCCGATACAGGCTTTCATGGCTAAGACCCAACTGACTCGCCCAATCCTTGAGACTGCCCTGCCCCGGGCGGCAGTCAAAACCGCCGTGTTCCTCGAGATAGTGCTCGATCCGGCTGGATGCGCGCCGCAAGGTCAACCGCTCGCAGCCGGAACGCAGTTCCCGCACGGTGCCGGACAGACACTGCACATAGGCCAGCGCGAATTCGGGGTCCGAGAAGGTGCGGAAAAACGCAGCCCGTGGAACGGCGATCAGCGTCGTGTCGGCGACAGCGACGCCATCGCAATGGTAGCGCTCCGAAAACAGGGACGCCTCGGCAAACGGGCCCAGTCGGCATCGTTGCAGAACCACACCGTCGCCGTTGGAAGTGAACCGCACAAGGTGCAGTTCGCCCTCCAGGACCCAGAAGAACTTCCCGGGGCGATCGCCCCGGTGAAACAGCCCCGTGCCGGCGGGCACAGCCTGGCGTTTGCCGAGTGCCGAAAGGACCGCCAGGATGGAGTCGGGAACGCTGGGAGGCATAGGGTTTCACGAGGCGCGGCGATATGATTGCGATCATATCGCCGTCCGGTCGTTCACGCTAGGGTAGCGCATCACGCTTGGGGGTCCATTCTGCGAGCCGCGCACTGGATTCGGCCCCTCCGTGCAATACAGGAGACAGGTTCATGGCCAGCCGTTACCCCATCCGCATGCTGCTGGGCATTGTGGCCGTCATGAGCGGTGCCGGCGCTTCGTTGGCCGGCGGAACGCCGTCGATGACCATGGATACCCACGACATGACCGGACATCCCCCCGTCGGGCAGGGGGCGTCGTCGTCTGTGGTCGATAACCGCCTGGTAGTGGATTTTCCGCCGGCGTTCAAGCGCCAGGAGTTGGCGCACATGCGCGATCACCTGGAGTCCCTGCAGCTGATCACCCACTACCTGGCCGAAGACGACTACCAGGCAGCCTCCGATGTCGCCAACCGGCGCCTGACCCGTGGCGGCATGTCCGCCCATGACCGTCATCAGGCCGCTCACTACATGCCCGGGAAGATGCTCGCCATGGGGGCCGCCATGCACCGGGCTGCAGGGCATTTCGCCATCGTGGCGCAGGATGCCGCCGTCTCCGGAGACATGGCCTCGACTCTGCGCGCGCTGGCCGAAGTGCAGAACCGCTGCATCGCCTGCCACCGCACCTACCGCATGAAGTAGGCAAGAAAGCGCGGGCGGGTTCTCAGCCGGGATTTCGGCTTGCTCCGCTTCGCGGCGGGTATTTTCCTGCGACGGCAGGTTGAACAGGCACAGAGCCGCTCTTCGGGTCCATCCTGAGATAGGCGTTCACGACGCTCAGGGGGCGTTGCAGCGGGCATCTGACGCTGCATGTTTGAGCCAGGCCAGTGCGCCTTGGCCGGCCGCGCGGCCGCTGGCGAAACAGACGGTGAGCAGATAGCCGCCGGTCGGTGCTTCCCAGTCGAGCATCTCGCCGGCACAGAACACACCCGGCAGCGCGCGGATCATCAAACCGCCATCCAGCGCCTCGAAAGGTACCCCGCCCGCGCTGCTGATGGCCTCGTCCAGAGGCCGGGGCGCCCGCAGGGCCAGGGGCGCTGCTTTGATGGCGGCGGCCAGGCGGCCGGGGTCGGCGAAATCTTCCGTGGCCAGCAGTTCACGCAGCAGTCCGGCTTTGACCCCGGCGATGCCGGTCCGGCTGCGCAGGTGCTTCGCCATGGAGTTCGAGCCGCGCGGGCGAGCGAGATCCGCAGCCAGCCGCCGCAGTTCCCGTCCCGGGGCGAGATCGATATGCACGACCGCCTCACCGGCTGCCGCGATGGCCTCGCGCAAAGGCGCGGACAGCGCATAGATCAGCCCGCCCTCCACGCCGGTATCGGTGACGATGAAATCCCCCTGCCGGCGGTACCCGGTGCCGTCGCCGGCGCGGAAGCGGACGATCACGGATTTCACCGGCTGACCCGCGAAGCGGCTGCGAAAATGCTCGCTCCAACCCACGTCGAACCCGCAGTTCGCCGGTTGCAGCGCTGCCACGGGCACGCCGCGTTGGCTCAGCAGTGCGACCCATGCCCCGTCGGAACCCAGGCGTGCCCAACTGCCGCCGCCCAGCGCCAGCACCACGGCATCCGCGCGCACCGCCCGCTCCCCCGCCGGCGTCGCAAAATGCAGTGCGCCGGTCGCGTCCCACCCCTGCCAGCGGTGGCGAACATGCAGGCGCACGCCCGCCGACCGCAGCCGGTGCAGCCAGGACCGCAGCAAGGGCGCCGCCTTCATCCGGGTGGGGAACACCCGCCCGGAGCTGCCCACGAAGGTTTCGATACCCAGGCCGTGCACCCACTCCCGAAGGCTCTGTGGTCCGAAGGCCGTCAGCAGCGGTTCGATCTGCGCGCGGCGGGCGCCATAGCGGTTGAGGAATGGCTCGAGCGGTTCCGAATGGGTCAGATTCAGGCCGCCCTTCCCCGCCATCAGGAACTTGCGGCCCACGGACGGCATGGCGTCATAGAGGTCCACGGTCACGCCGCCCTGGACGAGTTGCTCCGCCGCCATGAGCCCGGCAGGCCCGCCGCCGATCACCGCTACCCGTTGAGCGTCGCCCGACATCATGGGTTGTACGCCTTCTCCGGGCGCGTACCACCGGCCATTCCGGCGACCCCGCCCGCACCGTGGACAGCAAGGATCGCGTTCGGGGCCGCGCATGGCACAAGGCGGGCGTTGCCGCGTGTTCGACCGGCTTTGCGCTCCGGCTGCGGAGTCTTGATACGCGTCATGCCAGCGCCTGCGGGTCAGCGCGCAAACAGCTGCGCGGTGATGTTGCGGAACGTCTTGAACTCCAGGGCATTGCCGCTCGGATCCAGGAAGAACATGGTGCCCTGCTCGCCCGCCTGTCCCTTGAAGCGGATGTGGGGCTCGATCACAAAGGCGTCGATGACTCCCCGCACTCTTTCCGCCAGGGCTTCCCAGGCAGGCAGTTCCAGCACCACGCCGCAGTGGGGCACCGGCACCTGGTCGCCGTCCACCGGGTTGCTGATGTTGCCAACGGTACCGGTCGGTGCCAGGGCGGGGTTGAGGTGGACCACGAACTGGTGGCCGAACATGTCGAAGTCCACCCAGTGCTCGGCACTGCGGCCTTCGGGGAAGCCGAGTTTGCGGCCGTAGAAGTCCCGCGCTTCTTCGATGTCGCGCACCTGCACTGCAACGTGGAACGGTGTGAGCATGTCAGGCAACTCTGATTGATGAAGCATGAACGGCAGAAAAACAAACGCGCCGCGGAAGGCACGGAAAACACGGACGCGATGAGTCCGAAGTGCTGATTGATGAGCTCAACAAACCCGGCAGTCCTCCTCTGCCCAACGCCGATGCGGGCACTCGAGAGTTCTTCAAAGCCCTGCTCTGGGTTACGAGCCGTCGACCTTCCGCAATCGCGGTCGGCGGCCGGTCGCCTACCCCCGCCACGTCAATTCCGGTCCGTCATTGAGAGTCATCCGTTCCGTATATTACGTGCTTCCCGTGGCGCAGTGTCTTGCCGCAACGGTTTCAGTCGGCGAAGCATTGCGATGGCCCGGTCCTTCAATGCCGACAATCGGGATTCGCTGAGAGTGCCGTCGGCGCCGAACTGGGCCGCGTCCAGATATTGCGCCAGTTGTGCCAGTTCTGTCTGGGGTCCGCACTGGTACTGAATGGCCGTCAGCCATTGGGCCAATGTGATGGGCGACGCAAGTGTCGACGAGGGTCTCACCAGCGCCGGGAACGCCATCAGGGCATGGCGCAGTGTCGGTACATCGGCGGCGGCCCGAACCCGGGTGAGGGCCGCCCTGCGTGCGCGTATGCGCCGATATCGATTGCGCAGCCGGTAGGCTCCCCAGCCCAGCGCGACCAGCAACGCGAGCCCGTAGCCTCCCACGCGCAGGGCGTGCCCCACGGGGCCGGCGACCCGCACACGGGGGCCGCTTGCCGTGGCCGACGCAATGCGCCCGGTCACCGGATCGAAGTAGGCCACCGACACCGTCGGCAGCGTCAGCAGGCCGGCCCGTAAGGGTCGAAACGGCAGCGTGACACGCCACGTCTGCAAGGTTCCGTCGCCCCTTCCCTGGCTTTCCTTGACGATGGTGGGGGGGTAGAAACGCACCGCGCTGCCGCCGTCCAGGGGCCCCAGCAATTTCGCGATGCCCTCACGGGTGAGTCCTTCGCCAGTGACGGTCAGAATCCAGTTGGCCGGCTGACGCAGGGTCAGCTGCCCCGGCAGGGTCTGCCCGTGAATGGACACCCTGCCGATGGGTACATACACCGGCAGATAGGCCGGTGCGGGATTGACATGAAAGCGCACCGGCGGCAGGGGATAACGCAGGGGCGTGCCGAATCTGTCGGCCGAGAGCATGGGGAACGCGATCTTCCAGTCGCCCGCCTGCAGGGGCGTCAGCGCCCACTCGTACCGGTAAACGGTCTGCTGCATGCCATCGATCTTCTCCTCGCGCCGGGTCGCGCTGATCCGGCGCGTATACAGCCCGCTGGCCTGGGGCAGCCGCACAGGCGCCCACTGCACGCTGCCTTCATCGTAGATCGTAAGATGCAGCGTCGTTACCTGGCGCACCAGCGGACCCGAGGGGTCTATCCAGGCCTTGAAACGCACGGCGGGGGCGTCCGGTCCGGTATTCCGCACCGTCACCGACAGCGGCCGGCTGGTATGACCCATGAACGTCAGCGGGCCGATGGGCAGCGTTCCGCTGTGCAGCGGATACACCGTCAAGCTCATCCGGTCGGTCACGAACCCTTGACCCTCACGCTGTTCCCGCGCGCTACTGGTGGTCATTGAGCCGATGTGGAAGTCCCGCTTCAACGCTTTCAGGTTCAGTCGGTCAAGGCCATTCCCGAGGTTGCGGGCGCGGATCGACACGGTGAGCGGCTGGCCCAACGCGATGGCGTGCTTGTCCACGTGTACGGAAAAATCAGCCTGCGCCCCGCCGGCCGGTGCCGCCAGGACCGCCAGCACCAGCAGGAGCGCCCAACGTCCCGCGTTCACCGGGTGCCTCCCTGCGGGTCGTCCCCGGCGTTGTCCGCCGCGTCCATTCCCAACAGGGCCTTCTGCAGCCGTTCGGCCCGCCCGTGGATCAGTTCCAGTTTCTTGAGCGCGGCCCGGTAGAACTGGATGGCATTGGCGTCCTCGTCAAAGGGCTGTGTCGGGCTCGCACCGCCTTTGCCGGTCGGATGGGCGTGGGCGTAGTCCCCGCTTGAGGGGCGACTTGCAGCGAGGGGCGTCGCGTCGTTCTGCTTGCCGGGTGCCGAGGGCGCGCCGCCTCCACTGCCGTCCCCCGGCCGGTGGCCGCGACGCTGTCCGCGCAGAGCCAGAATACCCAGGGTGTACTTGTCCGTCCTGACCAGTCCGCCGAGCTGCCTGGCCGCCAGACCAAGATTGGTCCGTGCCCGCGCGTCCCGGCGGTAGCGCAGCACGCCCAGGTAGGCATCCGCCGCGGCCCGATAGCGACCGGCAAGATAGGCGCTGTTGCCGATGTCGAACAGCGCATCCGCCCGTTGGGGGTCGTTGCGGGCCCGCAGCAGAGCAGAGGTGAACTGGCGCATCGCATAGGGATAGGCCTCGAGCCGATAAGCGCTGGCGCCCTCCCCCATGCGCGCCGCATAACCCTGCAATTGGGCATAGATGGCCTGGGCAAGCGCGAATTGGTGTTTGCGATAGGCAGCGTAGGCCTGGCCGGCTGTTGCATCGGCGGCCGCCGCCGGACGGGGTATGGCGATGCCCACCGACAGCGACGCGCACAGCAGCAAGGTCGGCGCACCGGCACCGCGCGACGCCAGGCCCACAGGAAGATACAGCAGCCAAAGCAGGGCCAGGGCCGGTGCCAGCACCCAGCTGTAGAGGGGTTTCCAGGCACCCGGACCGGAGCGGACGGTGGCGGCGCCGGGCAAGGCCCGGATGCCGTTGTGGTACAGGACCTGCCACGCATCCCGCCCGTTTCCGCCGCGAGCCAGTTTGCCGCCCGTGAGGCGCGCGTAGCGCTGCAGCACGGCGAAGGACGACTCCGTCCCGCCGGTATCGAGGACGTAGAGCGGAATGTGGGCGGACCGCAGGGCCGCCACCGCGCCGGGCAGTCGTGCGCCGGAGCTGCCCGCCAGCGCCGCCGGTTCCCCGGCGGTTACCAGCACCACGGCCTTGGAGCGGCTGGCGTCCCCTTGCAGCTTCCTGCCCGCCAGCGTGAGTGCACCGGCGAGATCGGAGCCGGCGCCCTGAAACAGGGACGGCCGGGCCAGAGCGAGATAATAGCGAAAGGCGTGGTAGTCCCGGTTCAACGGCATCAGCAGGCCGGCGCCATTGGCATAGACGATCAGTCCCAGGCGTTCGCCGTGCAACTTCGCGGGCAGGTCGAGCAATTCCATCCGGGCCCGTTCCAATGCATCGGGCTGCCCGTCCTGCCGCGCGTTGTCACGGGTGACATCGAGCACCACCATCACGTCCGCGGCGTGGGCGGCGGGCACGGGACCGGAACCGGCACTGTACGCCCCGGCATCGATTGCCTGCCGGGGTCCGGCGGCGGCACAAGCAAGCAGCACCCAGGCGAGCAACTTGAGGGCCCGGCGGCCGACACCGCCGCCGCCGTGGACGCCCTGCCAGACAGCCCAAGGCAGCAGCTGACGGTCGGCGTAGCGACCGATGCTGCGTCGGCGCATACCCGTCGCCGCGGCCATGACCAGCGGCTGCAGGGCGAGCAGCCACCCGTATGGATGGCTCCAGTGCAGTTGCGACAGCTCGGCTGCACCGATCATGGATCGACTCCGCCGGCCCCCATCAGCCGGGCGACGCAGAACAACAGCACCGCCAGGAGCAGCGGTAGCAGATACCACTGCTGCACGGCGCGTCGGGTGGGCGCGCGCGGCACCGTCTTCTCGCGCTCGCCGATCGCGTCGATCACATTCCGCAGGGCGCCGGTGGTGCCGGCCCGGTAGTACCTGCCGCCGGTGAGCTGTGCGATCTGCCTCAGGTTCGGCTGCGCGTCGCCAGCCGTATCCGCAGCCGCTGCGGGGACAGCCGTATCGGGCCTGCTGCTGATCGCCACCGTATAGACGGCCACTCCGTCCTTGCGCGCCAGTTCCACCGCTTCGCGCGTGGTCATCTGCCCGGCATTGGAATCGCCGCCGTCGCTGAACAGGATGAACGCAGGGCGCAGCTGGGCCTGACCGTGGAGTTGCTTGAGGCCCAGCGCGATGGCATCGCCCAGGGCAGTGTTCTGCCCGGCGATGCCCACCTGCAGCCGCCGAATCATGCCGGTCAGCAGGTCCCGGTCGAAGGTGGGCGGCACCAGGGTGCCCGCCACCGAACCGAAGGCGATGACGCCGAAGCGATCGGCCGGGCGCGCGGTCACGAAGCGGTTTACCAGCGCCTTCAACACGCTGATACGCTGCACGGCGCGGCCCTGCCACTGGAAGTCGCGGATGCTCATGGTCGCCGAGGTATCGACCAGCAGCACCAGATCGCGCCCGGTGGGCACACGCTGAATCCAGGGTCCGAGCCATTGGGGTTGTGCCAGGGCGACCACCAGCAACCCCAATGCACCGGCGGCCAGCCGGCGCGGCCAGGGGGACGCCGGCGGCGCTTTCCCGCCGCCGTGAAACGCCGCCAGGTTCGGGTGTACGAAGATCGGCCCGCTGCCGTCCGGCGTGCCGGGGCGCCGACCGCTGCGCCAGGCCGCCAGCGCCAGCAGCGGCAGGAGGACCAGCCAGGCGGGGTGGGCGAACAGGAACATCAGCGCCAGCGTCCCACCCTGCTCTGCACCCATGCCAGCAGGTTTTCCAAGTCTTCGGAATCGGCGGGCGCGGGGGGGCGGTAGCGCAGCGCGTCGAGCCGGTTCACGAGCTGCGCCCAGCGGGCGTTGTCCGCGGGGGCGAGGCGAGGCGGCGGGGTGTCCGCAGCAACCCGTGTCACGCCGAGCACGCGGGCCATTTCCCCGGCGACCCGATAGGCCATGTCGCGCTCCGACAGCCGGCCGTCCCGGTAGGCGCGGCGCACGTCCCGCAAGCGCCTGCGCGCCCGGCGTGGTTCTGCGGTCCGGACCCACCATACCAACAGCCCCAGGCCCAGCAGTGCCGCGGCAGCCGCCGCCACCAGGACCCAGTGCGCCTGGCCGGTAGATCCCTGGGGCGCCACCGGTCCGATAATGTCCGCCAGCGAGCTCAACCGTTCACTCATGGCCGTGGATGCGACGCAGCAGGTCGAAGGGGTCGGTTTCCGTCGTGCACGCATGCAGCCGGACGCCGGCCTGGCCGAACCAATCCTGCTGTTGCGCGCGCTGAGCGGCACTCCAACGGCGATAATGCTCGCGCACGGCGGGCTCTGTGGTGTCCAACCAGCTCACAGCGCCGGTCGTGCTGTCGCGAAAACGGGCGGTGCCGATGTCGGGCAGGCTCAGCTCGGCCGCATCCAGCACGCGCACCGCATGCAGCTCGTAGCGCGACGCAAGGCGCGCCAGCACGGGCAGGTCGGCGGCGTCCAGTTGCCGGAAGTCGCTGATCAGCACCACTCGCGCATCGGCGCGCACCGCCGCGCTCAGGCGTCGGGCCATGTCGGCGAAGGACCACTGCCGCTGCGCGAATGACGGATCGAGGGGCGGACACGGCGCAGCCGCTGCCTTCAGCAGATCCAGACAGGCGCCCATGCCGCTGCGATCGGAGACCAGCGCTGCACCCGGTTGCCACAGGGTGGCGCCGACGGTGGCATGACTGGCGGCTGCATCGAAAGCAAGTACCGCGGCAATGCGCGCGGCCTGTGCCGCTTTGAGTTGTTTGCGGGTGCCGAAGCGCATGCCCGGACCGCGGTCGATGACCAGGTGCAGCGCCGGCTGATGATCCTCCCGGTACACCTTGAGGTAAGGCTTGCCCGTGCGTGCGGTGGTCCGCCAGTCCATGGTGCGCACATCGTCGCCGGGTTGATACGGACGGGCTTCTTCGTAGTCCAGGCCCCTACCCAGATGGGCCGATCGATGGTCGCCGGCATGGCGATAGCGCGTCTCGCGGCGCGCCGCAAGGGCGTGGCGTTCCCGCTTCACCCGCTCCGCCAGCGCCACCAGCGTGCTGTCGCTCAGCAGCGGCGCCAGCGAATCGGCAGTCGCACCGGCGCGGCCCCGATGCAGGAGCCGTCGGCCAAACGCGCGGACCGGGTCCAGCATGCTGCCCTACCCCGACGGAGACGGAGCGCTAACGGATTGCACGTTCGGCTGCGGGGCCGCCGCCGTGCCCTGGCTGTGCGCTATTGGGTTCACGGCACAGGTACCGCCGCCAGCAGTTTGGCGAGCATGGCGTTGCCGGACAATCCCTCCATGCGGGCGCGAAAGCTGGTTACGATACGGTGGCGCAGGCAGTCGGGGGCGACATCGATGATGTCGTCGGGGACGACGTACTCCCTGCCTTTCAGATACGCACCGGCGGCCGCGGCCCGGGCCAGAGCCAGGGATGCGCGCGGCGAGGCGCCCACCTCGATCATGCCGGCGTATTCGGGCACCCACGCCTCGACCTGCCGGGTCGCGCCCACCAGTGCAACGATGTAGCGTTCCAGCATTTGGTCCATGTGTATGGCCTTCACCTCTTCCCTGGCGGCCAGCACCGTATGCACGTCCACGGCCGCCGCGGCCCCGTTGTCGGTGGGTCCGGCGGAGCCTCGGTCGCGGCGCAGAATTTCGAATTCTTCCTCCGCACTGGGGTAGTCCAGGGTCACCTGCAGCAGGAAACGGTCCAGCTGTGCCTCGGGCAGCGCATAGGTGCCGGCCTGCTCGAGCGGATTCTGGGTGGCCATCACCATGAACAGCGCCGGCAGCGGACGGGTTTCCCCGCCTACCGTGATCTGGTGTTCCTGCATGGCCTCCAGCAGTGCCGACTGCACCTTGGCGGGCGCCCGGTTGATTTCGTCGGCCAGGATGATCTGGTGGAACAGCGGGCCTTCCACGAAGCACAGACTGCCCTCGCGCGGATTGTAGATATCCGTGCCGGTCAGATCGCCCGGCAGCAGGTCGGGGGTGAACTGGATGCGCTTGAAGCGCGCATGTACGCCGGCGGCCAGCGCCTTCACGGCGGTGGTCTTGGCCAGTCCGGGCAGTCCTTCGACCAGAATATGCCCGCCCGCCAACAGACCCGTGACCAGCCGGTCGAGCAGCACGGTCTGGCCCACGATGGCTGTCGCCAGCGATTCTCTGAGCGCGATGATGGATGGCTGGTTGTGCATACCGGGGTTATGGCGGCCCATCTTTTGCGGGCCTCAATGGGTTCCCGCTGCCTTTGCCTTCGCTGTGGCTGGCGGCGGTGGTGACCCTACGGATTTTGGCAGATGTCGAGCCTCGCCGATAGTCGCCGCCGCGCGGAGCTCGCGCAGCAACGTTCTCGGGGGCGGCGCAGCAACAGACTAGCGCCTGGCTTCCCGCTGAGTCGGGCCGTGATCGGCGTTCTGCAGCAAGTCGATGGCTTTGAGAAGCTGCACGTCCTTGCTGGCCTTGAGCTTCGCCGCGCTCATCTTCTTGAGCGCCTGCGGATACACCGGCGTCACCTTGCTTGCCAGTGCCACCTTCACTTCCGGCTTGATGCCTTTGTGCCAGATGGTATGGCCGTCCGGAGTCAGCCACTCCTGCACCGCCAGCAACAATGCCGAGCCGTCGCTCAACCGGAACTCCTCCAGCACGGTGCCGGTGCCGAAGGTCTTCTGCCCCACCACCTGCGCGCGAGCGGCGTCCTGCAGGGCGCCGGTGACGATTTCGGCCGCGCTCGCCGTACCGGCGTTGATGAGCACGACCATGGGCAGGCCCGTCGTCGTCTCGTCGCGCTCCACCGCCACCGGGTGGACCTGACCCTTGGCGTTTTTCTCCAGCAGTACGTTGCCGTCGCGCAGGAACTCGCTGGCCACGTCCACAGCCTGCCTGAGCAGCCCGCCCGGATCGTCCCGCAGGTCCAGCACCAGTGCGCGGGCGCCCCGGGCGCGCGCCTCGGTCAGGGCCTTGTGCAGTTCCTCCGCTGTCCCCTGGCTGAATGACGCAATGCGCACATCCGCCACCCGCGTGCCGGGCAGCATGTGCCAGCTCACGCTGTGGACGTGGATCACCGCCCGCACGATGGGTACGGCGACGGTGTGATCGGTGTGGGGTTGGCGGATGGACAACACGACCTTGGTGCCCACCGGACCGCGGATTCTGCGCACCACCTGGTCCAGGGTTTCGCCGGCCACGTCCTTGTCATCCACCTTGAAGATGATGTCACCGGGGCGCAGCCCCGCCTTCTGCGCCGGCGTCCCGTCCAGCGGAGCGACCACCACCACCTGCTTGCCGCGCATCTGCACCTCGGCACCGATGCCGGCGAAATGGCCCTGCATGGCCTGGTGAGCCTCATGCACCATCTGCGGGGTGAGGAACGTGGTATGGCCGGTATCGCCGAGGGAGTCCACCATGCCGCTGATGGCCGCGTAGGTCATATGCTGGGGGCGGATGGCCGAGCGATCCACGTAGTGCTTTTCGACAAGGTTCCAGGCCTCGCCCAACAGCCGGAAATCCGGTTTGGCCGAGACCGGTACCGTTGCGGTCGGGACGGCGTCGGCCAATACCTGGCGGTCGACAATGACCCCGACGCCGAATCCCAGCAGCGCCCACAGCAGGCTGGCCAGGGCGATCTGGGTCAGCGCCCCGCGGCGCGGTTGTTTGCGTGGCATGTTGCTTCCTTCCCTTCAGCCCTTGATAGGTGGATCGATCGGTTTTTCCGTCGCCTGGCAGGCACGCAGCCCGGCCCCATTGTCGCTGCACGGGGCGCTGTTATCACCTGCCGTGCGCTTGCAGGGGCCTGGGACACCGCCAGCGCAGGCGGCGGGCCAGGCGCTTCCATGGCACGGTATCGGCAAATCCCCCAGGTGAACTGTTATCCAAACATTCGGCCCGCAGGTTCCCCGTTAGTTCCACGAGAATTCCCCATACAGGGTTTGCCGTGATTGCAGCAATTTATATTCCAATACGTTCGGCCACCAAGTTGAATTAACTTATCACATGGCCGCCGGTCCTGCCTGCCACCTCGGAGCCGGCTCGGTCGGCACGCCGCGCGGGATGACAAAATCCCCTTCCGTCCGGTTCTGCGGGAAGCTACTCTTTTAATCCTGGCCGCCGGCCCGCCCGGTTCGCGGCGGCGCGCGAGGGACCGATCCATGTACGAAAGAATCCTGGTGGCTGTGGATGCCAGTTCCACCTCGGAACGGGCGCTGCGCGAAGCGGCCCGACTTGCTGCCGTGTGCCACGCGCGACTGCGTGCCGTGCACGTTGCCGACGAAGTCACCTTGAGTGCCGAAACCGGCCACGCCGCCGAGGAATTCACGCGCAAGAAGCTGGAAGCGGCGACCGCTGTGCTCGCCCGGGCGCAGCAGGTCGGCGAGCAGGCAGGCGCCACGATCGAGACCCGGCTGCTGGAACTGGATACCCTCAAGGGCGGCATTCCGGCGCTGATCGTCGGGGAAGCCAAAGCGTGGCCGGCGGATCTGGTGGTGATGGGGACCCACGGTCGCCGCGGGCTCAGCCATCTGCTGCTCGGCAGCGTTGCCGAGCATGTACTGAGGGAATCGCCGACGCCGGTGCTGCTGGTGCGGGCGACCTGATCTAAGTTAATGTGGTTTGCAGAATAAACATATAACGTCATATAAATAAACAAATCCATTGAAACAATCTTTCCGTCTGCCGTGGAAGTGGGCTGTCGGCCCGGTTGATGGTTGGGCTTCCCCGCGTTCGGTCCAACCGACGGCGCAGGGTGAATCATAGGTTGCGCCGAGCCCCGCGAATTACGCCCCCCCCGACGCCCGGCGGCCGCGGCCGCGCACCGCCTTCACGGTCATGGCCAGGAAATAGACGGCGGCCGCGAGCAGAATGATGGTCGCACCGGTAGGCAGGTCCGGACCATAGGACAGCGCCAGGCCCCCGCCGGTGAACGCCATGCCCAGCACGGTCGCAGCCGCCATGATGCCCAGCAGGGAGTCGAGAAACAGGGCCGCGGTGGCAGCCGGCAGAGTAAGCAGCGCGATGACCAGGATCAGGCCCACCACCTGAATGAGCAGCACGACCGTCAGCGCCACCATGCAGAGCAGCAGCAGATAGAAGAAATCCACCGGAACCCCGCGCAGGCGGGCGAACTCCTGGTCGAAACACACGGCCAGAAACGGCTTGTAGAAGGCCACCACCACCAGCGCGATCACGCCGTCCACCAGCGCCATCATCCACAGTTGGCTGCCGGACACCATAAGGATGTTGCCGAACAGGAAACTCATCAGATCGATGTTGTAGCCCGGCGTGCGGGAGATGAACACCACGCCGATGGCCATGCCCACGGCCCACAGCGCCCCGATCAGAGTGTCCTCGTACTGCTGCCAGCGCAAGGTGACCCAGCCGATCAGCAGGGCTGCGATCAGCGCCGCCACCAGCGCGCCGCCGAGCGGAGCGGTGCCCAGGAAATAGGCCACCCCCATGCCGCCGAGCACGGCATGGGCCACACCCCCCGCGAGAAACGTGATCCGCTTGACGTACACGTAGCTGCCGATCAGCCCGCAGCCGATGCTGGCCAGGATACCCGCCAGCAGGGCATGTTGCAGGAACGACTGGGACAGCAAGGCACTGGGAAAGGCTGACATGGCGCACTCGGGTCCTCAGTGGGTGTGCTCGATCATGCGCACGGGCGTGCCGTACAGATCCTTGATGATACCCCCGCTCAGTGCAGCGGTCGGGTGGCAGACCAGGGTGCGGTTGAGGCAGGCGACGCGGCTGACGTACTGGGTGATGAAGCCGATGTCGTGGGACACCACCAGCACGGTCATGCGTTCGTTGAGGCGGCGGAACAGATCGAAGATGTCCTGCTCGGCGCGCAGATCGATATTGGCGGTGGGCTCGTCCAGGATCAGCATGCGTGGCTCGCTGGTCAGCGCACGGGCGATGAGCATGCGCTGGAACTGGCCGCCGGAGAGGGCATTCAGGCGCCGGCGGGCCAGATCGGCGATGGCGGTCTCCTCCATGGCCTGACGCGCGAGCGTCCGGTCGGCACGCCGGTAGCCTCCCCACAGGCGGGTCTTGCCCAGCCGCCCGAGCAACACCGCCTCCTCCACCGACATGGGGAAATCCCGCGCAAAGGCGGTGTGCTGGGGCACGTAGCCGATCGCCCCGCTGGCCTCCGTCGGCCGACGGCCGAACACGGTCACTGTGCCGGCATCGGGTTCCAGCAGCCCGAGCACGATCTTGAGCAAAGTGCTCTTGCCGCCGCCGTTGGGACCGACCAGCCCGATGAACTCCCGTTCGGCAATCTCCAGGCTGACATGCTCCAGGGCCGGCGGCCCGCCATAGGAGAACGACACGTCGGCTACCTGCACCACGGGCGTGACGGTCATTGCATGGCCTCCCGGAAGACTTTCGCCACCGATCGCAGGTTGTGCACATAATCCGGCGCCAGGGGATCCACCGCCACCACCCGGCCGCCGATCGCCTGGGCGACCGCCTGGGCGTCCCGGCGGCTGAACTGGGCCTGCACGAAAATCACGCGTATGCCCTCGCGGCGGGCGAGATCGATGATCCCGGCCAGGGTGCGCGGCCCCGGCGCCTTGCCCTCGATTTCGATGGGAATCTGGGTCAGTCCGTAGGTGTGCGCGAAGTAGCCCCAGGATGGATGGAAGTCCATGAAACGGCGGTTCCTCACGGGTGCCAGCGCCGCCCGAATCTGGTCGTCAAGGCGGTCCAGGTCAGCGGCGAACGCCCCATAGTTCGCCTCATACCGGGCACGGTCCGCCGGGTCCAGGGCAATCAACGCATCGCGCAGGTGGGCGCCCATGACCTTCACCAGCGGCGGGCTCAACCAGATATGGGGGTCTTTGGCGCCTTCGTGGCCGTGATCGCCGCCTGCCCCGCCGCCCGATTCATGAAACACCTGGGCGGCCTTTTCCATGGCCCGCAGGGGGATGCCGTCGCGGGCATCCAGCACGGCCATGCGGGGATTGGCCGCCTCGATGCGCTTCATCCAGGCCGCTTCGAACGGCACGCCCATGCGCCAGTACAGCTGCGCATCGGCAAGCCTGGCCAGCTGCCTGGGGGTCGGGTCGTAGGTTGCAGGGCTCTGTCCGGGGCCCACCATCACCGAGACATGCACCCGCGCGCCCCCGATACGTTCCGCAAAATATTTCTGGGGCAGCACGCTGACGAACATCTGAATGGGTTTGGGCGCAGGCGCCGCAATGCCCGCTGCCGTGGCCAGACTCGAAGCCAGCAACACGGTCACCAGAATCAGCACCGGCAACCGGCAGGCTGGGCCGAGGCGCGACAGACAGATCCCGTGGGGTTGCGCCATGCCCGCTAGGCCGCGCTGCAACTCGGGCACAGGCCCTTGATCTCGACGGTCTGCCGGTCCGCCCGGAAACCGAGTTTGCGTGCTTCCCGTCCCAGCAGCCGGGTAATGGCCGGATCGTTGATCTCCGCCACGGCCTGGCAGTTGCGGCAAATCAGGAACTGTCCGCCGTGGGGCTCGCTGGGATCCCCGCATCCCACATAGGCATTGAGGGACTCGATGCGGTGCACGAACCCGGCGTCCAGCAGAAACGCGAGGGCACGATAGACAGTGGGCGGTGCGGCGGCGCGCTTCTCCTGCTGCAGTTGGTCCAGGAGGTCGTAGGCCTTGACCGGTGCGTGACGCTGCCAGATGAGTTCCAGCACGCGGCGGCGCACCTGCGTCAGCCGCAGACCGCGAGCACGGCATACCGCCGCGGCTTGATCCAGGGCACTGCGGATGCAGCGCTTATGATCGTGGTTACGGGCGGCGAACGGGATAAGAATGGGATCGGTGGGCATGGGCCGCTCCGCCAGGGGACAGTGACGTTATGTTATAACATAATGCGCCGGTGACGCAGCACTTCCGGCAACGCCTCCGGAAAACGGGAAGCCGCCCGCCCGTGCGGCGCCGCCCATGTTGCCCCGCCGGTTGCCATGGTCAGCAACGGGCGGGCTCTTTGCGTCAGGAAGTTACCCGGTGGCGGTGTTATGCCCGGCCCTTTTCGTCTGGCGGGGATGCTCCCGAATGTCTTGCATGCCACTTGCAAGTCAAAGGCGCGATGCTCCACTTCCTCCGTCCCCACAGGGACGCGATACAGCGCCATTGTGCCTTCCCGGGCGCGATGCGTTCGCCCCCCCTCCGGCCGCCTCCTGCGGCGGCGATCGCCGACCGGTTTCGATGCGCTGGCGGGATGGCGCCGGCGGGATGGCTCAGGCCGATACCTCATTCCCCGGGCGCGCCGCATCACGGGGACGCGTACCGGTTTCGATGAAGGTCTTCATGCGCAGCAGGTCCGCGCCCATGCGGGCTTTCGGATCTATCCGCAAGAGTCTTGCCAGCAGATGGCCGACCGTTCCGGCGGCCGGGCGGTAGGTCAATGTGATGTCGACCAGGGTACGGCTCTCGTCGGCGTCAGGCCGAAAGCGCACCAGTCCGGAGTGATTCAGGAACCAGCCGTTCGCGGTGCGCCAGGCGAGCAGCTCGTTGGGAACTTCGGCGGTGAGGATGGCATCACATCGCAGGGGCAGTCCCAGCGGACCGTTCAGCTGCCAGCGGACATGAGTGTCGTCCAGGCGGCTCACTTCCCTGACGCCGGCCATGAAGCGGGGAAAGTTCTCATAGTTGCACCACACTGCATAGACATGGGCCAATGGTGCGGCCACATGCAGCGTCTTGCGGATCTCCACCGTCCTGCGGTCGGCGCCGATGCCGATCATGCGCCGCATGGAAAGGTTGCTGGCCGCGCGGCCTGCGATCAGGGTCCCGGCCCCAATCGATGCCACGCCAATCCGATCGCGCCGCCCCATGCCGTAGGCGATGGCGGCGAAGCCCCCGAGGCCGGCAAAGAAACGCTCCGCCGGCGACCAGGCGCGTTCGGAAAACGGCAGGCGGCGCTTCAGCCCGGTCCGTGGTCGGCCGCCTTGCAGAGCCGGCTCATGTTGTCCGTCGGCGTGCACCTGCAGTCGGCTCTCGATACCATTTACCCCGGGCAGATGGCGAAGCCGGCGCAACAACGGTTTGACCTCTGCGGCCAGAATGGACCCGCTCAGCGTGACCGTGCCTGCATCCGCGTCGACGTGGATCGCATGGGGATGGCTGACCACGCGCCCGAGCCGGGACCGGACCCGGCCCACCAGCACGGCATCGTCCACCGGAGCCCGCGTGAACCAGGAGCGTGGCCCAACCACCAGTCCGCGGGTACGGTGGGCGACGTCCCGGGAAACCGTGCCGGCACCCTGGGCCACCTCGTGGGTGGTATGGACAAGCTGGTCGCGCATCCTTGCCCGGCGCCGCCGCCCTCTGTCCGGATCCAGCAGATACATGAGGCCGGCACCGATCCCGACGCCGGCCCCAAGCCATAGAGCGCCCGTGCTATTCACAGCCCACCTCCCGTGTACTGTAACGGCGATATGCGCAGCGCGCCGCCGACTCGAGGTCCGCCCGCGGCGGCGCTTTCCAACAGAGTGTAGCCCCGGCCACCACCCTGTCGAGGCCGCCGGCTTTGCCCGCAGGCGCTCCTTCACGCAGTCGTGGGGTCGCTCGCCGCCCTGTCCACTTCCGGTTTTATGGCGCGAAAGCGCAGGCGCACGTAGTCCAGCGTCCAGGTGCCCTGCTGATCGCGCAGCCCGGGCAGCAGCCGGGTGCGGATTTCGGCGAACAGCGCGGTACGTTCGTCGGCCGAAAACCCCGCTGCCAGGCCGCTGGCAAAGGTCTCCAGCCAGCGAGTGATATCCCCCGGCAGCGGCGTCGGGCGCGGTATCAGCTCGATGGCCTCCACCTGGAAGCCGCGTTGCGCCAACAGTGCCGCATACCCCTCCGTTGACGGGAAGTACCACGGGTTGATTTCCCGCCAGACGAAACCGCGGCGCTCGAACGCCCCCCGCAGCGCTTCCACCACCGAACGGCAATTGCCGCCTCCGCCCAACTCGCCGACGAACCGCCCGCCGGGTACCAGCGACCGCCAGACGCCGTCGATCACCCGTTCGGCCGCGGGCACCCAATGCAGTACCGCATTGCTGAATACCGCGTCGAAAGGCCGTTCGAACGCCAGTTCCCGGGCGTCCATCAGCCGCGCATCCAGGCCCCGTTCGCGGGCGGCGGCCACGAATGCCGGATTTGCGTCCACGGCCACCAGCTCGCAGCCCAGGTCCGCGATGCGCGCGCTCAGCGCACCGTCCCCGCAGCCCAGATCGAGAATGCGTTCGCCGGGCCGCGGCGCCAGCCATCGCACCACCGGTTCGCCCAGCTCGGACACGAAACCGGCGTGCCTTTTGTAGTCGGCGGGATTCCAGTCAGGCTGTCCTTCGATCATGGCTGCACCCCCCGTTCCCGTGCGCGGCGGGCCACCGCCCCTGCCCGGTTGACGGCGCTCACCACCGCCTGCAGCGATGCCGTGACGATGTTCCGGTGACGGCCCACGCCGAACAGCGTGCGTCCGTCCTCGAAACCTACTTCCACATAACTCACCGCGACGGCATCCGCGCCGGCCCCGATCGCATGCTCGCGGTAGTCCACCACCTGCAACGCTACGCCATGCTGACTGAGGGCGTCGACGAACGCGTCGATGGGACCGGTGCCAACTCCGCTCAGCAGATGCTCCATGCCGTCGCGGCGGATCGTGGCTCGCACCCGGTCCTGGCCGCGGTGCCCCGCTTCCGGCAGGTGGCGGTAGTCCACCAGTTCCAGGAGGCCGTCGGACTGGAGGTACTCGCGCGCGAACGCCGACCAGATCTGCTCGGCGGTCAGTTCCTTGCCCGTCTCATCGGTGATCTTCTGGATGACGGGGCTGAATTCGATCTGCAGCCGGCGGGGAAGCACGAGTCCGTAACCCTGTTCCAGCAGGTAGGCGATGCCGCCTTTGCCCGACTGGCTGTTCACGCGGATGACGGCCTCGTAGCTGCGCCCCACATCCGCCGGATCGATGGGCAGATACGGTACCTCCCAGCTGCCTTCGGGGGCCTGGGCACGGGCGGCGAAACCCTTCCTGATGGCATCCTGATGGGAACCGGAAAAGGCGGTGAACACCAGTTCGCCGGCGTAGGGATGGCGCGGATGCACCGGCAGCTGGTTGCAGTGTTCGGCGCAGCGCACCACGGCATTGATATCGGAGAAATCCAGCTGCGGGTCCACGCCCTGGGTGTGAAGGTTCAGTGCCAGCGTCACCACGTCCACGTTGCCGGTACGCTCGCCGTTGCCGAACAACGTGCCTTCCACCCGATCGGCGCCCGCCATGACGGCAAGCTCGGCTGCCGCCACGGCGGTGCCCCGGTCATTGTGGGGATGGACGCTCAGCACGAAGGCCTGGCGATGACGGACATGGCGCCCGAACCACTCCACCTGATCGGCGAACACATTGGGCGCGGCCATTTCCACGGTAGCCGGCAGATTGATGATCACCGGCTGGCCGTCCTGGGGCCGCCATACCCCATTGACCGCGTCGCAGATCCGCACCGCGAAGTCGAGCTCAGTTCCGGTAAAGCTCTCCGGCGAGTACTGGAACACCCACTGGGTCTCCGGCTGTTCGGCGGCCAGCGCCTTGACCAGGCGCGCGCCGTTGACGGCAATATCCACCACCCCGTCGCGGCCCAGGCCGAAGACCACCCGACGCTGGACGGGCGATGTGGAGTTGTACAGGTGCACGATGGCCCGCCCCGCGCCCCGCAACGCCTCGAAGGTGCGCCGGATGAGGTGCTCGCGGGCCTGGGTGAGCACCTGGATGGTGACATCAGCAGGGATGAGGTTGCTCTCGATGAGCTCACGCAGGAAATCGAAATCGGTCTGCGAGGCTGCCGGAAAGCCCACTTCGATCTCTTTGAAACCGAGACCGACGAGGCTATCGAACATGCGCCGTTTGCGCGCCGAATCCATCGGTTCGATCAGCGCCTGATTGCCATCGCGCAGATCCACACTGCACCAGACCGGCGCCCGTTCGATGGTCCGTGACGGCCAGCAGCGGTTGGGAAGATCGACGGGCATGAACGCCCGATACTTGTTGCTTGCATGATTTGCCATGGGACTGTCTCTCTCGGTGAGATTTACATGGGTACTACCGCGTGTGGCGACCGCTACGGCCACCGGGCTGCCACTGGGGGTCCGTCGGACAGGCCCCTAGGCCCGGTGACCGCGGGGCAGTCGCAGCAGCGAGAGAGACAGGGCGCAAAGACGCGCCGCACGGCACAATGCCGCGAAGGGATCTGGGTGGAGTTCAGAACTGGAAGAAACGGATGAACCCGGCATGGAACGCAACCCCGTCAGTGTGAGCACCTGCAAACAAACAACGACCCGTAGGACCCGGCTCCCTCAGGAGGCCGGGCAGGTCAGTCGCAGAAGCTCGAGGGCGGTTGCATTCATGGATTCGAGCCTACATTGGGGATTCTTCACGGTCAAGGGTGCAGCCAAGAAAGACGCCGGGGCGTTCAGCCCCGGCGTCGCTGGGATCAATGTCCGCGCTGGGCTCAGGCGTGAACGTTGATCAGACCGCCCTTCTCGCCTTCGGCGGCCTGCTGAGCGGGTGCTTCGGCTTGTTCGGCCGCCGCACTCTCATGGGCTTCACCACCGCCAGCAGACGCTTTTGCGGCTGTTGCGGCGGGTTTGACACCTGACGTCGGCATTGCCTGTGCTGCCATCGGAGATACAACCATAGAGTTCTCCCGGTTCTCGCTGTGGATCCCCCTGCAGGTCCCGACGCCGGCGACGCGTTACCGCGGGCACCGACTTCTCCTGCAGGGCTTGAGACAGTACACCTCTCGGCGTGCTGTCATATCATTGGGGCGACACGTTGCCCGAATGCTTTAGGAGAGTGCGATGAATATCCGATACGTTGCCGTGCTGCTTTGCCGAAAGGCCACCATCGCATTGACGCTCACTTCACTTTCGGTCGGTTTCGCCGCCGCTCAGATGGCGGGGGGAGGCATGATGGGCGGCGGGATGATGGGCCGTTACAACAATGGTGCGCCAGCGCCGGATCTGCAATCCCCTGCCGGACGCATCTATTCCCAGACCTGCGCCCAATGTCACGCCCTGCCAAGCCCTGTGCAGCATACCGCCGCCCAATGGCCGGGCGTGGTCCAACGCATGGAGCGCTTCATGCAGTCTTCCGGACGGCCCGTGCCGTCCTCAAAGACCCTGGAAACGATCATCGTGTATCTCAAGGATCACGCCGCCGGCCAATAGCGCCCCGACGCTACGGTCGTTTGGGCCGGTTGCAGCCGCATGATCGGTTGCAACCGGGCCAATTGCTTCACTTCGGCTGGGGTCCCTGACTGACCTGCACCAGATCCTTGGGCCGCAGCCACTTCGCAAATGCGGCTTTCACCTGTTTGGCATCCAGTGCCACGTAACGCCTGGCTGCGCGCGTGGGCTCGTCCAGGGGCAGATCCTTGTCGGCACGGTGGAGCAGGCCCTCGGCTATGTTGGCCATGCTCGCCTCGGAAAGCGGTATTTCGCGCAGCAGCAGCGCCTTGGCCTGACGCAGTTCGCCGGCCGTCACCGGCTTGTCCTGCATTTCCTTAAGGTCCCGCACGATGATGGAACGCGCCTTGTCCACGTTGTCCGGATCGCAGGCATAGGCGGCGACATAGAGCGAGCGCTTCCTGCCGAACTGGAACTGGGACTCGACCGTGTACACCAGTCCGTTTTCTTCGCGCAGATCGTGGTACAGGCGGGTGGCATAGAATGCGCCTCCCAGCACATGGTTGCCCAGTTCCAGCGCGTAGTAGTCCGGACTGAAACGGGTAAGAGGCAGGGTTTCGGCCAGCACCACCCGATCCTGCACCCGGCTGGGATCCGGCACGTGGGTCGTGGACGGCTTGTTGTCCGGCACCGCCGGCAGCACCGTATCGGGCTTCGGACCGCTCGCCTTCCATGCGCCGAAATACCTTCCGATCACGGCCTCGGCGTGCTTGGGCGTGATGTTGCCGATCACCACGATGGTGGTGAGGTCCGGCCGGAACACCTTGTGGTAGTAGCTCGACACCTCCTTGAGGGACAGCTTCGATACCGTCGGCGGTGTCGGGTGCAGCAGGCTCGGGTCGGTGGACGGGAACAGCGCGCTTTTCAGGGAGTGATGCATGATGAAGGACGGGCTCTGCAGCTCGCCCGCCACCGAGCGGGCGGTTTGGGCACGCACCACCTGGAAGGCATGGGCCGGCAGCGCCGGATGCAACTCATTGTCCGCCAGCAACTGCAGG
Organism: uncultured Gammaproteobacteria bacterium; assembly: GCA_963830105.1. Lineage (GTDB taxonomy): Bacteria > Pseudomonadota > Gammaproteobacteria > DATFLG01 > DATFLG01 > DATFML01. Next base: position 128,468 of record CAWHLH010000003.1, on the reverse strand, counting down.
CCGCGATTGAAATGGTCGCTCAGCACCTGCAGGGAGAAGTCCGAGCCCGCGGATTCGTTGGCGCCGATGTCGTCCAGGGCCTTCTGAAACGCCACCCGATCCAGGTGCTCGGAACCGTAGTCGAACAATTGCTCGAGCACCTGATCGACGCCCTGGTCACTCTTGGGCGCTTCCATGTCGGGCCGGTTGCGGATATGCCCGTACACGCTGACCGTGTCGCTGATATGCTCGGGCTGCACGATGAGCTTCAAGCCGTTGGGGAACACCTTCACCACCGGACTGACCACCGATGCGGGTACGCTCAAGCGCCCTAGGGCCTGATGGGCCCAAGCCGGCAGCTTCACCTTCTTGGGGTTGTTGGGGGCGAACGACTCCTTGCCCCCGAAGCCATGGGACGCGGTCGGCTTGCCGCCGCCCTCGGGTGTGAGGGTGGCGCGAATGGTATGGCCTTCCTTGAGATACTTGCGCGCCACCCGGTTCACGTCCGCCACCGTGACCTTGCCGATGGCTTCCATGTCATCGGCGGGCGCGTGCCGCCGCTCCACCGCCAGGGCCTGGGACCACACCGACGCCAGTCCCGGAATGGAGTTCTTCTGGAAGGCAAATGCCGAGCGTTCCTGGCGCTTGGCGGCCGCCACCAGATCGGGGGGGACCCCGTGCTTGACGATCTCGGCAAGGGTGCTCTGCACCTCCTTCATGAGTTTGGCGCTGTCCGCCCCCTTGGGGAACACGGCATAGACCATTCCCATGCCCGTCTGCCGGAACGGATTGATCTGAAAACCGGTCTGCAGCGCCTTGCCCTGGGTCACCAGATTGAACAGCTTGCCGCGCTGGCTGTTCAGCACATCGGCCAGCACCTGGCTGGCCGCGAAATCCTTGCTGGCATAGCCGGGCATGCGAAAGCCGATCAAAGTCAGTCCGTAGGGAGAGTCGGTGCTCAGGTGCAGCGACTGCGCCTTGACGGGCTGCAGGTCGATGGCGGGGCGCGACGGCAGCTCCCGTGGCGGGATCGGGCCGTACAGGCGCTTGATGTCCGCCAGCACCTTGTGCGGATGCACATGGCCCACCACCACCAGGATGGCATTGTTGGGTGCGTACCAGGTGTCGTGGAAGTGCTTGAGCATCCTGCCGGTGGTCTTGTCGAAGGACGGCCGTGTACCGAGGGCGTCATGCTCGTAGGGCGTGCCCTTGAACATGGCCGCCAGTACCTTGCTGTACATCACGTACTCGGGATCCGAAAAATCCCGCGCGACTTCCTGTTCGATGGCGCCCCGTTCCTTGCTCCAGAGCGATTCGGTGTCCAGCACGCCGCGCATGCGCACCGCACCGATGTGCAGCGCCACGTCCACATCCTCGGAGGGTACGGTGAAGAAGTACTGGGTGACCGTCTGCTGGGTGTCGGCGTCGAAGTTGCCGCCCATGGCCGCGGTGATGTCGGCAAGCTGGGCGGCGGACAGCCCGGGGCTGCCGCGAAACATCATGTGTTCCTGGGCATGGGCGGTGCCGGGGAAGCCCTTGGGGGCTTCGTTGGAGCCCACCAGGTAGTTGAGCTCGGTGGTGACCACCGGAGCCAGATCGTTGCGCACGATGACCACCCGCAACCCGTTCTTGAGCGTGGCCCGCAGCACGCTGTCGTCCTTGCCGGTCGCTGCGCCCGTGTGTGCAGCCGCCAGAGGCGCCAGCAGTGCGAAGGCCAATCCGATGCACGCGCGCAGCATGCCCCTGCCATGGTATCTGTTGATCATGGAAACTCGCTATCCAGGTTGCTGAATTATTGAAAGTTATATGGTAGGACCGACAGTGGCGCCCAGTAGTTCAATCCCATCCCTGCGCTACATGGCCTCCTTGATGCCGGCCTTGAGCAGGAAAATATTCGCCGGATAGCTGGTCAGGAAACCCACCAGCATCGCCAGCTGCATCATCAACCAGAAGGCGGGTTGATGGGCTTCCAGACGGGGATGGAACAGCCACAATTGAGTCACCGCCATCCAGCCGTACATGCCCACCTGCCAGGCGATCAACGACAGGCTGTCGGCCTTGACCGCCTCTTTGACGCCCTCCCAGGGGCCCAGTCCCCGCATGGGCACGATGGCCAGGTATTGGAACAGGATGCCGAAACCATAGGCGTACAGGAAGTCTACCCCATAGGCCGTGGCCAGGGGAGACGCCAGCCACAGCACGGGACTCGTGGCCACGGTCCACTCCCCTGCGATGTCTCCGAGAGTGCAGCCCGCGCCGCAATGGGTGGTGGACACCAGCACCTGCTGCCAGAACGGGCGCGGCCGGTGGCCGCCGCCGTCCCCTTCGACCCGGCCGATGCGCCGGTAGGCCCACAACCCCAGGGGACCGGCATACAAGCCGGTGATCGGCCAGACCACGTTCATGATGGCCATGGGCTGGCGCCGGCCGTCCAGGATGTCGGCGGCGATGAGCAACGCGCACACGCTGCCCACGCCCAGGGAAAGCCAGGCGACGACATGCAACCAGTGGGGCACGCTGTCCATGCGCAAAGATCTCCTGGTTGACGGGCGACTTCGGTCGACTGGCCGGGCCGCCGCGGCCAGCACGGCAATGGGCGTGCCTCAGGCGGATTCGATCGGTGTCCGCGGCTTGCCGGAACGGCGCGCCAGCACGTTGTACAGCACCGGCAGCACCACCAGCACCAGCGGAATCTGCACGACCAACCCGGCGATGATGGCGATGGCCAGCGGCCGCTGCATGGCCGAACCCTGCCCCAGACCCAGGGCCAGTGGCATCAGGGCCAGCATGAACGCCAGCGCGCTCATCACGATGGGTCGCATGCGGTTGCGCCCGGCCCGGATCAGGTTCCAGGCCAACGGCTGACCGCTTTCGATCAGACGCAGTTCGGAGAAGTAGAAGATGGCGATTTCGGTGACGATGCCGATCACCATGGTCATGCCCATCATGGCGGTGATGTTGAGCTCGACGCCGGTTACCCACAGGCCGATGAACACGGCGCTGACCGCCAGCAGCGGCTGCACCATGATCGCCAGCGCGACCCGGAAGCGTTCGTAGAGAAACAGCAGCAGAAAGAACACCAGCGCCACCGCGGCCACGAAGACTTCGATCATGCCGCGGAAGGCGATCTGCTGCTGTTTGTACAGCCCGCCCAGTTCATAGTAGACGTCACTGGGAATCAAGCCGGGCTTGCGCAGGACCTGCTTGACGTCCTGCGACGGTCGTGCCCAGGGAACGCCCGCTGATGCGTGCGGTGACGGCCACATCGCTCTTGAGGTTGTAGCGGGTCAGCTCCGGCTGGCCGGAGACCATCTGGACCCGGGCGACCCGGCTCAACGGGACCAGGTGGCCGTCCGGTGCCCGCAGCAGCAGCTTGGCCACCTGATCGGTCCGGGCGCGCAGGGACCGCGGTACCCACACCCGCACGCCGATGAACTTCACGCCCTTGCGCACCTGGGTGGTGACCACGCCGCCCAGATAGGCCTGCAACTGTTGGGTGATGGAGCGGGGACTCAGGCCTTCGATGGCGGCCTTGGTCCTGTCGACATGGATGTCGAGGGCATCGCCGGCGATCACCACGCCGTTCCTCACGTCCACCACGCCCTTCACGCCGCCGATGGCGTGCGCCACCTTTTGGGCCAGCTGGCGCAACTGGGCGACGCTGTCCCCGAACAGCCGGATATCGATGGGCTGCGGCACGGAGGTCAGATCGCCGATTTCGTCCTCGATGAGCTGCGCCAGGTCGATGTCCAGCCCCGGCACCTGACCCTCGACCTGCCGGCGCACCTGTTCCATCACCGTCTCTGTCGAGGGCCGCGGGAACGGTTTGAGGCGCACGAAGAAGTCGCCGGTATTGGGCTCGGTGATGCCGCCGCCCAGCTGTGCCCCGGTACGCCGCGACCAGGTCTGTACATAGGGGTTTTTCTTGAGGATCGCGGCCACCTGCTCCAGCAGCCGGTTGGTTTCCTTCAACGAAGTGCCCGGCGCGGCCACATAGTCCAGGATGAACCCGCCCTCGTCCATATGGGGCATGAAGCCCGATCCGACTCCCCGGAAGGCAATGAAGGCCAGCAGCAGCAGGGGAATGAGCCCCACCAGCAGCCAGGGCGGCCTGCGCAGCAGCCTGACCATCAGGCGCGTGTAGCCGCGGTTGATCCAGCGTCCCGTGCGGCTGGTGTGTTCGTGCTCCACGTCCTTGGCACCCAGCATGAAGTCGGCCAGCAGGGGTACCACCAGCCAGGCCACCAGAAAGGAAATGAACAGGCTGACCGCCATGGTCAGCGACAGGGCCTTGAAGAAGGCGCCGGTGACCCCGCTCAGGAAAGCCAGCGGCAGGAAGATGATGACGGTCGACGCCGACGAACCCACCTGGGGATGGGTGAACTCCCGGGCCGCCAGCAGGATCCGCTCGATGCCGTGCTCGCCGGTCTGGTGCACGCGCCGCACGATCTGCTCCACCATCACGATGACATCGTCGATGATCAGCCCGACGGCGGCGGCCATGCCGCCCAGGGTCATCATGTTGAGGGTCATCCCGAAGCCGTACAGCAGCAGCAGGGTCGCGGCCAGCACCGCCGGCACCGCGATCACCGCCACCAGGGTGATCTTCCAGCTGCGCAGAAAGACCAGCAGCACCAGGCCGGCGAGAATGACGCCGATGAAGATGGCATCCACCACGCTGGTCTCGGAGGCTTTCACCAGGATGCTCTGGTTGTACCACTGGTGCAGCTGCACCCCCTTGGGCATCTTGGGCGCGAAGGCGTCCAGCCTGGCCTTGAGGCTGCGGGACAGATCCACCACGCTGGCACCGGGCTGCTGGTACACGTTGAGCAGCACCGCCTGTTTGCCGTCGGCGGTAAAGCGTTTGTACTCCGGTGCCGTGGTCAGCCCGACATTGGCCACATCCTCGAGCTGCACCTCCCCGTCAGAGCCGCTTCTGAGCACCGTATGGCGGATCTGGTCCAGATCATGGAAGCGGGTGTCGGAGACCTCCAGATAGAGCTTGTAGTGATCCTGGACGCGGCCCACCGCGGTAAGCACATTGGACGCGGACAACGCCTTGGCCACATCGGCGATGGACAGCCCGAGTGCATTGAGGCGCGCCGGGTCCACGCTCACCCGGTATTCGGCCCGTTTGCCGCCCTGCACGCTGACTTTCGCGACGCCCTTGACGCTGGAGAGATACGGTACCAGCTGGTACTGGGCGAGATCGCGCAGTTTCACCTGGTCGACCCGACCGGAGGTGAGGCTGTAGGCGATCACCGGCCCGTAGTCGGACGGATACATGCGCTTGGCGCGAAAGCGGGTGCCTGCGGGCAGATCGGGCATGATCTGGTTGATGGCCGACTCCACCTGCAGGAGCGCATCCACCATGTTGTGGCCCCAATCGAAATTGATGGCGATGTCGGTGCTGCCGCGGCTGGTGTTGGAGCGTACCGAACGCACGCCGGGCACACCGCGCACCGCCCGTTCCACCGGACGGGTGACCTGCAGCATCATCTCCTGGGCGGGCCGCGAGCCGGCATCCAGGGTCACCCGCACCCTGGGAAACTGCACCTGCGGGAACAGGGCCACCGGCAGCTGCAAGGCGCTCACCGCCCCGCCTACCGCCAGCAGGGCGAGCAGGAACAGGATGGAACGGCGGTGGTTCTGGACCCAGGTGGCGAAACTCATGGGGCAGCCCTGACCGACATGCCGTCGGAGAGCTCGTAATTGCCCTGCACAACCACTTGATCGCCGGCCTTGAGATCGCCGCTGACCCCAACCAGTCCACCGGTCTCCATCCCCGGCCTGACGGCAACCCGGTGCGCCTTCCCTGCCCGGACCACGAACAGGTAAGCGCCGCTGTCGTCACGCAGTACCGCCGAGCGTGGTACCGCCAGCGCGTTCTCAACCTTCACGGTAAGGGCGCCCTTCACCCTCATACCGGGCAGAAAAGGCCTGGCGAGCGGGCCCGTCAACCGCACGATCACGTCCACCAGCCGGGTACCGGGGTCGACGACCGCATTGACCTGCGACACCTCGGTCTGCACGCCCTTGCCGCTGCCGAATATAGGGGTGACGCTGACCGGCGCCCCGGCGTGCACCCGGATCACTTCGTCGGGCTCGATGCCCAGTGCGACTTCCAGTCGGTCCCGCCGGGCGAGTTGAAAGAGCTGGGTACCCACCTGCACCTCGTTGCCCGGCTTGACGGGCAGTTCGCTCACAATGCCGGTGAATGGCGCCCTGATGACCCGCATCACCTTGCCCGTGCCCAGCTCCTGCTGGGCGGCAAAGGCCGCCTTGGCGGTCTCCAGGGCCTTGCGGGCGGCGTCCACATCGGCGTGGGTGGCGAGCTTTTCCCCCAGCAGCCGGCGCTTGCGATCCAGCTCCTCGCGGGCGTAGCGCACGCTGGCCTGGGCGCTCAGATAGGCCGCGCGGCTCGATGGCGCGGTCCTCAGCTGCAGCAGCGGATCGCCCTTGTGCACCGGCTGGCCCAGGGTCACATAGACACGCTGTACGAAGGCCGTATAGCCGGCATCCATGGTGGTCTGCGCTTCCGGGTCCGGACGCACCGTCCCGAACGCGGTGACGGTGTCCGTCAGCCTGTGCTCTTGGACGCTGGCCGTGCGCACCAGCACGCTGGCTTGGCTGGCGGCCCATAGGGCGGGGCGGTCAGAAGCAGCGCGATGGCGGTCAGTATACGGGTCACGAAGGCCCTCCGGGCGCGGACAGGTGGCGGGTGTCCAGGGTCATGCCCAGCAGCGTCTCCAACGCCGCCTGGGCCTGCTGCAGCGAGGCCTGGAGCTGGACGGCTTCGGCCCGCTTGGCGAGCAGGTTGGAACGCAGGCTGATATAGGTCCCTGCGCTCATGTTGCCCTGCTGGAAACTGCGCTGTGCCGCGGCGGTGGTCCGTTCCAGCACCGGCAGTTGACCCTGCAGGGTGTGGAGCTGGCGGCCCATGATGCGGGTTGCCTGCCACAGCTCATGGGCATGATTGACGGCCCGATCCAGGCGCTGCTGATAGGTCTGGCGCAGCACTGCACGGGTCGCCCGTGCCACCGCGATATTGCCCCGGTTTCTGTTGAACAGGGGCAGCGTCAGGGTCACGCCCAGCCCCACGCTGCGCACGTCGCTGGTATCGCGCCCGCCGGTGAGACCCACGCTGAGAGCGGGAAACTGCCTGAGAATGGCCTCGCGCACCGCCTGCTCCTGGCTGCGATAGCCATAGCGCAGCGCCAGCAGGTCGGGCCGGCGCTCGGGCAACCGCCGGATGGCGGCGGCAAAGGCGGTCCTGGAGAACGGGGTCAGATCCGGCGAACCGGTGAGCCTGGGTTCCACGCCGGGTTGCAGGCCCAGTAATCCGTCCAACCCATGCCAGGTCTTGTTGCGCTGGCGTTGGAGTGTGCGCAGGCGGGTCTGGGCATCCACCAGCCCGACCAGATCGGCGGACACGGCGGACAGGGTCAGGTTACCTTCCTGGAGCGCCTTCTGGTCGCGCCGGTAGCGGTCCTGCAGCAGCCGGCGCTGGGTGTCGAGGATATTCTGCAGGCGGGACTGGGACCGGGCGCGCACGAACAACTGCCGGGCCTGCTGCGCCACCTGCCATTCCTGCCACAGCACGTCCAGGTTCACCTGCTGCCGGTGCGCCCGGGCGGCAGCACGTGCCGCGCCGCGGGTGACCAGCGCCGCCAGGTCCTGGCTCAGGCCCAGGCTGTAACCGTTGGACAGGGGCGGCGGTCCGCCGGTGGGGTGCACCAGGCTCGGGCTGAGCTGGGGATCGGGCAGCAACCCGGCCTGCAGCAGCTGGGCGCCGGCCACGCCGGCCTTGAGTCGCACTGCCTTGAGCCCGGGATTGTTGACCACCGCCAGGGTCACCACCTCGGTCATGTCCAGGCCGTTGGCCGCATTGAACGGATGGGGCTTTAAACCGGGCACGTGCAGCTGCCCGACCGGCACCTGCAGGCTCGGGGCACTGGCCAGATCCGGGCCCGCCGGCAGGGGTATGGGATGGTAGCTGGCACAGGCGGACAGCAGGAGCGCCGCCAGCCCCAGGACGCCGAGCCCGACGGGCGCCGCAGAGCTGCTGCGGGAACGCCCCGGCAACTCGCCGGCGGTGCCTCGGCTCGTGAACGAACCGGCTATCGGAGCAGTCGTCGTCATGGTTTTCCGATGCCGCCCGATGTTCAGCCGCCACCCAGGCTGAATATGCGCCGCAGGGTGTCGTGGCCGGTCAGGTGATGCAGCAGCGCCATTCCCACATGACCGAACCAGTAGGCCCACACCAGGTTGGCAATGGCGCTGTGCACCTCCGCGGCGTTATGCGCCGCCGCCGGGACCGGACCGGTTTCGGGAAACGCCACGAACAGCACCGTACCGCTGACGGCCATGGCGGTGACCGCCAGCAGCCCCAGTCCGTGGATGGCTCCGGCCAACCCGCCCCGCGGACCGCTGTCGGGCACCCGGCCGCGCAGCAGCCCGCGCACATCGGTCATGACCCGTGCGCGGTCGGCTCCCGCCCAGGGGAACAGGTGGCCGATGCCGCCGTCCATGTGCGGGCGCAGACTCCACAACCAGTGCAGCACCACGATGGCCACGGCGGCCAACCCGACGAACCGGTGGGCTTCGAACGCCCCATGGGCGAAAGCTCCGGGCGGCACGCCCTGATGGGCCCGGGCCTGCATGACCAGACTGATTGCCAGCTGGAAAGTAACGGTCAGCGCGAGCCCGAAATGGAGAAAACGGGTGGGTCGGGAGTAATAAGCTGTTTCCATGCGCACAATAGGCCTCTGTGATCAATCGATCGGAAGGCAGGTTAACGCCCGGCCCCTTGCCCGTCCGTTGCCGCAACATTACCGATTGTTAAGCCGGCTGCGCGCGGGCTGCCCCGCCGGCCCCACCAGGTTGCCGGCCGGTAATGTTCACCGGCGCCAGGGCACCGTATCATGACAGCCATGCGTATTCTGGTTATCGAGGACGACCGGGAAGCGGCGACCTACCTGCTCAAGGGCCTGACCGAAAGTGGCCACGTGGTCGACCACGCCGGCGATGGCAACGACGGGCTGCACATGGCCCTGAGCGGACATTATGACGTGCTGATCGTCGATCGCATGCTGCCGGCCCGCGACGGTCTGTCGATCATCGCCGCACTGCGGGCCGCCGGCGATCCCAGCCCCGCACTGGTGCTCAGTGCCCTCGGCGATGTGGACGATCGCGTGGAGGGCCTCAATGCCGGCGGCGACGACTACCTCACCAAGCCCTACGCATTCTCCGAACTGCTGGCACGACTGGAGGCGCTCGCCCGCCGCGCGCGGCCCGAGCAGGCCGAGACACGCCTGCAGGTCGCTGACCTGCAGCTGGATATCCTCACCCGCCGGGTCACCCGGGGCGGGCGCCTCATCCGCCTGCAGCCCCGCGAGTTCCGGCTGCTGGAATACCTGATGCGCCACGCCGGCCAGGTGGTGACCCGCACCATGCTGCTGGAACATGTCTGGGACTACCATTTCGATCCCCAGACCAATGTCATCGACGTGCACATCAGCCGGCTGCGCGCCAAAATCGACAAGGACTATCCCACACCATTGCTGCACACGGTGCGCGGCGCCGGGTACTGTATCCGTGCGACGGACTAGTGGTCCCGCAAGGCGGAGCAAGTGCGGTGTAGCCCGGCTGTTGAAGCGAGCGCCAACGCCACGGGACGGAAAATGGGGCCCGGCCCGGCCGGTTGGGGATGAGAAGCCGCCACTCGGCGTTGCTCGTGCCTCATTTGGAACAACCAAACGTCGCTCCTCGCGCCTTGATTGGCGGCTTCTCAGCCGCAACAGTGGTGATTCCCATGGCGTTCCCAGGCCCTAGACTGCTCAACACCACCGCCTTCAGGCTGTCCCTGCTGTTTGCGATCCTGTACAGCCTGCTGATGGCCGGTGCATCCGGTTTCATCTACTGGGCCAGCACCTCCTACATCGATCACGACATCGACGTGGAACTGCAGGCCGAGTCCACCGGGCTGGTGCATTTGTTCACCACCCAGGGGCGCCCGGCCCTGGTGCGGGCGCTGCAACAGCGCGCCGAGTACGGCCCACGCTTTTCCCACCAGTATCTGCTGCTCGGCCCGGGCGGCGAGGAGATCGCCGGCAACCTTCGGACGTGGCCGCGCGGGGCACTGAACGAGGGCCCGCATACCTTCGCGGTTCCCCGCCGCGGGCGCGACTCCGATGAAGGCGGCCTGGAACCCGAGTACGTACGCACCCGCAGCGTTGCACTGGCGGGCGGCTATCACCTGCTCGTCGGGGAGTCCCTGGATGCCGTGCGTGAAGTCAAGGAACATATCTTCGGCGTGGTCGCGGGCGCCATCGGGGTAAGCGTGATCATTGCCATGGGCCTTGGGGTGCTCATGGGGCGCAGCGTGCTGAGCCGCATCGACGCGGTCAGCCAGACCGCAGGCGAGATCATGGCCGGCGAGCTGTCCCGGCGCCTGCCGGTGAGTGCGCGCAACGACGAGTTCGACGAGCTGTCGGCCCGTCTCAACGCCATGCTGGAGCGTATCGAACAGCTGCTGTCGGCCATGCGCCAAGTGACCGACAATGTCGCTCACGACCTGCGCAGCCCCCTGAACCGGATCCGCAACCAACTGGAAGTGACCCTGCTCGAGCCTCGCAGCGAGGCGGACTACCGAACGGTCATCGAGACCACCGTCCAGGAGGCGGACGGGCTTATCAGGACCTTCAACGCCCTGCTCAGCATCGCACAGGCCGAAGCCGGGGTGCGCCGCAACAGCTGGCATGATGTGGACCTGTCGGCCCTGGGCACCGATCTGGCCGAACTGTACGGGGCGGTGGCCGAAGAACAGGGGCTGGCATTCGACACGGACCTGGCGCCCGGCGTACACATCCGCGGCAACCGGGACCTGCTTGCCCAGGCGGTCAGCAACCTTTTGGACAACGCCATGAAGTACACGCCGCCGGGCGGTCGGGTCAGGCTGTGCATCGGCAGCCCGGGGGGCGTGACCCGGATAGAAGTGGCCGACAGCGGTCCGGGGATCCCGGCCGAGGACCGCCAGCGGGTGATGCAGCGGTTCGTGCGCCTGGATCCTGCGCGCAGCACGCCCGGCAATGGTTTGGGTCTCAGTCTGGTGCGGGCGGTCGCCCAGCTGCACGGAGCCACCGTGGAACTGCATGACAACCGCCCGGGGCTGCGGGCACGGATGGTGTTCGGCAGTGCGTGAAACGGACGGCGGTTCACGTGGCTCCGGCCGCAGGCCGCGGCCGGCCCGTCAACCATGCCAGCGCGACAGCCAGAGCCCGCCGGGGCGGGCGGCGCACCGGGGCTGCCGTGCACGATCCGTTGCGGCGCCGACTGCGCCTGCGGATGCGAAAATGATAGCGCCCGGCGCTCGTACCCTGTTCGACCAGCTCGCAGCCGGTATAGCTGACCAGCAACGGAATCTCTAACAGACAGCCCCGGTCGGTTCCCACGAAACGCAGCTCGTCCCCTGCCTCCATGCGCGCAAGCTTGGCCTTGCACATCAGCACATGCATGGGGCAGGTCAACCCGGAGGTATCCAGGGTGTACTCCGGGGACAACCGCTGTGCCGGTGCGGACATGGTGTCAACCTCCCTCGACCGATCAGCTCCAGCCCCGCGCGGCAACCGGTACCGCCGTGCAGGCGCCGCCGAAGTCTCCTATGACCCCTGCCAATGCAGGGAAGCCCGGCGACCCGGAGCGTCGTGGTCCTGCGCCGGTTATGACGGCTCCACTACTGTGAGACAGAGAACTCTGCCAGGTGTTCCTGCCTCGTGCTGTCCCCCTGAACGGTCGGGGTTTTGGGATCACGCGCAGTTGCACCCCGGGTGCCGATTGTCTGGTCGGGGTCGTCGGTCCACCGACCGGTTCCAGGGTACCCCGACGGCCTCACCCAACAACTATACTTAGCAGCATCGCCGCGCCCTCGCCAGCTTGCGGACACAGGAGGAAACACGCCATGCACACAACCTCGATGCTTCCAGATGCGATTCTCCGCGAACGGCAGGGGTTGCTCGACCAGAGCCTCCAACATCTGCGCGAGCAGGGTTTTCGCAACATGCGTGCCCACGACGTTGCAGGGTGCGACGAGCCGGAGGAATTGCTCATTCCCGTACTCAACGTCCATGCCCAGCCCGACATCACCGCCGAACCGCCCGATGGCCGTGGCGCCGCTTTGGCCGTCGTGGAGGTGAGCAGCGGTCTTGGCGAGGAGTCGTGCGGACGGCGCTGGCAGGTGCTGGCGCAATGGGCCGACGATCACGGCGGCACGTTCATGGTGTTCGTTCATCCGGAAGACCGGGAGCGCGCGCAGGACATTGCCCATCACTGGCATTTGTCAGGCGATCTCGTACAACCGTTGACCCGGCATTGAACCGGGGAAGGCCGTGCAGTGGTGCGCACCGGGCGAACCCGAGGGCATGGCTGGCGAATCTGAAAAGTGTATGCGGCGCAATGCCCGTCGTTTATTGCGCCCTGCATGGGCTGCAGTGGCTGTCCGGGCTCGTGCCCCCTTTTCTGGACTCCACGTCCGTCATGGAGCTGGGCGAGGTACCCGAGCACCAGCGATCACACCGCGCCGGCCGCCGGTCGCTGCCCGGCCAGCCATGCCAACGCGGCGTTCAGAGTCCGGCGGGCGCTTTTGGGCAGCGGAACACGCACTGCGCGAGGACTACCCCGGTCGGTGGCCACGAAGCGCAATTCTTCACCGACCTCCAAGCGCGCCAGCTTTGCCTTGCACACAAGCACGTGCTGCGGACAGGTCAATCCCGAGGCGTCGAGGGTTATACCCCGTGTCATAGCGCCTCTCCCCTTCGGGAATGGCTTCGACATCTCTCACCGGTGCACTCCTGGCAATTCAGGGCCTGTCGGTGCAGGCCTCGTTCCGGGAGGGCGCGGCCTTCGTGCGCCCGCGCAGCGACACAAGCGCCCCGACCCGGCGCGCGCCTCTACAATAGAGCGACAGGGATGGGCGCCGGGTGTTCCTCGCCCTCTGCATGGTTGTCGGGGCCTTGACCGGCCGCCTATCGTCGGCTTCGCGGCGCCGGCGCCATCCCGTTGGGCCATGAGCTATACATGGTCAGGATGTCCGCTGCGAGCACGCTGCGCGGCTCGGCAGTCACCTGGTTCGATACCTGAATTTGCGACGCCGCCAAGTCCCTTGTGCAACTATACTTTGCGGCATTCGCGATCCTGATGTCAGTTCTAGAGCAAAGCAGGAATAGCGCCATGCACACGACTTCCATGCTTCCGGACGCGGTGCTTCAAGAGCGCAAGGCGCTGCTGGATCAGGGCCTGGAGAAGCTGCGCGAGCAGGGTTTTCGCAACATGCGGGCCCACGACGTGCCCGGCTGCGAAGAGCCGGAGGAACTGCTCATCCCCGTACTCAATGTCCACGCACGACCCGATATCACCGCGGAACCGGCCGACGGCAATGGCGCCGCCCTGGCAGTGGTCGAGGTGAGCAGCGGCCTCGGGGAAGAGTCCTGCGGACGTCGCTGGCAGGTGTTGGCGCACTGGGCACAGGAACACGGCGGTACGTTCAGGATCTTCGTACATCCGGAGGATCAGCAGCGGGCACAGGCCATTGCCGAACAGTGGCATCTGCCGGTGGAGCTGGTGACATCCCTGGCCCGACACTGATCGCGGATCGGCAGCGTTTGACAAGCCATGGGGCTGAACTAGGCTCCGGGTACGTTCGCCGGCAACAGCCCGGTCAATCCCGCAATAACACTGCGCGAAAACGCGCTGCCGGGGTTGATCGCCCGTCTTGGGGTCCGTTCACCGCCCTGTCGACCTCAGGTGCCGCCCATTCGCCCGGAGCGCCACTGAAACTCAGCTCAGCGGTTGCAGTCCATATGGGTTAAGGACAGCTCCGCGGGCGTCGCGACTGTCCAAGACAACGGTTCCAGATTCCATTGGATGCGCTCGTCCAGTGGACTCATTCCGGTGCCTACAAACGGATTGCAGCCGCCGCGGATCGATCGGCTCGACGACCGATCGACATCATGCAGGGACGTTATGAACAACACGACAAGCCTTTGGCCCATCGTCGTCTACTTCGCTCTGGTGTCGCTTCTCGTCACCGGACTGTTGCTGGTTTCCTACGCGCTGGGCGAACGCCATCGCCCAAACCGGGATTCCGAAGAGCCCTTCGAATCGGGCATTGTGACCGTCGGCTACGGGCACTTTCGCCTGACCGCCCAGTTCTATCTCATGGCCGTTTTCTTTGTGATCTTCGATCTGGAGGCGGCGCTTCTGTTCGCGTGGGCGGTGGCTTTCCGGCAGACCGGCTGGCTCGGCTATGGGGAGGCGATGGTGTTCGTCGCCATTATGCTGGTAGCCCTCGCCTATTTGTGGCGCCTGGGGGCGTTGGATTGGGGGCCTGCCAAGCGCGCCATCCGTGCGGGCCAACCCCAGGGCAGAGGAACCTGAACATGAGATGGTGGCTGACCCGACCTGAACTGTCCCTGCGCGACTCCGACAGAAACCAAAGCTTCCACGAGGCCGTGCAGCGCAACGTGCTGCTGAGCCGCCTTCAGGACCTGATGGCCTGGGGGCGCAAGAACTCGGTGTGGCCCTTCAACTTCGGCTTGTCCTGCTGCTACGTGGAGATGGCCACCAGCCTGACCAGCAAGTACGACATCGCCCGGTTCGGCGCGGAAGTCATTCGTGCCACGCCGCGGGAAGCCGACCTGATGGTGATCTCCGGCACCGTGTTCCGAAAGATGGCGCCCGTTATCCAGCGGCTCTACGACCAGATGCTGGAGCCCCGGTGGGTGATCTCCATGGGTTCGTGCGCGAACTCGGGCGGCATGTATGACATCTACAGCGTCGTTCAAGGTGTGGACTCGTTTCTGCCCGTGGACGTCTATGTGCCGGGATGCCCCCCGCGGCCCGACGCTTTTCTCGAAGGGCTCAATCTTCTGCAGGATGCCATCGGCAAGGAGCAACGACCGTTGAGCTGGGTGTTGGGCCCCCAGGGGGTGTCCAAGGCACCGCCAGCCAGTCAACGTGACCGCAAGCGGGGCCGGCGTATTCAGGCCGACAGGCTTCGAAGTCCAGACGACGTTTAGGCCCCGTACCGCGGCAGGCAGTGGGCACGGCAGCGGGCTTTAATGGCCGCGCGCAGATACCGACCCGCGGGCAACGGATGTGGGCTACGTCGACAACAGCTGGCGGGCGCAAGCCACCGCCCCGGCGAACAACAGCGATACGGCGCCACGCAGCGGCGCCCGGGTACTATGGACGATACAGTCGCTATACAACAGGAATTGGTGCAGACCTTCGGCGCTCAAACCGCCCAGGTACAGCCCACCCGGGACGAGTTCCCCACCCTGTGGGTGCCCAGCGCGAGGGTGCGCGACGTGCTGCGTCATCTGAAGCACGGCACGCCTGGGCCGTTCTCCATGCTTTACGACCTGACCGCCATCGACGAGCGGGCCCGCAGCACCGCGACGGCCAGCCCGACAGTGATTTTACGGTGGTGTACCACCTGCTGTCCGTTCGACCGCAACCAGGACGTCCGCATCAAGGTCGCGCTGACAGGTACGGAACCGTCCCTTCCCTCGGTCACCGACATCTATGCCCGCCGCCAACTGGTACGAGCGGGAAGTGTGGGACATGTTCGGCATCAAGTTCGACGGCCATCCGCACCTGCGCCGCATCCTTATGCCGCCCACCTGGAAGGGCCATCCCCTGCGCAAGGACCATCCGGCCCGGGCCACGGAAATGGGACCGTTCGTGCTGCCCCGCGAGAACGAGACGGCGAGCAGGAGGCGCTGCGTTTCGCCCTGAGGAATGGGGTATGCGGACGCAGCCACGACGGACACCGATTTCCTGTTCCTCAATCTCGGGCCGCAACCACCCCGGCGCCCACGGCGTGTTTCGCATCGTCCTGCAACTGGACGGCGAAGAGATCGTGGACGCCGTGCCCGACATCGGCTACCACCACCGGGGCGCCGAAAAGATGGGCGAACGCCAGACCTGGCACACCTACATCCCCTACACCGACCGCATCGACTACCTGGGCGGTGTGATGAACAACCTGCCCTACGTGCTGGCGGTGGAGAAACTGGCCGGCATCAAGGTACCCGACAGGGTCAAGGTGATCCGGGTCATGCTGGTGGAGCTGTTCCGCATCGCCAGCCATCTGGTCTGGCTACGGCACCTTCGCCCAGGACGTGGGTGCCATGTCCCCGGTGTTCTTCATGTTCACCGATCGGGAACGGGTGTTCGACATCATCGAGGCGATCTGCGGGCGGGCGCATGCACCCCAGCTGGTTCCGCATCGGCGGCGTCGCCCAGGACCTGCCCAGGGGCTGGGACCGGCTGGTGCGGGATTTCCTGGACTATTTGCCCCCGCGGCTGAACGAGTACGACAAGATCGTCATGCACAACCGCATCTTCAAGGCCCGCACCAAGGGCATCGGCGCCTACACCACCGAGGAGGCCATAGAGTGGGGCGTGACCGGGCCGGGTCTGCGGGCCACCGGCCTGGAATGGGATTTGCGCAAGAAACGGCCCTATTCCGGCTACGAGCAGTTCGAGTTCGACATTCCCACGGCGGCGAACGGCGACTGCTATGACCGCTGCGTGGTGCGCGTGGAAGAGATGCGTCAGAGCCTGCGCATCATCGAGCAGTGCCTGAACAACATGCCGGAGGGCGACCACAAGGCGCGCCACCCACTGACCACGCCCCCCATCAAGGAACGCACGATGCACGATATCGAGACGCTCATTAACCACTTTCTGGGTGTCAGCTGGGGCCCGGTGATTCCCCCCGGGGAAGCCTTCGTGGCGGTGGAAGCCACCAAGGGCAGCAACGGCTACTACTTGGTGAGCGACGGCAGCACCATGTCCTACCGGTCACGCATACGGACGCCCTCGTTCCCTCACCTGCAGATGATTCCGCTCATCAGCCGGGGCATGTTGATCGCCGACCTCATCGCCCTGCTGGGCAGCATCGATTTTGTGATGGCCGACGTGGACCGCTAAGGAGACGCAATGCTGAGTCAGCAGGAACGCCGGGAAATCGACGAGGAACGCGCCAAATACGACAAGCCGCGTGCGGCGCTCGTCGACGCCCTGAAGATCGTGCAGGGTCATCGCGGCTGGGTTTCCGACGAGAGCTTGGCGGACCTGTCCCAGCATCTCGAAGTGTCGGTCCATGACCTGGACGCTGTGGCCACTTTCTACAACCTCATCTTCCGCCGCCCGGTGGGGCGCCATGTGATTCTGGTGTGCGACAGCGTCAGCTGTTTCGTCATGGGTTACGAGACTCTGCGCGACCGCCTGTCTTCGGAACTGGGGGTGGCGTTTGGAGAGACCACCGACGACGGACGATTCACACTGCTCCCCATGCCCTGCCTGGGGGCCTGCGACCACGCCCCCGTGCTGCTGGTGGACCAGGACCTGCACGAAGACGTGCAGCCGGACGGCGTGCGGGCACTGCTGGATCGGTACGACTGAACACAAGGAGCGAGCGCATGGAAAAGCCACTGACGGGCAACATTCGCGACGATGGCGAGCCTCTGGACATCAAAGCCTACGAGGCCGCCGGTGGCTATCAGGCCCTGCGCAGGGCACTGGCACGGCTCAGTCCCGCGGACGTCACCCGGGCGGTCAACGACTCCAATCTCAGGGGACGGGGCGGCGCCGGCTTTCCCACCGGCAAGAAGTGGAGCTTCGTGGACATGAGCGACCAGGCCCGTCATCCGAAATACCTGATCGCCAATGCCGACGAGATGGAGCCGGGCACCTTCAAGGACCGCCTGCTCATGGAAGGCAATCCCCACCAGCTTATAGAGGCGGTGGTGCTCAGCGCCTACGCCATCGGCGCACGCTACGCTTACATCTTTCTGCGTGCCTCCTACTTCCGCGCCGCCCGGCGGCTGCGCAAGGCCGTGGCGGAGGCCTACGACAAGGGCTACCTGGGCACGGACATCCTGGGCTCGGGCTACCACCTGGATCTGCACCTGCACATCAGCGCCGGGCGCTACATCTGCGGCGAGGAGACCGCCTTGCTCACCGCCCTGGAGGGGCGACGTTCCATTCCCCGCGCCAAACCGCCATACCCCCAGGCCACCGGGCTGTGGGGAAAACCCACGGTGGTGAACAACGTGGAGACTCTCTGCAACGTGCCCCATATCATCAACAAGGGTGCGGACTGGTTCCAGGGCCTGAGCCTCACCGACGACGGCGGCACCAAGCTGTACGGCATGAGTGGCCGGCTCAACCGCCCCGGTCTGTGGGAGCTGCCCATGGGCACCACGGGACGGGAGGTTCTGGAAGAACACGCGGGCGGCATGCGCCAGGGCTATGGGTTCAGAGCGCTGCAACCGGGCGGCGCGTCTACCGGCTTCCTGGGGGCGGAGCACCTGGACGTGCCCATGGACTTCTCCTCCATGAGTGAAACGGGAACCCGCATGGGGACCGGCACCATGATCGTGACGGATGATCAGATCTGCCCCGTATCGGTGATGCGCAACCTCGAGCACTTCTTCGCCCAGGAGTCCTGCGGGTGGTGCACGCCCTGCCGCGACGGTCTGCCGTTCGTGGAAAAGACCCTGCAGGCGATCGATGAGGGCGACGGGCGCATGGAGGATCTGGATCGCCTTAGCCTCTACACACGCTTTCTCGGTCCCGGCAACACCTATTGCGCCCATGCTCCCGGTGCCATGGCGTCCCTGGCCACCGGCCTGAAACACTTCCGCGACGAGCTCGAGCAGCATATCCGTGACAAGCGCTGCCCCTGGAGACACTGATGGCGACCATCTACGTCGATGACAAGCCCTTCGCGGTGGACGGCGACCGCGACCTGCTGGAGCAGTGCCTGAGCCTGGGCTTCGATCTGCCCTATTTCTGCTGGCACCCCGCCATGGGATCGGTGGGCGCCTGCCGCCAGTGCGCCGTCAAGCGGTTCAAGGACGAGAACGACAAGGAAGGGCACATCGTCATGGCCTGCATGACGCCGGCCGCGGACGGCACGCGAATTTCGATTGAAGCCCCCGAGGTGAGGCAGTTCCGGGGCAGCATCATCGAGTGGCTGATGGAGAACCATCCCCACGATTGCCCTGTCTGCGACGAAGGCGGCGAGTGTCATCTGCAGGACATGACGGTGATGACGGGCCACAACTACCGCAGCTACCGCTTCGACAAGCGCACCTTCCGCAACCAGGACCTGGGGCCGTTCATCAACCACGAAATGAACCGCTGCATCACCTGCTATCGGTGCGTACGCTTCTACGACGACTACGCCGGGGGCACCGATCTGTTCGCCATGGCCTCCAAGAACCATGTCTACTTCGGCCGCCATGACGACGGGACCCTTGAAAGCGAGTTCAGCGGCAACCTGGTGGAGGTATGCCCCACCGGGGTGTTCACAGACAAATCCCTGCAGACCCATTACACCCGCAAGTGGGATCTGCAGACCGCGCCCTCGGTGTGCGTGCACTGCGGGCATGGCTGCAACATCATCCCCGGCGAGCGCTACGACTCCCTGCGCCGCATACGCAACCGCTACAACGGCGATGTCAACGGCTATTTCATCTGCGACCGTGGGCGCTACGGCTACGAGTTCGTGAACGGCGACCATCGCATCCGGGAAGCACGCCTGCGCGACGCCGACGAGCAGAGACCGCCCCAGCCCGCCAGCCTGGAAGCGGTCATGGACCGGATCGGTTCCCTGCTGGGCGCGGGCCGGGTGCTGGGCCTGGGCTCGCCCCGGGCCTCCCTGGAGGCGAATTTTGCCTTGCGTTGCCTGGTGGGGGCGGAGAACTTCTGCGCCGGGCTGGGCGCACGGGGCGATGCCCTCAACCGCGAGGCACTGGCGATTCTGCGGGCCGGCCCCGCACCCACGGCCACGCTCCCGGAAGTGGAACGGGCGGACGCCGTGCTGGTGCTGGGGGAAAACGTGCCGGACACCGCACCGCGCCTCGCCCTGGCACTGCGCCAGAGCGTGCGCCAGCAGAGCATGGAACTGGCCGATCAGTTGAAGATTCCCCGCTGGCAGGACGCGGCGGTACGCGAAGCGGCCGGCACGGCTCTGTCGCCCCTGTTTGTGGTGACGCCGGCGCCCACCCGGTTGGACGACGTCGCCTCCGGGAGCCGCCACGGCGCTCCGGCCGACATCGCCCGCCTCGGTTTTGCCGTGGCCCAGGGCCTGGATCCACAGGCGCCGTCGGTGAACGGACTGTCGGAAGCCGACCGGCGATGGGTCGACAGCGTGGTCTCGGCGCTGGCCGACGCCCGCCGACCCCTGGTGGTCAGCGGCACCGGATGCGGGGACCGGGACGTGCTGCGCGCCGCGGCCAATGTGGCCACGGCCCTGGCCCGGCTCCACAAGGCAACCCGCCTGAGTCTGGTCACTCCCGAGTGCAACAGCCTGGGGCTGGCCATGCTCGACCCGCGCCCCCTGGAGACGGCCGTGAGTGCGGGACAGGACAATGACCTGGACACCCTCATCGTGCTGGAGAACGACCTGTTCCGGCGCCTTCCCCGTCAAACCGCGGATGCCCTGCTGAGCGCTGCCGCCCACGTGATCACCGTCGACTGCATAGACCACGACACGGTCGCGCGATCGGAAGTGGTGCTGCCGGCGGCGGCCTTTTCGGAGGGCGAAGGGACGCTGGTCAACAGCGAGGGCCGCGCCCAGCGTTTCTACAAGAGCAACCAGGCCGCCCATCCCATCCAGGAAAGCTGGCGCTGGTTGCAGGCCATGGCGGCCGTCTCCGACGGGGTCGAAACCATCCATTGGCACCACCTTGATGACGTGACCGCGCAGTGCGCCGCCCTTGGCGGGGAACTGGCGGCGATCACCGAAGCGGCGCCGCCCGCCAGCCAGCGTGTGGTGCATCAGCGCATTCCCCGCCAGCCCCATCGCTACAGCGGGCGCACGGCCATGCATGCCGCAGCGACGATCCATGAACCCATTCCTCACCGGGACCTGGACAGTCCCCTGGCGTTTTCCATGGAAGGGTATCTCGGCGCGCCGGCGCCGGCTCTCATCCCGCGTTTCTGGGCACCGGGGTGGAACTCGATACAAGCCCTCAACAAGTTCCAGAGCGAGGTGGCCGGTGCCCTGGTCGGAGGCGACCCCGGGCGTCGTCTGCTTGAAGCCGGTGGGGACGGCAGGTACTTCGATCGGATTCCGGCGGCTTTCAACCCCCGCAAGGGTCAATGGCGCGTCGTTCCGCTGTACCACGTGTTCGGAAGCGAGCCGTTGAGCGCCCTGTCTCCGCCCCTGCGCAGTCGCACACCCGAACCGTATCTGGCGATCGGGCCCGAGGATGCGCGGCGACTGGGTGTGAAGGACGGCACCACAGTGCAAGTGGGTGCCCTCGACGGCCGCTCCTTCACGGTGCGCCTGCAGCCCGGCCTGGCGCGCGGCACGGTGGGTCTTCCGGCAGGCCTGCCGGGCCTGGCGCAGGAGGCATTTCCCGACTGGACAACCCTGCATGGGGGAGACGGCTTATGAACGACGCGCTGTCCTCCACAGTGAATATCGTGGGGATCATGGTGGTGGTGCTGGGTCTCAGCGCCGCCCTGATATGGGTCGAACGACGCCTGCTGGGTATCTGGCAGGATCGGCTGGGGCCCAACCGGGTCGGTCCCCAGGGCGTGCTGCAGGTGGTGGCCGACATGATCAAGATCTTCACCAAGGAGGACTGGATCCCGCCGTTTGCCGACCGCCCGGTGTTCGTCATCGCGCCGGCCGTGGTGGTGATCGCTTCGCTGATGGTGTTCGCCGTGGTGCCCTTCGCGCCGGGGATCGGTGTGGTGGACCTCAACGTGGGGCTGCTGTTCTTCCTGGCCATGAGCTCCCTGGCCGCCTACGGCGTGATCCTGGCCGGCTGGGCCTCCAACAGCAAGTACGCGCTGTTCGGCGGGCTGCGGGCCGCCGCCCAGATGCTCAGCTACGAAGTGTTCATGGGCCTGTCCCTGATGGGTGTGGTGATGATGGCCGGTTCGTTCAATCTCCGGGAGATCGTCAACGCCCAGCAGGGGCTGTGGTTTTGCGTTCCCCAGGTGCTGGGCTTCGTGGTGTTCGTGATCGGCGGCATCGCCGAAACCCACCGCCTGCCCTTCGACCTGCCCGAGGCCGAAGCGGAGTTGACCGGCGGCTACCACACGGAGTACTCGGGCCTGAAGTTCGGACTGTTCTTCGTGGGCGAATACCTGGGGATCATCCTGATCTCGGTGATGATTACCGTGTTCTTTCTCGGTGGCTGGCACGGTCCGCTGCTGCCGCCCATCATCTGGTTCGCCCTCAAGACGTTTTTCTTCGTGGGGTTCTTCATTCTGCTGCGGGCATCCCTGCCGCGGCCCCGCTACGATCAATTAATGAGCTACGGCTGGAAGCTGATGCTTCCGTTGACCCTGCTGAATCTCGCGCTTACCGGTGGCGCCCTGTTGGCCCACGGGGGCGGAGCCTGAGCGGCGAGGAGACGACAATGCAAAGCGGGCTGTTCAACTCCCTGCGGACCATGGGCCGGTACCTGACCCACACCTTCACCCGCAAGGCGACCATCCAGTACCCCGACGAGATGCCGCGGATTCCGCCGCGCTGGCGCGGCCGCATCGTCCTGTCCCGCGACCCCGACGGCGAGGAGCGCTGCGTGGCCTGCTATCTGTGCGCGGTGGTCTGCCCGGTGGACTGCATCGCCTTGCAGGCCGCCGAGGACGAGCATGGGCGGCGCTATCCGGAATTCTTCCGCATCAATTTCTCGCGCTGCATCTTCTGCGGACTGTGCGAGGAAGCCTGTCCGACCTATGCCATCCAGCTCACCCCCGATTTCGAGATGTCCGAGTACGACCGCCACAATCTGGTCTACGAGAAGGAAGAACTCACCATCTCCGGGCCGGGGAAATACCACGACTACAACTTCTATCGGGTGGCCGGCCTGGCCATCGGCGGAAAAGACAAGGGCGAGGCGGAAAACGAGGACCCGCCTGTCGATCCACGCAGCCTCATGCCATGAAAGGAACCGCTCCATGAACGCCACCTTCTACGTTGCCTCCATGGTCGCCGTGCTGACCACCCTGCTGGTAGTCACGCGCACGAACGTGGTGCACGCCCTGCTCTACCTGGTGGTGTCCCTGCTGTCGGTGGGGCTGGTGTTCTACACCCTGGGCGCCCCGTTTGCGGCCGCGCTGGAAGTGATCATCTACGCCGGCGCCATCGTGGTGCTGTTCGTATTCGTAGTGATGATGCTGAACCTGGGCGGCGAGGCCGTGCGCCAGGAGCGCCAATGGCTCGCCCCCGGCACCTGGGCCGGCCCGGGACTTTTCTGTGCGGTGCTGCTGGGGGAGCTGATCTATTCCTTCTACGTCGGCTTGCCGGGGCGGGAGGGCATCAACGTCGTGCCGTCCCGGCTGGTGGGCCTGACTCTGTTCGGACCGTATGTGCTGGCGGTCGAACTGGCGTCCATGCTGCTGCTCGCCGGACTGGTGGGGGCCTACCACCTGGGACGCAAGGAACATCTGCAACGCTGACATGGGAGATGCTGTCATGCCTGTTGCCAACATAGCTCTGAACCAGGCGCTGCTGCTCGCGGCCGTCCTGTTCACCTTGGGCCTGCTCGGGCTGCTGGTACGGCGCAACGTGATCATGATGCTGGTGTCGCTGGAGATCATGCTTAACGCCGCCGGCCTGGCGTTCGTGGTGGGCGGTTCGCGCTGGCAGCAGGCCGACGGTCAGATCATGTTCATCCTGATCCTGTCCCTGGCCGCCGCGGAGGTGGCGGTGGGATTGGCTCTTGCGCTGCAGTTCTATCACCGCTTCCACACCCTGGACGCCGATGCCGCCAGCGAGCTGAGGGGCTGACATGTTCCATCTGATCTGGCTCGTTCCGCTGCTGCCGCTGATCGGGTTCGCCGTGCTGACGTTCACGCAGGGGCGTCTGATCCGACCGGCGGTGGCCTGGGTCGGCGCCGGCTCGGTGGGGCTGTCGGCGGGCGTGGCCCTGTGGATCGCGGCCAATTTCATCCTCGATCCGCCCGCCGGTCATGCCTACACCCTGACCGCGTGGCACTGGATCAGCGTGGACGGCTTCCGACCCACGGTGGGGTTCTACCTGGACAACCTGGCGGTGATCATGATGCTGGTGGTCACCTTCGTGGGCTTTCTAATCCACCTGTACTCCACCGAATACATGGCGGAGGACAGCGGATACAGCCGCTTCTTCGCCTACATGAACTTGTTCGTGGCCTCCATGCTCACCCTGGTACTGGCCGACAACCTGCTGCTGCTGTACCTGGGCTGGGAAGGGGTCGGTCTGTGCAGCTATCTGCTCGTCGGCTTCTGGTATCGCGACCCAGCCAACGGCGAGGCGGCGCGCAAGGCCTTCGTGGTGACCCGGGTCGGGGATGTCGCACTGACCATCGGATTGCTGCTGCTGTTCACCCATCTGGGCACCCTGGACATTCAACCGCTCATGCAGCGGGCGGCCGCTCAATGGCCGGTGGACTCCAGCCTGGCCACCGCGGCCGCCTTCCTGCTGCTGGGAGGCGCGGTAGGCAAATCCGCCCAGTTGCCCCTGCAGACTTGGCTGCCCGATGCCATGGCCGGCCCCTCCCCGGTCAGCGCCCTGATCCATGCTGCCACCATGGTCACCGCGGGCGTGTACCTGATCGCACGCACCCACGTGCTGTTCGTCCTCGCCCCCGACGCCCGGCTCGCGGTGGCGGCCGTGGGCGCCGCCACCCTGGTGCTGGCCGGGTTCAGCGCCCTCACCCAGCGGGACATCAAAAGGGTGCTGGCCTATTCCACCATCAGCCAGATCGGCTACATGTTCCTGGCCCTGGGTGTCGGGGCCTGGGCGGTGGCCATTTTTCACCTGATGATCCATGCCTTCTTCAAGGCCCTGCTGTTCCTGGCCTCCGGCGTGGTCATCCACGCCCTGAACGACGAGCACGACATCTTCAAGATGGGCGGCCTGCGCCGGGAGCTGCCCAGCGCCTTCTGGCCCTTCCTGCTGGGCGGCATGGCCTTGTCCGCCGTGCCGTTCATCTCGGCCGGCTTCTACAGCAAGGACCTGATCATTCTCGATGCCTGGTCTTCGTCGGCGGGCAGTCCCTGGCTGTGGGCGGCAGCCTGGGTCGGCGCGCTGATGACCAGCATGTACACGTTCCGGCTGATCTTCATCGCCTTCTTCGGGGAAGCCAAGACCAAGGTCCAGAAGCGCCCGGGTGTGCGCATCATGATCCCCCTGATCACACTGTCGGTGCTGTCGGTGATCGCCGGCTGTCTGGAGCTGCCCGCCTACATGGGCAACGCGCCGCTGTTCACGAATTTTCTGCATGTCGCCCTGCCGCCCGTCCATGCGCTGGCCGGCTCGCGCACCGAGACCATCCTGGAACTTCTCAGCGGCGTCGCCTCCCTGGGCGGCATCTATCTGGCCTATCTGCTGTTCCTGCGCTACCCCGAGTGGCTGCGGGGCCTCGCGCGGCAGCCCTGGGGCGCGGCCCTGCACCGTTTGTGGGCCACCGACTGGGCCATGGACTGGCTGTATGACCGACTGCTGGTGCGACCTTACCACTGGTTTACCCGCGTCAATCGATCCGACGTGGTGGACGGTGTCTATCGCGGCCTGGGGCTGGTCAGCGAAGCGGTCCACGGCGGTCTGAGCGATACCCAGACCGGCGGCATGCGCTGGTATGCCCTGACTATGGTGGTGGGGTCGGTGATTGTCCTATCCATTTCGGTGTTCCTATGATTCTGCTGTGGCTCATCCTGGTGCTGTTGATCGGCGGCGTGCTGGCCTGGCTGGCGGACTACTGGTACACACCCCTGTGCCGGTGGGTGTCGGTAGCCACCCTGGCTGTGGACCTGTGGCTGGCCCTGCGACTGTGGTCGATTAGCCCGAAAAACCTGGCGCTGGCCGGCAACGGCCCGTGGGTGGCCCGGTTGGACTGGTCATGGATACCCTCCTTCGGCATCCACTTCCATCTGGCCGCCGACGGACTGAGCATCCTGATGGTCCTACTCAGCGTGGTGCTGGGTCTGGCATCGGTGGTCGCATCCTGGACGGAGATCAGGGAACGGGTCGGCTTCTTCCACTTCAACCTGCTGTGGTCGCTGGCGGGCACCCTGGGCGTGTTTCTGGCCTTCGACATGTTCCTGTTCTTCTTTTTCTGGGAAGTCATGCTGGTGCCCATGTATTTCCTGATCGCCATCTGGGGGCATGAGCGGCGCATCTACGCCGCCATCAAATTCTTCCTGTTCACCCAGGGCAGCGGGCTGTTCATGCTGATCGCCATCCTGGGGCTGGTATTCGTCCATCATCAGACGACCGGGGTGTATACCTTCGACTACTTCGACCTGCTGGGCACGCATATGGCGCCCCGGGTCGCCATGTGGCTGATGCTGGGCTTCTTCTTCGCCTTCGCCGTCAAGCTGCCCGCCGTCCCCTTCCACACCTGGCTGCCGGACGCCCACACCGAAGCGCCCACCGCCGGCAGCGTCATTCTCGCCGGGGTGCTGCTCAAGACCGGCGCTTATGGCCTGATCCGGTTTGTGATGCCCCTGTTTCCCGAAGCGGCGCACCGGTTCGCGCCAGTGGCGATGGCGCTGGGCGTGGCCGGTATCCTGTACGGGGCCATGCTGGCGTTTGCCCAGACCGATCTCAAGCGCCTGGTGGCCTACTCCAGCATCAGCCATCTGGGCTTCGCGCTGCTGGGCGTGTTCGCCTGGAACCTGCTGGCCCTGCAGGGCGTGGTGATGCAGATGATCGCCCACGGACTCACCACCGGCGCGCTGTTCATCATGGCGGGTGCGATCCAGGAACGGCTGCATACCCGGGAAATGGGCCGCATGGGGGACCTCTGGACCCAGATGCCGCGCATGGGCGCCATCGGGTTGTTCTTCGCCATTGCGTCCCTCGGCCTGCCGGGGCTGGCCAACTTCGTGGGTGAATTCCTGATCCTGTTGGGTGCCTACAAGGTGGATGTCACTCTGACGGTGTTCGCGGCCGTGGGGCTGGTGACGGCCACCGCCTACGCCCTGATCCTGGTGCAGAAGGTGTTCCACGGCCGGCCCAAGGAACATTGGCAGGTGGCCGACTTCGGCGGACGCCGGCACATGACTGTGATGCTGGCCATCATCGCCATCGTGGTCTGGCTGGGGGTCTACCCCAAGCCGGTGCTCGATACCGCCCAGGCCGCCATTTCGGGACTCCGACAACCGGTCGCCACCCTCTCGTCGGCAGGACATAAGTCATGAGTACGGCCGAGTTCACAGCCCTGTTGCCGATCATCATGCTGACCGCTTTCGCAGTGACGGTCATGCTGGCCATCGCCGTACGTCGCAACTATTGGGTCACGGCGGCGCTCACCTTGACCGGTTTGGCCGCCACATTCGCCTCCCTCGCCGCCGCCGCTTCCGTGGCGCCGCGCGGCGTAACGCCCCTGCTGGTAGTGGACGGATATGCCCTATTCTATTCGGCGCTCATCGTCGCGGCGGCCTTTGTGGTGACCGTGCTGTTGTACGGGTACCTGGAAGACAGCGACGGTCAGCAGGAGGAAATGTATCTGCTGCTGCTTACGGCCACCCTGGGCGGGGTCGTGCTGGTCTACAGCCGGCACTTCGCCAGCTTCTTCCTGGGCATGGAGCTACTCAGCGTTTCCCTGTTTGCCATGATCGGCTATCCCCTGGGCAAGAAGGCGCCCCTGGAGGCGGCGCTGAAGTACCTGGTGCTGTCGGGGGTGGCGTCGGCGTTTCTGCTGTTCGGTATGGCTCTGATATACAACCAGCTGGGCACTCTGGCGTTCGCCCACCTGGGCTCCATGCTGCAGAGCGGGCGGCACGCCGGTAGTCCGTATCTGCTGGCCGGCGTGGCTCTGGTGGTGGTGGGGATCGCCTTCAAGATCTCGGTGGTGCCCTTCCATCTGTGGACGCCGGACGTCTACGAAGGCGCGCCGGCGCCGGTGACCGCCTACCTGTCCACGGTATCCAAAGGCGCCATGTTCGCCCTGCTGCTGCGCTATTTTCTGCAGACCGACGCCTACCAGGCCCATCAGGTGATGCTGGCATTTTCCGTGCTGGCCATCGCTTCCATGCTGATCGGAAATCTGCTGGCCCTGCTGCAGAACAACGTCAAGCGTCTGTTGGCCTACTCATCCATTGCCCACATGGGTTACCTGCTGGTGGCCTTCATGGCGGGCGGAACGCTGGCCGTGGTGGCGGTCAGCTATTATCTCGCGGCCTATTTCGTGATGACCCTGGGTGCCTTCGGAGTGGTAACCGTGCTTTCCCGGCAGAATCGGCAGCGCGACGCCGATCATATAGCGGACTACCAGGGCCTGTTCTGGCAACGGCCCGTGCTGGCGGGCGTGTTCACCCTCATGCTGCTGTCGCTGGCGGGCATCCCCCTGACCATGGGGTTTCTCGGGAAGTTCTACGCCCTGGCCGCCGGTGTGGGCGGCGGTCTCTGGGCACCGGTCGTCGCGCTGGCCATAGGCAGCGTCATCGGACTGTTCTACTACCTGCGGGTGATCGTGGCGATGTTCTGGGGCGGTCCCGACCAGTTGCCGTCCGGACTGGCACTGGTGCGTTCATCGCCGGTGCCGGTAACGGGCGCGTTGGCCCTGACGGGCCTTGCCGCTGTGCTCGTGTGGCTCGGCATTTATCCCAGCGCGCTGCTCAATGTCATCCACACCACGGCGGCGGCTCTCATGTGAGGGCGCGGGGGTGGGCGGCTTGCGCTCCAGCGCACGAAAAGCTCGGCGTTGGTGTGCGGTGCGCACCCGCAATTTGGCGGTCCCACAGGCAAGCGAGTGAGTCATGGCGACGAATACCGGCACAACACATGACGTCATCATTGTCGGCACGGGCCAAGGTGGCAAACCCCTGGCGGTGGCCCTTGCCGGGGCCGGGTGGCGAACGGCGATCGTGGAGCGCGGGCCGGTGGGCGGCACCTGCGTGAACTACGGCTGCACCCCCACCAAGACCCTGGTGGCCAGCGCCGCCGCTGCGCACCAGGCACGGCGCGCTTCGGTCTACGGCATCGGACCCGCGCCCGTGGAGGTCCACATGGGGCGCGTGCGTGCACGCAAGCGCCATATCGTGGAGCAGTTCCGCAGCGGCGGCGAACATCGACTGCAGGACACGGACGGCGTCGAACTGATCCGGGGCGACGCCCGTTTCACCGGTGCGCACGGGATCGCTGTGCATCTGCTCGACGGGTCCAACCGCGAGCTGCGCGCCGCTCGTATCGTCATCGACACCGGCAGTCGGCCAGCCGTGCCTTCCCTGCCGGGCCTGAGCGAGGTGCCTTTTCTGGACTCCACCTCCGTCATGGAGCTGGGCGAGGTACCCGAGCACCTGCTGATCCTGGGCGGTGGCTACGTGGGAATTGAATTTGCGCAGATGTTCCGGCGCTTAGGAAGCGAGGTGACCGTGGTGCAACGCGAGGAGCAGCTGCTCCCCATGGAGGACGCCGACGTCGCCGAAGAGATTGCACGGATTCTGCGCGAGGATGGCATCCAGGTCCTGTTGGGCACCCACGGACGACAGGTGAGGCCCGCGGCCGGCGGGGTTGAGCTGGATCTACGGTCCGTGGCGGGCCGGGACAGGGTTGTCGGCTCCCATCTACTGGTAGCGGTCGGCCGCACCCCAAACACCGATACCCTGAAGCCGGATCAAGCCGGCGTACAGCTGGATGAACGGGGTTACCTGCCCGTGGACGCACGGCTGCAGACCAATGTGCCGGGCATCTATGCCATCGGGGACGTGAACGCCGGACCCAAGTTCACCCACGTCGCTTACGATGACTTTCGGATTCTGCAGCGCAACCTCCTGGAAGACGGCGGCGCGACCACTCATGGGCGTCTGGTGCCCTATACGGTGTACATGGACCCGCAGCTGGGTCGGGTGGGCCTGACCGAGCGCCAGGCCCGCGCCGCCGGCTTTCCGGTCGGTGTAGCGCGCCTCGCGATGAGCCATGTGGCACGGGCTCTGGAGGTGGACCGCACCCGGGGACTGATGAAGGCGGTGGTGGACCGGGACAACAATCGCATTCTGGGTTGCGCGGTGCTCGCCATGGAGGGCGGCGAGATCATGTCCATGATGCAGATCGCCATGATGGCAGATCTGCCCTACACGGCCCTGCGGGACGGCATCTTCGCCCATCCGACCCTGGCCGAGTCCCTGAACAATCTATTCGCCAACCTGGAGTTCTGAAAAGCGCCACGGAAGACGCGGAAAGCACGGAAAACGAGCGATCGTGACGGGCAATCGAGTCCGCGCAGCCGAAGTAGGATGCAAGAACCGAAACGGATTACACCGTATCATTGGAACGCACCCCTGCGGCCATGGCAGCGGTCCAGAAGGTCGCGTTCATTCCGGAATCATGGGCGCATGGATATCACCTGTACAAGGGTATTCCGTTGGCGCTCCCGAATTCTTCCATCCGTGGATTCCGTGGCTCTCACGAAGCTTTTCGGGTAACCGGTGCAATGCGCTGCGCTTATTGCACCCTACATCGGAGCCGCGCCCGATTGATCGCATCTTCGAGGTTGCCCGTGCTCTCCGTGTCTTCCGTGACGCCTTTCAGAAGTAATACTCGAGGTTGATATTGAACCGGTTGTGCCAGGACGCGTTAGGATCGCCGGCGGCCATGCCGTCGCCGTTATCCCCGAGGAAAGTCATGTTCTTGCCGAAGATAGCGTCCACATAGACGTACATCGGCTTGGCGGTGACCATGCAACCCAGGGTATTGAGCTTCGAATCGGCGAAGCCGCTTTGCGCTTTTTTCAGTACGCTGTAGTCGTTGTAACAGGTGAGCTTGCTGATCGGACCCCAGTGGACACGGAAGTCTCTAGCCAGGTTGGCTACGTACAGCCGCCCCCGGGCGGCGACCGGATGCGATGTCCCGAACGCGCCCACCAGCACGGTTTGGTCGCTGACCCCCTGGGGGTTGTCGGGATTGTAGCGGTAGTCCACCGTCTCAAGCTGCAGATTCCACGGACCGAAATACCCATTCATATGCGCGGCCGCCGCCCAGTGGTTTCCCAAACCGTCGGTAGTGGCGTTGTACAGCCGACCGTATTCGGTGGACAGCCCCAGTTCGGCGTGGGGCCCGTCGGCGCTTCCCAGGCGGTATGCCGCCCGGGCGTTTAGCTGGTTGATCGCCTGGTTCTGCTGGGCGCCGGATTGCACCACGTCGAAGGAATAGCGATCCAGGTCGGTGGCGCTGCCCCAGGCGGCGTTCTTGAAGAACGCCAGGTCCACACTCCAGGGCCCCTGGTGGTGGACGAACTTCAGGCCGGCGTTGTAGTCGTCTTCCAGCCCCATGTAGTACGGCACGCCGAACCAGTAACTGTGGGAGGCGTAGGGCAGGATGCCGAAGGGCACCTGGGTAATACCCAGTTGTCCCTGCCAGTGGTGGGGAAAGTCGTAGCCGATCCACGCGTGGTGGACCACGTTCATGTAACGGTACCAGCGGTACTGGGCCGATATGAGCACGTGATGCAGCGACCCGTTCACGTCCAGCCGCAGCAGATCGAACCCCAGATCGCCCTTCTTGGTCCGGGATGCGGCGGAGAAGCTGGTGCGCGCATAGTTGAGCCAAAGTGCGCCGCCGATCTTGACATGCTGGGGCTTGGGCGTCTTGGGCTTGGCCCCCTGTTGATTGATCGTGACGGCTTTGCGCTCGGGCGCCGGCTTCGGGGTGGCCGCCGCCTTGCGGTTGGCCTCCACCTGCCTTTCAAGGTCGTTGAGCCGGGATCTGAGTTCATTGATCTGTTCCAGCAGCTGCTTATTGCCGACGCCGGCCGCTACTGCTGCCGGGCACTGGCTGCCCGCCAGCGCGCCGATCAGCAGCAGTGCAACGAGCGACTGAGTCCGTGCCCGCTTCCCCATGGTCGGATCCCTCCTGTGTGTATTCGCACGATCTCCGCGGTTACTTCGAAGGCAACCACTGCTGGACCAGCTTGGGGTGATCCTTTACCCATTGGCGGGCGTTCGCGTAGGGATCGGAGCCCTGTTTGCGATTCATGTTCATCACCTCTTCCATGTCGGTGCTGCTCCAATGGAAGTGGTTGAGGATGTAATAGGCTTTTGGCGCGTCCTTCTTCAAGCCTTTGCGTACGATGGTATCGATGTGCCCGCCCGCGCCGTAGACCTGTTTCGGGTCCTTGAGGTACTTGAGTTTCCAGCGCGCGAACATCCAGTGGGGCGTCCAGCCGGTGACCACGATCCACTGGTGATTGCGGACGGCATCGCCCAGAGCGGCGGTCATGGTGGCCCCGCTGCCCTGCACCAGAGTGAAGTCCTTCAGACCGTAATCCTTCAGCACCTGCTGGGTCTTGCTCATGATGCCGGCGCCCGGATCGATTCCGATGATCTTGCCGTCGAACTGCTTGGCGTGGGCTTCCAACTGGTCGATAGAGCCGATGCTCACGTAATCCGGCACCACCAGCCCGATCCTCGTGCCCTTGAAGTTGGGCCCCAGGTCGACCACCTTGTTCTTCGTTTTGGCGTAATACTGCGCGTGGGTGGTCGGCAGCCAGGCTGCCACCATGGCATCGACGTCCCCGCTGGCCACCGCCTGCCACATGGCGGCGGCACTCACCGGCAGCGCCGTCACATGATAACCCTGGTCCTCGAGCAGCGCCTTGACGACATTCGTGCTGGCCACGGCGCTGGACCACTCCACGTACGCCAGTTTGATGTTCTTGCCGTTGCCCTGCTGGGAACTGCAGCCCGAGATCCCGAGAATGCCGACTATGAGGGCCGCGCCCATAAGCACGGACGCAAGCGTCCGTTTTGACGTCGATAGCATTACTGTCTCCTTATTGCCCGGTGGAGCCGCGTCGGCCGATGCGCTGTGTCATGCGGTCGAGGATCATGGCCAGAATGACCACGGCGATGCCGGCCTGAAACCCTTTGCCCGGTTCCAGGCGCTGAATGGCCTCCCATACCCTGCCGCCCAACCCTTCGGCGCCGATCATGGCGGCGATGACGACCATGGACAGCGCCAGCATGATGGTCTGGTTCACCCCGGCCATGATGGTCGGAACGGCCAACGGGAGTTGCACTTTGATCAGCTTTTGCGTCTTGGTGGAACCGAACGCGTCGGACGCCTCGATCAGATCGGCGGGTACCTGCCGAATACCGAGGGCGGTCAGCCGGATTGCCGGCGGCATGGAGAAGATCACCGTCGCGAATATCGCCGATACCGGTCCCAGGCCGAAGAAGGGTATAGCGGGTATCAGATAAACGAACGCCGGCATGGTCTGCATGAAGTCCAGTATCGGCATGATGATCTTGTAGGCGGTCTGGGAAAGGGCCGCCAGCACCCCCAGTGGAAGGCCTATCGCCATGGCGATGGCTGTTGCCAGCGTCACCAGGGTGAGCGTCTGCATGGTGGGATAC
The DNA here is from genome assembly GCA_963830105.1 of uncultured Gammaproteobacteria bacterium. GTDB lineage: Bacteria > Pseudomonadota > Gammaproteobacteria > DATFLG01 > DATFLG01 > DATFML01. The sequence continues at coordinate 95,116 of CAWHLH010000003.1, read as the reverse complement.
CACAGTTCCACGTTCCACACCAGGGCCAGGCCCAGCACCGTGAACAGGCCCACTTTCCAGCCCGCCACCTTCCACGCCAGTGCCGTGAACACCAGGATCAACACCCAGGGTGGGAAATACATCAGCGCCGCCACCATGTCATGGATGCCGGTGCTGAGCACGTTGCTGACCGCCTTGGTGAACAAGGCGAAATGACCGGTGAGAAAATCGAGCAGCCGGTTGATCAACTCGGCAAGCGGAAACTTCGGAACCGTAATATCCATCAGGAGCTACCCCCTTCAGCGAGCGCGTCCAGCACGCCGGCCTTGACCACCACACCCAGCAGCTTGTGCTGATCGTCCACCACGGGAAGGGCCGCCGTCCATTGGGCGAGAATGCCGATGAGCGTGCTCAGGGGGGTGTCGAGAGTCACGGTGGGTATGTCGTGTTCGATGATGCCCTCGAGAGTCCGATCACCCCGTGAGGCGGCCTCGCTCGCCGCATCGACCCTCACCAGGCCCAGCAGCGTATAGTCGCGTTTCACGACGAAAAGGCTGGAAAAGCTCTCCTCATCCATTTTGTGCAGAGCCGTGCGGGGACCGTCGTTCGGGTAGGCCACCACCCGCGCCCGGGCCATGACCGCGCCGGCGGTCAGCACGCGGGTCTTGTCCACGTCCTCCACGAAACGCTCCACGTAGCGGGTGGCCGGCGAGGTGAGGATTTCCTCCGGCGTCCCGACCTGAACCACGCGGGCGTCCTTGAGCAGGATGATACGGTCGCCGATCTTCAGCGCTTCGTCCAGGTCGTGGGTGATGAACAGTATGGTCTTCTTGACACGCTCCTGCAGGGACACGAGTTCGTGCTGCATGTCCCGGCGGATCAACGGGTCCAGCGCGCTGAAGGCCTCGTCCATCAGCAGGATGTCGGGGTCCACGGCCAGCGCGCGGGCGAGACCCACACGTTGCTGCATGCCGCCACTGAGCTGACCGGGCATGGCCGATTCCCAGCCCTCCAGCCCCACAAGGTTGAGTGCTTCGCCCGCCTTCTCGCGACGTCTGGCGGCGGGTTCGCCCTGCACTTCCAGGCCGTACTCCACGTTGCTGATGATGTTGCGATGGGGAAACAGCGCAAAATGCTGGAACACCATGCCGAACTTTTCCCGCCGCAGTTGCAGCAGTTCGTTATGATTGAGGCGGCAGATGTCCTGACCGTCGATCCATACGCTGCCGTAGGTGGGCTCGATCAGCCGGTTCACACAGCGGATGAGCGTGGACTTGCCGCTGCCGCTGAGCCCCATCACCACCAGGATCTCGCCGGCCTCGACCTCGAAGGAAACGTCCGCCAGGCCTACGGCCTGGCCGGTTTCGCTGAGTATCCGGTCCTTGTCGGCGCCTTCATCCAGCAGGCGACGGGCGCGATCGGGATGTGGGCCGAATATCTTGGTCAGGTGTTCGACCTTGATCTTCTGCAAAACGGGTTACCTTATTGTCTGGGTCGGGCGGGTCTTATGACACGATGCGTGCGCAAGCACAGCGGTCGGGCACGATAGAGCGAAGCAAAGAGCAGCGGAAGCGGGCTGTTGCCCTGCCCTTCCGCATGGCGCTCGCCCGGCGGCGCAGCCCCGTGGGCAGAACGCTTGAGAGTCTCCGGACGGTTCGATATCGGCAACGTCGAAAACCCGACGCTCCCGACGGGAGCATGTATCCAAGGAGATACGATTCGCAGTCCATTGTAGGTGATATGCACCTCCAATGACCACCCGATAGTTTTTTTGACGCGGCCCAACGTCCGGCCAAGCCGTTTTCTATACTTAACTATTGGATGTATCCGCTTTTCAGGTGACCAGCCCGCCGGAGACCGTTCACATGCAAGACACCCCGCCCGCCGATACGGACAGTACCTTTGCCGTAAAGGACTGCGCGCTGATCTCGATAGCCACCGGAAAACGCGCATATGACCTGAAGGAACTCGCGGACACGCTGCAGGAAATCGGCCTGGACAGCGTGTACTACCATTTCTGGGGCGGACTGCTGGAGCCGCGTTTCGAGGAGCGCGAATACAACAACGATTTCGCGGCCTGGGCGCGACACGGCCTGCACGACAACGCGCTGGCGGAACGTCTGGCGGTCGTTGACCCCACAGACTACGTCAACCTGGAAGATCTGCGTCAGGAACTCGTGGAAGTCATGGAGGAATCCCTGGACACCGATCCCTATCTGCACTGGAGCCGGGCGCTGCGGCCGTTCGATTTTATCCGCGCGCAGATCGTGGTGTTCGACACCCAGGGGCGTGTCGGCCAGCCCGGCGAGCTGCTGGCTGCCATCCCGAAGATGTCCACAACCAGCGTCTTCTATCATTTCATCGACGCGCACCGGCGCCCCCCGGAACGCACCGACGACTTCTCCGCCTGGCTTGCCGGTTTCGGGGAGGTACACCGGGAACTTTGCGCGGAACTGGGCGCCATCGATCCGTATTTCGGGACCTTGATGGAATTGCGCGCCCGGCTCACCGGCATATTTTCGAAGTATTTTGGATGAGCGCTCTCATGTCGACTCAATTGGATGCCTACTCGGAAGTGGCCGGCAAGGACGTGGTGGAGCACCTGCGTCAGCTGGCGGCGCCGCTGCACGGGCTGAAGGTGGTACACGTCAATTCCACCCGCTCCGGAGGCGGGGTTGCAGAAATTCTCGCCAAACTGGTGCCGCTCATGCGCGAGCTGGGTCTGCACACCGAGTGGGAGGTCATCAGCGGTCACAGCGAGTTCTACCAGTGCACCAAGAAGATGCACAATACCCTGCAGGGCAATCGGGAGACCATCTCCCCGCACCTGCTGGAGGTCTACGAACAGACCAACGCCATGAATGCCGAACAGCTGCGCTCGACGCTGGAGGAGGCGGACTTCGTGTTCATCCACGACCCGCAGCCCGCACCGTTCCTGAAACTCTGTCCGAATCGTCGCGGCAAGTGGATCTGGCGCTGTCACATCGATGTCAGCCGACCCTACCGACCGGTATGGAAATACCTGCGCCAGTTTGTCGCGCCCTACGACGCCACCATCTTTTCGCTTGCAAGCTTCGCTCAGATGCTGCCTCATGCGGAGTATCTGGTGCCTCCCAGCATCGATCCGCTCAGCGAAAAGAACATCGACCTCGAACCTCATGAGATATCGGCCGTGTATCAGCGCTTCGGGATCGACCCCGAGCGGCCGCTGGTGGTGCAGGTCTCGCGCTTCGACCGCTTCAAGGACCCGGTGGGCGTGATTCATGCCTACCGGATGGCAAAGCGCTTCATCCCCGGTCTGCAGGTGGCCCTGGCCGGCGGGGGCGCCAGCGACGACCCGGAGGGCGACCAGGTGCTCGCGGAAGTGCGCGAGCTTGCCGGAGACGATCCCGATGTGCACATACTGCTGTTGCCGCCGGACGCCCACCGCACCATCAACGCGCTACAGCGCGCAGCGGACATCGTGCTCCAGAAATCCATACGCGAGGGCTTCGGGCTGACCGTGACCGAGGCCATGTGGAAAGGCAAGCCGGTCATCGGCGGCGATACGGGAGGCATTCGTCTGCAGGTGATCGACCACCACACGGGGTTTCTCGTGAGCACGCCGGAAGGCGCCGCGCTGCGCATTCGCTACATGCTCCACAACCGCGACCGGCTCGGCGACATGGCGGCGAAAGCGCGCGAGTTCGTGCGGGACAATTTTCTGCTGACCCGCCAGCTGCGCGAATATCTGACCATCATGGTGGCTCTGCTGCACGGCGCCAAGGACCGTATCGAGCTCGGTTGACGCACAGCGGTCCAGCAACGGCCAGCCCACATTACCCTACAAACCAACGATCGGATGTGTGAATGAACGCGACACGTGCCGCAGTCTGGCCGGGCAGGCCCACCCCGCTGGGGGCCACCTGGGACGGGGAAGGCGTGAACTTTGCGCTCTTTTCCGAGCATGCCGAGAAGGTCGAACTGTGCCTGTTCGACGCCAAGGGGCGCCGCCAGATCGCGTGTATCTCCATGCAATGGCAGACCGACCAGGTCTGGCATTGCTACCTGCCGGAAGGCCGGCCCGGTCAACTGTACGGCTATCGCGTGTACGGGCCTTATGCACCGGAACACGGCCACCGCTTCAACCCCCACAAACTGCTGCTGGACCCGTATGCCAAGGACATAGCGGGCACCATGAAATGGAGCGACGCGCTGTTCGGCTATCGGATCGGCAGCGCCCATGCCGACATGACGCCGGACCGGCGCAACAGCGCATCGGGCATGCCCAAGAGCCGCGTGATCGACCCGGCGTTCACCTGGGCCGATGACCGCCCGCCGGCGACGCCCTGGCACGACACAGTGATCTACGAACTGCATGTCAAGGGCTTCACGGCACGGCATCCCGACGTGCCCCCGGGCCTGCGGGGCACCTACGCGGGACTGGCCACCGCGCCGGTGATCGAATACCTCAGCGGCCTGGGGGTGACCGCCGTGGAGTTGATGCCCGTGCATCGGACGCTGGACGACCGTCACCTGATTCAGCGCGGACTGCACAATTACTGGGGCTACAACTCCATCGCCTTCTTTGCGCCGGACACACGCTTGAGCGCCACCGGCGACATCGCCGAGTTCAAGACCATGGTCAAGACGTTTCACTCGGCCGGCATCGAGGTCATCCTGGATGTGGTGTACAACCACACCGGCGAGGGCAACGAGCTCGGACCGACCTTGAATTTACGGGGCATAGACAACGCCGCGTACTACCGCCTGTCGTTGGAGAACCCGCGCTACTATGTGGACTACACTGGATGCGGGAACACCCTGAACATGATGCACCCGCGGGTGCTGCAGCTGATCATGGACAGCCTCCGGTATTGGGTCCTGGAGATGCATGTGGATGGATTCCGCTTCGATCTTGCCGCCGCCCTGGCCCGCGAGCTTCATGCCGTGGATCGCCTAGGCGCGTTTCTGGACATCATTCACCAGGACCCCGTGCTCGCCAACGTCAAGCTGATCGCCGAGCCGTGGGATCTGGGCGAAGGCGGCTACCAGGTGGGCAATTTCCCCGTGGGTTGGACGGAGTGGAACGGCAAATACCGCGATGCAGTGCGTTCCTACTGGAAAGGCGACAGCGGGCTGATCGGGGAGCTTGCCCAGCGCCTGGCCGGCTCCAGCGATCTGTACGAACTCAGCGGCCGCAAACCCTACGCGAGCATCAACTTCGTAACGGCCCACGACGGTTTCACCCTCGAGGATCTGGTCTCCTACGACCACAAGCACAACGAAGCCAACAAGGAGAGCAATCAGGACGGCGAATCCCACAATCGCAGCTGGAACTGCGGGGTCGAAGGTCCATCCATCGATCCGGCCATCAATGCCGTGCGGGCACGCCAGAAGCGCAATTTCCTGGCGACCCTGTTTCTGTCCCAAGGCGTGCCCATGCTGCTGGGCGGAGACGAACTCGGACGCACACAGCAGGGCAACAACAACAGCTATTGCCAGGACAACGAGCTCAGCTGGGTGGACTGGGAGCTGCGCCCGGAGCAGCTCGAACTGCTGGAATTCGTGCGCGAGCTGATCGCGTTCCGCAGACGGCATCCGGCATTCCGCAGACGGCAATTCTTCAAGGGCGAACCTCCGGCCGGGGCGTCGACCAAGGACATTACCTGGCTGGCCCCCGACGGTACCGAGATGACCGAAGCCCAATGGATGGACGGCGAGTTGCGCACCCTCGGCATGCTGATCTCCGGCGCGGCCCTCGGGGACTATGACGAGCGCGGCCGGCGCCTGTCCGACGAAACCTTCCTGCTGCTGTTCAACGCCTACCACGAAGACATGGCGTTCACGCTGCCCCCCGGGGAACCCGCCGGTGCCTGGCGCGGCATGCTCGATACCGGTTTCGCCACCGGCATGCCGCCGCCGGCGGAGATTCGCGCCGGCATGACCTATCGTCTGCGTTCGCGCTCGTTCGCCGTCCTGGTATGGGCCCTCAACCAGCGGCCCCCCTCATGAACCGCCGCCATGCCATGCCGTTCGGAGCCCAGCTTACCGACGACGGGCGGGTGCGTTTCCGACTGTGGGCGCCGGCGGCGAAGCGGGTGGAGGTGTGCCTGGAAGGCCTGGCGCCGGAACTGTGTCTGCCGCTGGCCGCCGAACAGGACGGCTGGTGGGGCATCATCACCGAACACGCCGCCAGCGACACCCTGTATCGATTCCGGATCGACGGCGAGCGACGGGTTCCGGACCCCGCCTCGCGCTTCCAGCCCCAGGACGTTCACGGCCCAAGCCAGGTCATCGATCCGAGCCGCTGGCAGTGGTCCGACGGCCGCTGGACCGGGCGCCCCTGGGCCGACGCGGTACTCTACGAGCTGCACGTGGGCACTTTCAGTCCCGAGGGCACCTTCGCCGGCATCGAGAAGCGCCTGGACCATCTGGTCGATCTCGGTATCACCGCTGTCGAACTGATGCCGTTGGCCGATTTCCCCGGGGCATACAACTGGGGTTATGACGGTGTGCTGCCGTTCGCGCCGGACAGTCGTTACGGCAGCCCCGACGATCTCAAAGCGCTGGTTCAATCCGCCCACGACAGGGGGCTGATGGTCTTCCTGGACGTGGTCTACAACCACTTCGGGCCCGAAGGCAACTACCTGCATGCCTACGCCCCGCAGTTCTTCACCAGCCGCCATCACACGCCTTGGGGCGACGCCATCAACTTCGACGACCCCGACAGTTCCCCGGTGCGCTGGTTCTTCATCCACAACGCCCTCTTCTGGCTGGAGGAATACGGCATCGATGGCCTGCGCCTGGACGCCGTGCACGCCATTCTGGACGACAGCCGTCCGGACATCTTGATGGACATCGCCGATGCCGTGCGCCATACGTTGGGGCAACAGCGTCAGGTTCATCTGGTACTGGAGAACGACCACAACGCCGCCCGTTACCTGCAACGGGACACCGCCGGCGCGCCGCGCTGGTACGACGCCCAGTGGAACGATGATATCCATCACGCCCTGCATGTGCTGACCACCGGCGAGCGCGGCGGGTACTACGTCGATTATGCGGACCGCCCGCTCACCCAACTGGGTCGCTGCCTGACCGAGGGCTTCGCCTATCAGGGTGAACCGTCCCCCTATCGAGACGGACACCCCCGCGGTGAACCGAGCGCCGGGCTGCCCATAGAGGCCTTCGTCACGTTTCTGCAGAACCACGACCAGGTCGGCAACCGCGCCTTTGGCGAGCGCATCACCGCGCTGGCGTCACCGCAGGCGCTGCGCGCGGTCACCGCCGTGCTGCTGTTGGCACCCTCTCCCCCGCTGCTGTTCATGGGCCAGGAGTGGGGCACCCGCAGTCCCTTTCCGTTCTTCTGCGATTTCGGACCGGAGCTCGCCGCCAGCGTCACCGAAGGGCGCAGGCGCGAGTTCGCGGCTTTCCCCGAATTCCAGGACCCTGCCGCCCTGGAGCGGATTCCGGACCCGACTTCCGAGTCCACCTATCGCTCGGCAATGCTCGACTGGGACGAAACCATGCAGCTCGGCGGGCGGCGCTGGCTCGCGTTCCACCGCCATTTGCTCGCGGTGCGCCGGACCGAGATCGTGCCGCGGCTGGCGTTGATGGACAGCCGCGGCGGTTTTACCACCCACGGCGAGCATGCCTGCACGGTACACTGGCCGATGGCGGACGAAGGGGTGCTGGAACTGCGCGCCAATCTGGGTCCCGACAGCTGCGTGCTGCCCCACCCTCCCGCCGGGCGCTGCCTGTTCAGGACCCATCGCGCAGAAGATGACCGCCAGCTTCCCGGTTGGTCGGTGAGCTGGTATCTGATCGGCGCTGCGACGGCCCACTAGCGCCGCCATGGGACAGGACTCCCGCATTCCCACCGCCACCTACCGGCTGCAGTTCAACAGCGGGTTCACCTTCCAGCGGGCGGCCGAGCTGGTGTCGTACCTGGCACAGTTGGGCGTGAGCCATTGTTACGCTTCACCCTACCTGCGTGCCCGCAGCGGCACCGAGCATGGCTACGACATCGTCGACCACAATGCCCTGCAACCGGAGCTCGGCGACTGGGCCAGCTACCAGACGTTCACCGATGCGCTGGCCGCCCACGGGATGGGACAGATCCTGGACATGGTTCCCAATCACATGGGGGTCGGGGGCAACGACAACGTCTGGTGGCTGGATGTGCTGGAAAACGGCGAAGCCTCCCGCTTCGCCCCTTACTTCGATATCGACTGGCGCCCGGTCAAGGAGGGCCTGCGGGGCAAGGTACTGGTTCCCCTACTGGGCGATCACTACGGGGCGGTGCTTGAAAACGGTCAGCTGAACCTGACGTTCGATGAGGATGCCGGCACTTTCAGCGCGTACTACTACGAGCACCGCCTGCCCATCGACCCGAGCACCTACGCGGATATTCTCGGCGCCGGTCTGGACAGGCTCGCAAGCCGTCTGGGTGACGACAGCACCGAACTGGCCGAATACCAGAGCCTGATCACCGCCTTTCAGAACCTGCCGGCGCGTTCCGAACCGGCCTCCGACAAGCGCGCCGAACGCAACCGGGACAAGGAACTGCTCAAGCGCCGGCTGGCGGACCTGTGCCGACAGCACCGGGCCATTTCGGAATCCGTCGGCCATGCGGCGGCCCGCTTCAACGGCACACCCGGCCAACCGCAGACCTTCGACCCGCTGCATCACCTGATCGAGCGCCAGTGCTATCGCCTGGCCTACTGGAAAGTCGCCGCCGACGAAATCAACTACCGTCGTTTCTTCGACATCAACGACCTGGCCGGCCTGCGGATGGACAATCCGGAGGTATTCGAAGCCACCCATGCGCTGGTCCTGGAACTGATCGCATCCGGCCGCCTGGACGGCCTGCGGATCGACCATCCGGACGGACTGTACGACCCGCTCGGCTACTACCGCCGCCTGCAGTCGGCCATCGCCCACGCAGTGGGCCGCAGCGACAACCACAGCGGCGCGGGACCCTTGTTCCGGTATGTGGTGGTGGAGAAGATTCTGGCCAGCTATGAGCGGCTGCCCGAGGACTGGCCGGTGCACGGCACCACCGGCTACGAGTTCGCCGCTTTGCTGAACGGGTTGTTCATCAATCCGGAGTCCGAGCGCACGCTGAGCAGGCTCTACGGACGTTTCATCGGCGGCACCCTGAATTTCGACGACCTTCTCTACGAGCGCAAGCGCCTGATCATCCGGACCACCTTGTCCAGCGAACTCACTGTGCTCGCCAATCTGCTGGATGCCGTAGCCCAGGCCGACCGCCACACCCGCGACTTCACCCTGAACGGCCTGCGCGACGCCCTCACCCAGGTGGTCGCGTGCTTTCCCGTCTACCGCACCTATGTGACCAGCGAACGGGTTTCGGAAGCCGATAGGCGCTACGTGGACTGGGCCATCACCCAGGCGGACAAACGCAGTCCCGCGGCCGACGTCAGTATCCTCGACTTCATCCGCAGCATTCTGCTGATCGACCGCCAGGTACCCCGCAGCCCCGAGCTGCTTGCTCGGATCGTGCAGTTCGCAATGAAGTTCCAGCAGTACACGGCACCTGCCATGGCCAAGGGTTTGGAGGATACCGCGTTGTACGTCTACAACCGGCTGGTATCGGTAAACGAGGTGGGCGACGATCCGCGCCACCTGGGGACCTCTCCGGGCGCTTTCCATCACGCCAACCAGGAACGACTGCAGAGCTGGCCCCACGCCATGCTTGCCACCTCCACCCACGATGCCAAGCGCAGCGAAGACGTGCGTGCGCGCATCAACGTGCTCTCGGAGCTCACCGACGAATGGCGCCTGCACGTGGGGCGCTGGAGCCGCGTAAACCGCAGCAAGAAGCCCATTGTGGACGGCCAGCCGGCGCCGTCGCGAAACGACGAGTACCTGCTCTACCAGAGCCTGATCGGCGCGTGGCCGCTGGAAGCGCTGGACGCGGCCGCCCTGGAGACCTTCCAACGACGCATTGAAGACTACATGCTGAAAGCGGTACGCGAATCCAAGGTCGTCACGTCGTGGATCAATCCCAACACCGAGTACGAAGAGGCGGTGGTGCAATTCATCCGCCGGCTGCTCGGCAATGGCGGGCGCACGCCGTTTCTGGCCGACTTTCTGCCCTTTCAGGCGCGGGTGGCGCGCTTCGGGCTGCTGAACTCGCTGTCCCAGACGCTGCTCAAGCTGCTCTCGCCCGGCGTTCCGGATCTGTATCAGGGCACCGAGCTGTGGACATTCAGCCTGGTGGATCCGGACAACCGGCGGGCGGTGGATTTCGAGCGCCGGCGCGCGTTGCTGGAGGAACTGTGCGGACGGGCAGCCCGCGAACCTCTCGATGGGCTGGCGCGCGAGCTGCGCGACGCACTGGAAGACGGGCGGGCCAAACTGTATCTGACCTGGCGGGCGCTTCAGGTGCGCCGGCGACACCCGGATCTGTTCCAGCAGGGCGATTACCTGCCGCTGGCGGCGGACGGTGCCTGCGCCGGCCATATCTGTGCCTTCGCCCGCCGCCAGGGTGTCAAAGAGGTGGTCGGCATTGCGCCGCGCTGGTTCGCCACCCGCAGCCGGGAATCGGACGCCGGCCCCGAGGTCTCGCCGCCTCTGCCCGACACTTTCGTCGAGAGCCCCTCGGCCGGTCCGTTCGTCAATCTTCTCACCGGGGAGACCGTGGAGCCCGCAAGGCATGACGGGCAGTACCGGTTAGCGGCGGACCCGCTGCTGGCACATTTTCCGGTCGCACTGTTGGCCGGTGGTCTGTCCGATTAGCTGTCCCGGTGCGGCGTCGATCCGGCGCCGGCACCGATGCCGATGGCATGGGCCCAATTCCACACAACGCGCGGGTATCTGCAAACATTGCGTCAAAACACAGTGTGGATGGAATGGTTGGACCTCGAGCGGCGTCCAACCAATACTTCAACACCGCCGTACCCCGAAGCCTGCAGGAGGTATTCGTGTTCCGCGCTGCCCATCGCTTACCGGCACTGTCCCTGATCGGCGTCTTGCTGGTCGCTCTATGCTGGCTGTCGCCGGCATCCGCCAACCCGCCCAAGGGTTATCCGTTCGTGCACTACGACCAGGGGCTGAAGGAAGCCAAGGCGCAGCACAAGATGATCTTTCTTTATTTCGGCCGTTACGGGTGCGGATACTGCGCGAAGACCAACAAGGAAACCTTTTCCAGTCCCGCCCTGCACAAGCTGTACACCAAGCACTACGTGCTGGTGTACGCCGATGCCGAAAGCGGGCGGCGGCTGACGCTGCCCAGCGGCGAACAGATCACCGAAATGGAGCTGGGAGCCCGTCTGAATGTGGTGGGAACGCCCATGTTCGTCTACATGACCCCTGACGGAAAACCGGTGTTCAAGGTTCCGGGCTTCAAGACCGTCAAGGATTTCGAGCAGTTCGACCGTTTCGTGCACGGCGGCTACTACAAGCGCGAGTCGTTCTCCCAATTCATGGCCGGTCACGCATCGTGATGCTCCGTCGCCTGCTGTACCTGGCGCTGCTGCTGCCGGCCGCCGTTTGGGCCGCGTCCTGGCGGTTCGGGCCGGCCCTTCCGGTCACCGAGACCCATGGGCCACATGTCTTCCATCACCTGGAATCGGCCGGCCGCAAGAACATTGCCGTATCGCAGCATCAGGTGGCGGTGACCTGGGAAGACAATCACAGCGGTACCTCCCAGGTCTACGTGGCCCTCAAGCCCCGGGACGGCGGCAAGTTCGGCCCCGCCAAACGGCTGAGTGGCGCCGGCCAGGCGTACGAACCCTCCATCGCCGCCCTGCCCGGCGACCAGTTCGTGGTCGCCTGGGAGGAAGACGGGCATGTGTGGGCGCGGCGCGTGGACGCACAGGACGCCGGGCCGCGGGTGAAGCTCGGCACCGGCAGGCAGGTCAGCCTGGTCAGCCGCGGGGAGCAGGTGTACGCGGCCTGGGCCGCGGACGGCCCGCCGCCCCATATCGTGCTCGGCCGGTTGCACATCGGACAGCATCTGACCGTGCAGGCCGACGCGCCGATGTCGGTGGAGCCCAAACTGCCGCCGGCGCCGGAGCTCTATCCCAGTGTCGCCCTCAGCCCTGCCGGCATTGTTGTCGCCTGGGAGGACCGGCGCGAGGGCCATACCCGCCTGTTCACCACCTTCTCGGCCGCTGGCAGGCGATTCACGGCGCCTCGTCCGCTCAACGAACTGCTGCATAAGCGCAGCGAGAAGTTCGGGCGCGGCACCGGCGTGACCCGAGTTACCCTCGCCACGCTGCCCGACGGCACGGTGGCGGCGGCCTGGATGGACAAGCGCTACTTCCGCAACGGCTACGACATCTACGCCGCCTTCAGCCACGACGGCGGGCGCACCTTCGGGCACAACCAGCGTGTGGAAGACGAGTTCGGTGACACCTACGGCCAATGGCATCCGGCCATCGCCGCCGCGCCCGACGGGGAGGTTGCGGTCGCCTGGGACGACAACCGGGACGGCACCCAGGACCTGTGGTTATCCTGGTCTGCGGGCAAGGGACACTGGAGCCCCAATGCCTCCATCCCGCCGGCCTACGGTCCGGGAGACCAGAGCAATCCGTCGCTCGCCTTCGATGCCGCCGGCGACCTGCACGTGGCGTGGGTCAGCCAGAACAGCGCCTACGGCCCCAGCCGGCTCTGGTACGCCGAGGGCAAGCCGGTGCACTAGTGCACCACGGCCCGCGAACCGTCGGTTGGGCTGAGCCTGGCAGGTTGGGCGAAGCCCAGCAAACCCCGCAGCAATCCCCACCATCGCCCGACGATCACCCGCATGGACCACCAGGGCCTGTTAACACGATATGCATCACCGATGTTGCGCCTGAGAGCCCGCCAATCAAGGCGCGAGGAGCGAAGTTGGGTGATTCCAAATGAGTGACGAGCAACGTCGGGTGGCGGGCTCTCAGCCGCAACCCGAAGGGCCGGGCCCATTTCCCGTCCCTTGGCCGATTATTACCATTGGGTCGACGGGACCGGACCGTGCAAGTCGCGGCCGCTGAGGAAGCACCCGACCGACGGGGGGCGCTCCAGGAACTCATTCGGAAGCCCGGAGTTCTTCGAGCTCCTGCGGGCGACGGGCGCGGAAGGCCTGATCACCGTCAACGCGGGCACCGGGACTGCGGCGGAGGCCGCCGCGTGGGTGGCGTACGCCAACCGGGCGGACGGGTTCGTGCAGCCCATCGGCATCAAGTGGTGGGAAGTGGGCAACGAGCTGTACCTGCCGGGTAATCCGAACGAGCCGAAGATCACGGTCACGCCCGAGGTCTATGCCCAGCGCTTTGTCGAGTTCTCCCGCGCGATGCGCGCGGTCGACCCGTCGATCAGGGCGATCGCCATCGGCGTGGCGAAGTCACATCGCGGCCCGGACACCGAATACCCCGACTGGACCGAAAAGCTGCTGCAGCGCGTCGCCCCCGACATCGACATGATCGCCGTCCACAACGCCTCTTTCCCGATGCTCTCCAAGGTCAGACAGCCGCCCGTCGACGAAGTCTATCCGGCGCTGTGGGCCGCACCGGAGGCGGTCGACCGCAGCCTGACCCGTCTCGAACGACTCATCGCGCGCTACGAAGGCAAGCGCAAGATCGGCATTGCGGTCACGGAATGGGGGGGCACTGTACTCACTGCCGCGCTCCGATCCCTATTGGTTCGACCATGTGAAGACTCTCGGCTCGGGCGTGTATATCGCCCGCCTGCTGCAGGTGTTCATGTCCCATCCCCAAGTGGCGCTGGCGAACTATTTCAAGTTCGTGGATCGGGGCTTCATGGGCTGGGTCGACTATGCAGGTAAGCCGAAGGTGCCCTATTGGGTGTTCGAGTTGTATGCGAAATATTCGGGCGACCGGAGGGTCAGCGCCAGCGTGGAAAGCCCCACCTATGATACGAAGGCGCTGGGCATCATGTACGCGGAGCGGGATGTTCCGGAGGTAACCGTCCTCGCCACGAGGCGCTCGTTCGACGGGTCCGTGTATGTCAACTTCGTCAACCGGAGCTTGACGACCACCCACCGGGTACGCGTCGCAGCAGGTGGAGGTGCTCATGGTCACAGGCGACGAGCCGACGGCCAACGTGAACCGCCCCGGGTTTGGCGGAGGCTCCAACTCTTGAGAGAATGGAGCCATGAACAAGTCCAATAAGTTTTCCCCAGAGGTCCGCGAGCGTGCGGTGCGTATGGTGCAGGAGCACCGTGGAGAGTATTCGTCGTTGTGGGCGGCGGTGGAGTCGATGGCCCCGAAGATCGGCTGCGTGCCACAGACGCTGCTGGAATGGGTCAAGCGGGTCGAGATCGACAGCGGCCAGCGGGACGGCCTGACCACGACCGAGCGTGAGCGCATCAAGGCGCTGGAGCGTGAGGTCAAGGAGCTGCGCCGTGCCAACGAGATCCTGCGTACCGCCAGCGCTTTTTTCGCCCAAGCGGAGCTCGACCGCAAACTGAAGTCGTAAATGCCTACATCGACCGGCACCGGGATGCCTATGGGGTCGAGCCGATCTGCAAGGTGTTGCAGGTTGCCCCGTCGGCCTACCGGCGCCATGCGGCCCGCCAGCGCAATCCGGATCTGCGCAGCGCCCGCGCCCAGCGCGATGAGAGGTTGATTCCGCACATTGAGCGGGTCTGGCAGGCCAACCTGGAGGTCTATGGCGCCGACAAGGTCTGGAGGCAGATGAACCGCGAAGGCGTTCCCGTGGCGCGCTGCACCGTCGAGCGGCTCATGCGCCGGTTGGGTTTGCAGGGCGCGCGCCGTGGCAAGGCGGTTCGCACCACGGTGTCCGACCGATCGGCGCCGTGCCCGCTGGATCGGGTCAATCGGCAGTTCACGGCCGAGCGTCCCAACCAGCTGTGGGTATCGGACTTCACCTACGTCTCGACCTGGCAGGGGTGGCTGTACGTAGCCTTCGTCGTGGACGTGTTCGCCCGACGCATTGTGGGCTGGCGCGTCAGCCGGAGCATGACGACGGACTTCGTGCTCGACGCCCTGGAGCAGGCGCTCTACGCCCGTCAGCCTGCCGACTCCGACGCCTTGATTCATCACAGCGATAGGGGGTCGCAATACGTCAGTATTCGCTACAGCGAGCGGCTGGCCGAAGCCGGCATCGAGCCGTCGGTCGGCAGTCGTGGCGACAGCTATGACAACGCCCTGGCCGAGACCATCAACGGGCTGTACAAAGCCGAGTTGATCCACCGCCGCGGCCCCTGGAAATCGCGGGAAGCCGTGGAGCTGGCCACGCTGGAATGGGTGTCCTGGTTCAACAATCAGCGGCTGATGGGGCCGTTGGGATATATCCCTCCGGCAGAAGCTGAGGCAAACTACTATCGGCAACTCACCAGTCACGCCCCGATGGCGGCCTGACTTAAACCAAACAGCCTCCGCGATACCCGGGGCGGTTCAAATAACCAAAGTTGCGCTGTAACTGTAATGATAATTTCGCCTGACTTTGGCGATGCCCACTCCGGCAGCGGCGATGCATATAGTGTTAACAGGCCGGCAAGCCGGCGTAATACTCACGGCATTCCAACTCCCTGCCGCGCACCACCCGGCGCCCTTTCAGGGCCCCCTGATGCTCGGTGACGACGGTGTACTGCCCTTCCTGGTGGCGGTCGTCGTAGAAGTACAGCACCACCCAGTCCCGGGTGCGCTTCAAGTCATGGGCGCGGGCGGTGTTGGAATACAGGGCGGTAAAGTGCCACCGGTCCCGTTGGGTGTGCCACACCGCCAGCCACGATTCGCCGGTGGGATTGAAGCGCCGCGGTGCGATGGTGGGAAGTCGTCCCGCAGCGGCCTGCTCCCGATAGCGCCGGTCCACTTCCAGCAGCACCTCCACCGGCGGCTCCGAGCCCGGCGCAGGACGGGGCCGACGACGGCGCCCCAGCATGCCCTCCAGCGCCGAGCGGATGGCGGCGGCGCGCCGTGCTCCAACCCCTTCCACGGCGTCAAGGCGCCCGTCGTGGGCGGCCATTTCCAGCCCCTCCAGCGTATCCACCTGCAGGGTATGGTGCAGGCGCTCAGCAAGGGCCGGACCCACACCCGGGATGGCCCGGAACAGGCGCTCCGGGTCCAGTGCGCCCTGCAGCCCGTCCAGCCGGCTGGAGCGCCCGGTGGCGACGATTTCGTAGATCGCCCGGGCGATGCCCGCGCCGATGCCCGGCAGCGCTTCCAGACCCTCGATTCCCTGCGCCTGAATCAGCGCCTGCAGGTCAGCGGACAACCGTTCGACGGTGGCGGCGGCCCGCCGGTAGGCACTGACCCGGAAGCCGCCGGCCCCCTGGACTTCCAGCAGATCGCCGATTTCCCGCAGTTGGTCCGCCACCCGCCGGTTGACGGTATGGGTCATGGCTGCCGGCTCCCGACGAGCCCACTCTGCCCCCTCAGGAGAAGGCTTCTCCGGGTCGGATGCCTGCGGCCTTGAGAATGCGCGCCAGGGGACAGAAGCCGGTGAAGGCCGCCTGGAAGAGGTTCAGGCCCACGAAAGCGGTAAACCACAGCCAGTAGACGGTCCAGAGTTGGGACAGCACCAAGCTGAGTAGAATGAAAATGCCGGCAACGGCAAACACCAGACGATCGACGTTCATGGGAATTTTCCTCCGGGGATCGGGACCGGGCCCGGTCGGCGGCCCGGCGCGCTACATTAGTATCGGCTAATATATGGGCTCGGGCGGCCAATTTCATCCCCACTCCGGTTGTGTGCACTGGGTGCCGCGCAGTTGCATGTTGCCCCCATTGGCCCGGCCCCGGCTGTCGCCCAGGCGACGGCAGGCCCGCCCGCGACCGCAACGGCCGACGCCTGTGGAGCGCCGAGGGTTCATGGTCAAGGCGGTCCCACCGCAAAGCGGCAGTTCGGCCATGGCGGTCCCCCCGGCTACGGCGTCGGTAGTTGATTGTGGCACCGCGGCGGGGCGTGTGGGAACGGGCTCACGAGCCACCTCGCGCCGGACTGGCAGGACGGCGCGCTGCTCCGTCGGTGGCGCTCACGGGCGCCGTGACCGGGATGGACCGGGTGTCTTGCATTCCCCGGGGGCCGGGAGCAAAGTGCTGGCCGCGCCCTGGCAAACCCATTGCGTCCCACGCGCGGCGGGCGTAGTATTAGCAATGATTCTCATTTGTACCTTGAGGTGCAGCAGTGACATTATCCAAGTTGAAAGTGGGCGAACGGGCCTGTATCGCCGGCGTCGACGGTGAGGATGCCCTCGTTCACCGGTTTTCCGCCATGGGCCTGCGGGTCGGCCGCGAGGCCTGTCTGGTTCGCCGCACCTGGCTGGGCGGCGCCCTCCAGATACGGGTTGGCGGCACCCATCTGATCATGCGGCGCGCGGACGCCGATCGCATCACCATTCAACGCTCCGCATGAGACGTATCGCCCTGCTCGGCATGCCCAATACGGGCAAGTCGACCTTCTTCAACCGCCTCACCGGCGCCGGCGCCCGCGTCGGCAACTGGCCGGGCGTCACCGTCGACCTGCTGGCCGCCAAGGTGCTGCTGGGCGCCGAGATGGTCGAGGTGGTGGACCTGCCCGGTATCTACGACCTGCACGGGTTCTCCGACGACGAGGCGGTGGTGCGCCAGTTCTTCGAGAACAACCCGGCCGATCTGGTGTGCGTGATCCTCAATTCCACCCAGTTGGACAATCAGCTGGCCCTGGCCCTGCAGATCCGCGACCTGGGCCTGGAGACGGTGGTGCTGCTGAACATGGCCGACGAGTCGGACAAGCTCGGTATCCGCATCGACACCGACGCCCTGTCCGATCACCTCGGTTGCCCGGTGGCGCTGATCAGCGCCAAGCGCGGCCACGGCTTCCCCCAGGCCAAGGACATTCTCACCCGCCGGCTACACGAAGCCCACCCGGTGGCCCTGGAGAATCTGCGTCGCGACATGGACGCGGCCACAGCGGTCGCCAACCGGGCCGAAGCGCTGGTAGCGGAGACCGTGCGCATGCCCAGCGTGCTGGTGCGCAAGATCACCGAACGGGTCGATCGCGTACTGCTCCACCCCGTACTGGGGCTGCCGCTGTTCTTTCTGGCGATGTTCCTGGTATTCCAGGCAGTCTACACCGTGGGCACGCCGCTGCAGGAAGGCGTCGCCTGGGTTCTCGACGGTTTCAAACAGCTGGCACTGCAGCCCTTGCAACCGCTGCTGCCCCATCTGGTCTACGGTCTGCTGGTCGGCGGGCTGTATGACGGGTTGGGCACCGTGGCGTCCTTCGTGCCGGTGATCATCCTGTTCTTTTTCATGATGGCGCTGGTGGAGGATACCGGCTACCTGTCCCGCGCGGCTTTTCTCACCGACTCCCTGATGGCCCGCTTCGGCCTGGACGGACGCGGCTTCGTGATGCTGCTGATGGGCTTCGGCTGCAACGTACCGGCGCTGATGGGCACGCGCATCATGCGCAGCCGGCCGCTGCGCCTGCTCACCATGCTGATCATCCCGTTCTCCCTGTGTTCGGCGCGCCTGCAGGTGTTCCTGTTCCTCACCACCGCCATGTTCACGCCGCGCCAGGCGCCGCTGGTGCTGTTCAGCCTGTACATGGTGAGTTTCGTCGCCGCCTTCGGAAGCGCCTTTCTGGTCCGGCGGCGTCTGCACAGCACCGAACCGTTCGTGATGGAGCTGCCGCCCTATCGCATGCCGACGGTGCGCCATGTGTTTCTGCGGGGCTGGCACGAGGTCCATCATTTTCTGCGGCGCGCCACCAAATTCATCGTGCTGGGCGTGACCCTGGTGTGGGTGCTGACCCACTTCCCACAGGCGGCGACGCCCGGCGGGCCCGGCACCCTGGCCGGCATGCTGGGCCAGTGGCTGGAACCGGTGCTGCATCCCATCGGGATCGGCGCGCAGATGGCCGTGATACTGGTATTCGGGTTCGTCGCCAAAGAGATCGTGCTGGGGTCGCTGGTGGCCATGACCGGCCTGCAGGGAGCGGCTCTCACGCAGTACCTGGGCCACCAGATGGACTGGGTGCAGGCCTACAGCTTCATGTTGTTCGTGCTGTTGTACACGCCCTGCCTGTCCACCGTCGCCACCCTGAAGAGCGAGTCGCGCAGTCTGGCGTTCACCACCTTCAGCGTGCTGTGGGCGCTGGGCCTCGCATGGATCGTCAGCTTCGGCTTCTACCAGGCATTGCGACTGCTGGGTTACTGATCCAGGCGGTGCCCGTTGTCAGGCCGGCGGCCTTGGCCAGTCTCGGCAAGGCCGCATTCATGGGCTCGGGCATCCCCACTCCATAGCCCTGAGCGTGGTCGATGCCCAGCACTCGCGCGGCCTTCAGGGTGGCGTCGTTTTCCACGAATTCCGCAATGGTCTCGATGCTCATGACATGGCCCAGCTGGTTGATGGCCTTGACCATGGCCCGATCGATGTTGTCGCGGACCATGTTGCGGACGAAGCTGCCATCCAGCTTGAGATAGTCCACCGACAGGTTCTTCAGATAGGCGAACGAACTCAGCCCGCTGCCGAAATCATCCAGCGCGAAACGGCAACCCATGTTGCGCAGCACCGTCATGAAACGGGTGGCATTGGTCAGGTTGGCGATCACGGCTGTCTCGGTGATCTCGAAACAGATCTGTGTCGAACGGGTCTGATGCTGTTCCAGCTGGCCGATGATGAAATCGAGGAATGCCGGTTCGGAAAGGGACTGGCCGGACAGGTTGATGGAACAGGTGGCAACGTCGGTGCCGGTCCCACGGTGGTGGGCCAGTGCCGCAAAGGCGTGGGAAACCACCCAGCGGTCAACCGCAGGCATGAGATGATAACGCTCGGCCGTCGGCAGAAAGGCCCCCGGGGGGACCGTCTCGCCGTCCGGGGTGAGCATGCGCAGGAGCACCTCGCCGTGCACGCCGGCGTGCCCGCCCTTGCGCAGCTGGACAATGGGCTGGAAATACAGCTCGAAGCGGTCATTGTCCAGCGCCTCCTGGATGCGCTGCAGCCACTGCATCTGGCCATGACGCTCGGCGACCGCCTTGTCGTCGAGCTGGAATACATGAATGCGATTGCGACCCTGCTCCTTGGCCACGTAGCAGGCCGAATCAGCCGCGCTCAACACTGCGGAAAGCCCGCCGCTCTGCCCGTCTATCGGCACCAGTCCGATGCTGACGCCCAGATGAAAGGTCTTGTCCTGCCACTTGAATCGAAACCCGTCCACAACCTTGCGCAGCAGCTCCGCAACCCGCTTGGCATGCTCCGGCGGACACCCGTCCAGCAGCACCCCGAATTCGTCGCCGCCCAGGCGGGCCAGCGTGTCGCCTTTGCGCAGGCGTGCGCGCAGGCGCACGGCAAGCTCCTTGAGCAATGCATCGCCGGCAGTGTGCCCGCAGGTGTCGTTGACGATTTCGAACCGGTCAAGGTCCAGGTAGCACAGGGCATGCCCGCAGCCTTCGGTGCGGGCACTCTCCAGAGCCTGGGCAATTCTGTCTTCGAATTCGGGGCGGTTCATCAGGCCGGTAAGCGGGTCATGTCGCAACTGCTGTACGACAGGACCGGTCGACCCGAGCGGCTCGTCGGGCAGGTGCAGCGTGTCCGCAGAACGGTTCGAGAACGCCAGCCGTACGATCAACAGCCACACCAGACCCCCGAGTGCCAGGTCCAGGGGCCCCGCGCCCCACGCGAGCACTCCGGTAACGGGCACCAGTGCAGGTATCGCGAACCCCAGGGTGACGCGCCGCACGTTGGCGGCAGCGGCATAGGCACTGACGGCAACCGCCGCGGTGGCCACCAGCAGCACTGGCGTGTAGTCCGAGAACGCGCTCAGCGCGGGCAGCAAGGCGCCGGTACCCCATACCACGCCGTACATCACTACCCCCGCCTGGTGGCGTGCAAGCCGTGCGGCCCCATCGCCGGCCGCGACATCCCCGGTACGGCGTTCGATGGCCCATTGGGCCAGCCGCGCCCCGCCCACGCCGACTTGCAGACCCATCCACCCGAGTACGACGGCCAGGGGTGCCACGCCCCAAAAGACGGCGGTCACGACAGCCGCCGCGGCAAGACCGAACGCCAGGTCCGCCGGTGCGCGTCGACAAAGCACAGCGTTGATGGAGCCGAGCCGTTCGGCTCGCTGGACGTCGTCGAGGCCGACGGACGGCGCTTGGTGGGAAAAGCGCCCGCGGCCGGCGTCGTCCCGATCAGGATGCGTATCGTCTGCCATAGCTCCAGTGATCTTGTTGTGGTTTTGGAACATCGGATACCGGCATCGCCAGACCCTGCGGCAGGACCTGTGCATAGCCGGGTAAGGGACGCCCTTGTGGCTTATCGGTTGGGCGCGGAAGAACTTTAGCCGGCGGCCTCGACGGCACCGGTACACCGTGCGCAAGACGGTCCCGATCGGTATGCTGTCGTCAATGGAGGTGTCCCTATGGCCCGCTCTGCCAGCCGATCCCTGCTCCTGTGCTGCGTCCTGCTGTGGAGCGGATGGCCGCAGGCCCGCGCCGCGTCGGATGGGGCCGCACGGGCGGCGTTGCTCTCCCAATACCAACTGCTCACGCACCAGGCGCTGGCCGTGGCCACCGACCTCTACCTGCGGTCGGAACAAAGCGGCAACAGCGCCCGCGGCGACGTGTTCGCCGTGGTCAATTACCCCTTTGCCAGCATCTCTCCGGAGTTTCGCAAGCCCTCGACCTGGTGCGACATCCTGCTGCTGCACTTCAACGTAAAGGCGTGCGTGCACGACCGGGTGGACGGCAATTCGTTGCTTACGCTTTATCTGGGACGCAAATACTATCAAGCGGCGGACCAGGCTTACCAAATCAAAGGGCGCTTTCGAATCGAGAAGGTCGAATCCGATTACCTGCATGTTTCCGTCACCTCGGACGACGGCCCGCTGGGCCTGAAGAACTACACGGTAGTGCTGAGGGCGACACCCCTGACAAGCGACCGGACGCTGCTTTCCTTCAGCTATTCGTTCACCTACGGGGATCTGGCCAACTGGCTCATGCAAGGCTATTTCGCGACTTTCGGGCAGGACAAGGTGGGCTTCACCACCCACGAGGTGGACGGCAAACCCGAGCTGGTCACGGGTATCAAGGGCGCGGTGGAACGCAATGCCATGCGCTACTACCTGGCGATCGATGCCTATCTCGACACCCTCAACGCGCCGCCCGACCGGCGCTTCGATCTGCGCCTGCAAAGGTGGTTCGCCCTGACCCAGCGGTATCCCCGCCAACTCCAGGAAATGGATCGGACGAGCTATCTGACCCAAAAGCACAAGGAGTTCCGGCAGCAGGTGGCGCTCCAGCACAAGATCGACGGCTGACGAGCCGCAGGGTGCCCATTGAGGCTGCCCCGCCACGCCCTCATGTGCTATAGAAGTAGCGCTCCATTACGGGGCGCGAGAACCATTCCCGAGCCATGAGCCAGCATACGCAGACCGACGACCTCCAGTGGCTGGTCGGTGTCCTGCCGCCCGGCGTCCAGGACGCTGTGCGCCAATTGCCGCCCCACGATCTGCTGGAAGTGGTGATGGACCTCGGACGCGCACCCCAGGCCCGCCTGCCGGCGCAGGCCGTCAACCTGTCGGCCGAACCGGTCACCCATGAAGACATTGCTCATGTAACCCGCCAGATCGGCGAATTCGGGGCCGACAACCGCGCCGGCATCGAGGGCACCCTGCACCGGATTTCCGCCATTCGCAACCGCAAGGGCCAGATCGTCGGCCTCACCCTGCGTGTGGGCCGTACGGTGGTCGGCACCATCGACCTCATTGGCGACCTGGTGGAATCCGGCGCCAGCATCCTGATGCTGGGCCGCCCCGGCATCGGCAAGACCACCAAGCTTCGCGAGATCGCCCGTGTGCTGGCGGACGGGTTCGCCAAACGCGTGATCGTGATCGACACGTCCAACGAGATCGCCGGCGACGGCGACATTCCCCATCCCGCCATCGGCGGCGCCCGACGCATGCAGGTCGCCCATCCCGCCGACGCAGCACGCCGTGATGATCGAGGCGGTGGAAAATCACATGCCCGAGGTCATCATTATCGACGAGATCGGCACCGAGGCCGAAGACGCTGGCCGCGCGCACCATCGCCGAACGGGGCGTGCAGCTGATCGGCACCGCCCACGGCAACAGCCTTGCCAACCTGGTCGAAAACCCGACCCTGTAGGACCTGATAGGCGGCGTGCACACCGTCACCCTGGGGGACGAGGAAGCCCGCCTGCGGGGCAGCCAGAAGAGCGTCAACGAGCGCAAGCGCCCGCCCACATTCAACGCCGTGGTGGAAATTGTCGATCGCGACGAGGTCATCGTACACAGCGACACGGCTCGCGCCGTGGACAACCTGCTGCGCGGCATGCCGGCCGGCGGTGTGCGCCGCGGACCGGGGGGCGAGCAGCAGTTGGTCGCGCGCCCGACCGTGCCGCGCGGCCAGCCGGCACCCATGGATGAGGTCATGGCGCGCCCCGGTGAGGCGCGCATCTATGCCTATGCCCTGAGCCGGGACTCCGTGGAAAGGGTGATCCGGGACCTGCGCATCGAGGCACGCACCGTGCGCCGGCCGGAGCAGGCCGACCTGATCATCGCCCTGCGCGGCCGTGCCGGCGACCCGCGCCTGCAGCGCCTGCTGGACCTCACGGGTCTGCCGCTGCATGTGGTCAAAAAGAACACCACCGCACAGATACGCCGCCTCCTACAGGCGCTTTTCAACGTCTTCGCCGGTCGTGAGGATACCGAGGTGGATGCGGCCGCCCGCGAGGCGGAAAGTGCCGCGCGGCAGGTCCTGCAAAGCGGCACTGCCATCGAGCTGGCGCCCCGGCCCGCCTCCCTGCGCAAGCTCCAGCATCGCATTGCGGCCCGGTACCGGCTGGTGGCCGAAAGCGAAGGCCAGGAACCGTTGCGTCACCTGGTCATTCATCCGACCTGAGACCTGCAAGGGCGCAGTCGGGCTTGCGTTCAGCCTTTGAGCTCGTACAGCTGCCCGACGATGCTGTCGACCAGATACAGCAGTTCGCCCTTCACCTCATCCAGCGAACCCAGCGAAGTGAGCACGCGCGCGGTGCGTTGCACATCCCGGACCACCGTCGGCTCATCGGGCAGCAGATCCTGGGCCGACTGCAGAAAGGTCCCCATCTGCAGCGCAAAGCTGGTCATTTCGGGCACGCTGGGTATCTGGCCGACGTCCAGCTGCTGCAGATTGAGCTTGAAGCCGTTGAGCAGGTAGATGAGATTGTCCAACAGGTGCCGGCTCTGCGGGACAGCCGCGAACAGGGTCTGCATGCCCGGCTTCAGCGCATGGAGATTGCTGTCCAGGAACTGCTTGACGCCCTGCAGCGAATTTCTGAGTTCGTGGTACAAACCGCCGGTCTGTCCGGCGCTGTCCTGTGCTTCGGTCATGGATGCGTCCAACATGGTTGTCGTTCCGTAGGGTGGATGATCCTGCGATGCCTGCGCGCATGTCCGGCAGCCAGCCGCAAGGCCATCCCACCGCGCTCGATGCCGTACGTTACAAAGGCCTCGTGACCGGCGCAACCACAGCTGCGTAGGAGCCTTCGAGGCGATGCCGTGTCCCCGCCGGGCCGCGAACGGCACCAACCCTGGGCCAACCTTTGCGCCCATTCGGTCAGCGCCGCCAGGTCGCCCGCAGCAACACATCCTCCTGGCCGTACTGAAGCTCCAGCTCGCCCTGGTACGCGTGCCGCACGGCCTCTCCCACCCCCCTCGCCAGATGGGCGTCGGTAAAGGCCATCGCCACGCCGTCATCGCGGTCCTCGATTTCCATGATGCGGTCGAGGGGGTGTTCGGCCTTCTCTTTCTCCTCGACATTGCGCACCAGCTGCATGATTTCCTCGCGGTGCTCCTGGAAGAACGCCCCGCTCAAGGTCACCAGCCCGGCCGGCACGTGATCCCGGGTGCGCTGGCAGGCCGGACACAGCCGCTGGTGGGCATCCGCTGGCGCCTCGCCCCATTGCCAGCGCCCTCTGTGGAAAAAAGCCCGGCATTCAGGACATTGGGTCGGCTCCGGCAGTTTCTCCTTGGATTTGTAGGGATCGTGTTCCAGTTCGCGCAGCAGACGGTCGCGCCGCCCTCTGCGAAGAAAATCGCCGCGCTTGCTTCGTCCCGCCATGGCGCCCTCCTTGTCCCTGTTCCCGTGTCGCTGACGGGAATGCCTCCTTATCTTTATAGCCCCTTGAGGGAAGGAAACATTGACTCCGCTCAACCCGGGGGCCGTTCTCCCGGCCTGCCGGGGCCGGCACCGGCAGGCGGCGCCCGGATCAGCCGTCGAATTCCAAGTGCGCCCGCAGGAACACCACGGTCGCGTTGTGCACGGTTGTGCTGCCGGACGGATGGACGATGTATTGGACATCGGGCTGCAGGTAGAAGTGGCGCGACAGACGTGTCACGTAGGTCAGTTCCCAGGCGGTTTCCGCGCGGGCCGCGGTGCTCCGGATCCATGCCCGTGCCAGGGCGATGCCCAGCCGGTCTCCGGTGCGCCCGGGAAGCGGGCTGCCGGCCATCAACCCGGCGCCCAGATAATACGGCACCGTGTTGCCGGACCGTGGCGAGGCGCCCAGCTGCACGAACCCCTTCACACCGTGCCCCAAGGCGCCGGCCACGCTGCCGTACGCACCCCAGTCCGCGCGGCTGGCCTCGCCGGTTTCCCGATAGCTCCACACGCCCGCCTGCACCGCTCCGCGCTGGACCTGGCCAATGACCATGGCCCCGTGCCCGAAGGGCTCTCCCCGGCGCGACGGTTCGCCCTGGAACGCGCCCAGCTCTGTGTCCCACCCGTTTCCCCGAGCGTCCAGCATCACGCCCGCGCCGGGCTTCGGGTAGATGGACGTCGGCACGTTTGCGCTTACTGTGGGCAGGATACCAAACGAGGAGTTGAGGAACGTACTGGCGTGAGGCGTGACGGCGAAGTATTGGTTCATGTCGATAAGGCCGGCGCGCAGGGCCAGACCCCGGGCCAGGCGCTGGCGGTACCAGAACTGGTAGATCCGGGTGGCGCTGGGCGCTGCAAGGTTGCTTGCCACCTGCAGGTCGCCGACATTGTGCACGTCGGGTTGACCGCTGGTGATGCGCACCGCCGACAGTCTCAGCCTGCCGCCGTTCCACAGACCGAGCGCCGCGCTGTCAAGGTTCACGCCCCCGTGCAGGACCGTATCGTATGCCGTGGCACGGCGCAGCCCGCCCGCCACATTGGACACCGCTTCGGTATCCAGATGCATACCCACCTGCAGTGCCCCACGCAACGCCGGAAACAGCAGGACCCGTGCCGGGCGCGGTCCGGCGGCGCCGGCCGGCCCCGCGGCTGTGAGCATTCCCGCAATTGCTCCCGCTGCCCGCCAACAGAATCGATCAGTCAACGATCCCCCTTCGTTTCGTAGGTCCCCCCACCGGCGCGCTAGGCGTTCCCTTCGCGCAGCGCCCGCACCGCCGCGCCCCGCACCAGCATCTCCTGGGCCCGCCAGCGTTGGCCCGCTTCCAGGCGGTCGGCGAGAAACACGACCTCTCCCCGCACCAGCACGGCCACGGGCACGCCCTGCCGGTACAGCACACGATTGGCCGACAACGCCGGCACGCGCTCGTCAGGCGTAAGGATACCGACCAGATTGAGGGGATCCACCGCACTCACGACGACAAGCTCTTGCCCACCGGCCTCCTTGCGCGACCGGCGCAGGCTGCCCACCGCTTCGGGCAAGGCGAACTGCTCGCCACTGAACCCGGCGACGAAGCGCCCGCCGCGCACCTCTCCACGGGCTTCCAGACGATGGAAGATCCACAGCAGTTCCCGCCACGGGGGCAAGTGGTCCGCCTCCCGCTCCAGCAGCCGCCGGAACACCACGCCATAGCGCCGCAGCAGCACCCGTGCGATGGTTTCCAGAGCCTCATCGTCCAGTCCCGATGCCCGCCAGCCACCCGGTGTTTCTTCCGCCTGCACTGCAGGCCGCCTCACCAATGCCCAGCGGCCCCCGTCTTCCACGCCCGCCGGCACCATGCGCTGGCGGCGCTGGCGCTCGGCCTTGCGCCGCCGCTGGACCGGTGCAATCAGCGCCCGCAGGCCCGCGAAGCGGTCGGCATGCACGCGGCCGGCCGCCACCAGTTCACCGAGCGCCTGTTCGAGCTGGCTGCGCAGCAATCCCGTGTGATGCTGGAGATCGTCGAAGAACGACGCACCCAGCTCGCCGAGGGCCCGTTCGACGCATCCCGCCGTCGCACTGAGTTTCGCGACACCGGGTGAGTCGCCGGCAAGCCGTTGCCACAGGCCCAGACGACGCCGAGGCATGAGGGCGATGGGGGTCGCGCGTACCGCCCCGAGCGCGCCGCGCGTGGGCCCGCCCCCTTTCGGGGGCGCCATGCGCACCCACACGACCCGGCCGGACTGGCACAGCGTGTCCAGATCATGGGGCCAGAAGGTGACCATGCGGGCCGCCAGCAGTTCGCTTTCCCAGCTGGCGGCCGGCGCGTGGAAGCCTTCCAACTGATCGATCACGGCCAGCAGCGCCGCTTCCCCCTCGCCCCGATGTTCCGGCGCCACATGCTGCCATTGCAGCAAAAAGCGCATGAAATCGACCGCCGACACCGGTTCGATCTCGGCCCGCAGGCGCGACAGGGTGTAGCGGTGGATGCGCGCCAGCAGGCGTCGGTCGCACCATTCGGTGTCGACAGCGTCGCTCGTATAACGCCCGCGCATGGCGAAGCCCTCCTGTTCCAGAGCTGCCAGCGCACCAGCCATGGCGGCTTCCGTCACGCCGATATCGGCGGCCAGGGTCGCCGCGGTCACCGGCCCCAGCCCTTCCAGGCGCCCGCGCACCAGTTCCCGCAGCGCGTCCTCCAAGGCCCAGGGATGACGGAATTCCGGTGGGACCGTCAAAGCCGGCTCGCATGGCGTGTGCGGATGCACCGCCTGCAGCTGGTGCAGCCGCTCGGCGGCCACCCAGAGATCGATGCCTTTGCAGCGGCAGCGGGTCGCCCGTCCGGCGCTGCACAGCGCGGCCATCAGGCTGCTCCAGGGCGCCGCTTCGTCAACCGTCAGGCAGCCCAGCAGCATGAGGGCGTCATGGAGCTCGTCGACGCTGGCCACCTCGGGCCAGGCTTCCCGACGTACCCGTTCGATGGCCTGGGGATCCAGCTGTCCCAGGTCGTCCGCCGGGTCGTAGCCCGCCCAGCGCCGGCTCTGGACCGCCAGGGTGCGGCGCTCCTCCGCCGGCGCATCGTCCAGAAAGGCATAGGGGTTGGCCACCAGCACGGCCTGGGCGAGCGGCGAGGGCTCCACCGTGTCTTTGGTCAACAGCTCGATGCGACCGTTGCCCAGCCCGGTGAGCAGGCGCTGCAGGCCGTCGATGTCCATCACCTCGGTGAGGCAGTCCTGAATGGTCTGATTGACCAGCGGATGGTCGGGCACTTCCCGATCACCGGCGATGTTCTCCAGGCACGCCAACTGGTCCGGGAATACCACCGCCACCAGATCCTCGGCCTGCATGCGCTGCAGCTGGGGCGCGACCCGCTTGCCGGCACGCATGCGGGCAATGGCCAGCGCGATGGTGGCATTCCAGCGCCAGCGCACCTCGAACATGGGAGCGGCCAGCAGCGCCTGGATGAGTACCTCGCGCACCGTATCGGGCTTGAGGTAGCGGGCCGGTTCTTCCAGCGCGAAGCTGTGGGTGGCGCCCAGGGACAGCACGATGGCATCTTCGGTGGCCGCCGCCTGCAACTCGAAGTTGAAGGTGCGGCAGAAACGCTTGCGCAGGGCCAGACCCCAGGCCCGGTTGATGCGACCGCCGTAGGTGGAGTGGATGACCAGGTGCTGGTCGCCCGCTTCGTCGAAGAAGCGTTCGAAGACCACCCTGTCCAGGGTGGGCAGGCCGCCCAGGGCGGCCTTGGCCGCGCCCAGATACGCCACGATCTGGTGGGCCGCCGCTGCCCCCAGGCCGACCTCGGCTGCCAGCCAATGGTGCGCCAGTTCGGGTTGATGGAGGCGTTCCTCCACCCCGGCGCGCAGGCGCGAAACCGCCGCCGACAACTCATCGGTGCGGGCCGGTGCCTCCCCGAACCAGAACGGGATATTGGGGGGCTGGCCCTTGGCATCGGCGACCCGCACCTTGCCCTCGGCCACCCGCAGAATGCGGTAGGCGGTGTTGCCCAGCTGGAAGATGTCGCCGGCCAGGGACTCGATGGCGAAGTCCTCGTTCACCGAACCCACCCGCTGGCCTTCCGGCTCCAGGATGACGTCGAAGTCCGCCTGGTCGGGAATGGTGCCCCCGGAGGTCACGGCGGCCAGCCGCGCGCCCCGGCGGGCGCGCAGGCGGCGGTTCACAGCGTCCCGGTGCAGGTAGGCGCCCCGCCGGCCCCGGCGGGTGGCGAAACCGTCGGCCAGCATGCGCACCACGTCGCCGAACATGTCCCGGTCGAGCTCGCGGTACGGCCACGCCCGCCGCACCAACTCGTAGAGCGCGTCTTCGTCCCACTCAGCGCCGGCCACCTCGGCCACCAGCTGCTGAGCCAGCACGTCCAGGGGCGCCTGCGGAATGTGCACCCGATCCAGCTCGCCGCGGCGCACAGCATCCAGCAGGGCCGCGCACTCCACAAGATCGTCCCGGCTGAGGGGAAACAGCCGACCCTTGGGCGTGCCGCCCACGCTGTGCCCGGAGCGTCCCACCCGCTGCAGGAATGCCGCCACCGAGCGGGGGCTGCCCAGCTGGCAGACCAGGTCCACGTCCCCGATGTCGATGCCGAGCTCCAGCGACGCGGTAGCCACCAGCGCCTTCAGCTCGCCCTGTTTCAGGCGCTGCTCGGCACTCAGGCGGTGTTCCCGCGACAGACTGCCGTGGTGAGCGCTCACCTGCCCGGCCGCCAGCCGCTCGGACAGGTGCCGCGCCAGCCGTTCGGCCATGCGGCGGGTGTTGACGAAAATGAGCGTGGTGCGATGGGCCTCGACCAGGTGGGCGAGGCGGTCGTAGATCAGCGTCCAGCCGTCGTTGGCCATGACGGCGTCCAGGGGAACCGGCGGCAACTCCAGGGCCAGGTTCCGCTGCCGAGTGTAGCCGGTGTCCACGATGGCGCAATCGGCACGGCCGTCGGCATCCACGCCACCGGTGCCTACCAGGAAACGGGCCACGGCCTCGATGGGATGCTGGGTGGCGGACAGGCCGATGCGTACCGGCGCCCGGCCCGCCAGCGCCTGCAGCCGTTCCAGCGACAGCGCCAGGTGGGAGCCGCGCTTGCTGCCCACCACGGCGTGGATTTCGTCCACGATCACCGTGCGCACCGTGCCCAGCATGCGCCGGCCGCTGTCGCTGGTCAGCAGGATGTACAGCGACTCGGGAGTGGTGACCAGGATGTGGGGCGGCTGGCGGCGCATGGCGGCACGGGCCGCCTGGGGCGTATCGCCGGTGCGCACCTGAGTGCGAATGCCCGCCTGCGGAGCGCCGTCTGCAGCCAGGGCCGCCTCGATGCCCGCCAGCGGCTCATCCAGATTGCGCTGAATGTCGTTGGACAGCGCCTTCAGAGGCGACACATACAGCACCCGGGTCTCGGCCGGCAGGGGGCCGGAGGCGCTTTCGCGCACCAGCTCGTCGATCGCCGCCAGAAACGCCGCCAGGGTCTTGCCCGAACCGGTGGGCGCCGCCACCAGGGTATGGCGGCCCGCTTTGATCGCCGCCCAGGCCTGCGCCTGAGGCGACGTAGGCACGGCGAAACGGGCGCTGAACCACGCACGTACGGCAGGATGAAAGGTGCTCAGATCCATCGGGTTTACCGGCGCGCCCTTGCGACGCTCAGGACATTATAACGCCGTCCGGCGCGGCCATGGACTGCCATTCGCCAGAGGCTCCCGGATTTGGGGGCGCGGCCGTCCAGCGCTGGATGCTGCGCTCTTCGCGCTGCCGCCCGCGCCGCTGATGGGCGCCTCCGGGGCGGGGACTATACTGAGGGTTGGGGATCACCAGAGAGGAAAACAACAACCATGACAAACAGACTCCTTGCATCCGTGGCGGCATCGCTGCTGTTCGCTACGTTCTCCGCCACTGCGCGGGCGGGGCTGGATGTGGAACCGGGCATGTGGGAGGTCACCGTGAAGACCGAGATGGCCGGCATGCCCATGCCAATTCCGCCGACGACCCACCGCTACTGTCTCACCCCGAAGGACCTGGTACCCAACGATCCGCCGCAACCGGGCCAAAGCTGCCAAGTGGTCGACAGGAAGATCTCGGGCAGCAAGGTGACCTGGCGGGTGGAGTGCAACAACAACGGCCACAAGAGTTCCGGTACCGGCGAGATCAACTACGGTCGCACCCGTTATGAGGGCCACATGACCTTCCACATGAACGCAGACGGCCAGGCCATGGACATGAACCAAACCATGGAAGGACACCGGATCGGCGCGTGCAAGTGACGGATCGAGCCGGCACGCCGACGAGTGCAGGGCTCGGCTGCCGGGGAACCGAGGGACCGCAGACCGCTCACGCCCTGGCCGCTGCCAGCGGACTGCCGGCCACGGGCCATGCTGGCCGGGCATTGATCAGTCCCGAATCACCACGGTGTCCACGATGGCATGCACCTCCGCCCGCGACCCCGTGCTCTGGTCCTGGCGCGTGCCCGCACCGACCAGGAAGAAATAGTCACCGCGGGGTACCACCCAAAGCTCGGACGTAGTGGGGACCGTTCGCCCGTCCGGCAGTCGCAGGCTGTAGTGAAAGCGCATATAGGCAGCCGGGCGCCCGCCCAGATGCGTGTCGATGGGGTGTTGCTCAATCCGGTAGCCTGCAAACTGATCTTCCATGGGGGTAATGACCGCGGCCAGTATGGCGGGGGGAGTAGCGCCCTTGAGCACGCCCAAGGGCCGGACGGCGACTTCGACACTGGGGTTCAGGTCTTCATAGGGTTCCGGGTACTTGGTCATGACCAGCAAACGTCCCTTGGCATGCTTGCTCATGGCCGCGGCGCGCGCGTCGCCAGCGGACCTGCCCGGGCCGGCGAACTGCACATCCCGCGCCGCGCTCAGGAAGTGCCAGTCCTGGGGTTTGCTGATCTCGAAGCCGATCAGCGCGCCATCGAAACGGTCGGCCCCCAGCGCCGCCGCCCACACCAGCGCTGCCAGCGTCGCGGCGGCCCAGACCCCAGCCCCCTTCAGAGCGTTGAAACCCATAATCGAGCTCCCTGTCGAGTTTGCGGCCGCCGTCCCCTCCCCGTAACACGCGATGCGGTGCCGGGGGCCATCTTCAGTCGCCCGCTTCGTCGTAGTGACGCCGCCACCATTCGGGCAGATCGGCCACCGAATCGAGGACTGCGTCGGGCGTGACGCCGACCTCCAGATCGGCCGGTCGAAACTTGCCGGTGCGGACCAGCACGGTGCGCAGCCCGGCAGCCTGCGCGCCCTCGATATCGCCCCGGATATCGTCTCCGATCATAACGGTCCCGGATGCAGTCGAGCCGAGGATGGCCGAAGCCGCCGCAAAGAACCCGGCC
Source organism: uncultured Gammaproteobacteria bacterium (assembly GCA_963830105.1). GTDB lineage: Bacteria > Pseudomonadota > Gammaproteobacteria > DATFLG01 > DATFLG01 > DATFML01. The sequence goes on along the minus strand of CAWHLH010000003.1, from coordinate 62,782 downwards.
GCCGGCTTGCCCATGACCACCGGCTCCACGCCAGCGGCATAGGACAACGCCGCCACGAACGGGCCGGCGTCGAGCTGCAGTCCTTGCGGGGTCTGCCAGTAACGGGTCATCCCCAGGGCGACCAACGGCGGCCGGGACGGCCCCATCAGCTGCCGGAACGCCTCGTTCAATGTCTCGAAACGCCACTCATGCCCCAGGTCGCCCACCACCACGGCGCCCACCTCGGCCGTCCCCGGAGCCGCCGTGGACAGCTGTGCGAACTCGTCCCGGGTAGCCGCCGGCACGTACAGAGCGATCTCGCCAGGGACCTGTTGCGCGAGCCAGTGGACGGCCGCCACCGGCGGCGTCAGCAGCCGGCGGTCATCGACACGGATGCCGAAACCGGCGAGCTTTTCCACCAATGCCCTGCGGGGTCTGGAGGTCGTGTTGGTGACAAACAGATGGGGAACGTTCCGGGATTGGAACCAGACGACCGCAGCGGCCGCGCCCGCGATGGCACGGTCGCCCTGATAGAGCACGCCGTCCAGGTCGAACAGAATCGCCGCCATCTCCCGCCCCCTGGGACGCCCGCCGGCGCCCTCTCCAGCGATAGTGGGTCAGTGGGAGTCTAATCCATCGACAAACCGGGGCACAGAAACCCGTGGGGCGATGTTTCGCCGTGCACCGCGGGGCGCACTCAACGTCCGTACCTTGAGCCGGGCGCAGGGTCAACGCAGACCCACCGCCTTGCGAGCCGCTATCGGCCGATCAGGTCGGCGATCGCCCGCAGTCTGCGGCTGCGGCCCTCGGCTCGGAGCCTCTGGGAGCCGATCAGGTACAACAGCACGAAATAGTTCACGAAGGGGATGAACGAGAGCACCGTCCACAGACCGAACCGGCGCTTGCGGTCGCGGGCGACTTGATAGCAAATGAACGTGAGGGGAAAGGTGGCAAAAAGGAGCGGTAGCATGCCCCATAAATGGCTGGATTCGTCCATCCGTACGCTCTCAGTGACCCTGGCGAAAGAAAGGTACCACGAATCCCGCCCCGCAGGCACCTCGTGGCCGATGGGCGGAGGTCGGGGCACCGGCGGGACGACCGGCCACTTCCGGCGGCCAATCGCCCTCCGCCGCTGCGGGATTAATACCCGGGATGTCCGCCAAACCGGCGCCGAATGCCTAGCGGACGCCTCGCACATACCACTAGGCACCCATCCAGCCACGGCAAGAACGGCCATTCAGCCCCGCAGGACGTCAACGCAGAGCAGTCGCAGCGCAGCATGGTGTCGCTGGGCGAATTTCAATTGCTCCAGGCAACCCGGATGCGTGTGCCGCGCACCGGATCGTCCTGATCGACTTCCACAACCTGTACGGAGACCTTGCGCCGCTCGGCCAGCAGACGATCGATGGCGCGGGCCGCGCCTCCGGGAAGATAGCCAACCCGTTGCGCTCCGCGGTACAGGGCGATCGGACAGACCAGCGGTGCGCCGCAGGCCAACGGCACCGGACGGAGGCGTTGACCCGGGTGGAACACCCGGGTCAACGGTGTCAGGGGACCGATCCGCAGCGGCACCCCCGCGACGTAGGTACGCAGGCCAGCTTCGCGGCGACCGGAGCTGAGCCCGGCAGCGGCACTGACGGTGGCAGCGGCAACCGCGATCAGTGCAGCGGCAGCCGCGGCTCGCCTAATGGGGCTTCGATATGACATGGGATACCCTCCTCAGGTTTGGACGGTATTCCACTATGCTCCGGGCGGTGGCTCACAGGATGAGCCACCTTTACCGATACTGGCGGGCTGCTTCCGCGAGGGCCTCGGCGACGGTCCGACGCAACTCCGCCGGCCCCAGCACCTCCACGTCCGGGCCATATTTCAGGATATCCATGACCAGTTCCTGGGCCCCGGCGTAGGGCAGCTCCAGTCGGTAGTGGCCGTCCGCTTCGAACCAGCCCCGCTGACGGGGGTGCCAGCGTTCCTCGGCCACCCAGCGGGCCCGCTGCGGGGTGAACCGAAGCGCGGCCCACCGCGTGCGGGTGCCCGCAAAGATGCCGTAGCCGGAGGCCAGTTCCCGTTCCAGGGTTGCGGCGGCCACCTCGCGCGCCCGGACCTGCAAGCCCTGCACAGCGCGGATGCTGTCCACCGCAAAGCTGCGCAGGCCCTTTCTGGTGTGGCACCAGGCATCCAGATACCAGTGGTCCCGGTAGTAGACCAGCCGCTGGGGAGAGACCTCACGCACGCTCTCCTCGTCCCGGGCGCGGCTGTAATGGGTGATCCGCAATCGCACGCGATTGAGCAGCGCATGGCTGATACCCTGAAAACGGCCCGCATCCACCTGCCGGGCGGCGGACTGCAGAATCCGGATGCGGCGACTGACTTCCTCGGCGGCGTGGTCGCCGCTGTCGAGCAACAACCGGATGCGCTGGCGCAACGGTTCCACATGGGCCTCCAGCAGGCCGGGCTGGAGGTTGGCCAGCAACTGCTCCATGGTCAGCAGGGCATAGATTTCCGAGGCGTTGAACCAAAGCCCGGGCAGCCCGTAACGCGGCGCCTGGGGATCGGAAGCCTCGAAGCGATAGCCGCCCCGCTCCCGATCCCAGACGATGGGCGCGTGCAGGCGTTCGCGCAGATATTCCAGGTCCCGCTTGAAGGTGGCGAGCGAAACGCCAAGCTCCGCCAGCGCCACCTCGCGGGGCACTACGCGCCGCTGTTCCAGCAGCTGCTGGAGCCGGTAGAAACGCTCCGTTCGGTCCATAGCCCATCGTTCGACAGTCATGCGACCGCGGTTCGCCCGCGGGGCCCACTTACCGGCCGGAGGTTGACGGAATCCGCGCCGGCGCACAAGTGGGCGGAACTTCGCGGGGAATTCGCAACGGCAATCTGCTGCGCACAGGGCGCCGGTGACAGGTCCGAACGATCTCGAAAACCTAACGAATCTTTAACGGCTCAGCGTATGACATTTGTGCTAATTTGCGCGCGCATGTCAACGCTGGGTGACTTCGGAACAGCGACAAGAGCACATGCACTATTCAACCACCTCGGGCGGCCGATCCAGCGGATGAAGGGAGATCATAAAATGAATCTGTTCGCGCGCCTGTTCGACACCTTGTGGGAAGTCGCCAATCGGGGGGCACGACCCGACGACGACAGCAAGCAACGCGTGCGCAAGGCGGTCATGACCGGGTGCGGGGCTGCATAGAGCAATCGCCGGCTAACCGGGTGGAACCCTCCATCACCGCCAGCTTCGGTGTCTGTTCCTCCGAGACGACCGATATACCGACCCTGCTGGCGGCGGCGGACCGCGCCCTCTACCGATCCAAGAACGACGGCCGCAACCGGGTGAGCGTTACCGCCTGAATCGTCTCCGACTGCATGCAGTGCATGCATTCGGCTATCTGGAGAGCTGATGGTCCGCCAGCAGCGTTGTGCCCGGCAGCTGAACGAATTTCAGGAAGGTATCGGCGACATGCTGTGCCGTGCTTGCTCGGCGTTCGCCACGGAACACGGTGTCGTTCAGCACCCGCGACAGATTCAGCGTCAGGCCATAGTACACATGGCGGCTGTGGCCGGCCGGATTGGTGGATTCGTAGCCCCTGGACCCATACCCCACCGCCAGTTCCAGGTAACGCAGCAGCGGGTAATGCTCCAACTGCGGGATGCCTTCCGCCTTGAGCACGAACAGGTAGGTCTGACCCGAGTAGTTGTCCACCGGGTCGAAGGCAGCGCCTTCGGACGGCCAATAGCGAAGGCGGAATCCGATCAGATTGTCCAACTGCGGATGTTGCTCCAGTACCAGCCCCATCCCAGTCCCGACGGCGTTCATGACCGCGTCCTGAAGGCTGAACCGGTACTCCTTGGAGAATCCGTCCATCAGTTCCACGGCCATCAGCGTACCGAGGGTCGTGGCAGCGGCCAGTCTCATGGATCGCCGTCGGTCGTTGCCCGCCCATTGATACCCGCGGGTCAGCAGGCGCGTACCGACATAGGCACTGTACAGGTGACCCAGCTTGTCGGCGCCGCCGGCGTAGGTATCCTGTGCGAACCAACCCTCGTCCGTGGAACGAAAGTGCCCGCCAACGCCCGCCTTCCACCAGGTTGTCGCGCCGTAAATCCCCACCGCCGCCGCACCGCCCCACATCAAAGCGCGGGTGCGAAAACCTGTCTGATCCGACGCCCCCCCGCCGTCGGTTTCACCATCGGGTCCGCGGAACCGATCGAGCGACAATTGTCGCCCCGCCGCAAACGCGGGGCGTTCGGCACCGGCAACCGTCGCAACACTATTCGCGGCCAGCGAGAGGCTCAACTGACCCTGCGCACAGACGATACCCGCACGCGCGAAGAGCACGCCCGCCGCCGCGGCAACCAGGGCCGCCCGCAGGCGACGGCAACTGTGCAACTCTGCGGTTCCCGGTCCTCGCCGCGGTAGGGCTAGCTTGAGCATCACGCGCACCACCTCCGCCGCCATGGGAACGGTTCCTGGATACAACATCGGGGCCAGAGCCCAGTATTGGCTGATCTTGCTTGGATTGGAAAGTCACGCTGTACCGCAACAGGCCTGTTAGGGGCCTGAATGTTCGAGGAAACCGGGATCTGACCCCGGTTTTGAATGGAAGTGGTGCCCGGGACCGGACTCGAACCGGTACGGTGTCGCCACCGAGGGATTTTAAGTCCCTTGCGTCTACCAATTTCGCCACCCGGGCGTAGGGGGAAGGTTGGATTGTAGCGGCCCCGGGTGGGCGCGGAAAGGAAAGGAAAATGGAGGCTGGGGTCGGAATCGAACCGGCGTCCACGGCTTTGCAGGCCGCTGCATAACCACTCTGCCACCCAGCCGGTGTCCGGCACAGCGCCACAGACTATAACCAGAAGCGAAAACGAACTACCCCCGCGGACTGACACGGTGGCTCGCGCGGTCTGTCAAACAAGGGAGCGGGCGCTCAGAGGCCGGTAATATATCAGCGCATCGCGGCATCGTCAATTTGGCGGCCGGAACGTTCTCCGCCGTTCTTCCGCCCGCCTCTGGGAATGCCATGCCGGTAAACCGTACGGCCCGAAACGCCGTTTGGAGCACTCGCTCTCATCTGCTACGTCGATGACTGCCCCCACTGGTTCGCCTTACGACACTCGTCTAGCCGCCGTCACGCTGAACAGTGATGGTTCCGGCCTGGGGGTCCACCGTGACCCGGTCCCCGCTCTTGATCACCTCCGTGACATCCTGCTCGAATCGATCCATGAACGGCAGACCGGCCAGCGCGGCGCCCTGTGCCATTATGGGATTCGCCGAGTTCAGCAGGAGCGCGGCAGGCGCCATCCGTCTGGATACCATTTCATGGAGCATCCAGGCCGTGGCCACTCCTCCTTTGGCGGTATTCAGAACCAGGATCTTGTCCACGTAGCTTTGCCCGTATAGGCGATGCGCTTCGCGGGAAAAGACGCCGCCAACGCGGTCCAGATCATAACGGGCGCTGAAATTGTCCTTCGCGACCAAGGCCTCGCCGCTCACCTTCGGTCCGATTCCCACGTGACCACGATACGTGACTTTCGGCATCCTCACATTCTCCCCTTCACTGCTGCTTCAATGCACGCCTCCATTGGAGCGAGTACCGGCTCATACCCATAGCCACCGATGATGTTCGCCAGTTTTGCCGAATTGGTCAGCAGGCGCTTCCACCCGTTGGCCTGTCCGGTCTCCCGCGCGTACATCTGATAGAAACACACCCCGCTCAGGACCACGCCGCCGGCGTCTTCTATCAGTGACGTCAGGCCCATCCGATCACACCCCGACTTGTTTTCGGGCGATGTCGCCACCAGCAACGCGGTGCCTTCGTGGACCTTGCGCCCCTTGAGCAGTTCCGCAACCCGTTGGAGTTCCAGCAGCGAAAGCTGTGGCGCCGAGAAGACGACCACGTCCACTTTGTCGTCATGCCGCCCGAAAGACTCGTAGAACTCCTCCAGGTCCGCACGCGTGATGGGTGTCGGCGCCGGTGCCTTGCCGTCGAATACGCTCCCGATATCGTGAGCCTCCGGGGTCACTCCGACTATGTGAAACAGAGGAACAGACCCGTAGCTTGCCATGGCTGCACCGAAATGCTTCAGTTCGTCGGAACCGGGCTCCGTGTCGAGATTGGTCAATACCGGTACTGTCCAGTACGAACCTGACTGGCGCCCGACAATGGCGCCGAGGGCTCCCCATTCGGTGAGGTTTCCCGGCTCGAACTGGATCTCGAACATATGAGTCCCCTGGCGACACCGATCCAGATGGTAGCCGTATCTTGGAGTGCGTCCGGTCAGCGAGGCAGCCAGTGCGGCCGGGCCGCCCTCGAAGTTGCTGCGCGCCCCGCAGACGCTGTTGGAGTAGATCACCACCCCGGTATCCCCGAACGCCAGATGCTGTCCCTGCACGGGCGCCTGCACCGTTTGGTAGTTGATACAGGTATCGGTCATAAGAATTCCCAACGCGCGCATGGCATCGATGGCCCGCTGCTCGAGTGTCGCCCATTCGCTGCGCTGCTTGAGCTGCCGGTACCTGCACATATCGATCCCGCGCGGGTCGGTAATGGTGGGCACGCTGACTCGGCGCTCCGCTTCCGGGTATGCGGCGATGCTTTCCAGAAAAGCGACACCGGCGGCTCCCAACGACTCCGTATCCCCCATGATGTGCGCCTGACTGATCTCGACGAAATCCTCCGCATCGAAGAACTGGCCCACCTGTATCTGCTGCTCGATGGCGCGCCGCTTCGGCTCGCCGAGCGCCCCCGCCAGCATGGCCTGTTCGTACTCGGTCAGTTTCATTGCCATCACCCCATTGCGTTCGCTACGAATTTGAATCTGGTGGTCCATGCCGGAAATAGTGTGACTCTCAGCCGGTCCACAAGCCCCATCGGCAACGCGCACGAGCGCAGGACTGGCCGTAGCCAATTCAATCGAGTGCAACCCGGCCGAGGCGACTTGTGGCCCGGCCCGAAGGGAGCCCCGCTAATGGGCCAATGCCGCGTTGCCCTGCTTGGAAAGGGCCCGCCATTCCCTGCGCACCGCGCCTTGCCTTGACCCATTAGCGGGGCTCTGAGAGACACCCTATTCCCCCCATGGCCCACTAGGTGGTTCCCGGCAGCCACAGCGTCAGGGCCGGCAGATAATAGACGAGATAAAGCATGATGATCTGCATCACCAGAAACGGCATGGCGCCTTTCGCGATTGTCCAGAGCGGAATCCGCGTGATGCCGTTGATCGTGAAAAGATTCACGCCCACCGGCGGCGATATCTGCGCAATTTCCATTGCCACGCAAGCGAAGACGCCGAATGTGATCGGAGTCATGCCCGCCTGTTGTGCTACCGGGGCGAATATCGGAATGGAGATCAGCAGCATTGCCGTACTCTCGAGAAACATGCCGAGGACGATGTAGGTGAGAATCATCAGCGTCACTGCGCCCACGCCGCCTGCATTTGCGACGATGGCGTTGGCTATGGCCTGGGGAATCTGCTCGTAGGTCAGGAAATGCGCAAAGTACTGCCCGAACACGATGAGCATGTAGAGCATGCCCGTGGTCTTGGTTGCGAGCAGCGCCGCGGCCCGCAGCTTCGACCAGGTCAGGCGCCGCTGAACGAACCCGAGCACAACGACATACACCACCGACAAGGCACCGACCTCTGTCGGGGTAAACACGCCCGTGTATATGGCCGCGATAATGGCTATGGGCAGCAGGATGACGCCAATCGAACTGCCGGTCGTGCGCCAGCGCTCGGCCGCTGTCATCGAATGCGTCACGCGCACGCGGGGTCGGCTGACGTACACGTAGAGGGCAAACAGGGCCAACATGAGGAGGCCGGGCACGATGCCGGCTATGAACAGCTGACCGATGGACGTTTCCGTCATCACTCCATAGAGAATAAGGGGTATCGACGGCGGAATGATGATCCCCAGGGTACCTCCCCCCGCCACGAATCCCGATGCTCGCCGATCTCCGTAAGACTCCTCCCGCAACAGCGGTATCGCCACCAGCCCAACCGTTGCGGCCGTCGCAATGCTGGACCCGCTGATCGCCGCGAATATCCCGCACGCCATAATCGTCGCGACGCCCAATGAATTCGACACCGACCCCACCCACGCCTTGGTGACGGCGAAAAGGTCACGCCCTGCGTCCGTGCACTGCATGATGGTGCCGGTAAATATGAACAGGGGAAGCGCCACCATCTCGAAAATCGATGCGCTCTGCCAGGTGGTCTGAATGAAAGTGCGCACCACATGGCTTGGATCGTTGATCAGCAGACTTGCAAAGAGCGCACTCAACCCCATGGACACGAACACGGGAACGCCGAGAATCATAAACAGGAATAGCAGAACGATCGCAATGTAGCCGGCGTAGTTGAACAGGAAGTCAGCCATCGCGTCAGTCCCCCACGCCTTCGCTATCCTCTTCCGACGGTTCTTCGCCGGTCAGGAGGAACGCCAGGGTCTGCAGGAACAGGCCTGACCCGCCCACCGGCAACGCCAACTGCGGTATCCACAGAGGCACACCGAGCAACGTCGCCGATCGGATGCCGTTGGACCAGGAATACCAGACAAAGTAGATGCCGGCCCCGACCAGAATCGCAGCGAACAGCAGGGTCATCAGATGGGAAAACACATTCAGAGCCCGCCGCCAGCGCGGGAACAGCTTGTGCAGCACCGTCACCCGGAAATGGGCGCCCGATCGGGTCGCCACGGGGTTCGCCAGAAACCCCGTGGCGATCAGTGCGTACATCGTCACCTCGAACACCCAGATGGTGGGGTGCCCGAAAGCCCGGGCTGTCGCGTCATAGGTGATCGGCAGAGCGAGCAGCATCAGCAAACCGACCGACACGGCGGTCATGCCATGGCACAGCCACCTGCACCCGCAAGCGAGACCGTTTCGCATTACGCCTCCGAAGTCTAAGTGGCTAGTGCCTGAAACGCCGTCAGGAACCGCTTTGCGAAGCGACCATCTTCACGAGCTTCGGCGCGTAGGCATGCTCGGATTTCTTGGTCAGCGGCTCCAGTGCCGCCCTCCATTTCTTCCACTGGGACGTGCCGCGGTGCAATTCGTAGACATCCACACCATGGTCCCGGATCGTATTCAACATCGAGCCATAGCTGGATATCAGATACCGCTGCGCATCGTTTCGCGCCTGCGTAGCCGACTCCATGACGACCTTCTGCAGATCGGGCGGCAGCGACTCGAACTTGCTCTCGTTCATCACGTACGCATGGATCATGGTGCCAAGCGCTCCCATTGGTGCGAACGTGTACTTGGAGACCTCGTAGTACTTGAGACCAACCGCTCCGCCCAGGCCGCCCATGGCCCCTTGCACGGTCCCGCGCTGAAGGGCTGAATACACCTCTCCCACACCGATAGTTGCCGGCGCCGCACCCAGAGTCTGCATCACCAACCCGGCGCCCTTGGAATACACCCGCATGGTGTGGCCCTTCAAGTCCGAGGGATTTCTCAGCTGGAAGTTGGTCACCAGTACCGGCGGCCCGATGTCGAACATGGCGATCATCCGCGCATCTTGGGCCTCGAGTTTATGCTGGAAATAGTCGAAAACGGGTTTCCCGGGCACCAGGCCGTGCAGCGCGTCCTGCATCGACCATGTCCAGAGCGGGCTCGTCAGAATCGATGTCTCGGGTATCCGACCGGCCCAACTGTCCAACGTGGTCAAGGAAATATCCACGGTGTCCTGGGGTATCGCAGTGGGTACGAAACGCTGCTTGACCATTTCGCCACCGCTGAATACCCGGAACTTGATGCGACCGTGGCTGCGCCGCTCGACCAACTTCACGAATTCAGGCACAAAATGAGTCACCTGAGGATGCTTGGGACTGCCCCACGTCGACAACGAAAGCACGTACGGGTGCGCTCGGACCGTGGCCGGCAGTGCAAGCACGAGCGCCAGCAGCGCGGCCAGCGAGACTGATTTTTTCATCGGACCTCCTCCTTTCGTGGTTTGCCCTCTGAACTCGGGACTATCGTTCGAACTGCCGGAGCCCTCTCTTCCCCGGCACTTCACCTCCAAAGACAGTCAAACGGGCGTTGCCATGAAGCCGGCGGCACCTGCACGGGGTGCAGCCCGCCTCCCGGTAGCTCTGCCCGGTCGGCCTGTCGTTGCAGTTCGTGTTGCAGCCGCAGTCCTTGCATGCGCGGCGGGCACTTTGTCAGTGAAACCGTCAGTGTCCACTTGGGACGGGGCACTAAACGCACCGAAGGAATCGGCGCGGTGCTCCGGGACCCACGGCTTCGGGCGTTGTCCCGTATCGACCTCGCGGCGGGCTTCAAGCGCGCACGGGACGAGCAGCGGCACCGGTTGCCGGCCGGCAGTTCGACGGGTGCCGGCCCGGGCGTGCGTGCCGCGATTCGCAGCCTTGATGACGATGGACAGGGAACGGATTGCCGAGAAACGAACAGCGACCGATTCCCACAGCCGGCAGGAATTGAGGCAGCCGCAAACCCTACGGACACGGAAAAAGACATGTCGGTCGGCAAAATCTCAGAAGGTGCGCCCAGCGCCCGTATCGGCGACATCCCGAGCGCGTATTTATCTTCCAGTAACTATATAGTAGATTTACTTACTATGTAGTTATTGGGCTGTCAGCATCTAGCCAGACGGCTCGGCTCTTGTCAAGCTCAAAAGATCGAGAGAACCATGCGCGAGAAACCGGATTCCAACCACCACACCCCCCGAACGGCGGCCTTCGTACGTCGTTACGCGACGGCGCCAGATCCTTCCATGCCCAAGCATGTTGCGCTACGTGGCGCATTGCTTGCGGCCATCTCCGACGGCTTTTGGGAACCCGGCAGCAAGCTTCCCACGGAGAGCGAGCTTGCCCAGGCAAGCCCTTTCAGCCTGGGCACCGTACAGCGGGCACTGCGCAGTCTGGCCGAGGAAGGGTACGTCGAGCGCCGGCGCGGCTATGGCACTGTCTTGCCCGACCGCCCCAGGCAATTGGACCAGCCTTGGCATTGCCGCTTTCTGGGCGACGATGGCCAATCCTTTCTGCCTGTATTCACGGTCGTGCTGAGTCGCACCGTGAGACGCCACCACGGGCCATGGTCGGCACCGCTGCACCAGGGACGGGAATCGGTCATCCAGATCGACCGTCGTATGGAAATCAATGACGAGTTCGTTGTCTACAGCAAATTCTATGTGCGCGCAGACCGGGTGCCCGAGTTTCTGGACGCACCGCCGAACACCCTTTTCGGGGCAAACCTCAAGACACTGATCGCGCGGGCAATCGGCCGCCCGTTGACCGCCATGAAACAACGGCTGGTGCAAGTCGAGCTACCGCCGCCGGTGTGCCGGGAAATCGCAGTGCAGGAACATACGGTAGGGGTGTTGGTACAGGCTACCGCTTATGCCGGCAAAGACTTTCCGGTCTACTACCAGGAGCTCTACATTCCCCCGACCAGCCGCCAGCTGTACATGGAAAGCAAAGGGTTTCCCTGATTCATGCCATCCCGATCCGCCCCCAGACAGGCACGGCGGGATGTCATCAAGCGGCCCGGCCGCACGGCTGCGGTCCAGACCGTATCGCAGTGGCACGAAAAAGCCGCCCTAAGGCGGCTTTTTCGGAGAGGACAATATTTGGAGCGGGAAACGAGACTCGAACTCGCGACCCCAACCTTGGCAAGGTTGTGCTCTACCAACTGAGCTATTCCCGCTTTGGAGGCCGCCTATTTTATCGTCACCCTTTTGACTGTCAAGGGCTTCCCCCGCTTATTCCGCCCGGGGGGTGCTCTCATCCATCAGCACGGGCCATGCGGCCCGCAGGTAGATGGCCATCGACCAGAGCGTCAGGACAGCGGCCAGATACAGGCAGATCAGCCCGACCACATGGGTGGGAAACTGCCCGACAGGATAACGGTACAGCAACAGCACGATCGCCACCATCTGGGCCGTAGTCTTGACCTTGCCGATCACCGACACCGCCACCTTGGTGCGTTTGCCAAGCTCGGCCATCCATTCGCGCAGCGCCGAAATGGCGATCTCGCGACCGACAATGACGGCGGCGGCCACTGTGAAGAACACGGAATCGCTCGGCCTGCACCAACAGGATCAGGGCGATAGCCACCATCAACTTGTCGGCCACCGGGTCCAGGAACGCCCCGAAGGCGGACATCTGGGCCAGGCGCCGTGCCAGGTAGCCGTCCAGCCAGTCGGTCACCGCCGCCAGGGCGAACAGCACTGCCGTGGCCCCGTGGCTCCACGCGAAGGGCAGATAGAACACCACCACGAAGATGGGTATCAGGGCGATGCGCGCCAGCGTCAGTAGGTTGGGTAGGTTCAGATTCATACTGTCACCGCCCTCCACCATGGAGGGCATCGTAGATGTCCTGAGCGAGCTCCCGGCTGATGCCGCGAATCTTGGCCAGATCTTCCACCCCGGCGCGGGCCAGTTCCCGGATGCCGCCGAACTGGCGCAACAGCTGCTGGCGGCGCTTGGGTCCCACCCCCGGAATGGCTTCCAGCGGCGAGGTACTGCGGGCCTTGCTGCGTCGCTGGCGGTGGCCGGTGATGGCGAACCGGTGCGCCTCGTCCCGCACCTGCTGGATCAGATGCAGCGCCGGCGAATCCGGCGGCAGATGACGCTCACCGTCACCGACCACGTGCAGGGTCTCCATGCCGGGCCGGCGTTCCGGCCCCTTGGCCACGCCCACCACCTGCACCCCTTCCACCTGCAGCTCCTCGAGCACCCGGCAGGCCGCAGCCACCTGGCCCTTGCCGCCGTCGATCAGCAGCAGGTCGGGCAGCTTGCCCTCCCCCTGCTTGAGCCGGGTGTAGCGCCGCCGCAGTGCCTGCTCCATCGCAGCGTAGTCGTCGCCGGGCTCGATACCCTCGATGTTGAAGCGCCGGTAGTCGGATTTTACGGGACCCTCGCCATCGAATACCACGCATGAGGCCACCGTCGCTTCCCCGCGCGTGTGGCTGATGTCGAAACACTCCATGCGCTGGGGTGCCTCGTCGAGCTCCAGCACCTGTTGCAGAGCCTCCACCCGCTGGAACATGCCGGCCCGGGTGGACAGTCTGGCATCCAGCGCATGTTCGGCGTTGGCCACCGCCATGGCAACCCAGCGGGCACGCTCGCCCCGCACCCGGTCCCGCAGGACCACCTTGTGGCCGGCGCGATCGCTCAGCACCTGCTCCAGCAGTTCCCCGTCCTCCAGGGCTTGGTTGAGCAGGACTTCCGGCGGCGTCTCGTGAGCGAGATAGAACTGGGCAACGAACGCGGCCAACACATCCTCCGCCGCGGCATCCTCCGGTGCGCGCGGAAAGAAGGTCTTGTTGCCCAGGTTGCGTCCGCCTCGGATCATGAACAGCTGCACACAGGCCATGCCGCCCCGGACGACACAGGCGGCGATGTCCAGGTCGCCGCCCTCGCCGCTCACATACTGGCGCTCCTGCACCCGCCGCAGGGTGGCGATCTGGTCCCGGTAGCGCGCCGCCTGCTCGTACTCCATGTGGGCGGCGGCATCCTCCATGCGCCCGACCAGTTCGTCGATCACCTCACTGCTGCGCCCTTCCAGAAACAATTCGGTGTGACGCACGTCGCGGGCGTATTCCTCGGGTGAGGGCAGCCGCACGCAGGGGGCGCTGCAGCGTTTGATCTGATACTGCAGGCAGGGTCGCGATCGGTTGCGGAAAAAGCTCTCCTCGCACTGACGCACCCGGAAGGTCTTTTGCAGCAGATTCAGACTTTCGCGCACGGCGCCGGCGTTGGGATAAGGCCCGAAGTACCGCCCTTTTCCGCGCCGCGCGCCGCGGTGAAATGCCAGCCGCGGATACTCGTCTTCGGCGGACAAATAAATGTACGGATAGCTCTTGTCGTCCCGCAGCAGCACGTTGTAGCGGGGCTTGAGCTCCTTGATCAGGTTGTTCTCCAACAGCAGGGCTTCGCCCTCGGTGTTGGTGACGGTTACCTGCACGCCGGTGATCTGCCCGACCAGGGAGCGGGTCTTGATGCTCTGGGCGCCGCTGCGGAAATAACTCGATACCCGATTCTTCAGGTTACGCGCCTTGCCCACGTACAGCACTTCGCCGTCCGCACCGAGCATCCGATACACCCCGGGCCGGGTGGTCAGGGTACGCACAAAGCCCTTCGCATCGAAGGCCGGATTTTCGGACGACTTCGGCATCGGATCAACCAGTCAGATTGCCGGGCGGCGCGACCGTTCCCTGCCCAGCAGGCGGTCGGCCTGTTCGAATACGGCCGTGAACATGGCAGGCGTCAGGCGGCGGGTCTGAGTGTTGTAGCGGCTGCAATGGTACGAATCGAGCAGCCAGCCCCGCTCCAGGGGATGCTGAGCCCCATGGCCGAAGGCGAATTCGGCCTGGCGCTTGCCCAGGGCCCGCAGTACCGCACCGTGGGCAATGCGCCCCAGCGCCAGCACCACGGCACCTTGCGGCAGACCCGCCAGTTCCGCCTTCAGAAAGCCGTTGCAGGTCCGTACTTCGGAACCGTCAGGTTTGTTCTGGGGAGGCAGACACTTCACCGCATTGGTCAGGCGCGCCCCCTTCAGGCGCAGCCCGTCGTCGCGGGCCCGGGATTCGGGGGCCGTGCTGTACCCAAAATCGAACAGCGTCTGGTACAGCAGGATCCCGGCATGGTCGCCGGTAAACGGCCGACCACTGGCATTGGCGCCGTGCATGCCCGGCGCCAGTCCCACGATCAACAACCGCGCCTTTGCATCGCCGAACGGAGCCACCGGTGCACATTGGTAATCCGGATGGCGGCTGCGGACCTCGTCGAGAAACTCCGCCAGCCGCGGGCATTGCCTGCAGCCCGGGTCGAAAACCGCTGACTCAGTCATCGAGCGTCACGATTTCCATGGGCTCGACTTTCTTGCGTGCGAGGTCGACCCGCACGATTTCATGAGCATTGGTGTTCGCCACGAACAGCAGATCGCCGTGCACGCTCAGCCCCCCGGGTTCATCCAGTGCATAGCCGATCTTCAACGTAGAAACGGAATTCGATTTCAGCGGCATTGTCTTGATTTTAGAGTTATATGTATCGGCAATCCAGAGCCGACCCCGGGCCGGGTCGACGCTGATGCCCAACGGATGCTGCAAGCGGGCGGCACGCCCGGCCCCGTCCACGTCGCCGAACTCGAACAGACCGGTCCCCACCAGCGTGCTCACGGTATTGAAAGGCAGACGTACCTGGCGGATGGCGGAGGTCTCCGAGTCAGCCACGAACAGCCGTTCGTCGGCGACGGCGAGTCCGGATGGCTGGGCGAACGAGGCCTGGGCGGCAGGCCCGTCCGTAATGCCTTCGCGACCCGAACCGGCATACACCCCGATGGTATTGTTGGTCAGATGCAGGCGCCAGATCTGGTGCTGGCCGGCCATGGCAATGAACAGACTGCCATCGCCATAGGCGAGATCCCACGGGGAATTCAAGGACGCCTTGATCGGATCGTCGAAGAATGTCCCGGCGCCCCGCCCCTGAGCGCCGGTACCGGCAATGGTATCCACATCACCAGTGCGCAGCCGCACCCGGCGAATGGCATGGTTGTCCGTGTCGGCCACATAGAGGAATTCGTCGACCAGCGCCAAGCCCTGGGGGTTGTTGAAAGCCGCGCTGTCGGCGGTATTGTCCAGCAGCCCCGCACTGCCGCTGCCGAAAACCCGCAGCACCCGGCCGAAATGGTTGGTCTCCAGCACACGGTTACGTCCGCTGTCGCTGATGTACAGACGCTCGGCCGTCGCCAGCACCTTGCCCGGAAAGCTCAGGGCCGACGGCGGTTCGGGCGATGGCTTGAAGGGCATGGGGCTGCGCTGGCGAACCCGGTTGTCTTCCGCTTTGTCGAGGTGTTCGGCAATCAACTGGTCCAGTTTACGCCGGTGGCCCTCCCCCCTCAGCACCCCCACGATGTAGCCTTCCGCATCGATGAACACCAGCGACGGCCACGCCTTGATACCGTAGGTGCGCCACAGCCTCAGCTCCGGGTCGTTGGCGACGGGGTGGCGGATATGGTAGCGGTTGACGGCCTTCTGCACCTGCCGGGCGACGCGCTCGTTGGGGAACTTCGGGGAGTGCACCCCGATCACCGTCAGCCCGTCCCGGTACTTCTCTTCCAGGTAGCGCAGGTCCGCCAGCACATGCACGCAATTGATGCAGCAATAGGTCCAGAAGTCCAGTATGACGACCTTCCCACGCTGCTCGGCCAGCTTGACCGGCTGGCCCGTATTGAACCATTCGAGCTGAGCCGGCAGCTCGGGGGCTCTGATGCGCGACTCGCTCATGCACGCTCCTTTCTACCCGGTGCGAACGGGGTCGATGCAGCGGACCCCGCGGAAGAACAGCGGCCATATTAGCACCATCGGCGGACAATACCGCCGACACAGCCGCATTTCCCCGGGCCCGCGGGACCGGCTTGAGGAGCAGGTGAAGAGCGGGGAGCCGGTCCTACTGGACGCGGCCGATATCGATGACGCCGTGACGGACGGCAAGGTGGGTGAGTTCCACTTCCGAACGCACTCCGAGTTTTCCCAGCAGGCGCTGGCGGTAGGTATTGACGGTCTTCGGGCTCAGGCAGAGCCAACTGGAGATCTCGCGCGCGTTCTTGCCCTGCGCCACCAGCAGCATGACCTGCAGTTCCCGGTGGGACAGCGCCGTAAACGGCGACCGATCGCTGTCGGCCAAGCGGTTCATGGCCAGATAGCGTGCCAGTTCCTCGCTGAGATAGCGCTCGCCCTGGTGTATCTGGCGAATGGCATCGAGCAATTCGGCGGCCGAGCAATGCTTGGTGAGGTAGCCGGCCACGCCGCATTGGAGCAGTCGGCCGGCCAGGATATCGTCCAGGGCCGATGCCAACACCACGACTTTGGCCGAAGGACACTGGCGCATGAACTTGCGGGTGCCCTCGAGCACGCTCACGGCCGGTGGATTGACGTCCATCACCATGATGTCCGGTGTCTGGCTCCGGGCTACCCGAATGGCCTCATCCGGCGAGTCAGCCTCCGCCAGCACCCGCAGCGCGGCATCGTCGTCCAGAATACGGCGAATTCCGGTACGCGCGAACGAACAGTCACCAACCAACAACACACGAATGGCCGCAGTACCCATGCTCGGTCTTTTCCTTCTGTCCTTAAGCCCCCGGCCCGATGCAAGTGCTCCTAGGTCCTTATCGTCCAGTTACCGCCGGACTTGAAGGACCGCCCTCCGGCCGGGTCACGCGCGCGCAAGACGCCCCATGGCGCGCATGGTGGCTGAAGGCGGTCTCAATCGGTGGGAGAGGCAGCCGCAGACGGGCTGCCGGGAAGCGTTCCAGGCTTCGGCAATTCAATCCCTTATCGGTTCACATGCTCAGCGGGGGTTCCACCATGCCATGGCGCATTGCGAGGTGAGTCAGCTCCACGTCATTGGCCACACCAAGCTTTTCGTACAGTCGGTAACGGTACGTACTCACGGTCTTGGGACTCAGGCAGAGCTTGTCCGAGATCTCCTGGAGACTGTGCCCCTGGGTCACCATCAGCATCACCTGCATCTCACGCTGGGACAGGCGATCGAAAGGTGAGCGCTTGCCGCCGGGCAGCATGGACAGGGCAAGCTGGCGTGCGATGTCCGCGCCGATGTAACGCTCTCCCTGACTCACTGTGCGTATGGCACTGACGATTTCGTCGACGCCGCAGCCTTTGGTGAGGTACCCCGCGGCACCCGCTTCCAACAGGCGGGTCGGATAAGGCTCATCCACGTGCACGGTCACCACGATGACCCGCAGATCCGGGTGAATCTGCCTGATCCTGCGCGTCGCCTCGAGACCGCCGATGCCGGGCATGTTGACGTCCATCAGCACCACGTCGGGCTTGCGCTGACGCACGATCTGGATGGCCTCCTCGCCGGTGCCGGCCTCCGAAACGACCCGTATGCCCCTGGCGTCGTTCAATATCCTTTTGATTCCGGTACGGACCAACTCATGGTCGTCCACCAGCAAGACCTGGATCATTCCCCCTCCCAACCCGGTGCAACCGGTAACGGCATCGGGTCTCTGGATGCCTGGCCACCTTCTGACCGGCCTTAGCCGGCGCGGCCGACAAAACGAGGACCATATCGCACCAACCCCCGCGTCCTCATGGCAGAGGAAGCGTATCACCACAGCGCTTATATAGGAATAAGCGGGCTTACGGCTCGGCGTTCTCAACAGCGCAGGGCACGGCCATCGCCGCCGCCGGTGCAGCCGAACGCGCACCATCCGCCCCCTTCCCCGGCCTGCTGCAAGATCGGCAGAAACCCATAGTTCACATTAATTTTTCCACACAATCTACGGATTCAATCGATTTTCTTATCTGTCCTCAGCGCATGACCGAAGCCTGGCAGTTGGGCCGGCCGGTCGGTCCCTGCCGAACCCCGGATATTGCCTCAGCGCCTGTCGACGCACGCTCTGCAGGCCTCCTGCATGTCTTGCCGGCGATAGCCTCCTTGCATGACGAATCGGTCCGACCCCAGTGTGCGCCTAACGCCGGTGCCCGGGCCGCGGGCTGGCCGGCTGCCGAGGCCCTACCAATACCGTGCCGCGCACCAGCACCAAAGTCTCCGCGATCGCCAGCCCGCAGCCGCCGAGGAATCGCCTGCCCCGCGCGGCGCCGTTCATTCCAACGCGCTGTGGTATTCACCTGCAAACAGACGCAGTAAACTCCCGCCATATTGCGCGCGCAGAACCCGGCGCAATCGGAGTGAAACACCAAGGAAAGCCCATGCCGCTGCTTGCTCACAACGTCCCGGTCATCGCACAGCCCCAGACGCCTGTCCAACAGACGCCTTCATCGGCCACCACCGCACCGCCGGACAGCCCGTTCCACATCTCCTTGTACGAACCCAACTACATCATTCCCCTTTCCTACGTCACCGCGCCCGATGAGACGGTCTACGCTGGCCAAACACCGGACAACCAGCACGTGTCCCATGTGGAATTCAAGTTTCAGGTCAGCCTCAAGGTGCCGGTGCTGACCGACATCGCGGGCCTGCCTGTGACCCTTTACGGGGCCTACACGCAAACCTCCTTCTGGCAGGCCTATGTCGGGTCGGCGTATTTTCGCGAGTCGGATTACGAGCCTTCCATGTTCTTCAACTACCGCTGGCGGGAGCCGCTGCCGGGCGGCTGGACACTGGAGTCGGTGGACGCGGGCGGAATGCACCAGTCCAATGGCAGGGGCGGCACGCTGGAGCGTTCATGGAACCGGCTGTACGTCGCCGCCACGGCCACTCACGGCCCCTGGACGGTTCGCATCGAACCCTGGTTCCCGGTTCCGGACTGGACGCTGCACCAGCACAATCCGGATATTGCCCACTACCTCGGCTATGGCCGCTGGGTGGCCAGCTACCACCATGGGCACCAGACCGTTTCGGTATTGTCGCGCAACAACCTCACCAGCGCCTTCCGCCGCGGCGCCTGGCAGCTGAGCTGGAGTTTTCCCGTGGGACAGACCCTCCGTGGCTATCTGCAGGTGTTCTCCGGCTATGGCCAGAGCCTGATCGAGTATGACCACAGAACCAATGCCATCGGGCTGGGTATCAGCCTCAACGACTGGTGAGTCGCCCCACTGGGCGCCGACCGACTTTGCCGATAGACTGCACCTGCAGTCCGCGCCGGCAATCCGCTGTCGGTCCGGGGTACTGGCCACGGCAGTTGGCCGTTGCTTGCAGGATGGTCCCATCCAGAGAAGTTTCTCAGGCCCGCCGAGGGCCACAGGCGGTGTCTCCGAGGGGGTGCTTGATGAAGTTCCCGTACTCACGCTGGTTCGCATTCGGGGGTGCCGCCCTGTTTCTGGTCGCCTGTGGCAAGGCGCCCGAAAGCACGCAACAGGGGCAGCCTCCCACGCCGGAAGTCGCGGTGGTTCGCGCGCACGCCCAGTCGGTGCCGCTGGTGCGGGAGGTGGTGGGGCGCCTGGCGCCCACCGGCATCGCCCAGGTTCGGGCACGGGTTGCGGGAATCATCCTCAAGCGCGTCTATACCGAGGGCACCGACGTCAAACAGGGGCAGGTGCTGTTCCGGATCGACCCGGCACCGCTCCAGGCCACACTTGACGCCCAGCAGGCAGCCCTTGCCCAGGCAAAGGCCAGTGCGACCAATGCCGCGGTGATCGCCAGGCGCTATCGGAATCTGTTCTCCAAGGGGCTGCTGTCGCAGCAAGACCTGGACACCGCCCTGGCCACCGAACGGACCACCGCCGCAGCCGTCAAGCAGGCGCAAGCGAACGTGGCGACAGCCAGACTGAATCTCGGCTACGCGACCGTCACCGCACCCATATCCGGACGGGCCGGACGGTCCCTGGTCACCGAAGGCGCGCTGGTGGGCCAGGACAGCCCCACCGAACTGACCACGGTCGAACAGATCGATCCCATCTATGTGAACTTCAGCCAGTCCATGGCGCAGCTCGAACAGCTGCAACAAGCGGCCGCCCAGGGCAAGGCGGCGTTGGCATCCGGCTCCGGCACCGGTCTGCACATCATGTTGCCCGACGGCGCCCCCTATCCCCATGCCGGCAGATTGGATTTTTCCGATCTTGCGGTAGCCCCCGACACCGGCACCGTTTCCCTGCGCGGCATCGTGCCCAACCCGGATCACCGGCTGTTGCCCGGCATGTTCGTCACGATCCGGGTGACCACCGGTCGGCTGGAGCACGCCTACCTGCTGCCCCAGGCGGCATTGGAACGCGACGGCGACGGGGCTTATGTGTTGGTGGTGAACGGCGCCGGCAAGGTCGAGCAAAAGCGCGTGCAGACCCACGGCATGACCCGTTCGGACTGGATCGTCACCGGCAAACTGGCCGACGGCGATCAGGTGATCGTATCGGGCCTGCAGAAAGTGCGCCCCGGGGCCACCGCCAAGGCGGTACCGGCGGAGGCCGGTTCGCGCGATTCCGCCAAGGCGCCGTCCAAGCCCTGAGGAGCGCGCCCGATGCCCCGCTTTTTCATCGACCGGCCGGTATTCGCCTGGGTCGTCGCCATCCTGATCACCCTGGCCGGCACGGCTGCCATCTACAACCTGCCGATTTCCGCCTATCCACCCATTGCGCCGCCGCAGATCAGCATTTCCGCGACCTATCCCGGTGCCAGCGCCGAGGTGGTCGAAAAGACGGTGACCTCGGTCATCGAACAGCAGCTCACCGGCGTGGACAACCTGCTCTATTTCGAGTCCACCTCCCGGGCCAACGGCACGGTGCAGATCACCCTCACCTTCCAGAACGGCACCGACCCCGACATCGCCGCCGTGCAGGTGCAGAACCGCGTCAACGTCGCCGAACCCCGCCTGCCCCAGGAAGTCGTCCAGAACGGCATCACGGTACAGAAGTCCAACAACGACTTCCTGATGGTGGTGGCGCTCAAGTCCAGTGACGCCGGCCTCGACACCTATGCCCTCAACAACCTGATCGCCGCCCAGGTGCTGGACCCCATCCAGCGGCTGCCCGGGGTGGGCGGCGCCACCCAGTTCGGATCCGGTTACGCCATGCGCATCTGGCTCAATCCCGACAAGCTGCGCGGCTACCGATTGAGCGCCGCTGACGTGCTGGATGCGGTGCGCAACCAGAACGTGCAGGTCGCCGCCGGCGCACTGGGCGCCGACCCGGGACCTCCCGGACAAGGCATCACGGCGTCGGTCACCGCCGCCAGCCGCTTCACCAGCCCGGCGCAGTTCGGCGACATCATCCTGCGCTCCAACCCCGACGGCAGCACGGTGCGTCTGAAGGACGTCGCCCGTATCGGGTTGGGCGCCGAAGCCTACGGCCATGAGGCCCGCGTCAACGGGGAACCCATCGCCGGCTTCGCGATTCAGCTTTCGCCGGGCGCCAATGCCCTTGAGGCGGCGGACGCGGTGCGCGCCAAGATGGACCAGCTGGCGAAGTACTTTCCGCCCGGCGTGAGCTGGACGGTGCCCTACGACAGCACCCAGTTCATCAGCATCTCCATCGAGGAAGTGGTCTACACGCTCATCGAAGCGGTGGTGCTGGTGTTCCTGGTCATGCTGCTGTTCCTGCAGAACCTGCGCGCCACCCTCATCCCCACGCTGGTGGTGCCCGTGGCCCTGACCAGCGCCTTTGCCGGCATGTACGTGGCCGGGTTCTCCATCAACGTGCTCAGCCTGTTCGCCCTGGTGCTGGCCATCGGCCTGGTGGTGGACGACGCCATCGTGGTGGTGGAGAACGTCGAGCGCATCATGACCGAGGAGGGTCTGCCGCCCAAGGAAGCCGCCCGCAAGGCCATGGACCAGATTACCGGCGCGGTGGTGGCTATGACCACGGTGCTGGCGGCGGTGTTCCTGCCCATGACCCTGGTGAGCGGCAGCGTGGGCGCCATCTACCGCCAGTTCGCCCTCACCATCGCCATCTCCATGGCCATCTCGGCGCTGATGGCGCTCAGCTTCACACCGGCGTTGTGCGCGAGCCTGCTCAAGCCGGCGCACGGCGAGCCCAACTGGTTCCTGCGCGGCTTCAACCGCTTCTACCGCTGGCTCAGCAACTCCTACCTCGAACGGGTTGCCGCCGCGATTCGCCATACCCCGCGCTGGATGGCGGCGTTCGCCGTGCTGATCGGCCTGGCGGCCCTGCTGTTCACACGCCTGCCCACCAGCTTCCTGCCCCAGGAGGACCAAGGCTACGCGCTCACCATCGTGCAGCTGCCGCCCGGCGCCAACATGACGCGCACGGAAGGCGTGCTCAGCCAGATGGAAGCGATCCTGCGCAAGAACCCCGCGGTGGATAAGGTACTGGACGTGGCCGGTTTCAGCTTCGTGGGCCAGGGGGAGAACGTGGGCCTCGGTTTCATACGGCTGAAGGACTGGAGTGAACGGACCAAACCCGGCGAACAGATCGGACCGTTCATTCAGTGGGCCAACGGGGCCCTGCAGAGCATCAAGGGGGCGCGCATCTTCGTGGTCAACCTGCCCACCATCCGCGGCCTGGGGCGTTTCGGAGGTTTCGATTTCCGGCTGGAGGACCGGGCCGGGCTGGGTCACGCCGAGTTGATGAAGGCCCGCAACCGGCTGCTGGCGGCGGCCGCCAAGGACCCGGTGCTTTACGGGGTGCGACCCAACCAGTTGGAGGACGCGCCGCAGGTGCATATGCATGTGGATCGCGTGCAGGCCAAGGCCATGGGGCTGTCCCTGCCCGACATCTATGACGCCATCCGTCTGATGCTGGCCCCGGTGTATGCCAATGACTTCAACTACCAGGGCCGGGTGCTGAAGGTGCTGCTGGAAGCCGACGCGCCCTATCGCAGCCGCCCGGGGGACCTGAGCCATTACTACATTCCCAGCAGCAAGGGGGGTTCCCAGGACATGGTGCCGCTCAGCAGCGTGGTCAGCACCGCCTGGACCCTGGCGCCGCCGGCGCTCGATCACTACAACGGCTACGGCTCCATACAGATCAACGGCGCAGCCGCGCCCGGCCACAGCTCCGGCCAGGCCATGGCGGCCATGGAGGAGATCGTGAAGAAGGATCTGCCCCGCGGTATCGGCTACGAGTGGTCGGGCCAGTCCTATCAGGAGATCCTCTCCGGGGAACAGACCCCCATCCTGTTCGCCCTGGCCCTGGTGGTCGTGTTCCTGGCCCTCGCCGCCCTGTACGAGAGCTGGTCAATCCCGGCGGCGGTCATGCTGGTGGTGCCCCTGGGGGTGCTGGGCGCCCTCACCTTCACCTGGCTGCGCGGCCTGGAAAATGACGTGTACTTCAAGGTCGGCCTGATCGCCGTGATCGGGCTGTCGGCCAAGAATGCCATCCTGATCATCGAATTCGCCAACACCATGCGCCAGCAGGGCCGCGGCCTGCTGGACGCCACGTTGGAGGCCTGCCGCCTGCGGCTGAGGCCCATCCTGATGACCTCCATCGCCTTCATTCTTGGCGTGCTGCCACTGGTGATCTCCACCGGCGCCGGCGCCAACAGCCGGCACGCCATCGGCACCGGCGTGATGGGCGGCATGTTCGGCGCCACCGCCCTTGGGGTACTGTTCGTCCCCGTGTTCTACGTGGTGGTACGGCGCCTGCTGGGCGACCGGAGTTCGACAGGTGAGGATGCGAGCGCGGCGCAGTCCGGCGGTCACCCACCGGAGCACTGACGGGTCCGCGCAAGGCCGTCAGCGAATAGAACCACTGCTGTGGTTTGATCCTGCGCTTTGCGGCTGCAGCCCAGCCGAGCCAAGGGGCGTCTGAAAGGCCTGAACCCGCCGGCTGGCGCAGTGGAATGGACCGTGTACGCCGACAGCCGGTCTGCTACAGAAGCAACGCCGAAGCAACGCCGGCCCCGCAGGGCCGCCGTGCAAACGCGGACGCCTGCTGGACTCTGGTCAACTGGGATTTCGCCGCGTCACGACTGGCGACGGGTTCTAAGAGCGGTGCCCGGCCGGTAGACCATGCCGAGCCGTCTTTGAGGAGCCGGACGCCGCTTGTGCGTATCCCTCAAGCCGCGTCGGGTGGACCGCCCCGGCGATCCTTGACATTCTCCGCAACCGCCCGCTCACCGGCCACGCGGGGGGGGGGGAGTGAGTCCCATCGGACCCACGTTCTGCGCATCGATATCGACTCGCCGGATCTGCGACCCGCCTCTTGGCTCCCGGCCCGACACGGCCCTCAGCCAATATTCCGGACCTGGACACTGACGGTCATGGTCGGTGAAGGGCTTGCGGGCCCCACAAACTCACCCGCAATCGGCGGTATGGCCCTTGGGTCCCGGTTCACCGCGACAGCGATATGACGGTTGCCTACCACGGCCGGGCTATCCGCTCGTAGTCATCCAGGTACAGCAGGCGGGCCGGATAGCCGTTGAACACCTTCGTCGCTTGCGGGTTCCCCATATGTTCCGGCAGGCGCACAATCGCGGTATCGATGGCCGTTGGTGCATGGGGGATACCGGATGGCGCATGAGCGTTACGATTTGCTGGTCGTGGGCTCTGGGCCCGGCGGTCAGCAGGCCGCGATTCAGGCCGCCAAGTTGGACAAGCGGGTAGGCCTCGTGGAGCGCAAACCCTATCTGGGGGGCGTCAGCCTGCAAACGGGCACTATTCCCAGCAAGGCGCTGCGGGAGGCGGCCTTTCTGGCGTCGCGTTTCGCCGGCAAGGGGATGCGGGAGGCGTTTGCCCGGCGGCAAGGAACGAGCAGTGACTTTCTGAGCGACGCAATCCAGAAGAAGGACACAGTCATCGAGAAGTCCGAGGCTGTCCTGCTCGGGCAACTGCTGGGCGCCGGCGTCACCATCATTCCCGGCGAAGCGAGTTTCCACGATCCGCACACATTACGCATCCTCGGAACTTCCGGGAAGACGGAATACCTGTCGGCGGACGTGATTGTGCTGGCGGCCGGTTCGCGGCCGCGCCGTCCCGCGGATGTACCGTTCGACAGAGAACGGGTACTGGATTCGACTTCCATCCTGAAGATGCGACGCCTGCCGGGAAGTCTGATCGTAGTCGGGGGCGGCGTCATCGCCTGCGAATTCGCGACGATTTTCGCCCCGCTGGGTGTCAGCGTCACAGTGATCGATTCCCACGAGCAGCTGTTGGCGTACCTGGACGAAGATATCGCCGGCAATCTGATGGAACACATGCTGGACATGGGAATCACGCTGCACCTGGGCACGCGAGTGAAGTCCATCCGGCGCGAAGGCGACCGGGTACAGCTGGCCGGTGACGCCGATACGGTTCACGAGGCCGATGCCCTGCTGTACGCCGTGGGGCGCCAGCCCAACCATGACGGGTTGAATCTGGACCGCGCCGGTCTGGTTGCCGACGATCACGGCTGGGTACGGGTGGACGAACACTTCCGCACACCGGTGGAACACATCTACATCATCGGCGATCTGGCGGGCAGGCCGTCGCTGGCGTCCACTGCCATGGAACAGGGTCGACTGGTGGCCAATTTCGCCTTCGGCAAGCGCTCCGCTGCCTCGCCGGCGCCGCCGCCCATGGCGATCTACACCATACCCGAGCTTTCCTATGCCGGTGAGACGGAAAGGGAACTGAAGCAGAGAGGCGCGGATTACGTCACCGGCCGTGCGAGCTATGCGCACACCGCGCGCGGTCAGATCATCGGGGATGACCGCGGCATGCTGAAGCTGCTCGCGGATCGTGTCACGGGAAGGCTGCTGGGGGTACACATCATCGGCGAGGGCGCCAGCGAACTGGTTCATGTCGGCCAGATGGTCATGGGCTATCAGGGCACCGTGGACTCCCTGGCCGGCAACGTCTTCAACTACCCGACCCTGGCCGAGTGCTACAAGACGGCGGCCGTCGACTGTCTGCACCGGCTGGGTGAAGGTTGAGGTCGATCGGTTACCGAACCTCCTGCCGATCGGCTGGATGCGTTATCGCAGACCACCCTCTTACGAAACAGGTGAACGTAACAGTCGGGTATGTATAGTGCGGGGAGGGGCAAATACTTCCCTGCGGCCCAGGCGCTTAGAGCAAAGTTGGCGCAGAGGATGGGATTACTCGGCCTTGTCAGGCCTCGCCCCTTCGGGGCCGCCTGCGGCGTTCGTCCCCGCTACGCGGGGCCGTCGAACCCGTCTGTTCGGAGCCGTGGGTTCGAATCCCCGGAACGTCCACCAGACTTGTAACCTTACATTAGGATTGACGTATAATACATTGAATTGGCGGAGAGGGTGGGATTCGAACCCACGGAAGGTTGCCCTTCAACGGTTTTCAAGACCGCCGCTTTCGACCACTCAGCCACCTCTCCGATCGAATCGCAGTGGCGGCGGATTATAGCACCCTGCCCCACTCTGCCGCAGGGCCGAGGCGGCGGGATTCGGCGGGGTCACCACTGTTCACCGCCTCGACCGGGACTCGCAAACGGGTCCGTAGGGGGCTGGTTGCACGCCTCCGTCCGGGGGAGCACCGCTGGGGCATCGCCCACGGGACGTCGTACGTGCGTCCCAAGTCCGGCGCAAGTCGCTGAACGTGCGGCCCTCCGCGTGGTCTGAATCACCGATGGGTGCCGGATCCTGACCGTGGACTGGACCGATGACCCAGCGTTCGGATGAGGCGATTCATGGGGAGCGATAGTCGGCTTTTGCGGTCAACCCGAGTACACTTTGGAGCAGTCGTCGGCGGACAGCGTCGCTGGCCGACCGGTTATTCAGGCCACTGGCCATGACATTCCCGGAACTTGACGTTAAATTCACAGTCTGATGGGAGACAACCGAACCTTCCATCCAGCAGGAGGCTTTGCTGCATGAACTCTTTTGACCGCGTCGTCGCCCAACCGCAAGGCAGGGCCCTGGCGACCAACAAGCTGATCCGCAATACCTACACCCTGCTGTCCCTGACCCTGTTGTTCAGCGCCATGACCGCAGGCCTGGCCATGGCCCTGAATATGCCCTACCCGGGGGTGATCATCACCCTGGTGGGCTACTTCGGCCTGATGTTCCTGACCACCAAGTTCCGCAACAGCACGCTGGGGCTGGTGTTCATCTTCGCGCTGACCGGCTTCATGGGCATGACCCTGGGTCCGATCATCGAGATGTATCTGCGCATGTTCACCAACGGCGGGCAGTTGGTCATGATGGCCATGGGCGGTACCGGCGTGATCTTCCTGGGACTTTCGGGCTACGCACTCACCACCCGCAAGGACTTCAGCTTCATGGGCGGCTTCCTGATGGTGGGCATTCTGGTGGCCTTCCTGGCGGGCCTGGGGGCGATCTTCTTCCACATGCCGGGATTGTCCCTGGCGGTGTCCGCGATGTTCGTCCTGCTGATGTCCGGCCTGATCCTGTTTCAGACCAGCCAGATGGTCAACGGCGGCGAAACCAATTACATCATGGCCACGGTCACGCTGTACGTTACCCTGTTCAACCTGTTCCTCAGCCTGCTGCAGCTGCTGGCGGCCTTCAGCGGCAACCGGCGCTGATCCGCACGACTGTCACCGCGATGCATGCAGGGGGCCTCCGGCCCCCTGTTTTTTTGCCCGGCCTTCGTGTGCGGGCCCGGGAACCCGAACGGCGATGCCCGCAAGCCGTCCCCGTCGTGGCTACAGACTGATTTGCCGCCGCGGCCGCCATCCCGGCGAGGGCATCACCCCAACAACTCCACCAGCTCTCCGACCATGTCCAACTCGACAAGATCGTCGTAGCCGCCGACATGGGTATCGCCGATGAATATCTGCGGGACGGTGTCACGCCCGGCGCGCGCCTGCATAGCGGCAAAACCGTCCGCCGTCGTGTCGATGTCGATCTTCTCCACCGTCGCACCGCGCTTGGCGAGCAGCTGATCGGCCAGCGCGCAATACGGACAGGTTTGCGTACAGTACATTACCACCGCTGTCATTGATTTCTCCCTCGTCTGACTGGTCCGCCATTCTCGGCGCAGGACGCAAAGCGCACGACGGGGTCGGGACCGTTTGAGAACGCGCCGGCCCGCGTCATATGACACGGGCGCCGGTGACCTCCACGGACGCAAACGCACTGCTCAACCAGCGGAACACCAGCTGGGTGGACAGGCGCTCCAGTCCTTCGCTCGGATCGCCCCGCTGCAACAGGCTCATCAGCAGCTCCACCTTGACGGTATCGGGCGTGAAATGATCTGCCAGGCGCTGCAGTGCATCCAGTTCCCGCGGCCGTACAGTCGGCATGGTAAAGGAGGTGCACAGTATGGACTGGAAAGTCAGGCTGGCGACCACCGGACGCAGCCGGACCTGCACCTCTTCCCGCACCAGCTGGGTGGCCATCCAGCCGGCCTGCTCGGCAGCGTTGTACAGATCCTGGTCGACAATACCCTGGCTTTGCAGATAGTCCAGCGCGGGGAAATAGCCGGTCTCGTTCTCCAGGGCATAGCTGTTGGCCTGACCCGCGAGCTCCTCCCCTACGAAGCGCGGGGGAAACGGCAGATAGCGCTCCAGCGCATCACTGGGCACCTGTGCGCGTACTGCCAGGGCCACCCTGGCGAAACGCAGGCCGGCCATCGGTTACCCCCTACCGCGCAGGCGCGCAACCTGCTCGACAATGGGCTTGGTCACCGGCTCGATCTGCCGGCGCATCACCGAACCTATGGCGTCCGAGCGCGCGAAAATGGGGCGTATCAGCGGCTCGCCCACCATGGACAAGGCCACCGTCGCCTGCAGCTCCGATTCCAGCTCCGGAGCCGCCTCCAGTACGGCGCCGAGCGCACCGCTGTCTTGCCCCTGGCGACACAGCTGCTCGGCGCACTGCAGCACGATCGCCATGTCGGTCGGCTCCGGCTCGGTGCCGGCGGGACGCGCAGCTCGGAAATAGCTTTCCACCGACTGCAGCAGCGCCACCACCACGTCCTGGTCCGCGGGGCGCCGCAACGCCGCTTCCACGGTGGCGAGAAAGGTCTGCCCCCCGGCCCCCAGAATGCGGCACAGCTGGTCGGCACAGCCGTTGCCCGCCGCCCGCAACGCCGCCAGCCGTTCACAGGCGAGCTCCCAGCTCTGGTGGGCGGGAAGCGCGTCGGGCAGCTGATCCGGAACGGCCTGCAGAAAGCCGATGTAATAAGCCGTCTTCTGGCGACCGCGCCCCCACAGGCTGGCCCGCGTGTGCTCGCCGATCAGGCCCGGCTGCAGCACCAGACGCACCGATTCGGCCATGGACAGTGGATCGGTCTCGAAGGGCAGATATTCCACCAGATACTCCGCTAGCACCGGACCCATGGCACTGGCCGCGACGCCTTCATGGCGCAGCATCTGGCGGGCGGTGTCGGCAGTCGGCAGCGCCCACCATGCCCGCCGCGCCAGTTCCTCGGTCAGTCCTGCGGCATGCACCACCGCCACGACCGCCTCCGGTTCACCCAGCAGCAGCAGGCGATCCAGAATGCCGTCGCGCGTCTGGCCCATGCGGGTCCAGCGGCGGATGTAGACCGGGTAGCCGCCCGGCGACCCGAGCACGTGGCTGGACAGCAGCTCGCGAACCGCCCGCAGGTATTGTTCATCCCGGCCGGTGGGATTGAGGGGTACCGCCCGTTCGCCGTCATCGGTCAGAGCCTTGACCGTCATGGACGACTCGTCGATGCGCACCGCGTGAAGTTCGTTGGCCAGGAGAACCTGGAGGCGCAGGGTGTCTTCGCTGGATAGCTCTATGGCCATCTGATTCAGAGCCCCAGTGTGCTGGGGGCGGCCGTATGCCGCCGGGCGGGAAAAAGTCTAGAAACCCGCCTTACTGTACCATTTGCGGGCTTCTTCCGGGTCCATTTCCACCCCGTTGCCTTCCTCGTACATCATGGCAAGGGTCGTCTGCGATCCGGCCAGACCCTGTTCGGCGGCCTTACGGAACCACTTGGCGGCTTCGGTGCCGTCACGCTCTACGCACTCGCCTTGCAGGTACATGAAGCCCAGCCCATGCTGAGCCAGCGCGTGGCCCTGTTCGGCGGCCGCCCGCATCCAACGCAACGCCTGGGCGGCGTTGGGCACCCCGGCCAGCCCGTTCTGGTGCATGATGGCGACCCGATGCTGGGCCTCGGCATTGCCCTCCTCGGCCAAAGGCGTCAGCAACTGCATCGCACGCGAGAAGTGTTTGGCCTCGAAAGCGGCCATGCCGCTGGAGATATCGATTTCCGATGACTCGGACATGGGATGACCCCCGTTTGCGTGCCAATCGCCCTACCGCCGGCTGGGACGGGTGCACTGATTTGGGAGGCCAAGTCTAAACACCGCCGTGCGTCGGACGAATACCCCTATTGGGGGACACGACCGGCGGACCCTGGCGGCGCAGCCCTCCCCCCCTCCATCGGGATATATTGACCGATGGACCAGTTCGCTATACTCCGTCGCGACCGAATACCGTTTCACGTTCAATAAGTTTTAGAGAAACAATATGTTGGCGGAGGAAATGGACAGCGCCAAGGAGCCTGTCACGATGCGCTCGTGCATCCAGAAGGTAGCCACCGGGCCCGAGTACAGCAAGAATCTCTCCTACGACGAGGCGCGCGCCGCCATGGAGTTGATTCTCGCCGGCACTGCCGAGCCCGTGCAGGCAGCCGTGCTGCTGATCGCCTTGCGCATGAAGCGCGAGACGGACGACGAGAACAAGGGCATCCTGCAGGCGCTTATCGATTCGGCTAGCACGGTAACGGCGCCGGTCGACGAACTGGTGGACGTGGCCGATCCCTATGACGGCTACACCAAATGCCTGCCTGCCTCACCCTTCCTGGCGCCACTGCTGGCTGCCTGCGGCATGCCGGCCGTGTCCCACGGGCTCGACTCGGTGGGCCCGAAGTACGGCGCCACTCACCGCAAGGTGCTGGCCGCCGCCGGCCTGAACGTGGACCTGACGCCGGCCGCCGCCGCCGAACAGATCGGGCGTCCCGACATCGGCTGGGCCTATGTGGATCAGCGCGAGTTCTGCCCCGGACTGCACGACCTGGTACCCCTGCGCCGCAGCATCGTCAAACGGCCGGTGCTCACGACCGTCGAGGTCCTGGTGGGTCCGATCCGGGGACGCGCCCGCACCCATCTGTTGACCGGCTACGTGCACAAGGCCTACCCGCGGGTGTACGCCATGCTGGCCCGCCATGCAGGGTTCGATTCGGCAGTCATCGTGCGTGGCGTCGAAGGCGGCATCACCCCCTCGCTGCAGCAACCGGCCAACGTCTTCTATTATCGCGACCGGGGCGAAGAGCAGCTCGAACCCGCCGACCCGACCAGCCTGGGCATCGAGCAGAAGACCCGCGCGGTGCCGCTGCCCAAGGATCTGCCGGCGGCGCCCCGGCGGGATGACAATATCGCCACCGAGGTCGATTCCGACGCGGTGGCTGCGGCTGCCGCCGAGGCCGGTCTGGAAGCCCTGAAGGGGGCAGCCGGCGCCACCCGCGACAGCCTGGTGTACGCGGCGGCCCTTTGTCTGCATCACATAGGGCGCCACGACTCACTCCAGTCCGCAGCCGAAGCGGCGCGCAAGGCGCTGGACTCCGGCGCGGCGCTGGCTCACTTGAAAGCGGCGATGTGACCCATCGAACCGGCTTTATTCAACCGAAACGGGAGAGAACGATGAACCAGACCTACTACGAAGCCGTCGACAAGATGGAAAAGGCGGGCGTGGATCCCGAATACGTTCTCGGCTGGCAGGGCGGCTACCTGCACAGCCCCAAGCGCGAGGAACAGCGCGTCAATGACGCCTACAACGCCGGCTACGACGACGGCGTCAAGCGCGACGCCGACAACTTCAAGAGCTGGGTCAAAAACTGATCCGCAGCGCAGCGGCGGACTGAAGGGGCATGCCCTTTCAGTCCGCCGTAGCTTGCGGCAGCAGATTGCGCAGGGCTTTGCGAAGGGTTTCCAGTGCTTCCGGCACCTCGATGTCCATGATCTGCTGAGTGATCCATTTGTTGTGTTTGGGCCCCATCGCTGCCGCGACTCTGTCTCCCAGATAACGTCGCATTCCGAAGCCCGGCTCGCCATCGGCGAACGGCAACTCCGCATAGGTGTCCATGCGTTCGTTCAGCAGGTCAATGAACGGCGCGCGGTATTCGCCCGGCCCCTGGGCGTCGATACGGTTGTCCTGCATGGTATCGGCCAAACGCAACCCTAGGGTACCGATGTAGCGTTGGCGGTCGGCCTCCTCAATCTTGCCGTACGCCAGACGGTCGACCAGGTGCACCAGGAACGCCAGCAGTTCGGCAATCACGTCCAGTCGCTGAGCCTGGGTGTCGGTCTGATAGTCCTCGTTTTCCAGGTTCAGCACGCTGTTTCCGGCGATTCGCCAGGCGATGAAGCCCAGCGCGCCGGCAACGTCTTCCGGAGTCCGTTCCTTGTCCTTAGCGTTCCAACGGCTCTTGACGCGCACTGTATTTTCCTCCCATGTATAGGGCGCATTGACGCAGTCCACAACGCGCCGCAGCATGGTTGCGCGGACGCTAGCGGATCACCCGACCGCGTGCTAGCATGCAATAGTAGAGTATTTTACTAAGGAATTTCCACCCAACAGGCGGAGCGGCTCTATGCACGATGAATTGCGGACATTGTGCGCCAAGGTCCAGAAGAACTGCCATATCTCCGATGCAAGATATGCGGGTGATTACACCCTGTGCATTTACCTGTTGAAGATGCGCGAATACTACCGCTGGGAAAAGGGCTTCTCGCTGGACGCCTCCCTGAGCAAGGACGCGGTCGGCAGCTGGCTCAACGAAAGGGAGCAGCTGTGGGACGCCTTGGCTGATGAAGGTTTCGAAACCCTGCCTGTCAAGGCGGACACCCTGGACCCGTTCGAAACCGACACCATCAATGCCTCCCTCATTCCCGCCGGCCTGGTCTACAGCGGAGGACTGGGACGCAACGCAAAGCCGCACTTCCTGCTCGCCCGTCTGGAACGTCATGAACGGTACGACGACTTCACGGTGCTGGTTTCCGCCGAGGAGTACGCCCGCGATCTTTCCGCTCCGCCCGCCATGACCCTCGGCAATACCGTTTTCATTCGCCGCGACTCGCTGCGCCGCCTGCTGTGGGAAAAGACCGAGGAATGGCGCTGGGCCCGCCACGACAACGCCATGGGTCGTGCCGTGCAGTGCTACGGGTTCGACACCGACCCGCTGGGTGCATTGGAGCGCATGACCGACCGGGAGATCGAGGCGGTCCTGCTGCACGAGATCGGCGAGGTAATGGCCGGCCAACAGCTGGGTGGGGAATGGGACGAGATGCTGGCCGCCCTGCCCCGCTCACGGGCCGAGATCGCCGCCAGGGCCGTGCGCGACCACCTCGCCGATGCGTTGTCCACCCTTCCCGCTCTGCTGGACCAGGGCGACGCGGCTTCCCTGCACTTCTACTTCGGCAATCTCAGCAGCATGCGCAAGGTGATCTTCCCCCGCCTGAGCGGCGCCTATGACACCTGGGTCGGCAACGCCGACATCGGTGCGCTGCGGGATCTGATTCCCGAGTCCCGGGAACACTGGCTGACGCTGGGCCGACGGATGATTGAAGCCTACAGCACCCACGGGGCGGATTGCCTACCCCATGTGGACAGCTTGATCGACGCCGGACACCTGTAACACAATCAGTGGCACTGAAATTCACCGCATCCGAGCGATCGTCATGCAGGCAGCCCTGCCAAGAACGCCCCTGAGCACCATCCGCGAAGTAGCACCCAACAGCTTTATTTTCGAGCAGCATGGCGCGCTGCCTGCCCCGCTGTGCCGGGAGATGATCGGTCGCTTCGAGGCCCGCACCGACGAACAATACGAAGGACGCATCGGCCAGGTCGCCTACAAGGACCAAAGCATCAAGCGTTCCACCGATCTGGTGGTCAGCGGCAAACCCCACTGGAAGGACGTTGACCGCGCCTTGTTTCAGTCCGTCGCCCGGGCTCTGCGCGAATTCCGCGAAGCTTTTCCCTACTTCAAGGGACCCTTCAAGGACATGGGCTACGCTATTCAGCGCACGCTTCCCGGCGAGCACTACCACTGGCACATCGACGGCGGCAGCCACGACTTCAGCCAGCGCCAGCTGGTTGCCATCTGGTACCTGAACGATGTGCCGGGGCCCGGCGGCGAAACGGAGTTTCTCTTCCAGGACCTGCGCATTCGCCCGGAAGAAGGGAAGTTGCTGCTGTTCCCCCCGTTCTGGACCCACGAACACCGCGGCGTCACTCTGCAGGCGGGGGTCAAATACATCGCCACCACCTGGGTCGTATTCGCCTGACGTCATCGAACCCATGCATTGACGGTGGGGAGGCGGTCATGAGTACGGAAGCAGGACCTGGAACGGCCGGCCTGCGTATCGTCGAACCCGGCACGCCGGCCGAATTCGACCGCTACTACGAGTTGCGCTGGCGAGTGCTGCGCGCCCCCTGGGATCAACCGCGGGGCTCCGAACGGGACGCTTCCGACGCTTCCGCCGTTCACCTGATGGCGTGCAACCCAAGGGGGATTCCGGTGGCCGTCGCAAGACTGCATTTCAGCGGCGCCTGCCAGGCCCAGGTGCGTTACATGGCGGTGGACTCGGACTACCGTGGGCAGGGCATCGGGCGCCGGCTGCTCGATGAACTCGAAACCCGCGCCTTGCACAACGGGGTTCACGACATCGTGCTGGACGCGCGGGAAGGCGCGGTGGCCTTCTACGAGCGCTGCGGCTATCGTGTCCAACAACCGGCCCACACCCTGTATGGCACGATTCGACACTGGCGCATGGACAAACAACTGCTGGCGCCCCCAACGCCGAACGTGCCAGGAGCTGAATGCCAATGACCGAATCCCCAATGCTGTTGTCGATCGTCGAATTGGGAGGTTACCCCGATTTCACCCCGCTTTACCGTGACGCCGGCTTCCAGGTTGAACGCGTGGCATCCATGCGCAAGGCGTTGCCCCTCCTTCGATCGCTGCGCCCGGCGGTGGTGGTAGCGGAGTTCGTCTACAGCCCCATGTACAGCACCCGCGTAAGCAACCTGGAGTCTTTATTCGCCGGCCTGCAACGCGACGCTCCCGAGGCCAGGCTCATCGTGTTTTTCGATCGCGAAAATGTGCAGCACCTGGACGGCCTGCGGTCCCGCTTCCCGATCTTCGAGACCCTGCCTTTCCCGGTCCCGGAGGAGACCCTGGCCGAAGCCCTCAGTCGCGCCGCCGGCTGAATGACGGGCTCAGGAGCCCATGACCAGTTCGTGCTCCAGCATATCCCCGTCGGTCGCCAGGCGTACTTCCGTCACGCCGGCCATGCGGGTGAGAATATAGCCCGCCGCAAGAGCGAGCATCTGCTGGTTTTCTGTGTGAAGAGCGGTAAGCAGTTTGTCCGCAACGATCTGGCAGCGTTGCTCGACATCGGGTTTCTCCACCCATGTACGACTCATCTGCCAGCCTCTGTCCATGTCCCGGTCCAGGACCCTGAAGAATTCTTCCCCTTCCTCCAGCACCACCGGAGGAACCTGGACGGGGTAGGTCTGTCCTTCCAGAATGACGTTGAGTATCATCACGATCGTTCTCTCCCCCTGATGCTTTGACAAGTGCCAACGGCTGCGAACCAACGCGCCGAAGCCTCCGGAGACACCTGCTATGTTAGTCCACATACCCTCGGTGCTGGATCGATCCCAACTGGCGATGGTGTCGGAGCTGCTGTCCGGCGCCCGCTACGAGGATGGCAAGGAGTCTGCCGGGCTGGCTGCAAAACGCGTAAAGAACAACCAGGAGCTGTCAGTGAGCGATGAACGGATGACAGCCCTCAACCGCATCGTCATGGGACGCCTGGTTTCCCACCCCATTTACCTGAACGCCGCGCTTCCCCACCGGGTAGCCGCACCGTTCTATGCGCGCTACACACAGGGAATGTCCTACGGCAACCATGTGGATGATCCTGTCATGGGAACCGGCGAGCGCTACCGTTCCGACGTTTCGATCACGGTGTTCCTCAGCCCCATGGAGACCTATGATGGCGGCGAACTGGTCATCCAGACCGCCTTCGGCGAGCGCAGTGTGAAGCTGCCGGCGGGCGACGCGATACTCTACCCGTCATCGAGCATTCATCGCGTTGCGGATGTGACGCGGGGCGAGCGGTTGGTTGCGGTAACCTGGGTGCAGAGTCTGGTGCGCGACCCGGCTCGCCGGGAATTGCTTTACGACCTCAGCTTGGCGCGTGACAAGCTGCTGCAGAACGACCCGGAAGCCGACGAAACCCGCCGGGTACATGCGGCATACGTCAACCTGGTCCGCATGTGGGCGGAAGTCTGAGCTTCCGACCCACCTGCGGCGCCAGGGCAGCCCCTAAAAGCTCAGACGTGAGAGCCCTTTTCTTCGTGGGCCAGCTCGACCACCTTCATCGCCAGATCCCGGTACTTCTGACGGAAGCCGTTCAGGGTGTGGTCGGCCGAAGGCGCATAGTAGTCGGCCGGATCCAGACCGTTCGCGTGCTCATACTCAACGAACTGCTTCTGCATCTCCAGCATCTGTTTGATCAGTTCCTGCTTTTCGCTCATCGTTTCGCCTCCTGAGACTGGCATTTCAACGTTTCATTCTGCCCGCAAGGGGGATTCGCGTTGTGCGCAATGTAGCCCGCAAAGCGGGCGTACGGCCATATCCCTATTGGGCAGTGCGGCAGCGGCGGCTCAGTAGCCGCCTTTGCGCATACTCTCGGGCAGGCCCGCGATACGTCCGGCCTGCTTGCTGGGGTTGCCAGGGAACAAATCGAACAGGGTCTTGGAGGTGACTTTTTCGTCGGGCCACGCTTCCTGCATGTCTTTGACCATCGTGCGGTTGTTGGGCTGATTGCCGTTGTTGTTTAAATACTCGTCCCGCAGATAGTTGATCAAATCCCAGTGCTGGCTGGTGAGTTCCAGCCCCTCGGCCTGGGCCAGGGCACGGCCCACGTCCTCATTCCAGTCTTCCTGATTGACCAGAAATCCCGTTTCCGTGGTTTCGAGGGTCTTGCCTCCTACTTCAAGTGCCATATCTCTTTCCCCATTTATCTATATGATGATTAGAGAAAAATACCGGGACAAAGGAGCCCGGCCGCCAAATCAGTCCGAGTCGTCCAATGCCTGGATGGGGGCGATGCCCTTGTGGGCAAGGAACAGACCGCAACCCACCTTGCGCCCCGGCCCCAGCCCATGCTGTTGCAGAAGCACCGAACGCTCCGGATCCAGGTCCGCCACCATGAGGCTGCGGGTCTGAACGCGCCCCTCGCCCAAGGTCAGCGTGTGCACTTTGCCGCACATCACCTTGCGAACCGTGATGCCCAACTGGCGGAGTTGTTCCGCCACCCGGCCAAGAAAGGCCATTTCGTCTTCGTCGTCCTGCGCAATCACGTAGCGGGCGAACAACGTGGGTAGATCGCTCAAGTTGCGCACGCTGGAGCGGCCGACGGTCAACGGATAGCCGCCGACATCCAGTTCGCCGCCCACCAATTGCTCGGCTTCCGCAATCCGGTCCTTGGGCAGGCGCAGCGTCATCCGGGTCCGCCGGGACAGGTACAGGAGCTCCGTCGCCGGGTCCTCGGGTCGATACCAGCCGTTGCCCGATTCCGCGCCATGAATGAGGTGGATGCCGGCCAGTTGCTCATCGCCCAGCCACGGCAGCGCCGCATGCAGCGCATCCGATAGCG
Organism: uncultured Gammaproteobacteria bacterium; assembly: GCA_963830105.1. Lineage (GTDB taxonomy): Bacteria > Pseudomonadota > Gammaproteobacteria > DATFLG01 > DATFLG01 > DATFML01. The sequence goes on along the minus strand of CAWHLH010000003.1, from coordinate 24,853 downwards.
GCTGGGCGTGATCCAGCGGAAGACAGCGGCAATCCACCGCGAACGCCACGTCCACGATATCGTCGGGTACGACGTACCGCTCGCTCTTCGGCTCCTCTTCGTCCCAAAAAAGGCTCACGTCCGCGATTCCTCCCATCTATCGACCGGCACTGGAGAAAGCCGCCTCCAGCCGGTCTTCCCAATCGGGCGGCGTGTCCGGAAAGGGCGGTTTGACATCCATCCGGAAATACAGCGCACCCGCACGCGCTTCCTCGCGTACTGCTCCGAGCAGCCCCTCGAACGAGGTCAGCTCGTGGTGCTTCAGCAGAATCTCGCTTAGCCATAGCATGGTCTATTCACCGGAACCGGCGCTCTGCGACCCGGTACCGGCAATGCGGTCGAAATAGCGGGCGCGGAACAGCAGTCTGCGGTGCTCCAGAGCTTCCCCGTCGGCAAAGCCGGTCCGGTTGTGGAGCACGTTATTTGAGATCACCCCCTGACCCGGCCGCAAGCGATGGCTTATGCGGTAAGGGGTGTCGGAAACGAGCAGTTCGGCGATCTGGCCGACCGCCTCACGGGTGCGCTCGTCGTCCTTCCATATAATGTTGCGCGTACGCGCGGTGTAACGCATGTGCAGAGCGCCACTGTCCGCGTCCACCGAAAATACAGGCCCCTGTTGCGGCGGGCGGATCTCGACCCCGTTCTCCACGTTGGCCGGAATGGTCATGGCATCGGGCTCCATGAGCGCCGCCACATACTCCGGGTTCCGGTCGCGCAGCAGAATATACATGATCTCATGATCGAAAAAAGCATTCTCGCCGCCACTGTCGGCATCGCAGACACAATGCATCAGAATCGCGTGCACGGTCTGGTCGGGGCTGTTGTAGTAGCCGTCGGTGTGCCAGTTCAGCGGTTTGTTGGAGTACGGGATATAGCCTGCATGACGCCCCGCCTGCATGGTCCGCAGTGCGGTGATGCCGTCGCCGTCCGCACACAGGTTCGAATCCAGCCTGTGCAGCCCCAGGCTCGCGCCCAGGGCGCGGATCTGCTCCTTGTCAATTTGCGCCGCCGCGCCCATGTCATAGATGACAAGGTTCGTCTTGCGGCACAATGCCGTGACGGCAGCCCGATCCTTTGGCGACAGCGCGCCGCCCGGCCCCACACGCACCGTGAGCTGTTGGCTCGCTGTCGGATATCCCGAAAGCTTCCACTTGCGCCAGCGCCGGTAGGCCTCGCCATCGCTCAGCCCAAACGGTCCCCCGCTGCTCCCAGGCTCGAAATTTGTGCCGACTCGCGGCGCCATTGCCATTATGATATCCAGCCGAACCGCTGGCTCAGGCCGCTGGCCCGGCCGGCCGGGCGCTGTTCGGTTGCATCGGCGCACACCGCACAGACAGCCCGGACCGTCAAGGAATCGGCATGAGCGTGGTATTTGGCAGCGCAGCCCGGGCCGAACCCCGGCCACGCTGAGCGTGGCGCCAATTATCGACCCGAAGTACCCGGCGGTCGGATATCCCTTTTGGGGTAGCCCCCACCCCCCAAAACACCCCATAGGTAGGGTATGCCCTCATCACCCCGGCCCTTAGACTCTACGCACTCTCGCAGGGCGCGGACCGTTTTGCGGCGCGAGGCAAGACACGAGTTTCTGTAGTACTGGTAACCGATAACAATCAGGGCCCCCGACCCGGCCCCTGAACAAACGATCCAAAACCCGGCGGCTGGCTGGCGGCACCAACCGCACTCACCGGCACCTTGAAAAGGAAAGGAGACAGCCATGGCAAAGAAGATCCATGAGACTCCAATGCTCGACGTCCTCGAAGACGGCCCCTGGCCAAGCTTCATCTCGGGGATCAAGCGGTTGCGCGACCAGCACCCTGACGGACGTATCCAGGGCATGGCCAACGACCTGCTCGGGCAGCTCGAACACTCCTATGAAACCCGCAAGGGCTATTGGAAGGGCGGTACCGTCAGCGTATTCGGTTATGGCGGCGGTATCATTCCGCGGTTTTCCGAAGTCGGTTCGGCTTTTCAGGAATCCAAGGAATTCCATACCCTGCGTGTCCAGCCGCCGGCCGGCAACTTCTACACCACCGACATGCTGCGCCAGCTGGCCGACAGCTGGGAGAAGTGGGGTTCCGGTCTGGTGACCTTCCACGGTCAGACCGGCAACATCATGTTCATCGGCACCACCACCGAGAACACGCAGCACTTCTTCGACGAGATCAACGACTACGGCTGGGACCTCGGTGGCGCCGGTCCATGCGTGCGCACCGGCATGTCCTGTGTGGGTGCCGCCCGCTGCGAGCAGTCCTGCTGCAGCGAGCACTCCCTGCATCGCACCCTGCTGAACCGTTTCACCGACGACGTCCACCGTCCCGCCCTGCCTTATAAGTTCAAGTTCAAGGTCTCGGGCTGCCCCAACGACTGCCAGAACGCCATCGAGCGCTCCGATTTCGCCATCATCGGCACCTGGCGCGACGATATGAAGGTGGATCAGGAAGAGGTCAAAGCCTACGTTGGGCTCAAAGGCCGCGAATACATGATGGACAACGTCATCAATCGCTGCCCCACCAATGCCCTGGCACTGAACGACGACAACACCCTGAACGTGATCAACCGCAACTGCGTGCGCTGCATGCACTGCCTGAACGTCATGCCCAAGGCTCTTTCCCCCGGGGACGACAAGGGCGTCACCATTCTGATCGGCGGCAAGCGCACCCTGAAGATCGGCGATCTGATGGGCACGGTGGTCGTTCCCTTCATGAAGATGGACACCGAAGAGGACTACCAGCGCATCACCGAGCTTGGCGAGAACATCATCGACTTCTGGGCCGAGAACGGTCTGGAGCACGAGCGTTGCGGCGAGATGATCGAGCGTATCGGCCTGGTGAACTTCCTCGAAGGCATCGGTGTGGAGGTGGATCCGCACATGATCTCCCATCCGCGCCAAAGCTCCTACATCCGCACCGACGGATGGGACGCCGAAGCCGAGAAGTGGTTCCAGCGCAAGCTGGAAGAGAAACGGCAGGCGGCAGGGGGTTAAACCCCCCTGCCCTGCAGTACCACTGACGAGATAATGGTTCGCAAATAATTTCAGGAGAAAGCCATGGCACAGCCCCAGATGCGCCAGCCCATCGAATCCGGATGTCCGGATGGGTTCCAGTACATGCATCCGGTGATGCGTAAGAACTACGGGTTGTGGAAGTACCACGAGCATCCCCGTCCCGGCGTGCTTCTGCACGTTGCGCACAGCGGTGACGAGATCTGGACCGTACGGGCCGGCACCCAGCGCATCCTCGACGTGTTCACGCTGCGCAAGCTCTGCGAAATCGGCGACACGTACGCGGACGGTTACGTGCGTTTCACCATCCGCAGCAACCTCGAGTACATGGTCACCGACCGCACCAAGGTCGAACCGCTGATCAAAGCACTCGAAGATGCCGGTTTCGTGGTCGGCGGCACCAAAAACTCCGTCACCATGATCTCCCACACCCAGGGTTGGCTGCACTGCGACATCCCCGGCACCGACGCATCCGGCGTCGTGAAGTCGATGATGGACGAGCTGATCGACGAGTTCCGCAACTGCGACATGCCGAACCGGGTGCATATCACCACTTCCTGCTGCCAGATCAACTGCGGCGGCCAGGGCGACATCGCCATCAACGTGCAGCACACCAAGCCGCCGAAGATCAACCACGATCTGGTAGCCAACGTGTGCGAGCGCCCGTCCGTCGTGGCGCGCTGCCCCGTTGCGGCCATCCGCCCGGCGCTGGTGAACGGAAAGCCCTCCCTGGAAGTGGACGAGAAGAAGTGCATCTGCTGCGGTGCGTGCTATCCGCCCTGCCCGCCCATGCAGATCAACGATGCCGAGCATACCAAACTCGCCATCTGGGTCGGCGGCAATCACTCCAATGCCCGCGGCAAGCCCACCTTCCAGAAGCTGGTCGCCGCCGGCATCCCCAACAATCCGCCGCGCTGGCCCGAGGCGACTGCGATCGTCAAGCGCATCCTCCAGGCCTACAAAGAAGACGGCAAGGACTGGGAGCGCATCAACGAGTGGGTGGAACGCATCGGCTGGCCGCGTTTCTTCGAACTCACCGACCTGCCGTTCACGAAGTACCACGTGGACAACTGGCGGGGCGCCCGTAACAGCCTGAATGCGTCGACGCATATCCGGTTCTGAGCAAAATTATAATTAGGTAGGAGAGAACACCGATATGAAGTTCGGAATATTGGTGAACGAAGGGCCGTATCAGCATCAGGCCGCCGACTCCGCGCTGCAGTTCACCAAGGCAGCGCTGGCAAAAGGACACGAGATTTTCCGCGTGTTCTTCTACCACGACGGCGTCAACAACGGCACCCGCTTTGGGGTTCCGCCCCAGGATGACCGCAATATCACGCAACAGTGGTCGGACCTGGCGGCTGAGCATCAACTCGATCTGGTGGTCTGCATTGCCGCGGCCCAGCGCCGCGGCATTCTGGACGAGAACGAGGCCAAGCGTCACGGCAAAGACGGTAACAACCTGGCGCCGGGCTTTCGGATCTCCGGTCTGGGCCAGCTCATTGAAGCCGGCATCCAGGCAGACCGCATGATCGTCTTTGGTGACTGAGGAGGAACCCATCGATGTCTGAACCGTGGGAAGACGAGGAACAGGGGCCCGTACGTAAGTTCATGTACGTGAATCGGCGGGCACCGTACGGGACGATCTACGCACTGGAGTCGCTGGAAGTCGTGCTGATCGCTGCCGCCTTCGAGCAGGACGTGAGCTTGGTTTTTCTCGACGACGGCGTTTTCCAGCTGAAGAAGGGCCAGGACACGGCGGCCATCGGCGTGAAGAACTTTTCCCCCACCTACCGTGCACTGGAAGGCTACGACGTGGAAAAGCTCTACGTGGAGCAGGAGTCCCTGGATGCACGTGGCCTCACCGCAGAAGACCTGGTGGTGCCTGTGCAGGTGGTGAACCAAAAGGAACTCGGCGATCTGATGGCCGAGCAGGACGTATTGCTGAGTTTCTGACGGAAGCGCGAGAATGACAATGTTACATACGGTGAACAAATCTCCATTTGAGCGACGCACGCTGGACTCGTGTCTCCGCCATGCCCAGCCCGGCAGTGCCGTACTGCTGATCGAAGACGGCGTTTACGGTGCCTTCGAGGGCACCGCAGTGGCAGGCAAGGTGAAAGACGCGATCGGCCCTTTCAAGTTATATGTTCTCGGACCCGACGTCCGGGCCCGCGGTATGGACGAAAGCCACATAGTCGACGGCATTACCGTTGTGGACTATGAGGGCTTCGTGGATCTGGCGGCGGAACACGACAAGGTGCAGGCCTGGCTCTGACACACGGCGTCCGAGACAGGAAAAACAGAGGAGAAGGTACCATGAGTATTGAAGTGAACGGCAAGAGCTACGAAACGGACGAGGAAGGCTATCTGGCCAACCTGGGCGAGTGGACGCCGGAAATCGGTGGTGTAATGGCCAAGGCTGACAACTGTGACCTGACCGACAACCACTGGGAAGTGATCAATTTCCTGCGCGAGTACTATGAGGAATACCAGATCGCGCCGGCCGTTCGCGTGCTGACCAAGGCCATCGGCAAGAAGCTCGGCGCGGAGAAGGGCAACAGCAAGTATCTGTATGAGCTGTTCCCCTACGGCCCGGCCAAACAGGCCTGCAAATACGCAGGTCTTCCCAAGCCGACCGGCTGCGTCTGATCTGCAGTCCCAGGGGGGCTATGCCCCCCTCACTTTAGGAATACGGTGGAGGTCTCGGTGTCCGTTATCACAATCGTGTATACCGTGCTGATGTACACGGCTACGCTCATCCTGGTGGGCGGACTGGCGTATCGTATCAACAAGTACGCCCGTACACCGGCTCCACTGAAGATCCCGACCACGCCCGCGCCCACAACGCGCAGCGGCGTGGTAATGCGGTTGGGCCGCGAAGTGGTGTTCTTCCAGAGCCTGTTCAAGTCCAGCAAATGGACGTGGCTGTTCGGCTGGATCTTCCACTTCTCGCTGGTGCTCATTCTGCTGCGTCACCTGCGCTATTTTCTCAACCCTATTCCGACCTGGGTGGTATTGATCCAACCATTCGGGAAATACGCCGCATTCGGCATGCTGATCGGGCTCGCCGGACTGTGGGCACGGCGCATCTTTGTAGACCGCGTCCGCTACATCTCGTCGCCCTCGGACCACCTCATGCTCGCCCTGCTGATCGCCATTGCACTCAGCGGGCTGACCATGACGTACGTGGCGCATACGGACATCATCTCGCTGAAGGCATTCACCCTCGGGTTGATACGGTTCGACTGGCAGCCGTTGCCGCCGAACCCCGCGCTGATGCTGCATCTTGGGCTGGTCGCCACACTGATGATCATATTCCCGATCAGCAAGCTGCTGCACGCTCCCGGGGTGTTCTTCAGCCCCACGCGCAACCAGGTCGACAACCCGCGTGAGCGTCGCCATCTGGCGCCCTGGGCGGCCGAACTGGAAACCAGCGAGCGCTCCTGACACCCCGTGCTGAGGTAGCTCAAGTGGCAAACTTCGAGACACCAGAAATAAAACAATATCCGGTCATCCCGCTCATCCACGAAGGGGTGATGGCCCACAGCAAGCCGTTCACCGCCAAGGCGGAGTTCCAGGCCGAACTGGGATTTCCGGGGGAATTGCCGGAAAACTGGCAGGAAATCGCCATCAACAAGATGGGCGAGCTCCTTGGCAAGTACCGCTCCTTGCAGGTGTACCTGGACTCGTGCGTCAAGTGCGGCGCATGTACGGACAAATGCCACTACTTTCTGGGGACCACCGACCCGAAGAACATGCCGGTCGCCCGGCAGGACCTGCTTCGCAAGGTCTACCGGCGCTACTTCACGTTCGCCGGCAAGTACTTCCCCAAGCTGGTGGGCGCTGTCGACCTCACCAAAGATGTGCTGGACGACTGGTATAGCTACTTTCACCAGTGCTCCCAGTGCCGGCGCTGTTCGGTCTACTGCCCGTACGGGATCGACACTGCCGAAATCTCCATGGCCGCCCGCGAAATCATGGATTCCGTCGGCGTGGGCCAGAAATATTGCAACGAGATCATCGGCAAGGTCTTCAAAATCGGCAACAACCTCGGCCTGCCCAAGCCTGCGCTGGCAGACACCCTGGAAGGCCTCGAGGAAGACGTCAAAGAAGAAACCGGCGTGGACGTACGCTACCCGCTGGACGAAAAGGGTGCGGAAATCCTGTTGATCACCCCGTCGGCCGATTTCTTTGCCGAACCGCATGTGGACGGCCTGATCGGCTACGGCAAGGTGTTCCATCAGGCCGGCGCCAGCTGGACCTTGAGTTCGCACGCCTCCGAAGCGGCCAACTTCGGCATGTTCATCGGCAGCTACGAGAACATGCGGAAAGTGGCGCTGCGTATCCGCGAAGCCGCCCTGGACCTTGGCGTCAAACGGATCATCTTCGGCGAATGCGGTCACGCCTGGCGCGTAGCCTATAGCTTCCTGAACACCCTGGCGGGCCCGTTCGACTTCCTGGATCCGCGTTATCCCGTGCCGCAGCATATCTGCGAGTACACCTACGACCTGATCCAGCGCGGCGCTCTGACTCTGGACAAATCCGGTAATGATCACCGGCGTCTGACCTACCACGATTCCTGCAACGTGGCGCGCGCTTCCCGCATGGGCGACAAGCCCGGCGGCCAGTTCGAGATTCCCCGCGCGATCATCAAGGCGTCCTGCAACCACTTCTACGACATGCCCGCCGATACCATCCGCGAGGGCACCTTCTGCTGCGGCGGCGGCGGCGGAATCCTGACCGACGACCTGATGGAGGTGCGCGTCAAGGGCGCTCTGCCCCGCATGGAAGCATTGAAATCGGTCGTCGAGGAGCACGGGGTCACGCACATGGCGGCTATCTGCGCCATCTGCAAGAGCCAGTTTTCGAAAGTGATGCCCTATTACGGCTTTTCGTTGGATCAGATTGTCAGCGTCCACCAGTTGGTCAGCGACGCAATCGTTCTTGGCGACAAACAATGACACAAGGTGCGAAGGCCTGACACGGGCCCTCCGGACTTAGCGCACAGGAGAAAAGGCATGGCGACTTCCCGCGACGAGATGCAGGAACAGAATCTGACGTTCCGGCGGTTCAAGGACGGTGACCACAAGCGCCGGAACTGGCAGGAGGCGATTTTCGAGGGGGATCACTCCCATAAGTGTCCCACCTACGTGCATCGCACACCGCCTTGCCAGGGCAGCTGCCCGGCGGGCGAGGACATTCGCGGCTGGCTCGACATCGTCCGCGGCATTGAAAAGCCCAACGGTGACATGAGCATGCAGGAGTATGCATTCCGCCGCTCAACCGATGCCAATCCCTTCCCGTCGATCATGGGCCGCGTCTGCCCGGCGCCCTGCGAGGCCGGCTGCAACCGCAACCAGGTCGAGGACCATGTGGGCATCAACGCCGTGGAGCAGTACATCGGCGACACCGCCCTGGCGCAGAAATTCACCTTCGATGCGCCGCCTGCCGACACCGGCAAGAAAGTCGCCGTCATCGGCGGAGGCCCGGCCGGTCTGGCGGCCGCCTATCAGCTGCGCCGCCGCGGTCATGCCTGCGTGCTGTTCGACGAACGCGCGGAACTGGGCGGCATGATGCGCTACGGCATTCCCGGCTACCGGACCCCCCGCGATGTACTGGACGGCGAAATCCAGCGCATTCTGGACATGGGCGTGGAAGTGCGCACCAGCACCCGCGTCGGGCACGACATCCCGATGGACCAGGTTGAGAAGGACTTCGACGCAGTGCTGTGGGCCGTCGGCACCCATGTGGGCCGCCCCCTGCCGGTCGCCGGAGCCGATGCCCCCAACTGCCTCACCGGTGTGGACTTCCTGCGTGCCTTCAACGAAGGGCGCCTGAAGCTGGTGTCCGAGAAGATCATTGTGGTGGGCGGCGGAGACACCTCCATCGACGTGGCCTCCGTGGCACGTCGCCTGGGCCACATCACCGCGATCCGCGAACAGGACCGTCCCGAGAACATCGTGCTGGGCCACACCGCCCAGGACGTGGCGTCCTCGGCGGTGCGCGAAGGCGCGACCGTTACCCTGACGTCGCTGTTCCCGGTCGAGAACATGACCGCGGCCGAGCACGAGGTGAACGATGCCAAGCGCGAAGGCGTCAGCATCCGCGGCAGCGTCATGCCGCTGGAAATTCTGCTGGACGACTCCGGCCGGGCGCGCGGCATGCGCCTGTGCGAGTGCAAGATGGACAACAACAAACCGGAACCCATCGAAGGCACCGAGTTCGAACTGGAAGCCGACCTGATCGTGGCCGCCATCGGCCAGTCCGGCGATCTGACCGGACTGGAGGCTCTGGACAACGGCCGCGGCTTCATCAATGCGGACCAGAACTTCCAGGTCACCGGCCGCGAGGGGCACTTCGTCGCGGGCGACGTGGTCCGCCCTCACCTGCTCACCACCGCCATCGGCCAGGCGTCGGTCGCTGCCGAAAGCATCGACCACTACCTGATGGGCGCGCCCATGGGCAAGCGTCCGAAGGTCGACAAGCACCACTTCAACCTGCTGCAGAAGCTGCGTGAAACCGGCCTCGAGCCCGGGGAATACAGCCACGAACAGGTCCGTGGCACGTCCGTGGCGGACTTCGCGATTCACAACTACGAAGACCGTTCCAAGCAGGAGATCATCCCGTCCACCAAGATGTTCCTTGGGCACTTCCCGTACGAAGCCCGCTACAAGCGGGACGAGGTGCATATTTCCGACAACGAAGTGCTCGGCAATTTCCAGGAACGCATCGTCAATCTTGCCGAGGACGCGGCGATCGCCGAGGCCAAGCGCTGCATGAGCTGCGGGATGTGTTTCGAATGCGACAACTGCGTGATCTACTGCCCGCAGGATGCCGTCTTCCGCGTCAAGAAGGATCAGCGCACCACCGGTCGCTACGTCGACACCGACTACGCGAAGTGCATCGGCTGCCACATCTGCTCGGATGTCTGTCCCACCGGCTACATCGACATGGCTCTCGGAGAGTAAACAGGTCTCACCATGATAGCGAGCTGGAAATCTCTATACCGGACCGCGCTCATCCTGGCGGGTCTGGCGCTGACGACACTGTCTGGTGTCGCCAGCGCCGGTGCTCCGCTGGGCCCGGTGATACCGCCGGCCCAGCGCGATTTCTCCAAGACCCAGCGCTGCGTACGGCCGGTCGAGGACATGCGGAAGAACCACATGAAGTACCTTCTGCATCACCGCGACCAGGTGGTCCATGACGGCATCCGCACCCCCCAGTTCAATCTGGTGGATTGCATCAACTGCCATGCCACCCGCAAGCCGGACGGCGAAGCGATCCGCATCGACAGCCCGGGGCAGTTCTGCTTCAACTGCCACAAGTACGCCGGCGTGCAAGTCGACTGCTTCGAATGTCACTCGGACCTGCCGTCCACGGACAGCCACTTCCACAAACTGGGCGGCAGATACGGGCCCCACCACGTCAAATACAGTCGCAGCACCGGCATTTCGCCTATCACGCTGGAAGCTCTGGCGACAAAAGGAGCCAAGAAATGAGCGGCAGCCCAACGGATCAGGACACTGATACCTCGCGCCGCCGCTTCCTGGGTACGGTTGCCGGTGCCGTCGCGGCCCTGACGGTCGCCCCCGGCGTACTGCTGGTTCGCACCGCCGAGGCCAAGCCCGACGCCCAACCGGTGTCGAATGCCGTCCGGTGGGGCTTGCTGATCGACACCGACAAGTGCGCCAAAGGCTGTGATTCCTGCGTCAGCGCCTGCGACAAGGAGCATGGCCTGCAAAGCCTGGGCCGCCCCGAGACAGACGCCCAGTGGATCCGCAAGGTCGACGTGAAGAACCCGCAGACCGGCTACGCGTTCTCCCTTCCTATGATGTGCCAGCATTGCGAAAACCCGCCTTGCGTGGACGTATGCCCGACCGGCGCCTCGTTCCGGCGCGACGACGGGATCGTGTTGGTCGATCGGCATATCTGCATCGGCTGCCGCTACTGCATGATGGCCTGCCCCTATAAGGCACGGTCATTCGTGGCCGAGGACCTGCACCACCAGGTCGCAGAGAGCCCCCGCGGCAAGGGCACGGTGGGCGGCTGCAACATGTGCGTGCACCGCGTGGACGAGAACGAGAATCCCGCGTGTGTCGACGCCTGTGATGCGGACGGGCACAAGGCGATGATCTTCGGGGACTTGAAAGATCCCAACAGCGAGATCTCCCAGCAGCTCGCCAAGTACAACACCACGCAGATTCGGGACGACCTTGGCCTTGACCCGGGTGTGTACTACCGCGGCATCTAGCGGACACCGGGCTCCCGATCAAAACCGACTGGAAGACCATGAAACGCAAGATTCATTACCGGGAAATCGAAGGGCATTCGGCGGCCTACTGGGCCATGGTGGCGGTGTTCGGGCTGTTGGTGGTCGCCGGCCTGCTTTCCAGCTACTACATGGAGCACAACGGCCACTGGGTGACCGGCATGACGAACCAGATCGTCTGGGGCATGCCTCATGTGTTCGCCGTCTTCCTGATCGTGGCTGCGTCCGGCGCCCTGAACGTGGCTTCCATCGGCTCCGTGTTCGGAAAAACGCCTTACAAGCCCCTGGCCCCCCTTTCCGGCCTGCTTGCCATTGCGCTGCTGCTGGGTGGTCTTACCGTGCTGGTCCTGGATCTGGGGCGTCCCGACCGCCTCATCATCGCCATGACCCACTACAACTTCAAATCCATTTTCGCCTGGAACATCTTCCTGTACACGGGCTTCATGGGTGTGGTCGCCGTCTATCTGTGGATGCTCATGGAACGGCGCATGAACCGGTTCAGCAAACCGGCCGGGCTGGTCGCCTTCGTCTGGCGTCTGATCCTCACCACCGGCACAGGCTCCATCTTCGGCTTCCTCATCGCCCGCGAAGCCTATGATTTCGCGTTGCTGGCGCCGATGTTCGTGATCATGTCATTTTCCTTCGGACTGGCCATCTTCCTGCTCGTGCTGATGGCCGCCTATCGCTGGTCCGGACGTCCGTTGGGCGATGAGACCGTCCGGCGCCTCAAGAACCTGCTCGGTGTGTTCATCGCGGCAGTGCTCTACTTCGTGCTCGTCTACCACATCACCAAGCTGTACATGACCGCCCATCATGGCGTGGAGCGCTTCATTCTCCTCGACGGCGGCATCTACACGGCACTGTTCTGGATCGTTCAGATCCTGATCGGCAGCCTGCTGCCCCTGGGGATGCTCTATCACCCGCGTCTGGGCCGCTCACGGGCCTGGATCGCCACCGCAGCCGGGCTGGTGATCGTCGGCGGCCTCGCTCAGATATACGTGCTGATCATCGGCGGGCAGGCCTATCCCCTGCAGCTGTTCCCGGGCATGGAGGTCTCCAGTTCCTTCTACGACGGTATCGTCAACACCTACACTCCCAGCTTCCCCGAGATCGTACTGGGCATCAGCGGCATCGCCCTTGCCCTGGCGATCGTCTCCATCGGCATCAAGATTCTAAGATTCCTGCCCGAATCGCTCGAAGATGCCGTGGTGGATCCGGACCATGCATCCGATGACACGGCGTCGGTCCCGGCTGAAAGCTGAATCGGGACCGACGCGCTGCATCCACGCCTGCGGCCCGCCCCGGGGTCCGTCCCGACATGGCGCCCGCCCATGACCCGTCTGCTGCTTTCCGCCGCTCATAAATCGTCAGGCAAGACGACGATCACTCTGGGGCTGTGTGCAGCCTGGGCAGCCCGCGGACTGGCGGTGCAGCCCTTCAAGAAGGGTCCGGACTACATTGACCCCATGTGGTTGTCGCGGGCCGCACAACGCCCCTGCCACAACCTTGATTTCTACACCATGGGTCGCGCGGAAATCCTCGCGACGGTCGGCCATTATGGCGCCGACTGCGACATCGCGCTGGTGGAAGGCAACAAAGGCCTGTACGACGGCCTGGACCTGGACGGGAGCAACAGCAACGCCGCCCTGGCGAAGCTCCTGCAGGCCCCCGTAGTGCTGGTGCTGGACGCACGCGGCATGACCCGCGGCATCGCCCCCCTCATCCTCGGCTATCAGGCATTCGATCCCGAGGTCAGGATCGCCGGCGTCATCCTCAATCAACTCGGCGGGCACCGGCACGAGAGCAAGCTGCGCGCCGTGATTGAGCACTACACGGACGTGCCCGTGGTCGGCGCTGTCCACCGCGATCCGCAACTGCAGATCGTCGAGCGCCACCTCGGATTGATCCCCGAGAACGAAGCGGCTGCCGCGCTGGCGGTGATCGACCGCATCGGGCGCCGCGTTGCATCGCAAGTCGACCTGGACCAGCTCGCCGGACTGGCCCGCAGCGCACCGCCGCTGGCCAATGAGGCCCTGTTCGCCGGGGCGGAGCCTGTCACGCAGCCGGTTCGGATCGGCGTCGCCCGGGATGCCGCATTCGGCTTTTACTACCCGGGCGACCTGGTTGCCCTGGAACGGGCAGGTGCCCAAATCGTTCCCATCGATACACTGGCGGCGTCCCGCCTGCCGGACATCGACGGACTTTTCATCGGCGGCGGCTTTCCAGAAACCAAGATGGCCGAATTGGAAGCCAACGAATCCCTGCGCGCGCACATCAAGGCCGCCATCGACGACGGACTTCCCGTGTACGCCGAATGCGGCGGCCTGATGTATCTGTGCCGGCAGCTGTCCTGGGGCGAGCGTCGTGGCCGCATGGTAGGTGCCATTCCCGCCGACGTGGTGATGTGCGAACGTCCCCAGGGCCGCGGTTACGTACAGCTTCAGGAAACCGGCGACGGACTGTGGGAATCCCCCGGCTCGGGGCCGATCCCCGCCCATGAGTTCCACTATTCGCGCCTGGAGGGACTGCCGGCCGATACGCGATTCGCGTACCGGATGGTGCGGGGCGCGGGCATAGACGGCGTCCACGACGGCATTGTGTACCGGAACCTGCTGGCCTGTTACGCTCACATGAAGGACGTGCAGGGTAACCATTGGGCCGCCAGATTCGTAGCCTTCGTGCGCCGCTGCATGCAAACCCGAAATCCGCCGGAGCCGGCTGTCGAGCCGACCGCAGACACCTCTACGAACAAACATCAGTACGGAGTCGCCAAGCCATCATGATTACTGTTACCGCCGCTGCAGCCGCCCAGATCCGCACCGCAGCCAAGCAGGGACATGCCGAAGGACTGGCCCTGCGCATCGCCGCCAAACGCGTCGCCGACGGGCGCATCGAATATGGCATGGGATTCGACGATACCGGGCGCGAGGACGACCTGCAGTTCGACTCGGAAGGCATCCAAGTGGTCGTTGCCCCCCTGAGCCTGGAACTGCTCTCGGGCACCGTCATCGACTTCGTGGAACTCAGTTCGGGGGAGTTCCAGTTCATTTTCATGAACCCGAACGACCCTGACTACGTTCCCCCCGAGGGGGATTCAACACCCCATTGACCGATGCCATGAGCGCCCACCGCACATCCGAGCAATTCGATCTGGTCGTGGTAGGGAGCGGCCCGGGAGGCTACAAAGCCGCCATCAGTGCTGCGCACATGGGCAGTCGGGTGGCACTGATCGAAAAGGGACTGGAGGGCGGTACCTGCCTGAATCACGGCTGCATACCCAAGAAGACACTGCTCTACATGGCGGGACTCATCGAGGACGTCAACGCCCTCGACGGCCGCGGTATTCTGGGCACGATCGAGGGGGATTTCTATGCCGCCCTCGCCCACAAGGAACAGGTGATCGCCAACATCCGGGACAATTTTCCGGTGTGGCTGAAACGGTTGGGGGTACGCGTCTACAAAGGGCGGGCCCGCCTGTGCGGCCCGCAGGCACTCACGGTCAACACCTCCTGCGGCAAGCGGCTGTCACTGAAGGCCGCGCGCATCATCCTGGCCACCGGCTCCGAGTCCGCCCAACTTGCCGCGTGCCCCACCGACGGGGAGCGAATCATCAACTCGCGGGATTTCATGCTCAACCTGCGTTCCATCCCCCGCTCGGTACTGTGCGTGGGCGGTGGCGCGATCGGCGTCGAGCTCGCCTTTCTCATGCATCAGTTCGGAGCACGGGTCACCATCGCCGAGCGCAGTTCCAGGCTCCTCGACAAACCCTGCATACCCGATCGGGCCAGCAACACCCTGGAGAGAAAATTCCACCGCATCGGCGTGGATGTTCGCAAGAACATCACCGTCGCCTCGCGGGAAGTCCATGGCGGCAGCGTGCTGGTGCACTTCACGGACGGTTCCTCCGAAACCTTTGAACAAGTGCTGGTGGCGGTAGGACGGCGTCCGCGGATACGCGACCTGGGCCTCGAAAACGCCGGCATCGAGATCGACCCGCGCGGGTTTATCGTCACCAACGAATATCTGCAGACCACCGCGCCCGAGGTTTACGCCGTCGGGGATGTCAAATTCGGACCCATGACCGCCAATGCGGCGCTGCACGATGCGAAAGTTGCGGCCACCAATGCGGTGTCGGGCAATCAGCTGAGGCCGAACTACAATCGCGTGCCTATTGTCATCGACTCGGCATTGGAGATTGCGGCCGTCGGCCTGACCGAACAGCGGGCGGAAGACGCGGGCTTCGAACCCGACACCGCGCGGGCCAATTTCAGCGGTTCGCCCAAGTCCCGCGGACGCCACGACACCGAAGGGTTCATCGAGGTCGTCCATGACGAGGAAACCGGACAGATGCTGGGCGGCTGCATCGTCGGCCCCGAGGCCGGCGAGCAGATCCATATGCTGACGGCCGCCTGTCAATCGCCCAAAGGCCTTTGGTTCCTAAAGGAAATCAGCTACAGCCATCCGTCCTGGTGCGAGGAACTGGAAAACGCCATAGATCCCTACATGGCCGCCTTCATCCAGTCCGAAAAATCCATCTTCCGGCCGGGGATTTACGCCATGCCCTGACAACGCGGGGGTAAAAAGGCTCGCACCTCCATCCACCAGTCCATATAATATAAAAATTACAGTTAGATTAAGACCCAAGATCAGGTGCAGATGCCACCTGATGTGTACCCGAGGGGGTCCTTCCATTGACCACCAAAGCACGGTTGGAAACCGGTACGAGGGGTCGGGATCTGAGCATGTGGATGGTCCCGCCGGCGTTGGGCTGGCGCCGCAAACCGCGTAATCCTACCAACCGCCTGATACTGTCCCTGTTGGGCGGTGTCGCGGTGCTGTTCACGCTGTCGTTGGCCGTCGCCTGGATCAGTAACCCGATTACCGACACCCATTGGCAACTGATTCTGCAAGGCACTCTGCTGCTGGCAGCCTGCGCGCTGCTGATCGTCACCGCGCACCTGGTCAGACGGGACCTGCTGCTGCCCCTTACCCATCTGCGGCACTGGGCTCTTCGTATGCGCGGCGGCAACCTCACTGCCCGCATCCCACTACCCGTCCGCGGCGAATTTGTTGAACTCGCTCGTGATATGAATGACTTGGGAGACTCCGTTCATTCTCTTTCGCACGACATGGAAGCCATGGTCCGCAAGGAAATGAACCGAGCCGAACAGAAGAACCGTTCGCTGCAGATCCTGTATGACGTGGCGGCCAGCATGAACGTTTCCCGGGATCTGGACGATCTGCTCACGCGCTTTCTGCACAGTCTGAAGGACGTGGTCAACGCACGCGGGGCGGCAGTCCGGCTGCTGAATGACGACGGCCAGATGCATCTTCTGATGAGTATCGGCTTGACCAGTGAAGCGGCCGAACGTGAACAGGTGCTGCCCAGCCAGCAGTGCATGTGCGGACGGGCGGCCCAACAGGGCACCGTCCACTTCAAGGAAAACCTGCAGGAGTGCGAAAAGCTGGCAGGGGCTAGTTTTTTCAATGGGGGGGATGTCGGCCTGATCGCCGTCCCGCTGCAGTACCGCGGGCGCACGCTCGGCATCTACAACCTTTTCGTCGACCGCGAGCAGATGCCCCAGGACGAAGACATGATCGACCTGCTGACCAGCGTGGGCCGACACCTGGGAATGGCAATCGAGAAGGCGCGCATGGACGAAGAGGCCCAGCGCATAACGGTCATGGAGGAACGTACGCGGCTGGCCCACGAACTTCACGATTCGCTGGCCCAGTCCCTGGCCAGCCTGCGCTTTCAGGTGCGAGTCCTTGACGAAACCCTGCACCGCAACGAGGAAGCGGCCCTCTGGCAGGAGCTGGAGCAGATCGAGAACAGCCTGGACGAAGCCAACAAGGAATTGCGTACCCTGATCGAACATTTCCGCGCGCCGGCGGGACCCCACGGCTTGGTGCCGGCCATCGAACAGTTGGTGGAACGTTTCCGCAACGATACGTCCATCCAGATCTTCCTGCAAAAGGAATGGCGCAACGAGCAACTGCCCGAAGCCATGCAGATGGAGATGATCCGCATCATCCAGGAAGCGCTGTGCAATGTGCGCAAGCACAGCCAGGCCCATACCGTCCGGGTAATGATGCGCAACAACGAACAAGGTCATTGTTCCGTGCTGATCGAGGACGATGGCACCGGCATCGTGAAAAGGCCCCGCAAGAGCTCGGCCGGCGAACACATCGGCCTGTCGATCATGGAGGAACGGGCCAAGCGACTGGGGGGTGAGCTTCGCATCGAAAGCGAACCGGGAGAAGGGACCCGGGTCATGCTGACTTTCCAGATTCCTGCACCGGCGGCCAACGGAGTGAGCGCGCTACAGCGAATGACCTCCAACGGATGACGCTATGAGCCTCCGTGTCCTTTTGATCGACGATCACACGCTGTTTCGTGTGGGGCTTCTTGGGCTGCTGGAGCACCGCGGCATCGAGGTCGTTGCTGCGGTGGGCGATGGCGTCGAGGGTCTGCGACTCGCGCAGGAGCTCCAACCCGACGTCATATTGCTCGATATGCGGCTGCCAGGGATGAACGGCATCGACGTGCTGCGCCAACTGCGCAGCACGGGGCTGACCATGCCGGTCGTGATGCTTACCACCAGCAGCAACGAGCAGGACCTGGTGGAATCCCTGCGCAGCGGTGCCCAAGGCTACCTGATCAAGGACACGGAGCCCGATGAGCTGGTTGTGGCGCTGCGGGACATCATGGCCGGCAAAACCGTCGTCGCCCGCAACCTGGCCCCGGTGCTGGTCAAGATCGTTCAGCGCGACGGCGCCGTCTCAGCCGCGAGCTCGGACCCATTTTCCGACCTGACGCCCCGGGAAAGCGAAATCCTGGGGCTGCTGGCCGAAGGTCAAAGCAACAAGATGATCGCCCGCAATCTGGGTATTTCCGACGGCACCGTCAAGCTGCATGTGAAGTCCATTCTGCGCAAGCTGGGCGTCCATTCACGGGTCGAGGCCGCGGTGATCGCCGTGGAACAAGGCCTGCATTCCAATCGGTCCTCGGCACTTCGGAGCGCAGATTGAGCGGACACGAAGGCGGCAAACGCTACACCGATCTGATCGCCGACTGCCAGTCGCAGATCCGCGAGCTCATGCCATGGGACGTAGAGGAATTCCTGGCAAGCCGACCGGACGCCGTGCTGGTGGACGTGCGCGAGCCGTATGAGTACGCGGCCATGCATATCGACGGTTCGCTGAATGTACCACGAGGCATTCTGGAAGCGGCCTGCGACTACGGTTACGAGGAGACCGTACCGGAACTGGCCGATGATCGCGAACGCGACATCATCGTTATCTGCCGCTCCGGCTACCGCAGCGTGCTGGCCGCCTACACCATGCGAATGATGGGTTTCCGCTCACCCCACTCCCTGAAGACCGGACTGCGTGGCTGGAACGACTACGAATTGCCCCTGGTGGACGACACCGGCCGCACGGTGGACGTGGAAACCGCGGACGACTACTTCACCTCGCGCGTCCGTCCCGACCAGCTGCCGCCGAAAGGACGATAGCCACCAGCGTGGCCGTCCCGGTGGAGCGGCCGGACCCTGTGCGGGTCCAGACCCCCGCCTACCCTTTGGCGAGTCCGCGGGGCCAGCCCTCAAATGTACGACTTGTGGTCCCGGCGCCGGCGCCCGGCCTGTTGAACCACCACTCCATGAACCGCATCCAATCCATTGATTTCATATGATTCGTGACTTGGATTCAGCGGTCGCAAGTAGTAGCGATCAGCCTCGATTGCCAACTGCCGGAACACGTATTCCTCGTTGTGACGTGCCACTACATAGGAACCGTGTTCGATCACGCCACCGGGGTCGACCACGATGATGCAGCCGTCCGCAAATTCGGGGACCATGCTGTCGCCCAGTACTTGCAGAGCGAACAATTCGCTGGCGCTGCAACTGCTTTCCATAATCGTCCTCCACGCCCACCATTGGGCAACTCGGGCATACCCTGGGTAGTTGATTGCCCGCCTATTGAGGTGCGGCGCCGCCAAGCTCGGCAGGCGCCTCCTCACCCGATCCGCCGGCAATGGCCGCCGGATCGATGTCACGCTCCGGCCTGAACCATTTCAGCTTTTCATGCAGCCGTACGACTTCGCCCACAATGGTCAGGGTCGGCGCATGCACTTGCGATTCCGCGACAATCGTCGGAAGCGTTTCGATGGTGCCGATCAGTACCCGCTGCTCCCGGCTGGTGCCCCGTTCCACCAGAGCCGCCGGGGTGCCGGGAGGCATGCCGTGGGCAATAAGCTGACGGCAGATGACCGCGATCCCGGTCAGCCCCATGTAGAACACGTCGGTCTGCCCGGGCTGCACCAGCTGCGTCCAATTCAGGTCCAGGCTGCCGTCCTTCAGATGGCCGGTGGCAAACACGCAGGACTGGGCGTAGTCACGATGGGTCAGCGGTATGCCTGCATAGGAGGCACAGCCTGCAGCGGCGGTAATGCCCGGCACTACCTGGAACGGAATGCCCTCTTCGGCCAGAATCTCGATCTCCTCGCCACCGCGGCCGAAGATGAACGGATCGCCACCCTTGAGGCGCAACACCCGCTTGCCCTGTTTTGCCAGATCCACCAGCAGACGGTTGATCTGGCCCTGGGGCACCACGTGGTTGTTGCGTTCCTTTCCGACATAGATCCGCTCGGCGTCCCGCCGCGTAAGGTCCACGATCGCGGGCGCCACCAGGCGATCGTAAACCACCACTTCGGCTTGCTGCATGAGGCGCAGCGCCCGGAAGGTGAGCAGATCGGGATCGCCCGGTCCCGCCCCCACCAGATAGACTTCACCGGCCGGCGCCCCATCTTCCTGCCGCCCCGCCAGCGCCTGTTCCAGATGGGCGCGCGCCTCCCCATCCCGACCGGCGAACACCATCTCGGCCAGGGGACCGTTGAGCATATCCTCCCAGAAACGCCGACGCGCTTCGCCGTCGGGAATCCGGTTCTTGACCGCCTCCCGGTACGACTCGGCCAGCACCGCAAGACGCCCATAGGCGGACGGAATCAGGGTCTCCAGGCGCGCACGCAGCAGCCGCCCGAGCACAGGCGCCTTGCCGCCGGTGGAAACGGCCACCATGACCGGCGAGCGGTCCAGAATCGAGGGCATGATGCAGGTGCACAGGTCCGGGTCGTCCACCACATTGACAGGCAGACGCCGGGCGCCGGCCAACTCCGAAACCCGGCGATTGACCGAGGCCTGGTCCGTGGCGGCAATCACCAGGACCGGCTCATCCAGATCGGCAGGCTCAAACTCCCTGTCCAGGTGGCGGATACGCCCGCCTGCGGCTTCCTCAGCCAGCGCGGAACACAGGGTGGGGGCGACCACGGTGACCGAGGCCCCCGCCTGTTGCAGGAGCCGGACCTTGCGGGAGGCTACCACACCCCCGCCGACCACCACACAAGGCTCCCCGCGAAGGTTGTGAAAAAGGGGCAGATAGTCCATAGCGGCTCTCTTGCTCAAAGAGGTGCTTGAGCACAGTGGGACACCACAGGAGATACCCTTTCCGTGCCATCCCACGTCGTTGAAGTCAAATCGACGGCAAATACGTATATCGTGCCACAGCTGCGGCGCTTCGTTTATATCCCTACTGGCATACTTGCCCGTGGAGCGCCTCCGTTACAATGCCCGGTATGGAATTTTTCGCCCTCGCCCGCCGCAGGAGTCACGAACAGGAGCTGCGGGACAAATTGACCGTCGCCAGTCTGCCGAATTGGTGCGGGCTCATCGACGCCGCCTGGAATGCCCGTCAGGACAGCGGGACTGTCTACTGCCTGTGGGGTGAGTTCCATGTCCGGCGGGAGCCGGTACGCGGCGGCGTCAGGTTCACCCTCCCCGATTGCCCCAATGCGGTTGCCTGGACGGTCACCGCCGGCCTGCCCCCAACTCCGGACATGGTGGTCATACACTGCACCATCAATCGTCCGGAGCATGCGCCGGAGTTTGTCGAAAGCCTGCAGGATTTCGTCAGCGCGTGGAAAGAAGGCCTGGAAGCACGCTTCAGGTAATCGTTCAGCACACTTTCATTCTGAATGTTTTTTATCAAAACTATATTATAATATATTGATAATGCGATACTTCTTTTGACATTCCAGGGGCTTGATCTGCTCGCTCCAGGGGAAGCCCGACGGCCACTGGGCGTGATATCATCACGCGCCTCTCACTTCCCAGGCCGGGCGAATGCTGGATGTCCTCTCCGTAGACCAACTGCTGTACGCCGCCGTCGTGGTCGGCATGGCCTACCTGGTGCGGGGCATCGCCGGCTTCGGGTCGGGACTGATCGCCATCCCGTTGCTGGCCCAGATCCTGCCGGTCCCTGTGGTCGTGCCCGTCGTCGGGCTGCTCGATTATGCGGCATCCCTGAGCCACGGCAGCCGCTACCGCCGGCAGGTGGCCTGGCGCGACCTGCTGCCGCTGCTGCCCGCCGCAGTGGTCGGCGTGGCAACGGCTCTGCTGCTGTTCCGGACCCTGGACGCCCACCTGCTGCGCAAAGCCATGGGCGGCTTCATTCTGCTTTACGGCGTTTACACCCTGCTCGACATACAACCTCATCGCCGGGCCTCGCGCTGGTGGGCAATTCCCGCTGGCGGCTTGGGTGGGTTGGTGGGAGCCCTGTTCGGCACTGGCGGACCCTTTTACGTCATCTACCTGGGGCTCCGCCAGCTGGACAAGAGCCGGTTTCGGGCCACAGTGGCCATGATATTCATCTTCGATGGGGCGAGCCGCATCATCGGCTACCTGACAGCCGGCATGTACAGCGGGAGCACCCTCGCCTTGGTGGCGGCCGGCCTGCCCCTGCTGGTCACTGGCATGTGGGTAGGCGGGCATATTCACACCAGCATCAGCACGCGCACCTTTTCGCGCGGTATCGCCGTACTGCTTCTCGCGAGCGGTCTGGCGCTGTTGCTCCGTTGAGCAGCGAGTACACAACGCCGGCCGGATGCAGTATGGTTGCCCTGCAAGCCCGCGATCCGGACCCCGATGACAGACCCAATTCATCGCCTGCTTGAAAGGCTGCCTTCACCCACGGACCGCCTTTTCGTATGGCTGGTCCCCGCCGTATTGCTGTTGGCCGCCGCCCTGTTCGCGACCCCTCGGCTGCGGCGCATGGCGACCGAATGGCGTTTGCGGCGCAACCTGCGCCGCCTGGGAACCGACACCCTGCGCGACGTGCTGTTCCCGGACGGCATGGACGGTACGGTGTGGGTCGAACAGCTGTCGCTGACCCCGGCGGGGATCATGCTGCTGAGCCTGAAGCGCTATCCGGGACTGATTTACTGCGCCGAGAGCATCGACACCTGGACCCAGGTGATCAACGGCCGCAGCTATCCGTTCCCCAACCCGCTGCCTTCCCTGCAGGGCGAGGTCGTAGCCATACAAGCCATCGTACCGGGCACACCGGTCGGCGGGCGTGTGGTGTTCACTCACGAAAGCGAGTTTCCCAAAGGCAAGCCCCAAGGCGTCTGGTCGCTCGATGAACTGCTCGAAGAGCTGCGGGCCGATGCCCGCGAGCCCTCTGCCGCCCTGCGCCAGGCATGGGCCAGATTGCGGGACAGGGCCCAATCGCCGGTTACCGCAGGCAAAGCACCACACGCCCCGTTCGGCGGGACGGACGACCGGCCCGCCGGGGCGCTGTCCGCATCGATTCTGGTGCTGGCGGCGACGCTCTGGCTGGTGTGGTGGCTGCTGATCTACCCGGGCTGAAACGACGCCTCAGAAGATTCCTGGCGCGTCTCGCCGCCCATCAGCCCGCCGACGCGTACATACAGGGTGCACCCTTCGCGCGTAAACGGGCGATGTGCGCTGCCCTGCGGCATACGTATCCAGGTGCCCTTCGGATAGTGGCCATGCTCGTCCTGGAAACCGCCATCGAGGACCAGCACCTCCTCACCGCCGAAATGGACGTGGCGCCGCAATTCGGCCCCGGGCTCCCATTTGACCAGCGCCATGTTCTCCGGATAGCCATGCTGCCGGTACAACGGCTTGATCCAGGTTCCGGCCGGCAGGTCGGGCTGCCAGGTCATCGAAGTGCTGTCCACCACCAGCTGGACGCGGTCCGCCCCCGCATACTGACGTAGTCGCACCAGCAGCGTGCAGCCCTCCGGTGACGCCGGCGCGTGGCTGCTGCCGTCGGGATTGAGCAGGTAGGTGCCGGCAGGATACTGGCCGTGGTCGTCGGCAAATACGCCCTCCAGGACCAGGATCTCCTCGCCCTGGGGGTGGGTGTGGGCCCGGAAGGCTCCCCCGGCATCGTAGCGCACGATACTGGTGACCGGCCCGTACTCGCCCCCCTGGCGGAAAAGCGGCTTGCGCCAGACGGTCCCGCTGGGGCTGGGCTCCCACTCCATGTCGGCACTGGCCACCACGGTCCGACGGCTCAGCTGCGCGTTGATATCAGGAAGTTCCATATCGGGCCCCCGTGGCGCCAGATGGCCGCGACGCCACCGATTGGGCCATTTTATCAGCTGAACCATTCTATCAGCACCGGCCTCAGCGGATACCTTGCCACTGTCAGGGATGTGCCGCACGGGTCGGCGAGGCATAATGGCACACCGGCGTAGCAGGTGGGAGGCTGTCGTGAGCGTCCGTAAGGTTCTTCGCATGGGTCACCCCTGTCTGCAGCAGCCGGCACACCCGGTGACGGCTTTTGACACCCCGGAGCTGCGAGCCTTGATCGACGATCTGTTCGATACCATGGCAGCGGAGAACGGCGCCGGCCTTGCAGCCCCGCAGATCGGCGTCAGTGTGGCGGTTGTTGTGTTCGGCTTCGATACCAATCCGCGCTATCCCGACGCCGAACCGGTGCCCCGCACCATTCTCATCAATCCCGCGATCGAACCGCTTGGCGACTCGCAGGACCTGGCCTGGGAAGGCTGCCTCAGCCTGCCCGGCATGCGCGGCCTGGTCCCGCGCTGGACCCGGATACGCTACCGGGGCTTCGATCCGTCGGGTACGCCCATTGCGCGGGAAGCATCGGACTTCCATGCCCGCGTCGTGCAGCACGAATGTGACCACCTGCACGGCATTCTGTACCCCCAGCGCATGACCGACATGTCTCAGTTCGGCTTCGTCGACGAACTCAGCGCCGCCGCCCGCATGGAGACGGGGAGCATGCCCTGCGAGGACGGACACGAGCCGGCGGCCTCAGACGAGTCGCTTTGAAACCGATTCTGTCCGGCTGCCGGATTGCGTTGATCGGCAGTAACGCCGGCTTGGCCCGGCAGGTTCTCCAAAGCCTGGTGGCCAGGAATATCCGACCGGTCGGCGTGGTGGACGACCAGGATCCGTCCGAGTTCGCGCGCGGCACGATCCCTGTCCGGGTGGCCGGAAGCCCGGACAGCCTGGAGCAGATCGCCGATCGATACGCAGTGCCGGTCGTCCATGCCCCCGACCCCGCCCACCCCATGCTTGTCGAGACGCTGGGTGCGCTGGAGGCGGACCTTCTACTTGCTGTCTGCTACCCGCTGCGCCTTCCGGCCGCCGTGCTCCGGGTGCCGAAGGTTGCGGCCGAGCAATACGATGAGTCGAGCAAGTAACAAG
>CAWHLH010000002.1:0-50447 GCA_963830105.1 uncultured Gammaproteobacteria bacterium | reverse complement strand
TGTTCTTGCCGTCACGTAGGGCGGCCACGCTTGCACTATTTACGAGATGCGCGAGGAGCAAGCGCCACCGCCTCGGCCGAGGCTCGATTCGCCAGATTTCCAGCAGTCCCGTGGTGACCGTAAGAACCACGGGCCCCAGAACGAGACCGGCCGGGCCAAACAGGAACAGCCCACCGACTACGGACATGAACGTGACAACGGTATGCAGCTTGAGTCGTTTCCCCACCAGAATAGGACGAAGCAGGTTGTCGATGGTGCCGACGATAAATATGCCCCACAGGGTGAGAATCAACGCTTTCCCCCACGAGCCTTCCAACGCCAGAAAGAGAACCGCTGGGATCCAGACGATAAAGGCACCCAACACCGGCACCACTGCCAGTAAAGCCATCACCACACCCCAGAAAAACGGCGACGACAGGCCAAGCCACCAGAACATCAGTCCACCCAACAAACCCTGCAGGGAAGTGACGGCCAGCGTTCCGTAGAGTGTAGCGTAAATGGTATCGCCGACCCGCTCAAACAGCCGGTTCATCTCTGATTCCGTGAGAGGCGACCAAGTCCTGAGCGCTTGGAGTGCCGCATCCCGATCACGAAGGAAAAAGAAAAACAGATAGAAGGTCAGGCCAAAACCGATCACCTGAACCACGGAACCCTTGACGATGGACCCGGCGGCTGTACTCAGCCAGTTGGTGAGCGTTTTAATCATTCCCGGCAGGTCAAGCTGCCGCTCTATCCTGTCGACAAGAGGCGCCAGACGCGGCTGGGCTTCCAGGGCCCGTCGCCACTCGCCGGACTCGACCTTCTTCTCGATGAGTTGCGCGCCTACCGTCGCCTGCAGCACAAGCCGCTGCGCCAGGAACGTCACCGGAACGACCACCATCAGTCCAATCACCAACACCGAGACCAAAGCAGTCAATCCTCGGCGCCTAATCTTTGACTCAATCCAGCGTTGGAACGGCAAGAACAAGACCGCCAGCGAAAGGGCCCAGACAAGCGCAGACAAAAACGGCGCGACCAGCCGGTAACAGAGATAAATTCCGAACACCGTTGCCACCAACAGCACGAAGGTCTGAATGTTGCGTTGTGAATTCCGGCCTGGAGGCGCCATCTGTTTGGTTTCCAATTCGTTCATCATGCCGTCTCTTCTATTTTTTCCCCTTCATTTGTCGTTCCGTTCACCACTTTTTTAGCCACAGCCGGGAACACAGTGATAACTTGCGGTTCGCTATATTTCGGCCCGCCATGCACCACGCGGTGTCCCACCGCGGTCAACACCTCCTGGTCGCCGCGTTCCTCGATCCAGTCCATCAGCACTTCCACCGCGACAGTGTGATCGGGCGCTTTCACGGATCGCGAAAAGTACTGTCTGCGGGATTCAAGCCTTTGACCCGCAAGCTGGCATCCGGCAGACCGATCCGCTCGATGCTGCCCTCGAGTATCCGCTTCAGAGACTTCCCGACCTCAAACAGCGCGAACTTGATGCTCGACGAGCCGCCGTTGATTGTGAGTACCAATGACGGACCCTGCTGCTGGTTTGACTGTTTATTCATGCAACCGGATCTCCCGTTTCGCCAGCCGGAAAGCGCCCTCGATCAGCACCGCCAGGGCAAGCATCGCCGCAAGCACCCACAACTTGACCGGCGCGGTCATCGCCGTCTGCCAGACCAGCGCGCCCAAGGCAAGCAGACATGCGACCGCACCGGCAGCCGATATCCAGCCGCGGCTATGTGTGTGCGGCGCGTGGCGCGCGTTGGCGCTATTGACTGCGGCGAAGATCAACAGGAACCCGGCGCTGCCCAGCGTCGCGATGCTCGTCAGGTCGAAGACGTTGGCCACGAATAAGCGTCAGCCCGGCGGTGATAAGCAGCCCTTCCACCGGTTGACCCCACACTTTGCGCTCCAGCTCTGCCGGCAATTCGCCGTCGCGCGCGATGCAGTAACTCAAGCGCGCCGCGCCGTAGAGCGTGGCGTTGATCGCGGAAGCGGTGGATAACATCGCCGCAATCGCGATCAGCGTGAAGCCGGCCTGCCCGAGAAATGGCCGGGCCGCTTCCGCCAGGGCGTAATCCTTGGCCGCCACGATCTTGTCCACCGGGAGATTGCCCACCGTGACGAGCGCGACCAGCACATAGAGTGCGATCACGAACCCGACCGCCGTGTAGTACGCGCGCGGCAGCGTCTTTGCCACGTCACGCACATCGTTGGCCGTGTTGGCAATCAACTCGAAACCTTCGTAAGCCAGGAAGATGATCATCCCGCCTGCGGCCAGTTGCAGCGGCGGCGACCATGAGCCTGGCGCGATTTGGGAGGCGTTGATGCCAAAAACACCGACGCCGACGAACAACAGCAGGATCGCCAGCTTTAATGCCACGATCCAGATCTCCGCTTTGCCGATCAACTCGGCGTTGAGCAGATTCATGCCGGCAATCGCGATCACGGCGAGACTGATCAGCGCGTGTTTGCCTATCCCCTGCCAGGCCTGCGGCAGAAACGTCGCACCGTAACTGCCGAATGCGAACGCGTACAGCGACAGCATCACCACGTAACTCAGCCACAGCAACACGTTCAGACTGCCGGTGAACATCCCGGCGCCGAACGTGCGGTCGAGGAAGGCAACCGTGCCGCCGCGACTCGGATAGGCGACGGAAAGCTTCGCATACGAATACGCCGTCAGCAGCGCCACCATGCCCGCCAGCGCAAATGCCACCGGCGTGCCGCCGTGCGCCATTTGCACCGCCAGCCCCAGCACCGCAAAAATCCCGCCGCCGACCATGCCGCCGACGCCGAGGGAAACCACCGCCCACAAGCCCATCTTGCCGTCGGCTGTTTCGTTCATGCACCAATCCGTTCCTGCTTGCGAAAAAGATCCGTGACGGTGATCCCCGATACTACGCGCGGTTGCATACCGTCCATGTCAAGACGCTTTGGGGTAATCTCGACCGCTCGTCTCATTGATCCTCCGCCCATTTCGTCTGCAGTCTTTTTCGTTTTCGTTCGGCTACCTACAACTCCGCACTTTGCCTTGACTTTGCGCCCCCGCTCGATCATCTGCAGATAAGATTGTTATTGCGCGAACATGAAGCGCCGAAACTGAGCCCGGGTGAACGGTCACCTTTGGTGGAAAGCCACCCGAACCCGATATTCATCCAGCGCAAGCGTTCTTTGAGAGCGAAGCTCAGCTTAGCCCTCACCTCAAGCTCGGCCCACGGCAGCCCGAACGTTTCCGTCGCCCGCTGGCGGGCAAGATGTTGCCAGCCGTTGTACGCAGGACACCTGCCGACATCCGGAAATAGCATGGTGAACGGGATCTCTCTTTTCACCGGCTCTCCATGAACGTCATGCTCGACCTCATATATTCCCTTCACCGAGCCAGTAAGATGACACTGGTTCGGGGGCCGAGGCGGTAAGTTTGTGCATCTTCCCAAAGCGGTTCCTCACCCGCTGCAAACAGGTCCTGTAGCGCCTCGCCAGAAGTGTCCGCGGCCAGATGCCACCGAGCGCCCGATGGAACGGCAGGCAGCCTGAAATCGACTGCATCGGCTCCGGCATTGAACATCATGAAAAGTGCGCGCTGCTCGTCTTCGTGGATCAAACAGGCCAGCTGTTTTTCCTGCGGGTCAGTCCAGTCGGGCAACCCCTGTTGCGGACCAAACCATTGGATCGCGGCCTCGGTGTCGAATTGTTCCCTGCTCAGAATCGGATGCGCACCACGAAAAGCGATCATGCCGCGGGTGAAGCCGAAGATATCGCTGTGCTGTTCCAGACAACTCCAGTCATACCAGCTCGTTTCGCTGTCCTGGCAGTAGGCGTTGTTGTTGCCGCCCTGGGTGCGGCGCAATTCGTCCCCGCCGAGTAGCGTCGGCACCCCCCGCGAGATCAACAGCGTCAGCAGGAAGTTCTTTATCTGCCGTTTCCGCACGGCATCGATCCCGGCATCCGCCGTCTCGCCTTCAGCGCCGTAGTTTTCGCTGAAGTTGGCGTCGGTCCCATCGTGGTTGTTTTCCCCGTTTTCTTCATTGTGCTTGTCGCGATAACTCACTAGGTCGTTCAGGGTGAACCCGTAGTGACAGGTGACGAAATTGATGCTGCCATCGGGACCTTTGCCGGATTTGGTGTAGATGTCTGAACTGCCGCAGATGCGGCTGGCAAACAGGCCGAGCATCCCTTCGTCGCCACGCCAAAAGCGCCGAACGTCATCGCGGTAACGGCCGTTCCATTCGGCCCAGCGCCGCTCCGAAAAACTGCCCACCTCGTATGCACCGGCAGCATCCCAAGCCTCGGCGATGATTTTCACGTCCCTCAAAAGCGGATCCTCGGCGATCGACTCAAAAAGAGGGGCATTGGCCAACAGCTTACCGCTGCGGTCGCGGCCGAGAACTGACGCCAGGTCAAACCGGAATCCATCCGCATGCATTTCCACCACCCAGTAGCGCAGCGCATCCAGGATGTGAGCCCTTACGACAGGATGATTGGCATTTATGGTGTTGCCTGTGCCCGTGTAGTCCTTGTAATAGCGCTTGTCGTCCGCCAACGTGTAGAATATCGCGTTGTCGATCCCGCGGAAACACAAAGTCGGGCCCAGCTCGTTACCCTCCGCCGTGTGATTGAACACGACATCCAGGATCACTTCGATACCTGCATGATGGAACGCCCGGACCATTTCCTTGAATTCCAGTTTCTGCTGACCCTGGGCACCCGCACTGCTATAGGACGCTTTCGGTGCAAAGAACGTCACCGGATCGTAGCCCCAGTAATTTCTGAGTGGCTCGCCTGTTCGCCGGTTGAGACCCGCCCCCTCGTGTTCGTTGAACTCGTCGACGGGCATCAATTCCACAGCCGACAGGCCCATCTCTTTCAAATAGGGTATCTTTTCCATCAGGGCGCGATACGTGCCGGGATGCTCCACGCCGGAGTTTTCATTACCGGTGAAGCCACGAACGTGCGTTTCATAAATCACCGTCTTAGCCCAGGGGTGTCTGAGCGGCTGGTCGGCATGCCAGTGGAAGTGTTCGCGAGTGAACACGCATTTGGGCATAGCTCCGGCATCGTCGACTTGCGAAGCAGCCACGTCCTGCTTCGGCTTGGACGGGTCATATCCTCGAGCTGCACCAAACTCCCAATCCGACAACGGCGAGATCGCCGTCGCAAAGGGGTCAAGCAAGAGCCTGTTGAAATTGAAACGATGTCCTTGTTCAGGTTGATATGGGCCATCCACGCGATAGGCGTAGAGTTGGCCCGGACGAATCCCTTCAACCCATACGTGCCACACATCACCCGTGCGGTTTTGTGTGGGATCGAAGTCAATCACCCTGGACGGTTTTGCGTCTGCGGGTTGATCAAACAACTCCAGTCGAACGCGGCTGGCGTGACGACTGAATAACGCGAAGTTGACTCCGCCACAGGATTCATGGGTGCCCAACGGCAGGGGTTCACCTCTCCGAACTGCTGTGTGCTCGGAGACATCCGCCATGTAGTCATCGAGTGGGCGCTCAGACTTGTTCATGTTGGTATGGGGTTACCGCTGCCACACAATTCGGGTGGCTTCGAGGGGGACCGAAACGCCGTCGCGGTGCGGAATGACGCGCGCCGTATAGTCCGATGCCGGGCGGGTTGCGGGCACCTCTGCATGATAGGCGTAGCCGTTGGTTGCGCCTACCAGTTGCCGCACGCGCTGCATCTCCACGCGCTCCGCTGCGGTACCGTTAACGCCATTGGCATACAGCTCGACCCGCACAGCCTCCGGGGCGAGATCATCTAGATATACCTGCGCTTCGAACGCGTGTCGCTCGGCATCGCTTTCAAGCTTCACTTCGCCGAAACGTAACGTGGCCCATTTCTGTTCCAGATCATGCCGCCAATCAACCATGTCCACGCCGATTTTGCCTTTGTCGGCAGCCCGAGCACGGTAGGCGGCGGCCGCCGGGAGGTAGTGTTTCTCAGTGTATTCGCGCACGGCGCGGTTGGTGGAAAATTGCGGTGTCAGGTGCGCCATGCTTTCCCGCATCCGGGTTACCCAGGCGCGGGGGATTCCCTGTTCGTCACGTGTATAGAACTCGGGGACCACCTCTCGCTCCAGCAGGTCATAGAGCGCCTCGGCTTCGGCTGCATCCCAGGCGGGATCGTCATTGTGTTCCCGGCCGTCGCCCAACGCCCACCCTATGTCCGGCGTGTATGCTTCCGCCCACCAGCCGTCCAGTTCCGACAGGTTGATACCGCCATTGACCAGCACCTTCATGCCACTCGTTCCACACGCTTCCCAGGGGCGGCGCGGCGTATTGAGCCAGACATCCACGCCTTGCACCAGGTGCTCGGTCAACAACATGTCGTAGTCGCTGAGGAAGATCACATGGGGGCGCACCTCGGGCCGGCGGATGAAATGGACCCATTGCTGGATCAGGGCTTGGCCGGCCTGGTCCGCCGGATGCGCCTTGCCCGCAATGATGAGCTGTACCGGGCGTTGCGGATTGCTCAGCAGGCGCAACAATCGCTCCGGGTCGTGCAGCAGGAGATTCGGCCTTTTGTAGCTTGCAAAACGGCGTGCAAAACCCAGCGTCAGCGTATTGCAATCAAACAGATGTCGCGCACCATCAACGGCTTCTGAGGACGCGCCCGAGACGGCCAACAGCCGCGACAGGCGTTCGCGGGCGTATTCAACAAGAGACTTGCTGGCGTCGGTCCGAAATTGCCAGAGCCTGGCGTCGGAGACTTGACGAATGTCCCGCTCCAAGGTCTCCGCCGTTCCCAACCAGCGGTCCTTACCACAAGCTTTCGTCCAGAGATCATCGGCCGGTGCGGAATCCCAGGTCGGCATATGGACGCCGTTGGTGACGTGTCCGACCGGCACTTCTTCCGTCGGCCAGCGCGAAAAGAGCGGCTCGAAGAGGTGGCGGCTCACCTTTCCATGCAAGCGGCTCACGCCATTGACCGCCCCACTGCCCCGAATCGCCAGATAGGCCATATTAAACGGCTCCGACGACTCCTGGGGGTTCTGACGGCCCAAGGCCAGTAACTCGTGGAGCGTTATTCCGAGCTTCTGCTCGGCATAACCGCCGAGGTATTGCTCGATAAGCGCGGGGGAAAAACGGTCAAACCCGGCAGCAACCGCCGTGTGCGTGGTGAAAAGATTGCCCGCCCGGGTAACAGCCAGCGAGACTTCGAAGGGCTGCCCGGTTTCCTCCATAAATCTGCGGGCGCGTTCCAACACGGCAAGGGCCGCATGTCCTTCATTCAAATGGCAGACCTCCGGCTTGATCCCAAGCGCGGCGAGCAGCCGCCAGCCACCGATCCCGAGCAGCATCTCCTGTTTGAGGCGCAGTTCCGGCCCGCCCCCATAAAGCTCGCTGGTGATGCCTCGATGGGCGGGGTAGTTCGCGGCGTCATTGCTGTCGAGCAGATAGAGCGTCACTCGGCCGACCTGGACCTGCCAGGCGCGCAGCCAGACCGAGTAGCCGGGTAAGTCGATCTCCAACCGCAGCCACTCGCCATTCGATTTCCGCAATGGTGTGATCGGCAGCTGGCCGGGGTCGTTATACGGAAAGAGAGCCTGTTGCGCGCCGTTGCTGTCGATCACCTGGCGGAAATAGCCTTGCTGGTAGAGCAGCCCCACGCCGATCACCGGCACGCCCAAATCGCTGGCGGCCTTGAGTTGATCACCCGCCACGTTGCCGAGGCCGCCCGAATAAATGGGCAACGCCTCGCTCAACATAAACTCCATACTGAAATACGCAACGCTGCTTAGCTGAGACTGCGGGTAGCTCTGCTGAAACCACGCGGGCGCCTGCGCCGCATCGCGCGTGGTTTGCACAAGATCATCGACGGTCTTTCGGAAAGCCGGCTCGGCCAGCGCCGCCTGCAGTTTCTCACGAGAAACCGTCTGCAGGACGACCCAGGGGTTATGGGTGATCTTCCACAACACAGGATCCAGCTGCTGCCACACCTGGTCGGTGGCATGATTCCATGACCACCGCATATCCAGGGCGAGTTCGGACAGCGCATTGAATCCCTCTATCTCGGTGCGTATGACAAGCTCTTTCGGGTGGCTGGTTGGTGTCTGTTCGCTCATCACAGTTCCCCTCCCGGGATCCGGGACGCAGTCCTCGCTGCCGCCCGGCGGCCGCGCAGTGGCGTCCCGCCGACGGCCTGCGCTGCTTCCCGGATGCGGCACCGAGGTTTCACTCTACCGAAGCATAGACCTTGCCGATGGATTTCGTGCCCCACCAGGCGTGCCGCGACCGCCCACGTCCGGCAATTGGCTGGGGGACACTCGACCCTGTCAATCCGTCGCCTTTCCCGGCCGCGGGTTGTGCCAGTCTCCGTGCGGTGCAATGAGGGCATCGGCTTGCTTGGGCCCCCAACTGCCGGGCTTGTAGCGGTGCGCCGGGTCGTGCGTGTCAAGGACTGGGTCCACCACCACCCAGGCGGCCTCGACCGCGTCCTCGCGGGTGAACAGGGCACCGTTGCCGGCCATGGCATCGCCCAGAAGCCGTTCATAGGGTGTTTCCGCCTCCGGCTGTTCTTCCAGCAGGTAAAGCTCGTGCTTCTCGCCGACGAATTCCTTGCCGGCCCGCTTGACGCGCGCCGCCAGTGCCACGGCGGAGTCGGGGGACAGCCGGAAACGCAGATAGTTGGCCCGCCCGGCCACGGGTGCCGAATCGTCGAACAGTCTCTGCGGTGGCGGCTTCAACTGCACCAGGACTTCGGCCGCTGTCGCAGCCAAACATTTTCCCGAGCGCAGGTACCACGGCACCCCCTCCCAGCGCCACGAGTCGATGAACAGCCGCAGGGCGCAGAACGTCTCGACGCCCGATGCCTTCCCTACGCCCTGCTCTTTCCGGTAACCGGTATACTGGCCCCGCACAACGTCCTCGGCCCGTAGCGGACGCATGGACTGAAACACCTTCGCCTTCTCGGCGTGCACCGCACCGTAGGCCTGATAAGCCGGCGGCTCCATGGCCAGCAGGGCGACGATCTGGAACACGTGGTTCTGGATCACATCGCGCAGACAGCCGGCACTTTCGTAGAAGGCGCCACGCCCCTTAACGCCGAACTCCTCGGCCAGGGTGATCTGTACGCTGGCCACATGATCGCGGTTCCAGATCGGCTCCAGAAACGAGTTGGAGAAACGGAAATAGAGGATATTCATGATCGCCTCCTTCCCGAGATAGTGGTCGATGCGGAATATCGAGTCTTCCGGGAATACCGCCAGCGCGATGCGGTTGAGTTCCCGCGCGGATGCCCGGTCGCGTCCGAACGGCTTCTCCACGATGACACGCGCCTGATCGGCCAGCCCGGCGGCACCGAGCGCTTTGATGACGGTCGGAAACAGGGGGGGCGGAATGGCCAGATAGTGCGCCGGGCGTTGGGCCTCTCCCAGAGTCTGCTTGAGTGCTTTGAATGTACCGGGGTCATTATAGTCGCCGCCTACGTAGCGAAGCAGCGAAAGAAGGTGGTCCAGGGCGGCCCGGTTATCGACTTTTCCAGCTTTCCGGATACTGTCCATGGCGTATTTTCGCAGTTGGTCCAGGCTCCATTTCGACGCGGCGACACCGACCACGGGCACGTTGAGGACGCCGCGTTTGGCCATCCCGTAAAGGGCCGGAAAGATCATTTTGTGGGCGAGGTCGCCGGTCGCGCCGAAGATCACCAAGGCATCAGCCAGGGTCGTCCGGCTATCGGTGTTGCTCATCACAGCGTTTCTCTTTGTTATAGATCCCGTGACGGATCCTGTTTGCGGAGTGCGCGCCTGGGAACGGACCGCAGCGCAGGGCACGACCCCCGGCGTCCATGTTGTGACGCCCGCCGCTGATGACACCAACGGGCACCCGTCTCACGACACCGCCCGAAGGCCTGCAATCGGGCCGCCAGCAGCAAAGCCCCTCGTCAGGGCAAGACCTTACCGATCGCCACCATGCTGGGGGCCGCCACCACGACGGTCATTGCCGTGCCGGTCATTCCTCTGGTTTCCACGTTGCTCACCCATATTACCGTCATGACGGCCGCGATGTTGCCTTTGGTAACGCGGGACATACTCGCGCTGGTACCAGTGGTCCTGCACAAAGAACACCCGCTCGCCGCAGGCGTGGTACTGACGACAGTACCTGCTCCAATGTTTCGCGTGGCCGGGCGGTACGCGCAGATAGATCGGCGGGCGGTTCATCGGTACCCGGTCGATTGCTATCGGCCGGCGATAGATCACCTGTGGCTGTGGATAACCGCCGATGTCGCGTCGACCGTAGAACCCGGGTTGTCCGACGCTGATGGAAACACCGACGTCCGCCGCGAAAGCGGGAGCCATCGCGGCAGCCAACGTTACTGCCAGTAATAAACGGTTCACATTGGATCTGCTGTTATGGGTGGCATGGCCAAAGCCGCCGCTTCGGTTGCCCGGCCCGCTTATGGGACCCGCCTCGTACAATGCTGCGCAGCGGTCCAC
Organism: uncultured Gammaproteobacteria bacterium; assembly: GCA_963830105.1. Taxonomy (GTDB): domain Bacteria; phylum Pseudomonadota; class Gammaproteobacteria; order DATFLG01; family DATFLG01; genus DATFML01. Next base: position 40,015 of record CAWHLH010000002.1, on the reverse strand, counting down.
TCGGAGGGCGCTCGGGCACCGGGGCTTTTGGCGCCGACGTCAAGGTCGCCCTTGGATCTGGTGCGAGTTTCTCGTCACGCGAAGATTCCCTTCCCAGTCGCAACCCCAACCCTTCGCACGGCACCGAAACCGATGCACCGGCGTTATCACGCTCACAAGGCGGTCCACGAAGCGGCGTCGCAGGCGTAGCACGGGGCCGTTGCACCGGGGGCATGAATCCGGGCGCCATGGGGGTACGGGCGAGGACGGGCCGCTGGGGTCACCTCCGCCCCTGTCGGCTTCGTAGGGGACACTCATGAACCCGAACTACCGGTGAAGACCTTTCCGTGCAGACCAGCCTGTTGTAAGGGGTCATGTCCGACTTGGCGACGGCATCTGGGCGCCCACTTTGCACCGGTCACACCGCGGGCTTGGGTGTCGACTGAGGATGCCTGTAATGCACCATCCAATGGCAGGAACGGACGGCCGGCCACGGGCGTTGCCGCCATACTGCCTCCTTCATTCTCCCAATCGTTCCATGCTTGGTTCCGGCTGGACCATTGGTTGCTGCGTTGTCGCTCGGCTGTAAGCGAACCGGCCACGGAGGCGACAACCATATCGCCGGTTCGGTGAGGCGGCACACTCAAACGTCTATAGCTCGTCATCAATGGAATTCCTTCAACGATTGACCCCGCTGCCCGATTTGAAGTCGGGAGGCGACAGACTACACTGACTTCATGGCAGCTTTGACTCCATTGGTAAGACTAGCCGCAGGATCCGGCACCGTCGGTACGGTGGCGTACATGCGACCGCGCTCGGCTCGGGCCAATCCAGTCGGTTATGGTCCCGGCTACGGAGCCGGGGAAGCCCGCGACACCGCCGCGGTTCTGGCGAGTCCGCTGGTGTTCTCGTCTTCGCCGAACGAATACTTTCCGGTTTGTACGGTAGCGTACAGACACTTTGCCGGGTCCAAGTAGGATGACAGTGAAAGGGAGTTCATTACCGTCGGGGTCAAGGGGAACCGGCACGCCACCCGGCGAAGGCGCACCGCATCGAGAGGGGCGCTAACGGGGAGGTCTCGAAAGTGGTACCGGCGCGCCGCAGGAAGCGGCGTTAGCGCTCTGCAAGAGCTTTCTTGGACAGCGTGCGGCCACGATTGGCCGTCAGGAGATCTGACATGACATTAGGAACCATTCTGCTGATCGTTCTGGTGTTGCTGTTGATCGGCGCGATTCCCACCTGGCCCCACAGCCGCGGCTGGGGCTACGGGCCCAGCGGCGTCCTGGGAGTGCTATTGCTGATCCTGATCGTTCTGTGGCTGATGGGCAGGATATAGCGCATTCCGCTTTCCACGACCGCCCAGCACGCAACCGACGCTTTCCGATTCAACACGGCATCGTCATCCATCCGGAGGACATCACCATGACACAGCGTCAACGCTTTTCCGCTCTTTTCCTGACTGTCCTGTTTTCCTTTTTGGTGGGCTGCGCGTCTACGCCCTCACAGGAGGGAACAGGGGGCTATATCGACGACAGCGTCATTACCACCAAGGTGAAGGCGGCCATTTTCAACGAGCCCGGCCTGAAGTCCATGGAGATCAACGTCGAAACCTACAAAGGGGTGGTGCAGCTGAGCGGTTTCGTCAGCTCTCAAGCCGACATCAACAAGGCAGTGGAGGTGGCACGCGGCGTCAAGGGGGTGACGGCGGTGAAGAACGAGATGCGGCTCAAGTAAGGGCGGGCCGGGCTTCAGGCCGCGCGAGGCCCGGTCGACCGATCGTCAGGGAGGGGAATGAAAGTGCTCAGTTATGCCATCGTATTTCTCATCATCGCGCTGATCGCTGCGCTGCTCGGCTTTACCGGCATCGCAGCGGGCGCTGCCGGGATCGCCAAGATCCTCTTCGTGATTTTTGTGCTGCTGTTTGTGGTCACGCTGATCGTGGGGCGCACGCGTCGCTAGTGGTCCATGCGGGCCGAGCCTGCCTGGCGGATGGTACCGGGTGTCATCCTCCACCTCCTGCGCGCCGCCGCGCCCGCAGCGGGTTCGCAGCCAACGTGTGTGTCCCTGTCGTTGCGTGAACCCTGTGATCGGGTGGGATCGCACCCGACCCGATGGCTTCCTTCCGCAGCGATTGGCGGACGTGCTTTGTACGCTACCGCCCCGACAATTGCCGGGTTTCACGCCAAGCTCTGAAGTACTCAACCTGGGGAGGCGGTTCACACCTGCTCCGCATCCGAGACAGGGGTTACGTCCCGGCCGTTTGCCGGAGTTATCCACCACCAGGACAGTCCACATGCCGCCCACCACGCCGGCCCCTGCCCCCAATCGTCTGCTTGCCGCCTTGCCGCGTAAAGACGGTCAGCGTTTTCTCGCAGGCTGCGAGCCGTTGGAGCTGCGGTTCTCCGAAGTGCTGACCGATCCCGGCGATCGCATTCGGCATGTTTATTTTCCCACGGAAAGCTTTATCTCACTGACAACACCGGTCGATGGCAACGCCAACCTGGAGGTGGGGTTGATCGGGGACGAAGGCATGTTCGGCCTCTCCCTCGTCCTCGGGGTCGGGGTTTCGCCTCTGCACGCGCTGGTGCAGGGCCAGGGGCCCGCACTGCGTATGACTGCCGCTGCGTTTCGCCGCGAACTCGCACTGAGCCCGGCGCTGCAACGCCTGCTGAAGCGTTACCTCTATGTGGTGATGAGCCAACTCGCGCAAACAGCCGCGTGCACTCGCTTCCATGTGGTGGAAGCGCGCCTTGCACGCTGGCTGTTGATGACCCAGGACCGGGCCCATTCGGACAGGTTTCATATCACGCACGAATTCCTGGCCTACATGCTGGGCGTGCGCCGCGTCGGCATCACCAAGGCGGCCGGTGCGCTGCAAGACCGCGATCTGATCCGCTATGGCCGCGGGGATATCACAATTCGCGACCGCAGCGGACTGAAGGCGGCTGCCTGCGGCTGCTACGCGGCCGATCAGGCGACCTATCGCCGGATAGTAGGGGGGCGTGTTGCGAACAAGGCATGACGTCGCCGGAGCCGACGCCAATGCCTCGCACTTACTGCCGTCTCGAGTGCTCTCAGCATGGTGCTCTTTGACTCATCCCCATCTACGCGGACGCTTATAGGGTCCACCGGGCCTGGCCGGCAGCCTACACGGGCCCATGGATTGGGCGAACCAAGCGCAGCGCACTCACCGCCCGAGCGCTCGGGGCCGTATCAGCGAATCACGGTTACGGACCGACCTCTCTCGGGAGCAAGCGGTCATACTCCTTCTTGACCACGGCGTAGCATTCGCAGGCCCGCGCCTCCACGCCTGGTCGGTCGAGTACGGTGATGTGGCCGCGGTGGTATGCGATCAAACCCGCCTGTTGCAGCTTGCCGGCAGCCTCCGTCACGCCCTCACGGCGCACGCCCAGCATGTTGGCGATCAGCTCCTGCGTCATGACCAGCTCGTTGGAGGCGAGCCGATCGATACTCAGCAGCAGCCAGCGGCAAAGTTGCTGGTCCAGCGAATGGTGTCGATTGCACACCGCCGTTTGTGCCATTTGCGTCAGCAGCGCCTGGGTGTAGCGCAGCAGCAGGTGTTGGAGGTTCCCGGACCGATTGAACTCCTGTTTCAGCAGTGGCCCCTTCAGCCGGTAGGCATGGCCGGCGCTCTGCACGACGGCCCGGCTGGGGGTGGTTTCGCCGCCCATGAACAGGGAAATACCGATAATGCCTTCGTCACCGGCCACGGCGGTTTCAGCCGAAGCGCCGTTCTGCGTGACGTAGAGCAGGGACACGATGGAGTCGGTGGGGAAGTAGACATGCCCCATCTGAACGCCGGATTCGTAAAGGACGTGCCCGAGCGGCATCGGAACCAATTCCAGATGCGGGACCAGGCGCGCGAACTCCTCCGGTTCCAGGGCGCCGAGAAGCCGGTTCTGGCGGGGGTCATGAAAGGACGGCATGAGTCATCTCCAGGACATCGGCCGCGATTCGGCCGCCACAGCGACCTGAGCCACCGACCTAAGCCAGTATCGGCGGTTTCCCGCATATCTGCAACAGCCTGCCGCCCTATCAAGGGGCTCTACACATTTGTTACTGGCGGTGGCGTTCGCGCCTGGACCGTAACAGACGGCTCCAAGCCGAGTCCTGCATCCAACACGCCGTAGCGGTTGACAGCGACTGTTGGTTCTTTTCGAGCCCCGGATGGCGTAGCGCCAGCTTGGCACTTTGCTGAGCCTTACATTCAGTCGGCGAATTCGCCAAAAGAAGCGCGTACCGAAATGAGCTTGAAAGTAGAACGGCGGTTTGCGGAGTTCATGCGGTGGCGACAAAAGACGTTTGAACCGCGGACCCGCTGGACCCTATCCCGGCAGCCCGTCGCCTGAGCCCATCGTCTTGAGTCGGCCGGCACAAAGATACCGATGTGTTTCTAGGTCGCGGGCCTTCGGCCCGCAGCGTCGACGCTTCAAGACGCCTGAACCTCGATAAGTGTTTGCTGCAGTCTCGCTCCCGCACCCGAATCACGAAACCAGGTCGGCATTCCCAGCTCCGGGCACGTTTATCGAATACCGAAACGGAATCCCTCCGTTAACAGCATTCTATTGTCCCCTGACAGGCGGAGGCCGCATAAGCATTAAACATTACTGTTTTCACGCTTTGGCAAATACGGCAGAAGAAGGTCTAAAAGCTCTTCTAAGTTCTCGGTGTGATCCGAGATATAGACCTTGCCGTGACATTTGCTCTTCACGACGATGGCGCTTATTCCGTTTTTTCCGCGAAACGGGACCAATGTTTCGATATCATTTAACGGGATTCGATTCTTGAACCCCCAGTAACTCCTTCCTGTAATCGCACCACCATGAATCGTAATTGCTGCCAATTTAAACCAAAGAGCAATAATGAAGGAGAATGACGTTGAGAAAATTATGATTCCCACTACCAACGCAAATACCAAGGACGCCTCTCCAGATGCATTTTTAGCTGAAAACCCATCAGATATTAATCCGGCTATCACAATAAAGGATATTTGAACCGCCCCGGGAATTGCGGAGGCTGTTTGGTTTAAGTCAGGCCGCCATCGGGGCCTGACTGGTGAGTTGCCGATAGTAGTCTGCCTCAGCTTCCGCCGGAGGAATATAACCCAAGGGCCCCATCAGCCGCTGATGATTGAACCAGGACACCCATTCCAGCGTGGCCAGCTCCACCGCCTCCCGCGATTTCCAGGGGCCGCGGCGGTGGATCAACTCGGCTTTGTACAGGCCGTTGATGGTCTCGGCCAGGGCGTTGTCATAGCTGTCGCCACGACTGCCAACCGACGGCTCGATGCCGGCTTCGGCCAGCCGCTCGCTGTAGCGAATACTGACGTATTGCGACCCCCTATCGCTGTGATGAATCAAGGCGTCGGAGTCGGCAGGCTGACGGGCGTAGAGCGCCTGCTCCAGGGCGTCGAGCACGAAGTCCGTCGTCATGCTCCGGCTGACGCGCCAGCCCACAATGCGTCGGGCGAAGACGTCCACGACGAAGGCTACGTACAGCCACCCCTGCCAGGTCGAGATGTAGGTGAAGTCCGATACCCACAGCTGGTTGGGACGCTCGGCCGTGAACTGCCGATTGACCCGATCCAGCGGGCACGGCGCCGATCGGTCGGACACCGTGGTGCGAACCGCCTTGCCACGGCGCGCGCCCTGCAAACCCAACCGGCGCATGAGCCGCTCGACGGTGCAGCGCGCCACGGGAACGCCTTCGCGGTTCATCTGCCTCCAGACCTTGTCGGCGCCATAGACCTCCAGGTTGGCCTGCCAGACCCGCTCAATGTGCGGAATCAACCTCTCATCGCGCTGGGCGCGGGCGCTGCGCAGATCCGGATTGCGCTGGCGGGCCGCATGGCGCCGGTAGGCCGATGGGGCAACCTGCAACACCTTGCAGATCGGCTCGACCCCATAGGCATCCCGGTGCCGGTCGATGTAGGCATTTACGACTTCAGTTTGCGGTCGAGCTCCGCTTGGGCGAAAAAAGCGCTGGCGGTGCGCAGTATCTCATTGGCACGGCGCAATTCTTTGTTCTCTCGCTCCAGCGCCTTGAGGCGTTCACGCTCGGCCGTGCTCAGACCCTCGCGCTGGCCGCCGTCGATCTCGACCCGCTTGACCCATTCCAGCAGCGTCTGTGGCACGCAGCCGATCTTCGGGGCCATCGACTCCACCGCCGCCCACAGCGAGGGGTACTCCTCACGATGCTCCTGGACCATGCGCACCGCACGCTCGCGGACCTCTGGGGAAAACTTATTGGACTTGTTCATGGCTCCATTCTCTCAAGAGTTGGAGCCTCCGCCAAACCCGGGGCGGTTCACCCTTGCCGTTGGCGCACATCTGAGCGGGGCACGGAAATGTGATGAAGAAGGCGAGGTGCGCACCGACGTGATGGCTGCTCTACGAGCAGCAGCGGCCGCGCACCTTCTTAGCGCCAGAGACTGCTTTTGGCCGCACTCGGTCTCCGCACGCTGCGGAGAGCGGTCGCACCGGGGCGACCGGCAGATCGCGACCCGTTTGGGACAGTTGCAATGAGATACCGGGAGTCCGATTAGCGCGAGAGCGCGGACAGCAGGTAGGACGTCTCGAGTGGACCAGCGGGATAGGAGGGATGGTCAGACTGAGTGCTTGCCGATGAGGGTCGGTGTGCTCTTGGTCTGCTGCTTCTGGTACAGCTTCCAGAACTCCGCCACCTTTTCGATGTTGCGCCAGGCGTTGCTTTGGAACACCGCGTCGTCGAACACTTTCGGCCACTGCGGCTCCTGGGGGCGCACCTGCTGACGGATCACATGCAGGTCCTTGAAGCCGTATACGAAGTCATCCTCCACCGTGCCCTGCTCCACGTTGTCGAAGTCGTGTTCGCAGGGCTCCTCACCGAGAAACCGGTAAATCCCGGCCAGGGTCTTGGCCGGCTCCCGGGTCAGCTGAGTGTACTCGACGAAGTGCATGTTCGGCAGCCAGCCCCGGGTCACCGCGTCCCGGATGGCGTTGTACGCCCGGCCCACCGGTTGGGCGTCGTCGATGAACAGCTCCAGCCTTCCTAAGGCCGTCTTGCACTTGATGGCGTTCTGGCCCTCCAACGGCGGCATGCTGATGGCCGCCGTCTTGCGGTACAGGGTCTCGAAGGAGGCCAGTACATCGCGCATGTCCCGCACGCTCACCAGCACCTTGACCTTCTCTCTGCCCCCCACCAGCACCGCCGCCATCTCCAAAAACTCCGCCCAGTAGCGGTTCTTGTCGATGCACACCGGCTTGTCCACGTGACCGAAGTAGGCCTGGGCCATGGCGTGCAGGACCTGCTCTTTCACCTGCTCGCTGGTCTTGCGGTCCATGGCCTGGATGGCGTCGTTGCGGTCCCAGTGGTTGCGCACCTGCACCAGCATGTCCAGGATCCCCGAGGTGGGGGTGACATGGAGGCGCGGGTGCTGGAGCAGGATGTTGGCCAGCAGCGTGGAGCCGCTGCGGGGCAGCCCTGCCAGGAAGTAGATGGGTTTGTCGCTCATGGCGCCACTTTACCACGGCGCCGGCCGATGCCCGCCAGACCGATCACGCCGGAGAGGAACAGCCAGCCGCTCCCGGGCAGCGGCACCGCCGCCGGCACGTTGGTGATGTCCAGTTGCAGGCCGGTGTTGCCGTTGAACTCCAGCAGCTGGGCGCTCAGGCCACTGGACAGTCCCATGCCCGTGAACCCGTAGGTGAGGTTGCTAAAGCCCTTCACGCCACCCAGCGCGCTCAGGAAGTCGAATGTATTGCCGGCGCTGGGCATGAAGCTCCCATCGAGCATGAAGTTGATCTTGCTGCCCGCCCCGAAGGTCACGTTGCTGCTGGCACCGGTGACGTTCAACTGGTCGAAGCTCGACAGACTGGCCAGATCGATGTTCAGGGTGCCGGTGATATCGATGCTGCCGTCGCTGGCCAGGGTGCCCACCGTCCCCGGGGCCATTCCGGGATCAATAATGGCACCGGTGCCGATGGTGACGGGGTTGGTAACGTTCAGGGTGCCGGTACCCTGCAGCCGGCCGCCGTTAATAGCCATGGACGACTGGGCGAAGGTCCCGTTGACCGTCGTGGTCCCGGCGGACTGGGTGAAGGCGCCCGTGCCGGTGACTGTGCCGGTTGCGGCGACGGTGACGCTGCCGGCGTTGGTGATCGTACCGGCGTTGGTCACGCTGCCGGCGTCGTTCAGGGTCGCGCTCGACTGATTGTGCAGGGTGCCAGAGTTGGTGAGGCCGGATACCAGTTTCGCGGTGCCGGCACCCGAAAATGTCAGAGCGCCTGCATTGGTGATGTTGCCATTGAATGTGTCGTAGTTACCGCCATTATTGATGGTGCCCCCGTTGCCGTCAACGGCAATGGCTCCGGATATGGTCACGTCGGCCGTCGTCAACAACGCGCCGCCGTCGAATGTGGTGGTCGCATTACCGAGGCTGACGCCGTTGGAAATGGAGAGGGTCCCTCCGGACACCAGCCAGGGTAAGTTGAGGGCGTCCGACCCGGTGAGCGTCCAAGTGGAGCTAGCCCTCTTCTGCAAATCGGAGAAGCCCTGGTACTGCGCGCCTGAGCCCACAGCTCCGAGATCGTCGACATTGAACGTGCCGTTCGCAGTACCGCCCAGAGCGAAGGCGTCTCCACCGTTTGTTGTGCCGCTGTTGCTCACGACATTGCCAAGAATCCTGGAGCCGGCGTTAATGATCAGGGTATTCCCACCGCCGGACAGGTCGATGGCGTCCGCTCGAGTGGTACCAGAAGCATCAAGTCCACCCTGTATGGTTCCCGCGTTGGTGATCGTGGAACTGCCGGTGGCAATGATGCCGGTGCCGCCGTTGCCGCCGGTGCCGCCGGTGCCGGTGGTGCCGTTCAAGCCGCTGGACAAGGCGCCAGCGCCGCCAGCGCCGCCGTTGCCTCCGTTGCCGCCAGAGCCACCAGAGATTGTTCCGCTATTCATCAGCATGAAACCGCTGCCATTAACCCCGACCCCGCCGGCGCCGCCATTGCCGCCGTTGCCGCCATTGCCGCCGTAAATACCCCAGCCGCCAGTGCCACCATTGCCGCCGTTGCCGCCGTTGCCGCCGTTGCCGCCGAGGATCTGGCCGGCATTGGTCAACCGGGCGCCGCTGCTATTAACTCCGGTGCCGCCGTTGCTGCCCGCACCGCCGGCGCCTCCCACGCCGCCCACGCCCGCGCCGCCGATGTCGCCCGTACCGCCGGTACCTCCCGCGCCGCCAGCGCCGCCGAGGATCTTTCCGGAGTTGGTCAACCGGCCCCCGCTACCATTAACCCCGACGCCGCCGGTGCCGCCCGCGGCGCCATTACCGCCGTACGAACCGGGGCTACCAATGGGGCTGCCGCCGTCGCCGCCGGTCCCGCCGGTGCCGCCGACGATCTGGCCGGAGCTGGTCAGCCGGGCGCCGCTGCCGGAAACGGAAACCCCTGCGCCGCCGGTGCCGCCTTCGCCCCCATTGGCGCTCGTGTAGAAAGCACCGTGGCCACCGTTGCCACCGGCGCCGCCGACGATCTGCCCGGAACTGGTCAGCCGGGCGCCGCTGCCGGAAACGAAGACTCCCGCGCCGCCGGTGCCGCCCGCGCCCCCCACTTCGGTGAAGCCGTAGAGGTAGCCGCCGTTACCACCATGGCTGCCGCGGATGATACCGTAGTTGAACAGCGTCCCGGCGTTGATCAGCGTGCCGCCCGGCTGGTTGGTCAAGGTGCCGTAGTTGTCTTGTGTGTGGCCTGCCGCGTTGGTCAGAGTCGCGGAATTGTTCACCGTGCCGCCGGCGTTCAGGTCTACCGTGCCCGCGGAAGTCGCGCCGAAAGTGAAATTCCGTCCGAGAACCAACGTGCCACTATTGTTTAGGGTACCGCCCGTGAAGTTGTAGGCGCTTCCAGAAGCCAGCGTCAGCGTACCACCGGACTCGTTGTTCAGCGTTCCAGCGTTGTTCAGGGTCCCGCCCGACGCGTTGGTCAGCGTGCCGTAATTGTTCAGGGTGCCGCCCAGCTCGTTGGTTACGGCGCCGGTGTTGTTCAGGGTCCCGCTCGACGCGTTGGTCAGCGTGCCGGCGTTGTTCAGGGTCCCGCCCGACGCGTTGGTCAGCGTGCCGTAATTGTTCAGGGTGCCGCCCAGCTCGTTGGTTACGGCGCTGGTGTTGTTCAGGGTCCCGCTCGACCCGTTGGTCAGCGTGCCGGCGTTGTTCAGGCTGCCGCCCGACTGGTTGGTTAAGGAACCGACATTGTACAGGTAGCCGCTGGACCCGTTGCTCACCGTCCCGCTGGACTGGTTGATCAGGGCGCCATAGTTGGACAGGTAGGCGTCATTGGACAGGTGCCCACCTGCCCGACCTCCACCCACTCCCGTGTACGCATGATTTATCAGCTTACCGCCGTTAACCAGGCGCGAGTGACTGCCCTTATTAGTCAGATCACCTTCATTGTCCACTATGCCGCCAGTTTGGTTGGACAGGAGACCACCGCTTGCATTGGTCAGCTGGCCAACGACGTAGCTGCCTAAGTCATTCCAAACAGTCGTTTCTAGCGTGCCGCCATTGCTAAGGATGGCGTCCGTGGTATTGTTCACGGCGCCAAAGCCACCCAGCGTGCCAAAGTTGACGAGTAGGGCGGAATTGGTGTTATTGAGAGTGCCAAGCGCTGTAGACAGGACGCCGGTCGACTCGTTGGTCAGGGTGCTGGATGAGCCGGAATTCGTCAGCCTTACCCCATAGCCGAGGGCACAAGTGCCCGAATTGGTCGTCGTACCCGTCAACGTGTATGAACCATACTGAGGGCAGCTAAGCGTCGTCGCGGCATTCGACGGCGTACTGGCCATGCCAAGCCCCATCGCCAGCGCCAGGCCCACCGCCTCGCCCAGACGCGGGCCACGCAGACTCCGGGCAGTTCGGCGGCAGGAACGGCGGGCCGCGACGCGGCGGGTGCGTTCGCCGGGCTGCTTGCCGTGGGATCGGGCCAGTTCCGAAGCCACCTGTAGGAGGCCTTTGGCGGCATTGAACACGATGCGGTACGCGCGATTCATTATTTGATTCTCCCGTGACCCTCAAGCGGCCGAGCGATATGGTTACGTCAAGTTGAACACCGCGTAGCGGTCGGGCTTGCCCGTGCCCTGTTCGACGCGGATTACTAGCAGAGAGAACAATCCGTGTGTTCGAGCCCGGCCGCCACGCGTCCCTGCGTGCGCCGCACGGACACCGGCTATTGCTGGTATTTCCACAGATCGTTGTAGTTATTAAGACTGTTATCTTCACCGCCGAAGAGCCAAAGAGTCGTACCGTCCGGGTCCAGCCAGGCAGCGGCGGCATCTCGTCCACCGGGCGTGTTGCCTGTGGAGGCCGTACCCCGGTTGCCATAGTTGCCGGATGCATTCTTGGTCTTCGACCCGCTGACCCAGGTCCACTGGTTGGTTGTCGGGTCGTACTTCCACAGATCGTTCAAGTCGCCGAAACCGGCGCTGGAGTCATAGCCCAGCCCGCCGAAGAGCCACAGCATGCCGTTCTTGTCCACCCAGGCGGCCGACGCATAGCGCGGTCCGGGGACATTCGACGCCGCAGCTGTGCCTTGAGTGCCGTAACTGGCGGCTGCATTGGGCGTATTGGCACCGCTGGCCCATGTCCATTCATTGGTTGTCGGGTCGTACTTCCAAAGGGTGCTATAGTAATTGCTGCCGTTTTCTCCGCCGAACAACCATAAATTGCCGTTGGGGCCGACCCAGCCGACGGCGCCTTGGAGCGCACCGGGCACGTTGCCCGAGGCGGCGACGCCTTGCTGGCCATAAGCGGGCAGCCCATCCACCGCGTTGGATCCGCTTATCCATGTCCATTGACCAGTTGCCGGATCGTACTTCCACAGGTCGTTCAAGTCGCCCTTGGTCCCCGTTGAATCGTAACCGCTGCCCCCGAAGAGCCACAGGTTGCCATTGGAGCCCTGCCAGGTCACCGCAAAACGTCGCGCCCCAGGCATATTGCCAGGTGCGGCAGTGCCTTTCGTGCCATAGGTGCCAGAAGCATTCTTGCTACTTGAGCCGCCAACCCACGTCCACTGGCCGGTGGCCGGATCGTACTTCCAGAGGTCGTCGAAGAGCCCGCTGGTATCACTGTCACCCCCAAAGAGCCATAGGTTGCCCTGGGGTCCCAGCCACGAGGCCGGATTTTCCCTCGCGCCAGGTACATTCGTCGTCGATGCGGTGCCTTGCGTGCCATAAGAACCGGTGGCTCCCACCGTCTTGGAGCCGCTCACCCATACCCATTGACCGGTGCTGGCATCGTACTTCCACAGGTCGTTGAGAACGCCTTGCCCGCCGTTCGAATCGTAGCCGAAGCCGCCGAACAGCCAGCGATTGCCCTTTGAGTCGGCCCACGCGGCCGCGTAGGAGCGCGCTCCCGGAACGTTACCGGCGGCAGCGGTGCCAGTTGTGCCATAGACACCGGGTGCATTCGCTGTCTGTGATCCGCCTATCCAAGCCCATTCGTTCACCGAGGCAGTGGTGCTACTGCCACTGCCGGTGGTCGTGCTGCGACTGCTGCTGCTACTGCTACTGCCTCCACCGCAGGCAGTGAGCATTAGAGTGCCAGCGACCAGAACGGGTATACCAACGTACGAGAATGGGACTTTCACTGTTTCCCCCCTACTAGGTGAGTCCTATGAGCACCTGTGCGGACGCGATTCAGATACGCCTGCGCACGACATGACCCCTGCAATTACGGTCAATTTCCTGCCAGGCAGCGATCCGGACCGCACAGCAGCGCGCCGCGCCAGCGAGCGCGGCGGACGACTCGGCAACATGGATCAGACCAGTGCCTTATGGATGTCCGCATTGCGGCATCCGTACCCGGGGATCAACCGGCCCGCAGTCGTAAGTTCGCAGGCTGAATCCCGCCTCCCAAAGGACAGTTTCGGCAGCGTACTTTAGCGAGGGAAACCACGTAGAACAACCTCCTGATCAGGAGGCGTATCAGATAGCCATCACAGGCGCTGCATCTGCGGCTCGATCGTCAAGCGTCAACGGCACCCATCTCAGCGGTGGGCAACAGAGCGCAAGCTATAGCGCCCGCGCGGCAGCAGGGGGGCAGTCAGATAATCGGCAACTGATAGGACTTGCGACGCAGCGTCACAGACCACCGTTGAGCCACAGGGACATCAGTTCGGCGCGCCGGCGCACGCCGAACTTGCGGTACAGTCCCTTCACGTACTGATGGGCAGTTGCCGGCGTCCATCCGAGCCGCTCGGCGATGACTTTCTCCGGATCACCGGAAAGCAGTTCATGCAACGCCCGGTGTTCCGCCGGTGTGAGTCTAGAGACGCTCACACCTACACCGTGGCTCCGCAGAATCTGGCGGTGGAACCATTTGACACCCCGCAATGCCTCGCCGGCAATGATCAATTCCTGTTCTGTAAAGCACCCGCTACCGGAGTACTTGTCGAAGCAGAAACATGACTCGGCGTCGACGTCGATCGGAAATACGACCCATATGCGGTCGGAAATTTTCGGTTCGCGGTAGAAATAGTCGTAGTGGGGAGTCTGGCGGAAATCTTCGAAGTCCACCAAACCGGTGCCAAGACTACGTACCCGGAACTGCCCGACCTCGGCAAGCATCGAGAGGTTGGTCTGACCGGGATCGTCTGAAACGAAGATTTCCCTTGATTGCCGGATCCGCCTGCGGTTGGTGCTGGCCTGATTCAGCGATACTATCGGTCCCATCTGCCAGTCGAATCGGGAATGTAAAACCGCCGGTTCGCCTTGCGCCGCGCGCGTGGTGCCGAGCCAGAAAGCGTTCTGGGCGCCGATCCAGGCGCAGATCTTCTTCATACAGTACCGCAGCGCCTGGTCCGTCGACTGGGCGCCGAAATCACTCAGTCGGTCCCACAGCTCAAAGGGATACTCAACATCCTTTCGCCCCGCACTGCCGCAGCCTGTGGGGTACCAGCCATGTCGTGATAGCTTTGATGCCTCGCCAGTCCCATGCACGGAGGCCGGCTCGCTCTCTTCGCTGGCAGTGACGTTCCTGTAGACAGTCGTGTCGGATCGCGAATCGGAAGAATCCATAGCTTTGTTCTACTGCGAATCCTGTATCCGGGATATCGTATGCATTCGATGATGATTGCAAAACGCTGGCGATAGATGTTGAAAAGTCGGATCTGTGTCGGCGACCGCTCCCTGCGGTGCGGCTCGAGCCTCACCACACCTCAACGGGCCGGCTGCCGGCCAAGAACCGACTGTCGCGGGCCTACACGGTGCGACCACGGGTTATTGCGAAGCGAATTGCATGCAATGGCGCAGCGAACTTGGTTCTCGTCCAGTTATCCAAGTGCAGTGAAGCGACAACTTGTTTGCCAGAACCGGACGACCAAGTATCCAAATATTTTACACCCATGATGTCGGACCCACGTCTTGCACGATCCATGCCAGAACTAAAACATGCTAATTTTTGAAAGATGTATCGATCGGTGCCGTCGCGCGCCGCTTGAAATTGTAAAAAGTTCTGACATTTATTATATGGTTAGATCTGAGAATTCCAAACGATCGAAGCCCGGCCCAATGCAGTCCTCGGCAGAGCTGGCCGGTGGCCAACGGCGGCTACCACGCGCCCCGCGGACATCGGGCATGGATCATCGACCGGCGGCTCCTGGCCGCTCTTTGCCCCTTAGCTCTTTCTCATACCCGCTGCGGGGAGCCGAGCGTTCTTCCCTGAGGCAGGTTAGTTCGCTTGTCGACCCATTACGGCCACAGCAGCGGCTATTAGGGGTGGCGGCTAACAGCCAAAGAGCGGACACCGCGGTACAGAGCGCACATGGGCGCCGTTGCGCGCCGGGAATCCGCTTGGCGGAGCTACAAGACCAGCGACGACACCTTCGTCACAATTCCGCTCTTCAGCAGGCGCTTGCGCTCCCGCGAGTCGGTGACTTCCGCCTTGATTTTCGCTAGGGTATCGCGCCCCCGATCTCGTGACCACAGTTCGATCTGGTGCTCCTGGGCGCGCTTCGTCAAATCCGTCAGCAAGGCATCAAAGCCTTTAATGCTGAACGATTCCATCCAGATATCCACGCCGTCACCCGCCACATGGATCGAATAGCCAATTGACTCGGTCGTGGTGGTATAGGCTCGAATTCGCTCGATACGCTGGACCGCCGCCCAGGGAAGCGTTCGCCATGGCTTACCGAAGGCCAGAGCAGTGACGCCAGCGGCATCGACCACGACCGAACGAGTTCTGGAAAACACATATTTTAACGGAAGGGCGAATAGTACCGCGCCTGCCACCGAGACACCTGCAACCGCAGCAGCACCTTTTACATGATGCAGAGCCTCGACTGCGGTGACAGCAGCCATGACCAGCGCTAAGCCGACCCCGAGCCAGCCAAGGCCATTTTGTAGTATCGAAATTACAGACGAGCACTTGTAGAACGTTCCCGCCTGGCCGTCAGTTCTATTCAAGGTCGTTGCCGCCGTCGCCATACTCTGTTAGCCAGGCGTTTCCATGGTCGCGCGCCTGCACCCGCTGGATTCAACGCCGCACGTTGGCGATTCCATCCCCGAACAAGCCTATCGTCCTTTCGCATAGACTGACTGCAGAATATTCGTATGCACCCCGCTCGGATAGTGTACGTGCCCGCCGCCCCTACCGGAATCCGACTTTCCAAAGACCGCGTCCGTCCCCAGGGTGGCTCCCGCGGTCGTGTGAGCGAACCCTAGCGTATCTGCAGCATAACCGCCCCAGCCGGACAGGTCGCTTCCTGCCGCAGAGATCAAGCCTTCGCCGAGGGCCGCTGACGAAAGAGTCCCGATCGCACCAGCAGCAACTATTTTAGTTGGGTCATAGGCCGTACCGTAGGTCATGTGATCCCCGAATTGTCCCGCTCCTTCACCGAGCGCCGTTAGTATCCCCGATGCTGCGGCAGTGTTACCGAATCGAGCCGTACCCTCAACTCCAAGCCAATCTAATGCCTTACCGGTAAATCCGAGACCAACGGTCCCGACGAGCCCTGCGCCAATGCGCCCGAGCTCACTCTTCGTGCCCGTCGCCGCCGCAGCCCCATAACCCAGGGTGAAGCCGGTCGCCGCCTTCGCCGCCGCAATTGTGCCACCGGCGCCGCCCGCAGTCGTCGCGGTGGCGGCGGCCGCCGAGCTACCGCCGAACGCGGACTCCCAAGCGCCGGCAATCGCGTCGCCCGCACTGGCAAGGGCTTCCCCCGCCGCTTCGCAGCCACCCGAGACGCAAGCGTCATAGAGCAGCGCCGCAACGGCTACACAATCGCCGACGCCGCACTCCCCACTGGGGTCGTTCACGTTTACGGGGTCATCGTTGCCATATACTGTTGGCGACCATCCAGAATTGACCCACCTGAGGGGATAATTTCCATCCAAAACTGACCCACTGAATTGGCTACTCTGCTCATTTTTTGGGCGGGGTACTCAGGAGTGATCACAGTGGGCATGTTAGCCAAGATCAGGCGGATGCATTTCCGCGACAAGGTCTCCCTGCGAGAGATCGCCCGGCGGACCGGTTTATCCCGTAATACCGTTCGGAACTGGCTGCGACAGCCGCAGGTGACCGAGCCGGTCTATCCCGACCGGACCAGTCCGAGCATCCTCGACCCCTATAAAGAGCAATTGCTGACATGGCTGCGCAGCGACAGCCATCGCCCCAAACGCGATCGGCGCACCGGCAAGGTGCTGTTTCAGCTGTTGCAGGCACAAGGGTATCCCGGCGGCTATGGACGGGTGATCGCCTTCATACGTCAGTGGCGTGAGGATGGCGGGGCGGCGCCCCGCCGCCAAGCCTTTGTCCCGATGCGCTTTGCTCCGGGAGAAGCCTTCCAGTTTGACTGGAGCTGCGAGTATGGGGTGATTGGCGGCCTACGGCGTCGGCTGGAGGTGGCCCATATCAAGTTAGCGCATAGCCGGGCCTTTCTGGTGGTGGCCTATCCGCTGCAAAGTCATGAGATGCTGTTTGATGCGCATCGGCGTGCCTTTGCCGCCTTCGGTGGTGTGCCGCGCCGGGGGATTTACGACAATATGAAAACGGCAATCGACAAGGTGGGGCGAGGCAAGGAGCGCACCGTGAATGCCCGCTTCCAATCGATGTGCGGGCATTATCTTTTCGAGCCAGAGTTCTGCAATCGGGCCGCCGGGTGGGAGAAAGGCATCGTCGAGAAAAACGTCCAGGATCGTCGTCGGCAACTGTGGGCCAATGCCATCCTGCGTCATTGGAATTCCCTGGACGAGCTAAATGCGTGGCTGGCCAGCGAATGTCGTGCAGCCTGGGCCGAGATGCGCCACCCGGATTGCCCGGACCTGACGCTGCAATCGGTCTTTGAAGATGAACAGGCCCACCTGATGCCCAATCCAGCCCCTTTTGACGGCTACATTGAACAACCAGTGCGCGTCTCCGCCACCGCGCTGGTGCATTACCAGCGCAACCGCTACAGCGTACCGGCCGAGCATGCCCATCAGGTGATCAGTCTGCGCGTGTATCCGTGGGATATTGTGCTGGTCGCGGAGGGACAGGAGATCGCACGCCATCGGCGCCGCTTTGAGCGCTACCAGACAGTGTATGACTGGCAGCACTACATCCGCGTCGTGGAGCGCAAACCCGGTGCCTTACGTAACGGCGCACCGTTTCGGGAAATGCCAGAACCGCTAAAACTCTTGCAGCGCCATCTGTTACGCCATGACGGTGGCGATCGGGTGATGGCCCAGGTCTTAGCGGCCGTAGCGGCACAGGGCGTGGAGCCGGTGCTGGTGGCCGTGGAGCTGGCACTGGCGTCCGGGAACGTCAGCGGCGATCACGTCCTGAATGTGCTGGCACGGTTGCAGGAGCCCGTCCCGCCGGACCGGGTAGACACGCCGCTGCAACTGGGCGAAGAACCACAGGCCAACGTACAGCGCTACGACAATCTGCGTGAGGCGAGCAGCGACGAGGTGTCCCATGTCCAATGATCTGGTCGTCCAACTCAACGCCTTGAAGCTGCGCGGCATGGCCCAAACCTGGCCGGAATTGATGGCCCGTGCCCGTCATCATAGCCTGGACGCGGAAGAGGTCCTCCAAGAGCTGCTATCGGCCGAGACGGCCGAGCGGGAAGTCAAATCCCTGGCCTACCAGATGAAGGCGGCGCGCTTCCCCGCGCATCGCGACATGAACGGCTTTGATTTCTCTCAGGCCCGGGTCGACGAGACGCTGGTGCGGCAGCTGCATGGCGGCGAGTTTATGGCCAGCGCCCAAAACGTGGTGCTGATCGGGGGCCCCGGCACGGGCAAAACACATCTGGCGACGGCCATCGGTGTCGAAGCCATCCAACGGCATCAACGTCGTGTGCGCTTTCACTCCACCGTCGAACTGGTCAATGCCCTCGAGCTGGAAAAAGCGGCCGGCAAGCAGGGACAGCTGGCCTATCGGCTGATGCATGTGGATCTGGTGATACTCGATGAGCTGGGCTATCTGCCTTTTAGCCAGGCGGGCGGTGCCTTGCTGTTTCACCTGCTCTCCAAACTCTACGAGCGCACCAGCGTCATGATCACCACCAACCTGAGCTTTGCCGAATGGGCCACCGTGTTTGGCGATGCCAAGATGACCACGGCTTTGCTGGATCGCCTGACCCATCACTGCCACATCGTCGAAACCGGCAACGAATCCTGGCGCTTCCGCAACAGCTCCGCGGTCGTCAGCACCAAGCGGAAACGAGCCACCACACCCAACCCCGACACAGGAGAGGCCCAACCCGAAAAGACCGACTTATCCACAGCTGACTAGGTATACTGAACCCTATTAACCCGGGTCAGAATTGGATGAAAACCCCGGGTCAGTTTTGGGTGGCACTCAACACGTCGAACGTCAGCGCATCCTGCGGGCCGGGCGCTACGGCGGTGGCGGGCGCCTGCGGGGTCCACACCACCTCGCCGGCATCCCGCGCCAACTGCTGGTCGTGCACTTCGGCGGCGGTTTGCAGGAAGCGGTAGAGCAGACTGCGGTATTGCGGCCCGTCGCCACGCACGTCGACACCCAGCAGGTGCAGAAGCGTCTGCAAGGCCGGCTCTATACGCTCCAGGCGGCTGTGTTGCAGCGTATCGCGAAGCGCCTCGCGGGTAGCTCTGCGCTCTTCGGTACGCTCGTCGAGTTCGTCGCTGAACCAGCCTTCCTGGCGGCTGTACTCGTCGCTCGCCAAGGCGTGATGGCGCCACAAGGCGCAGATCTCCTGGATCAGTGCGTCGTCGATAACGCGAGGCGTGACGCCTCCCTGCCGGGTGCGCAGCTCTGCACGCAGGCACTCGCAGCGGCGGTCGAAATCGGTCGACGCTTGACGCACCAGACGCTTGGCCTCTTGGTGGTCCGTGGTCTTGAGAGAGAACTTCTCTTCGCACTTGCCCAGATACCGTTGCAGATCGCTCGGCACTTTGGCGCGGAAGTAATAGATCGAATTGCGTCTGAACAGATGGGTTTGTTGGCTCATATCTGACATCCGGGTGTACCCCGTCGGTGTACCAGTCAGATACGTGTAGGGACTGAATAGTCAACTACTTATAATTCAGTCAACTACATAGAGAAATGTGGCGGAGAGGGAGGGATTCGAACCCTCGGTACGTTGCCGTACACACACTTTCCAGGCGTGCTCCTTCGACCGCTCGGACACCTCTCCGGGGGATGCCGCGCTGGGCTGACGGGCCGGGCACGGCAAAGTGCGACAGAGTAAACCAGAAGCGCCATCGGCGCAATGGACCGCCATGGTGACAACGGTCCGTGTTGGGGTAAAATGTGATTCCTTTCCGTTGTGAGCCGTGCACCTGTCCGATACCCATGGCGACGCCCCACACCACCGCCAACGAGCTCCTCGAGCAGCTCAGCCGCAACAGTACGCCCTACCACGACCCGCTGGCCCGGGTGGACTGGAAGGGGCTCAGCCGCGAGCAATTCTGGCTGCCCGAGGAGGCGATCTCGGTGTACGGCGTGCAGGCCTACCACGACCTGCCGCTGGAGCGGCGCCGGGCCCTGTCACAGTACGAATTCCTCAATTTCATCGAAGGCGGGCTGTGGCTGGAAGGCATTTTCATGCAGCGCATCAGCCGCGCCATGGGCGGCCCCTGCCACGATCTGTACACCACCGCCTACCGTCTGCACGAGCTGCGCGAGGAAGCCGGCCACAGCCTGATGTTCCTGGAACTCATGAAGCGCGCCGACATGCCCCTGGCCCGCACCCGCTTCCGGCGGCTGAACCTGGCCAACCTGCTGGGGCGCCATGCCCCCGGAGACAGCCTGGCATTCTGGATGGCGGTGGTCATCGGCGAGGAAGTGCCGGATCGCATGAACCGCTTCGTGCGCAAGCACCGCGACGAGGTCTGCCCCACCATCTATGACATGGTGACCAGCCACGTCATAGATGAGGCACGCCATATCGCCCATGCCCGCGACACCCTGGACCGCCGGCTGGCCGGCCTGCCGCGTTGGAAAGTGCGTCTGTGGCAGCCGGTATTGCAGCAGGCCTTCCGGTACTTCGTGCGGGTGTTCTACTTCCCCGGCCCGCAGGTCTACGAGCTGGCAGGGCTGGCGCCCGGGCGGCGCTGGGTGCGGGCCGCCCAGGACAATGCCCATCGGGCCCGCTTTGTCGACGATTGCGTGCGCCCCACCCTGCGGCTGCTCGCCGACCGCGGCATTCGTCTGCGCTGGCGCTAGTCCTGGGCCGCCCCGCCCGCCGCTGCCGGCACCCCTCCCACGGCATCGTCCTCACCGGCCCAAACCTCGCGCGGCAGCGTTCCGATGGCCCAAGTGCCAGACCCTCAGTGGTGCGGGCCATGCTGCACCAGCATCTGGCGAGGCAGGTTGCCGTGCTCCACGATGTCCGCCCAGGTCACGACCCCGAGCACGTCATCGGCGCTGTCCAGTTCCCCGGTCTTGGTGATCAGCGCCACATCGCGGCTGTGGGTACGCATCGCCGCCACCAGGTCGAAAAGCTGATCGGTCGCCTCGGCCACCACATAGGGCGCGCCCTTGAGGTCGGCGAGGCGGGTGGGGCCGGCGCCCGCCTTGAGCCTGAGCTGCAGGCGCACCAGCTCTGAAGGCAATACCCCCTGCACCTGCCCGTCGTCCACCACCAGCACATGGGGCGCCGGCCGCGCGGAGCCGATGGTGCGCCGCAGGGCGGCGACGTCGACGTCGGCCGGCACCCGCAGCAGGGGCATGTTGATGAAGTCGATCGCCGTGCGCAGCATGTACAGATGGGTCTGCATGGACGCCGGGATGTAGTGCCCTCTGCGAGTGAGCTTCAGCGTATAGATGCTGTCGTTGAGCAGCAGCGTGCGCATGCCGTAGGCGAATGCGACCGCCATGATGAGGGGGATGATGACGTTGTAGTCACGGGTCATCTCGAAGATCATCACCACCGCGGTCAGCACGGCGCCCGTTGCCGCCCCCACCACGCAGGCCATGCCGATGATCGCCGTGCCCGCTACCGCCAGATCCAGGCCCGGCGCCAGATGGTTGAGCAGGAGCGCATAGGCTCCACCCAGCACGGCGCCCATGAACAGCGACGGCGAAAACACGCCACCCGAAGCACCCGAGCCCAGGGTGAGCACGGTGACCAGCAGCTTGCCCGCGAACAGGATGATCATCAGACGGGGGGCGTGAAGCGCGCCCGCCAGCGTGTCCTGCACCACCCCGTAACCGATGCCCTCCACGTAATAATGGCCGTAGTGGCGCATGAACAGGTACATGATCAGCCCGACCAGCAGCATGCCGGTGAGGTGGCGGGTGTAGTAGTTGCCCGGCATGCGGTCGAACAGATCCTCGAACGCGTAAAGCGAGCGGATATAGAGCACCGCCACCAGACCCAGCATGACGCCCAGAGCGATATAGGCCAGATACGACAGAAGCGGTATGGCATGGGCGGCCGGAATGGCGAGCGCGGGAATGTCGAACGAGGGGTGATCGCCGAACACCACCCGTCCGATGAAGGTCGCCCCGCCGGTGGCGATCGCCACCGGCACCAGGGTGCGGGCGCTGATCTCGGGAAGGATCAGCTCGATCGCGAACAGGATGCCGCCGATGGGCGTGTTGAAGGTGGCGGCGATGCCGCCGCCCGCGCCGCACGCCACCAGCGTCAGGCGCTGCCATTCGGGCATGGGAACCAGCTGCCCCAGGGTGGAGCCGAACGCCGAACCGATCTGAATGATGGGACCTTCGCGCCCCACCGAACCGCCGGAACCGATGGAAAGCGCTGACGCCAGGGATTTGATCAGCGCCACGATCGGCCGGATGACGCCGCGGTTGTAGTAGACGGCATCCATCACCTCGGGGACGCCGTGGCCTTTGGCTTCCGGCGCGAAATTCTTCACCAGGAAGGCGACCAGTACCGCGCCGCCCACCGGCACCAGGATGACCCAGACGCCCCACGGACTCGCCGGCGTGTGGGCATTGGCGCTGTAGGACAGCGACCACTGTCCCAGGAAAAACAGGTTGTGGAAGACGGCGATGAGACCGCGGAAGACCACGGCCCCGAGGCCTGCGACCAGGCCCACCAGTGCGGCCAGCAGTGCAAGCCGGAACGGCGAACTGCCCCCCAACCAACGCGTGTTCAAGGTTTGTCCTTATGCACGACGGAGCGCGTCACCTTGTTCCACATGAGTGTGCCGAACGGTCGTGCCATTGTACCCGGCGCGCCGGGCACGCTTCCACCACCGGAGTGCGCACCACTTTGCCGGCCGGCTCCAGCAGCTATACGCTGGTTTGACGGGGTTCCGGGATATAGTGACCGCGCCGGGCCAGCATCATCATATAGAAGCTTCCGTCGACCAGCGGACGCCGCAGGTCATGGCCGAGCGCGGTGAAGTCCCGAATCGTCGCGAGCGCCCACCGCACCGGTCAGCCGCATGCCACCCCCCGGCACGGACACACTGGTGCCGGCGCAGAAGGCGCAGATGGAAATCAACGCTGGCTTCGCTGGGAACGGCCGAGTGAGCCGTTGCGGTGGCCCGTCGCAGGCCGACCTGGTCCGCTCTACAGTTCCGCCGTGTCTCGAACGGACGGCGTAACCGATTGGGCCGGTTCGCCTTCGGCAGGAACATGCGGGGCGGACGCGCCATTGCCCGCCTGCGGCACTGCATAACGATCATTGAGCGTTGTAATGAATGCCGTACACCGTTCGCGGATCGCCGCCAGTTTCTTCTTGGTACGACGTGTCCAGCCCACCGGGGCATTGCGGAACACGCTGTGCCAGAAGCGGGTGTTCTTCAGGAACGCACGGCGCAGGCTCTCATTGGCTTCACTCACGTCGGTCAGCCGGGCGGCGACAGCCCGCGCCACCACGTAGCGACTCGAGAAGTGCACCACGGCGATAATGGCCAGCACAACCCCCAGCACGACATAGCCTGTGGTGGAACGCAGATTGACCGGACTCAGCCCCGCTATGCGCAAGCTCATCCCCGGCCAGTCCACCGCGACCAGTCCGGAAACGAACAACAACGCGCACAGAGCGGCGATTATCAGCGCATCGACCACCAGCACCCATCGGCTCCAGCGACGCAGTGCCCGCTGCAACGCCGGAATCCAGCGGGCCTCTATGCGCAGCGCCGCATCCTGCAGGGCGCTGACGATCCGGTAGGTACGCGCCGGGCGCACCGATTCGATCTTCTCCAGCACGGCGGCGAGATCCCGGGCACGACGGCCTTCGAAGCGTACCCGCGCGGCGGGCTCTTCAATAGCCACCGCTGCCTGCTCGCTGTAGACGCAATAGAACCGCTGACTGGCCATGCCGTGCTGGGCGAGGGTGCGCTGCCAGGCCGCGACCACCTCCTCCAGATTGTCCTCGCGGGCGGCGGTATCGATCTGATTCAACACGAACAGGAATTTTTCGGAGTCGTGACGCTGCTCGATCCCGTCGACCAGATGGGTCAGGGTATCCTGCATGGCGCCGGGCTCCGGCCGCCGGGCATCGAAGAACACCAGCACCAGGTCAGAGAGATCGATGATGTGATCGCTCAAACGCAGTACGGTGGCACGCTGGACGTCGGCGTCGAAACCCGGCGAGTCGATCAGAATCAGGTCCCGCAGCAGTTCGCTGGGTACGGTCTTGAGCTGCAGAAAGTTGTTGACCCGGATGCCTTCCGCTTCGGCCAGCTGACCGATACGCTCGCTGATGCGATAAAACGGAAAACGCGGGTCGGCGCTGAGCGCAATACCCGGCAGCAACCGCTCCGCACCGTCAGCGGCATAGGTCAGCACGGTGAACCGGTCGTCAACAGCCTGGTTGCCGGTGCGCTGCACCGCCACACCGAGCCGCTCGTTGATGAAGCTGGATTTGCCCGAGGAGAAAGTGCCGAGCACCGAGATCAGCGGCCACCAGGAGATGCAGCCGGTATAGGAATCGCCGGCGGCATGAAGGCCCAGCCGGCGGGCAATGGCGTCCAGCGCCTCGTACTGCGCCACGATGTCGACCAGCAGCGGATTCTCCGCTTTCAAGTGGCGTTTCAACTGTTCGACGCGTTGTTTTCTCGCACGTGCGGCTTGAAACATGGCCGGGCTTCCCAAGTACTGTCATCGTGGTGGCGGATAGGGCGGCGGGTAAGGCATGGGTCCGAACGAGCCCCGGTAGCCCCCTCCGCCGTCCCACGGCATCATGGACGTCAACGGCGCCATAGGCGTGGATACAGTGCGGTTCATACTCCACATGTCCGCCTGCATGCGCGCGTTGGTTTCGGCCATGTAGGCGTTGGTGCGCGCCATGAACTGGATGTTCTGGGCCATGGATCTGGTGTTGCCTGCCATGGATTCGGTGTTGCGCGTCATGGCCTCGGTATTGCGTGCCATGGAACTTACCGGCCCGGGAATCTGATCCATGGCCGTGGCGACACGCTGCATTTCCTTGGTCACCGAAGCGGTCAGCACGGCCATGTTCAGGTTCGCCTGATGCACGTCCCGGGTCAGATGGTAGATCAGATAGAAGCCGTAGGCGGCCAGCACGAAGAATGCCAGCAGGCTCGCATATACGATGATGCGCAGACGCCGGTCCGCAGCAGTGCTCGTAGCACGCCGGTCTCCTCCATTGGTCGTGGCACGCCGGTCCGCACCACTGGCGGCGCCGCCTTTCGCTTCTTCGCTCACTGCCGGGCATCTCCGTCGTGCGCGTCACCGGGAGCCTTGCGGTCGGTCGGTGACTGAACCATGGCCCGCAGCTGCCGGGCCGACTCGGGATCGACGGACACCAGAATCCGCGCCAGGCGGTCGAACTCGGCGTAACGATGCTCGCGCAGCAGTCCGCGGGCCGCCAGTTCATATTGCTCCATGGCCGGCTGCAACCGCTTCACGGCGAACAGTACGTTGCCGAACTCACCATGGAGATCGGGATCATCGGGCCGCTCGCCGATCAACTGGCAATAATTGCGCAGCGCCGCCTCACTGTCTTGCTGCCAGAAAGCGCCGCGTGCGCGGGCGAGCAGCTGTCGCTGCTGGACGGTCAGGGCAGCGGGAGAACCATGACTCGGACCATGCGCTTGCGTCGAGTGGCTTTCGGCAGCCGCGCCCCCACTGGACGGTGCCGAAGCGGGTGCCGACATGGGTGCGGCGGATGGCGCCTGTGGTGTGGGCGCCGGTTCGGCTGCGCCGGAATCCGGAACGGAAGGTGCCTTTTCGGCGGAAGCCGACGGCGCTTCCTGCGCTGGCGCTTCCTGCGCTGGCGCTTCCTGCGCCGGACCCGCAGCGCGCGCTTCATCGGCGGACTGCGTTGTGCCGCCCGCATCCGCCTGGGTCGGCGGCGACGGTTCCGAGGCCGCCGGCTGTGGCGGACTTGCCGGAGCCGCCGCTTCGGGCCGACCACCGTGGAACATGGCGAGCGCCTGCCGGTACCAGCCAGACATCCGTTCGTGCTGCCACGCGGCAATGCCGACCACGACCACTACCGTGATGAGCAGAAGATGACTCAACAACCATTTGATCAGACGCATGCGTCGCTCCCGGTGATGTGAGGTGTCGGACCCGGATGTCCGATGCCAAACGGAAGCGGTGGCCTCCGGCTGGACTCACCCGACAAAGCGCGCCCCCGGCGATACTGTCCTGGCCCGGGGTACTGCCCAATGCGCGCGGCACGTCCCTGTGCGCGGCATCGCTCCACAAAGGGAGCATCATCGCACCGGATTACTGGCGCTTCTGAGGCTCTCTCTGCTGCGGACCAGGCTGCCCATAGGGGCCTTGTTGCGGCCCCCCGTGTGGGTACCCGTAGCCGTAACCCGGGCCACCGTAGGGCGGAGCGCCGTAGCCCCGGCCGCCGTAGCCCGGTCCACCGTAGGGCGGAGCGCCGTAGCCCGGTCCGCCGTAGCCCGGTCCGCCGTAGGGCGGAGCGCCGTAGCCCGGTCCGCCGTAGCCATAACCCGGACCGCCGTAACCGTAGCCCGGTCCGCCGTAGCCATAGCCGCCGTCATAGTAGTTGCCCCTCCAGGGTCCACCGTAACCCGACCAGGGTCCGCCTCCGCCCGACCAGGGACCACCATAGCCCGACCAGGGGCCACCCCCGCCCGACCAAGGGCCACCGCCGACACTCGTGGGGCCGCCCTTCGGGAAGTCCCAATTCATGCCGCCCATGTTCCAAGGACCGCTGGAGCCGGTCATGGGCCCGCCGTACCCGTTCCAGGGACCACCGTAGCCGGTCATCGGCCCGCCGGAGCCATAGGCGGGTCCGCCATAGCCGCTCCAGGGACCGCCGCCCCAATCCGAATAGGGGCCACCCCACGCCATGGCGCTCTGGTAGGCGCCCAGCGCGCCCAATCCGAGCCCCGCCGCGAGCACGGCTGCGCGGATACCCAGGGTCTTACGTCGCTTGTGTGTTGGATACATTGATCGTTCCTCCGTGTTGCCCGTCGCCGGTTCGAGGCACGGGCGTTGCCAAAGACCGGGGCCTGCGACGCTCGCCGCAGTCCCTGCTTACCACCAACCCCATGGGGTGCCGCCCCAGGGACTGCCCATGCCCGACCACGGACCACCCATGCCCGACCACGGACCACCCATGCCCGACCACGGACCACCCATGCCGGACCACGGACCACCCATGCCCGACCACGGACCGCCCATGCCCGACCACGGACCGCCACCCCAGCCCATGGGTCCACCGGATGGGAAGTTCATATTCAACCCACCCATGTTCCAGGGACCGGATGACCCGGTCCAAGGACCGCCTCCGCCCGACCAGGGCCCCCCGTAGCCTGACCAGGGACCACCCCCACCGGACCACGGCCCCCCGGAGCCTGACCAGGGACCACCACCCCAGCCCGACCACGGACCGCCACCCCAGGGACTTCCACCCCAGGGACTTCCACCCCAGGGACTTCCACCCCAAGGACTTCCACCCCAGGGACTTCCACCCCAGGGACTTCCACCCCAGGGACTTCCACCCCAGGGACCTCCACCCCAGGGACCTCCACCCCAGGGGCCACCCCAGGCATAAGCGGTCTGTGAGATGCCGAAGGCCCCCAATCCGAGGCTCGCAGCGAGCACGGCCGCCCGTATGTAACGGGATTTGCATCGCCTACCGTTCAGCTTCATCAGCTTGTCCTCCTCTCGTTCTGGGCCGGCTCGACGCCCGGCGCCGCGGAGCGCGGGACCGGACACGGCGCCTGACACCTTTGTTGCTCAGCAGTGTTTGCAGTAATGGGCAATGCTCCACGCTCACCGCTGCTGGTCCCGCGCCCGGACCACGCTCCGATCAGGCTCATGACTTCCATGACGACGCTCCGGCGTCCGTCCGCGGATCGTTGGTCCCGTTGTCGTGGCTAGCAGGGGATGAGTCGTTCTGCGTATGCGGTTCAGGCCAGCGGTACATTGGCGCAACCGGATACCGGCCGGGGGGCATGCCGTAGGGTCGGCCGTACCCGGGGGGAAAGGGCTCTCCTCCGTAGGGGGGGTAACCATAGGTACCGTAAGGTCCATAGCCATAGGGCGGGTAGGACTCACCGGGGCGGGGCGGTGTGGGCGGCTGGCCGCTGGCGCCCGATCCGCCAGCGCTGGAACCGGCCGCCGGCGAGCCGTTGTCGGTACCGGAAGACTCCTGCCCGGGGCCGGCCGCCGGCGGATTTGCCGGACGCGGCCAGCGGTATGCCGGCCTGGCCGGATAGTGGTAGCCGTACCCCGGGTAGCCGGGATGATAGTAGCCGCCATAGGCAGGCGGTGGCGGCGGCGGTGCCTCAGGCGGGCGATATTGATACTCGGGCGCCTGAGGCACCGGGGGCGCCGCGGGCGCCTGATAGTGGTACTCGGGCGCCCGCGGTGGGCTCGGCGCCTCAGGCGCCGCCGGGACATAGCCGTAGGGCGCGTAACCATAAGGCCGGTACGGGGCGTAGGGATACGGCGGCGCCGGCAGGGGCGCCGGCTGTTGGCCCCTGCCGTTGGAGTTGCCGGCGGCGTTGTCATTTCCGCCTGCCCCCTGGCCGCCGGCACGGTCCGGTGTCGCTTCCGGCTGTGGCCAACGGTAGGGCTGCGGCGCATACCGGTAGCCGCCGAACGCCGCTGGCGGGGTGGGAGCCGCTGGCGGCTGATAGCGGTACTCCGGCGCCTGGGGCATGGCCGGAGCCGCCGGGGCCTGGGGGTGATATTCCGGTGCCTTTGGCATCGCCGGGGCTGCCGGCGGGGCGGGCGGCGCGTAACCGTAAGGACCGTACCCATAGCGCCGGTATGCCCCATAGGGGTATGGCGGCGGCGCTTGACGGGTGTCCGGTTGCGGGGCGCCCGCAGCGGGCTGATCGTGCTGCTGGGCCGCTGCCTGCCCGCCGGAAGAGCCCGGCGCAGCGACCTGCGGCGGCTGGTAGCCCGGCGCGGCCGGATAATAACGCGGGCCGGCGGGCGGATACCCGTACGGCGGCGGCGAACTCGGACCCAAGGGGCCGGCGTAGTAGGGGCCGGGCGGCGGTGGCGGCAAGGCCTGCGAGCGCTGGTCGCTGCTGGGACTTTGACCACTGTCGGCGGCTTTGTCCTGCGCTGCCGTGGCTGTCAACGTCACACCGGCCGCCAGAGCGGCGGACACGGCCGCCGCCAGCAGACCTGATCGCATCGCTTTACTGCTTGCTCTTTTCATTATCCCTCTCCTCGAGCTGCTCTCGGTTCTCGATTGCACCCTCGTCATCCGGCGCGGACGGGGAGTGCTTGCCAGCCACACCCGGCTCCTGCCCGCCAAGGGCGTGACTTTCCAGGTTCCGCGCCGACCCGCCGGGCGCTGTCTTCGGTTGCCGCTGCTCAGCGTCTTCCGTCGCATCGGACACGGGGGTCGCAGACGCGGCGCCGGGCGCACCCGGTGGGGCTGGCGGCGGCTCGGGGGGCGGCTCGTCGCCTCGGTCGCGCCGATCCTTGGGCAGGATGTAGGCGCCGGCGCTGGAAAGGCCCAACGGAACCACCACCAGCGCGAGCAGCGTGGACACCAGCGTTCCGAAGAACAGCGACAGCCCCATGCCCTGGAAAATCGGCGAGCCGATGATGAACAGCGATCCGATCATGAGAACCACCGCGGTAATCAGGATGGGGCGGGTACGGGTGGCACAGGCCCGGATGACCGCTTCGCGCACCGGCATGTCCTCTTCGGCCACCGCACGCTGCGCGAAGTCCACCAGCAGAATGGAGTTGCGCACGATGATGCCCATCAGTGCGATGAATCCGATCATGGAAGTGGCGGTGAACGGCGCGTCGAACAGCCAGTGGCCGGGCACGATGCCGAGAATGGTGAGCGGGATGGGCGCCATCACGATGGCCGGCAGCACCAGGCCCTGGAACTCCCAGGCCAGCAGGATATAGATACCGAAAAAGGCAACCAGAAAAGCGGTGCCCATGTCCCGGAAGGTCTCATAGGTCACCGTCCAGGCACCGGTCCAATGGCAACCGATCTGGTTGTCGGCGGACGGCGCATTGACGTAGTTGCAGGTCGGCAGCTTCGCCTTGACCAGCATGTCGTTCACTTCGAAGATGCCGTACAGGGGCGCGGCCAGCCTGCCCACGGACGCACCGGTGACGTAGGTCACCGGACGCAGATCCTCCTGATAGAGGACGGGGTCCTCCCGCGACAGACTCGGGTAGCCGAGTTCGATCAGAGGAACCGTGCTGCCGCCGGCGGTCGCAATGGGCAGTTGCATGAGCTTGCCCGCGTCGGCCCGCACGCTCATCGGCACGTTCAACACCACCGGCGTGGGCTCGAACACACTGCCATGGCGCAAACTGGCGATCATCTTGTCGCCCAACGCCAGCGCAAGGTTCTGCGCCACCCCCTGGTCGCTCACCCCCAGCTGACCGGCCTTGGTACGGTCGATGTGGAAGCGCCATACCCAGTACGGGAACTGCAGTTCGTTGCTGACATCCGCGACGCTGGGAGCCTTCTTGAACATCTCGGTGAGCTGCTCGGCGAAGACGTCACGGCTCTTCTGGTCCGGCCCGTAGACAACAGCCACCATGCTCTGGCGCACCGGCGGACCGGGCGGTGCCTCGACGATCTGCAGGCTCTTCACGGGCGCGTCGACGTTCTTGAGGACCGCATCGAGCGCGCGGCGCGCCATGATCGCGATATCGTGGCTCTTCAGTTCGCGGTGGGACTTGCCGGACAAATCGACGTGAATCATCGCCTGCCAGGGCTCGAAGCGCAGATAGTAGTGGCGGACCATGCCGTTGAACGAAAACGGCTGCGGGGTCGCCACGTACAGCTGCAGATCCTTCACATGGGGCAACGTGCGCAGGCGCTCCACCAGCTGGCGGGCTACGTTGTAGGTGGTTTCGGCCGGTGTGCCCGCGCGCATGTCGAGCACCACGTCAAAGCGGTCGACGTTGTCGTACGGCAGCATCTTCATGATGACGTCCTTGGTGTAGAACAGCGCCATCACGCCAACCAGCCCCACAACGATCAGCACGATCACCAGTCGCCCGCGCCAGCGGTTGTCCAGCAGCCCGCCGAGCAGCCGCCGATAAAAGCGCAGCAGCCCGCCCGCCTGTCGGTGCTCCTTTTCTTCCTGTTTCCTGAGGCGGCGCAGCGAAGGGGGAAACCGCTGCACCAGATAGGGCGTATAGACAAACGCGGCGAACAGCGAAAACAGCATCGCCACCGAACCGAGCACAGGAATGGCAATCATGTACGGTCCCATCAGCCCGGTGACGAATGCCATGGGCACCAGGGCGACCACTACCGTGAGGGTTGCGATGATGGTGGGATTGCCCACCTCGCGTACCGCGTCCACGGTGGTGGCCACACTCACGCGCCCCTCGGCAAGCCAGCGCCGATAGATGTTCTCGACCACGACGATGGCATCGTCGACCAGGATGGCGATGGCGAGTATCAGGGCAAACAGGCTCACGCGGTTGAGGGAAAAGCCGGTGAGGAAGGCCACGAACACCGTAAACAGAATGACGACCGGTATCACCAGCAGCGTGACCACCGCCGGGCGCAGTCCCAGAACCAGATATATCAGAACAGCGACCAGCAGCGTCTCCAGCACCAGTTTGAACAGCAGCTCGTCGACTTTCTCCTCGGCAGTCCTGCCGAAATTGCGCGTGACGGTGACGTGCACGTCGTCGGGGATGAGGTTGCGCTCGAGCTCGTGCAGCTTGGCCGTCACCGCCCGCCCGACAACCACGTTGTTGGCACCGGCCTTCTTGGCGATGGCCAGGGTGACGGCCGGCGCGCCGTTGACGGCGTCCTCGGCGTGCGCATCCTTGCCCCGGTACATCTGCACCACACGGTGCATGGGGCCCGGTCCGTAGGCGACCTCGGCCACTTGTCCCAGATACACGGGGGAGCCGCGGTAGACTCCCACCACCAGGCCGCGCAGTTCCTGGGCGCTGCGCAGAAACGCGCCTGTGTAGACTTTGAAATACTGGCCCGACTGGGTGATATGTCCGACCTGCGCGGCGGCATTCGCCGCCTTCACCGTCTGCGCGATGCGCGTCAGCGGAATACCGTAGGACGCCAGCCGGTCCGGCAGCACCTGCACATGCATCTCGGTACGCTGGCCGCGCACGATGAACCCGCTGTTGGTGTCCGGTATGCTCATCAGCTTCTGCAGCACAGCCTGGCCGATGTCGTCCAAGCGCGCCGGACCCACCGTCTTGGACCACAGGGTGATATTGAGAATGGGCACGTCGTTGATGCCTTTGGGCACCACCAGGGGCCGCGGACTGACGCCCGCCGGCATCATGTCCAGATGACTGAACAGCTTGGTGAACAGGCGCACCAGCGCGGGACCTTTGCGCTCGCCCACTTTGAATCGCACCGTGACGATGGCCTGGCCGGGGCGGGATACCCCGTAGACATGCTTGATGCCGTCCAGCTCGCTCATCAGCCGCTCGAGCGGCTCGGTTACCAGACGTTCAACCTGCTGGGAGGAAGCCCCGGGTATTGCACGAAGATATCGACGAAGGGCACGGAGATCTGCGGGTTCTCCTGGTACGGCACCACCAGAAAACCGATCAATCCGAACAGCAGCGCCGCGAGGTACAGCAACGGCGTCACCGGCGAGCGCACGAACGTGTGGGCCATGCGTCCGGCAAGGCCTTCCTTCAGTCCTTTCCTGCCTGCGCCTCCTTTTGGCCCGCCCGTCGCGCCAGTCGTCGCATCGCTCTGCCCCGCTTCCCGGTCCTCAGCCACTCCTTGCTCCGCCGCGCCGGGAGCCTCTCCGTCGCCACTCGTCGTACCCGACGCATTCCCCCGACCCTGCGCGTCCTGCTGCGCTTCGCGCTCACCGCTACCGGTCGCCGCAACGCCGGACGCGGTGTCGGGCGCTGAGGTGCCGCCCTTGTCGGCGCCTGGCCCCGCATCGCCCGGAAGCGGCCGCGACCCGTCGACGTCCTTGCCGGCCCCGGGTTCCCCCGGACCGGTCATGGCGACGTCGTGTCCCGGCTTGCGGGGTTCACTCATGGACGGTCCCCTTGCTGGCCGGGAGGGCGTCTTGGGCAGCGCCGGGCGCACTCTGCCCGACCGTCCCGCCGGGTTTGCTCGATGTACTGGGCTTACCCGCGGGCGGCATCCAGCCCGCCGGCGCCTGGGGCGGCGGATCGAGAATGACGCGTTCGCCGGCGCGCAAACCGGCCAGCACCACCACCCGCCCGCCCGGCAGGGATTCGCCCAGTCGCAGCACACGCAGCTGAGACTGCCGGGCACCGGGCGACAGCACCAGTACGGTGGGCAGGTAATCCCCGGAGATGAGGGCGCTCTCGGGAATCACCACTTCAGCACCTGATAGAGGCCCCGCCTCGGGCAGACTCACCGATGCGTACATGCCCGACGCGACCGGAGCGCCGGGGGCCAGATCCAGCTTGACGGTCACCGTGTGGGTGGACGGATCGGCCAACGGAAAAATCTCGGCGACCACCGCGGGGATGGAAACACGCCCGCCTTCCACGGTCACCGGCAGCGTCTCGCCAAGCTCCAGCACCGACACCAGGCGTTCCGGCACATCCACCTTTACCCGCATGCGCCCCACGTAAGCCAGGGTCATCAGCGGCGTGCCCGGCTGCACCGTATCGCCGATCTCCACCTGCTTGCCGATGATCACGGCGTTGAACGGCGCGTAGGCGCGCGTGTCGTAGAGTGCGCTGCCGGCCTTGGTCACCTCATCCGAGGCGGCCCGCACCTGCTGCTCGGCGGCGAGAGTCCTCTGATAGCTGGCCACCTGGGTAGCCCAGCGCATCAAATGCGGGTTCTCGATGCCGGCTGCGGAAGCGAACGGCCGGGTAAGGAACATGTTGAACAGACCTGACGGACCCAGCGATCCGGGACCGGTCACGTCATTGATGGCGGGCGAGAAGATCTCCTTCTGATAGGCGGCATAGGCGGCGCGCCAATCGGCCATTGCCGAGGCAAGGTGCGCCTGGGCCTGACTGAGCGCCGCGGCCTCGCGGATGTCGTCGATGGCCACACAGGGCTGACCGGCATGCACCACGGTGCCCACTTCGCCTACCACGTAGGTCACCCGTCCACCGGTCAAGGCCACGGTTCTGACCGTCTTGTAGGGCACCACGACCCCGCCGAGCGTGACGCGATTGGTCTGCGTCTCGGTGGTCACCGGCACGATACGGGGTTCCTGAGCGACCGCCGCACCGGCGGCCAGGGCGAAGAACAACGCGCTGACTGTCCTGAGTGTGAACATCACCCCTGAGCCTCCCGTTGCACGGCGCCCCGCCGCTTTCTCGATCGCCACGGTCCCTATCCACGCCCGCCGACAGCGGCGGGCGTGAACCCCACAACCCCATCCGTCGACCTACGTTCGCCCGGCGTCAGACCCGTGCCATGACGGTAAAGCTCTTGATGAACGGGCCCGCCATACGCGGATCCTTGAGCATGGCTGCGTAGTCACCCACCTTGAATTTCATCTTGCCGGTGGTGACTGCCAGACCCAGCCCGCTCATGCCGGGCGGTTTCTGCATCCACTTCTCCCACTGTTCGCGGGATGCCCGGATGTCCCAGTTCAAGGCCTCGTCTTGATGGGGACCGCCTGCAACAGCCCTGCCCTTCTCCACTTTGAGCACGCCGGCCGGCCTGTCCTCGCCGGCGAATCCGTAACCGATCACGGAACTGAAACCGATCTTTTCCAACGCTTCGTACAGCGACGGTTCCCCGTTCCATTCCTCTACGAATCGCTCCATCCACGGACCTGAAAACAACTCCGCCATCGCCGCCTCCCTGGGTCTCACACAGCACATCCGGGCACGACGGTCGATTGCATACCCGAATGTGCGCGGATGATTCGATCAATGTTGAATACTGTCCCCTCTCGTGCACGCTTTTCGCTGTTGTTGCACTGTGCATCTAGGCCAGGTGCACAGCGGGGACCACCGGCCGGGCCCGCGCTGTAGACGGCGCCGCCCTGCAGCGGCCGGTTTGCGGGCCGGTCCGCGCTCGCGCCGCGCGTCATCCACCCATTGCGCGTGGTTATGCCCCCGAGCAACTGCCACCCTGGCGGCTGTCAACGTAGGCACGACGTCCGGCACTTCGGCGTCATCCCGCCCCATGTCGCAGCGCCGTGATGGTCCGTGGAGCAATACGCATGCCAACGGTTTAGTGGCTGTTTGATAGATATTTTTTGACGAGCAAAGTCCAACGGAAATGGCAGACCTGACAGATTGGCATGACATTTTGTCAATGCCGCAATGCGCCGTGGCGCCGGGTTCGGGAGGTGTGCCGCACCGCCGGCGCCGCACACGGCGGCGTGCCAAACGGCTGAACTGGGTCTAGACTCGGAAGTAAGGCAAGGTACACAAAAACATTTCAACCATTGCCGGCGTCCCCGCCAACACATCGTTGAACACCGAGGGCGCATCAATCATGGGAGTCGACGCAAGAGCGGCGGGAAGCTGCACGATCCTGGAACAATTGACAACATTGACGCTGCGCAAGGGCATTTCGCCAAGGAGCCCAGATGCCATGCCCTGCCGAGGAGGCGTACTGCGCCACTGGGTGCCTGGAAGCTGAAGGTCGAGGCGGCCGCCAGTTTGATCGCCGCTACTGCTGTGGTTTCGATATCAGCAAGGCCGTTGACTCCAGCCGAGCACGCGTTGTTGTGCCGCCGCCTTCTGCGGGTGAACCGCCAGCCTCCTGCTCGGAGGTGTTTCTATGGATTCAATGACCAAGCAACTGCTGCAGTCGCTGATCGATATGCACGAAAATCCGTGCGTGATCATCGACGAGAATTACGTGATCGTGGCCACCAACCGCGCCCACGGTATCGCCTACGGGATCGAAGCTTCACGTGCCATCGGGCAGCGTTGTCACCAAGTTCTTCATCACCACGATTCGCCGTGCCACCTGCACGGCGAGGACTGCCCACACCAGCGTGTCTTCAGCTCCCGGCAGGTCCACGAGGTGCTGCACACGCATTTCGATCACAAGCAACGACCGGAACATGTTTCGATCAAGGGCCACCCCATATCTGGCCCGGACGGCCAGCTGTTTCTCGGCGAGACTATTCTCCGCCTGACCTCGGCGCGCGATGTCGAGCACGAAGATAGGCGTCTGATCGGCCGCTCCGATGTCCTGCTGCGGACCATTGAGCAACTCAGCCAGGCAGCCGCATGCGACGCCAACATTCTGCTGCAGGGAGAAAGCGGCGTAGGCAAGGAGCTGGCGGCCCATCATGTGCACAATTACAGCCGCCGAAAGACAAAGCCTTTCGTGGTGGTCGACTGCGCGGCCCTACCCGATACATTGTTCGAAGCCGAGATCTTCGGCCACGAGCGCGGCGCCTTCACCGGCTCCATCGGCCGCACCCAGGGTCTGTTCGAGCTCGCCGACAGCGGCACCTTGTTCCTGGACGAAGCGGGTGAAATCCCCTTTCCCATCCAGGCGAAGCTACTGCGCGTACTGGAGTCGGGTGAGTTCCGGCGCATTGGCGGCCGCACGCTGATCCGCACCGACGCGCGTCTGGTCGCCGCCACCAACCGGGACCTGCGCCAGATGGTTGCCGACGGAACGTTCCGTGAAGACCTCTACTATCGTCTGGCCTGCATCACCATCGACATTCCGCCGCTGCGCGAACGCCGCAGCGATATACCGATCCTGGCCACGACCCTGCTGGAACAGATCAACCGCCTCAACGGCCGACACTGCTATCTCACCACCGAGGCCATGGAAAGCCTGATGAGGTATGACTTTCCGGGCAACGTGCGGGAACTGCGCAATATCCTGCAGCGGGTGGGTGCCCTGTGCAGCAGCGGCGCCATCGGCCCCGAGCAACTGCACCTGGACCGCGAGCTGCGCCCCCATGAGAACCACCCGACGCCCGCTGCGCACGCGGATCTACTGCGGCTGCACGACCTGGAGGCCCGCTACATCAGCACACTGATCGAGCGCTTCAACGGAAACCGCCGCCAGGTCGCCGAAACCCTGGGGATCAGCGAACGCACCCTGTACCGCAAACTCACGCGCTACCGCCTGCGCTGAACCCCGCCCTGTCGGGCAGCAAGCGCTCCACCGCCTCGCCGGCGGGCGGCATGCCATCGGCATGCTCGCGCACAAGGCGCTGCTGCAGCTGCAGCGCGCCGGCCAGCAGCTCGGCACGCTCGGCCCCGGTTTCCTCGAAGGCTTTTTCCAGCGCCTCGTGGAGTTCTGCCAGTCCCTGCTGCAGGCCCGCGCGCAGGGCCCGCAGCACGGTCAGCTCGACGGACGGCTTCAGGCGCCGATGCAGCAGATAGGGCAGCAGCCAGGCGACCGCCACCAGCAGCGCGCTGTTGATGGCGAAGTTCACACCCAGGAAGGGGCCGGCCCCGCGGCTGCCCTGCAGGTAACCGCCCACCACCTCGTAGGCCACCCACAGCAGTGCGGCGAGCGGCATGACGGCAACAGCCGCACCGGTGACGCGCCGCAGGGCGCGCTGCAGGGCAGTGCCCGGCCGGGCGAGGAACTCCCGCAGACACCGTTCCAGCCGGCTCTCGATGATCTGCCCGTCACGATCGACAACCTGCTGCAGGCGACTCAGCAGCGGCTTGGAAGCCACCGCACGCTGGCGCAGGGCAATCTCCACGGTGTCCACCACTTCGGTCAGCTTGCCGTGAGCCCATGCGTCCCACAGCATCCCGGCGGCCTGGCGTGCGTCAGTGGGCGGCGGTACCGCGACTTCCGTGCGCCCTGCCGGTCGGGACAACCGCCTGCCGGTGGCCAGCAGCCGGGGAATGAGATCGGCGTCACGACTGGCGTATTGGGCGGCGATTTCCTGGGAGGGCCAGACCAGGCCGTCCTGCAATGCCACAGCCGTCGCCGCCCATTGCTTCCGGAAACCGGCGCACCCGTTCTGCCACATCTGCTCGTCGCCCAGTCGCGCCATGCCCCCCGCCAGCGCCGCGGACAGATCCTGCAGGTGGGCGCGGATACCGACCCGTTCCAGTTCAACCCGCCCATGCCGATCCTGCACGGCCTGTATTTCCGACGCCAGACGGACGAAGCCGTCGTCCTGACAGGACGCGGGCGCGCAGCAGGTGGGCACGACCAGGGGATCGGAAAAGCCCGCCTCGCCCAGGATCGCACGCAGGTCCCGGAGCTGTTCCGGAGCGCCTTCGTCCCAATGGTTCATCACGAACATCCAGCCGTGGCGATGACCGCGTTCGCGCAGCAGGCGCCAGCCCAGGTCGTCGAGATAGCGCTCCGGGCTGACCACATAGACCAGCAGGTCCACGTAAGGCAGCCAGTCGAGGGTCAGCTCCCGGTTGCGCGCCTCGGTGCTGTCGATGTCCGGCATGTCGACCCACATGACGTCACGCTGCGCATCGTTGCCATGACGGGCCACACGCACCTTGTCCAGAGGGAAGCGTTCCGGCAGTGCGGACAGCTCCACCGCCGCATGGACATAGACCGTGAGCTCGTGGGAGGTGGGACGCTCCACTCCGACCCGTGCAATGGCCTCGCCTGCGAGACGATTGAGCAGGCTGCTCTTGCCCACCCCGGTGCCGCCGAACAACGCCACCACCAACGGTCGGGAGCCGGTGCCCGCGAACAGGTCGGCAGGGGTGCCCCGCTCCAACTGCTGCAGCACCTGCAGATCGCCCGCATCGAGCCAGCCCAGGTCCTGCGCCCGCGCGAACCAGGCGGCAACCTCGGCCTGCAAGTGGGTGAGCCGGCTCAGCCATGGCCCCAATGCTCCAGCGCCTGTTGCGCGCCTTCGTATTCCGCTTCCGAGACCCCGAACAAACCCGGTGCGCTCAGCGCGTCGGCGAGCCCGTGCAGCGCCCCGCGCACCGGACCGCGCAGCACCTGTTGCTCGACAGCCTCGTACTGGCGCTGTTTCAGGCGACTGGCGACCTGCGTCATGTAGGTGCCCAGAGCGCCTTCGGTCAGCATGGACGTGAGCGACACCATGGCCGGTGCGAACAGCAGGTCGTTCAGCCCCAGACCGGCGGTCTTGACGGCCAGCGCGACGGCCGCCGCGTCGGCGGTGACGCGCGCCGCCCGCAAGGTGTTGAGCAATGCCGGCCTGCCTTGCAGGCTCTGATAAGCTCCTGAGCGGCCGCCTGCACTTGGGGCTGAAAGCCGCATGATACCGGTGCACCACTTCCGCGAAACGCCGGTCAAGATCGGCATCGCGTTGCGCAAGACGTTCGCTGAGCGCCTGCCAGAAGGCGGCGCCCGCTGCGTCGGGCGCGCTGCGCCGCAGAGCGTCCCGCGCCAGCGTCACCCGCAACGCCTCCAACAGGTCCCGCAAGACCCGTTCTTCGCCCGGCAGGTCGTGCACGGACTGACCCTTGACGTGCCGTCCCAAGGCCCGCGCTCCACGGGCGTTGAACAGCTGCCGCGCCGGCCAGGTGAGCGCATGACGCAAGCGCGTGAGGGCGCGCGCGAAACCCGGCAGCTCGAGCAGCGTGAGCAGCTCCAGCACGGCGCGGCGGAAGTCCCAGCATATTTAGATGAAGTTCATATCTGTCCGTATTGTAAAAAACAAATGTCGTGCTGCGAGGCCCCCCCGATCCATATAGGAGACGGTTTGGGATGGGGTTCCGAAGTCCTCTTTATCTGTCTAAACGATACCTGTTCTCTTTTTGCCGACGGTTGGGAGATGATAGAAGAAAAATACGGCCATCATGCCTCATATAGGTATATGGAACTTCCCGGGAGCAAGGAAAGCAACATTATGATGGTTGCAAGTAAGGATGCCTATACAGGCAGTATCATAGATCCTCAAGAACTAAAGATGAGAAATGAACGTTTCAGGAAAGAAAAACAGGCAATTAAAGACCTGGAATCCTGTGTGGAAAAAAAGAACCTCGAACCGGTTCTCTTCTTGATTCTGGATGAAGCAGCCAATATATCGGATAGAAAACTTGCGGCTTCTTATCTCAGAGCTTGAATGATCTCTCCTGCATCGATCCTATCAGAAATCATACTTTACGGGATCAGTCTCTGGAGATGGAATGTAATATGATCATCTCAAAGATGCTCAAGGCGAATTTAAAAAAGGAATGTCCCCATTGCTCCGAAATCATCAAGGCTCAAGCCAAGAAGTGCCAATTTTGTAAAGAGGCCGTAAAATAACTTTGTCCTTGCAAAACTGGCATTCAACAGGTATATAAAGCACGAATTTCATACAGACCCTTTGGATGGTGGGCGTG
>CAWHLH010000001.1:330000-375881 GCA_963830105.1 uncultured Gammaproteobacteria bacterium | reverse complement strand
TCTTCCGTGGCGCCTTTGCCTTTTCCCTTCCGTGGATTCCGTGGGTTCCGTGGCTCTTAAAAAAGGCGCGCCACCTTGCGGTGGCGCGCCTCTTCACGTATGACGGGCGCCGCACTTGCGTGCTGGCACCCTGGACCGGACAGGCTCAGTGATTCCAGTCCCAGTCCATTTCCGTGCCGGCGTCGTCCATGAGGTTGAGCACTTCCAGGTCCTTGGCCGAGCTGAGCACACCGGTGAAGCCCTGGGCGCGAATCAGGCTCTTGACCTGATCCAGGCGCGGCGTGGTGATCGGCGTGAGGTGCGACAGCAGCAGATGCTTCACGCCGGCGGCGGCCGCCACCTGCCCCATGCGGGTGGGGGTGGTATGCAGGGTGAAGAACACCGAGTCGTTGGGCCCGTTGGGCAGGGTGTCGGTGATGGACGTGTCATAGATCAACAGGTCCGCGCCCTGGGCGATCTTGATCATGTTGCTGGTCTGGGAATCGGTGTCGCCCGAGTAGACGATCGAGTGACCCTTGTACTCGATGCGGTAAGCCACCGCCGGGCAGGGGCCGTGGACCACAGCGATGGCCTTTACCACCAGGCCACCCTGATCGTAGATGGTGCTGATGGTCTGGCCGCCAACCTGGGGCGGCGGCGGCGCCGGAATATCGGTAACAGTGTAATTGAACACACCGCCGCTGATGGCGCGGGTGAATATGTGCACGTAGCGGTCGATACCCGTTTTGATGTTGAACAGCCCATTGATGTAATCGCTGGTGGACGGGTATTGGGCCACGGTGGCGGCGTCGGGAAAGACAGCGGCCGGGAAAGGAATGCCATTGGCGCCGGGCCCGAAGAAATTGATGGGCGCGGTGCGAAAGACGCCCGCTGCGCGAGACTGGAAGTACAGGGTCTTGACCATGGCCGGCACTTCGCCCTGATGGTCGATGTGCATGTGGCTGAGCAGCATCAGGTCCACGGTGTGGATGTTGGCGCCGCTCATCGCCAGGCTCTTGAAGGTGCCGCCGCCCATATCCATCAGGATGCGGGGCGTGCCGTCCACGAAAATCAGATAGCCGGCGCTGGCGCGTCCGCCGGCAAACGCCATGGGACCGCCGGAACCGAGCACCATCACAGACAGAGGCCCACGGACCTGGTTGACCGGGGGTCTGGTGCTGTGCTCGTCCGCATGGGCATATGCAGTGAATACCATTAGAAGAGAAGAAAGAAAGAGCGCAAACCTGTAGCGCAGCCTGGCAATGTTGGCCATGGTGGATCCTCCGTCACTGAATTATTGGATTCTTGTTCCCGGACCTGCAGTTTTCTAGTTGTGGCCGGCGGTCACCGGATCACAACCGCAACCCATGCGATTTTCCCCGGCGCGCCATAACGTCAAGAGCATGCTAGATTATGAATCTACAGCACAGGCATAGGATGGACGTTCTGTGACACAATCGCTGTGCCATTGGTCACATTAGTGCTACGCGAGGCCGCCACCCCGTGATGCGTCGGATTCTGGTCGTGGAGGATCACGGTGACATCGCGCATCTGCTCGAGCTGCACCTGCGCGACCTCGGCTGCGACGTGACAGTGGCGGCTGACGGCGCCACCGGCCTCAACCAGGCAGCGCGGGGCGATTTCGACCTGATCATTCTCGATCTCATGCTGCCGGACATGGACGGCCTGGAGGTGTGCCGACAGGTGCGCGCCCGCCCGGGCTACATCCCCATTCTGATCCTCACGGCAAAATCCTCCGAACTGGACCGGGTGTTGGGGCTGGAACTGGGCGCCGACGACTACCTGACCAAGCCGTTCAGCATCCGCGAGCTGCTGGCGCGGGTGAAGGCGCTGTTCCGGCGCGTCGATGCGCTGTCACAGGGCGACGCCGACAGTCGCGGCAGCCGGCCCATCGAGGTGGGCGAACTGACCATCGACCCGCAAAAGCGCACCGTCGTCCAGGCCGGACAACCCGTGCAGCTGACCGGCAAGGAGTTCGATCTGCTGGTGCAGTTCGCCAGCCACCCGGGCCGCGTATACACCCGATCCCAGCTCCTGGACCTGGTGTGGGGGCCGGGTCACGACGGCTACGAGCACACCGTCAACTCCCACATCAACCGCCTGCGGGCCAAGATAGAAGCCAACCCGTCGGAGCCCCGCTACATCCTGACCGTGTGGGGCGTGGGCTATAAGCTGTTCGAGCCCGCCGGCGGGGGCAGCCGGCGTGTTTAGATCCCTGTATGCGCGCATCTCGGCAGTGCTGGTCGGCGTGCTGTGTGCAACCGGGGTGCTGTACATCGCCATCACGCTGTACTCCACGCGTCTTTACCAGGAGCAGGTGGACCAGAAGCTCAATCGCACACTGGCCCACAATCTGGTAACCGAGAAAGGGCTGACGCTGCACGACGGCCGCTTCAACAAGACACTGCTGAAGGAAATCTTCAGCACCTACATGGCCGTCAATCCGAGCATCGAGGTGTATCTGCTGGACAGCAAGGGCCATATCCTGGCGTATTCGGCGCCACCCGGGA
Organism: uncultured Gammaproteobacteria bacterium; assembly: GCA_963830105.1. Classification (GTDB taxonomy): domain Bacteria; phylum Pseudomonadota; class Gammaproteobacteria; order DATFLG01; family DATFLG01; genus DATFML01. The sequence continues at coordinate 373,371 of CAWHLH010000001.1, read as the reverse complement.
AAGTGAAGCGAACGCGTGTTGACCTTGGGCCGGTCTACGGTTTTCTGGACCACAAGGACATGCTGCCCATCGTCGGCGACGACCCGCGGGATCCAGCCGGCAGGAAGATCTTCTCTGTAGCCCCCATAGGGCCGTCCGTGGATCCGGACGGCTATCTGTACGTGATCCTCGGCGGCGAGCACCTCGACTCGGTGGCGGACCTGCTGCAAAGCAACCTCATCGGGCGCCTGAGTGTCACCACGGTGATCGCCAGTCTGACCCTGGGCGTGCTGTTCGGCTTGGTGCTCTTCCATCTGCTCACCCGCCGGCTGCGGCGACTGGATACGGCCATGGCGGCTTTCCAGGCAAGCGATTTCGAGGATCCGGCCGCCGCCCGGGCTCTGGACCTGCGCTCCCAGGACGAGGTGGGCCGGCTGGGACACACCTTCCAGCAGATGGCCGAGCGCATCACCGCCCAGGTACAGGCCCTCAAGCAGACCGACAACCTGCGCCGTGAGCTGGTGGCCAACGTGTCCCATGACCTGCGCACTCCCATCGCCTCGCTGCAGGGCTATCTGGAGACCCTGCTGCTGAAGGACGGCACCCTGAGCGCCGACGAGAAACGCCATTACGTGGAAGTGGCGATCAAGCACAGCGAGCGACTTGGCCAATTGGTGACCGAGCTGTTCGAACTCGCCAAGCTGGATTCGGGGCAGACCCGTCTGAGCCGCGAAGCGTTCGCGATCGGCGATCTGGTGCAGGACATCGTCATGAAGTTCCAGCTTCAGGCCGAACGCAGGGACATCACCTTGACTGCCGAGGTGCCCGGCGAGCTGCCGCTGGTCGATGCCGACATCGCGCTCATCGAACGCGTGCTGGAAAACCTGCTGGACAATGCCCTGCGCCATACGCGCCCGGGCGGCAAGGTGCAGGTATCGCTGCAGTGCAACGGCTCCCGTGTCGGGGTCAGGGTCGCCGACAACGGCGCCGGTATCGACGACCAAGACCTGCCCCACGTGTTCGACCGTTTCTACCAGGCTCACAACGGCAAGGGCGAGTCCGCCGGCGCCGCGGGCCTGGGTCTTGCGATTGCCAAGCGCATTCTCGATCTGCACGACAGCCCCATCCGGGTGGCAAGCCATCCGGACTCCGGCACCTGCTTCGATTTCCATCTCCCCGTCGCACCGGCCGCCGCCACATGACCGGAGCAGGGATTGCGCCCGACATATTCTGCGCGGGCTGGGCCGTTTCGTAGATTCGACAGAAAAATACGCCACGGAATCCACGGAAAGCACGGAAAAGGAATATTCGTTCAGCCCGTGCGGTAACGCTGACAGGCCATGAGCGATCACGTACGCCACGGTGCTGTCCCCGACTTCCCGTCCGTGTCTTCCGTGGCGCCTTTGCCTGTTCTCTTCCGTGGATTCCGTGGGTTCCGTGGCTCTTGGGCGTTTGGGTCGTGACCGGCGCAATGCTCGTCGGTTATTGCGACCTACGTCGGATGAAACACAGCCAGCAAGAGACGCATATCCACGAGCGAACGATTAAAGCGGAACTTGGCATGCCGAAAGACGAAGCACAGAACCCCCAACTCGATGCACATCCACTTTTGAATGGTTCCGTGCTTTCCGTGTCTTCCGTGGCGCCTTTGCCTGTTCTCTTCCGTGGATTCCGCGGGTTCCGTGGCTCTTGGGCGTCGCGGCGCTCAGCCCAATCTACGAACGCCGCCCCAGGGTTGTGACCAAAGCGTGATACTCCTGTTATAGGGGCGTTATACCCCCCTGCCATCCTTGCCGGTACCGGACCTGCTGCGGGCTCCGGTGTTTCGTTCTTCACCGTCTAAGGAGGCACCAATCATGAAACGCTTCGCAATCGCCATCACCAGCCTGGCTCTTGGCGCGCTCGGCGCACTGCCGGCCCCGGCGGCACTGGCCGCAGAGGGTCATCATCAACCCACCTACGAGGTCACCATCACCAATCTGACCGAGGGCGAATCGTTTACGCCCTTCCTGGTGGTCAGCCACCGCGACGCCCAACCGCTGTTCACGCTCGGTCAACCGGCCAGTGCCGAGCTTGCCACGCTCGCGGAAGGCGGTGACACCGCGCCGCTGGCATCGGCACTGTCGTCCATGGCAAGCGTCGGCAGCATGGCCACTTCCAGCGGGCTGCTCGGCCCCGGCAAAAGCGTGACCATACAGATCGACGCGGGCGGCCGTTTCAACCATCTGTCGCTGGCGGCCATGATGGTCCCCACCAACGACGGCTTCGTGTCGGTGCAGGACGTGGCTCTGCCCGCTGGCCGGCACGAGCGTGTCGTAACCGCGCCCGCCTATGACGCCGGCGCCGAGGCCAACGACGAGCTGTGCGCCCATATCCCCGGACCGGTGTGCGGCGGGGAAGGGGTTTCCCAGGGCATCACAGGGCTCGGGTTCGTGCACGTCCATTCCGGGATTCATGGTGTGGGCGACCTGAGCCCGGCGCTGTACGACTGGCGCAACCCGGTGGCGCGTATCGTCATCCGGCGCGTCGCGTCGCACTGACCGTTCTGCCAGGCCCGCGACGGACGCCAACAGGGGCCGCCGCGGGCCATCGCCCTTTGGTTTGCCTGCGCCCCCGGATATAGTCGGAGGGCGGCAGGCAGATCCAAAGCGGCGACACATGACGAACGATGATCAACTGGTCACCATCCGCGGGCTGAGCCGCGCCTACCGGGAGGGCGAACGGTCGCGGCAGGTGCTGCAGGACCTGGACCTGGACGTCGGCCGCGGCGAGTGTGTCGCGCTGCTGGGGCGCAGCGGCTGCGGCAAGTCCACACTGCTGAACCTGATCAGCGGCATCGACCGCCCCGACGCCGGTCGGATCCGCATCGACGGCGTGGAACTCACCACCCTGGACGAACACCGGCGCACCCTGTTCCGGCGCCGGCACATCGGCTTCGTCTATCAGTTCTTCAATCTCATCCCCACCCTCACCGTCGAGGAGAACCTGCTCCTGCCCCTGGAACTCAACGGACTGGACGCCCGCGCCGAGGCCCTGGAGCTGCTGGCGGCGGTGGGTCTCGCGGACCGCGGCAACAGCTTTCCGGATCGCCTTTCCGGCGGCGAGCAACAGCGGGTGGCGCTGGTACGGGCGCTGGTGCATCGCCCGTCCCTGCTGCTGGCGGACGAGCCCACCGGCAACCTGGACGCCCACACCGGCCAGCGCATCCTGGACCTGCTGCGCACGCTGGTCAGCGAACGCGGCACCACATTGATGCTGGTGACCCATTCGGAGGATGTCGCGGGCCTCGCAGACCGGGTCTTGTATCTGCGCAACGGGCGCGTGGCGGCGCCCGACGAGACGGCCGCTCCATGAGCCGCCTGGCCCGCCGCGCCGGCTGGCGCCATTTGTGGCGCCACCCCTGGCAGGTGGCGCTGGCCGTGCTGGGCGTCGCCCTGGGAGTGGCGGTCGTGGTGGCGGTAAACATCGCCAACACCAGCGCCAGCCGTGCCTTTCGCCTCTCCATGGAGACCGTCGCCGGCAAGTCCACCGACCAGATCGTCGCCGGCCCCAGCGGGCTGAGCGACCGGCTGTACACCCGGCTGCGGCTGCACGCCCGGCTGCCGGCCAGTGCGCCCATCGTGGCCGGCTACGGCCACACCGGCGACCAGACCCTCGAGGTGTTAGGCATCGATCCCTTTGCCGAAGCGGACTTTCGCGACTATCTGGGCCGCGCCGCCGGGCACATCCCGGTGCGCCGGCTGTTGACCGAGTCGGGCACCGTGCTGCTCTCCCCGGACACCGCCGGGCGGCTCGGACTGGCCGTCGGCCAGCGCTTCGACCTGCGGGTGGCCGGCCGCACCCGGCAACTGCGCCTGGCCGGCCTGTTGGCCGTCGACCGGGATTCGGCAGCGGCTGTGGACGGCCTGCTGGTCACCGACATCGCCACGGCCCAGGCGCTGCTGGGCAGCATCGGCCGGCTGACCCGCATCGACCTGGTCCTGCCGGCGGGCGCCGCCGGGGCGCGCGCGCGCGCACGCATCCGCGCCCTGCTGCCCCCCGAGGCCCGGCTGCAGCCGGCGGGCGCCCGCACGCAGGACCTGCTGCAGATGACCGCCGCCTTTCGCACCAACCTCACGGCCATGAGCCTGCTGGGTCTGGTGGTGGGCATGTTTCTGATCTACAACACCATGACCTTCACCGTGCTGCAGAGACGCCGGTTGCTCGCCACCCTGCGTCTGCTGGGGGTGACCCGCCGTGAGGTATTCGCCGGTGTGCTCAGCGAAGCCCTGGCAGTGGGACTGGCCGGCTCCGCTGTCGGCCTGGTGCTGGGCATCGCCCTGGGCAATGGGCTGGTGCGACTGGTGACCCGCACCATCAACGACCTGTATTTCGTGCTCACCGTCAGTCAGCTGCAGGTCACCGCAGGCCCGTTGCTGCTGGGGGCGGGGCTGGGCGTGGGCGCCACCCTCCTGGCCGCCGTCGGCCCGGCCCTGGAAGCCAGCCACACGGCCCCCAGCGCAGCCCTCAGCCGCTCGGTGCTGGAGCACCGGGTGCGGCGCCTGCTCACACCGCTGGCCCTGGCCGGCCTGACCATGGCCGGCGGCGCCGGCCTCATCCTGCTGCTGCCCACCCGCAGCCTGGTGGCGGGCTTCGCCGTCCTGTTCCTTTTGGTGCTGGGGCTGAGCCTGAGCACCCCCCTGGCAGTCGCGCTGCTGGTCAGGGCAACCGGCGCGTTGGGCGGTCCGCGGCTTGGGGTTCTGGGACGGCTGGCGGTGCGGGGGGTGAGCGCGTCGCTGAGCCGCACCGGCGTGGCCATCGCAGCGCTGATGCTGGCGGTCGCAACCACCGTCGGCGTGGGCATCATGGTGGCCAGCTTCCGCACCACCGTAGCCACCTGGCTGACCGACCGCCTGCAGGCGGATATCTATCTGGCAGCCGCCGGCACCCCCGGGGCCGGACCGCCGCCGGCGCTGGCAGCGGGCGTGCTGGCCCAAGTGCGTGCCACCCCCGGGGTGGCCCAGGTCACCAGCAGCCGGGAGGTCACCCTGCCAACCGCCGGCGGTCCGACGCGGGTGATGGCCGTGCAGCTGGCCGACGGCCGGCCGCCGCGCTTTGCCCTCAAGACCGGCGACCCGGCTCGCGTGTGGCCGGCGTTTCGCGCCGGGGATGTGGTGCTGGTGTCCGAGCCCTATGCCTACCGCCACCGGGTGAGGGCGGGCGAGACCATTGCCCTACCCACCGCCAGCGGGCCACGACGTTTCCAGGTGGGCGGCGTGTTCTACGATTACCAGTCGGGACCCGGAGTGGTCCTGATGGCCCGCCGCCTGTTCGTGCGTGACTGGAACGATGCGCGCATCAACTCGCTGGGGATCTACGTGCGGGCCGACACGGCGGCTTCCCAGGTCGTCGACGCCTTGCGGACATCGGTGCACAGCGACCAGCAACTGAGGGTGCGCGCCAACAGTGCCATCCGCGCCGCCTCGCTGCGGGTATTCGATCGCACCTTCGCGATCACCAACGTGCTGCGGCTGCTCGCGGTGCTGGTGGCGTTCGTGGGGATCCTCAGCGCCCTGATGGCGCTGCAGCTGGAGCGCGCCCGGGAGCTGGCCATTCTGCGGGCCACCGGCTTCACCCCCGGACAGCTGGGGGGCCTGGTGACCCTGCAGACCGGCTTCATGGGACTGCTGGCCGGCCTGTTGTCACTGCCGGTGGGGGTGATGCTGGCCCTGTTGCTCATCCATGTCATCAACCGGCGCGCCTTCGGCTGGAGCATGCAGACCCTGGTGCCCGCCGGGGTACTGGCCGAGGCCCTGGCGCTGGCCGTGGCAGCCGCCGTGCTTGCCGGCCTGTACCCGGCCTGGAAGATGGCACGCACCAGCCCGGCCCAGGCGCTGCGCGAGGAATGAGACGCGCCATCGTCAGTGCGCTGCTGCTCGCCCTGGCCGCCCTGGCCGCCTGGGCGGCCCTCCGTTACCGACCGTGGGATGTGCCGCAGCCGGGCGCCGACACCGGCACCCCGGCATTCACCCTGGGCAGACTGCTGCATGGGGAAGCGGCCGCCGGCTTCGCCCGCGCCGACCATGTGCGCCCGTTCCATTTCCCGACCGACCACGGACCCCATCCCCGCTACCGCAGCGAGTGGTGGTACTTCACCGGCAATCTGCACAGCCCCGGCGGGCGGCGCTTCGGCTATCAGTTCACCGTCTTCCGTTTCGCTCTCGCCCCCCAGCCGCCCGCCAGCCCTTCGCCATGGGCCACCAACCAGGTGTACATGGCCCACTTCGCGCTCACCGACGTGGCCGGCAAGCGCTTCCACGCCTTCCAGCGCCTGGCCCGCGGCGCCGTCGGCCTGGCCGGCGCCCGGGCGGACCCGTTCCGGGTGTGGGTGGGCGACTGGTCGGTGACGGGCTCCCCTGCGGGATTTCCCTGGCATCTGCACGCCCGTGACAAGGGCGTGGCCCTGGACCTGACACTGACCCCGTCCGCCCCGCTCGTGCTGCAGGGCGACCGGGGGCTGAGCCGCAAGAGTTCGGCGCCCGGCAACGCATCCTACTACTACTCCATCCCCCGCCTGGCGACCCGCGGGCAGATCACCCTGGACGGCATACACCTGCAGGTGCAGGGCGCTTCCTGGCTGGACCGGGAATGGAGCACCAGCGCCCTAGGGGCCGACCAGGCCGGCTGGGACTGGTTCGCCCTGCAGCTATCGGACGGCTCCGAGCTGATGTTCTACCGGCTGCGCCGCAAGGACGGCACCATCGATCCCCACAGCGCCGGCACCCTGGTGAGCCCCGACGGGCGGGTGACCCGTCTGAGCCATGGCGATGTCACGGTGCGCGTGCTGGACACCTGGCGCAGTCCCGACGGCACGGTATATCCGGCGCGCTGGGAGCTGCGGGTCGAGCCGGTCCACCTGGACCTGCACATACGCCCGCTGCTGGCCAATCAGGAACTGAATCTGGCGGTCCGCTACTGGGAGGGCGCGGTCGGTGTCAGCGGCCATCGCGACGGGCACGCGGTCAGCGGTCACGGCTACGTGGAACTGGCAGGCTATGGGGACCGTCGGACACGGGCCCCTGTCGGTCGCTGAAGGTACCCGTGACCACATAGCGCACGGGCCTCCGCCAAGCACGCCACGATCCGGCCGGATGGCCGGAGCAGCCCCAAAGCGGGCCGGCGACACAAACGAAAAGCGCCCGCCGGGCCAAGCCCGGCGGGCGCCATCGTGGCGGCGATCAGCGGGTGTTCAGGACTTCTTTGCCCCCTTCTTCTCGCTCGCCTTGTGGTGGTGTTTGGCGTACGCCGCGCGATGGGCGATATCCCACTTGGTGAAGGCAGCCAGCTCCAGCTTGCCGTCTTTGGCAATCCGGCTGAACTCCCGGGACAGGGAGTGCAGCACGCCCGCTTCTTTCTTGTCCAGATGCCCGTCCTTGTTGCGGTCCAGCTTCGCAAACAACGCATGGGCATGACGCACCGCCGGCGATGCCTTGGCGGACGGCGCCTTGCTCATATCGTGGTTGGCGGCCATCGCCGCGGTGGAACACACCAGCGCAAGGCTGGCAGCAAACGCCAATGACTTGTTCATACGCACCCCTTTCTCGGGCCAAACGCATAACGAACAAAAGGCGGGCAACCCGGTGCTCCGCCCATCCACTGCGATCCGGACAACAGCACCGGCGCAGATCAGCGTATGACACTCGGCCCGGCTGTTGGTTCCAGTGCTGTAGGAAGGAATCGACCGGTCCCGACCCGGGGGGTCGGGACCGCTGACAGGATGCGACGCAAGACGGTTGGCCGGACCAAACCGGAGCCGGTCGGGGGAAGAGCGACCGGTTCAGCCGTCGTCCGACAGGACGTCGTAGAGGTTGTCCCTGAGTTGCTTGGCTTCGCGCATCTCCTCGAGACGCCGCTTGGCAATGGCCTGGCGCAACGCACTGCTTGCGCTCCGCGGCCCGCCCCGTGTCCGGCGCGCCCCGCCACTGCGTCCCATCGCCTGCTTCACCGGTCCCATATCACGCCTCCTGGCGCCGCAGCGCGCCCGCGTAGCTGTTGAACCGAACCGTCCAGCAGATTTATCGGCCCGGCCGGAGGCGGGCTTTAGCAGGCGGCCACCACGATGACCGGCGGCGGGTGGCGGGGCGGTATCCACGGGGGAAGACCGGGTCGCCGGCGGCGCCCGCAACGGGGCATAGACATGCCCCCGGAACGACCCGGGGCCGAGTCCCAGGATTCAGGGTTCGGCGTCGCCGGCAGGGGGTTGGGGAGGCAGCGGCGGACGCGGCGGGGCGGGCCAGTCCCGGACATGCACGTCGCGCTGGGGGAAGGGAATCTCCACGCCATGCTCGCGGAACGCCGCATCAATGGCGAAATTGAGATCGCTGATGACCGACAACCGCCTGTCGATCTCGCGGATGTAGACCCGCAGCTCGAAATTCAGCGAGCTGTCGCCGAACTCCATGAACAGCACCAGGGGGGCCGGAGCGCCACCGTCGTTGATCACCTGGGGATGGGCGGCGCCGGCATCGAGCAGCAACTGTTTGACCAACGCGGTGTCGCTGCCATAGGCCACGCCCACCGGCACCCGCACACGCCCGCGCAGGTCGTAGAGCATCCAGTTGGTGACCTGGCTGGAGATCAACTCCGAATTGGGCACAATGACGTCCGCCCGGTCGAAGGTCTGAATCTGGGTGGAACGGATGCGGATGCGCTTGACGTAGCCCTCTGTGTTGCCGACCACGATCCAGTCGCCGGTGCGAATGGGCCGCTCGAACAGCAGGATCAGACCGGAAACGAAATTGTTGACGATGTTCTGCAGGCCGAAACCGATTCCCACCGACAGGGCACCGGCGATGATCGCCAGGTTCTTGTACTCAAGCCCGGCCACGCTTCCTGCCACCAGCACCGCAATGGCCATACCCGTGTAGCCAGTGACCGCCACCAGGGCTTCGCGGGCACCGCGCTCTATATGGGTCTTGACCAGCCAGCGGCGCTCCAGACGGGCTCGAAACCAGCCGGTGACCGCCACCAGCACCAGCAGGGTCAGGCCGGCGGCGAAAATGCGGGCAGGGACGATGTGCAGGGAACCGACCGTGAAACCGTTGACCAGATAACCCTGCACCTGAGCGACGGCGGTCTCCGACAGTCCCCAGACCCGCAGGATGCCCAGTACGAAAGCCGCCCACAGCAGCACGCTGGTGGTCACCCGCAAAGCGACCAGACCGGGCATCGGGTCACCCGGTTTAAGACCCACCGCCTGGCGCAGGCGCCGTTGCCAGGCTTGGCGGCCCTCGTCCAGGCTGTCATAGAGATCGGTCAGCAGGCGGCTTAGGAACTTCAGCAGCCCCAGAGCCAGCAGCGTGCCGAGCACTGTGCGAAATCCCATGACCGCCAGATTGCGATAACCCGCCCATTCGGCGCCGAGCACCACCAGCAGCAACAGATGCAGCGGCACCCGCAACCACAGTGAACCCACGAACGAGCCCGGCATACGTCCGAACAGGAACAGGGCCCACATCATGTTCAACACCAGCGCCGCCACGAACACGCCGCGGGCCAGGCGCACGGCCGACTCCGGGAAGCTCTGGGTCAACAGGGTGGCGAACAGCAGATAGCCCACGAACAACAGGGTGGCCAGCACCTGCAGCCGCCGCCCCAGCGCCCTGGCCGATTCGGGCGGCAGATCAAGAAACAGCTCGCCTGGAGGACTGGGTGCCAAAAACAGGTGAATAGCGGCGATAAGCAGGAAATAGGCCGGCAATCCATAGGCCACCACCCCGAGGAACGGCAGCAGCTTGTCGGCATCGAAGGCGAAGAACATGAAAGCCGCTGCCGCGACACTGAACAGGAGTTGGGGCGTGTAGTGGCCGAGGGTGGTCACCAGACTGCGGCGGAAGCGCCCGGCGAAGCTGACCCGCCAGTGACGCTCCTGCACCCAGTTGTGCATCAGGTGGCGCAGCGCCGCGCCGGCGGCCAGAGCCACGAACAGAACGATCAGCAGGGCGACGCGCTGCGCCCCCGCAATCTGTTCCAGACCGCTGTCGCGTACGACGAAATTCTCCGCCGAACGCAGCCACACGGCAGGTTGCGCCCAGTTATCCACCAACACGCGATAAAAGCTGGGCCCGCGGGCGAACAGGCGTTGGGCCAGGATCCGCTTCTGCAGATCGTTGACGCGCGACATGGCGTCGTCGCTGCGCAGCACGAGCAGCCGACAGCTCGCCTGGCGCTTTTCCAGGGTATTCTTTTGCTCGTCCAGCGAGCGGCGCCGGTCCACCACATCGCGGGACTCGCCCGGCACCGGCTTGCCAAGGCTGTTGATGTCCCGGGCAACCTTCTCCAGTTGCTGCTCGGCGCCGCTGGCGCATGCCGAGGCTAAGGACTTGCCGGCGGCGATCTCCTTGATCCATTGATGCAGTACGTCGTCGCCCGGGCGACCGACCTTCAGGTCGTGATCGATGCGATCCAGCGTCCGGTCAAATTCGCTGAGCTGCTGGGCCTGATCCGGTGTCTGTGCCCACGCCGCCGCCAGCGGCAGCAGCACGACCATCAGCAGCAGCCATCGGAAGCCGGCTCGGGCGATCAAGTTCACGGGAGGCATCACCTGTGCAAGAGAACCGGCGCGAGCCGGTGACCACCGTAGAGTAGCGGCAAGGCGCAGTGGGCGACAAGCCGGCGGGATCATCGCAGGGCGGCACGACAGCGCCAATGACGGTCTCTTTGGCGGGGCGGCAAGGCCGCCATGCCCGGGCAGGAATCAGAGCAGCCGCCTCGCCGTCCCGCCCGGCGAGGCGACGCAGGCGCCAGGAACCGGATTCAGCCCGACCAGTGTCGGACCCGGCCCACGTCCACATGCACGAAATCCGAATGGGGATAGTAGCCCACCCCTCCGCCGCGCAGGGCCAAAGCCGCCCGGTGCAGGGTGTTCAGACTGCGGCCGGGCACGCGGATATCGATGGCCATGCCGTCCATGTGCAGGCTGTGCTTGGCGACCTCGTGACTGCGGGCCCGCAGCATGGCGTTGGTCTTCGGGGAACGGAAGCCGGAAATCACATGGACAGGTCGGTGGCTGTCCAGCCGATGACGCAGCACATACAGCAGGTCAAGAAGCCGCTCGTCGATGGGGTGCACCTGCCCGGTACGGAAATCCCGCAGCAGATGGTTGATCTCCTGCAAGCTGCTCAACTGATACTCGTTGTCGGCGAAATAGGTGGCCTTCAGACGCTCACCGGTGTGCAGATTGTAGAACGCCAGAGCACGTTCATGGGCCCTGGGGTGGACCGTGGCGAACGCGGCAGGCGCCACCAGACCGGCGGCGACGCCTGCGCCGGCGGCTGCCAGAAAACGGCGCCGCGCGTGACATTTGGGATGGTTGTATGTGTCGTCGTCGTGATCCCGCTGCACGATCACCTCCGTCAATAATTCGTCAATCGCATAGTAACACGAGCAGATATTCCGCCCCAAGGAGCCCAATCCCAGGCCGGTCACAACCCGGCAACGGGTCACTCCGTCATGCGCCGGTCGCGACCGTAGACATCGTCGCGAAAATGCACGGTGCCATCCGCATCCGCCCAGGCCGTCCAGTAGACCAGATAGACGGGCACCGCCTCCGGCAGACGAACAGCACGCGTCGCGCCGGTGTCGATTTCGTCCTGCACATCCTGTGCCGTCCATGTGCGCTCCCCGTCGCTCAGCAGATAGGCGGCCAGCTTCAGGGGCTGTTGCACCCGGATGCAGCCGGAGCTGAACGTTCGCACGCTGCGCCCGAACAGCTCGCGGGCCGGCGTGTCGTGCAGATACACGCCGAAGCGGTTGGGAAACATGAACTTCACCCGCCCGAGGGGATTGGTGGGGCCAGGCGGCTGGTAGAGTTTGAACGGAAAATGGCCCTTGCCGTAGCGGGACCAGTCGATGTCGGCCGGGTCCAGTCGCTCGGCATCCGCGCCCCAGCCGCTGAATACCTCGATATTCTTGGCGGTCAGAAAGTCGGGATCCCTGCGCTCCCTGGGCAGCAGGTCCTCGATGGCGATCGTGGTCGGCACCGTCCAGCCCGGATTGAAGACCAGGTAGCGCAGCCGGTCGCTGAAGGCGGGTGTGGAGCGGTACGGTTTGCCGACAATCACCGGCATGGCGAGGACCACGTGGCCATGATCCACCACCTGCAGCCCAAAGCCCGCCATGTTGACCATCACATAGCGCGCCCCCAGATCGCGGGGCAGCCACCGCCAGCGCTCCATGTTCAGGCGGATCTGCTCCACCCGCGCCGCCGGCGGCACATTGAGCGCCGCGCGGGTGAGGGGTCCGACCACGCCGTCCGCGTCCAGATCATAGCGTTCCTGAAAGCGCTGTACTGCCGCCTTCAACGGCTGGTCGAACAGCATCGGGTCCGCGTCGACGCTGCCCGTCGGCAGATCCCCGGACAAGCGCAGGCGCTCGCGCAGCACCCCCACCTGCGGGTCACGCACGCCTTCCTTGAGGGACGGGCCGGGTGGCAAATCCGGCCAGTTCCCCTCCGCCGCCAGCTGCCGGTAATGCTCCAAGGCGACCCGCAGCCGCTGATAGCCGGGCTGGGGCGGCGGCAACTCCTTGAGCGTCTCCGCAAAACCACCCGGACTCGCCAGCGCCTTCTCCAGCAGCCTGGCCGGCGCCACCTCGGGACCTTTGATGAACCAGCTGGGATCGGTCTTGCGCAGCTCGGGACGCCCGGCGCTCACATCGCGGCTGTAGCCAAAAAAAGCGTTGGTCAGCAGCATGTCCAACCAGGCCGCCTCCGCCGGGGCCTGGCGCCCGCATTGGGCTGCGATCGCCTTGAGGTGGTATTCGTCCGGGTCGAGTCCCTCCTTGTCCGCGTCACGCAAGGTGGCGAGCAGCAGGTGCGCCTTTTCGCCAAGACCGTACGGACCGCACCAGACCGGTCGGTAATCGCGATCGGCGTAGAAAATGTCCATGTCCTTCCAGTCGAACGACGAACCGCCCCAGCTCTCGGCCGCACCGGTGAGTTGGTAGCGCAAGGCGGATGCCATACGATCCGTCGTTATCGGCGTCGCAGCAGCGGTACCGGCGCCGGCCAGCGCCAGGCAGACCGCCAGCAACTGCACGAGATTCACTGTGTGCCGACTCATCGGGTTTGGAACCCTCCCGGCAAACGCCTTTGGTCCACCAGACTACAAAGCCCGCGGCACCATGACCAGTCGGCACCATGACCAGTCAAAGGGGGCACGGGGCGTGGGAGATTCCGGAGCAAAGCGGAACCGGTGTACTGCAGGGAAACGTACCGCCGCCCGGCGGCGGCGGCCGGGGGAAGGAACTCAGGCGGGCGTCTGATGGACGACCTCCTCGACGGCCTGCCGGACCTGTTCGGCGTCGGCCAGATAATAGTGGGTCCGGGGCGTAAGGTCATCGTCGAATTCGTACACCAGCGGGATACCGGTGGGAATATTGAGATCCGGGATGGCTTGATCGGAAATATGGTCCAGCTCCTTGGACAGGGCACGCAGACTGTTTCCATGGGCGACCACCAGCACGCTGCGCCCCTCGCGGATGCGCGGCACGATGGCTTCGTGCCAGTAGACCAGAACCCGCGCCATGGTGTCCTTGAGCGATTCGGCAGCGGGCAGGTGGATGCCGTCCAGACGGTTGTAGCGCGGATCGAAGCGCGGGTGCCTGGGATCGGTGGCACCGAGCTCTGGCGGGCGCACCTCAAAGCCGCGACGCCAGAGGTGGACCTGATCGGCCCCGTAGCGCTCGGCGGTCTGCTGCTTGTTCAGCCCCTGCAGCGCACCATAATGGCGCTCGTTCAGGCGCCAGTCCTTCTCCACCGGCACCCACATCAGGTCGGCTTCGTCCTGCACGATCCACAGGGTCCGGATGGAGCGTTTCAGGACCGAGGTAAACGCATAGTCGAAATGAAAGCCCTTTTCCTTGAGCAGGCTGCCCGCCAGGCGGGCTTCCTGCACACCGCGGGGGGAAAGATCCACGTCGGTCCACCCCGTAAAGCGGTTTTCCAGGTTCCATTGACTCTGGCCGTGACGCAGAAACACAACCTTGAACATGGACATCGACCTCCTGTCGACCCATGGTGGAGGCGACAATCCGTCGCCGGGCGTCTAAATCCATAGCAGATACCGTGCCGCAACCGCACGCACACAGCGACGCGCCAGCCAAGCGGTGCAGCTGACTTGTCAGCGCGTTGCCGTTAACCCCATGCCCCGCAGTGCCGGCAGTGCAAGCCGCCCCTCGGCGCGGTCGTCCCTGCACCGTTAACGCGCACCGCGACGAGACGCGCACCATTCAGGTTCGGTCCTTTAGACGCACGATTCCCAAGGCCTTGAGCACATATTTCTCGTACACCGGTTCGGAGGTGCCCTTCTTCATCTTGCGGATGAAATATTTCTCGAACGCCACCTTGGCGTAGTGCACCCATTTCCCCTTCTTGAACCAGTTCACGTTGCGGGGCGGAATCTGCGGCAGGGCGACGAAGGCAGCGCCGGTGTCGCCCATATCGGCCAGGCAGATGGCGTTCCATGTGCCCTTGGCCTGGGGCGCGCGCCCGGCGAGCTCGGCCTTGATGTTCTCCACGATGGCCGTGACCATGGACTCGATCATGTAGCCCGTCTTGGGCGCGCCGGTGGGTACCGGGGTCTGCTCCACCGGCGGGATGGCGATGCATACGCCGGCCGAGTAGATGTTGGGGTACTTGGGACTGCGCTGGTGCGGGTCCACGATCACAAAGCCGCGCGGATTGCACAGCCCTTCCACCGCCGCCACGGCTTCCACCCCCTTGAACGCCGGCAGCATCATCGAGTAGGCGAACGGCAGATCGTGCTCGCGCTTGGCGTTGCCGTCCTCGTCGAGCTCGCTCACCAGCATCCGGCCGGCTTCCAGCCGTGTGGTCTTGGCATTGACGATCCATTTGATGTGCCGCTCGCGCAGTTCCGACTCCATCATGCCTTTGGAATCGCCGACTCCGCCCAGGCCGAGATGCCCGATGTAGGGCTCGCTGGTCACGAAGGTCATGGGCACCCGGTCGCGCAACTTGCGCTTGCGCAAATCGGCATCGAGGATGAACGCGAACTCATAGGCCGGGCCGAAGCAGCTGGCCCCGGGCATGGCGCCGACAATCACCGGACCGGGGTTTTCCAGGAACCGGCTGTAGGCCTCCCAGGCCTGCAAGGCATGGTCCACGGTACACACGGACTGGGCATGGCCCGCCGCCGGGTCGGAGCCTTCCACTTCGTCGAAGGCCAGCTTCGGCCCGGTGGTGATCACCAGATAATCGTAATCCACCGTCTGGCCGTCGGCGAGGGTCAGACGATTGGCCGGCGCGTCGATAGCGGTCACCGCCTGGGCGATGAACTCGATGCCCTTGCGCTCCAGACAGGGGGCGATGGGAAAGGTGATGTCCGCCGGCTTGCGCCAGCCCACCGCCAGCCACGGATTGGAGGGCACGAACTGGAAGGTGCCCGACGCATTGATGACGGTCACCGAGTGGTCGGCGCCCAACGCTTCGCGCAGTTCGTACGCCGCTGGCATGCCGCCCGTCCCTGCACCCATAACCACGATATGTGCCATGTCAGTTCCTCATTTCACGGTGACCCGCGCGCGGCACCGACAACCCGATGTGCGCTCGAACCGGCGGCGGGCGGATCAATCGGTGGTGCGCAACGGAATGGCCAGCGGCTGCTTGATGCTGACCGCGCCGCGCAACTCACCGGCCTGGTAGCCAGTGGCCCGGTCCAAGGGGTATTCGGAACGCAGCACGGCCTGCACCGACTCGGGGATCTGCTCGGGGGCGCCGTGGCAGGTCAGGCACAGCGGCTGCGTGCCGATCGCCTTCATGTAGCGGAAATAAAGCCCGTCGGGTTCCCTGACCTGTTCGGAAAAACTCATGGTCTGCAGGGGCTCGCCTTTGGCGGCTCGCACCTGGAACTGACCCAGCACCCGCTGTTCCCAGGCGTCCGGCATACCCAGCAGTGGATTGCGCACCCGCGTGCCTACCCGCGTCACCCGCCAGCCGTTCTCGCGGGAAATGTCACCGGCCAACTGCGGAGCCACCTGGCGGCAGACCTTGATGGCCTCCGGCGGTCCGCCCGCCTTCATTTCCTGTTTCAACGTGCTGCCCAGTTGCTGCAGAAAGGCCATGGTGGCTTGCCGCGCCGCCTGCTCCCGAGCGGCCATGTCATCGGCGGCAGCGCCGCCCGCACCGCCTGCCAGCACGGCCGCCGCAAAGGTATTGAAGAGGATTCTGCTGCCCATCGTTCGCTCCTGAACATTGCTGTTTGAATCGGACCCCCAACCCCGGGCGCCCACCTTGTCATCATCCGGATTGAGGTGGACGCTGCCATGACCCGGATCAAGAAGCGGGCCGATGGGGGGACGCCGGTGGTCGGTCGCCGTGCGGCAGCCGCGGAACGACAACGGCACGAAGGGATCAGGGCCGCAGAAAATGCAGCAGCACGTCCGTCAACCGCGCGGCCTCGGGCCCGGCGAAGATGTGCTGGGCATGAGCGGAGCCCGGCAGAATCTCCAGTTGCTTGGGCTCGTCCGACCGATCGTAGAGGGACTGGACAGTGGACCGCAGCCCGTCGCCGGCGCTGACGATGAACAGCTTGTCGATATGCGAGCCGGCGACCGGCTGACCGCCGGCAGGTGCCAGCAGCAGAACGCGGGTGATATGAGGATCGTCACGCCGGGCCAACGCGTCCAGCACAGCGGCACCGCCCATGCTGCCACCTACCAGGGCGATGTGGGCGTAGCCCTGTTGCTCCAGGTACGCCACCGCACCCAGTACGTCCTGATACAGATGGCCATTGTCCGGCGCGCTGCTGTTGCCGTAGCCGCGAAAGTCGAAGGGCAGTGCGGTCACACCGGACTGCTGCAGACGCCGGGCCTGGGGATACCAGCTTTCCTTGTCGAAAACCGCGCCGTGGGCCAATACCACCGCCAGCGCCTTGCCGGCAGGGAACAGCGTCCCATCGATGGTACCGCCATCGGCGGTCCGGAAATGCACCGGATGGTGGCCGCTGGCGCCAACTGCGGTGGGAACGGCAAACAAGGCCAACAATGCCGGGAACAGACGAAACAACAGAGCCGGGGGACGCGCGCAGCCCATGGCGCACTCCTTTGCAGTCAACGGGTGTGGCGCAAGC
Source organism: uncultured Gammaproteobacteria bacterium (assembly GCA_963830105.1). GTDB lineage: Bacteria > Pseudomonadota > Gammaproteobacteria > DATFLG01 > DATFLG01 > DATFML01. The sequence continues at coordinate 356,266 of CAWHLH010000001.1, read as the reverse complement.
ATAGCAGTGCTCCAGGGGTAGGCGCTGCGCAGAAAAAAAGAGCCCCGGTAGGACCGGGGCAAGAGGGGGGGTACTACTTGGGGGAAATCGAATTGCCTAGCGGACCCGGCCGCCCATACCGCCGAGGCCGGCTTTCGGGGCCAGGTCGGATACGCCGCCCAGGCCGCCAGCGCCGGCGTCCGCCGCTGCGCCCATGGATGCAGCGCCCAGGTCTAGCAGGGAATCCTCGAGGAACGCATTGCCCGTCACGGAGCCGTCGCCCAGGGTGTCATAGCGCGCCGAGTGCACGCCCATGGCGTCCGTGGCCCAACCTTCGCCCCAGGGGCTGTTGTGGTCGGCAAAGGCGGCCGGCGCCGCGGCCAGGGCAACAACGGTTCCAAAGGCTGCGCGCTTCAGGTTGATCCGTGACATGAACAACTTACCTCTCAGGTTGGATGCACCAGCTTGCACGGGGCACAGTTTCCCCCCCGCACCTGAATCCAACCTGAAAAACGACGGACCCGACCGAGACCCTCGCACCAACGACCGCAACCCATTGATTAACCATTTATCATTCTGCGTTCTGCGCTTTTCACTCTGCATTGCTCAATGAAAGTCCCGAGATCCGGCAACAAGCCTGCCCAACCAGGCACTGTGATCCTCCAGACGGCGGGCGATCACATGCAGCACCTGCCCTTCGCGTTGCACCTCGCCACTGACCACCAGCAGGCTGGCGCTCACCAGGGGCCGGCGCTGGCGCTCGGCAAGCTTGGGCCAGACGATCACCTGCAGAGTCCCGGTTTCATCCTCCAGAGTGACGAAAATGACCCCCGCGGAACTACTGGGACACTGCCGGCAGGTCACCAGTCCGGCGGTGTGCACCGGGCTGCCGTGGGAGAGCGCCCAGACCTGCTCGGCGCTACACAGCTGCCGGCGAGCCAGACGCGGGCGCAGCAACGCCAGCGGATGGCGCCCCAGGGTCAGCCCGAGGCTGGCGTAGTCGGCGACGATGTTTTCGCCTTCGGAAGGCACGCGCAGCGCAGGGCGTTGTTCGGCAATGGTGGCCTGCTCGAACAGGGGCAACGCCGGCTCCACCCCGGCGCAGCCCCAGCGGGCCTGATGGCGGTCACCGGCCAGTTCCGCCATGGCACCGGCCGCCGCCAGCGCTTCCAGGTCCTGCCGCCCCAGACCCGCCCGCCGGGCCAGATCCTCCACACCCTGAAAAGGTGCACCCAGGCGGGCGGTGATCAGCCGCTCGGCACCGGCTCGGGACAGACCTTTGACCAGGCGCAGACCGAGGCGCAGGACGGGGGAAACCGGCGGGGAAAGGGGGTCAGAGTCTGCGACTCTGACCCCCTTTCCCCCATCTTTTCCTTCCAACGTACAATCCCAATCGCTGGCGCACACATCCACCGCCCGTACCGGCACCTGATGGCGACGCAGGTCCTGCACCAGCTGGGACGGCGCGTAGAAACCCATGGGCTGGGCGTTGAGCAGGGCGCAGGTGAAGGCGGCCGGCTCGTGACATTTGAGCCAGGCGGACACGTACACCAGCAGGGCAAAGCTGGCGGCGTGGGACTCGGGGAAGCCGTATTCGCCGAAGCCCAGGATCTGCTGGAACAGCTGGCGGGCGAAGGTCTCCGAGTAGCCGCGCTCGGTCATGCCTTGCAGCAGCCGCCGCTCGAAGGGCTCCAGCCCCCCGCGACGGCGCCAGGCCGCCATCGCCCGGCGCAGGCCATCCGCCTCACCGGCGCTGAAGCCGGCGGCCACCATGGCGAGCTTGATCACTTGTTCCTGGAAGATGGGCACGCCCAGGGTGCGTTCCAGCACTTCGCGCACCGCCTCGGACGGATAGCTCACCGGCTCCAGCCCCTGGCGGCGGCGCAGGTAGGGATGGACCATGTCGCCCTGAATGGGGCCGGGACGCACGATGGCGATCTCGATCACCAGGTCGTAGAAGCAGGCCGGCTTGAGCCGCGGCAGCATGGCCATCTGGGCGCGGGACTCGATCTGAAAGACCCCCACGGTGTCGGCCTGCTGGATCATGCGGTACACCGCCGGGTCCTCCGCCGGCACGCTGGCCAGGGTAAGCCGCCGGCCGCTGTAACCGGCTACCAGCTCGAAGGCACGGCGGATGGCGCTCAGCATGCCCAGCCCCAGCACGTCCACCTTGAGCAGCCCCAGAGCATCCAGATCGTCCTTGTCCCACTGGATGACCGTACGCTCCGCCATGGCGGCGTTCTCGATGGGCACCAGCCGGGACAGGGCGCCGCGGGCGATCACAAAGCCGCCCACATGCTGGGACAGGTGGCGGGGAAAACCGATCAGGGCATGCACCAGAGTGATCACCCGCCGCACCAGGGGACTGTCCGGATCCAGCCCCGCCTCGCGCAGCCGCTCCGGCGCGACTTCGCGCCCGTCCCACCAGTGGATGGCCTTGGCCAGCCGGTCCACCTGGTCCAGGGACAGGCCCAGCGCCTTGCCCACGTCCCGCACGGCGCTCTTGGGCCGGTAGCTGATGACGGTCGCCGCCAGGGCGGCCCGCTCACGGCCGTACTTGGCGTAGAGGTACTGGATCACCTCCTCGCGACGCTCGTGCTCGAAGTCCACGTCGATGTCCGGCGGCTCGTTGCGTTCCCGGGAAATGAAGCGCTCGAACAGCATCTGCATGCGCGCCGGATCCACCTCGGTAATCCCCAGGCAGAAGCACACCGCCGAATTGGCCGCCGAACCCCGGCCCTGGCAGAGGATGCCGCGGCTGCGCGCGAAGCACACGATGTCGTGGACCGTGAGGAAGTAAGGTTCATAATGCAGTTCGGCGATCAGCCCGAGTTCGTGGTCCACCAGCGCACGCACCTTCGCCGGCGCTCCATCGGGCCAGCGGCGCGTCATACCGTCATGGGTCAGCCGGCGCAGATGACCGGCGGGGCTCTCCCCCGCCGGCACCAGCTCCTCGGGGTACTCGTAGCGCAGCTCGTCCAGGGAAAAGGTGCAGCGCGCGGCGACCTGCAGGGTTTCGGCGAGCAACGTCGGCGGATAGAGCTTTGCCAGGCTCTCCCGCCGGCGCAGGTGGCGCTCGCCGTTGGCGTGCAGGCGATGACCGGCCTGCGACACCGTCAGGCCGTGGCGGATGGCGGTCAGGGTGTCCTGCAGGGCGCGACGCCCGCGGGCATGCATGTGCACGTCGCCGGCAGCCAGCAGGGGCAGGCCCGTGGCCCGGGCGAGTGCGCGCAAGGCCGCCAGCCTTGCGCTATCTTTGCCATCGAGACACTGCTCCACGGCGACCCAGGCGCGCGCGGGGAAGGCGGCGCCGAGCCATTGCACGGCCTCGGCCGAAGCCGGCGCATTTCCCGCCAGCAGCAGCGCCAGGCAGCCCTCGCCATGGGCTGCCACCTGGACGCGGGTCAGGCGGTAGCTGCCCTTGGGCGCCTGCCGGCGACCCTCCGTGATCAGCTCAGCTAGGTTGCCGTAGGCCGCCCGGTCCGTGGCCAGCAGCACCAGCCGCACGCCATCCTCCAGAGTGAACTCGCTGCCGATCAGCAGCTTGAGCCCGCAATCCCGGGCCGCCAGGTGGGCGCGCACCACGCCGGCCAGGGAACATTCGTCGGTGAGCGCCAGCGCCTCGTAGCCCAGCGTTTGGGCACGCCGCACCAGTTCCTCCGGGTGCGAAGCGCCGCGCAGGAAGGTGAAGTTGGATATGGCATGGAGCTCGGCGTAACCGGGCAAGGATCGGCATTTCATGGGATCACCAATACTGTATGTACATACAGTATCACTTCCCCGGAATGGATTGCACCCGTGAACTTCCGGCGGTCGCGCACGTCACACAGAACAGCGGATCAGCTACAGTCAGGGAAGCGGTCATGGTGGAACTGAAGCTGGAAGACGGCATTCTCTTAGTTGCAGTCCACGGCTGGAGCCGTTTGTGGACCCTGAAGCATCGACTTCAGTTTCCGTTCGTAGCCATCCGGGATGTCCGCCCTGCCGCTTCTTTGCTGGCCCATCATCCGCGCAAGGGGCTGCGCCTGATCGGCATCAACATTCCCGGCCTGATAACCGCCGGCGTATTCCGCCATCACCGCCGCTACACCTTCTGGAACGTGCGTCGCCCGGACAAGGCCATCGTCATCGAACTGGCCGGGGAACGCTACGCCCGTCTGATCGTGGAGGTACCCGACCCGGAAAATACGGCGCAGGAGGTCCGCGATGCCGTACGGGCCATTTCATGGAACAAATAGGGCGCTTGCCGCGTCCCAACGGGGGAGCTGCTCCACACGCCCTTACATACCAAGGAAAGGAGATTGTTCCATGCGTAAGACGTTGCTTTTCCTGTTCGCCCTGTGCCTCGCCGTGCCGGCCTTCGCGGACACCGGCATGATCACAATGCGCAGCAGCCATAATGTGCCGCAAACCGCCGAGCGGCTGGAGAAGCTGATCAAGGAAAAGGGGCTGACGCTGTTCGCCGTGGTCAACCACCAGGCCAATGCCGAAAAGGTGGGACTGAGCCTGCGGCCCACCACCCTGGTCATTTTCGGCAACCCCAAGCTCGGCACGCCGCTGATGCACTGCAAGCAGACCGTGGCCCTGGACCTGCCCCAGAAGGCGCTCATCTGGGAAGACGCCAAGGGCCGCACCTGGCTGTCCTATAACGACCCCCACTATCTGGCGCGCCGCCATGAGATCACCGGCTGTCATGCAGTGGTCAAGAAAATAGGCGGCGCACTGAAGGGCCTGGCCACCGGCGCCACGCAACCCTGATTGCAGACAGGTCAACCGAACACGCCTTGCAGGAACCAGGCGCGCATGCCGCGCAATTCGCGGTAAATCCAGAAGCGGGCACCCCGGGAATCGGAGGCGACATAGTAGTCGCGGGCCATGTCGCCACCGTCCCACCAGCCGCTTTCGATCCGTTCGCATTGCGGTTCCAGGGTCAATGCACCGTCCAGCCAGGGCCGGCCGGCGCGAACCTGCAGGACAACCGGTTGGGGCAGCAGCCACAGCGGCCGACGGGCGAACTGCGGGGCTGCTCCGACCGTGCCGGGATTGCACACCTGCCAGGCATACTCGGGACGGTGCTCGGCGATCTGACACACCCCGTGCACGGCCTCCTGCCCCAGGCGGGCCCGCAGCTGCTCGATCAGGACATTGAGGTTGCAACCCTCCCCGGCTGCGGTCCCGATCCAGTCCCGGGTCTTCCCGGGCAAGGTCGTCAGTGTGGGCGCTGACAGTTCGATCTCCCGCACCGGCAGCGGCAGGGTGATCCGTTCCAGGCGGGCACGCAGCAGATCCAGCAGGTGCTGGGGGTCACGGCTGGGGGCCGTGAGTTCCAAGGAAACGTCCGTCACCTGCTCGGCCTGATGGAAAAGCCGCAACCGCAGGCTCTGCACCCCGCCCAGACGGGCCTGGAGCAGACCGCTCAGTTCCAGGAACAGACGCCGCACGGCAAACAGCAGGGCATCCACTTCGAAGACTTCTGCCGGTAGTATCAACCGACTATCGAAACGGGCGGGCGGTACGAAGTTCGACCGTGGATCAGGCCGCCGACCCAGAGCCCGGTCCAGCGTCTCCACCAGTACCGGGGCCAGCCGGCGGGCCAGCCCGTCCCTGGGCAGGCGCAGACAATCCCCGAGATCCTCCAGCCCCATCCCCCGCAGGCGGGCAAGCTGAGCCGGCTCCAGCTCCAGAATATCCACTGGCAGGCGCACCAGGGCTTTCACCAGCGCGCCCTGACCTTGTACGCAGACACCCTCCCCGGCCTGCGCCAGCCACGCCGCCGCCAGGGGCGTGGGGGCCAACGCCAGCTGGGCCTGATAACCCAGCGCCGCCAGCCCGTCCAGGACCTGACGCTGCAGCTCGCCGGCACCGCCGAACAGGTTCAGGCTGCCCTCGACCTCCAGCAACAGGGTCGCGGGGGCTTCCAGGCTGACCACGGGGGTGAACTGCCCCGCCCAGGCGGCCAGCCGTTCCAGGGCGCGACGTTCGCGGATACTGTCCCTGGGCTGCACGCGCAAGTCCGCCGCCAGGGCCTGGGCAGCACCGACAGCCATGCCGGTACGCACACCCAGACGCCGGGCCGCTCCATTGCAGGCCACCACCCGGGGCACGCGCCCCGCGATGCTGCTGATCGCCAGAGGCGCGCCGTCACGCCCGCCCCGGACGAACACCTCCAGGGGCAGCCAGGGCAGATTCACACTGAGCCACAACATGGTCCGCGTCCAGATGCACGGGCCCGGCGGCCCAGCCGCCGCGGCGTTTGAGAATACGAACCGCCATACCGTCGCCCTCCGCCGTGACCTGCAGGCGCAAGGCCGCCGGTGAAGGCCGATCCGCCATGCGTTCGGAACGAAACAGCAGACCCCAGGTACGGCCGGCCTCGGCCGCCAGTTGCAGGCGGCGCAACGTGCGGGAGTCGCCCGCCGCCGGCCAGGCCAGTACCGCTCCGCAGGTGCCCGAACGCAGGGTCTGCTCCACCGCCCACAGACCGTCGCCGGAGGCCCGGGGATGGATCAGCAGCACCCGGGACAGGTCGACCCCGGCCGCCGCCAGGGCGGGCGCATAGGGGATGTACGGCGGCGCCACCCAGGCGAGCCAGCGTCTGTCACGGCTGAGCCGCGCCAGGGCCGGCATCACCAGCCCCAACGCGCCAACGCCTTCCCGGGGAATGAGAATTTCAGTCAGCGCACCCACCGGCCAACCACCGCCCGGCAGCAGGCCATCGAGCTCCGGATATCCCGTCGGCAGACCGTCGGCAGCGGGGGGCATTTGCCCCCCGCGCCACAGGCCGGGGTGCTGCAACAGATGATCCTGATTCATAGGGACTTGCCGTTGCGCAAAATGCCGACACCCAGCCCTTCGATCACCAGGGAGTGGCGGCGCAAATCGACCTCGATGGGCTCGAAGTCAGGATTTTCGGGCAGCAACTGCACCCGTTGACCCCGGCGCCGGAAACGTTTCACCGTCACCTCGTCGTCCAGACGGGCCACCACGATCTGGCCGTTGCGGGCCTCACGGGTGCTGTGCACGGCCAGCAGGTCGCCGTCCAGAATGCCCGCATCGCGCATGCTCAGACCGCGCACCCGCAGCAGGTAATGGGCACGGGGATGGAACAGGCCGGCATCCAGCGGACAGTGCTCTTCGATATGCTCCTCGGCCAGGATGGGGCTGCCCGCCGCCACCCGGCCCACCACCGGCAGTCCGTCCGGTTCGGTCAGACGGATACCCCGGGAAGCGCCGGGAAACAGCTCGATGACCCCTTTGCGGGCCAGGGCCTTCAAATGCTCCTCGGCGGCATTGGCCGACCGGAACCCCAGGGCGGCGGCAATCTCCGCCCGGGTGGGCGGATAGCCCTGTTCGGCCATGAACTGGCGGATCAGATCGAGAACCTGGGTCTGGCGGGGGGTCAGGGATTCCACGGCGACGCTCGCTACTGGATGTCTGTACAGTAGCTGTAATTATATACAGGTTTGCGTCGCAGGCAACCCCGATGTCGCTACCGGCAACCGCTCCGCCGGCGGGCCACATAGCCCGCCGACAGCAGCGCCACGATGAGCAATGTCGGATCGAACGGGGCCGCCGGGTTGAGCGCGCAACCACCACCACCGCCGCCGGTGGCACCGCCACCGCTGCTGCCACCACCCGAACCGCCGCCGGCCGTGTTGTCGGTGGCACCGGCCGGCTTCGCCACACCGATGCCGCTGGGGTCTTCGATCACGCCGTTGCGTGCGCCATCGGCATCGTTGGGACCGCCGTCTTCGATGGTGAGCTCCACACAGCTGTCACCCGCCCGCAGCCCCGACTGGTAGACGGGATCGCCGGCCGACGGACACAGGCCGTTGGCGCCGGCTGCGGAGGCGATGGCGTTGCGCGCATCCTCCACGAAGCCCGTCCAGCCCCGGCCCGGCACATACTTGCGGTACGCGCCGTTGGCCGGGATGGGGACGGCCTGCGGAATGACGACCGTCACCGACTGCCCCGGATCGGCCAACCCGGTCACCTTGAAGTCGAACAGCCCGCCCGGATAGTTGAAGGTGTCGCTGCCGTCCACCGCCGCCGCGCCGTCCCGGCCACCATGGTCCACCACGTCCTGAGCGCTGACCTGCGCCGAGCGGTGTCCCGCTACCAGTGCGGTGCTGCCCAGCGCCAGCCGCAGGCCGGGCCCGGTGGTGAGCAGATCCCTGTCGGTGACGCCGTCCCGACCCTGCAGCACAGCAGGGTCGGAGATGCCGTCCAGATAGTTGGCGATACCGTCCTGGTCATCGTCGCCGTAGCCGTCCGCCGCATCGCTCCTGCCGTCGCCGTTGCTGTCCTGGTTGGTGCTGAGCACCGGCGGCGTGGCCTTCACCCGCAGCAGCAGGCGCACCGACACCGGCTGGGCAGGCACCGCGCTGCTGGTCACCGTCAAGCGGACCGGGTACACGCCGGGGGCGAGCCCCTGGGGATCGAAGGAGAAGCGGGTTCCGCCGCTGCCGATCGTGCCGGTCAGCGCATTGTCCGATCCGCTCCAGTCGTAGTTGTCGCTGGAGCCGGCATTCGGGTCGCGCACATGGGCAGTCACGGTCACCGTCCCGTTGCCCGGGTAGATGGTACGGGCTGCGCTGCCGCCCTGCGCAGCGTCCAGGGTCACCGTCGGGGCCACCTTGGACTCGGTGATGGTGACCGTCTGGGTGTCGTGACTGCCCATCACCGCATTGGTGGGCGCCTTGAGCGTAAACACGACGGTGCGCGGCGGCTGGCCCGTTACGCCGTTGTCGACCGTGTGGAATATGATGCTGCCCTGGGTGCCCGAGGCGATGCTGAGCGTGCCCGATGCCGCGTCGTCGTCCTGTGGGTTGCTGGCGGTACCGCTGACCACATAGGGAATCTTCACAGGATAGCTGGCGGCGGGGCCTGTCAGGTATACCGTCACGGTTACGGTACTGCCCTCGCCCACGGTCTGCTCCATCCCCAAGTTCGCCAACGGCAGCACCTTGACGGCTTGGGTCGCCTGCGCGGTATTGCCGGCCCCGTCGGTCGCTTTCCAGGTGACCGAGTGGGACCCGCTGGTGAACGGCCCCGGATTGACGGCGGTCGCGGGCACCGCGCCTGAAACGCTGTCCTGGGCGGTTGCATGGCCCAATGCCACGGCGGTGAGATAGCCGGTTGCCGGCACCGTCACGGTGGCCGGCACGCTGATCACCGGCGGCGTGGTGTCGACGATCGTTACCCGCTGGGTGGCGGTGCCCCGGTTGCCGGCGGCGTCGGTAGCACTCCAGGTGATCTGATGGGTACCCACTGTGAAAGGACCCGTGGCAGCCGGCGTGGGCACCAGGTTGCCGTCGTGGTTGTCCACCGCCGTCCCCGTGCCCAGGGTCACGCTGGTGTCCGGACCGGTGGCCTCCGCCGTGATATCCGGCGGCGGGGTCACCACCGGCGGCAGGATGTCGGCGGTGGTGACCACCACCGTCTGGGTGGCGGTACCCACGTTGCCGGCGGCATCGACGGCGGTCCAGGTAACGGTGTGGGTGCCGACGGTAAACGGTCCGGTGGTGCTCGGAGTGGCTGACAGCGGCCCGTCGAAATCATCCACCGCGCTGGCCGTGCCCAGGCTGACCGCCGTCAGGGTGCCGGTGGCCTCTGTCAGCTTGTCGGGCGGCGGGGTCACCACCGGCGGGGTGCGGTCGACCACGGTCACGGTAACGGTCGCCGAACCGACGTTGCCCGACGGGTCATGGGCGTAGGCGGTGAGCGTGACGGTCTGGCCGGAACGCACCGAGGTCGGATTCCAGCTGAACTGGTAGGGGGAAACACTGTCGGTTCCCACTTTGGTCCCGCCTGCGTACAGATCCACGCTGGTCACCGACACGTTGTCGCTGGCAGTGACGTCCACCGGGATCACGGTACTCACGCTGGTACCGTTGCCCGGCGTGGTGATGCTCACAGCGGGCGGCTGTGCATCGGAGCCGCCGGTGGCCAACGCGAGCCGTACGGCGGCGGCGGCATCCACCCGCCCGTAGCCGTAATAGGGATCGCGACCTGCGGCGCCCAGATCCACCGCGCTGTTCTCCAGCACCGACTGCACCTGATCCGGCGACAGGGCGGGATTGGCGGACATGACCAGGGCCGCTACCGCCGCCGTCGCGGGGCTGGCGAAGGAAGTGCCGCTGACGCCTGCGTAGGTCCCGCCACGCCGGGTGGTCCAGATCCCGACGCCCGGCGCCGAAACGTCCACGGCACCGCCATAGTTGGACCAGCTGGCCTTGGTGTCGCTGCTGGTGGTGGCAGCCACGGTGATGATGTCAGGCTGATCGGCAATTCCCAGGTCGGCATTGCTGTTGCCGGCCGCCACCACCACCACACCGCCTTTGCTGCGCATGTAGGCGGCAGCGTTCTGCACCAGCGTATCGCCGCTGACGTTGTAGCTGATGTTGGCCACCTTCGCGCCGTGGTCCGCCGCCCAGATCAGACCCTGGGCGATGGCATAGGTGGAAGCGAGGCCCTGGGAATCGTTGGTGACCCGCACGGGCAGGATGTGGACCGCAGGGGCGATGGAAGCGACGCCGATGCCGTTGTTGGTGACGGCGCCGATCACGCCGGCCACCTCGGTACCATGGCCGTACACATCGGAGGTATCGCTGCCGCCGTCGGCAGAGTTGTAGCCGGGCAGTACCAACTGGCCGGCCAGATCCGGCTGACTGGCGTCGATGCCGGTATCCAGCACGGCCACCGTGACGCCTGCGCCGCGCGAAACGTCCCACGCGCTGGTCACCTGCATGGTGGCCAGATGCCAACCCCTGGAATAGTCCGGATCGTTGGGCGCGGCGGCCGACGGCTCCACCAGGCGCTCGCGCTCCGCAAAAGCGATGTCCCCATCGCTGTTCAGCTCCTGGGCAACCGCCTGCTCCAGTCCGGCCGGCACGGCCAGTACATGGGCGTTGATGGGGGCCAGCTGTCCCTTCACCGTGGCGCCGTAAAAGCCGGCGGCATCGTCCAGCGCCCGCTTGGAAACGCCGGCCCGCGGCTGGACAATCACCCGCCCGGGCACCCACTGGGGACTGGCTGCGGCCTGCACAGGCCCGGCAGGTATCAGTACGCCGGCCAGTAGCACTGAAACCAGCGCCGGACACGCATTCAGCAGGTTGATAAGAAGAGCGTGCGGCCGTGCAACGGCCTGGGCAATTCGCACCACAAACATGTCAGTCGGTCACCGGTCTACGCAATTGGAGTCGGTTGCGCCACGTGCTGGCAAACCGAATGTTGCTGCGTATGGTGTCGACAGACTGCGAACCAACCTGAAAATCGGGCAACAACTTTCGTGAACGGGCTCACATAACGGCAGCTGCAGGCGGGATTTTCCGGATCAGAAAGGAATCTTGATCCATATCAATGGCCGTGTGCGAAACCGACGTCTATACTTTTTTTGTGTCACTACGCTTTGTAGCGCAGCGCGCACACTCCTCCGGCTACTCCTACCGAGTAGCTTTTGGACCCCGCCCACGGCGGGGTTCTTCTTATCAGTGGGACTTGCCCCGACGGCCAGGCGGCTCCTCGGCCGAGGCGAACCACGCGTACCCGCCGCGACGGCAGGTCCCCCAGGAAATACGCCGAAGCACGCACAGGCACGGGCAGCGTCCCTGCCAGGGCCGGTACGGCCCGCCGGGTTTGGCCAACGATTGTTGGCCCCGAGGTCGGCTGGGCCAGCGCAGGCGACCCGCCCTCATTCCGCCCGCTGGCCGCCGCCAGGAAGGACACTCTGGGAGCGACTCAGCGACTCCAGCATCTCCTCGATGGATATCACCTGGCCAACCACGAAGCCCTGGGCGTAGTCCACGCCCACCTCGCGCAGAGCCTCCAGGATCGCGGTGTCCTCCACGAACTCCGCGATGGTGGCAATGCCCATGATATGGCCGAGCTGGTTGATGGCCGACACCAGCGCATGATCCATCGGATCCTGAACCATGTCTTTGACGAAGGCGCCATCGATCTTCAGATAATCCACCGGGAAATTCTTCAGGTAGGCAAACGAAGACAGGCCGCTGCCGAAATCGTCCAACGAGAAGCGGCATCCCCTGGCTTTGAACGTGGACAGAAACTCGATGGCGCGGGTCAGGTTGGTGATGGCAGCCGTTTCCGTGACCTCGAAGGCGACACAATGGGGATCCACACCCGACTCCACCAGTTGCTGATCGACAAAATCCAGAAAGCCACCATCGCCCAGCGTATGTCCCGACACATTGATGGCGCAGACAAAGCCGCCGGTGCAGCCACGACTGGCGATCTGCCGGAAGGTATGGGAGACCACCCAGCGGTCCACCGCCGGCATCAGGTTGTAACGTTCGGCAGCCGGCATGAACGCCATGGGGGGAATCAGCCGACCGTCTTCACCCACCATGCGGATGAGGATCTCGTAGTAGCGGGGTTTGTCGTTGGACGTTGCGCCCGCGACCGGCGCGGCCAGCTGACAGTGCAGACGGAAGCGGTCCTCCTCCAGTGCCCGGTTGATGCGCGAGATCCACTGCATCTCACCGTGACGCCGGGCCAGATCCTCGTCACCGGGCTGGTAGACGCGCACCTGATTGCGCCCCAACTCCTTGGCTTGATAGCAGCCGACGTCGGCTGCACTCAGCAGATCGGACGCATTGGCCGACAGCACCGTTACGGGCACCAGACCGATACTGACGCCGATCGCGAACGTGCGGTCCTCCCAGATGAACCGGAAGTCCTGGACGGTCTGGCGCAGCTCGTTGGCAATCGAAATGCCTTCCTGCAGCGGGCAGTCCTGCAGCAACACCCCGAACTCGTCACCGCCGAGACGGGACAGGGTGTCGACGCTGCGGATATGGTGTTTGATCTGAGGTGCGAGCTGACGCAGCAGTTCGTCGCCGGCCACGTGACCGCAGGTGTCGTTGACCACCTTGAACTGATCCAGGTCCAGGTACAGCAGGGCGTGCACCTTGCCCTCTTCGCGCGCGCTCTCTACCGCCGCAGCCAGCTGCTGCTCGAACTCCCACCGGTTCACCAGTCCGGTCAGGGCGTCGTGCTTGGCCTGATGGGAAAGCTGGCGCGCCATCTGCCGGGCCTTGCTGACATCGTGGAACACCAGCACGCCGCCGATCACCTGGCCGCTACCGTCGCGGATGGGCGCCGCCGAGTCCTGGATCGCAAACTCCTCGCCGCCCCTTGCCACCAGCACGGTGTTCTGGGCCAGCACCGCGATGGTGCCGCTGCCCAGACACTGCTCGATGGGGTTGCCCACCGGTTTGCCTGACACTTCATCCACCGCCGTGAAAACCTCGGGCAGCGGGCGCCCGCGGGCCTCGCCAGTCGTCCAGCCGGTAAGCCGCTCGGCGACCGGATTTAGGTAGTCGATGCGGCCGGCGGCATCGGTGGTTATCACGCCATCGCCGATCGAGGCGAGCGTGACCTGGGCCCGCTCCTTTTCTGCAAACAGGGCCTTTTCAGCTGCCTTGCGGTCCGAGATGTCGCGGATGATGGCAAGAAATCCCAGCACCGTACCGTGCTGATCGCACACCGGCGTTGCGCGTGTCTCGCCTACGAACACGCCGCCGTCGCGACGGCGGTATTCGACGTCAAAGATGCCGCCATTCGACAGCGCGTCCGGGCGATAGCGCATCTCGCCCAGTTGATCGAATACCCGCGGATCGGCGTACAGGCGCCTGCCGCTTTGCCCAATGAGTTCTTCCGTGCTATAGCCAAATACAGCGGTGAACGCCGGATTCACCAGCCGCAGGGTCCGGTCGGCATCGGCAAAAACCATCGGATCGCCCATGGCCTGGATCATCGCTTCCAGGCGCGCATTGGCGCGGGCCAGCGCCTGCTCGCTGGCGCGCAGCGCCGCCACCCGGTCGCGCAAGGACTCTGCCATGTGATTGAAATCCCGGGTGAGCTGGCCCACTTCGTCGGGACTGGTCAACGGCAGGCGCACGTCATAGTCACCCTGGGAGACAGCCCGCGTACCACGCAGCAACACGCCGATATGTCGTGTCAGCAGATAGCCGGCAAGTCCCAGCAGCAGCGTGGTGAGCAGCACCTCGGTAGCGGCGATCAGCACGCCTTGCCGGAACAGCGAATCACGGGCATCCAGAAAGGATTCCAGTGACAGGCCGTAACGGACCTGGCCTACGTTTTCCGCGCCCAACCGCAGGGGAGCCGCCATGTCGTAGACACCGTCGGTCACCGCCGATGCCAGGCTGGTATCGATGGCCGACAGCGGCTTCCCCCTGCCCATACCCGAGGTGGAGGCAAACACCCGACCTCCGGCGTCGAGTACCACCACATACCGCAACCCGTCATGGTCGGAATTGAGAATGTGGTTCAGGATCTCCCGGGTCGACACATAGTCGCGCTGGAAGAGTCGTGCAGCCAGGGCCGCCTGCAGCAGGGGCTGGATCTCCTGGGTCCGTACCCGGACTTCGGTGTCCATGGCACGATTCAGCAGCCGCAGAGAATTGCCCACCAGCAGTGCGAGCATCAGCACTTCGACACCGATGCTCACCAGAATAAGTTTCAGACGCAGCGAACGCCGGACCGGGCCAGGAAGCGGCAGCTTCATTCCCAAACCTTGAGAAACTTGGTGTATGGATCGAAGCTCTTCATGATCGCTTCGGTGACGGGCTCGAAACCGATGAAAAGGTAATGCTTATCCTCCGGACTGCCAGCGAAACCGAGAGCGGCCGACTGCGCCGCCGCCGCCGTCTTTGCATCGAGCCTGGGGTTGGCCAGCAATACGAATCCGGGCAGGGACGCGGTCTTAGCGATCGCGCGCAATTGCGCCTTATAGTTAGGCGCCAGATTCTGCCAGAGTTTGAGCCCGGTAATAGCAGCATCGCTGTCGCCACGCAGAGCTGCGAAAATCGCATTGTTGAAGGTCTTCGTATTCCGTATCGTCACGTTGCGGCCGGGAACCAGGCCATGCCGGGCAAGTGTCTGCAGCGCCAACTGATATACGATGGCCTCGGGCACCGTGTCCGTGACCGTGCGCCCGGCAAGATCCTCGATCTTGTGGACCGGGCCGTCGCGGCGTGCCAGAAACACACCCTGGATGTGGTGCTCGGTGATAGCGAGGGGGCGATAGCCGTCATGGACTTCTGCGGCGCGGGCAAAGTGCGGTGCGGTCAGTACCAGATCGTAGTCGCCGTGACGGGTACGCTCGAAGAACGTCCGATAGTCCGGCGCTGTGACCATGATGACGGACCGATGAAGCCGGTCCGCAAGATACTGTTCCAGGCCGTGCTGATGCACGATCAGCCGCCCGGGGCTGACATAGGGGAAAACGCCGAAGGTCAGTGGCGGCTCTGCGCTCTGGACCGTCGGTGCGACAAACAGGCAGCACAGCAGCCAGGCGGCAATGATCACTGGCTTGGACATCGCCCCTCCCGGAATCGCCTCCCCAACCCTTAAGGCGGAGAGAGCGCCTAGTGGTCCATGCGGGAAATAGCTTGACTCTCAGCCGGTCCACAAGCCCCATCGGCAAGGCGCACGAGCGCAGGACTGGCCCGTAGCCAATTCAAGCGAGTGCAACGCGGCCGAGGAGTCTCTGAGAGACAAACTATTTCCCGCATGGACCACTAGCCTCGCTAATTGTAGTTCTCGGGCCATTTCATATACTTTAGCCCATGTCTCCCCTGACTTGCAGCAGACAACCCTATAGTGGTTGCCGGCCCTAGCCTACGGCTTCCCGGCCATGGTGCAATTGTTCGTTGAACACAGCCCGCAGACGCTCGACCCGCCGGCGATTTACCCCCAGGTCGGAATACCCGACCCGCGATGCAGAGCGGACCTGGATGACACTGCGCCGCCGGTCCAAGCGCAGTTCCAGATCGTCCTTGAAGCGAAAGACCCTGGTGGTGAAGGTGGCATGGAGATAGCTGCCACCTTGCTGCTGCAGCCGACCACCGAGAATCCGCAGCGCATCCTGTACGGCTTGCCACGCCGTATCCGGCGCGCAGGTGAAGGCCAGCGGCGCCACGAACGCCCGCGCTTGCCGGTGCTCGCTGCAAACGCAGTTGAGCGAGTCCGGGCAGGCCCGCAATTCGCCGTCGATTTGCCCTGTTTGGCCGTGCTTGCGGGACATCCACGAAAGGGCTGCCAACGGCACAAGCACTAAAAGCGCGCCCCCGACCAACCCGTAGATCACTGCATCGACCGCCACTGCCCATCTCCAAAGCTCTGCGCCCGCACGGCCACCGTCACCCACTGCCTCGACATGAACCGACGGACCGGTCCGATCGGTACCGGATGCCCTGTCGCCTCACCCTGGGCCCGGACCGGCAGCCTGCCTTGGACGGCCTGCGCGGCCGCGGGTCTTGAATATTCACACACTGCACTACACTCCAATAATGAAGCCCGTGCCCACAGCCAGCGCAACGCCCTCGCATGGCGAATAAACCAGTCGGCAATAGGAGCGGCGAGGTCCATCGCCTCGACTGCCCTGCACGGTTGTCGCGCCGGCCCGACAACGCCGAATAGGCTGCCGTGCGCCAGTTTCTCGCCGAGCTGCCAACCTGGGTCGCCGCAGTCATTGCGCTCGCCGCCGCGGTCCTCGCCGCATTGGCGGCCCAACAGATGGTCTTCCGGCTTCTGCGGCGGCTGCTGCACCGCAGCACAACCAACATCGCAATCCTGGACCACACTGAGAAGCCGGCACGGCTCGTCGTCCCATTGATGGCCATTGTCAGCGTACTCCCGCTGGTAGTGCTGCCACCGGCCGTTGGCGCGGCCATACGCCACGCGGCAGGCCTCGGAGTGATCGGTGCGGTAGGCTGGCTGGCTATGGGTGTGACCGATGCGGTGGTGGCCGCCGTCTCGCTGCGTTTTCGCACGGACCAGCGGGACAACCTCACAGCGCGCAAGATCCAGACCCAGCTTCATGTGCTGCGACGGGTAATGCTGGTGGTCATCACAGTCATCGTCATGGCGCTGATGCTCATGACATTCCCGGGGGTGGCCCGCCTTGGCACCACCCTGTTCGCATCCGCCGGCGTGGCCGGACTGGTAATCGGAA
Source organism: uncultured Gammaproteobacteria bacterium (assembly GCA_963830105.1). Classification (GTDB taxonomy): domain Bacteria; phylum Pseudomonadota; class Gammaproteobacteria; order DATFLG01; family DATFLG01; genus DATFML01. The sequence continues at coordinate 339,288 of CAWHLH010000001.1, read as the reverse complement.
TCGCTGCGCGTCCCACCCTGTCCAATCTCATCGCAGGCATTCAGGTCGCTCTAACCGAACCCATCCGCATCGATGACGTCGTCGTCGTGGAAGGCGAATGGGGTTGGATCGAGGAGATAGGCACGACCTATGTCGTGGTGCGCATCTGGGACCTGCGCCGCCTGGTACTGCCCATCACCTATTTCATCGAGACGCCTTTTCAGAACTGGACACGTACCACCGCCGATCTTCTGGGGACGGTCTTCATCTATGCCGACTACAAGCTGCCGGTCGACGCGGTGCGCGAAGAGTTGCACCGCATTCTCGAGACCTCGGGCATGTGGGATGGCAAGGTGTGGGTGCTGCAGGTTACCCATGCGGACCAGCACACTGTCGAACTGCGGGCGCTAATGAGCGCTCCAGACTCGCCGCAGGCCTGGAACCTGCGCTGCCATGTGCGGGAGAAACTGATCGAGTTCCTGCAACGCCAGTACCCTCAGCACCTGCCCCGCACCCGTGTGGAAGTGGAGAAGGACACCGGTCACGGAACGGCATGAAAAAGGTGGCGCTCCGCAGCCCGCAACGCGGCACCCGATACCCGCTGGCACACCACCGAGCCGGCACCCTGCTCCTGGCGTCCAACGAAGCCGCCGTTTCTCATCCGGCGGCGCGCTGAAAGTGAATTGGAGCTGGCGACAGGAGTCGAACCCGCGACCGGCTGATTACAAATCAGCTGCTCTACCAACTGAGCTACGCCAGCATGGGAAATGAAGTGGAATGATTCTAGGGGAACACGGGCCGTGATGGCAATCGACCGGCACCGTCGGGATCTGCGCCCGACACCAAAAACGTCTCATCATCGAACTCCTCCGGTGCGGTCACGCAGCACCGCCGGCGCTGCAGGTTCACTCGCAGTCGCTGGCCGTGCGCCGAACCCCTGGTGCTGCCGACAAGAGGTTTTCCCAGTCTTGATCGGAGACGGCGGTTCCCGCCTCGACCCGGACCGCAAGCCAGTACTGCTGTTGAGTGGTGAAGTGCTGCTCCACTTTGGGGGCATAGCCCATGGCGGCAATCTGCTGGCGGCGCTGTTCGGCGGACTGGGGGCCGTTGAAGATGCCGAGGGATATGTAATTGTCCTTGCCGATGAAATAGTCGGTGATGCCCTTGGATGACAGGTCTTCGGAAATGCCGACAGCCTCGTCGTGGGACATGGGAGGCAAAAATACCCAATAGCCGTCCGGCTGGTTGACCTGGGTGTTCTGCACTTGGGCGTTCAGACCCTGTTCGGCAAGGCGGGTGCTCAGAGCGGCGGCGGCAACGGCATCTGTCAGGGGGCCGACACGATAACAGCTGGCCGCAGCCTGCGGGGCGGGACCGGCTGTCGACGACGTTGTCGGGCCCGACTCCTGGACGGGGGATGCAGGCGGCGATCTGCCGGCCGGCGGCGCAGGTGCAGCAGGCGTGGGCTGCGACGCACTCTGCGCGGAAGGAGTCTGGGGAGCCTTGTCGTCCTTCGCAGGCGTCGGCATGGTACCGGGAGTATCCCTGTCGCTCGGCGGGGCCGCTTGCCGTTCTGCATCCGAAGACGACGCCTTGGTCGGCTGGGAGGGCGGAGGGGTCGTCGCCGGCACTTCATCCGCGCCGCTGACCGGGACTTTCGGCTGGCTGCTGCCGGAGGCGGCCTGATCGCCCAGCTGTCCGCGTTCCTTCAACAGCACCAGGCGTTTCGCGCCGGCCGGAACTGTCGGAGGCTGATACGCGGTCTGCGGTGTGGGGGTCGGGCTGTACACATGCCAGGCATAGAACGCGACGTTGGCCAGTATCAGCATGTAGATTATGAAGCGCACGACGTCTCCCTCGCGAGGATTGCGAGGCCTTCCAGCACCAGATCGGGCTGGTGGCGGACGGGACCCGCCAACAAGGGCAACACCGTCGGCGCATCCCCTCCGGTAACGAGCGCCGCGATGTGATCGCCCGCCTCCGCTCGCATGTCCGCCAACACCCGATCGATCAACGCCACCGCGGCATACAGAGCGCCACCTGCCACCGCGCCCCGAGTGTCGCGCCCCAGCAGACACACCTGTCCGTCCTGCACAAGCGGCGCATCGTCGTCATCGGATATTCCGCGGGTGGCCTCGACAAGGCTGCGGCGCATCAGTCCCAGGCCGGGAGTGATCAGGCCACCCAGATGGGCCCCGTCGGCGCCCAGCACGTCGATCGTGATGGCTGTACCGCAATCCACGACACAGGCCGGCCCCTCGGTATGACGACGGGCGGCCACCATGGCCGCCCAGCGATCGATGCCCAATCGCTCCGGCTGTTGGTAGCCGTTGGCGACACCGCCCGCGCTTTCACCGGCCAGCACGAATTCCGGTATCAGGCGCCAGGACCGCTTCATCCATGCGCGCAGGCTGCGCGCCAGTCGGTCACCGCCGACATTGCCGATGAGCACGCGTTCGGGAGCGGGCAGTTCGCTCCAGGCCCGGGTGGCAATCTCGCGCACGTCCTGACCCGCATGCATCAGGCACCCGCCCGCCTGCAGCGTATCTGCGTCCAGAACCGCCCACTTCAGGGATGTGTTGCCGGCGTCAATCAGCAGTATCACGGCTGCATCCGCAGGCTCACTTCACCCGAGGCAAACCGGCGCGCCTCGCCGCCGGTGCGAACCAACAGCGCACCGGAGGGATCAATACCGTTCGCTTTCCCGAATATCACCCCATCGGGCAACAGCAGCTGCACTTCCCGGCCGGCAACCAGATCGTAACGCTGCCATTCGTCCATGAAGGCTTCAAAACCGGCATGCTCGAAGATTGCCATCACCTCCAGCAAATGCTCGATCAGCCGCCCCGCCAGTCGGTTACGGGAAACCTCGCCGCCCGCCAATCGGGTGAGATCGGTCCAGGGCTGATCGATGCACAGGGCGGCCCCGGAAGGCATACCCACATTCACCCCAACGCCCACCACCACGTGGCTGGGGCCACCGGACTCGCCGGCCATATCCAGCAATACCCCGGCCACCTTGCGTCCGCGACACAGGATATCGTTGGGCCATTTCAACCCTGCGTCGTCCAGTCCGAGCTCCCGCAGCGCCCGCAACACCCCGATGCCGGCCGCCAGACTGAGCCCGCTGAGCGCTGCCGGACTGGACGGGAACCGCCACAACAGTGACAGATAGATGTTGCTGGCGAAGGGCGACACCCACGAGCGCCCCCGCCGACCGCGGCCGGCGCGCTGGCATTCGGCCAAACACACGCCGCCGCGCGGGGCGCCGGCGGCCGCCTTGCGTTGCAGATGGGTATTGGTAGAATCGATTTCGGTGTGGATGTCCAGAGCGGACAGGCGCGCCGCGGCCTGAGAAGTCAAAACGGCGCGTATCCGCTCGGCGTCGAGCAGTTCCAGGGGTTGGACGCAACGGTAGCCGCGGCCCCGTACGGCATGCAATTCCAGCCCGAGATCCTGCAGGGCGCGCAGCTGCTTCCAGACCGCCGCGCGGCTCACACCCAACGCCGCCCCCAGGGCCTCCCCTGAATGGAAACGTCCGTCAGCCAACACTTCCAGTAACCGATCCCGCAGCTTCATCGGCGAAGTTTACCACAGGGGACACAGGCCGCTTCCGGCCCGCTACCGTATAATGAATCAGCATCGATCGTGCTCCGAAATCCCGGGAATTTGAGCACCCATGGCCCCCCATCCTGACAACCCCCGACACCCGACACCCGACCTCACCCCCGTCGCCGGTGGAGCGCCGGCACACTACTTCCCTCTGGCCAACGGGCGCTATGAAGTCAAGGCGGGTTTTTTCCGATTGGGACACGACTTCGGGAACGGACCCGCCGACGAGCATGTGTTTCAAATCGACCGGCAATTCACGCGTTACCGCCAGGAGAAGCTGGCCAGCCGGCGGGAACGACTTTCCAAATATTTCGTCAGCGACCGGCCCGATCCTGCGGCCCTGCGCGCGGTTGCCGAACTGATTATCCAACGGCTGTCCCGGGAGCACCCCGAATATTTCAGGCTCGCTCCGACACCGGAAGGTTGGCATCTGGACTGCGCGCTCACGGGCGACACGTTGATATTCGACCGCGACCTGAAACTTCTCGCAGCCGAGGGCGTGGAGGCCCGGCAGCCGCCCTACCAGTCCACGCTGGATGCCCTCGCGTGCCAGCTCCAGGAGGACCTCGCCGTATTGGAGCAACCCCCCCATGGCGATCGCATCAGCGCGTTGCACCTCTGCCTGCCCAACCACTGGGCGGCGGAAGCAAAAATCGGCGGCGATTTCACTGCGGTTCACGCACCCGTGGCCGGCTTCACTCGCATCGCCCGTCAGCACCGGCCATTGGTGCACACCATGATCGAGCGCGGACCATTCGTGCGTTTCGCCTGGGGCCTGGCCACCGACACCCGCCTGAACCACCATCCTGAACCCCCGCCGGGAACGTCGCCCGATGACTGGGGCGGCCGTCGATTCGACCCCGTACGTCCGTCGCTGTCCCTGCGAGTCGAGCGCCAGACCCTGTGGGGCCTACCCCGCACACGCAGTTGCCTGTTCACCATCCGGACCTACCTGACGGACTGCCGGGACCTGAACGGCACGCAGCTCGACCGGCTGCGCGCCGCACTGGCCACCATGGCGCCCGACAGCCTGGCCTACAAAGGACTGTCCGCTGACCGGACCGCCATCCTCGCCTGGCTCGAACACCTGTCACCTTGACCTGCGGTTGGTACCCGCCGCCCAGCGCCGGTGCAGCGCGCCTCACCTCACATCTGCTGCCCGGGAAGCGCCTTGTCGAGACCACCCGGACCCCTTTGGGATTCCAGGAATTACCGCTAAGACATTGTTATAAAAAGCGTTGACCCGCCGATGCCCGGCGACTCAACCGGCTTAACAGAATGGCCGATAAGGTATAGGCGGCGCGGCGGCCGCAATACCACCTCAATGCTGCCTGGAAAATCGCCGCCGCATCTGGAATAGTTAGCAAAGGGTGGCGCAAGGTTCGCCCCCTGCCCCAACAGTAGGACGCTGAAGCGAGGCTTGCCCATGCTAGATCACCGCGACAGGAAAGGCCGGGGACTCACCAGCGCGTTCGCCATGGAGCCCAACGAACCGCTGTGGAAGCGCGCCCCGCGCCAGGATGAAAATGGCAAACCGTTCAGCGATTTCATGATGGTCATCCCCAAGCTTCGCCTCAAGCCGGCCCACATCATTCAGGATACAGTCGCCAGGATCGAACAGGTGTTGGAGTCCTACTCCAAGCATGTCGTGTTTGCAGACCTCAATCTGCGCATCAACGTGCTGTGGGTCATCGTGCGCCCGGCACCCGGGATATGCTTCGACCTGCCCTGCGCCATCAACCATCACGTCCCCGAAGCCCTGCTGGTGGCACAACCCACTTTCTGAAGGCGTGCTTCATTCGTTGAGCACCGCAGTGACCTCCGCGAAGGTGGTGGCGACTTCTATGGTCTCGATGGCGATGCCGAGTTGCGTGCCGATCTGGGTGATGGAAAAAATGCCCCGCACGGCCGGCCATCCCGTGTGCGGATCGGTGTCTTCCACCAATGCATGACGGCGTCCGACCCGCTTCAGGGTCGCCACCACGTCGCCCACACGGGCCTTGAGCACGTCCGCCAGACTCATCACCTCCAGCGCCTCGGCGGGCACCATGATGTCCCGCACCCTGAGGTCCGAACGCTGTCCACCCAACTCCTTGAGCAACTGCATAGGCTTTTCGCCCTGGATGTCGGTAGAGGTGATCAGACCCTGTACGCGGTCGTGGGAGTTGGCAACCAGAAGCAGGCGCACCCCGCCTTCCTTCATGCGGTTGAGCGCCCAGTCGATGGACACGTTGGCTTCCACCGTCACGGCGGTTACCTGGCGCAGATCGGTCATCACCAGCACCGCGGGACTGTCCATGGTGACGTGATCCGGAAATTCCTGACTGGGCCGGAAGTAACCAAGGTCCGCGGCGGACCGGTACAACCGTAGCGGAATATAGGAATCGCTCATTTTCCGTCCTCCTGCAAACCGACGGCATATCAGGGATATAGACCACTCCCGGGGGGTTTGCAAAAATAGGTACGGACGGCTACGCATGCCATCCCGGCGAGCATAGGCCCCGTTAACCCTAAAGAAGTGCCCCCAAGAACCCGACACAAACAGCTACGGCAGCGATCGCCAGCCTTTTGCAGCAGGCGCCTGGGAGACACCATGACACCGAACCGCCGACTTCCTCTGCGCCGTTGCGCGCTTGCCCTGCTGCTGGGCGTTGCACTGTCCGCCGCGCCCGCCTCGGGCGACCCGCCGCCCTGGGCGCCGGCCCACGGCTATCGCGCCGCTCATCCGGACCACGAGTATAGCCGCCATCACAGAGACGAGGACCGGCGCGCCCGGGGCGATGACGAAGACAGCCGGGACTGGCGGGATGATGACGGCCGTGGGCGACAACATTACCACCAGCGACCGGCCCATCTGCCCTGGAGCGACGCTCATGGCCCCTCGCCCTACATCCGGCAGGGTCATTGCAATCGCGCAGCCGTGGGCACCGTTGTCGGCGGCGCCCTGGGCGGCGTGCTGGGTTCACAGGTGGGCAAAGGCGACGGGCGTACCGCCGCCACCATCGCCGGCACGCTGGCCGGCATGCTGCTGGGCCACTCCATAGGTCGGTCCATGGACCAGGCGGACCAATACTGCACGGGCCAGGCACTGGAATACACGCCCGACGGCCAGTCGGTGCAATGGCACAACCCGGACACCGATGAGCGCTACCGGGTCACCCCCACCCGCACCTACCAAAACCAGGACGGCCGCTATTGCCGGCAGTACGTCACTGAGGGGGATATTGCCGGCAAGGTCCAGCAAATCCATGGGGCCGCCTGCCGGCAGCCGGACGGGAGCTGGCACCTGGCAGGCCGTTAGTCAGGCTCCGCCGTCCCCGGCGGATCCCAGGGGCCGGGGCGTCCTGCCGCCGGTGACAGCGGACGCCCGGACACCGATTTCGTGCCCGTCAGTGCAGAACCTGCTTGCGGCGCTGCAATTCGATGACCCGGCTGCGGATATCCTCCGCATCCTCCGCCCGCGGGGACAGTTCCAGGTAACGTCGGTAATCCGCCAACGCGGCTCCAAAGCACTCCAGTTCCTGGTACACCCGCGCCCGATCCCGGTACTCGAATGGCGTGTCGGGCCGCACCGCCACGATCAGATCCATCATGGCCAGCGTCTTGTGCAGTTCCTTCTGGTGCAGATAGATGCCTTTGAGATTACGCAGCATACGCACCAGAACGTCCCGTGCACCTGCGCCGACAAGCAATTGCGTGAGGGAAGGTCGTACGGCGTGCACATTGACTTCCGCACGCACCAGCAACTCTTCCAGGTCGGACTCCTCCAGCGAGACGCCCTGGGAAAACGGGTCCAGCACCACCTCACCCTGCTGCACAGAAAATTTGACCAGAAAGTGGCCCGGAAAGGACACCCCCTCCAGCGGTAGACCCGCTCTGCATCCGACGTCCAGGTAGACTATCGCCAGCGTGATGGGTATCCCCAGGCGCCTGTCCATCACCTCGTTGAGGTAGCTGTTGCGCGGATCGTAATAGCTGTCCATGTTTCCCTGGAAGCCCAGTTCCCCGAACAGGTACTCATTCAGGGTGAGCACGATCTGCTCGGCGGTGGGCTGTTCCGGCAGTCGCGCGCGCACCTCGGCGCCCCACCGGTCCAGACGCTGCAGATAGGCCGCGACATCCAGCGACGGATACTGCGACTTTGCGACCCAAAGCGCGGCTTCCGCAATACGCACGTCACGATTCGACGTGGTCAGCAGATCCGTTAGTCGCTGCACGGTAAGCTCTGTCGAAGTCATGTCGTCATTCGCATCTATGGCGCCGCATACCGAGTTCATGCCGGGAGCCGATAAACCGGAAGGTCGCCGACAGGCAACCCGGACCGTCCCCCTGCTCAGCCACCATCTTCTTCAGCTCCGCGTTCTCCCGCTCAAGTTCCCGCAGCCGCTTCCCCTCCGACACTTCCATCCCGCCGAACTTGTTCTTCCAGCGGTAGAACGACTGCTCCGAGCAGTTGTGCTTGCGGCAGATGTCCGCCACCGACAGCCCCGCTTCGGCGTCCTGCAAGATCCGAATGATCTGGTCCGCGGTGAAATGGCTGCCTTTCATCGATTTCTCCTCGTTCGAGAAACCCTAACATACCGAGTGGACTAATTATCAGGAGGCGCGCCACGACCCCCGCGTGGTCGACCTTGGAAGGCGCAAACGATCGAGGCGACCGGAACGAAAAAAAACCCTGCAGCCTTGTGGCTGCAGGGTTTTCGGATAAAAGCCTGGCAGTGACCTACTTTCACATGGCGAAACACCACACTATCATCGGCGCTGAGCGGTTTCACTTCCGAGTTCGGAATGGGATCGGGTGGTTCCCACTCGCTATGACCGCCAGGCAAACTGTTTGAAGAACACCGACCGCCAAACGGCGAGCCCATGCTCCTCTGATCAGGAAGTTGTTGCGGCACTGGATATATTGCATTCGCTCAACCAGCACCCAAACTGCTTGGGTGTTATATGGTCAAGCCTCACGGGCAATTAGTACTGGTTAGCTTCACACATTACTGCGCTTCCACACCCAGCCTATCAACGTCGTAGTCTTCAACGGCCCTTTAGGGGAATCAAGGTCCCAGGGAGATCTCATCTTGAGGGGGGCTTCCCGCTTAGATGCTTTCAGCGGTTATCCCGTCCGAACATAGCTACCCGGCAATGCCACTGGCGTGACAACCGGAACACCAGAGGTTCGTCCACTCCGGTCCTCTCGTACTAGGAGCAGCTCCTCTCAAATCTCCAACGCCCACGGCAGATAGGGACCGAACTGTCTCACGACGTTCTAAACCCAGCTCGCGTACCACTTTAAATGGCGAACAGCCATACCCTTGGGACCTGCTACAGCCCCAGGATGTGATGAGCCGACATCGAGGTGCCAAACTCCGCCGTCGATATGAACTCTTGGGCGGTATCAGCCTGTTATCCCCGGAGTACCTTTTATCCGTTGAGCGATGGCCCTTCCATACAGAACCACCGGATCACTAAGACCGTCTTTCGTCCCTGCTCGACGTGTCTGTCTCGCAGTCAAGCACCCTTATGCCTTTGCACTCAATGCGCGATTTCCGACCGCGCTGAGGGTACCTTCGTGCTCCTCCGTTACTCTTTGGGAGGAGACCGCCCCAGTCAAACTACCCACCATACACTGTCCCCGACCCGGATAACGGGCCTAGGTTAGAACCTCAAACATGCCAGGGTGGTATTTCAAGGTTGGCTCCA
>CAWHLH010000001.1:0-325000 GCA_963830105.1 uncultured Gammaproteobacteria bacterium | reverse complement strand
TCTCGGCAGGCGGGTCGTCGATGCCAATGTAGTTGTTGAGGGACTTGGACATCTTCTGAACGCCGTCCAGGCCTTCCAGGATGGGCATGGTGAGGACCACCTGAGGCGCCTGGCCGTAGTGCTTCTGCAGTTCGCGGCCCACCAGCAGATTGAATTTCTGGTCAGTACCTCCCAACTCCACGTCCGCCTTGAGCGCCACCGAGTCGTAGCCCTGCACCAGGGGGTAGAGGAACTCGTGGATGGCAATGGGCTGACCGGACGTGTAACGCTTGTGGAAGTCATCCCGTTCCAGCATGCGGGCCACCGTATGTTTGGCGGCCAGCTGAATCAGATCGGCGGCGTCCATCTCGCCCATCCAGCTGGAGTTGAACATCACAAGCGTCTTCTCGGGCTCGAGGACCTTGTAGATCTGCGCTTCGTAGGTGCGCGCGTTGTCAATGACCTGATCGCGGGTAAGAGGCTTGCGGGTCACGTTCTTGCCGGTGGGATCCCCGATCATGCCGGTGAAGTCACCGATCAGAAAGATCGCCTCGTGACCCATTTCCTGGAACTGGCGCAGCTTGTTGAGCAGCACCGTATGGCCCAAATGCAGGTCGGGCGCCGTCGGGTCAAAGCCCGCCTTGACCCGCAGCGGGCGGCCCAGCTTCAGCTTCTCCGCCAGCTCCGACTCCAGCAGAATCTCGTGCGCGCCCCGTTCGAGCTCTTCGAGCCCTTCCACTGCCGACATCGTCAACTCCGATCGTGCCATGACACCGGTGTGCCTAAAGGCTCGACAGATTAACATATCGGACCTTCGCATATGCGGCAGACTCGTTGCCGGGAGACTGCGTTCGCCCACAACCTCTGGCACGAAAGCTGCTTCATTGACGCCAGCCACCAACCCTTATCGAATCGTTGACGCGACAGCTGCCGGCGGGTAACGTTGAACGATCAGCTTTGCAAGGAAATTCCGTGAATTATCACTCATCTATTAGACGCGACTGGAAGTCCGCCGTGAGCGGGTCCGGCCGCACGGGCGGCGCCCGGATGCCGCGCCTGCATTGGGTACTGGTGGGCCTTGCCGTGGCCATCGGCGGCATCATGCTGGTCGTGGCTCCGCCCAAGGCCGAAGCGACCCGGCACGAAACGCTTGCCGACCGAGGCACGGCGGTGCAAACCGCGCCCCTGCCACTGCCGGCACCGCCCCAAGGGACGCCCGCGGGACACGCGCCGGCCAGTCCCGAACCACCAGGCACCTGGCGCAGCGTCACCGTGCACCGCGGCGACAACATGGCGACGATCTTCCAGCGCCTGAACCTCAGCGCCCGGGAACTGCATGACATTCTGGCACTGGGAACGGTGACCGACACTCTCAAGCGCATTCATCCCGGGGAAATCCTGCAGGTGCACATCGGTCCGGAGGGCAACCTGCTGGAGCTCATCGACGAAATCGATCTCACCCACGGGCTCAAGGTGCGCCGCACGGATGACGGCTTCCAGGCCACGGCGATCAGTCGCGTCCCGGAACACCGGGTGGCCTACGCCAGCGGCGTGATCGACAGTTCGTTGTTCAATGCCGCCCAGGACGCCGGCCTGTCCGACAACCTCACCATGGAGTTGGCTGGCATTTTCGGCTGGGACATCGACTTCGCGCTGAATATCCGTCACGGCGACCGCTTCACCGTGGTCTACGAACAGCTCTATCTGGACGGCAAGAAAATCGGCAACGGCGATATCCTGGCCGCGGAGTTCGTCAACCAGGGCCGGATCTACCGCGCCGTGCGTTACGAAAAACCCGATGGCACCGCGAATTACTACACCCCGAACGGCAAGAGCATGCGCAAGGCGTTCCTGCGCACGCCGGTGGCCTTCACCCGCATCAGCTCACGGTTCAGCCTGGGGCGGTATCATCCGATATTGAATCGCATCCGGGCTCACAAGGGCGTGGACTATGCGGCACCTACCGGCACGCCCATCAAAGCGACCGGGGATGGCAGGATCGTGTTCCGGGGCCGCAAAGGCGGCTATGGCAATGTGGTCATCCTCGACCACGGTCGCGGCTACAGCACGCTCTATGGCCACATGTCCCATTTCGCACGGGGAGAGCGAGTCGGAACCCGCGTGCACCAGGGACAGGTTATCGGTTATGTGGGCATGACCGGCTTGGCCACCGGCCCCCATCTGCACTACGAGTTCCGGATCAACGGCGTGCACCGGAACCCGTTGAAGGTGAAGCTGCCGGCGGCGGCGCCCATCGAAGCCCGTTACCGGCAGGATTTCCGCCGGCGGACCCATCCGCTGCTCGCCCAGCTGGACGTGATACGCACAACTCAAGTGGCTCTTGGCACCGGGCGCTGAGCCATTCCCGACACCGTCGGGCAACTCCCGCCAACGGACCTCCGCAGCCAGGAAGCCATGCCATGGCAGAACTGTTCATTGGGTTGATGTCCGGCACCAGCGTAGACGCGGTGGACGCCGCGCTGGTCGATTTTTCCCACCCCATGCCGACACTGGTCGCCAGCCACACCCACCCTATCGAACCGGACCTGCGACAGGCGCTGCTGGCGCTGGCCGAGGACCGCATCGAACGACCCGTCGATCGCCTGGGCGAACTGGACGTCACTGTGGCCGAACGGTTCGCGACGGCCGTTCACCGGCTGCTGGCACAGGCCCAAGTGCCTGCGGCAGCCGTCACCGCCATTGGCAGTCACGGACAGACGGTCCGCCACCGCCCCGCAGGGACCGCCCCGTTCACCCTCCAGATCGGCGATCCCAATATCATTGCTGAGCGCACGGGGATCACCACAGTGGCCGACTTCCGGCGCCGTGATATGGCCGCCGGCGGCCAGGGAGCCCCCCTGGCGCCGGCGTTTCACGCCGCCGTGTTCCGGGACCCATCGGAAGAGCGGGTGATCGTGAACATTGGCGGCATGGCAAACATCACCGTGCTGCCCGCGGATGCATCCGGCACAGTATTCGGCTTCGACACCGGGCCGGGCAACGCCCTGCTGGATGCCTGGATCAGCCGCCATCAGGGCACTGGCTTCGACCGCGACGGGGCCTGGGCCGCCAGCGGCCAGGTTTGGCCCGAGCTGCGCGAACGGCTGCTGGCCGACCCCTATTTCACAGCGCCGCCCCCCAAGAGCACGGGGCGCGAGCAGTTCCGCCTGGAGTGGCTCGACAACGCCTTGGCGATGCTCGGCGACGAGCGCCCGGCCGCCGACATACAGGCCACGCTGAGTGCGCTGACTGCCGACACCATCGCGGCGGCGATCGACACGCCACGCCCCGGGCGCGGCCCGGGTGCTGGTGTGCGGCGGCGGCGCCTACAACCGGGATGTAATGAAGCGTCTGGACACCGCCGTCGGCGCCCGCACGCTGGAAAGCACGACCACCTACGGTGTCGCACCCGAATGGGTGGAGGCCGTGGCCTTCGCCTGGCTGGCACGTCGGACCCTGGCCGGACTGCCGGGCAACCTGCCGGCGGTCACCGGCGCCCGGGGAGAACGGGTGTTGGGGGGAGTGTATTGGGGAGAACGCAGAATGATGAATCATTCAGATGAATGATGAACAAAGCGACGCCAGGGCGCGGCGACGGGTTCTTTCAGTACATCATTCTGCATCCATCGTTGTCGTTCAGCGCTGCTCGATAGGGACGTAGTCCCGCACGTCCTCCCCCGTGTACACCTGGGTCGGGCGGAAAATACGATTGTCCTTGAGCTGCTCGCGCCAGTGGGCGAGCCAGCCGGCGCAGCGGGCCACCGCGAACACGGAAGTGAACTGGTCGGCGGGGATGCCCATCTCCGTGTAGAGGATGCCTGAGTAAAAATCCACGTTGGTGAACACGCCCTTGGGCCCTAAGCGCTCCTCGCAGGCCTCCTCCAGCGCCAGGGCGGTCTCGAACATGGGGCTGATCCGGCCGCCCCGGTACTCCACCAGACGTTCCATCAGCCTCTGCATCATGATGGCGCGCGGGTCCTTGACCTTGTATTCACGGTGACCCATGCCCCAGATCTTCTCCTTGTTGGCGAGCTTCTTGTCCAGCCAGGCACGGACATTCTCCGGTCGGCCGATCTCCTTGAGCATTTCCACGACCTTCTGATTGGCACCTCCGTGCAGCGGCCCGGCCAGGGTGCCGATTGCCGCAGCGATCACAAGGTAGGGGCTGGCCAGCGTGGAACCCGCCACCAGGGCGGCAAAGGTGGACGCGTTGATGGTGTGCTCGGCGTGCATGATCAGGCAGGCGTCCATGATCCGGGCCAGACACGGGTCCGGTTCCTGCCCGTTGAACATGTACAGGAAATTCTCCGCGTAGGTCAGATCCTGCCGCGGCGGGATAGGATCGTAACCGCTGCGGATATGCTCCCACATGGCCACCAGCGTGGCCATGCGGGCAAGAATCTTCACCGACATGTTATGGACGTAGTCCATGCCCTGGGAGCGATCGCCGACGGTCAGGTGCTCGTCGCCCGGATAGAACATGCCCAGGCTGGCCATGGCCGTCTGCAGCATTTCCATCGGGTGTCCGGTGGCCGGCAGGTGCTTCATGATCTCCCGCACCTTGAACTTGACCCGCCGATTGCGGCGCAGTTGGTCGTCGAACTCGTGCAACTCCTCCACCGTCGGCAGACGGCCGTCGAGCAGCAGCAGCGCCGCCTCCTCAAAGCTGCTCTGGGCGGCGAGATCCTCGATCCGATAACCACGGTAGGTCAGGATGCCCGTCTGGCCATCGAGGAAGGAGATATTCGAATTGGTGGCTGGAACGCCTTCCAGGCCTGGCAGGTACTCGTTCATCACGGTTCCCCTGGTTGATTCGGGCGTCAGGGATGGCCCATTTCCGCTCGGCAGCCAGGGTGGGGCAGCCACCCGGCAAGGCAGACAAGAATAACAGAAGCGCCGGCGGGGGTGGACCGGCAGGGGCCGTGCAGGTGGCCCAGTCGGGGCATACCGCGTAAGGGATGAGGCACGGACCGACAGCCTTCAGCGCGCTGAAGCGCACCGAAGGCTGCGGGAAAATCCGAGGGGAATCAGACCGAGAAGGAAGAACCGCAGCCGCAGGTCGTCACGGCGTTCGGATTGCGGATAACGAATTGGGCGCCTTCCAGCCCTTCACTGTAATCGATTTCCGCGCCCACCAGGTACTGAAAGCTCATGGGATCGACCAGCAAAGTGACCCCACCATTTTCCACCTCGGTGTCACCGTCGTTGACGTTCTCGTCGAAGGTGAAACCGTACTGGAACCCGGAGCAACCGCCCCCGGACACGAAAACCCGAAGCTTGAGGTTGGGGTTTTTCTCCTCATCGATCAGTTCCTTGACCTTCGTGGCGGCGGCCTGGGTGAAGACCAGCGGGCTGTCCGTCGCGACGGTGTCGGTTGCAGCATCAGTCATAGCGTACTCTCCAGAATGGACCTGGGTCGTCAACAGTTGCCCGAAATTATGCAGTTCTTGACTATTATGGTCAAGAATTACTCGGCGACCTTGGTGTTGTCCCGGTCGGCCGCCTTGGCCGGCAACGCGACCACCGACGACCCGGCAGACTCGGCACGATGAACCAGATTGCCGTTGACCTCCGCACCCATGGCCATTTCTATCAGATTATAGAACACGTTGCCGGTTACCCGAGCGCGGGCCGCCAGCTCGATGCGCTCACCGGCATGCACATCGCCGGTGACGGTGCCATTGAGAATCACATGGGGCACGCGCACCTCGCCCTCGATGCGACCCTGTTCGCTGACCACCAGCACCGACGACGAGTCCTGCTCGGCAATGACGTTGCCCTTGATGGCACCGTTGACATGCAACCCGCCTTTGAACCGGACGTCGCCTTCCACCTCGGTGTGCTGACCGATCAGGGTATCGATATCAGCAACTTTTGCCTTCTTTGACTTTCCCAGCATCGCGCATCCTCCCCGGCCGTTACCTGCAGCGCGCTCAGGCCGGCCAACTGAATGTCCGCTCCAGTGCGGACTCATGCCTGCCCGATGGAACCACCTTGATCTCCACGGACTGCGGAATGAAACCGTTCGGTAGCTCGACCTGCGCTTCAAGATTCTGGAAGTACTTGAAGCGGAAGGCGAGTTCCTTGGTCTTGGGCGCCGTGATTTCGTTCAGCTCCAATCGGCGCGGCTTGCCTTTGTCGATGCCCAGCACGCTCAACCGAACGACGCCGTTTACCCAGCGCTCGTTCTGGCGCACCTGGGTCAGCACCAGACGGAACCGAAAATGGTTCGGCAGTGCCCCGTAGTCAACATTGAAAGCCTGGACATGAAGCCCGCTCTTGGCTTCACCCGGCGTCACGATGCCCCGGTAGAACGCCAGCTCCTCGCGTTGCTTGAACAGCTGATCCTGCAAGGTGGTGAGCTGCTTCTTCACATCCGCGTAGGCGCGCCGGTCCACCTGACCGGATCGCTGCACCAGGGCGAGCTTGGCCTCCAGGTCGTCACTGTGCCCTTTCAGGGCCGCAAGCTGTCCGGTCAAGCGGCTCCGTTCTTGCTGCAAGGTCACCAGCTCGCGCCCTGCCGCCACCTTGCCTGCCTCGTAGAGCCGCCAGCCGGCCACCCCCAGTATCAGGATCGCCGCCACCAGCAACCAGCGCAGGCGCGCGGGACGGTAGACCAGCACCCGGGTGTTGCCGGATTCGGCCAGGCCGGTAAGATTCTGACGCCCATGACTCCAGGGGTCCGGGAAGCGGATCACAAACTGGGCACTCCCTGGGGCCGCGCGCCCCGCTGAATGGTCAGGGCAGCAACGCGACCTGCTCCAGGCCCGCTGTCTCCTCCAGACCGAACATGACGTTCATGTTCTGTATCGCCTGCCCGGCGGCTCCCTTGACCAGATTGTCGATGACGGCGAGCACCACCACCGTATCCCCTCCCTGGGGACGGTGCACCGCAAGCCGGCATTGGTTGGCTCCGCGAACGCTGCGCGTCTCCGGCTGCGCGCCGGCCGGCATGACGTCCACGAACGGTTCGGACTCGAAGCGCTGCTCGAAGACCGTCTGCAGATCTACCGCTTTGTCCGTGACCCGAGCGTACAGGGTAGCGTGAATGCCGCGCACCATCGGCACCAGATGGGGCACGAATGTGAGCCCGACCGGCCCGCCGGCGGCAATTTCCAACTGCTGGCGTATCTCCGGCAGATGGCGGTGACCCGCCACGCCGTAGGCTTTGAAACTGCCGTCGACCTCGGAGAACAGACTGGGAACCTTGGCGCCGCGACCGGCGCCGCTGACCCCCGACTTGGCATCTGCAATCAGGGTCACCCCATCCGCCAGCCCGCCCTCCAACAGCGGCAGAAACCCCAGCGTCACGGCGGTCGGGTAGCACCCCGGGTTGGCAACCAGGCGTGCTGCACGCACCGCTTCCCTGTTGATCTCCGGCAGCCCGTAGACGGCTTCGTTCAACAGCTCGGGACAGGCATGGGGCATGCCATACCATTGCTTCCACACTTCCGGGTCCCGCAGCCTGAAGTCGGCGGCCAGATCGATGACCCGCACCCCGGCCTCCAGCAGTTGCGGTACCAGGCCCATGGCGGTGCCATTGGGCGTGGCGAAAAACACCAGATCGCAGTCGGCCAGGGACGCTGCATCGGGCATGCTGAACACCAGATCCACGCGACCGCGCAGATTGGGGAACAGTTCAGCCACCGGGGTGCCCGCCTCGGATCGGGACGTGATCACGCGAGCCCGCGCCGCAGGATGGCCGGCCAGCAGTCGCAGCAGTTCCACGCCCGTATAACCCGTTCCACCCACCACACCAACGTTGATCATGTTTGGAAACTGCCCTAGTAGCCGCCCGTCGGACGTGTCATGATAAGAGTTGATGGACACAGGTGAAAGAGTGGTGGGTTGCCTGGGAGCGAGACAAAAAAACAAAAAAGCGGCCGAAGCCGCTCACGGGTGCTGCATGTTGTTGGCTAGTATCGTTGTTGTTCCCTCCCGACCGAGAATGATTCCTCCCGCGCCGCAACCCCCAAAATTTCCTTGGGCATATATACATGCACCTGTGGGTTAACGTCAAGCGTTTGATTTATATTAACTTTATTATAATTTTCTAAATTGCGCCCGGCCGGCTCCCCGGTGATCGACGTCACCCGGGCAACAACCGGGCGCGATGGGCCCGCATGCCGCGACCCGGCCGGCCGCAAGGATTCCGGATGTTTAACCGACTGCTCAAGTCAGGTCGGAAATTGCTCTCGGCCGACGCCTGGAAGACGCGCATCGTCTTCTGGGTCGGCGCCATCATGCTGGGCCTCATATCGACGGGCTTCGCCCTGGTAACCGATCAGGCCAACGGCCTGTTCCATTACCTGGCCGGGCGCTGGTCGTTCGCACCCCTGATTCTTTGTCCCTTGGGGCTGGGATTGGTCGGATGGCTCACCAAGCGCTACGCCCAGGGCGCCCAGGGCAGCGGTATTCCGCAGTGCATCGCCGCCCTGCAGATGCGCGAGCATGTGAGCCGCAGTCGCGTGTTGTCCCTGCGCATCGGCGTCAGCAAGATCGCCCTGACCCTGCTGGGTGTACTCGGCGGCGCCTCCATCGGGCGCGAGGGTCCGACGGTGCATGTGGGCTCGGCGGTCATGTTCTCGCTCGGGCGCTGGGCCAAGTTCCCCTACCACTACATGGACCACGGCCTGATTCTGGCCGGGGGCGCCGCAGGCATCGGCGCGGCCTTCAATACGCCGCTGGCCGGCATACTGTTCGCCATTGAGGAAATGAGCCGCTCCTTCGAGGAGCGCACCAGCGGCACCCTGTTGACCGCCGTGATACTGGCCGGCCTGACATCGGTGGCCATTCAAGGCAATTACACCTATTTCGGCACCACTACAGCCGCCCTGGACCCCGGGCAGGTCTGGCTGCCGATCCTGGTCTGCGGCATCGTCGGCGGCATGCTGGGCGGCCTGTTCAGTACGGTGCTGCTGTGGGGCACGCGGCGCCTGGCGCCGCTGGCGAGCAACAAGCCCGTGCTGCTGGCGCTGCTGTGCGGCACCGGAATCGCCATCATCGGCCTGGCCTCCGGCGGGTTGACCTTCGGCACCGGCTACGAAGAGGCCAAGCAGGTGGTCACCCAGGGCGGCGGCATCCCCACCTCCTATCCCTACTTCAAGATGCTGGCAACCCTGGTGTCGTACCTCAGCGGCATCCCAGGCGGGCTGTTTGCGCCGACGCTGGCAAGCGGCGCGGGCCTGGGCCAGAACCTGTCGCATCTCATGCCCGGACTGCCCGCCGGCGCGATCATCATTCTCGGCATGGTGGCCTATTTCACCGGGGTGGTGCAGACGCCCATCACCTCGTTCGTGATCGTGATGGAAATGACGGACAATTCCGGGCTGCTGCTGCCGCTGATGGCGACCTCGTTCGTCGCCTATGGCACCTCCCGGCTGATCTGCCCGGAACCCATCTATCAGGCCCTCGCCCAGGCATTCCTGCCGCGGCGCGCGCCGCCGGCTCCGGCGGACAACGCGGCCCCGATCGAAACGGCGGCCGAGGCGGAGCCGGCGGACAGCCCCGATGGGGCGTCCCGGCGCAAATCGTCGGACCAGTCACCCGATATTTGACCGGCCGACTCTTCCTGCAAACCCGGCCACCGGGTACCATGAGCTGAGCTGACGGCGGACCCGACTGGGCCAGCGGGCGTGCGGGAGAGGTCCCGGCCATGCATGTAGTGGATACCATAGCCCTGACCATGGGTGTTGCCTGGGCCAGCGGCATCAATCTCTACGCGGCCATTTTCGTGCTGGGCTATCTGGGGGCGACAGGCAACATTGTCCTTCCCCCGGACCTGCAGGTACTGGCCGATCCACTGGTCCTGTTCGCTGCCGGCTTCATGTACTGTGTGGAGTTCTTCGCGGACAAGACACCGGGCGTGGACACCGCCTGGGACTCGCTGCATACATTCATCCGGATCCCGGCCGGCGCCATGCTGGCCGCTGGCGCCGTCGGCGACGTCAGCCCGGCAGTGCAACTGGCCGCCGCCATCTTGGGCGGCACGCTGGCGGCCGGCACGCACGCCACCAAGGCAGGCACGCGTCTGCTGATCAACACCTCACCCGAGCCGTTCAGCAATTGGGCGGCGTCCATCGGCGAGGACCTGATGGTGATAGCCGGCCTGTGGACAGCCTTGCATCACCCGGTACTTTTCCTGCTGCTGATGGTGCTGTTCATTCTGTTGATGGCCTGGCTGCTGCCGAAGATCTGGCGGGTGCTGCGCCAGGCGGCCGGCTTTCTGGGGCGCTGGCTGCGCGGCGGGAACCGCGGCGAACCGCCCGCGGTCAATACCGGATCGCCGAAAGCGCTGCCGGACAACCGAGACAACGAGACGACATCATGAAGCTCAAAGACGCCCTGATCGTTCTGTGTGCCGTAGTGCTGATTGGAGTACTGGGCTACGTGTGGTTCGCGCCCACGGGCCTGACACGGGCGCCGGACATCACCATGACCACCATCGAGGGCAAACACATCGATCTCGCCAAACTGCGCGGGCGACCGGTGCTGGTGACGTTCTGGGCCACCACCTGCCCGGGTTGCGTGGCGGAGATGCCGCACTTGATCAATCTGTACAAGGAACTCGCTCCCCGGGGCCTGGAGGTGATCGGCGTGGCCATGTCCTACGATCCGCCCGATCAGGTGATGGCCATGGCCAAGGCGCGCGACATACCCTACCCCGTGGCCCTGGATACCCACGGCAAGGTATCCAAGGCCTTCGGCAACATCCAACTGACTCCGACCTCTTTTCTGATCGCGCCGGACGGGCGCATCGTCAAACAGAAGATCGGCGAGATGGACATGGAAGCAGTGCGCAAGGAAATACTCACCATGACCGCTTCCGGAGCCGGTGCCGGCAAACGGATCGCCGGATGAAGGCTGCCATCTGCAGGCACCGCCCGCGCTCTTGCGGCCAGGCCTGAGCCATGCTGTGGGTCAAGGCTTTCCATGTCATCTTCATGGTTACGTGGTTCGCGGGTCTCTTCTACCTGCCGCGACTGTTCGTCTACCATGCGGAGGTCCGGGACACGGCCGGGGACGAGCGCTTCAAGGTAATGGAGCGCAAGCTGTACGCCATCATGACCATCGGCGCGGTCATGACTGTATTCTTCGGCACCTGGCTGCTGGTCGGATATGCCTGGCAGGCCTACAAGACAAGCCTGTGGCTGCACCTGAAACTGGCCCTGGTCGGCGTACTGATCGTTTATCATGTCTACTGTGGGAGGTTGGTGCGGGACTTTCGCGAAGGACGCAACCGCCATGGACATGTCTGGTATCGCTGGTTCAATGAGATACCGGCGCTGATATTGATCGCGATCGTCATACTGGTCATCGTGAAACCGTTCTGAGCCTATTTTAATAACCGGCGCTGAGCACAGCAGCGGCGAAGCATCTGAGAGATTGAGTTATGGCACGAATCGTCCATTGCGTAGTACTGAAGCGGGAGGCCGAGGGTCTCGAAGCACCCCCTCACCCCGGTCCCCTGGGGGAGCGGATCTACGAGAACGTCTCCCAGGAGGGCTGGCAAAAATGGCTCGAGCGGCTGACCATGATCATCAACGAAAATGGCCTCAGCACGGCCGATCCTGCCAGTGTGGAGGTGATCGAAAAACACATGATCGGGTTCCTGTTCGGCGAGGGCGAATACGGCGGAGTGCCCCAGGGCTTTCGCCCGCCGGGCGGCAAGAAGTAGCGTATCGGGTCAGCCGGCGAACAGATTGAACAGTGGTGCCACCACCACATTGAGCCGGGAGTGGGCGCTGCGCAGGGCCTGCTCGGCATCCCCCGCGGTGGGAGCCTTGGAGAATACGAAGCCCAGATAGCGCGAACTTTCAGGCAAAGGCACCAGTTCGTAGCCCTCCCGCAGGCTGATCTCCAGGTCCTCGATATACGGCACCCGGCGCGCGGCAAGCACGCCTTCCACCCGCCGCAGAATGCCCGCCCGGGGGATGGGTATCATCAGCACGCCGGCGCCGCCCGGCGCCGCCTCGGCATCCAGGGGCCGGCCCATTGCCTGGGCCAACACCAGATCCTCCAGGCCGTGGCCGGTACCGAACTTCAGCAACCGGGCGCATTCGCCGCCGATGGTCCGGGACGCGACCTCCATGATCCAGGCATCGCCGCCACTGATGCGCAGTTCGGCGTGCACCGGACCCTCACGCAAACCGTAAGCCGCGCAGGCCTGGGCAACCCGCCGGCGGACCGCCTGCTGGTGCGCCACCGGCAGACGTGAAGGAGTGATGTAGTAGGTTTCTTCGAAGAAGGGCCCGTCCATGGGGTCCGGCTTGTCGAACAGGGCCAATACCCGCAGTTCACCGTCGCGCAGCAGCCCCTCCAGCGCCACTTCGGGGCCATGGACGAAGGCCTCCACCAGCACGGTGTGGCGCTCTTCGGGGTCGCGCGGCGCTTCACGCGTCAGAATGCCCTGAATACGGGCGCAGGCCGAAATCAGATCGGCGGGATTGTTGGCGCGGATCACCCCCCGGCTGGCCGAGAGCGCCAGAGGTTTGGCCACACAGGGATACGCTACCTGCTCGATCTGTGGCCCCAGCGGCAAAGCCAGATTGAGCTGCCAGTGGCGGGGCACTGGCAGCCCCGCTTGTGCCAGCCGGGCGCGCGCCAGATCCTTGCGCCGAGACAGACGCGCGGCCGAAGGGGGATTGTGGGGCAGGCCCAGGACCCGGGCAACGCGGCTGGTCAGCTCGACGCTGGCATCATCGGTGGCGACTACCCCGTGAAAGGGGCGGCGGCCCGCTTCGTCCACCAGCTGATCGACGGCATGCGGGGCCTGCAGATCCACATGCATCCCGCCGACCATGCGGTTAACCAGGGAGTGCTCGCCTTCGGATGCGACCAACAGCTCGACGCCGAGGCGACGGGCCGCATCCAGGTAGGCGAATGTCCGATAACTGTTGGCGGGCGCCACCAACAGGACCCTGGGAACTTCAGGTGCCGAGGCCGTGCCGGCGACGCCATTCAATGGGGGAAGCCCCACCTGCACGCCGGAAAGCGCCGCTCGCGGGCGCTGTGGAACTCAGGCGCAGCCGCCGCCGGAGGCGCCGCACGCCGAGCAGGTTCCGGCCCCGCCGGTCGCGGCGAAAACGTTGTTGAATACGAAACTGGCGCCCATGGAGCGTTCCACAAAATCGATCTCCACCCCGCGCAGGAAATTCAGGGCCACAGCATCGACATAGAGATTGAAACCGCCGCCGTCCAGCACGCAGTCGAAATCGGTCCGACTATCGGTGAAGGTCATGCCGTAACTCATGCCTCCGCAGCCGCCGCCACTCACGAATACCCGGATCGCTTCCAGGTCATCGTCCGCTTCCGAGAACAGCTCGGCCAGTTTTGCCTTGGCAGCCTCGGTCAGCCTAACGTCGGTATCGCTCAACTCAGGTACGAAGCCGATGTTCGTCCGCTCAGCAGTCGCTTCGGTCATCATGCAGTTCCTCGATTCGTCAGTATGTGCCGGAATCCGTGCATCCGCTTGCGCCGGATCCGGCGGGTTGGGACAAGTCTAGCACCGGCACCCGCCCGGTTCACCCCGCCAGCGTCAGGGTTGCGCTCGCGCCTGCCGGACAAAAGGGAGACGCCCGCGGCTGTTGAATCCGTCGGGGAGCGCGGTGAATGCCCGCCCACCACGGCTGCAACAAGGGGGCGCCGGCGGCGATGGGGAGACTGGGGCCGGCATCTACTTTCCGGGCCGCACCAGAGCGCCCAGCCCGGCCTGGTCCAGGGCGTCGTTCAGCAACCGGTGGATAGCCGCCGGCTCCTCCAGCTCCAGGGCCTGGGCCAGCAACTCGGCGGCCCGCGCCCGCGTGAAGCTGCGGATTGTCCACTTGACCCGCGGCAGGCTACCGACAGTCATGCTCAGACTGTCCACACCCATACCCAGCAGCAGCAGAGCGGCTGCCGGGTCGCCGGCCATCTCGCCGCAAACGCTCACCGGCTTGCCGTGGCGCCGGGCCCCGTCCACCACCTGCTGCAAAGCGCGCAGCACCGCCGGATGCAGGGCATCGTAGAGCTGCGCGACCCGCGAGTTGTTACGATCCACCGCCAGCAGGTACTGAGTGAGATCATTGGTGCCCACAGAGAAAAAGCCCACCCGCTTGGCCAGCGCATCGATCTGATAGACCGCCGAAGGCACTTCGATCATTACCCCGATGGGGGGCAGGGAAATGGTCTCACCCTCTTCCAGTAGCTCCCGGTGGGCGCGACGGATCAAACCCAATGCTTCGTCGAGTTCCCCCACCCCGCTGATCATGGGCAGCAACATGCGCAGGTTGTCCAGACCCGCGCTGGCCCGCAAGATGGCCCGCAGCTGGGTCAGAAAGATTTCCGGATGATCGAGCGTGATGCGGATGCCGCGCCAGCCGAGAAACGGATTGTCCTCCCGCACCGGAAAATAGCTGAGCGGTTTGTCGCCCCCCACGTCCAGGGTTCGCAGAATGACCGGCCGGGGAGCGAAGGATTCCAGCACCTGGCGGTAAATCCGCCGCTGCTCCTCCTCGCCGGGAAACCGGTCGCGGATCAGGAAGGGGATCTCGGTGCGGTACAACCCGACGCCGTCGGCGCCGCTGCGCAGGGACGGGGAAATATCGGACAACAGACCCGTATTGACGTACAGCGGCACCCGCTGGCCGTCGGCGGTTTCCGACGGCAGACCGGCCAGTTCCCGCAGGCCCTTGGCCAGCACGGCCTCTTCACGGATCAGCCGCCGGAATTCGGCCCGCACCGCGGGCGAAGGTTTGACGTAGACACGGCCCTGGTAGCCGTCCACCACCAGTTCCTGACCGTCCAGACGCCCGGCCGGCAGGTCCTCCACACCCATCACCGCCGGCAGATTCAGGGCGCGGGCAAGAATCGCCACATGGGACGACCCCGAACCGCGCGCCGACACCACCCCCGCCAGGCACTCGGCCGGCACCTCCGCCAGTTGGGTGGCGCTGAGCTCCTCGCCGACCAGTATGGTGTGGGGATGCCACTCCCGGGGGGGTGGCGGCGTCGCCTGCAGGTGCATGAGAATGCGCCGACCCAGGTCGCGGATGTCGTCGGCACGCTCCTGCAGGTAGGAGTCTTCCATTGCCTCGAAAATCTTCACATGTTCGGCGATGGTGTCGCGCAAGGCGCCAGGGGCCCAGTTGCCGGCGCGAATGAGTTCCAGCGCCCTGTCCACCAGGCTGTCGCTGCCCAGCATCATGACATACGCATCGAACAACGCGCGGTCTGCGGCCGGCAATGCGCCGTCCATGTTTCTGGCCAGACCCTCCAGTTCCTCACGCACTGCCGCCACGGCGTTGTTGAAGGCCGTCTCCTCGGCGACGGGGTCGGCGGCGATGCGGTCCGGAACGGCATCCAGATTGGCCGGCGGATAGACCACCACCGCCTGACCGATAGCCACCCCCGGCGCGCCCGCCAGCCCACGCAAGGAGAATGCATCCCCTGCAATCTCCTGGAGCAGGCGGCGCACCCCGCCGCTGGCCTCGGCATGGGTGATGGCGCCGGCCAGCTGCGCGGCCAGCGTGACCAGAAAAGTAACCTCGGACTCGGCAAACACGCGCCGCTCGCGCTGGCGGACCACCAGCACGCCCAGGCCCTCACGGTGCTGGATGATGGGCACCCCAAGGAAACCGTGAAAGGGAGCCTCGCCGGTATCGGCACTGAAGCGATAGCGATGGTGGGCGGGGGCGTCCTCCAGATTGACCGGTTCGGCGCGCTCCGCGGCAAGCCCCACCAGACCCTGGCCGGAACCCAGCCGGACCCGCCCCACCGCATCGGGGTTGTAGCCTTCCGTGGCCATCAGCACATGACCGCCACTGACGGGATCGCGCAGATACACGGAGCATACATCGGCTTCCATGGTCTGCCGCACGCGCCGCACGATGATCTCCAGGGCAGAGTGCAGGTCGGGCGCCGCGTTGACCTCCTGGACGACACGGCGCAGGGTAACGAGCATGGGCAGTGATTCTTTCACGGCTGCAATGTACGGTGCGGCGGCGAGGGCCGTCTGCGATCAGCGGTCAAACCGGCGGCCGCCAACATACCACGGCCGTGGGATCGGCGGGGCGCCGTCGGGGAACACCAGCGGCGCCAGTTCATGAAGGGCGCGCTCGTAGACTTTTCGTTTGAACGCCACAACCTCATGGAGGGGATGCCAATAGTTGACCCAGCGCCAGGAATCGAACTCGGGTTTGTCCGTGCCGTCCAGACAGACGCAGCGTTCGTTGCCCACCAGCCGGAGCATGAACCACACCTGCTTCTGTCCGATGCAGATGGGATGGCGGTCGCGACGCACCAGCCGTCGCGGCAGACGATAACGCAACCAGCCACGCGTGCAGCCCATCACCTCCACGTGGCCGGGCAGCAAACCCACCTCTTCGGTGAGTTCCCGGTACAGAGCCTCTTCCGGCGTCTCATCGGTGCGGATCCCTCCCTGGGGGAACTGCCACGCTCGCTGACCGATCCGGCGGGCCCACAGCAGGTGGCCATCCCAATTGCTCAGGATAATACCCACGTTTGGCCTATAACCGTCAGAATCAATCACTTGTAGCACACGTATGAAGCAATCCCCGGGTTCATTATCTTCAAATCCGTGCACCTCGGCAAATTCGCCGGAATTACCCCGCTCATTTACCTTTGCAGCAGCGGGAACTATGCTCTTGGGCGCCATTTTTTCCCAATCCGGAGTGTTTTTTACCGTGAGCCTGGCCCTTTTCGACCTTGACAACACGCTGCTGGGCGGCGACAGCGACTATTTGTGGGGACGCTTCCTGATCGAAAGGGGCATCGTCGACGCCGAGTACTACGAGCACGAAAACCAACGCTTCTACGACCAGTACAAGGCGGGAACCCTGGACATCCACGAATTCCTGCGCTTCCAGCTGCGACCGCTCGCCGAGCACGGCCCCCAACAGCTGCAGCACTGGCGGGATCAGTACCTGCACGAACACATCGAACCGATCATCCTGCCGGCCGCCCGCGCCCTGATCGAGCGCCACCGCCGTGCCGGGGACCTGCCGGTGGTGATCACCGCCACCAACAGCTTCATTACCGCACCGATCGTCGCCCGCCTGGGCATCGAACATCTGCTCGCCACCGAACCGGAAATGCAAGGCGGGCGCTATACGGGCGCCGTCACCGGCACCCCGTGTTTCCAGCAGGGCAAGGTCGAACGGCTGCAGCAGTGGCTGGTGACGCAGGGTGCTGACCTGCATGGCAGCTGGTTCTACAGCGATTCGCACAACGATCTCCCGCTGCTGTCCCGGGTCGACCATCCGGTCGCCGTGGACCCGGACGACACGCTCGCCGCGTACGCCCGCGCGCAAGGCTGGCCGATCATCAGCCTGCGCGAAGCGACCCTCCCGGCCGTCTGATGGAGCCGCCCCGGCGCCGGCGGCGGTTCCCTGCCGTCGACCTGCAACCATGAATGCTCCGACCCGCCCGCTGGTGTTGCTGGTCGCTCTGATGGTGCTGGCCCTGGGCAGCGTCCTGCTGGCCCTGCACGCCGGCAGCGTACCGGTGGGTTGGGACCAGCTATGGGCAACCTTGAGCGGCAGCGGCAAGGGTCTGGCCCGGGAAGTGATACTGGACCTGCGTCTGCCCCGTGCCGGATCGGCCTTCGTAGCCGGCGCGCTGCTGGCGGTGGCAGGCGCCCTCATGCAGGTGCTGGTCCGCAATCCTCTGGCCGACCCGTACATCCTGGGCGTTTCCGGCGGCGCCGCCACCGGCGCACTGGGGGCCATGCTCGCCGGCCTGGGCGGCAGCTGGCCGGCAGCGGCTGCGTTCGGCGGCGCCCTGCTGTCGACGGCGGGGGTGTTCGCTCTGGCCCGCCGGCGCGGCAACTGGAGCCCGACCCGACTGCTGCTCACCGGCGTGGTGGTGGCCGCCGGCTGGGGCGCGGCGGTGAGCTTTCTGCTTGCGGTCAGCCCCAGTCAGGGATTGCGCAGCATGCTGTTCTGGTTGATGGGTGATCTCAGCTCCGCAGGCAACCCGCTGCCCGCCCTGCTGGTGCTCGGAATCGGCCTGGCCGTCGCCACCGGCATTGCCCGCCAGCTCAACGTGCTGGCCCACGGCGAGCTGCCGGCCGCCACCCTGGGCGTCGCGGTGCAGCGGGTGCGCATCACCATCTACGTACTCGCCTCCCTGTTGACGGCAGTCGCGGTAACCCTGGCGGGCAGCATCGGCTTTGTGGGGCTGGTGGTTCCCCATGCGCTGCGCCTGATGGGACTGCGCGATCATCGTGTGCTGCTGCCGGGCGCCGCCTTGCTGGGTGGTGCGCTGCTGACGGCCGCCGACACCCTGGCCCGCACCGCCTTTGCGCCCCGCCAGTTGCCCGTGGGCGTACTGACCGCGTTGCTGGGCGTGCCGGTGTTCCTGTATCTGCTGGGCCGCAGCCGCGGCACGGTGCGCTGAACACATGGCGCTGCTGGAAACCCATGCCCTCGCCGTACGGATCGCCAACGTACGGGTTTGCGACGCCCTTGAGCTGGCCATCGAGGCGGGACAGTGCTGGTGCGTGTTGGGCCGCAACGGCGTCGGCAAGACGACCCTGCTGCACGCCCTCGCCGGCCTGCAGAGCCCCGCAGCGGGTTCAGTGTGCGCGGATGGAACGGCTCTCGACACCCTGCCGCCAGCCGCGCGGGCCCGTCACCTGGGCTTGCTGCTGCAGGATCACAGCGACCCGTTTCCCGCCACCGTGCTGGATACGGTCCTCATCGGGCGCCATCCCTATCTGGGACCCTGGCAATGGGAAGGCGCCGATGACTACCGGCACGCGCGCGCCGCCCTGCATACGGTGGGGCTGGACGGTTTCGAGCAGCGCGAGATTCATACCCTGTCGGGCGGCGAACGACGGCGGGTCGGACTGGCCACCCTGCTGACCCAGGACCCGGCCGTCTACCTGCTGGACGAACCGACCAACCATCTCGACCTGCACCACCAGATACGGTTGCTGGAGCGGCTCTGCATGCGGATGCGGGACACCGGCAAGGCGCTGGTCATGGTGCTCCACGACATCAACCTCGCCGCGCGCTTCGCCGACCGGTTTCTGCTGCTGTTCGGGGACGGAGAGTGCCTGCATGGCGACGCTGACGCCATGCTGCAGGCGCAGCACCTGCATCGCCTGTACCGCCACCGCCTGATCCCGATAGCCCTGCCGGACGGAAAGGCCTGGCTGCCCGAGTAGCGGGTTGCGGCTTGCCGGGACCGTTCGGATGCCGCACTGTTCCCATTTCCACCAGCTACAAAGATGCTCGACCCGCGGAGACCATCATGGATTTGCTGAACGAAGCGGCCCGCTTTGCCATCGATCGCGCCCAGACCTACGGCCCCCGCCTGGGGGAAGCCGCGCTGCTGATGGTCGCCTACGGCATCGGGGCCGCCATCGCGAGACGCGCCCTGATACGCGCCGCACGCGCCGCCGGCGAGCGCGCAGCGGTGCTGGCGCTGATCGGCGAGAGCCTGAACGTCGCCCTGCTGGCCATAGGTGCGGTGTCCGCCCTGGGTGCACTGGGCGTGAACGTCACGGCGCTGATGGCCGGTCTGGGTTTGACCGGGTTTGCGCTCGGATTCGCCCTGCGGGATATTCTGTCGAACCTGCTTTCCGGGGTGCTGATCCTGCTCTACCAGCCGTTTCGCGTTGACGACCACATCATCGTCAGCGGCCTTGAGGGCCGTGTACTGGCCGTCGACCTGCGCTACACCACCCTGGAAGCGAGCAGCGGGCGGATACTGATCCCCAACGCCAATCTGTTCACTCAGACGGTCACCGTACTCAACCCCGCGCAGGTCCCGCAGCCGCTCGAGACGCCTTCCTCCAGGATCTGAACCACCCGCGCGGCGCACCCGCCTGAAGACGCGATGGATAGACGCTACGCGACCTTGACCGCGGTGGATTCCCCCTGCAGGCAACGGCGGATGGCCGCTCGCGTGGCGTCGGCCAGTTCACGCTGGCCGGCGGACGCCGCCACCGCCCGGCAAAAATGCAGTCGCACCTCGACCTCGCCGTGGCGCAGGACACGCCACAGATGGGGCACAAACGCATCGTCGCCAACGAACGGAGCAATGGCATCCCGGCTGCCCTCGCGACAGTAGCGGATGGCCACCGGCTGCACGGGATGGGCGCTACGCCAGGCCGCCCGGTACAGCGCGGGGCGGAACGGTGCCACGTCGTCGCCGGTGGTGGTGGTACCTTCCGGGAAAACCACACAGCGCAGTCCGCCGCCCAGCTCTGCCTCCAGCCGGTCGATGGCCCGTCGCATGCCGACGAGGGTCGCTCGCTGCAGGAACAAGGTGCCAGCGCGGTCGGACAACCAGCCGATCAGCGGCCACCGGCGGACCTCGGCCTTGGCCACGAAGACCGCCGGCGCCACCGCCGCCAGGGCGGGGATGTCCAGCCACGACACATGGTTGGCAACCAGCAGCACCGGGCCGTCGCACACATCGCCGGTCACACGAATCCGCAGCTGGAGAATGGCGTTCAGTACACCCATCCAGCGGGCCAGCAGACGCTGGCCGCGCGCCGTGCGATACCAGTACCGCCCGCCCGCAACGGCCAGCAGCGCCGCCAGCAGCACCCCGAACACCAGGTGTATGGCAAGGACAGCGGCCCTGAGTGCTGGCCATGCCAGCGGCTTACAGCCGCCGAACGACGTCACAGGCGATTCACAAAGTGACGGGCATAGCGTTGCTCGAGCCGGTCGCGGTTGAGCAGCACGAACAGGTCGGCCACATCGAAGTCCGGGTCCCAGCACGGTTCACCGCACACCCGGGCGCCCAAACGCAGATAGCCCTTGAGCAGCGCGGGAAGACGCACGTCCAGCTGAGCTGCCACATCCCAGGTCGGCAGCACGCGCTTTGGCGTCACCCGCAGATGTTCCGATACGAAGTAGCCGCCGCGCAGTCGATCGACCACCGACTGGGCGTACGCGCCGCCGTCACGCAGGGGAAGACTGGCACAGCCGATCAGATAGTCCACCTGGTGCATCACCATCATGCGGGCGACACCTGACCAGAGCACCGCAATGGCGGCGCCCGATCGATAGTCCCGATGCACGCAGGTGCGGCCCACCTCCATGAATCGCCCCGGCAGGCGCAGGACGGCATCCAGCTCAAACTCGGTCTGCGAATAGAAGCCGCCGGCTCGACGGGCATCCACGTCGAGCAGCAGCCGTGTAGTGGCGGCCACGGCGCCGGTGGCGGTGTTGCGCACCACCAGGTGTTTGCAGAACGGATCGAAGGCGTCGCGGTCCAGGGCCGGCACGTCCGTGTAAAGCCGCGCGCCCAGTTCGTCCGCAAATACCCGGTACCGCAGACGTTGACAGCTGCGCACCTCATCGTCGTTGGCCAGCGACACGGCCAGTGTGCCGGCGCGTTCCGCATGGAGCTCGGCCATTATTGTGGCGGGAATCGCCATAGGTGCCTCTCCTAACGCACGATTGATGTGGACGTCATGCTAGAGAGCGCAGGTGACGACGCCATGACCGGCCCATTACGCAGGTATTACAGGGCGCGACCGCGGGGGGAAGGCGCTGCGGGCGCCTGCGTGGGAAACCACCAAGCGGGTGTTTTGGAATGAATGCCAACCTCGGACGCAGGTTGAGGAGTGGCGCCGCTACAGGTGCACTTGCTACTTGTCGATCGAAGCCGCAGAAGCTTAAGGGCATCCCAGGGAAAGCGCAGGGGACGGATAGAGGTGACAGGCGCCGACGATCACCGATGTCACGGCGCTCACACCACACCGCAGCGAAGGCGGGTCAGCTCCCGAACAGTCGTTGCCACCAGCGTCGTCGGTTACCCGCCAACGGGCCCTGCACATCCAGCGCTGCGGGAGGGAGCTTGCAGAGAATCCAGCCCGGCAGGGGCGGGTTGTCACTGTAGCCGCACGACACGCCGAGGTTGTTGGGGTCGAAGATCTTCACGAACTGCGGCGCCTGCGGCTGATCGGCATACACGACACCGCAGTAGTCTTCCTCATGTTCCTTGCGCAGCAAGGCGTCGATCTCCTCGATAAAGGTGCTCACCTGATCGGC
Source organism: uncultured Gammaproteobacteria bacterium (assembly GCA_963830105.1). Lineage (GTDB taxonomy): Bacteria > Pseudomonadota > Gammaproteobacteria > DATFLG01 > DATFLG01 > DATFML01. The sequence continues at coordinate 303,008 of CAWHLH010000001.1, read as the reverse complement.
GTCCGCAGGTTCAACCGGCGGCTCTTCACCCACCGCATAGATGTACCAGCCGCCGTCGGCATCCGCGCGCACGGTTTCCCACAGGGCGTCGAGCTGCGGCCAGCGCAATATACCAACGAAGCTGCCGCGAAACGCTGCACGAAAAGTGTCCTGCTGCATGTCGCTCATGGAATTGTCTCGATCGTCGATTTCCGAATATCCCGCGTCAATCGTCGTTCCGGCCACCGACCGCAGGCGGGGGCGTTTTGCGGTACCAACCAAGGTGTTACATCTTACACGACCTGCGTTCCTGGCGGACACCGGTCGCGGTGCCGACCTGCGTACCGTCGGACCCGCTCGCCTTGACAGGATCGGTACGCGCACTTAGAGTCACGGACGCATTCTCGCTCCAGGTGTCCCGGGAGATGTTCATATCCCGGGATGAAACGGGAAGCCGGTGAGCCTGATTCCGTTTGGAATCGGCAATTCCGGCGCTGCCCCCGCAACGGTAGACGAGTCAAGGCGGATCAGAACGCCACTGCGTGTCCCACACGCGGGAAGGCGATCCGCCCCGGTCCGGTACGAACCCGACCACTCGTGAGCCCGGAGACCGGCCTGGAGCAGGCGCATGGTCCGTGTCGCGGGGGGCGACAACCACAGGCGCGGTCCGACCGTTTCCTGTTTCGCTGTTCCTCACGCCACGGTGTTTCCATCGTGGGCACGGGTGTGTGCCCCCAGGGAGGAACTGCATTGCAGAACCGTCATTTCGCCACATGGCTGGCGCTCACCACGCTCATGCCCCTCAGCGCCCGCGGCACGTCCGCGCAACCTATTGTGGTCACCGCCACGCGGCTGGGGTCCGCGACCGCCTCGCACGATGCCAATGTCACGATCATCACGGCCCGCGACATCGAGGCCAGCACCGCCACCACGCTGCCGCAGCTGCTTTCGGAACAGCCCGGCGTGCTCACCCGCAGCCTGTACGGAAACGACGCGGCCCGCACCACCGTCGACATCCGCGGCTTCGGCGCCGCCGCCACCCAGAACACGCTGATCCTGCTGAACGGCCGGCGCCTCAACGACATCGACCTCAGCGCGGTGGACTTCGCCGCCATCCCCCTGAGCAATATCGAACGCATCGAGATCATCCGCGGCGGCGGCGCCGTGCTGTACGGAGACGGCGCCGTGGGCGGCGCCATCAACATCATCACCCGCAAGGGTGACCGCACGGGCACCCGCGCACACCTGCGGGCATCGCTGGGAACCTTCGCCACCCGCGAGCTCGACGCCGATGCCAGTCATACGGACAACGCCTACTCGCTGCATGCCGCCGCCCAGGCCATCGACTCCGACGGCTATCGCGCCAACAACGCCCTGCAGCAGCGCAATCTGCAGGCGGACCTGAATCTTCCGCAGGCCGACGGCGAGTGGTTCGTCCGCGCCGGCGCCGATTCCCAGCGTCTGCGCCTGCCCGGCCCGCGCACGGTGGATCCGGCCGCCGGCCTCAACCAGTTGGCCAACGACCGGCGCGGCACGGACACGCCCAATGACTGGGCGCACCAAAGCGGCGACCGCCTGAACGGCGGGTATTCCCATTACTGGCAAAACGGCGCCAAGGCGGTGGTCGATGTGGGCTATCGCGCCAAGAACCAGAAGGCCTTCTTCGACGACTACCTGTTCGGCGGCAAGTACGCCCGCTATCTCGATTCCGATCTCGTCACCTGGTCGTTCACGCCGCGGCTCACCCTTCCGCAGGCCGTGCTCGGCTACACCGCCCAAACCGTCCTGGGCGTGGACTACTACCACTCGAGCTATACCTCGGACCGCGCCCTGAACCCCGCGACCATCGCCACCCCCGTGCACCACCTGGATGTGACCCAGAAGTCGCTGGCGATCTATGCCCACAGCCGAATTGCGCTGAGCGAAGCGACGGCACTGACCGCCGGCGCCCGCCTCGAGCAGGTGCGGAGCAGCGCCCGGGACCATGCCGATCCTTCGGCGCCCGGCGGCAGCAGCTACACCACCCAGGCGCCCCCCGCCGACCGCAGCGATCATGTGCACATGCTGGAGCTGGCTCTCACCCACCGGCTGCAGCGCGACCTGTCCGTGTATCTGCGCTCGGCCCGCAGCGTACGCCTTGCCACGGTCGACGAGCTGTTCCAGACCGATCCCGGCACGTTCCTGCAGGTCTTCTCGCCCCTGAAGCCCCAGACCAGCGTCGATGTGGGCAGCGGCGTGAGCTACACACCCGGGAAGGCCCGCTTCGGCGCGGATGTGTACTACATGCGCCTGAAGAACGAGATCGCCTACGACCCCAACACGTTCGCCAACGTCAACCTGGATCCGACCCGTCGTTACGGTCTGGAACTGTCCGCCAACATGCCGGTGAACGACCGCCTCAAGCTCCTGGGCAGCTACACTTACATGCGGGCGCAGTTTCGCGATGGCCCCAACGCGGGCAACAACGTGCCCCTGGTGCCGCGCCAGACGGCCAGCCTGAGCGGCCGCTGGCAACTGCCCCACGCCAGCTGGGTGTCCGCGACCGCCCATTACGTGGGAGCCAAGTACTTCGATAACGATCAGGCCAACAATTTCGGGCAGCGGATTCCCGCCTACACTCTGCTGGATCTGAAGGTCGGGCGGCGCTGGCGTCAATGGACGGTGACGGCCGCGGTGCACAACCTGCTCGACCGCAAGGCATACGACTATGGGGTGCGCAGCCTGTCCACGCCCGGCAAGTACAATGCCTACCCGCTTCCGGAGCGGGCCTTCACCCTGTCGGTAGGCATTGCCCTGTGACTTCCTCCGACGCTCGCCCGCTGATCGGTTTTCTGGCGGCGTCGCTGCTGATCCACGCCGCCTTGCTGGGCTGGCTGCGCACCCCTGTCCTGGGCACGGCCAGCGGGGTCGCGGGGGTGCCGCATCTGACCGTCGCCCTACTGCACACGCCTTACCGGGACAGCGCGCCCGAGCGAAGCGCCGCCGCCCCGAAAGGGGCAGCGCGCAAACACGTGCAGCCACCCGACCACCGGTCAACAGCGCCCCACCGGACTGCTCGCAGGATGGTTTCCACAACACCGGTCCGCCCCCCGCATCCGGGTTCCCACCGATCGGCCGACAACCGGCCCCGTCATCCCGCCAGCCGTGCGGTCACCCGTTCGACCCCCTCCGACAACGCGCCGAAACACTCCGCCGCGGCGCCATCGCCGACCAGCGCTGCACCCGGTCATCCATCCAGCCCTCGCAACGCAGCCCGGCACGGCACGCTGACCCAGCGCCTGCGCAAAGCGCTCACCAAGGGGCTGGAACGCCATTTTCACTACCCGCCCCTGGCCCGTGAACGCGGCTGGCAGGGCCAGGTCATCCTGTCGCTGCGCATCGACCGGACCGGACATATCAGCGGGTTGAAGGTGGCGCACTCCAGCGGCTATCCGGTACTCGACCGGGCCGCCCTGCACAGTCTGCAACAGGTACACCGCCTGCCCCTGGCCTCCTCCTGGCTGGATGGGCGGGACGTCAAGATGGAACTTCCGGTACGCTATCAGCTGATAGACAGCTGACAAACCCGCAGCAACGCGCTGGGATTTCGCCCGGCCAGGCGCCGACCCCGGCACGCCGGAACGCGATTCCGAGGTGGATGATCCATGGGAAACCGACTGTCAAAGATCTACACCCGCACGGGCGACCAGGGCAGCACAGGCCTGGGGGACGGCTCGCGGGTCGACAAGGACGATCCGCGGGTCGAAGCCATAGGCACCGTGGATGAGCTCAACAGCGCGCTGGCGCTGGTGGCGGCCCAGCCCCTGCCGACAGCGGTCGGCGACATCCTTACCCGGATACAGAATGAGCTGTTCGACCTGGGCGGTGAGCTGTGCATGCCCGGCCACCAGGCGATCGGGCCCGCTGCCGTCGAGCGGCTGGAACAGGCCCTGGATACCCTCAACGCCGACCTGCCCCCCCTGAAGGAATTCATTCTGCCCGGCGGCGGGCCGGCGGCGGCGGCCTGTCATCTGGCGCGGGCAGTATGCCGCCGCGCCGAACGCCGGACACTGACGCTGGCCCGCACTCAGACGGTGAATCCCCAGGGCCTGATCTACCTCAACCGGCTCTCCGACCTGCTGTTCGTGATTGCCCGCGTGCTGGCACGGGAGGCCGGCAACGGCGAGGTGTTCTGGCAGCATCAGCGCTGATTCACCGCACTTCGAACCGCGGCGCCGACCACGCTATAATGGCGACCCCGATACCCGCCAGTGTCCGTGAACCCCATGACCAGTTTCGCCGAAAACCTCAAGACCCTGCCGTCGGTCGACAAACTGGAGCGGCTCGAGCTCTATGGCGAGGGCTACGAACCCGTGGTCATCATCGAGAACAAACCGGGGCAGCAGGGCGCTCTGGCGGTGTACTACAAAGTCGCCGTGGACTTCGGCGGGGTCGGCCCCCAGGCTGCGCGCCGGGCTCTGGAGCTGTTCGCGGAACATGTGGAAGATGCCAAGACCCATCCCGGCCGACATCCGAACATCGATCGCCTGTTCACCATCATCGAACGGGACGACTACTATTCGGTGAAAGCCGTACCCAAGGGCGCCTAGCGGGCGCGCAGCAACCATCAGCAACCCCATGAAAGAACCTGTGGCAATCATCGGTATCGGCGAGCTTGGCGGCGTCTTCGCCCGCGGATTCCTGCGTCTCGGCCACCCGGTATTCCCGCTGGTGCGAGCGCAGGACCCACAGGAACTGGCCGCCGAACTCCCGCAACCCGCCGCGGTGGTGGTGGCCGTCGCCGAGCAGGACTTGCACCCTGTCCTGAAATCCATCCCGGTCGTGTGGAAGCCGCGGCTGACGCTGTTGCAGAATGAGCTGCTGCCGGCCGACTGGAAGCGCCACGGCATCGACGATCCCACCGTCATTTCGGTGTGGTTCGAGAAGAAGGCCGGCCGGGAGGCGAAGGTCATCCTGCCTTCCCCGGCCTATGGACCCGGCGCCGGACTGCTGCGCGATGCCCTGCAGACCATGGACATTCCGGTGCGGGTGCTGGACAACGAGTCCCGGCTTCTGTTCGAACTGGTGCGCAAGAATGTCTACATCCTCACCACCAACGTCGCCGGCCTGGTCACCGGCGGCACGGTTCACGACCTTTGGCACAACCATCAGCCCCTGGCCCGCACTGTCGCCCTGGAAGTGGTGGAGTTGCAGGAATCCCTCACCGGCGAACGCCTGGATGGAGAAGCCCTGGTGGCCGGCATGGTCGAAGCCTTCGACGGCGACCCCGAGCACCGCTGCACCGGCCGCAGCGCCCCGGCCCGCCTGGCCCGCGCCCTGCAGCTCGCCGATAAAGCCGGAATCGAAGCGCCGCGAATCCGCGAAATTGCGGCCAGTCACCTCAAGAGCTAGGAGCCACGGAATCCACTGAACCCACGGAAAGAGCTAGTCGTTTGCCGCATTGGCCGCGCCGGCGAGCGGCACCGATCAAAGGGGACCACAGCGGTTTTCCTCCAGCTCTCCCGTCCGTGGGGTCCGTAGCTCCTGCGCGATAAAATCAAATGCGCCACGGCACCCCCAAATCGATTTTCCCGTCCGTGGATTCCTTGGGTTTCGTGGCTCCCGCACGATAAAAGCAAATGCGCCACGGAAAACACAGAAAGCACGGAAATCGAAGATTCAGTCACCGGGCGCCGTGCAGCGGCAGATGAGCATCGTTCAAGCGCGCCACGGTACCCCCAAATCGATTTTCCCGACCGTGGATTCCGTGGGTTCCGTAGCCCCTGCACGGTAAGAGCGAATGCGCCACGGAAAACACGGAAAGCATATATGGACTCCCCCTGGTTGCAAGATGGCAGTGTGTGGCGGCCAGGTCCGAGTGCAAGCATATATTCGGCGTCTGAGTGAACCGTGTGTTGGGTTCGCGCCCTGATGGTGATCCGCGCATCGGGTCCTCACTACGGAATCGGCCTTGATGGGCCATCTTTCCGTTCAGGTTTTCCCGACGCCGGTCCGACCTGTGTTGCCATCACGCTGTCATCGTCGCAATCGGTGGTGGTGGGTCCTCGTGCTGTCAGTGACGTGGGTGGCCGCGGCCTTCAGGGCGCGGGTCGGTAATCGTCCTGGTGAGCGAGCAGCGCCCACAGCAGGCGGGCCTGCTTGGCCGCCAGGGCCACGGCGGCTTTGTTGAAGCCGCGCCGCTGTACCAGAGCCTGGGCCCAGCGGTCCCTGGGGCCCTCGCCGGGGCGGCACAGCACCGAGCGGGCCCCGTGAACCAGCAGGGTGCGCAGGTACACATCACCGCGTTTGGTGATGCGCCCCAAGCGGGCTTTGCCGCCGCTGGACTGCTGACGAGGGACCAGACCCAGCCAGGCGGCGAACTGGCGCCCGTTGCGAAACACCCGTGCATCGCCGGCGCTGGCCACCACCGCGGTAGCGGTCAATGGGCCCACACCCGGGACCTGCATCAGCCGCCGGGCCGGCGCCATCTGTTGGGCCAGGGTACTCAAGCGCCGATCGTAGTCCTCGATACGCCCATCCAGCGCCCGCAGGTGAGTGTAGCGCTCGGCGAACACCCCCCGGGCCAGCGCCGGCAGGCCATTGTCGGCGTCCTCCAGGACCTCGGGCAGCGCCCGGCGCAGGCGGCTCACCCCCTGGCCCACCACGATGCCGTATTCGCTCAACAGCCCACGGATCTGATTGACCAGCGCGGTGCGCTCGGCCACCAGCAGCGAGCGGGCCCGGTGCACGCACAACACCGCCTGCTGCTCGGTGCCCTTGATGGGCACAAAGCGCATCGTCGGCCGCCCCAGCGCCTCACAGATCGCCTCGGCGTCGTTGCCGTCGTTCTTGTCATTCTTGCGGTAGGGGCTGACGAACTGTGGAGCCATCAGACGCACCTGGTGGCCCAGCTGCTCAAGCTCGCGCGCCCAGTAGTGCGCACTGCCACAGGCCTCCATCCCGATCAGACACGGGGGCAACTGGGCGAAAAACCCACGCAGCTTGGTCCGGCTCAGCGCACGGCGCAACACCACCCGCTCGTGGCTGTCCACCCCATGGACCTGGAACACGTTCTTTGCCAAATCCACTCCAATTCGCCTAATCTGTTTCATTGGACTCCCCCTCTCCGTGATTGACCGTTTAACACCTTCAATCTGGCACATCCGATGCCGTAAGAGCAGGGGGAGTCCATCCCATTACGGAAATCGAAGATTCAGTCACCGGGCGCCGTGCAGCGGCAGATGAGTGTCGTTCAAGCGCGCCACGGTACCCCCAAATCGATTTTCCCGACCGTGGATTCCGTGGGTTCCGTAGCCCCTGCACGGTAAGAACGAATGCGCCACGGAAAACACGGAAAGCACGGAAATCGAAGATTCAGTCACCGGGCGCAGTGCAGCGGCAGATGAGTGTCGTTCAAGCGCGCCACGGCACCCCCACATCAATTTCCCCGTCCGTGCTTTCGGTGTTTTCCGTGGCGCCTTTGCCTTTGTCAGAACGGAACACCATCCGGCTGATGGTGCGCGCGGCTGCGTATCATGGGTGACGGACTTTCTGCAGGTCCCGGCAGATCATTGCCGCGCCGTCCAGGATACGCGGCGTGGGCCGGGCGATCAGGTCGGCGGGAATGCCGAAGATCGCTCCGCTGCGTACCGCCGGCACTGCCTGCCAGCGGGACCAGAACGCCTGCATGGTGTGGCTGTCCTGGCCCTGGTAGCGGGAGAACACGATGGCTTGGGGACGGGCGGCGAGCACTGCCTCCAGCGACACCTGGGGGGCCAATCCCGACAGCCCGGCGAAGATGTTGCGCCCGCCGCACAGGCGGAGCACGGCGCTGATGATGTGCTCGCCCGTCACGGTGATCAATGGGTGGGTGGAGACCTGGAAGAACACCGTCACCGGAGGCCGCGCCCCGTAGCGCCGGCGCAGCGCCGTCAGACGCCGATCGAAGGCGTGTGCGGCGCGGCGGGCCGACATCTTCGGTGCCGGCCAGACGCCCCAGGGCGAGCAGGTCATGGGCAATGGTCCGAAAGTGGCGGGGCTCGGAAACATACACGGGAATACCCAGGCGCCGCAGTGCAGCCAGCTCGCCCGGGGGATTGCCGCTGCCCCAACCCACCACCAGGTCGGGACGCAGCGCCAGCAGCCGTTCGCGATCGATGCGGCTGGCGTCGCCCACGCGCGGGATGTGACGCGCGGCTGACGGATAATCGCTGTAGGAGACCGTGCCCACCACCCGCGCGCCGGCGCCGACGTCGAACAGCAGTTCCGTGGCATGGGGCGCCAGGCTGACAATGCGCTCGGCGGGACGCGCAAGACGGACCACCGAGCCGGCATCGTCCAGCGCGGACACCGGCGCGCCAAGCACGACACCGGCGGCCAGCCAGGCCAGTGCCAGCAGCAACACTCTCACGCCAGACAGCCACCGTGGAAGACGAGGTTGGGCTGCCCGCCGTCCGTGATTTGCAGACGGGTGACGCCGGCATTGGCGACCTGGATGCGGTACAGGGCCGCCAGCGGAATCTGCAGCGTATGGGCGAGGGTGGCGCGGATGACGCCGGCGTGCCCGACCACCAGCACGGACTGCCCGCGATAGCGGCCCACGAGATCGTCGAATGCGGCCGCCACCCGGGCGATGAATGCCGGCAGCGGCTCGGCGCCCGGCGGACGGCAACCCGCCGGATCGCGATAGAAAGCTGCATATTGCTCCGGGTCCGCAGCGCGCACCTCGGCACGGCTGCGGCCCTCCCAGGACCCGAAACCCACCTCCTTGAGCCGCGCGTCGGTGGTGACCGCCATGCCATGGCGCTCGCCCAGGGCTTGTGCGAATTCGCAGCAGCGCAACAACGGCGAGCTGACGATGACATCCCAGGCCCGGTAGTCGCCGACCGCCCGCCACATCTGTTCCCAGCCGCTTTCGCTGAGCGGGTCGTCGAGCTGGCCCCGATAGCGCCGCCCGCCGACGGGCTGGCCATGGCGAATCAGATCGATACGGGTGACTGCCGGTCGGGAATCGGACGATGGCGGGGTGGCGGACATGGATACGGCGTACCAACGGCGCCGGGGCGCCTAGGCGGCCCAGCCCGCGAGGGTGAACAAGGCAAGCAGGAAGACCCACACGCCCAGGGTGCGCCACACCAGGCCCATGGCAAGGCCCACGGTGGACCCATCCACCGGGCTGTCGGCCTCCAGCCCGAGGGCGCCGCGCCCGGCATCCACCAACACGCCGGCGGTGGGGTCGAAAAACCGCTCCAGGCGGCTCGAACGGCCCTCACGCAAACCGGCCAGCGCCCCTTCGAAATCCCCGGACACGGCAAACCCGAGACCGGCCAGCCATGCCGACGGCCACCCCAGCAGGCTCTGGAAGCGCACCGCAACGTTCTGGAATTCGCCGTCCTCTGCAGAGCCCTGGGCCCGCAGCACGGTGGCGCAACGGTATAGAACCGCGCCCATGGGGCCCAGCACCATGAACCAGAACAGCACCGCGAACACACGACTGTTGGACTGGCTGAACACCCCGCCCACGGCCGCCCCTTCCCGATCACCGCTCTGTGGCAACTGGCCGTCCAGAAGGCGGTCCGCCGCCCGAAAGACCAGCGACTCGTCGGCCCCGCCGGCAGCTTCCTGGTAGGCCTCGGCGTCAGCGGCCAGGTCGCGGGGGCCGAGACAATAGACCAGTACCGCGATGGCGAAAGCCAGCTCCGGAAGGCCGAACAGCCAACTGCTCAGCCAGTGCTGCAGCAGGCCGGTGATCAGCACCGGCACGGCCAGCACCAGCAGCACCCCCAGGGGACCGTCCCAGGGCCGGGATTGAAAGAAGCGCTGTCGGAGCCAGCCGGACAAGTCCACGAACGCATCGAACCGCCGCAGATCCTGCAGATGGCCCAGAAAGCGCTCCACCAGCAGGGCGACCAGTACGGAAATGAGCGTCATGGCGGCAAGTTCGCTCCGAAGTATTGTTATTTCCGGGAAAATCCAGGCAAACGCTAACGGCTGCGCAAGTTCTCTGTCAAGTCGGAACGGTCTCGCCCAGCAACGCCCGCAGGTGTGCCCACTGGAAAACCGGTCCCGGGTCGCTCTTGCGGCCCGGCGAGACATCGCTGTGGCCCACCAGATGGTCGGCGGCGATGGCGGGAAAGGCCGCCCGCAACGCCCTCACCACGGCCGCCAGGCGGCGATATTGCGCGACGGTATACGGGTGCTCGTCAGTGCCTTCCAGTTCGATGCCGACGGAAAAATCGTTGCAGGCCCGCCGCCCCTGGAAACAGGACTCACCGGCGTGCCAGGCCCGGCGGGTAAAGGGGACGTACTGCACGACGCGCCCGTCGCGCCGGATCAACACATGGGTGGACACCCGCAGATGGGCAATCTCGGCGAAGTAGGGATGACCCTGGGGATCCAGGGTGTTGGTGAACAGCGCATCGATTGCCGGCCCGCCGAACTCGCCGGGCGGCAGGCTGATGCCGTGAACCACGATCAGCGACACTTCATCGGCCGGGCGCGCGTCGCAGTTGGGCGACGGCACCCGCCGCACGCCCGCCAACCATTCTCCGCGGGTATCGACCCTCACGGCGCCTCCTCGGCCGGTGCCGCCAGGGCGTGGCGCAGCGCCGCCTCCAGACGGGCGGGATGGGCTTCGCTGTGCAAGGCGCAGTGATAGTCGCCGTCCACGAACAGAAACAGGGCAGGCAGATGGAACACCTCGAATTCGCGCGCCAGCGCCAGATCCCGGGCCGCATCCACCTCGAACACCTGCATGTCGGCGCGCTTGCCCTCCAGCTCGGCCAGCAGCACCCGCCAGCGCCGGCAGGCTCCGCAGCCGGGCGCCGTGAACATGGCCAGGACGATACCCTGTGTACGTTCAATCACCTGGTGGAATTCGAACTGGTCCAGGGACGGCAGTTGCGCTTTCATTCGTTCCATTTTCCTGTATGCATCGCCTACGGCGGACTTGATTTGCGGCCTCGACTCGCGCAATCATGCCCGTTGCTCACAGATACCGCGATTCGCGCTCAGATGCCAGCACGGGCCGACGGATTTGTGAAAGACCGCACCCGCCATCGCGGAACGCCTTGTGCCAGTCGCCGGGCCTGAGCTCGTAAACAGTATTCGGGAGTCGTCGTGAAACAGTTCATTCTGTTGCTTGCGCTGTGCGCAACCACCGCCATCGCGCAGGCCGAGACCCGCTACGTCAGCGATCAGCTTCAGGTCACGCTGCGCACGGGCACCAGCACCAGCCACTCCATCGTCCGCATGCTCACCAGCGGCACTGCGCTGCAGGTCCTGCAGACCGACCCCCAGACCGGCTACACCCAGGTGCAAACACCCGATGGCACCGAGGGCTGGGTGCTGACCCGTTTTCTGATGAACACGCCGTCGGCCCGCGACCAACTGGCCGCCGCCCAGAAGAAGGCTGCCCAACTGGCCCAGCAGGACCATCAGCAGGCCAGCACCCTCGGCGATCTCAAGTCCCGGAACGAGGATCTGACTCAGCAGGTGGCCAAGCTCAAGGACCAGAACGGCCAGATCACCCAGCAGCTCGAGGAGATCCGTCGCACCGCCTCCAGCGCGTTGGCCATCGACAGCGAGAACAAGAAGCTCAAGGGCGAGATGCTTTCCCTGCAGCGCGACCTGCAGTCCGTGCGTCAGGAAAACGAAGTCCTGAAGGATCGCACCGCCCGCGACTGGTTCGTGGTCGGTGCCGGCGTGATCATCCTCGGCATCATCATCGGCCTCATCCTGCCCCGCATCCGGATGCGCAAGCGGTCCAGCTGGGACAGCTTGTAGAGCAATGCGGAGTGATGAACTGTAGCGGTTATCGGCCGCGTCGCCTCTTTGCCGATCCCGGCCGACGTTCCCGCGTCTCACCTTCGATCCGACCGCCAGCCTGAACAGGAACAGGTCCGTTTTCCCGCGATTGCGGGAAAACGGACCTGTTCCGATCGTTCCGCGGACAGCAGTCGATCCGATCAGCCGGCCGGCTTGTCGTCGCTGCCCGGCACCGCCGCTTCGGCGGCCTGAAAACCGATCTTGGAGTGGGTCCCGTCGCAGAACGGCTTGGTGGTGGAGGCGCCGCACCGGCACAGAGCAAAGGGGCGCCGGGACGGTACGTATTCCTGACCATTCCAGTCCACCACCGTTACGCCGTCGCCTTCGACCAGATAGGGGCCGTTCTGCTTTACGGTAATTTTCACCATTGCTCGTCTCCTCCGTATGCAAAAACCAGGGGTGACTGACGGCCGCCGATCGTGATGCGGCAGCCAGGCATCCATTGGCACGTGGTTTGGCCTATTCGTCCGTGACGCAGCCGTGGGAGGCGTCCGTCACATTCTTGATGTACTTGTACAGGGTGCCGCGCTGGCCTTGTAGGGCGGCATCTGCCAGGCGGCCCGGCGCCGGTCCATTTCCTCGTCGCTGACGTCCACGTCGATGGTATTGGCCTCGGCGTCGATGGTGATGATGTCGCCGTCTCGGACCAGCGCGATCGGCCCGCCTTCCTGGGCTTCGGGCACGATGTGGCCGACGATGAAGCCGTGCGAGCCGCCGGAAAAGCGGCCGTCGGTCATCAGCGCCACGTCCTTGCCCAGACCGGCGCCCATGATGGCCGAGGTGGGCGTGAGCATCTCGGGCATGCCGGGCCCGCCCTTGGGGCCTTCGTAGCGGATGACGACCACGTCGCCCTTGCCGATTTCCTTGCGCTCCAGGGCGTGCAGCATGTCCTCTTCCGAGTCGAAGACCCGGGCCGGGCCGGAGAAGCGCAGCCCCTCCTTGCCGGTGATCTTGGCCACGGCGCCGCCCGGCGCCAGGTTGCCCTTGAGGATCTGGATATGGCCGGTCGGCTTGATCGGGTTGTCCAGCGGCGTGGATGACGTCCTGACCCTCGGCTCAGCCCGGGCAGATCGGCCAGGTTCTCGGCCATCGTCTTGCCGGTGACGGTCAGGCAGCTCGCCGTCGATGCAGGCCGTTTTCCAGCAGGTACTTCATCACGGCCGGCGTGCCGCCGACCTTGTGCAGGTCCTCCATGCACGTACTGGCCGCTGGGCTTCAGATCGGCCAGGAACGGCACGCGGTCGCTGACCGCCTGGAAATCGTCGATCGTCAGCGCCACGTCCGACCGCGCGGGCCATGGCGATCAGGTGCAGCACGGCGTTGGTCGAACCGCCCAGCGCCATGACCACCACCATGGCGTTCTCGAAGGCGGCGCGGGTCATGATGTCGCGGGGCTTGATGTCCTTTTCCAGCAGGTTGCGGATGGCCGCGCCGGCGCGCAGGCATTCGTCCAGCTTGGCCGGGTCCACGGCGGGCGTGGAGGAGCTGTAGGGCAGGGACATGCCCATGCGCTTCGATGGCGCGAGGCCATGGTGTTGGCGGTGTACATGCCGCCGCAGGCGCCGGCGCCGGGGCAGGCGTGGCGCACGATGTCCTGGCGCTCGTCCTCGTCGATGCTGCCGGCGAGGTACTCGCCGTAGCTCTGAAACGCCGAGACGATGTCGAGCTTTTCTTGCGTGGTCGTGCTCGGTGAGCCGGGCTTGATGGTGCCGCCGTAGACCATGAGCGCCGGGCGGTTGAGCGCGGCCCATGGCGATCAGGCAGCCGGGCATGTTCTTGTCGCAGCCGGGCATGGAGATGTTGGCGTCGTACCACTGGGCGCCCATCACGGTTTCGATCGAGTCGGCGATCAGGTCGCGCGACTGCAGCGAGTAGCTCATGCCTTCGGTGCCCATCGAGATGCCGTCGCTGACGCCGATGGTGTTGAACCGCATGCCGACCAGGCCGGCCGCCACGACGCCTTCCTTGACCTTCGCGGCCAGGTCGTTCAGGTGCATGTTGCAGGTGTTGCCCTCGTACCAGACGCTGGCGATGCCGACCTGCGGCCTTGTCCATGTCCTCTTCGGTCAGGCCGGTGCCGTAGAGCATGGCCTGGGAGGCGCCCTGCGACTTGGGCTGGGTGATGCGCGAGCTGTAGCGGTTGAGTTTGTCGGCCATCGATGTCTCCGAATGAACAGATCGGGCGGCCCCATGGACGGCCCGTCGAGCGCCTTCCCGGCAGGGAGCGGCATACAGACCGGTTATTGTACCGATACCGGCAACGCCCGGCCAAAAGACATGGGGCTGGCGCCGCCGGTCGTGGCTCCAGCTACGCCGCTCAGCCCGACGGCAGCCGCAGGATTTCGCGATAGCCGCCATCGCGCAGGCGACGAGCCTCGTCCAGGCAGCGAGCGAGGGCGTCGGAGCGCGCGTCGATCGGGCGGTGGCCAAACAGTCCCTCGGCGAGCTCAGCCTGGGAGGACCCGGCGGCCTCCCCGTCCAACGCCCGCAGGCATCGGGTCCAGCCCTGGCGAAGGTTCGCCACCGTGCGCATCTGCACACGCCCTTGGCGGCGCAGACCCGACTGCCGGGCCTGCAGGTAACGCTTGGCGTGCTCGATCTGCTCGCGCAACGGCAGGGACAAATCGAAGCCCAGGGCCACGCGCCGCGGATCGTCGTCCAGATAGTCGCGGCTGTCCGGGCCGATACGCACCGCCCCCGCGTCGGTGTGGCGCCAGACGAGTTGTTCGCCCGGTACCGGGTCGTCCGCCGCCGGATCGAGGGGAAACTTGTAGAGCCCCCAGCGGGCGCCCACCCAGCACTCGATCATGACCTTGTCCTCATCGACGCGGCAGCCGTCCTCGCCGGTTTCCTCCGACTCCACCACGTAGGCACGCGGATCGTGCTTCCAGCGGAAGAAATCGCGCCGCGGCGGCGCCCCGTAATCGGCTTCCAGAGCGCGCCAGCGCGCGATGAACCAGCGCCAGTCGGCCTGATACGCCGGATTGCGGCGCAGGAACTGCCAGGCCCATTGCGCCGGGCCCAGTTCCTCGGCAAAACGATACGATTCAGGATCGCGCCAATCCAGCATCAGAAGACCCGTCCCGCGACCCGGCGGCCTGTCCGGCCGTTCCGTCCGCAGCGAGGCATGGGTGACCCCACCCGTAGGTTGGGCTGAGCGCCGCGAAGCCCAACAGGCACCCGAGCCAATGCGGCGAACCGCCAAGCTGTACGGCGCCAAGCCGCTCCACAGGCATGCGGCACGGCAACGTGCCGCATGCAAGGCACCTGAAATCCCGGCCAGATTCCCGCCGCCGTAGCTGTATCCGACTGCCGGGTAGCGGCGACCTCGTCACTGGAACACCCTCCTGGTGTACTGCTGCACTAGTGGTCCTTGCGGCGCAGATCCATGCGCCGAATGAACTCGCGCATGATGAGGCGGTACAACTCGTCCTTGAGGAAGGCGTCCTCCACGCCGGCGTCGATGTTGGGATTGTCGTTGATCTCGATGACCACCACAGCATCGCCGTGCTGCTTCAGATCGACGCCGTAGAGGCCGTCACCGATCAGACGGGCGGCGTTCAGCGCAGTGGACACCACGCCCGGGGCTACCGCATCCAATGGGTGGGTCTTAAAGGCCCCTTCCTGGAACTGCCCGCCCGGCCCATGCTTGACGATCTGCCAATGCTTCTTGGACATGAAGTACTGGCAGGCGTATATCGCCTGACCGTTCAGAATACCGATTCGCCAGTCGTAGTCGGTGTACATGAATTCCTGGGCCAGGATCAGCTCCGACTCCTTGAACAGCTGGCCGGCCAGGTCCTGGAGCTGCTGGTGGTTTTCCGCCTTGACCACGCCGCGGGAAAAGGATCCGTCGGGCACCTTGAGCACCACGGGATAGCTGATCTCGCGCTCCACCGCCGCCAGATCGCCCTTGCCGGCGATCACCGTCTTCGGAGTCGGTATCCGGTTGGCCCGCAGCAGTTCGGCGAGATAGACCTTGTTGGTGCAGCGCAGGATCGAGGTGGGGTCGTCTATCACCACCATACCCTCGCTTTCGGCCTTCTTGGCAAACCGGTAGGTGTAGTGGTTGATGCGCGTGGTGTCGCGAATGAACAGCGCATCGTATTCCGCCAGGCGCGAATAGTCCTTGCGGCCGATCAGCTCCACGTCCACCCCCAGCGCCCGTCCGGCCTTGATGAACTGCTTCAGGGCCCGCCGGTCGGACGGCGGCAGCGGATCGTCCGGGTTGTACAGTATGGCCATGTCGTAGGGCAGCACCGTGCGGGTCTTGGGGGAGCGCCAGCGTTTCTTGCGGTACAGATCCAGCGCCGCAGCGAAGACCTCGCCATCCGCCTTGTTCACTTTGCGCAGAGACAAGGGCCGAATGCTGTCGATGCGCCAGCGGTCGTGGTGTTCGAACTCCACCCGCAGCAGCGGACAGGGAAACATCTCAAAGATCTGCCGGGCCAGATCGGCCATCTCTTCGTACTGGCAGCGTCCGAAGAAGATGTCCAGCTCGAAACTCTGGGCGGCGCCCTGCTGACGCTTTTTCAGGCGCTTCTGGATGATGCCGTCGAGATCGCCGGCATCCAGGCTGTACATGGCCTTGCTGCTCAGGTCCAGCACCGTCTTCACCGACGGAATCACCCGATGACCGCGGGCTTCGGCCAGCAGCGAACAATAGTAACCCACCGTGAGGTACTTGTAGCCGCGGCACAGATTGATGACCTGAACGTTCTTGAGCTTGAAATACTCTTCGCCGGTCAGGTAATCGTCCACATGCACCACCCGACAGTCCGGCGCACTGAAGCGCCAGTCGGAAGCCTGTTCCACCACGATCAGTTGGATGGCCATCTTTGCGGTTCCTGTGCTCGGTTCGTTCAGGCAGCGGGGCGCCGTCTTGCGGCGCGGCGCTTGCGAATGATAAGTGCAGCCCGCTGTCCGGACTTGCCGTAGCGGGTCATGCGCTCGAAGTCTTTCTGGGATATCGGCATATTGAGCGAGTCGGTGCGCGTCTTGCCCTTTTCGTAGTCCACGTAGGGATCGTGGACGTATACGAAGCGTTCATCGAAACCGGTGACCACCACCCAGTGGGGAAACTTCTCCTGGTAGATGCGGTACGAGCTGATAAGCACAACCGGAATGGCGCCCTCGTCGAACTTCTCCTTCATCTCCGCCATCCGCAGGGGCTGGTAGTAGATGGGAATAGGAAGACGTTCCAGTTCGTCGACGAAATCCTCCTGCACCAGACGTATCACCTCCTTCTTTTCGTCACTGCGCACCGAATCCACGAACAGGGCGCTCTCGTCGTTGACGTAGATCTCCACATCGAAGCCCCGGTGGTAGGCCGACAGGGCAAGGCCGTAGGGGCCGCAGCCGCCGTGCCCGGCGGTCATGAACACGGTGGTGGATTCGCGCCACAGACGGATTTCCAGGCGCCGGTTCATGACGACGTCGGGATCCAACGCCTTCATGGCCATCATCAGTGTCGACGGACCGCAGGTGAAGTCCAGGGTCTGTTCGTAGTAGGGGACCAGCGCCAGCTCGGGACGCAGCTGGGTGCCGAGGGGCTTTTCAAAGCGCAGCGCCTCCATGTGGTCTTCATAGTAATCTTCATAACGTCCGAACTGGCGGTAGCCGAGACGCCGGAACAGGGCGATGGACGCGTCGTTGTCGCGGCGCACCTCCAGGCGCATGTAGGCGCAGTCGTGATCGAGGGCGGACTGCTCGGCGGCCTCCACCAACACGCGTCCCACGCTCTGTCCGCGGTATTGCGGGTCCACCGCAATGGAGTAAAGGCGCGCCAGGGATGTGCCGGCATGAAACAGCACCAGCACGTAGCCCCGAATGACGCCATCGCTCTCATCGACCAGGGTGGCGCCGTTGGCCTTGGTGAGCATGTAACGGAAACTGCGTCGGGACAGACGATCGGTCTCGAAGCACCGTTGCTCGATGGCAACAAGCGCGTCGATATCCTGCAAGCGGGCAGCGCGTATCATGTGCGGATCACCTGCGGGACACGGGTGTGGAACGCCACCCCGCGCCAGCGCAAAAGTCGGCGGCATTATGAGGCACCAGGATGCTCTGCGCACCCCTTGCGCGTGCCGGCAGCCGGGCCCACAATCCGGCCATGACAACGCGCGCACCCAAGGTGCTGCAGATGATCGGGGAGCTGGTCGCCACCCCGTCTGTCAGCAGCGTAAATCCCAAGTTCGACCAGAGCAACCGGGCAGTGATCGACCTGCTGGCAGGCTGGCTGACCGGTCTCGGCTGGGCGGCGGAAGTGCTGCCCATCCCCGGCCACCCCGGCAAGGCCAACCTGGTCGCCACGCTCGGACGGGGGCCGGGGGGGCTGGTACTGGCCGGCCATACCGATACCGTGCCGTTCGACGCCCAGTACTGGTCCCAGGACCCGTTCCAGCTCACAGAGCGGGACAATCGCCTGTACGGCCTTGGCACCAGCGATATGAAAGCCTTCTTTGCGCTGGCCATCGAAGCGACCAGCGGGCTGCGCGAAGCGGACCTCGCCGAACCGGTGATTCTGCTGGCGACCGCGGACGAGGAGAGCAGCATGGCCGGCGCCAAGGCACTGGTGGACCAGGGCCGCCCGCGGGCACGCCATGCGGTGATCGGCGAGCCGACCGGCCTGCGCCCCGTGCGCATGCACAAGGGCATGATGATGGAAGCCATCCGGGTACACGGACACTCCGGCCATTCCAGCGACCCGTCCCTGGGAGTGAACGCACTGGAGGGCATGCACCGGGTGATAGGCGACATCCTGGCGTGGCGCGGCGAACTGCAGGCCGCCCACCGCGATCCTCTGTTCCGCGTGCCGGTCCCCACCCTCAACCTGGGCCGCATCGAAGGCGGCGACAACCCCAATCGCATCTGCGGCGACTGCGAGTTGCAGATCGACCTGCGTCCCCTGCCGGGCATGGATCTGGCGGCACTGCGCGACACCCTGCGCGGGCGTCTCAGCCGCCTGCTGGAAGGTTCCGGCCTGTCGGGCGAAGTCGAGCCCCTGTTCCCGGGCCTGCCGGCCATGGAAACCCCGGCCGACACCGCCATCGTCAAAGCGGCCGAACGGATCACCGGCCACGCCGCCGAAGCGGTGGCGTTCGGCACCGAAGGGCCGTTCCTGCAGCAGCTCGGCATGGACACTCTCATCCTCGGCCCCGGCGACATCGACCAGGCCCACCAGCCCGACGAATTCCTCGCCCTGGACCGCATCACCCCCACCGTCGACCTGCTGCGCCGGCTCATCCGCCAGCTTTGCGTTAGGGCGCAGTAGCGGGCAAACACCTGGGAGAAAGGCGCCACGGAAAGCACGGAAAGCACGGAAAGCACGGAAAATTCGAAATCATGAATGCTGACTCCTGAGCCGGGCGGTAATCGTTGCCTCTTCAGTTCATTGTTCTGTGCTCAATAACCAGCCCTTCTTCACGTCCGTGCTTTCCGTGTTTTCCGTGGCGCCTTGGTTTTGCCTGCAGTCCGCCGGCCTTGGTGCAACTGACCGAACAGCATGTATAGTAAGCAGTCAATCGAGTTCCATGCAGCCAGGACACCAACGTGGCCGATAACAACAACGCCAAATCCTTCGTCGACTCCTTCCGGCTGTCCGCCCCCTACATCAACGCCCATCGCGGGCGCACCTTCGTGGTGTTGTTCGGGGGCGAGGCGGTCGCCGACCCCGGATTTGCCCATCTCGTCCACGACATCGCGCTGCTGGACAGCCTGGGTATCCGCCTGGTGCTGGTCCACGGCGCCCGCCCCCAGATCGAGCGGCGACTGCGCGAACGCGGCGCCGAACTTCGCTACGTAGGCGGATTGCGGATCACCGACGACGATGCCCTGGCCTGCGTGAAGGAGGCCGTGGGCACCGTGCGGGTGGAGATCGAGGCGCTGCTGTCCATGGGGTTGGCCAACACGCCCATGTCCGGGGCACGTATCAGGGTGATCTCCGGGAACTTCGTGACCGCCCGGCCCCTGGGGGTGCGCGACGGGGTGGACTACTGCCATACCGGCGATGTCCGCCGGGTGGACGTGACCGCCATCCGCCAGCAGCTGGCCGATGACCGGGTCGTGCTGCTCTCACCGCTGGGGTACTCGCCTACCGGCGAAATCTTCAACATCAGCGCCGAAGAGGTAGCCACCGCCGCTGCGGTCGCGCTGCAGGCCGACAAGCTCATCCTGGTGCTGGAAGAGCCCGGACTCACCGATGCCCGTCGGCGCCTGATCCGCCAGCTCGACCCGGCACAGGCCGAACAGATATTGCAGGGCCGGCGCAAGCTGCCGGACGACATGGTGCGCCATCTCCAGCATGCCATCCACGCCTGCCGCCGCGGCGTACGCCGCACCCACCTGATCAGTCGCCAGATGGACGGCGCGCTGTTGCGCGAGCTGTTCACCCGCGACGGCGTAGGCACCCTGATCACGTCGGAGACCTACGAAGGTCTGCGCCCGGCGCGTATCGACGACGTAGGCGGTATTCTCGGTCTTATCGAGCCGCTGGAAGCCGACGGCGTCCTGGTGCGCCGTTCGCGGGAACTGCTGGAGATGGAAATCGACCGTTTCATGGTGGTCGAGCGCGACGGCATGACGGTGGCCTGCGCCGCGCTGTATCCCTACCCCGAAGAGTCGGTGGGCGAACTGGCCTGCCTGGCCGTCCATCCCGACTACCGCGACCAGGGCCGCGGCGATCAGCTCCTGGAAGCACTCCAGCAGCGCGCCGCCGCCCTGGGCATCCGCCGCCTGTTCGTGCTCACCACCCGCACCGCCCACTGGTTCCGCGAACGCGGCTTCCAGCCCGGCGACGTCGCCGACCTGCCGGTCAAGCGCCGCAGCCTGTACAACTACCAGCGCAAGTCCAAGGTGTTCATCAAGGCGCTGGATTGAGAATGGTCTGGACAGGAAAAGCCGGGAGAAATGCGCCACGGAAAGCACGGAAAGCACGGACGAGAGAAATCCGTTGATAACGGTGCCGTGTCTCGCATCGGTGGTGATCGCCAGTCAACGCGCGCGTTTGAACAATTATTTCTTCCGTGCTTTCCGTGTTTTCCGTGGCGCTTTTGATGGTTTCTTTCCTGAGCCCCCGTCTCACCGCTTGAGCGCCAGTGTGAGGCCGTCGCCGATGGGCAGCATACTGAGGGCGATGCGTTCGTCGGCGTGAAGGCGGCGATTGAAGGCCCGGATGGCGACCGTGTCGGGTTCGGTGTCGGATTCGTCGGCCACCCGGCCTGACCAGAGTACGTTGTCCACCGCAATCAGCCCGCCCGGGCGCAGCAGCTGCAGGCAGCGTTCGAAGTAGTGGGGATAGTTTTCCTTGTCGGCGTCGATAAAGGCGAAATCGAAACGCCCCGCCTCGTGGGCCGCCAGCAGCCCGTCGAGGGTCTCCAGCGCGGGCGCCAGGCGCAGGTCGATCTTGTCGGCCACACCCGCCTCCTCCCAATAGCGACGGGCCACCGCGGTCCACGTCTCGCTGATGTCGCAGGCCACGATCCGCCCGTCAGGCGGCAGCGCCCGCGCCACCGAGAGGCTGCTGTAGCCGGTGAACACCCCGACTTCCAGGGTACGGCGGGCGCCCATGAGTTGTACCAGCAGCGCCATCAACTGACCCTGCTCGGGCGCGATCTGCATGCGGGCCATGGGATCACGCGCGGTCTCCTCCCGCAGGCGCCTCATGAGCGGCGGCTCGCGCAGGGAAACGCCGGCCAGGTAGTCGTACAGAGGCTCGGACAGGGTAAAGGTCTTGTTGGACATGGAACGCCACCGCTGAAAGACACAGACAGCGGCAAGCCTAGCACGGTGCGTCTCCGGCCGGACCCTCCCGGTCCGCGGTTTGGCCCAATGCCCTCCGTTATTGCGCCCTTGTCTTGTGAAGAGCCACGGAACCCACGGAATCCACGGACGCGAGAAGTCGGGTGACAGCAGTGCGGCGGTCTTGCGCTTTGACACCGGCGGCCAGTGCCGCCGCATAGGCAGACGACTGTTCTTTCCGTGTGTTCCGTGAGCGCATTTCCTTCTTTGGGGCTGCGCCACAGGTGGACAACTATAGTGAACGATGCACGCTGAATATCATCCGTCGTCCATCATTTGGATTTTTCCGTGCTTTCCGTGGTTTCCGTGGCGCTTTTGATAGATTTCCCCACCGGCCGCGGCATGCACCGCCACCCATGACGCAGTACACTTGCTCACATCAAAAGCGCGGCCACCTACCCCATGTCCGAGACCACTAACGCATCGCCCCTGCGGATCCTGCAACTCACCGACACCCACCTGTTCGCCGATCCGCAAGGCACGCTCCACGACTGCAACACCGAGGACAGCCTGCGGACGGTGCTGGCCGCCGCAAGGATGGACGCGAACCCTACCGATCTGATCCTGCTCACCGGCGATCTCACCCACGACGGTTCGGCGCAAGGCTACCGCCGATTGGGACGGTTGGTGCAGCAGACCTTCGAGGTGCCCGTCTGGTGCCTGCCCGGCAATCATGACGACGGCGACACCCTGCGGGCAGCGCTCGATGACGATTCTCTGTGCTGCCCGGGCGGCGGAGTTGTTGGAGACTGGCAGCTGGTGCTGCTCGATTCGACGCTCCCCGGCCGGGAAGGCGGCCACCTGGCAGCCGCCGAGCTGGACCGTCTGGAGAACGTTCTGCAAGCCCGCCGGGCTCCCCATGCTCTGGTCTGTCTGCACCACAACCCGGTGCCCATGGGCAGCCGCTGGCTCGACACCATGACGGTGGACAACGGGGACGCGCTGTTCAGCGTACTGGGCCGGCACCCCCAGGTGCGGGTGGTGTTGTGGGGACATGTCCATCAGCCCTTCGACACCGAACGCCACCACATCCGACTGCTGGCCAGCCCGTCCACGTGCGTGCAGTTCCTCCCCGGCAGCGACTCCTTCGCCGTCGACTCACGCCCGCCCGGCTACCGCCGGCTGACCCTGCATGCGAATGGAAGGGTGGAGACAACGGTCTGCTATGTGGACGCCGGACTGCGGCTGTCCGGTTGCTGATCGCCAACCGCGGCGCGCCGCGTGCGCACCGCGAACAGCACTGCCGCCAGCAGGCAGGTACCGCCCAGCGCAGCCACCGTGATCGGTGCACCGACGCCGTGGGCGAGCGCGCCCGCCATCAGATTGCCCAGCGGCGCCAGGCCGATGAACAGCACCGAGAACAGTGACATGACCCGGCCCCGCAGAGTCTCGGGCGCCGATAGCTGCAGAAAGGTATTGGTGGACGCCACCAGGGTCGTCAGGGCAAAACCCACCAACGGCAGGGCGGCCAGCGCGGTCCCCAGATGGGTGGTGCGCGAGAACAGCACCAGCCCCGCGCCGGCCAGCATGCCGGCGACGGCAATGATGCCCTGCAGGCCGCCGGTGCGATGGCGCTGGGCAAGAAACAGCGCCCCGACCAGGGCACCGCCCCCGGCCGCACCCACCAGCAAGCCGAGGGTCTGAGGGCCGCCGTGAAAGACGGCCGCTGCGAAGACCGGCATCAGCACCATATAGGGAATGCCCGTCAGGCTGACGACGGCCAGCATCGCCAGCGCCCGGCGCACCGGCGGCTGGGAGCGCGCGTAGCGCAGCCCCGCCCACAGCGCACCGCCGCTTTGGCCGCTTCCCGCGGACTCCAGCGTCGACGTACCCATGGCCAGCAGCACGCCCAGCACAGCGAGAAAACTCAGCCCGTTGATCAGGAACACGCCGCCTTCGCCGATCGACGCCACCAGCCAGCCGGCCACCGCCGGACCCACGAAGCGGGCCAGGTTGAACATGCTGGAATTGAGGGCAATGGCGTTGTGCAGATCCTCACGGGGCACCAGCCCGGCGATCATGGTATGGCGCGCCGGGATCTCAAACGCCTGCGCCACTCCCAGCACCACCGCGAGCCCGATCACCTGCTCGACCTGCACCCGTCCGCTCAGCGTGAGCCCGGCCAGGGTCAGCGCCTGCACCATGGATACCACCTGAGTGGCGAGAAACAACCGACGACGGGGAAAGCGATCGGCTGCGGCGCCGCCCACCAGACCGAGCAGCAGCACCGGCGCCAGATTGGCGAAGCTCACCACACCCAGCATGAGGCTGGAACCGGTAAGCCGGTAGACCAGCCACGCCTGGGCGACGTTCTGCATCCAGGTACCGTGCAGGGAGATCAGCTGACCGATGAAATACAGCCGGTAATCACGGTGGCGCAACGAACGCTGGAGGCGGCCTTTCATTTCCGGCCCCCTGACGGTGAGCCAAAGCCGTCACTGCGCCGCCGACGACGCGCACTGGACATGGAAAGCGGACCCCGTTGCAGCGAAGCTGCCAGCATAGCAGGCGGGTACCCTGTTTGGAGCGCAGCGCAACCGCTGCGCCAGGCGGTCCGGGCAGTGCGCGCCGGGGACCGGCAGGGGCCGGCCCGCCTCAGGCGCCGGGTGGGTCCGGTTTGGCGGGAAGAACCAGGATGTGATCGTTACGGGCCTGGAGATCGACGCCCCCCTGACTGCCGGGCCGACTCGCCAGTACGGCGTAGCCCAGCAGGCCGACCGTAAGCAGCAGCAGGAGCGCAACCCAGGTGGTCAGGAAACGGTGCGGCCAGTGCGGCCGCGGCGGGTTGGACAGGTCCGGCGGCACGGCCACGCTCTCATAGGCGAACTCCACCATATCCTTGATCCGACGCAGCTCCCAGGCGCAGCGATTGAGCTCCGGGTCCTGTTCCAGCAAAGCGAGCATGTACTCCCGCTCATCCCGGCTGAGCTGGCCGTCCACATAGGCCACCAGCCGTTCGTAGCAATCGTTCTGTGCGTTACTCATCACAAGCCCTCCAGGCTGATGACCGGCGCTGGCTGCCTGACTCGCCTGCGCAGGAGACGCTCCTTCGTCCAAGCACGAATTTCGCACAAGCTCTGCACGACAGAACCGACGGACAAATCAAGAACAGCCGCCACCTCCCGGTGCGAACAGCCACCGAGGTCCACCAGCGTGACCATTCTGCGCTGCTCGTCGGACAGTCCCGCCGGCGTCCGGTGCACCCGCCCGGCGATACCGCTGCGGGGCTCCAACAGCCGTCCGCCGGACGGCTGTTCCGAACGGCGTTCGATGGCCCGGGAATTCCTGTCGACATGCACCATGTGAAGCAATACCTGCTGTTTGAGCAGCTGCGCCGCACGCAGCAAACCGGCATCGGCAAGCGCCGCCGCATGGGTACCGCGAACGATGTCGCCCGCCATCGCCCGTTCGTGGCACCCCGCATGGGCGAGTCGGCAGGGCTGCGGCGTCATACGCCCGGCCCTTTGGCGCAGCAGCCGGGACTTACACCAACGACAGAGGAAGTTCATGGCGGCTTACCCTCCTCAATGACCTAAGGACGGGATGCCGAAAGAAAATATTCCAGCCGCGCCGACGCCCGCCCCGGCTCACGCCGTACGACGGTGCACAGTGCGACAGATCAGTGCACGAGCTGGTTGAGGTCGAAGATGGGCAGCAGGATGGCGAGCACGATCACCAGCACCACGCCGCCCATGACGAGGATCAGCAGCGGCTCGAACAAACCGAGGATCGCAGCGATCAACGTCTCCATTTCCCGGTCCTGATGGTCGGCGGCGCGTTCGAGCATTTCCTCCAGCCGCCCGCTGGCTTCGCCGCTGGCGATCAGGTGCACGGTCATGGGCGGGAAGTAGCCGCTTTTCGACAACGCGGCATACAAGCTGGTACCTTCACGCACCCGCCCGGTCGCCTCTTCCACCGCTTCGCGCATGGGCAGATTGGCGAGCACCTGGGCGGAAATACGCAGCGCCTCCAGCACCGGCACGCCGCTGGCGGTCAGGATACTGAAGGTGCGCGCGAAGCGGGTGGTATTCAGGCCGCGCACCAGCTTGGAAACCAGCGGCACCGACAGCAGCAGCCGATGAAAGCGCTTGCGCGGACCGGGCCTCTTGAGCAGCCGCAACACCCCGGTCGCCAGGCCCGCCAGCAGGATCAGCAGCACGATGCCGTAGGCGCGGAGAAAATCGCTGAACGCGATCAGCCCCCGCGTCAGCACGGGCAGTTGCTGGTGGATGTTGGTGAACACCTGCACGACCTGGGGGACGACATAGGTCAGCAGACCGGTGACCACCAGGATGGCGACGCCGGTCAGCAGCAGCGGATAGAACAAGGCCAGCTGAATCTTCTGGCGCATCTGCTGGCGGTTTTCGGTGTAGTCGCCGAGCCGTTCCAGCACCACATCCAGATGGCCGGACTGCTCACCGGCCGCCACCGTGGCGCGAAACAGCTCGGGAAAGACGTTGGGGAAGTCTCCCAGCCCGTCGGCCAGCGTGTGCCCTTCCACCACCCGCGAGCGCACCGCCATCATCATGCTCTTCAGTCGCGGACGGTCGGTCTGCTCGGAGACGGCGCGCAGGGCCTCCTCCACCGGCAGCCCGGAACGCACCAGGGTGGCGAGCTGGCGGGTGATCAGGGCCAGCTCGGTGGCACTGACGCCCCGGCGCAGCCAGCTCGGCTGGCGTCCGGCCCGGGCCTCCTTCTGCGCCACTTCCTGGACGCTGAGGGGGAGCCAGCCCCGCTCGCGCAGCTGCTGGCGGACCTGGCGCGCGGTATCGCCCTCCAGAACACCGGAGCGTTCCCGTCCGCCGTCATCGAGGGCATTGAATTCGAAGGCACCCATAGTTCAAGTCCGCACTGGCCGCCGAGCGCCGCAGTTCAACCTTCCCGGGTTACCCGCAGCACCTCTTCCACCGTGGTTTCGCCGTTCAGCACCCGGCGCCCGCCGTCGGCCCGGATGCCCGGCGAGCGCGTGCGGGCATAGTGTTCCATCTCGTACTCGCCGACGCCGTCGTGAACCATGGACCGCAGGCGATCGTCTATTTCCACCACTTCGTAGATGCCGGTGCGTCCGCGGTAACCGAGCTGGTTGCACTTTGGACAACCCACGGCCCGGTAAAAGGTGGCGGCAGTAGCGACCGGTATTCCCAGGGTTTCACACTCCGCGGGACTGGCCTCATAGGCCTGCTTGCAATGGGGGCACAACACCCGCACCAGGCGCTGGGCCAGGGTCGCGAGCAGGCTGGAGGAGAGCAGAAAGGGTTCCACGCCCATGTCCCGCAGGCGCGTCACGGCGCCCACGGCGCTGTTGGTGTGCAGGGTGGACAGCACCAGGTGACCGGTCAGACTCGCCTGGATGGCGATCTCCGCGGTCTCCAGGTCGCGAATCTCGCCGACCATCACCACATCCGGATCCTGGCGCAGGATGGCCCGCAAACCCCGCGCGAAGCTCATCTCCACCTTGGTGTTCACCTGGGTCTGGCCGATGCCGTCCAGGTAATACTCGATGGGGTCCTCCACCGTCATGATGTTGCGGCTCTTGTCGTTCAGGCGGGTCAGCGCCGCATACAGGGTGGTGGTCTTGCCGGAGCCGGTCGGCCCGGTCACCAGCACGATGCCGTGAGGCTTGTGGATCAGCCGGTCGATGGCCTGCTGGCTGGCCGCCGCCATGCCCAGCTGCGCCAGATCCAGGCGGCCCGCCTGCTTGTCCAGCAGTCGCAGCACCACCCGCTCGCCGTGCCCGGAAGGCAGGGTCGATACCCGCACGTCCACCGCCCGGCCGGCCAGGCGCAGGGAGATGCGCCCGTCCTGAGGGAGGCGCTTTTCGGCGATGTCCAGCTTGGCCATGACCTTGATGCGCGAGACCACCAGTGGCGCCAGAACGCGCTGGGGCGCCAGCACCTCGCGCAGCACGCCGTCCACCCGGAAACGCACCACCAGCCGGTTCTCGAAGGGTTCGATGTGTATGTCCGAGGCGTTTTCCTTGATGGCCTCGGTGAGCAGCGCGTTGATCAGCCGGATGATGGGCGCGTCGTCCTCGCTCTCCATCAGGTCTTCCGGCTCGGGCAGGGCCTCGGCCGCCCGCATCAGGTCCGTACCCTCGCCCAGGTCCTCCATGACCTGCATGGCCTGGCTCGAGTCGGTCTCGTAGGCGGCCGCCAGCAATGCCTCAAAACCCTCCTTGGGCACCGCTTCCAGTATCAGCGGCCGACCCAGATAGCGGCGCAGCTCGGTGAGGGCCTGGGTGGTCACACCCGGGCGGTAGCGCACCCGCACCCGGCCGTCTTCCTGCTCGCCGACCAGCACCCCGTGGCGCTTGGCGAAGGCGAAGCCCGGCCGCCGCAGGGACACCTCCGGAGCGACGGGCGATTCGGCGGGCGGGGTTTCGCTCATTTGGCGGCGTTGCCGGCGCCGGCACCCGTCGACGGGGTCACGTCCATCGCCGGCGCATGGTTGAAATCGTCGACCTTGGGCAGCAGCGGCAGCTGCTCGTGGGGCATCAGGCTGACCCCGCCCTGGGCGTGGCGCAGGTCGAGCTGGCGGTCGCGCATGTACTGGTACTTCTTACCGGTGATGCTGGTGGTGCCGGAAGCGCCGCGGAGAATGACCGGGTGCAGGAACACCATCAGGTTGCGTTTGTTCTTGGTGGTCTTCCTGTACCGGAACAGATTGCCGAGCACCGGCACGTCGCCGAGTACCGGCACCTTCTGTACGCTCTGGCTCAGGTTGTCGTCGATCAGTCCGCCGAGCACGATCATCTGCCCGTCGTTGACCAGCACGCTGGTCTTGATGGAACGCTTGTTGGTGGTGATGCCCTGGTTGCTTCCCACCGAGCTCGGCACCACGCTGGACACTTCCTGATCGATATCCAGCCTGATGACATTGCCCTCGTTGATCTGCGGCTTGACCTTCAGCGTCAGGCCCACATCCTCGCGCTGAATGGTCTGGAAGGGATTCACCGAACCCTGCGCCGCACCCGTATTGGTGAAGCTGCCGGTCACGATGGGCACATTCTGGCCGACGATGATTTCCGCCTCCTGATTGTCCAGGGTCACCAGCGAGGGCGTGGACAGAATGTTGGTGGAGGTATCGCCCGCCAGCGCCCGCAGCAGAGCGCCGACGTTCAGAAAATTCGTGCCGAAGATGCTGCTGGTCCCGTTGAAATAGCCGATGCTCAGGCCGTCACCGGTGTTGAGAGGGTTCTGGGCCACCTGATTGATGCTGGTGCCGGTGCTGAAATTGGTGCCGCCGATAACCCCGGAACCGCTGATGTCCGAGGTGGACCGCCACTGGATACCCAGCTCGGCCGCCTTGTCCGAGGAAATCTCGGCAATCACCGCCTCGACCAGCACCTGGGCAAGGCGCACGTCCAGTTTCTCGACCACCGACTTCAGTGAACGGTAGATATCCGGAGGCGCCGTGATCACCAGCGCGTTGGCGCTTTCGTCGGCCTGCACCGAGACGTCGTTCTGCTGGGCCTGGGGCTGGCCCTTCTTGCCCTTGGCCACGGAGCTGCTGACGCCGGTGAGAACCGGCACCAGGTCCTTGGCCTTGGCGTACTTGAGGTAGATCACGTGGGTGGCGCCGCCTTGCTCCTGCGCAGAATCCAGCTGGGCGATGATGGCCCGCAGCCGCACCCTTTCGGCCTTGTCGCCGCCGATCAGCACGCTGTTGGTACGTTCATCGGCAATCACGCTGGGACCGGCGCCGCCCGGCGACTTGCCCTGGGAGGCCTCGCTGTGCACCAGCGCGGTCAATATGCGCACCACGTCGGCGGCCGAAGCGTGCTTCAGAGGCACCACGTCGATCTGGTTGTCCTTGACCGAATCGATGGTGTGGATGATCTTGACCAGCCGCTCGACGTTGTCGGCGCGATCGGAAATGATCAGCACGTTGCTGGCCGGATACGCGGCCAGGTGGCCCTGCTGGGGCACCAGCGGACGCAGGATGGGCACCAGCTGGGCGGCCGACACGTTGGTGACCTGCACCACGCGGGTGACCATTTCGTCGCCTTCGCCGGGGCGCCCGGGGGTGGCCGTGGGGATGGCGTCCTGCTTGGCATTGATGTCGGGAACGATCTTGATGACGTCGCCCGAGCGCACCGCCGCGAAGCCGTGCACCTGCAGGATGGAAAGGAAGACCTGGTAGACCTCGTCGCTGCTCATGGGATGGGACGAGATCACCGTCACCTTGCCCTTCACGCGCGGATCGACGATGAAATTCTTGCCGGTGATCTGGGAGACCGTGCCGATCAGGGCGCCGATGTCGGCATCCTTGAGGTTCAGGGTCACGCTCTCCGCCGCGGCGGCCTTCACCCACAGCAAGCGCAACGATGCACAGCAGCAGCCCGGGCAGCCACCGCCAGCGGACCGTTCCACTCACCGGCGCCGCGGGACGGCGCCACATACCCCCAAAGGCCTCCATCGGTCCTCCAACCTCAGTATGTCAATGTTGCGCCGGCGCGGATCAGGGGATCTGGAAAGCCAGATTGATCCGCCGTCCGCCGCGCTGGACAGTCAGGTTCACCGAGCTGGCACTCTTCAGGTTCTGCAGTGCCGTGATGCCCTTGCCGGGACTGTCGAGCTCGACCCCGTTGATGGCAGTGACAATGTCGCCGTTGTGCAGCCCGAGCTCCCCCAGCAGCGCCGGTCGTTCGCCGGGACGCAAGCGAAACCCGACGAAGCGGCCCTGCTCGATCGCCGCCTGGGGACGCACCAGCTGGAGCAGTTCGCCGGGGTTGTGAGCGAGTGCATTCCGATAATGACGCAACAACCGCCCCGCGGTACGGTTGTCGGTCGTCGCGATATTCCCTGCACTGCCCGGTCCGCGCGCGCCACCCACCTGGTCCTTGGGCAGCTTCAGGGTCTCATAACGCCCATTACGCCGAAGTATCACGCGATCGGGGTAAATCCGGGTCAGCTCCGCACCGCCCGGCAGTTCGGCGCCCACCGCATAGTAGTTTTCGTTGCCGTTGGGATCGGCAATGATGGCACGGGCATGGGCGACGTCGCTGGAGGATAACACACCGCGCAGCACCAAATTGAGGTGGGTTTCCGGCGCATTGATGGGCTGAGCGGAAGGGTCCGGACCGGAGGCCGCCTCGCCGAACAGATGCCACTGGGCGATAGGGGCCGCCTGCCGGGTCTTGGCAGCCGCGCCAAGGGGCGTCTGAATGCGCGCCTGGGGCTCGGGCACCGCGGGCGGAGGGACTACCCGCCAGGTCAACTGCGCCAGCAGATAGGCCGCCCAAAGCACCAGCAACAGGTTCACTGCCCCGGCCAGGCGCTCGACGCCCCGACCCTGGAGCAGGTGCATCAGGTTTTCTCGTGCTAACACGGCGATTTTCATCCGTCCACCGGCCGGGAGGCTTGCCGGTACACGGCGGCAAGCTTATCAGAAAGCCCGTTGCCGGATCGACCTAGTGGCCTAGGGCTTCCTGTGGGGTCTTCGCTGACCGCCACCCGGTCGTCCGCGGCCCGGCCCGCGCCCCTTGCCGGCGCCCGGGCGCTCGCGGTGCGGACGGCGCACCGGCGGCTCGAGCTTCGCCAGCAGCTGCTCGTCCACGGCTTCCACCGGCACCTTGGCGCCGATGTAGGTCTCGATCTCCGGCAGGGAGTAGACGTAGGTCTCGCAGGCGAAGCTGATGGCATCGCCTTCCGCCCCGAGACGGGCGGTACGGCCGATCCGGTGCACGTAGTCTTCGGCATCCTGGGGCAGGTCGAAATTGAACACATGGCTGACCTCCGGAATGTGGAGGCCGCGGGCTGCCACGTCGGTTGCCACCAGCACCGGCAACTCGCCGGCTTGAAAACGCTGCAGCAGGGACTGACGGGTGCGCTGGGGGACGTCGCCCGACAGCACGGCAGCCTTGAAGCCGTTGCCCTCGAGATAGGCCCACACCTGATCCGCGGCCCGCTTGGTATTGACGAACACGATGCTGCGCTGGGGGTCCATGTGCTTGAGCAGCCCGATCAGCAGCGGAATCTTCTCGTCGTTGGAGACGTGATACAGCACCTGGCGCACATGGGCCGCGGTCACCTGTTCTGGCTCGACCTTCACCAGCTCCGGGTTGTTCATGTGCTCGTAGGCCAGCTCGGTCACCCGCAGGGCCAAGGTCGCCGAGAACAGCAGCCCCAGGCGCTGGTCCGGCGGCGGACAACGACGCAGCAGGTAACGGATGTCCTTGATGAAGCCCAGGTCGAACATGCGGTCGGCTTCATCGAGCACCACGACCTGGGCCATCTTCAGGTCGAACACCTTCTGCTTGAAGTAGTCGATCAACCGGCCCGGCGTTCCGATCAGCACATCGACGCCCGCCTCCAGCGTCTGGCGCTGCTGCTCGTAGCCGGTTCCGCCGTAGGCCAGCCCCAGGCGCAGCCCCGTGTGGCGGCCCAACAGCTCCGCGTCGCGATGGATCTGGATGGCCAACTCGCGGGTGGGCGCCAGGATCAGGGCCCGGGGCTGATTGGCTCGGTGCCCCTCGGCCGGGGGATGGGTCATCAGGTGCTTGAAGGTGGCCAGCAAAAAGGCCGCCGTCTTGCCGGTGCCGGTCTGCGCCTGACCCGCTACATCCAGGCCTTTGAGCGACAGCGGCAAGGTGTGCGCCTGTATGGGAGTGCAGCGCGAAAAACCCGCCTCTTCAAGGCCTTGCATCAACTCCTTAGGCAGATCAAAGCTGGCGAATTCGTGTTCGGTCAGATGTTGTTCACTCATGGCGGCCTAGAATACAGTAATTCCGCCCGACGGTGGACTTGAAATGCGCCGCCGGATGGGCTCAAATGTCGACATTGTGGGTACGGATCGCCCGATCCCACCGCCGTTCAGCACGCCAAGCAACCGTGAGATCGACAGGTAACAGAGGTTGCGGCATTGGCGAGCCTCGTTACTAAGGAAAGCCCCGTTCCCACGACATACATGATCGACCCGCATTTCAGGTCAACGGCGCTTCACTGATGATGTATTGCCGGCGGCCGCGCTCAAGCGGAGCAGCCCCATGCATGTTTGCTTTCCCCTATGCGGTGGATCGATCGATTCGCCGGGCGAATCGCCGTATTGATTTGAGGAGACTTTGACAGTGAGTGAGCGCATGGTACACGTCACCGACGACAACTTCGAAAGCGAAGTGCTGAACTCTTCCGAACCGGTGCTGGTGGATTATTGGGCCGAGTGGTGCGGTCCCTGCAAGATGATCGCCCCCATCCTCGATGAGATCGCCGAAGAGTACGCGGGCAAGATCCGGGTGGCCAAGCTCAACATTGACGACAATCCTCAGACACCGCCCAAGTACGGCATTCGAGGCATCCCGACGTTGATGCTGTTCAAGGGCGGCAACGTGGAAGCCACCAAGGTCGGCGCACTGTCCAAGTCGCAGTTGACCGCTTTCATCGACAGCAACCTGTGAAACCCCCATACCGTCCGGTCGCGAGCGGCTGGACGGTATTCCGGCAGCGTGGTATCCTGGCAACTGGAGAGCAGGTACAATACCCAGAATAGAACGACTGCCCGCCGGTAACGGCAACCCCCCGTAAGCTGTATGGCCCGCACCCCAGTCGGGCCTGATCGCCATCCT
Source organism: uncultured Gammaproteobacteria bacterium (assembly GCA_963830105.1). GTDB lineage: Bacteria > Pseudomonadota > Gammaproteobacteria > DATFLG01 > DATFLG01 > DATFML01. The sequence goes on along the minus strand of CAWHLH010000001.1, from coordinate 269,863 downwards.
TAAACTCAATTACGCTTCAACTCCAGAGCCCTGTGTGAACATGAACCTGACGGAACTCAAACAGAAACCAGCCACTGACATCGTCGAGCTTGCGCGCTCCATGGACATCGAGGGCGCCGCCCGGTCCCGCAAGCAGGACATCATCTTCTCCATTCTGAAGGCGCACGCAAAAAGCGGCGAGGACATCTACGGGGACGGCGTGCTGGAAATCCTGCAGGACGGCTTTGGGTTCCTGCGTTCGGCGGACAGCTCCTATCTGGCAGGACCCGACGACATCTACGTGTCGCCCAGCCAGATCCGCCGCTTCAGCCTGCGCACCGGCGACACGGTGGCCGGGAAGATCCGCCCTCCCAAGGAGGGCGAACGTTACTTCGCGCTGCTGAAGGTCAACGAAATCAACTTCGAGCCGCCGGAGAATGCCCGCAACAAGGTCCTGTTCGAGAACCTGACGCCGCTGCACGCCAATCAGCGCATGACCCTGGAGCGCGGCAACGGCAGCACCGAAGACATCACCGCCCGGGTCATCGACATGGTGGCACCGATCGGCAAGGGCCAGCGCGGACTGATCGTTTCTCCGCCCAAGGCGGGCAAGACCGTGCTGCTGCAGAATGTGGCCCAATCGATCAGCGCCAATCACCCCGAGTGCTACCTCATCGTGCTGCTGATCGACGAGCGCCCTGAAGAGGTCACGGAAATGGCGCGTTCGGTGCGCGGCGAGGTGATCTCCAGCACCTTCGACGAGCCCGCCAGCCGCCACGTGCAGGTGGCCGAAATGGTCATCGAGAAGGCCAAGCGCCTGGTGGAACACAAGAAGGATGTGGTGATCCTGCTCGACTCCATCACCCGCCTGGCGCGCGCCTACAACACCGTCATTCCGTCTTCCGGCAAGGTGCTCACCGGCGGCGTGGACGCCAACGCCCTGCATCGGCCCAAGCGATTCTTCGGGGCCGCGCGCAACATCGAGGAAGGCGGCAGCCTGACCATCCTCGCCACCGCCCTGGTGGAAACCGGCTCGCGCATGGACGACGTGATCTACGAAGAGTTCAAAGGCACCGGCAACATGGAAATCCACCTGGACCGCAAGATTGCCGAGAAGCGAATCTATCCGTCCATCAACATCAATCGTTCCGGAACCCGCCGCGAAGAACTGCTCACCAAGCCGGACGAACTGCAGAAGATGTGGATCCTGCGCAAGCTGCTGCATCCCATGGACGAGCTGGCCGCCATGGAATTCCTGCTGGACAAGCTGAAAGAGACCAAGACCAACGCCGACTTCTTCGACTCCATGAAACGCTGAAGCTGCTGGCGTCTACTCCAGGGCAACCGGCCGCGTCTTCCAGATCTTATCGACATACTCCATGACCGTACGGTCGCTGGAGAAACGACCCATGCGGGCCACGTTGAGTATGGCCCGCCGGGTCCACTCCTGCGTATCGCCGTACAAGGCTTCCACCGCACGCTGGCTGTCACGGTAGGCGGCAAAGTCGGCCAACAGCATGAACCGGTCGCCGCCGTCGGTGAGCGCATCGAACAGCGGTTGGTAGCGGTCCGGTTCCTGCTGGCAGAAGTACCCCGTACCGATCATATCCAACACCTCGCGCAGCTCCGGATCCGCGTGATACAGGTCCCACGGGCGATAGCCCCGGGCGCTCAGCCCGGCGACTTCCTCACGCTTGAGCCCGAACAGAAAGATGTTGTCCTCCCCCACCGCGTCGAGAATTTCGACGTTGGCCCCGTCGAATGTCCCGATGGTCAGCGCCCCGTTCAGGGCGAGCTTCATGTTCCCGGTACCGGATGCTTCCGTACCTGCGGTGGAGATCTGCTCTGAGAGGTCCGCGGCCGGAATGATGTCTCCCGCCGTAGTGACGTCGTAGTTGGGCACGAACACGATCTTGAGCTGATCGCGGATAGCGGGATCGTGGTTGACCACATCCGCCACATCGTGGATCAGGCGCACGATGAGCTTGGCCATGACATAGCCCGGCGCCGCTTTGCCGCCGAAGATGATGGTGCGCGTCACCCACCCGGCGTCCGGATTGGCGCGCATACGGTTGTACAGGCTGATCGCGTGCAGCACATTGAGCAGCTGGCGCTTGTACTCGTGGATGCGCTTGACCTGCACGTCGAACAGCGAATTGACGTCTACGGTAATGTGCAGGTGGCGCAGCACGAGCTTGGCCAGGTGAACCTTGTTCTGGTGTTTCACCTGTCGGAAGGCGGCGCGAAACTCCGGATCGTCAGCCAGGGGCTCCAGGCGCTCGAGATGGGTGAGATCGCGCACCCAGCCGCGCCCTGCATGCTCGGTGACAAGACGGGCCAGCGGGCGATTGACCTGGTTCAGCCAGCGCCTGGGCGTCACGCCGTTGGTGATGTTGATGATCTTGCCCGGATAGAACCGATCGAAATCGCCAAAGATGGTTTCGCGCATCAGTTCCGTGTGCACGCCGGACACGCCGTTGACCTTGTGACTGCCGACGATCGCCAGATGCGCCATGCGCACGCTTCGCTCGCCGGCTTCGTCGATGAGCGACATCCGTCTGACGCGTTCGGTATCTCCGGGGTGGCGATGGCGCACCTCATCGAGAAAACGCCTGTTGATCTCATAGATGATTTCGAGATGACGGGGCAGCAGCCTCTGTATCATGCTCACCGGCCAGCGCTCGAGCGCCTCGGGCATCAGCGTATGGTTGGTGTACGAGAAGGTGAGGCGACTCAGATCCCAGGCCCGCTCCCAGGGCAATCGATGCACGTCCACCAACAGGCGCATCATCTCCGGAATGGCGATGGCCGGATGGGTATCGTTGAGCTGAATGGCGATCTTGTCCGGCAGCGCGTCGAAACCGGCATGCTGCTTGTGGAACCGGAACAGGATGTCCTGCAGGGAGGCACTGACGAAGAAGTACTGCTGGCGCAGGCGCAGTTCGCGTCCCACGTCGGTCATGTCGCTCGGATAGAGCACCCGCGAGAGATTCTCCGATGCGTTCTTCTCCTCGACGGCCTTGATGTAGTTGCCTTCGTTGAAATAGCCCAGATCGAACTCGCGGGTCGCCTTGGCCGACCATAGCCGCATGTTATTGACCGTATTGGTATGATAGCCGGGTATGGGCGTGTCATAGGCCATCGCCATGATGTTTTCGCTGTCCACCCAGTGGCAGTGCAGACCTCCTTTGCCGTCCCGGTACTCGACGACGCGGCCGCCGAACTGTACCGGGTACAGGACTTCGGGACGCGGGAACTCCCAGGGGTTGCCGTAACGCAGCCAGTTCTCGGGCTTTTCAACCTGCTCGCCGTCGACGATGCGCTGGCGGAACATGCCGTACTCGTAGCGGATACCGTAGCCGTAACCCGGCAGCCTCAGGGTGGCCATGGAATCGAGGAAACAGGCCGCCAACCGTCCCAGCCCGCCGTTGCCCAGGGCGGCATCCGGCTCCTCGTCCTGCAGCGCCTCCAGCTCCAGACCGATGGCCGTCAGCACATCCTTCGCCTCCTGCTCGATATCCATGTTGAGCAGGCTGTTGCTCAGCGTGCGTCCGATCAGGAATTCCAGCGACAGGTAGTAGACCCGCTTGGCATCCTCGCGGTAATAGGCACGCATGGTGTCCATCCAGCGGTCGGTGAGCCGGTCGCGGGCGGTATAGACGAGGGCGTGGTACCAGTCCCTGGGCTTGGCCGTGAAGGGATCCTTGCCGACCGCATACACCAGGCGGTTGGCGAGCGAACGCTTGATGGACGCAACGTCCATGCCGCGGTAGTCGTACTTGAAAGCACCCGGTCTGATCTTCATGAAATGCCGCCACCCTGAAGGTTTGCCCACCGCTATAGTACACGATGGCAGGAGCAGGACAGGGCGCCGCACGGGTGGCCGCCGGGAACCGGCGGACCGGTGCGGTCAACCGGAAGTGTGTTGCCCGCGGCGAACAGGCACGTAGTGCATCACCCGCTCCAGGACCGGCACATCCAGACGGGAGCTGGCGGCGAACGTGCCGGCGTAGGCCTGTTCCTCCTGACCCAGCTCGTAACAGTTCGAGCCGCCGATATCCATCAGCACCATCGGGATACCCGAGTCCACGAAAGCCTGGTTGCGCTTGATGAAAAAGTGCTGACAGCACATCCCCACCAGGCCTTGCACGCCGTCGTCCCTGAGCTCGGCGAGAGTGCGGCAAAGGTGCTCGTAGTTGTTGATCGACACAATACGCATGCCGTGGATACGGCCGAGCTGGTAGGCGCGGCCCACTTCGCATTTGCGGCATTCCGGACAGCCGTCGCGATTGCGCCACCGGCAATCCACCGGCTTGGCGCAATAGGGCACCAACATCGCCTCGGCGCGGCTCAGTATGTCCCGGGCAGCCAATCCCCGCTTCTGACCGAGCACCATCAAACGATTGGCCTGTTCGGAGGTGAAGCCGAACAGCAGGCGCTGTTCCAGGCGGTCGACGGCAAGAGCCACGACGTCGGTCACCTCCCGGGCCGTGCAGCCCTGCAGGCGCACATCGGCACGGCGCAGACGCTCAGCCAGCCGGCTGTGCAAGTCGGAAACCGCAATGCCGGCCACCTCCCGCCCGATCCGTTCAAACAGATCGGCCGGATGCACGAACACATCGCCGGCCAGCGACAGAGCGCACACCCGGCGTGCCGGCGAATCCACTTCGATGCGCGCGCGCAGCAGCCCGCCGGCGGTCTTGAGCAAAGCCTCCGCGGGTTCTTCGCCTCTGCGCCCGAACGGAGCATGGGCGGCCACGGCATCCGGCAGCCATGGCGCTTCGGTATCGACGGCGTCGTCCAGCGTGCGCAGCGCGGCATACACCGACTTGGTCGCCTTGCGCGGGCGCCCTCCGAAGCCGGCCACCAGCGCTCCGCCAAGCGCACGCTCGAGCTGTTTGAACGACGGCACCTTGCCGCATTGCTCGCGCAGGGTCGTCAGGCGCTGCCGCGCGCCCGCCAGGCCGTCCGGGGAGAGCTTCTCGGTAGGCACCCGCAGGGCGTGGAGCGCACGATCGACGTCCACATCGACCAGCAACATGCCGTGCACCAGCACCGAGTCCCGATGGAAGGTCGCGAAACAACTGGCCAGCTTACGGCCCTCGACCTGCACGTCGTTGGGCGCCTTGAAGAGGGCATCCACACCCAGGCTCGCCAGCCCATCGACCATCGCCTGCGCGGCGCGCCGGTGCACCTCCCCGAATTCGTCTGCACCGGCGTGCGTTCCGCGGGGGACGATCAGTGTCCAGCCGACCTGCCCCTCATCGACGTAAAGAGCGCCTCCGCCGGTGAGGCGGCGGACGACCGGAAGGGAATGACTGTCGCAGTAATCGAGCCGTACCTCGCGTTCGGCGAACTGGTTCGCACCCAGCCACACGCCGGGCCTGCTGCGGTAGAAGCGCAGCAGGTTGTCACGCTCGCCCCGCCCGTGAGCGGCCAACCAGGCGCGGTCGACGGCGATATTTTCGGCGGCCGTGGACACCCCGGTGTCCACAACCACAAGCTCATCACGTTGCATGCCGATCTCCGTCACCAGACCATGCCGCCCGCGCACAACAGTGCCGGGCAGTGGCAGCGCAATGCCGCCCCTGGGACGCCGGTTCATGATGAAATCACGGCAGACGGATGTAATTGACGCAGATCAACTGCCACCGCGGGCCGGCGGCGGGACAGGTCAGCGGGCGCTGCCAGCCTCGGCCTCACGGGCCACTGCGCGGTAACCGATATCGGTCCGATAGAACACGCCGCTCCAACGCACCGTGCGCACCAGTTGGTAGGCCCGTTCGCGCGCATCGGCAACGGTGTCGCCCAGAGCGCAGGCACACAGCACCCGCCCGCCGCTGGTCACCACTTCCCCCGCTTGGCGCGCAGTGCCTGCATGGAAGATCTTCGCGTCCGGCGGGTATTCCTCGATCAATCCTTCGATGGGGTCGCCCTTGCGGTAGCTGCCGGGATAGCCGCCGGCGGCCATCACCACCCCCACCGCCGGGCGCGGGTCCCAGTCCACAGTCAGCTGATCCAGGCGCCCGTCGATGCCGGCAAGGCACAACTCCACCAGATCCGAGCGCAGCCGCATCAGAATCGGCTGGGTCTCGGGGTCGCCGAACCGGCAGTTGTACTCCAGCACCTTGGGAACGCCGTGCGCGTCTATCATCAGGCCGGCATACAGAAAGCCGGTGTAGGGGCGGCCGTCGGCGGCCAGCCCGCGCACGGTGGGCTCGATGACCTGGGCCATGACCTGCCGGTGCAGCTCCGGCGTCACCACCGGCGCCGGGGAGTACGCCCCCATGCCGCCGGTGTTCGGTCCGGTGTCGCCGTCGTCACGGGCCTTGTGGTCCTGGGACGTGGCCAGCGGCAGGATATGCTCGCCGTCCACCATGACGATGAAGCTCGCCTCCTCGCCCTGCAGAAATTCCTCCACCACCACCTGACGGCCCGCATCGCCGAAAGCGCCCTCGGCCAGCATCTCCCGCACGGCGGCGACGGCTTCGTCTTCGGTCATGGCCACCACGACACCCTTGCCGGCCGCCAGCCCGTCCGCCTTGACGACGATGGGCGCGCCCTGGCGTCGGATGTAGTCGATGGCGGCGTCCACGTCCGTGAACGTGCCGTAGGCCGCCGTGGGGATGCCGTGGCGTGCCAGAAAATCCTTGGTGAACGCCTTGGACCCCTCCAGTTCGGCGGCGGCCCGGGTCGGGCCGAAGCACTTCAGGCCCGCGTCCCGGAAGGCGTCCACCACGCCGGCCACCAGCGGCGCCTCGGGGCCGACAATGGTGAGGCCGACCTGCTTGTCGCGGGCGAACTCCACCAGCGCGGAAACATCCTCGGCCGCGATGGCAACGTTCTCCACCCCCGTTTCGCTGTCCGTGCCGGCGTTGCCCGGCGCCACGTACACACAATCCGCCAGCGGCGACTGAGCCGCTTTCCATGCCAATGCATGCTCGCGCCCCCCGCCACCGATTATCAGAACGTTCATCTAGGAAAACCCCGCGGAAAGAAACGAGGAACGCCGAATGTTGAATGACGACCTGAGTCACAACAGCCGTTGCGACGACCGGCAATGCATCCTTCACGATTCCGCGTACCTATTCCCCCTCCAGTTCATCATTCATCGTTCAAACTTCATCATTCCGGCAGTTCAGTGCCGAAAATGCCGCATCCCCGTAAACACCATGGCCATGCCGTGCTCGTCGGCGGCGGCGATCACCTCTTCGTCGCGCATGGAGCCGCCGGGCTGGATGACGGCACTGATGCCGGCTTCGGCCGCCTGGTCGATGCCGTCGCGGAACGGGAAGAAGGCATCGGAGGCCATCACCGAGCCGGCTACCTGCAGGTTCTCGTCGGCGGCCTTGATGCCGGCGATCTTGGCGCTGTAGACGCGGCTCATCTGGCCGGCGCCGACGCCGATGGTCATGCCGTCGCGGCAGTAGACGATGGCATTGGACTTGACGAACTTGGCCACCCGCCAGGCGAACAGCAGATCCTGCAGCTCCTGGGCATTCGGAGCACGGCGGGTCACCACTTTCAGGTCGTCCGCGGCGACACGCCCGATGTCGCGGTCCTGGACCAGCAGACCGCCCACCACCCGCTTGAAGTCCAGCCCCGGCACGGGCTCGGCGCCCCATTGGCCGCACACCAGCACCCGCACGTTCTTCTTGGCCGCCAGCACGGGGGCCGCTGCCTCTTCGACGCCGGGAGCGATAATCACCTCCACGAACTGGCGCTCGACGATGGCCTTGGCCGTATCGGCGTCCAGCGGCCGGTTGAAGGCGATGATGCCGCCGAAGGCGGAGGTGGGATCGGTCTTGAAAGCCCGGTCATAGGCTTCCAGCAGGTTGGCGCCCAGCGCGACGCCGCAGGGATTGGCGTGTTTGACGATCACGCAGGCCGGCCCTTCGGTGAAGGATTTCACGCACTCCAGTGCGGCGTCGGTGTCGGCGACGTTGTTGTAGGACAGCTCCTTGCCCTGCAGCTGGCGGGCGGTGGCCACGCACGCCTGATCGGCGTCCTGTTCCACGTAGAAGGCGGCGCGCTGGTGCGGGTTCTCGCCATAGCGCATGGGCTGCACCTTGCGGTACTGCAGCGACAGGGTGCGCGGAAAGGCCTCCCGGGTGCCGTCGGGCTCGATGGCACCCAGGTAGTTGGCGATGGCGCCGTCGTAGCGGGCGGTGTGCTCGAACACCTTGACGGCCAGCCGGTAGCGCGTCGGGGCGGCGACTCTTCCCCCATGGGCATCCATATCGGTCAGCACGGTCTGGTAGTCGGCGCTGTCCACCACCACCGTCACGGCGTCGTGGTTCTTGGCGGCGGCACGCAGCATGGCCGGTCCGCCGATGTCGATGTTCTCGATGGCCGTGGGCAGATCGCAGTCCGGCCGGGCGACGGTCTGCTCGAAGGGATACAGGTTGACCACCACCAGGTCGATGGGCGGAATGTGCGTGCTCGGCCATCACCGCGTCGTCGATGCCGCGGCGGCCCAGGATGCCGCCGTGCACGCGCGGATGGAGCGTCTTCACGCGCCCGTCCATCATCTCGGGAAAGCCGGTGTAATCGGACACTTCCACCACCGCGATGCCGTTGTCGGCCAGCAGCTTCGCCGTCCCGCCGGTGGACAATATCTCCACGCCCATGTCCTGCAGGCGGCGTGCGAAATCCACCACGCCGGTCTTGTCGGAGACGCTGATCAGCGCCCGTTTGATTGCTGCCATGTCGTATGCCTTCACGTGATTGAATGAGCGCCCGCGACGGGACACCGCCGCAGCGCCGCCCGGCTGCCGAGCAACGGCCTTGGGGCGATTTATTCGATGCCGTACTGTTTCAGTTTCTTGCGTAGGGTACTGCGCGTGATGCCGAGAATCTCCGCTGCACGGGTCTGATTGCCCCCGGCGTAGTTCATCACGGTCTGCAGCATGGCCGGCTCCACCTCCCCCAGCACCATGCGGAACACATCGGCCGCGCCGTGGCCGTCCAGGTCCCGGAAGTACGCCTCCAGGGCCAGCTTTACGCAATCGCCCAGCGGGCGTTCCAGCTCGCGCCGGCTGGCGGGGCGGACGCGCACCACGCTCTCGTCGGAAGCCGGCCGGCTCATGCCGCCAGACCCCGCGCATCGCCCAGCTGCAGGAAATACTCCCGCGTCAGACGCAACTGTTCGGCAGCGTCGTCCACGGCATTGAAACGGCGGCGAAAGACCTCGCCGCGGACCTGGCCTTTGACGTACCAGGACACATGCTTGCGGGCGACCCGCACGCCGGTGTATTCGCCGTAGAAGCTGTAGAGCTCTTGCAGGTGGCCCAGCAGGATATCGCGCACTTCATCCAGGGGCGGCTCCGGCAGACGCTCGCCGGTGGCGAGAAAATGGGCGATTTCGCGAAAGATCCAGGGACGGCCCTGGGCGCCGCGCCCGATCATCAGACCGTCGGCGCCGGTGCGTACCAGTACGCGGGCGGCGCTCTCCGGCGTGTCGATGTCGCCGTTGGCGATCACCGGGATGGACACCGCCGCCTTGATGGCGCCGATGGTGTCGTACTCCGCCGTGCCGGTGAAGCCGCAGGCCCGCGTGCGGCCGTGCACCGCCAGTGCCTGCACACCGGCCTGCTGCGCAATACGGGCGACCGCCACACCGTTGCGATGGTCGGCATCCCAGCCGGTGCGGATCTTCAAGGTTACGGGCACGTCCACCGCCGCCACGACCGCATCCAGAATGCGGCCGACCAGCGACTCGTCGCGCAGCAGCGCGGAGCCGGCCATCACATTGCATACCTTCTTGGCGGGACAGCCCATGTTGATGTCGATGATCTGCGCACCGTGGGCGACATTGAAGCGCGCGGCCTGCGCCATCTGCTGCGGATCGGCACCGGCGATCTGCACCGAACGCGGCAGCGGTTCGCCGTCGTGATCGATGCGCCGGCGGGTCTTGGCGCTGTCCCACAACCGTGCATTGGACGACACCATTTCCGATACAGCCATGCCCGCACCCAGCCGCCGGCACAACTGCCGGAAAGGCCGGTCGGTGACTCCTGCCATGGGAGCCAATACGAGCCTGTTGTCCAGACGGTATGGTCCGATCTGCATTCGGTGCCTCGGTGGGAACGGAGCCGAAGCAGGCTTCCGCGAGAGCGGGTCATGATACCCGTTCGGCGCAACAGGATAAAGCGGTCTCGCCCGGATGAGCGGTGCAATTTTCGCGTTAGTGAAAGTCGAACTGGTAGGACACTGCTTTGTTGCCCGGATCAGACACCGCAAGTGTGACGTGCACCGTAGCGCCGGCTGCAATGCCGCTATCCGGAGCGGTGTCCGCAGGCAGATACTCGGAAGGACGGAAATAGCGCGCTGCAATGAGCGTGCCGGAAAGGTTCGAAAACTGCACACCCAACAGCGGATAGGCTTGACGATACGGGGCGCGGTTTACGAACGTTGCACTGATGAGCAACGCGTTGTCGGCGTTCGGGTCGCTGTGCACATCGCGGGCCAACAGCTCAATGCGTTGCGGATCGCGCGGCAGCGGCAGTTCGCAACCGACCGCACCGCACAGACGCACCAGCCACGGGCGCATTGCCGGGATATGGGCGAGCATGTCGCGCTGGTAGTAAACATACTGTACCCCCAGCCCCGCCATCAGAATCAGAGCCGCGAACGTTCCCAGCACCACCACCCCCGGGCGGCGACGCTGCGCTTCGGCCTCCAGATCGGCCTTCAGGATGGGCGGCATGTCATCCGCAAACAGATGCACGTCAGGTTCATCGCCCCCCTCATCCAACGCAAAGCCCTGCGGCACCACCGGTTCTTTGTGCTGCACGTCGAAGGCGGCGGACTTGTCGACGGATACCGGCTGGTCCGCCCCCGGTTCTGCGGATAGGGAGTCGGGCACACGCGGCGGCACTGCGGCTGCCGTGATGTGTTCCTCCTGCGTTACAGTCTCCGCTGTCGCCTCCACCGGCGATGGTGCCGACAGCGGCGCGGGCTCGCCCTGCTCATCGACGCCGGCAACCACATCCTCCGGCGGTATTGCACCAGGCACATCGTCCAGCCGCTCGTACAGACGTCCCAGCGCCAGAAAGGATTCGTCACAGACGCCGCAGCGCACCAGGCCGTTGGCGACCCCGAGCTGGTCGGGGTGGATCCGGAACACGGTGTGACAGGAAGGGCAACTGGTGTACATGGAGATCGCGTCCGGGCGCCGTCAGGTGGCAGTCAGTGCAGCCGATGGTAACGCCATTCGGCGGGCGGGTGTAGGCAACCGGTCACGGAGGCGCAGCGGATCAGCGCCGCACGCCCTCCAGTCGCACCCACCCTTCACGGACCGCCGGCGACGCCATCCGGAAAGCCGGTGCGTAGGCGTCCAGCAGCAGCTGCGCCTGCTCCTCCAGAATGCCCGACAGCACCACCCGGCCGCCGGACCGCACCCGTTCGGCGAACGCGGGCGCCAGTTCCACCAGCGGACCGGCCAGTATGTTCGCAATCAGCACGTCGGCCTGCACAAGGGGCAGCGCCTGGGGCAACACAGCGTCAATGAGATGCGCCACCCCATTGCGTTCCGCGTTGTCCCGGGAGGCGATCAGCGCCTGGGGGTCGTTGTCCACCGCCCACACATGGCGGGCACCCAGGCGCGCACTGGCCACCGCCAGAATCCCGGAGCCGCAGCCGTAGTCGATGACCTCGCAGTCCACAGGGGGATGGGCGTCCAGCCATTGCAGGCACAAGGCGGTGGTGGCATGGGTGCCGGTACCGAACGCCATCCCCGGGTCCAGGTACAGATTGACGGCGCCGGGATCGGGCGGCGTGTATCCGCTGGGACACACCCACAGGCGCGCGCCGAACTGCATGGGACGGAAATCGTCCATCCACGCGCGCACCCAGTCGCGGTCCTCCAGGGGCGCGACGGCGAGCCGCTCCAGCACCGCGGGCCCGAAGGCATCCGCCAGGGCACGGCGCACCGGCTCCATGTCGGCACCGGCATCGAACAGCCCCACCACCTGGATGCGCGCCCACAGGGGCGTGGCACCGGGCGGCGGCTCGAAGATGGGCTGGTCCTCGGCGTCCCGCAGGGTCACCGACAGCGCGCCCATGTCGGAGAGCAACTCCGCCGCCCGTTCGCCGTCGGGCTCGGCCACTTCCAGACTGATCTGCTGCCATGCCATGGTTGGATGTTTCACTCAACCTGATCGCCCTACCGCGTGAGAGCCACGGAATCCACAGAACCCACGGAAAAGTCGTGAATGAAAATCAAAGGCGCCACGGAAGACACGGAAAGCACGGAAATTTCAATCAAGAAGGGCTCGTCGGCAATCGGAAGCCTCCGCCGGATTCGTTGTGCCCGTCGCAGTCTCTCTGGTGCAATGCGCTGCGCTTATTGCACCCTACGTTTAGCCCATTGCGCCTGACGGACATTCATTTGTCCGTGCTTTCCGTGTCTTCCGTGGCGCATTGGCCTTTGCCTTTTCCCTTCCGCGGATTCCGTGGATTCCGTGGATTCCGTGGACTGACTCCAGTCATGTAGGGCGCAATAAGCGCAGCGCATTGCGCCGAATAAACCCGTCCGTGCTTTCCGTGTGTTCCGTGGCGCTTTGCCTTTTCCCTTCCGTGGATTCCGTGGGTTCCGTGGCTCCAAACAACCATCGTTTACGAGTCGCCACGACCCGTGAATCTCCCACGGACACACCTACAGATTCAGCTTCTTTTCCAGGTAATGGATGTCGGTGCCGCCGGCGATGAAGGCGGCATCGGACATGATGTCGTGGTGCAGCGCGATGTTGGTCTCGATGCCCTCGATCACCATCTCCGCCAGGGCGCCGCGCATGCGGGCCAGGGCCGAGGTGCGGGTTTCGCCGTGGGCGATGAGCTTGCCGATCATCGAGTCGTAATAGGGCGGCACCCGGTAGCCGTGATAGATGTGGGAATCCCAACGGATGCCCGGTCCGCCGGCGGCGTGATACTGGGTGATGGTGCCGGGCGAGGGAATGAAGGTCTCGGCGTGCTCGGCGTTGATGCGGCACTCGACCGCATGGCCGCGCATCACGATGTCCTCCTGGCGGTAGGACAGGCCCTGGCCGGCGGCGATGAACAACTGTTCCTTGACGATGTCGACGCCGGTGACCAATTCGGTGACCGGGTGCTCCACCTGTACCCGGGTATTCATTTCAATGAAATAGAACTCGCCGTCCTGGTACAGAAACTCGAACGTGCCCGCGCCCCGGTAGCCGATGCGGGCGCAGGCTTCGGCGCAGCGCTCGCCCATGCGCTGGCGTTCGGCGTCGCTGATGCCGGGCGCCGGCGCCTCTTCCACCACCTTCTGGTGGCGGCGCTGCATGGAGCAGTCGCGCTCCCCCAGATGGATGGCTTTGCCCTCGCCGTCGGCCAGCACCTGGAACTCCACATGGCGCGGCCGTTCCAGGTATTTCTCCATATAGACGGTATCGTTGCCGAACGCCGTCCGGGCCTCGGTCTGGGTCAGCGAAATGGAATTGAGCAGCGAGCCCTCGGAGTGCACGACCCGCATGCCGCGCCCGCCGCCGCCACCGGCCGCCTTGATGATCACCGGATAGCCGATCTTGCGGGCCATCTTCAGGTTGGCGTCCGGATCCTCCCCCAGGGGCCCGTCCGAGCCCGGCACGCAGGGCACGCCGGCCTGCTTCATAGCCCGGATGGCCGACACCTTGTCGCCCATCAGCCGGATGGTCTCGGGACGCGGCCCGATGAAGATGAACCCGCTGCGCTCCACCTGCTCGGCGAAATCGGCGTTTTCCGACAGGAAACCGTAACCGGGGTGGATGGCCACCGCATCGGTGACCTCGGCCGCACTCAGCAGCGCCGGGATGTTGAGGTAACTCTCCGCCGACGGCGCCGGCCCGATGCACACCGACTCGTCGGCCAGCCGCACATGCTTCAGATCCCGATCCGCCGCCGAGTGCACCGCCACCGTGCTGATACCCAGTTCATGGCAGGCGCGCAGGATACGCAGCGCGATCTCACCCCGGTTCGCAATGACTATTTTATCCAGCATGGTATGGGTTCAATTCAATCTCACGACATTCAATGCGCCACGGAAAACACGGAAAGCACGGAAAATATAAATATGGAGAGTGTTGTCCCCATGCTGGTCGTCAGGTCGTGGCTGCTAGACTACAAAGCGTTTTACTGTTGCCTTTGGATAACCAAAATTAACGAGCAAACCTACGGAGAGGTCGCTCGCCCGCAGGTAGTTGATCAGCTGCGCCTCATCGGCTGCCGAGAGATCGTTCTTTGCCTTCAACTCCAATACGACCCGATCCTCCACAACGATGTCCGCACAATATTCGCCCACGACCGCATCCTTGTAACTGACGGGCAATGAAACCTGCGACCGGGCCTCGATGCCCTGCAGCGCCAGCTCCTTCAGCAGCGCCCTTTCGTACACCTTCTCGAGAAACCCGGCGCCCAGCACACGAGACACTTCGTACACGCACGCGCGAACCCGATAAGTCAGCTCTTGTTCCCTGAGCACACCGCCCTCCTTGGCTTGTGCGTCCTTCACCTTCCACGCAGTCTGTTTAGGCTGCCAGCTGTTCTAACAAGAACCCCTCGCCACCATTTACATAGTTCCGTGCTTTCCGTGCTTTCCGTGGCGCCTTTCAGTTTTTCAGCCTTTCAGCCTTTCCCCCGGCCAGAATACCGCGCACCAGATGTGCCGACACCGAAAGCCAACATTATTCCTTTCCGTGCTTTCCGTGCTTTCCGTGGCGCCTTTTTTATCACTCAATCACAAACAACGGCTGCCCGTACTCCACCGGCTGGCCGTTTTCCACCAGGATGGCGCCGATCACGCCGGTCTTGTCGGCTTCGATCTGGTTGAGCATCTTCATGGCTTCGATGATGCACAGCGTGTCGCCGGCATTGACCCGCTGGCCCACTTCCACGAACGCCTTGGCGCCGGGGGACGGCGCCCGGTAGAAGGTGCCGACCATGGGGGAGTCCACGGTGTGACCCAGGGGCGCGGCTTCGGCGGCGCCGCCGTCGCCCGGCGCGGGTGCGGAAGCCGGTGCCACCGGGGCGGCAGCCGGCGCCGCCTGCATCATCACCGGCGGGGCGGACTGGGAGTAGCGGCTGATGCGCACGGACTCCTCGCCCTCGCGGATCTCGATCTCCGCCACTCCGGATTCGTCGAGCAGCTCGATGAGTTTCTTGACCTTGCGGATATCCATGATGTGTTTCGCGAGTCCGACTGTCAGGGGTTGGACAGAATGTTCAACGCGGCATTGAGCGCCAGTTCATAGCCCAGGGCACCGAAACCCGAGATCACCCCGGCGGCGATGTCCGAGAAATAGGACCGGTGCCGGAAGGCCTCCCGGGCATGCACGTTGGACAGGTGCAGTTCTATAAAAGGAATGCCGACCCCCTGCAGGGCGTCCCGCAGGGCGATGCTGGTATGGGTGAAAGCCGCCGGATTGAACAGGATGAACGCCACCCCCTCGCGGGAAGCGGCGTGGATGCGGTCGATCAGTTCGTGCTCGGCATTGCTCTGGAAGGCCGCCAGATCGTGCCCGGCGGTCTCGGCCAGGGCCTCCAGCCGCCCGACGATGTCAGCCAGGGAGGTGGTTCCGTAGTGCTCAGGCTCCCGCGTCCCCAGCAGGTTCAGGTTCGGTCCATTGAGCACCAGGATGGTCGACATAGCCGGATTTTGTACCCTTATTCAGGCGCCCGGTCGGCCGGAAGCGCGAATTGCGGGCGATGGTACGCCGGTTTGCAGGGTTTTGTCCAGATCGACGGGAGTTCGCCGGTTTTTCGGCGCAGATCGGTGCAGATAACTAGGAGGCGACGGGGCCAACTATCGTTCAGCCATATGCGGCCTCCCCGCCAGGGCCGCAGTTCCAGCATCCACCCGCGACGCCGACCGCATCCACCAACACCGATCGGTCGGCAGCACGTTCCGCACTCCCAGTGCATCCGGCGGCAAACGCTCAAGAACGCCGGCGCATACGCACAGATGGCACGCGCAGAACCTCAGTGCACCACGACCAAAAAAACGGGCGCCCGAAGACGCCCGTTCTGGGGAGAGAACACAACCTGGACAAAGTCAGCCGACGCGCTGGCGACGCGTTACGCCCACAAGTCCCATCAAGCCCGAGCCGAACAACCACACGGCGGCCGGCAAAGGTACCGGCGCCACCCAGCCGCTACCGGACGAACCGGGGGTATTTTGCACGTGAGCCGCAGCGAGATACGAGCCGGTCCCCCCGCCGCCGACACTACCGGGCGCACTGCCGAAGTCGAAAGAATTGGCGGTCAGCGACGAAATCCCGCTGATCGTATAGGTCGATGTATCACCGGCGTTGAAGCCGCTGCCAGTGGGAAAGCTGAACAGAATATCGTACTTACCGTCGCCGTCAGCCTTGTACGCGTCGGCGCTGCCCGTAATGCTACTGGCGGTCACCCCACCGGCATGGGTAAAGGTCAGACTGGCCGGATTCAGTGAAGGATCCAGGTTGAAATACATTCCGCTGACGTTCTCCGAGCTCGTCAACCCGGACAGAGACATGGTGAGGGTCACCGACCCTGCGCTGCCATGGTCGTCGAAGGTCGACACGATCCACGGCGTGGAACCACCGGGCGAATCGCCGCTGAACGCATAGTTGTAACTCAAGGTAAGCGTACTTGCCTGGCCCGCCACCGATACCAGACCCGTGACCAAACCGACGGCAAGTGCAGCACTGAGCTTTGTCATAGTTAACCACCTCCATCCTAG
Source organism: uncultured Gammaproteobacteria bacterium (assembly GCA_963830105.1). Taxonomy (GTDB): domain Bacteria; phylum Pseudomonadota; class Gammaproteobacteria; order DATFLG01; family DATFLG01; genus DATFML01. Next base: position 253,167 of record CAWHLH010000001.1, on the reverse strand, counting down.
AGCGCTATTCAAAATACCCGGCAGCGCAACAGGGCCTGCCCCCGTGCCTAGCCCGCATGAGCGAGGAGCCAAAACCACTCGCGCCTACTCTCATGCATCCATGGACTGTCGTTGCCTGCCGCTATGCAAGGGCTTGACCGAGTCCGATCACCCACGGCGCCAACCGCCCCCCCTCTTTTTGGCGTTATCGGGACCACCAAAATACGAGCAATGCAGCAAAAATCACGCCAGAACAGTTTATTTACCAGCCAATCAATAGGTTGCCATACCAGAATGGAAAGTCGAAATGTAAACTTCGCATCAACATGTAAAAACAGCCGACGAGCAAGGACCCGGCAACTCCAGGCGCTGACCATTAATTACTTGACACTATTCATTAAATTTGACGCCGCGCCTATGTAAGGGACACCGACGACATCATCAGGACGCACCTGAAGGAAGATAGCGGCACGCCGATCATCCTGCGCCTACCGACGCCATCCTTGATGGAATCGGGTCGGATTGATTGTGCTGGGGCCTGTTAACACGATATGCATCACCGATGTTGCGGCTGAGAGGCCGCCACTGGGCGTTGCTCGTCAATCGTTTGGAATCACCAAACCTCGCTCCTCGCGCCTTGATTGGCGGGCTCTCAGCCGCAACCCGAGGGGCCGGGCCCCCACCCGCGGCGTTATCGCTCGCTCATGTAGCCGGGCCACACCACACTCGCTCCGCCGGGCGGCACGGGAAATGGTGCTCCGGCAGCGGCGATGCATATCGTGTTAACAGGCCCTGGCTTATGGCGCTGTCATTCCTATCGCCCAAAAGCACACGTACCATTCAGTATCTGTGCGGGAGGAGTGCCAAAGCGTGGCCCAGACTTGCTGGCCAGCATCCTGGAGCACCATCAGCAGGGACAACTCGCGGAGGCCGAAAAGCTCTGCAATACAATTCTCTAAAGAGGTGCCTGACAACGCTCGTGGGTACGTTTTACTTGGGCACATACTCCATGCCCAGGGCCGGACTGGCCCCGCGGTCCGCGCCTACCGTCGGGCCATACGCTTGGATCGGCGCGACCCCGACACGCACCGCAAACTTGCGACAGCACTTGAGGGGACAGGAAAACTGTCCGAAGCAGTCGCAATATACAATAGCTGCCTGGCGCAGGCCCCCAACGATCTGGACGTGCTCACCGGCTAAGCCGGCGCCTACCTATGTGATTCAAGGGAAGCTGGACGAGGCATTGCATGAGTATCGCGCCGCGCGCGCCAGGGCGTCCTCACTACGATATTCCATTTCAGCAGCCTCCTCCGCCACCGGCCGACATCAACCTTCGCGCCACATCTGCAGCGCGGCTCGAACCCGCGCGAACACGCCGGTCCAGTCACCCTTTTCCGTCTGTCGAAACAGACGAGCAGTGGGATACCAGGGACTGTCCGGCCGCTCCAGCAGCCACCGCCAGTCGGGCGGATCCGGCAGCAGGATCCAGACCGGCTTGCCCAGCGCCCCGGCCAGGTGGGCCACTGAGGTATCGACGGTGATCACCAGATCCAGCGCGGCGATGGCCGCTGCCGTATCGGCAAAGTCGCGAGCGGAAGAGCCGATATCAATGATGGCCGGAGCGGAGCCGAAGGCTTTCAGATCGTCCGCGCGGGGTCCCTTCTGAAGACTGAACAGGCGGACGCCGCTCAAGTCAGCGAGTTCCTGAAAAGCCGATAGGGCGCAGGATCGGTTGCTGTCATTGGGATGCTCGGGCCGGCCGGCCCACACGATGCCGATGTTGAGCCGCGCGCGGTTGCGCTCGATGGGCGCGGTGACTGCGGTGTAATCCCCGGGCGGCACGCTCAGGTACGGAGTCTGGGCGGGAATGGTCGCCAGGGTGGTGCCGAGCAGCCGCGGCAGACTCAGCAGAGGCGCATGCAGATCGAACCAGGGCAGCCAGTCGCCCTGGGCGACAACGTCAGCGACACCGTCAGCGGTACGGATCAGCCCCGCCAGCGAGCCGGGGCACTCGACAACGACCCGTGCACCCATCTCTCTCAATTGTCGCGCGTAGCGTACGAACTGGATGCCGTCCCCGAAGCCCTGCTCGAAGTACAGCAGCACGGTCTTGCCGGTGACGGGCTCACCGTTCCAGGCACGCTGGGGCAGCTGGCGGGCCGGCGTCTCCCGGCGTCGCCAGCGCCATTCGTATTCCTGCCATCCCCGCTCGAACTCGCCGTCGAGCAGCAGCGACAGACTGAGATTCCAGTGCTGATCAGGATCATCCGGATTGAGGGCAACGGCCTTCTCGAAGGCACTGCGGGCCTGCACCAGCCGCCCCAGCCGATACAGCGCCATGCCGGCCACGTTGTGGGCCGGGGCCAGCTCCGGGCAGCCGCTCAGGGCCTGCTCGCTGGCGGCCAACGCCTCCTCCAGCCGCCCGCTCGCCAGCAGGGTCAAGCCGAGGTTGCACAGCGCCTCGGGCATGTCCGGCCGCAGCGACAATGCCGTTCGCAACGCCTGCTCGGCCTCGCCGTGGCGCCCCAGGTAGTGCAGCGCCAGACCGTAGTTGGTGTGGACTTCAGGCGCACCTGGCGCCGCGGCGCTGGCTGCCGCCAGCAGCGGCAGGGCCTCCTGATAGCGGCCCGCGGTCAGGTGCTGGGCGCCCGCCAGCGCTTCGGGCGGCAGTGCCGACGGCGAAGCGGGCGGCCCACCGGGCAGGCGCTCCGCGCTGCCTGCACCCGTTGCCGCACCGGCCGGCAGCGTTGGCGGTTGCAGGCTCTGCAGGGCTTGCGCCGCCTCCGCCAATCCGGGGTCCAGCGCCAGCGCCCGGCGCAGATGGCGGAGCGCGCCTGCGATATCGCCTTCGACTTGCAGCATCATCCCAAGGCTGAAATGGCCTTCGGCGCAGTCGGGGTCCAGTGCGATACAGCGTTCCAGACAGCGCCGGGCCTCGGCGTGGGCACCGGTCTCGCCGTGCACCGCGCCCAGCATCAGCCAGGCGTCGGCATCGGCGTCGGCGGCCTGGCACAGCGTCTCCAGCAGGCGGCGGGCGTCATCCAGCCGGCCGCGCTCCAGCAACGCCATCGCTTCATCGAACAGCTTGTCGGGATCGGGCACTGTCACGCTGCCTCACCAGGTCTCGAGGCTTGCCTGCCGCACGGCGGCGGATCAGGCGGGATTCGGGTCGGCCTGCCCCGGGCGCCGCAGCGACTCAGGCGGTGCGGGACGCGGAGGTCTCGAACCCAACGCAAAAAAAACGGCGGGAGGGTGTACCCTCCCGCCGTCCTATTCTACGCCCACCGCACGGCGGTTATCGTTGTGGTTTTACCGTGCGGCGCGCACGCCGGGCTCAGGTCCTCAGACCTTCGCGCGCCGACGGCGGGCGACGCCCACCAGACCGATCAGGCCGGAGCCGAACAGATAGGCGGCCGCCGGGACCGGCACCGCGCTGACGGAACCAGTACCCGAAACGCTCCAGGTGCCGGTCTGGTTGTTGAACGGGCCACCCACGATCAACGAGGTCCAGTTCAGGGTGTAATCGAAGCTGTTGCCGACCACGTTGGACACCGTGCCGGTGGCAGCAGAGGTTCCCTGGCTGAAATCGCTGCCGTTCCAGTTGGCGAAGAACGAACTCAGATCCACAGTGATCCCGTCACCGTTGGCGATGGTGCTGCCGCTGCCCACCGTGCCGCTGGGCGCGGCTCCGCCGCCGTTGACGCCGGCCTGGGTGGCCGCTGCGGCCGTATAGGTGTTCACCCAGGTGCCGCCACCGTTGAAGTCGAAGGCCGCGACAGCGCTCGGGGCCGCGGTGCTTTGCGCGGTCGAGGTATCCCACCCCGGGGCATTATAGCTGCCGATCAGGTTCGCGCCGTTGAAGTTGGTGATCGTGTTGGGGGCGGGCGTGAACACGCCCATGGCGAAGGTACCAGCGCTCATGTAGAGCGAATCGATCGCGGCCGCATTGGCGGTGGTGGCAACGCCGCCGCCGACTGCGGTGGCGAGCGCGGCAACCAGAACGCGTTTCTTGAATTGGGTCATGGATTACTCCTCCGGTAGTGGATTCCGCATAAAGTCTGGTGCGGTCATTAATTGTCAGGCGTTGTGTGCCCGCGGTGAATACCGGAGCAAACCCCGTGCCACTGTAAAGTTCTTTCTTATAATCAGTGTCTTGCATCTGCGCTGCCAGCAGGCCGACAGGCTGATTGTAAGATATTTCGACGCGCCGACAGGGCGGTCCGTACCCGCCAGCACGGCTGGTTAGGTCATTTTTTCAGAGACTTAGCCAATCGGCCATGGGCGGCCTGAGGACGGACCGTGACTGTAAAGCAGATCGACAACACACAACCCATCCGACAGCCGCTGTCTCCGCCGCCCGGCGCTCACCGGCGAAGGCACCGACCGGCGCGCCAATACCGCCGGCCGGGGTGACGAGCGGCACGGGCAGAGGTCTTTTGCAGACGGCGCGGCAGGCGTCCGCAAACACATGACCGGAAAGGTTTGCGCCACACTCGCGGGGCGCGGCGCCGAGTCCGTTGACGCTGCCTGCCATTGTGCGTATAAGTTGCGAGTTACGCTGTGGGGATCGAAGAAATGGACACGATTATCCCCGCTTTCGGCGCAATGCAACAACGAAACCAAAGAAGAACTTGCAGGAGGAGATCCTATAATGAACCCTAAAGCGAAGCACCTCGCGGTGCTAGCGCTGTCGGCTGGTGTAACCCTGCCATTTACTGCGTCCGCCACCAACGGTTATTTCCTGATGGGTTATGGTGCGATGGCGCGTGGCGTGGGCGGTGCAGCCGTCGCGTTTCCGCAAGATTCCCTGGTGGCCGCCGCGAACCCTGCGGGCATCGCCGACCTCAGCAGCCGGTTCGACGTCGGCATGGAACTGTTCAACCCGGAACGCAGTGCCTGGGCGCCCGGACTGCCCGGCGGCAAGAACATCGTAAAGAGCGACGACCACCTGTTCCTGCTGCCCAATATGGGCGGCGTTTTCCAGTTCAACCAGAAACTTTCTTTCGGCATCGCCGCGGTCGGCAACGGCGGCATGAACACCCGCTACAACACCAACTTCTTCAACCTGGGGGGCAACGAACCCACCCTCGGCGTCAATCTCGCGCAGATGCTGATCACGCCCACCGCCGCCTACAAGATCACGCCGACCCAGAGCGTGGGGGCCTCGCTGGTCATCGGAATTCAGCAGTTCCGGGCGTACGGTCTGAGCGACTTCAACAGCTTCAATTTCTCATCCAATCCTGCCAAGCTATCCAACAACGGCAACGACTGGTCGTACGGAGCCGGCATACGCGTCGGCTGGCTGGGGAAGTTCCTGGATGGACGCCTCAATCTGGGCGCGACCGTCGCGTCCAAGGTCTACATGACGCGGTTCAGAAAGTACACTGGCCTGTTTGCCGAAAATGGCAACTTTGACATCCCCGCGAACTTTGCGGTCGGCATCGCCTTCAAGCCGGTGCAGTCCACCACCCTGGCGTTGGACGTGGAGCGTATCCTGTACGAGGGCGTCACGTCGATAGCCAATCTCGGGCCGACCAATCTGGCGCCGCCACCAGCGGCAAACAAGCTGGGCACCCCGGGCGGCTACGGCTTTGGCTGGCAGGACATGACGGTCTACAAAGCCGGCATCGCCACCAACCTCAACCGTCAGTGGACGGTGCGCGCCGGCTACAACTACGGCCACTCCCCCATTCCCGACACGCAGTTGTTGTTCAATACGCTGGCGCCGGGCATCGTGGAGCGTCACGTATCGGTGGGGTTCACCTATCGGCCGAATCCCAGCACGGATATCACCTTCACCGCCGTCCATGCATTCCGACGGGATCAGGCCGCGTACGACCCCGCGACCGGCAACAATGTCCGCATCAGCCTGGCCGAGAGTTCCGTCGAACTGGCCTACGGCATGCATTTCTAAAAAAAGCCGGCACGACGCGCCAAACAGAAACGATAAAGGTTTCGGAGGAGTAGGCAATGTTCAAGCTACACCGCAAGTATCTCATATGGACGGCCATCCCACTGGCTGTCAGCAGCACCAACGTGCTGGCCGCAACGATCACGGATCTCCGCGTGACCGCCGGCACGTTTTCCATGGGCGTCTTCACACCCGCCCCCAACACGATCACCAACTTCAACGGCACGAACCTGATCGGCAGCTATAGCGCGCCGGGGTGGGATACCAATACCGCGCAAAGCGCCGCGGCGCCAAGCGCTATCGCGGCCTTCAACTTCAACGGTGGTGGCGTCTGGGTGAACACCTATACGGCCGCAGCGGCCACCCAGTCCGGCGTCGCCGGCGGCGGACCCGCGCCCAGCGGCACGGTGGGCGGAGGAAATTCGACCATCGCCAACGGTGATGCGATCACTGTGGATCTGAGTTCGTTCTTCGCCAACTGGAACGGCACCGACTTCAGTCAGGGCACCTCGAGTCTGCAACCGGCCACCGGCACGGTCAGCAATGTGTCGGGCAATAGTTTCACCTACACGTTGCACTGGACCTCTAAGATCGTCGGCGGCCCATTCAACAACCAGACCGGTACCTGGACGTTCACCGGAACCGGGAAGGTGGCGGCGGCCACCACCCCCAACAATCCGGCCAGCGACGCTGGCACGGTCGACCCGCTCGCGCCGTTTAGCACTGTCGCCATCACCGGCAGCCAACTCAACACCTATTATCCTGCAGACTCCACCATGGCCCAGCAGTGCGTCGGGGGCTGCTTCGCGTTCCAGATCAACAGCCTCACCAAGACCCCGGCAAATGTGGTCCTACCCCTCTCCGCCCCCATCCCGGCCAACGCGGTCTATCGCAAGATCACGTCCACGACCGGCACATGGGCCAACTTCGATACCAGCAAAGGCGACGCCGTCGCCTCGGCCCCACTGGACAAGAACACCGGCATCTGCCCGACGCCGGGAAACTCCGCCTATCAGGCCGGCCTGACCCAGGGCGATCTGTGCGTCCAGCTCACCATCGCCGATGGGGGTCCCAACGATGCCGACGGCGCCACAAATAGCAGCATCACCGACCCCGGCGGTATAGCCGTACCCGCCAGCACCAGCGCCGGATCGACGCTGGTGCCCATGACCTCCAAGAGCGGCTGCGCGATCGACCCCACGGCGAACAATCCGTGGGGCTCGGCCGACTGGTGGATCGTGGGCGCCTTCCTGGCGTACCTGGACGTCAGGCGCCGGCGTGCCCGGCGGGCGCGGTCCGCGGGCTGAGCGCCCAACGGCCGGCATAGGCGGGCGGGCGCGGCCCCATGGGGCTGCGCCCGCCCCTTGCGGGCAAACATCAAATCCCGGCACGGTTGGCGAAATTGGGCGTGCCTGCCTGACAGGCGTCCGGGAACGCTGACAGCAGCGGGTGAAACCACCGCAGCCGGCTCCGGGTACGACGTTGGTCCGCTCGCGCACCACGACGCCATAGCTCCCCGAACGATCATCTGCTTCGGACGCGCCATTTCATTGACAGGCCGATAGGCCTCTGTTTCAATCGGTCGACGTCTCCGCAGAATTAGAAAACCGGCGACAGAAGGCCGGTTCGCAACCACCAGGAAGGATTCTATGCGCATCAGATGCTGGGCTCTGCTCGGGTTTTTCTTGCTTTCGTTCACCGCCTTCGCGCCGGGCATTGCAGCAGCCGCCAACGGCAATGGCTACGCGGTACAACCCGGGGACATCCTGACCATTTCCGTATGGAAGGAAAAGGACCTGCAAGGGGACGTGCTGGTGCGGCCCGACGGCGGGCTGTCATTTCCGCTGGTCGGCAACCTGCAGGCCGCCGGCAGGACCGTTCCCGAGATCCAGAAGGAGATCAGCCACCGGCTGGTGAAGTACATTCCCGATCCCGTGGTGTCGGTGGCGGTCAAACAAATCGTCGGCAATGCGGTCTACGTAATCGGCAAGGTCAACAAGCCCGGGCAGTTCGTGATGACCAGCAAGATTGACGTCGTGCAGGCGCTCAGCCTGGCGGCCGGCATGACACCCTATGCGTCGGTGAACAACATCAAGATCCTACGGAGGGAAAACGGCAAGTTGACCGCCATCCCCTTCGAATATGGCGACATCGAAAAAGGCGAAAACCTGTCGCAGGACATCATTCTGAAAAGCGGCGACGTGGTGGTCGTTCCCTGACAGACAAGATCGGCACGCGCGACGACCACACAGACCGGCAGTTCCAGATGGGCGGCATAACAATGAAAACAACGAGCCTCGCCTGCGCCGTAACTGGCGCGTTATTGCTCCTCAACGGTACCGCGAACGCCGCCGAGTGGTTCGCAACGCCCAAGGTCTCCGCGCGCGCCGGTTACAACGATAATCTCACCATCACCACCCAGCCTCACAGCAGCGTCCGGGAGCTCGATGTGAGCCCCGAGGTGAGTTTCGGCAGAAAGACCGAAACGTCAGGCATCACCGGCCAGGCACGGATCGACGCGCGACGGTACTGGGGCCAGAGCGGCCTGAACACCAATGATCGCCTGTTGAACCTGCACATGTATGACAACGCCGAACGCATGGGCTGGACCCTGGACGGCAATATCACCAAGAACACGACCCTGCAGTCCGAGTTGAACGACACTGGTCTGGTGCTGCAGCGCACGCCGCGCCTGAGCCGCTCCCTGAGCCCGGGTTGGAACTACCTGATCAGCCAGAAGACGCAACTCAAACTCGGCTACCGATACCAGGATGTGCGCTATCCGGATCAGGCGACGCTGGTATACCAGGACTACCGCATCAACGCCGGTACGGCGACCCTCAGTCACCAGTACACCCAGCGCCTGCAGCTCTTTGCCACCGGATCGGTTACCTACTATCGCACCACCAAGAACCAGTTACCGGCCCGCGGCGAGTTTGACGCGCATTACGATACCGTGCAGGCGGGGGCGAGCTACGCCTTCAGCCAGACCCTGAACGCCACTCTCTCCGCTGGGCTGCGTCGCTCCACGACTACTATCAACACGCAAAACCCCGTCTACGCGACAACGCCGTTCGGACCCATATTCCTTGGATATGGCTCGCCCGTGGACGTAACCCAGACCGGCAGCGGCTCCGTTCTCAACGCCAGCCTGCAGAAACAACTCCAGACCGGTACACTCAGTGCCAACCTTTCCCGGAATGTCCAACCGACCGGCTATGGGGGGTTGGTGGAAACCGACCGCCTGGATCTGTCGGCCAAGCGCAGGCTCAGCGCCACATTCAGCGAATCCCTGGACCTGTCGCTATATCGGACCAAGGCGATCAGCTCCACGGCCACAAACCTGGACCGGACTTTCGTGAGGGTAGAGCCCGCGCTGGCCTGGAACATGACCCGCTGGTGGAGATTGCAGGGCAGCTACCGCTACGCAAGACAGCGGTACACGAACCAGTCCGAAACGGCCACCCAGAACGCCGTCTACGTGACACTGGCCTATACCTGGCCGAAGATTGCAGTTTCGCGGTAACCGAGGATAATTTGGCGCCATGCCGGCCCGCATCTGAGCGGGTCTGACCGCTGCAGGATGGAGTAATGGAAGAGCAGAGTCTAGAACTGCGGGATTATCTCGATATGATCCGCCGCCGGCGGGGCACCATCTGGCTGGTGGGGGCGATCATTTTCGTGCTGGGGACAGCTGCGGCCGTCTTCTGGCCGGCCACCTACCAATCGACAGCGACGGTGCTGGTCGAGGAGCAGGAGATCCCCCCGACTCTGGTCCAATCCACCGTGACCAGCTATGCGGCTCAGCGCATTCAGACCATCCAGCAACGGGTGATGACCCGCGCCAACCTGTTGGGGATCGTCGACAAATACCACCTGTACGCAGATCAGCGCCAGTACGAGACCGATGATGAAATCCTGCAGGACATGCAGGACGACATCAGCATGAACATGATCAGCGCCAACGTGGTCGATCCCCAGACGGGCCGGCCGACCGTTGCCACCATCGCCTTCACCGTCGGCTTCCAGGGCAGAGACGCCTCCGTGGTCCAGCAGGTGGCCAACCAGCTGACCACGCTCTACCTGAACGAAAACCTGAAGACCAGCACCGAAAAGGCTTCCGGAACCTACCAGTTCCTCACCGGAGAAGCCGACCGGGTCAGCAAACGCATCGCGGACCTCGAAACCCAGATCGCCGCCTTCAAGCAGAAACATCTGAACGACCTGCCGGCACTGCAGCAACTCACCCTGCAGATGATGAATCAGACCCAGCAGAACCTGGACACCACCCAGAACCAGATCGCCAGCGCCCGCAGCAAGATCACGCTACTGCAGGGACAGCTGGCCGCGGTCAAACCCTACAGTCCCACCTACTCGGATTCCGGGCAGCCGGTGATGGACCCTGAGTCCCAGCTGAGGGTCTTGCGTACCCAGTATCTCACCCTGGCTGCCCAATACGCCCCCGACTATCCCGACGTGATCAAGCTGCGCCGGGAAATCAAGGGGCTGGAGAAGCAAACGGGTGATGTGGACTCCACCGCCGCCGAGCTCCAGCAGCTGGACAGCCTGCGCGCCAAGCTGGCGGCGGACCGCAAGACCTACTCGGATACCTACCCGGATGTGGTCAAGCTCAGGAAAGAGATCGCCGCCCTGGAGGCTTCGATCCGCAAGGCCGACGCCAAGCCTGCCGCACCAACAGTAGTCAAAGATCCCACCAATCCGGCCTACATCAGCGTGCAGACCCAGTTGGATGCCGCCAAAGCCGATTTGCAGACCCTTCGGGGGCAGGAAAGGGACTTCAAGGCCCAGTTGGCGGACTACAACAAGCGCCTCGATGCCATGCCCCAGGCCGAACGGGAATTGCAGCTGCTGACCCGGGAACACGATAACGCGGTCGCCAAGTACCAGGCCATCAAGTCAAAGCAGGTGGACGCCCGGCTGGGCGAGCAGATGGAGCAGGACCGCAAGGGCGAGCGCTTCTCACTGATCGATCCGCCGGCCCTCCCCCAGACGCCGGTCAGCCCCAACCGGCCCGCCATCCTGTTCCTCAGCCTGGTTCTCGCCCTGGGCGGCGGCTTCGGTTTCGCCTTTATGGCCGAGTCCATGGATACCTCCGTACGCGGCATCAAAGGTGTCGTCGCGCTGCTGAATATGCCGCCGCTGGCTGCCATCCCGTACATGCAGAACAAGCAGGATGTGAGCAAGCGGCGCAAGCGGCGCATGACCTTCCTGATCGCGGCGGTCATTGCCGTTATTGCCGTCCTGGCGGCGATCAACTACCTGTATTTGCCGCTGGACGTGCTATGGTTCAAGGCGTTGCGCAAGATGAATATCCTGATGGGCGGCATGTAGGCCCTCACAGGCTCTCGTGTCGGGCGGCCGAAGCCGCCGCCCGTGCCTTGAACACAGCTGCCGCCGGGCAGCGCGGCTCACGAGCCGATCGCCCGGCGCAGCGCGAAGGGCTTCGAAGCAGGCAACTCACGGCGGCGGCCAAAGACCGCCAGTGGTAAAAGAGGATGGGGATATGGAACGCATAAAGCAGGCGCTGGACAAGGCACGCGAGGAGAGGCAGACGGCCCCTCTGACTGCGCCGCAAGGCGCCGACGTCCCCGAAGAGGCGCCGATCAGCTACACCCAGACCCGCACCGTAAACCCCTCGCGGGCGGCTTTGCGGGAGCGTCGGGTCATTTCGGAAGGCACCGACACGGCGTTCGGCGACGCCTACAAGATGCTTCGCACCCAGGTCCTGCAGCGCCTCAATGACAACCATTGGAACGTGCTGGCGGTGACCAGCCCCGGCGAGGGCGAAGGCACCACGCTGACCGCCGTCAACCTGGCGGTGAGCCTCGCCATGGAGGTGAACTACACGGTGCTGCTGGTGGACGCCAACCTGCGCCACCCCAGCGTCCACGAGTACTTCGGGCTGTCCCGCAGCAAGGGCCTGAGCGACTACCTGCTGGACAAGACGCCGCTGTCGGAGCTGCTGGTGCATCCGTCCAACATCGAGCAGTTCGTGATGCTGCCCGGCGGTCGCCCGGTGGCCAACTCCGCCGAAATGCTGAACTCGCCCAGAATGGCCCAGCTGGTCGACGAGCTCAAGAGCCGCTATCCGCGCCGCATCGTGGTGTTCGACCTGCCGCCGGTGCTCACCAGCGCCGACGCACTGGCCTTCGCGCCCTACGTGGATGCGGCCCTGCTGGTCATCGAGGACGGCGGCACCCGCCGCCAGGACGTGAAGCGCGCCGTGGAACTGCTGGAGGCGACCAACGTGCTGGGCACCGTGCTCAACAAGACCAATCGTCCCGACGCCTGATCCGCCAGGAGCTGTACGGCATGTACGAGTCCTTCTACGGCTTCAAAGAGAAACCCTTCTCGCTGCTGCCGGACCCCAGCTTCCTGTACATGAGCCGCCAGCACAAGATGGCGCTGGCGCTGCTTGAGTACGGCCTGATGAACCAGGCCGGCTTCACCGTCATCAGCGGCGATATCGGCACCGGCAAGACCACCCTGATCCGCCACCTGCTCAACAACATGGAGCAGAACCTCACGGTCGGGCTGATCTCCAACACCCATCGCTCCTTCGGCGAGCTGCTGCAGTGGGTGCTGCTGGCCTACGACCTGGACCATGCCGGCAAGTCCAAGGTGGAGATGTACCGCACCTTCGTGGACTTCATGATCCGCGAGTACGCCAGCAGCCGGCGCACCGTGCTGATCGTCGACGAGGCCCAGAACATGGAGGCGGAGACCCTGGAGGAGCTGCGCATGCTCTCCAACGTCAATGCCGACAAGGACCAGGTGCTGCAGGTGGTGCTGTGCGGCCAGCGCGAGCTGCGCGACACCCTGCGCCGCCCGGACCTGGTGCAGTTCGCCCAGCGCATCACCATGGACTACCACATCGAGCCCCTGAACGGTTCGGAAACCTGGTCCTATATCCGCCATCGCCTGGAAGTGGCGGGTGGGCGGCCCGAGTTGTTCGATGATGCCGCATGCGCCGCCATCCACCGCTTCAGCGGCGGCGTGCCCCGCTTGATCAACCTGCTGTGTGACACCACCTTGGTGTATGGGTACGCCGACCAGCGGGAAACCATCGACGAGGAGTTGGTGACCGAAGTCGCCCGCGACAAGCAGCAGGGCGGCATCTTTCCCATCCACGACGCGCCGGCTCAGGCAACCGCCCCGCCCACGTCATCGACGGACACGACTTCACTGGACTCCGACGCGCCGGTCAAAAAAAAAGACCTCGCCTAGCCATTGCCTCCCAGTCGGAAAGCACCCGAGCCCATCTCGGCTCTCTCTTGACTGGGATGGGCGTGGAAGTGGTCTGCACGGTTCCCCTGGACCACAACCTGCCGGACAGCATCGACCCGACACAGGTGGACATCCTGCTGCTGGACCTCGATGACCAGGCGGAGCGGCGCGTCGACAATCTCTACGACACGCTGGAACAATGGCGGCTACCGGTGCTGTTCAACGACCATGGAGCGACCCGCCTGCACCTGCTGGGAGACGACCCGAAGTTCCTGCGCAAGCTCAAGCTGAAACTGATGTCCCTGCTGCCCCAGGAACCGGACGGCGGCAACGCCTGAACGCGGCATGCACGGACGAAAGAATTGGAGTGCCACAGGTACGGCGTCTTTGACGCGACACGCGCCGCCGGCACTGTCGCAAACGAATAGTCCTTTTCCGTGCTTTCCGTGGCGCTTTGGGTTTTTCACCAAAACAACGACCATCAAACATGAAGAGCCACGGAACCCACAGAATCCACGGACAGAAGAATGCGAATGACTTTGAGGCCAAGGGTTTCGCAATTGCAGCACCAGCCAGCTCCGGCGCTCCTTTAGCAATCATTTCTTCCGTGCTTTCCGTGCTTTCCGTGGCGCTTTGGGGTTTTCAACACAACGACGACCACCAAACATGAAGAGCCACGGAACCCACAGAATCCACGGACGAAAGAATTGGGGTGACACAGGCGCGGCGTCTTTGACGCGGCGCGCGCTGACCGCACTGTCGCAAACGAATAGTCCTTTTCCGTGGTTTCCGTGTTTTCCGTGGCGCATTTAAGTTTTTCACCAAAACAACAACCACCAAACATGAAGAGCCACGGAACCCACAGAATCCACGGACAGAAGAATGCGAGTGACTTGAAGGCCCCGTTTCCGCAGCGGCGGTACCTGGCGATTCTTAGACCTTTTGATTCATAATCATTTTCCGTGCTTTCCGTGGACACCGTGGCGCTTTTGAGTCTTTTAAGACAATGACCAATGAGCGTGAGGACCACGGACCCCACGAACCCAGCCCTTTCCGATTACTTGCCACGAACCGGATGTCATGACTGAAAGCGCAGCAAAACCCGAAATTCTGGTGGTCGGCGGCGCCGGCTACATCGGCTCCCACATGGTGCAGGAACTTCTCGACGCGGGCTATCCCGTCGTTACCCTGGACAATCTGGCCACAGGCCACCAGGATCTGGTGCCGGGCGGGGAATTTATTCATGGCGACCTGGGCCAACCGGAGCTGCTGGACGAGCTGTTCTCCACGCACTCCATCGGCGCTGTCATGCACTTTGCCGCCTCCTCCCTGGTCGGAGAGTCCGTACAGGAGCCGCTGAAGTACTACCGCAACAACGTGGCACGCACAGTGGAACTGGTCGATGCCATGCGCCGCCACGATGTGCGCAACTTCATCTTCTCATCCACGGCCGCCGTGTATGGTGAACCCGTAAAGACACCCATCCGGGAAGACCATCCCTGTGCACCCACCAACCCCTACGGGGTCAGCAAACACACCGTCGAGCGCATGCTTGCCGACGCCGCAACGGCATACGGCCTGCGGTATGTGGCACTGCGGTACTTCAACGCTGCCGGCGCCCATCCATCCGCACAGATCGGGGAGCGCCACCAGCCGGAAACCCACCTGATCCCGCTCATACTGCAGGTAGCCACCGGTCAACGGGACCATATCAAGGTGTTCGGCACCGACTACCCCACGCCTGACGGCACCTGCCTGCGGGACTATGTACATGTCTGCGACCTGACCCAGGCCCACCTGCAGGCTCTAGAAAGGTTGCTTGCCGGCCAACCTGGCGGCATCTACAACCTGGGCAACAGCACCGGCTACTCGGTCCGCCAGGTGATCGAAGCGGCCCGCCAGGTCACCGGCCACGCCATACCGGTGGAATACGCCGACCGCCGCCCCGGCGACCCCGCCGTGCTGGTGGCCGACTCCACCCTGGCCCGCCAACGGCTCGGCTGGCAGCCCCGTTTCGAGACCCTCGAGGCGATCATCGAGACCGCATGGCGCTGGCACCGGCGCGAAGCGGGAGTGTTGAAAGACGACTGATAGGTCTTGATAAAAATTAAATACGCCACGGAATACACGGAAAGCACGGAAAAGATCTTTTCGCTTTCAACAGTGACAACACGGATGAGCCGGAACGCGGAATCTTACATGGCTATTACTCACCATGGCGCGAGTTTGGTATTCGGCAGATTAGGAAGGGCGCAATAACCGAAGGGCATTGCGCCAAACGCACTGGTTCCTGACCCGCCACCATCAATTCTCGCTCCGTCGTGTCTCGTCGATTCCTTTCGTCCGTGGATTCCGTGGGTTCCGTGGCTCTTTAATTGTTTGGCCGAGCGGCTTGAGCGGAACGAAATTCGCTGTCCGGCGCTGCCAAGATAATCAGCTTCCGGCGCGTTCCGGCACTCAACATTTGAATACTGTCCGTGCTTTCAGTGCTTTCCGTGGCGCCTTTGATTCTTGTCTTCCGTGGATTCCGTGGTTTCCGTGGCTCTTCAATCATTCACTGCGAAATCCTACAGATATTTCGACCAATCCCGCGTCTTGTCGCCGAACACCAGGAAGAAGGGATTCAGCAGCGAGTCCTTGGTGTTGTAGCGCAGCGTATTCATCTCGGTGTCGGTCACCCGGCCGCCGGCCTCTTCCACCACGCATTGGGCGGCCGCGGTGTCCCATTCCGAGGTGGGACCCAGACGCGGATAGATGTCGGCCTTGCCTTCGGCCACCAGGCACAGCTTGAGGGCGCTGCCCATGCTGATGATCTCGTACTCGCCCATGTTGCCCAGAAAGCGCTTGAGGGAATCGCCGGCGTGGGAGCGGCTGCCCGCCACCATCAGCGGATCGGCCGGATGTTCGCGCACGCGGATGGGCTCCGGGGGGGCTCCGGCCGTCTGCCGGAACGCGCCCTGGCCACGGCAGCCGTAGTAGCTCACCCCGCTGACCGGTACGTGCACCACGCCCAGCACCGGCTCTCCGTTCCGGATGAGTGCGATGTTGACGGTGAACTCGCCATTGCGCTTCACGAACTCCCGGGTGCCGTCCAGGGGATCGATGAGCCAGTAGCAATCCCACTGGCTGCGCTCGGCGAACGGCACCCCGGCGGACTCCTCGGACAGCGTCGGAATCGCGGGATCCAGCACCTGCAGCCCCGCCACGATGGCATTGTGGGCCGCCATATCCGCCGCGGTCAGCGGCGACCGGTCGTCCTTTTGCTCCACATCGAAGTCGGTATGGTAGATCTCCAGGATGCGCCGCCCGGCATCCCGGGCAAGATCGTTGACCGCATCCAGAAACTGGCAGGGCTCCAGGCGCCCGCGCCGCGTGTCATCCGTCATGATTCAATGTCTCCCGTACCAGGTATAGGGCGGCAATGCTGCGCGCTTCGGTGCAATCATCCCGCATCAGCAGCTCGTCCAGACGACTGAGCTGCCACGGCACCACTTCGATTTCTTCCGGCTCGTCTCCCGGCATCCGCTCGGCATAGAGGTCCTGGGCAAGAATGACATGGGTCGTCTGGCTCAGGTAGCCGGGGGCCAGGGACAGCGATTTCAGCAGCCGCAACCGCCGGGCGCCGTAACCCACTTCCTCCATCAATTCCCGGTTGGCCGCGGCCAGCAGATCCTCGCCGTCCTCCACCCGACCCTTGGGCAGACCCAGTTCGTAGCGCTCGCTGCCGGCCGCATACTCGCGAATCAGCAATACCCGATCGGCATCCACCATGGGCACGATCAACACGGCCCCGGCGGCCGATCCGCGTATGCGTTCGAACTGCACCTCGACACCGTTGGCGAACCTCAGATCCAATTGTTCGATGGTGAACAGGCGCGTCTGGGCGATGGTTTCGATGTTCAGAATATCCGGTTTCTTCACGATAAAAGCTTCTGTCAACGCGGTCCGCCATGACCGGCCCGCCCGGCGCCGGAGGTGCCCCGGCGGCGGGCCATGCCTTGACGCACCACCGGGCTTCGGGACAGTATACCGGACAGCTCCGCGGCGGCCGACCCGCCCGGCCGGCAGACACCTGAAGTGAACCCACCATGATCGACTGGCAGCATATCCGGTCCGTGTTCCTGGACATGGACGGCACTCTCCTGGACCTGCATTTCGACACCCATTTCTGGCGCGAGCATGTGCCCATGCGCTACGCGCAGCGCCACGCCATGTCGGTGGAACAGGCCAAGCAGGAGCTGTATCCGCGCATGCGCGCCGTGGAAGGCACCATGAGCTGGTATTGCGTGGACTACTGGAGCGCGGAGCTCGGCCTGGACATCGCGCTGCTGAAACGCGAGCTGGACCATCTGATCGCCGTGCATCCCCACGCAGTGGAGTTCCTGGACGCCGTACGCCGCCACAACAAGCGGGTGGTGCTGATCACCAACGCCCATCCCAAAAGCCTGGAATTGAAGATGGAACGCACCCGGCTGGCCGGGCACTTCGACGCCCTGATCTGCTCCCACGACCTGGGCCGCCCCAAGGAACAGCAAGGCTTCTGGGATCTGGTCCAGCGTCAGGAACCCTTTGCGCCAGAAGCCACCATGCTGGTGGACGACAGCCTGCCCGTGCTGCGCGCGGCCCGTGACTACGGCATCGGTCACCTGCTGGCCATCCGCCGCCCCGACAGCCGCGCCCCCGCCCGGGACGTGACCGAGTTTCCCGCCGTGGACGACTTTCGGCCCGTTACGCCCGCCGGCGTGGGTCAGTAAAACCTTAAAGACCAAAAGCGCCACGGAAAACACGGAAAGCACGGAAAAAGGAATGCGTGTGGGCCGAGGCGGTGCTTGGTGGGCTCAACAGCGACCCCGAGGAACGCCGCCTTCGATCCTTTTCTCCGGGACTTCGATTCAGGATATCCTTCACGCGTGGGGCGCAATAACCGAAGCGCATTGCGCCGAATAGAGAAGTTGACACCCGCAACACGCCTGCCACCGATCGCCCATCGGGCCGAGACTGCTCTTTGGCTTTTACCGTCCGTGGGTTCCGTGGGTTCCGTGGCTCTTTGAGTAATTAGGATTTAGACCTTCAATCGTGTACTCCGTGGCTAAAAAAGCGTCACGGAAAGCACGGAAAAAGGAATGCGTGTGGGCCGAGGCGGTGCTTGGTAGGCGCGACAGCGACCCCGAGGAACGCCGCCTTCGATCCTTTTCTCCGGGACTTCGATTTCAGGACATCCTTCACGCGTGGGGTAGGGCGCAATAACCGAAGGGCATTGCGCCGAATACAGGGGTTGCGACCCGCAATACGCTTACCACCAATCGCCCATCGGGCCAAGACTGCTCTTTGGCTTTTGCCGTCCGTGGATTCCGTGTTTTCCGTGGCTCTTTGAGTAATTAGGAGTTAGAGCTTGGGCGGGAACCCAGTAAAAGATGTCCGGCGCAATGCCCTTCGGTTATTGCGCCCTACGAGGCTATATTCCAGTTCTGATTATTTTTTTCCGTGCTTTCCGTGTTTTCCGTGGCGCATTGGTCTTATTTTCGATGACACCGCCAAAGACAGCCCTACTGCTTCCCCCAACGCTTGAAGCGCTTCTTGCAGTATTTGAGCAGGGAGTCGTAACCGTCGAAGAACATCTCGAAGCCGTCCTCGGCGGGCGAATCGAACTCGCAGTAGTCGTTGGAGTAGTCGCGGCAGATCTGGGGGCGCTGCTCGTAGATGCCGCAGCGCCCGTCGGGCTCGAGGTGGCCGCAGGCGGAGTTGAACAGCAGATACCAGCCGTCCTCATCCTTGTAGGCCTGCACATTGCGGTGCGCCAGCTGCCAGAGCAGATGTTCGAAATCGTACTTCGAGCGCGGCGCATCGATCTGCTGGGTGACATAGGTACAGCACTTGGAGTTGGTGCAGAATCCGCACTTGGTCTCCGATGAAATCTCGACCTTGATAGGGATCGTTCTGGCCATCACAGCGGGCTCTCGGACTGCATGAAGCGCGCAGTATACCAAATCGCCCTTGTCCGGCGAGCCGCGCCGGGGTGCATTCGCCGCGGTTTTTCAGTAGGCTTTGGCAACGGGCCAGTCCCGGGGGATGCAGGACGCGCCCGCACACAACAAAGACACCAAGACAGAATCGAACCAGGGAGGGGGGGACCATGGACGCGACCGTTCAGTCGCCGCGCGCGTATCTCAGCGATGCGCCGGAAATCCATTCCGCAGTCATACGTCTGCTGATCTGGCTGTTTTCCACCATCTACGTCGGCCTCGCCGCCTACTCGCACCACTACTTCGTTCCCGTCTCGCTGTATGCCGGCTTCGCGCTGGCGTTTCTGGCGGTATCGTCGGTGCTGCTGTACACCGCCTACCGCTTCGCCGGCCGCAAATGGCAGCGCCACCTGTCCATGGTGGCGGACATCGCCGCCACCACGGCCGCGGTCGCCATCACCGGCCTTGTCAACAGCCCGTTCGTGCTCGCCTATCTCTGGATATTCATCGCCTACGGCACCCGCTACGGTGCCAGCGACCTGCTGGGTGCGGCCCTTCTCAGCGTATCGGCCTACGGGTCCGTACTGGTGGCCATGGGCGAGCTGCATATCCATCCCTTCGAGAGCGCGTTCCAGATCGTGGCCCTGGGGCTGCTGCCCCTGTACTTGAACGCCCTGCTGCGCGCACACCACGAGGCCAAGGAGGCGGCGGATCGGGCAAACGACGCCAAAAGCGGGTTCCTGGCCCACATCAGCCACGAAATACGCACGCCGCTGAACGGCGCTATCGGCATGCTGTCCCTGCTGGCCGGCACCCGCCTGTCCGCGGACCAGCGAGGCTATGTGCACAGCCTGGAAACCTGCGCCCACACGCTCGGTACGCTGATCGACGATGTGCTCGATTTCTCCAAGATAGAAGCCGGCTGCCTGGAGCTGGAATACAGGCCCTTCCAGGTCACCGACGTGATTCTCCAGGCCGTCGACATGGAACGGACTCATGCCGCCCGCAAGGGACTGCGGCTGGAAATGGCCGGTCCCCGGCAACTGCCCGAGGTTGCCGGGGACGCCCTGCGGCTGCGCCAGGTGCTGCTCAACCTGATCAACAATGCCGTCAAGTTCACCGAACGGGGCGGCGTGACGGTACGCACCCTGCGTCTGCATTCAACCCTGTCCGCTGCCGTGGCCCTGCGCATCGAAGTGCAGGACACAGGCATCGGCATACCCCGTGACCGGCTGGAGCGCATATTCGACAGTTTCAGCCAGGCCGACAATTCCACCACCCGCCGCTTCGGCGGCACCGGCCTGGGCACCGCCATCAGCCGGCGGCTGGTGGAACTCATGGGCGGGCGCATCGGCGTATCCAGTGTGCCCGGGGTGGGCACGACGTTCTGGCTGGAGGTGCGCTGGCCGACGGCGGACGCCGACCGGCGCGCCGCCGAACCGGCCCCGGCAGCATGTCACACACCGCCCGCCGGGGATGGGGACATCGCCCCCACCGCCGACAGCCGCATACTGCTCGCCGAAGACAACGACATCAGCGCCTATGCGGCCCGTGCGCTGCTCACCAAGGCGGGTTATCGGGTGGATGTGGTCAACACAGGCACCCAGGCGCTGTCCGCCCTGCGCGGCAGGCGCTACGGACTGGTCTTCATGGACATGCGCATGCCGGAGCTGGACGGGCCGGCAACCACCCGCGCCTGGCGGGCCGACCCGGGCAGCCGTCCCGAAGTACCCATCATCGCTCTCACCGCAAGCGCCACGGAACGGGACCGTCAACGGTGTCTGGACGCGGGCATGGCGGGCTTCATCACCAAGCCCGTGCAGCCCGAGACGCTGATCGCCCAGGCACGACGCTACGTGGGGGAACCCGCACCGGCGTCCCGGTCGGCACTGAAGTGGAAATGATCGAAACGGGGGGTCTGCCGTACCGCCGTGCCGGCGCACACCGGCACGGCGCGGCTGCCCGCCTGCACCAGCAGGCGGGCGTCGGGCGCATAGAGCTCGGCGGGCGCGATCAGGGTGGCGGCGGCGCCGCCACCGGGCTGGGAGGGGATGAACAGGCACTCCGCAGACTCGGCGACGGGAACGCCATGGAGCCCGCAGCGCACCGGAGCGGGCTCGCCGGCAATGGTTTCCAACCCCAGCTGGAGTCTTCGGTCGCGGTCCCGTCGCAGCCACCGGACCACCGTCAGGCACACCGGCTGGGCACTGGCGTCGGCGTCACTCACCACGCCCACCAGTTCGCCCACCTGCAGCCGGCTGATGCCGCCTTCGTCGCCGGCGAGCTGGAAGCCGCCTGCGCTGCGATCGATCATCTCCCATAGCGCCGGCTCGACGATGGTATCCTCGCCGCCGCAGTCGGGGTCGGTCTGGGGCCGTCCCGACAGGTAGCGGTGTATCGCGCTGACCCCCGCCAGCAGCAGGACCTGCTGATCGGCCTGGCGGCGGGGCTGGGCGCGCCGTTCACCGGCGGGCACCTCGGGCAGCAGCTGGCGCAGCAGCACCGCTTCGGGGCTGCTGCGGCGCTGCTGCGCGGGCAGCTGGACCAGCCGCCGGTGCATGGCCTTCACGGCCGCCGTGGCATCCAGCAGCCAGGGATCTTCCGCCTCGGCGGGCGAGGACAGGCGCACGCAGGCGCGCGGCGGGCTGTCGCTGGCCACATCCACCAGGTACAACCCCTCGCCCATGCCGTCCCAGGACCCACCCCGCTGCAACCGGCACAGAGGCGCATAGGGCACCAGACTGGAAAACACATGGGCCAGTTCTCCGTCGGCAAGGCGGTAGGGGTCCGCCAGCGCCAGCAGCAGCATCTGCCGGTACAGAGCGCCGAGGGATACCGGCTGTCCGCCACCGGGCACGCTGTCGGGGGCCACCTCCAGACAGTCCAGCTCAGCCGCCCGGACGTACAGCTGGTGCAGTTCCAACAGCGTGAAGGGGGGTGTGGGGCGGTAATAGCGGTAGCTGTGCAACAGCCCCTGCGCCAGGTGCTCCATGGCACGCAGCAGGACCGCAGGCAGCTGTTTGGCATGCTGCCGCTCGCCGCTCCCGACGGCCTGGGACAGCACCAGCTTGTAACCACCGGCCATGGCCAGACAACAGCTTTCCAGATCCACCACCAGCCGTTCGCGCTGGGCCGGCGTGCCCCGCAACCGGGCCCCCTGGCCTTGCAGCACGGTCATGAACAGCTTGGCCACCGCGGAACGGTAACACTCCAGCAGCCGCAGGCGCTCGCGGCTGTCCATGCGCTGGGCGTTGCAGGCTTGCAGAGCCTCCAGCAGCGGCGCCAGAGCGGCGGCGGGGTTCATCAGCGGCAGCTGGTCCAGCCACCCCTGCAGCCGGCGCTCGTTGCGCTCCACGGTGGGATCGTCGTAGTCGTGCTGTTCCGGCGTGGTAAGCAGCAGGGGTTTCATAGCGTATCAGTCAGTCGGCGGACCGGCCGCCCGACGCCGGTGCAGCCCCCGCCCCGACCACGGGCCGGCGTTCTGCCACCGGCGAGCTTGCGCTACCGCACATGGTCCAACCGGCCTGCGGCAGTGGAACCTGACGGCATCACGCATGCGCCGAGCGTCCACAGCACAGTGGCAACCGGTCACGCACTCAGAGGGTACCCGACAGCGCCACCGAGTAGCGTCCGCGGGCATCGGGAGGACCGAGGTACTGCAGTTCGGAACGCAATTGCTCGCCTTGCGGCCCCCTTGGCTTGAGCGTGGCGGTGACCCGGTAGCTGCCGTTGCCCGCCAGGGTCACCTGCCCCTGCACCTGCAAAGGTCCGCCGCTGTCCTTGAGCACGCCGCGTATCCCATCCTTGGCGGTCTCCAGATGCACCACGAATCCCCCCAGGTCCATGGACACCGGGTCCCGCAGCTGGGCATGTTCCCAGCTCACCTCGCCGTCGGCCCCATCCGGCCAGCGGCTGCCGAAGCGCACACTCTTGAGGTCCGCACGCAGCGCGCCGCCGAGGCCGACGGGTACGCCCGCCCCGAACAGATCGGCCAACGCGCCGGCGGGCAGTTCGGCATGCAGCTGATGCACGTAGGGGCGGCCCACCAGGCCCCGGCCGACGCGGGCCCGCCCCTGACCGAGGTCGCCGCCCCAGCGCAACTGGTACTCCAGGCGGCCCACCAGCAGCGCCTGGGGACGCAGGCGCCAGTTCGCGCCACCCAGGTCGCGTCCGTTCACCACGATGCGCGCCGCGCGCCCGGACCACAGCGAGCCGGCGACGCCGCCCAGGGCCACTTCATGCAGACGGGGCGCGACCCAGCCATAGACATAGCGGGCCGGCACCAGGGTGCCCAGGAACAGCAGGTAGGCAAGCATGCCCACCAGCAGCAGGGGCCCGGCGCGCCTCATTGGGAAGCCCCCTGCAAGGTGATCCGCACATTGACCCTGCCGGGGTTGTCCTGACGCTCCACACTGATCAGCTGGGCCCGCACGCCGTGGGTGTTCTGCAGTTGGCCCAGCCACAGCACCAGGTCGTCGAACGACACGTTGTCCATCCACACCCGCACGCTGCCCGCGCCTTCCGGCTCGATGCGGCTGATGCCGCCGCCCAGGCCGGCGCCGCGGGCCGATTGATCGACCAGCGCCAGCAGGGACTGGCCGCCGACATTGCCGCCGGTGCCCTGGCTGGCGGCCCGCAGGGAGCGTACCTCGCGGGCTGTGCGTTCCATCCAGCTCAGGGTCGAGCGCTGCTGAGCGACCGAATCCCTCAAACGAACCAGGTTCCCGTCCAGCGGCTGCCAGACCGCCATATAGGCCAGCAGCACGCTTGCCAGCACC
Organism: uncultured Gammaproteobacteria bacterium; assembly: GCA_963830105.1. Taxonomy (GTDB): domain Bacteria; phylum Pseudomonadota; class Gammaproteobacteria; order DATFLG01; family DATFLG01; genus DATFML01. Next base: position 229,288 of record CAWHLH010000001.1, on the reverse strand, counting down.
GCACCCACGATCAGAATGCGGCGTTCGCGCTGTTCCAGCCCCATGAACCAGGCACGCAGACCGTTCATGCGCCACCTTCGGCAATGCGCAGACGCCCCTGCACGCGCTGGTCCGAGCCGGTGGTGGCCGACTGAATGTCCACCTTCAGCCCCGCCTTCTGGCCAAGGGCCTGCTTGAGCTGGTCGAGGGCATGCAGGTCCTTGGTGGACAGGTTCAGGTCCAGCTGTCCGCTGCGGTAGTTGATGCCGTCGATGCGCACGTCCGACGCCCCGTGCAGCACACCACCGGCGCGCTCGAGCAGTTCCAGAAAGCCGCCGGCGCCACCCTGCTGGCTGCGTCGCAACGCCTCCAGCCCCTGCTGCATCTGTGCCCGGGCGTCCACCACCCGGTGCACTTTCGGAAAGGTCGTCCGGAACACCTGGCCGATACGCTCCCTCAGCTGCTGCTGCTGGCGTGACAGCCGGTAGGATTCCACCGCCATGCCGGTCAGCCCCACCACCACCACCACCGCCAGCAGCGCGGCCGTGGCCCGCCACGGCCGCCACAGTCGACTGACCTGGGCGCGCCGGCTGTAGCCCCCCTGCAGCAGGTTGAACGGACCCGCCTGGGCGACGCCTGCCGCCAGCAGCGCCAGCCCGTCGTCGGGGGCTGCCTCGATCACGTATTCCACATCGCCCGATTCCGCGACGTCGACGCCGGCATCACCGTGCATGCGCACCCTGGCGGGCTTGGGATCGGCCTCCTCCAGGGCGATGGGCAGCACCTGCGGAAGAATCTCCGCGTCCGCTTCGAAGCCGCTGTAGCGCCCGGTGCGCACCAGCGCGCGCGGCCCGTCCACCCACAGGCTCCACTCCCCGTCCCGCCATGGCACTGCCAGCGTCTCCGGAGCCAGCAGATCCGGGGCAATCCCGGCACGGCGCAGCTGACTCTGCCAGCGGTCCATCAGCGTGCGCGCCACCACCGCCACGGCAAACTCGCGCTCGCCCTGCTGGGGGCCGAGGGCGAAATGCAGCTCGTCCACATCGCCCACCACCTGCTCCTCCAGGGCGTAGGGGACGGCGCGCAACGCCCGCTGGCGCTGCTGGGTGGGCAGTTCCACCCGGGTCAGGAGCACATCCTGGGCCGGCACCAGCACCACCACCCGGCGCCCGGCCGCCAGCGCGGCGGCCTCTTCCAGACGGCCTTCGCCGGCGGGGCCGATGGCAGCGCCCGCCGGGTCGACAACCGTCCAGCGCGCACCGCCTTCTGCATCGCAGATGCGGATCAGTAATTGCTCAGCCATGGGAAGGATCTCAATTGTTGTGCACGGATCGTACCCAAAACCCGCCGCTCAGGGAAACGCCGCCGGACAGGAAATCCCCGACCGGCCCGCAATACCGGGGCCGGGATGTCATCAACGGGCGCCGCGGGTGCGCATCAGCACCCTCGATTGCCCGCTGTCTGCGCGCTCCACCTTGCTGTACATCAGAATGCGCCCGTTGCCCACCTGGGCGTCGCTGGCAACCAGGAAGTAGTGGCTTGAAACGCCCAATTGCTTGGCATCGACGGCGCGCCCGGCGAGCGGGTCCTGCTTCAGGAAATCCTGCACGGAGGCATAGCCGTTCTGGCCGCGGGCCTTCACCAGCGCTTCGCCGTCCTGTTTGGTCAGCCCATCGGCCAGCGACTGCAGCACCGCAGCGGGCGCCGTGTTGACGTTGATGGTGGTCCGGGTCGGCAAGGCGCACACATAGGGTTCCAGGCTGGCCACCGCCTTCGCGTCGAAACCCTTCACCAGGCGCAGCTCGCTCGGGCTCACCATGGGCTGATTGGCCGTCCGGTAGGGCGTCGGGAGCAACAGGTAGGCCTCGTCCTCGGCGCCGTCGGGGAAACTGGCGTTCACATCGGGGTCGATCCAGTCGATCACCGCCTGCACCAGCTGGGGCTGCAGGCCGACGATGGCCAGCAGGCGCTGAAATTGCACCACATCCGGGGCGCTGGGCTTGCCGTTCACCACCAGGTTGTTCACATTGAACAGGCCCTGCAGATCGGTGACCCGTCCGGCCACCTGGCCGCCGGTCACCGGCAGCGCCGGCAGCTGGCGCGCCCATGCCTCGCCCAGGTCGTCCACCTTGTTGTCGCGCGCATCGCGCGCCAGGATCACCCGCGCCCAGGTCTCCACCCCAAGGGCGTATTCATAGGCCTGATCGGCATCCAGCACGTTGGCGGTGCGGCGCGTGTCGAGCTGCTGGTGGACGGCCAGGCTCACTGCCGCCACCGTCGCCAGCGCCACCACCAGGATGGCCGTGAGCAGCGCCACGCCCCGCTGCCCGGCCGGACCCCGCACGGTGCCACGACGGCGGCGCCGGGAATTCACAGCGGCACCTGGAAAAGCCAGGTAAGGGTGCGGCCCTGGTCGAGCACCAGGGTGACCTCCACCCCCTTGGGCAGCACCACGCCGGGGGCACCGACCGGCGGCCAGGCATCGCGCCACACGCCGCTCTGATCGAGAAACCGCACACGGAATTCCTGGACACCGGCCAGCAGGGGCTGCTTGTAGGGCTTGGTGTCCTGCGCCTGGTCCAGCACCATCCAGCTCAGACGCACCAGCTGATCCTTTTCCAGCCCGTAGGCCACCCGCTGCAGGGTGCTGCGAAGTTCGCCGGTGGGATTGGTCCAGCCGCCGCGGGTCAGCTCCAGGGTGGGCTGCTGGCCGGTGCCGCCGATCAGGGCCGGCCTGGGATCGCCATAACTGTCCCGGATGCTGCGCCCCACGGTCTGCTCGATGTCCTGCTCCATGCGGCTGTAGACCATCTGCAGGTTGGCAAGCCGGGCGGCCTTCGCTTCGACCTGCGAGCGGGTGTCCAGGACGGTTTCGAGCCCCCCGTAGGCCATCACCGCCAGCACCGCGAAAATGGTCAACGCGACCAGCAGTTCCAGCAGCGTGAAACCGGCGCTGCGCCCCCTGCGGCTCACAGGTCGTGTCCCACGAAGCCGGTCAGTGCGCCCGGCGGCGTGCCCTCATCGCCGGCACCGTCGGGACGCACCGTCACGTCCAGTCGACGCAGATCCTTGTCGGCAGTCTGGCTGACCTTCACCTTCCAGTCCCAGCCGCGGCCGTCGAATTCGCGGGTGCCGTGCTTTTCCCCCACGGGCGGCCAATCGCCCTTGAGCTGCCACTCGGTGAGCACGTCGCGGGCCACCCACTGGGCCATGGTACGGTCCCTGAGATAGGCTTGGTTGGCGGCATAACCGCCCGCACTCTGAATGAGCGCGGCCAGCGCGATGGCCAGCACCGCCAGCGCGACCAGCACTTCCAGCAAGGTGAATCCGCGCGCGCACGCCTGGGTAGCCGTCGGCGCGGACCGGCGGGGGTTGCGGCGGTGCAGGCGGTAGTCCACGACCGTTCCTCAGCCCGCCTTGGGCGGCTCCAGCTTCACATGGCCGAGCAGATCGGCGCTCAGATGGTAACCGGCGTCGCCGCCGCCCGCCGACAGGGTGGCTTCGAAGGGCGTCATCTCGCCGCTCGACAACAGCATGACCATGGGCTTGTTCCGCTTGCGCCCGAGGCGCTCGCCCGGCTGGTCCTGCAGATGCACCTCCAGCCGCAGGCCATCCGGCAACTTGCGGGCACGCAGCGTATTGTCGTCCTTGACCGGCTGCCAGTGGTTGGTGGCTTCGTCCAGTTCCAGGAATGAGTATCCGTCGGTATCGAACTGAATGGCGTAGTTCCTGGATTGCATCACGGCCTGCTGGCTGACCAGCTCCAGCAGGCTCGCCAGACGCTGGGCCTCCCGTTTGACCTGCGCACTGCGTCCGCCGTCGCCCACCGAAAGCACGGCGAAGGTGACGATGATGCCGATGATGACCAGCACCACCAGCAACTCCAGCAACGTGAAGCCGCGGCACCCGGAGGGCGCGGCACGTGCGCAGACGGCGGCTGGCCTACTTGAGCATCCAGTTGCCGATATCGTCGTCACTGGGTTGGCCGTCGGGACCAAGCGTCCAGATGTCGATCGTCCCATGAACACCCGGATCGAGGTATTGATAAGGTTTGCCCCACGGGTCCATTGGCAGCCGGTCCAGATAGCCACCGTCTTTCCAGTGCGGCGGAATGGGCGGCGTCGTAGGCTTTGTGACCAGCGCATCGAGCCCCTGGTCGGTGGTGGGATAGGCGTAGTTGTCCAGCTTGTAGAGGCTCAGCGCGGCCTCCAGTGAGCGGATATCCTGCTTTGCCTTGGCGATGCGGGCTTCTTCGGGACGGCCCATGATCTTGGGTACGACGATGGCGGCGAGGATGCCGAGGATGACCACCACCACCATAATCTCGATCAGCGTAAAACCGGTCTGTTGCCGGCTGGTCAGTCGTTTCATGGTCAGTTGTATACTCCATCCAGACGGGCGACACGTCCGCGCCGGACGCACCGCCCATTATATCGCGTCTCGTATGTCCGCGAGATGACCGGGGCCTGCCGCAATCCGGATTCCCGATCGCCGATACGGCGTTGCGTAGCGCGCGGGGGCCATGCTGCCGTTGTGAACCGTACCACCCGCGCTCTGATGCCGACGCCTCACTCGCCCGCCGCAGACGGGCCCGACGCCGTTTCGAACGCGCCGGCCAGCTCCCGCACCTGACGACCGGCCGGCGTATCAGCCTTACCGGCGGCGCCGATGGCGGCCGCGAACCCGGCCAGCAATTCCGGCAGGGCCTTCACCACCAGCGCCTTGCGCAGCCGGCCGACGCCCTGCACCGCCCACATGGGCCGCAGCCCGCCGCTGGCCGTGCCGTCGCAGACTCTCAGGCCCCACACCGGGCCTTCGATACCGCCGCGGTGAGGACCGATCACCAGCTGAAACACGCTGCGCTCGGCGTCCACACCCACTCCGGGGCCAAAGTACTCCACCTGCAGCTCCGCTGCCAGTGTCGCGAAAGCCCGGTCCAGACGGGCCAGTGCGGCGTCCAGCTCGGCGGTGATCGCGACAGGTTCGGCCAGCGCCTGCTCAGCCAGATAAGCGACGTAGGGTTCCATGAATTCTCCGTCAACTGCGGTTGCTGTGGGAGTCGGCGCAACGACCCGCCGACCGCCAGCACCATCGGCGCCGCCGCCGGCGAATGTCGGCGGACGCCGCCTTGAACGCGTCATTATACCCCGAGGACCCCACCAGAGCGCGGCCACCGACTTGGCCCGAACGCCCACGGGATGCACAATGGACACGACCGGCCCGCGCCCGGGCCTGCGTGCAGGTGATGTCCAAAATGGATTTGCGGGAGGATCTGGTTCGCCACTACCGCTGGCTGCGCCGCTACGGGCTGAACGATTCCCACAGCGGCAACGCCTCGGTACGCGTCGGCGAGCAATTCTGGGTAACACCCACCGGCGCATGCGCCGACACACTGCAGCGCGAAGAGCTGGTCGCCTGCCAACTGGACCGCATGGGCGTCGGAGCGTCCCTGGATGCGCCGCTGCACGCCGCGGTGTACCGGGCCAACAACGCCGCCGCGGTACTGCACAGCCATGGCCCCCACAGCGTGGCCATGACCATGGACGGGAAGGAATTCGTACCGTCGGATTTCGAAGGGCAATACTACTTCGATCGGGTGCCCGTGATTACCATTCCCTACGCGCGCTATGTCGAGGATGCGCCGGCCGCCGTGGCCGAAGCGCTCTCGCGCCACCCCATCGTGGTGGTACGGGGCCACGGCGTGTATGCCTGTGCCGCCAGCTTGAATCTGGCCTACAAGTGGACCAGCTCTCTGGAACTGTCGGCACGCACGGCCTGGCTGGCGCGCCTCGCCGGCACGCTGCCCTGAATCGGCATGCAGTCGATCAGCGCAGGGGACGACACTGCACCAGACGATACAGCTGACGTTCGGCGTCGACCAGATGCTCGCCCCAGTGCAGCCGGTAGCCGCTTTGCCAGGTGCGCGCCGCCCGCTCGGGCAAACGGCAGTCCAGCCACTCCAGACCCTGTTTGAGGTCGAAATAGATATCGGTGAGATCGTCGGCGAGACTGCCGGTCATCTCCGCCGGCGCATACCAGTGGTCATATTCCATCCAGTAGCTGTCGTTGCAACCGAGTTCCTTGCGCAGCCGCGAGAACAGCTCGAAGCGCCGGTCCAGATCGGAGCATTGGGGAGGCAGCGGCCTCATGTCGGGCGGCCGCAGCGCCGTGACCGCGGCGTGCAACCGCGGCAGCAGATCCGCCACATGAACCAACCAGTCCGGCCTGGACCACCGCTCCGCTTCGATCATGCGGCAGTAGTCGCGGGCCGCAACCACCATCGGCTCCAGTGCAGCAGGTAGCGGTTCCATCGCGTTCACCCCGTGCGCCGGCTACAATGACACAAGTCTAGCTCAGCGATGCGCACCTTGTGGCGCAGTCGAGCAATCGAAACCGCGGGTATGGGGCCGCCATGGGACCGCCGGGGACGCGAAAGCGCGCGGGCGTGCGTCCCTGACTAGATCTCCACCATCTCGAAATCGTCCTTGCTGGCGCCGCACTCCGGACAGACCCAGTTCAGCGGGATGTCGTCCCAGCGGGTGCCCGGTGCAAAACCCTCGTCGGGCAGGCCTTTCGCTTCGTCATAGATGAAACCACAGATCACACACATGTAGGATTTGTAATCGCTCATAATCACTCTCGACCCAGCACCCGATTGAAGCCTGTCGGTAAGGACAAACGGGGATTGTACCGTGTGACTGCCGCTCGCAGTAGACCGGCCGGTGATACAATCACCTTGCAGGGCGGTTAGCATGCCGACATCCTCCTCATTAATCCGCGCGGCGGCAGCGGCGACCGCCGCCAGGAGCTGTAATGACCCAACAAGCCTCAACGGTGCCCGTGGTGATCACGATGTCCGGCAACGACCCCAGTGGCGGTGCGGGCATCCAGGCGGATATCGAGGCGCTGGCCAGTCACGGCTGCCACGCAGCACCGGTGATCACGGCCATCACCATTCAGGACACCCGGGACGTCAAGGGCTACGCACCGCTGGATGCCGAGCTGGTCATCGAGCAGGCACGCACCGTGCTGGAGGATATGCCCGTCGCCGCGATCAAGATCGGCCTGCTGGGCAGCGCGGAAATCGCGGAGGCCATACACAGCATTCTGCAGGACTATCCCGACATTCCGGTGGTGCTCGACCCGGTACTGGCCTCGGGCAACGGCACCACGCTCACCGACGACGACGTGCTGCAGGCCATGGAAACCCTGCTGCTGCCCCACACCACCGTGCTCACGCCCAACGGTCCGGAGGCACGCACCCTGGCGCCGGAGGCCGACAACCTGGAGGCCTGCGGCATGGCACTGCTCGACAAGGGGTGCGAGTTCGTGCTCATCACCGGCGCCCACGAGAACACGCCCGACGTGGTGCGCAACACGCTCTACGGCAACCGCCGCATACTGGAAACCTTTACCTGGGAACGTCTGCAGGGCAGCTACCACGGCTCGGGCTGCACGCTGGCGTCGAGCATCGCCGGACTGCTGGCCCAGGGCCTGGAGCCCTTCACCGCCATTCATGAAGCCCAGGAGTACACTTGGGAAACATTGCGCCACGGCTATCGGATCGGCATGGGCCAGCACCTGCCCAACCGCCTGTTCTGGGCTGAAGGCGACGGGGACTGAGCGTGTCGAACGGACTTCGCCGCGGGCTGTATGTCATCACCGACAGCACGCTCACCGACAGCGATCACCTGCCGGCGCAGGTCGGGCAGGCGATCGCCGGCGGCGCGGTGGCGGTGCAGTACCGGGACAAGAGCACCGACCGGCAGCAGCGCCTGTTGCAGGCCCGGGCACTGGCTGGCGTCTGCCGTGCAGCGGGCGTGCCGCTGATCGTCAACGACGACGTGGAACTCGCCGCCCAAGCGGAAGCCGACGGCGTGCACCTGGGCCGCGACGACGCCGACATCGCTGATGCCCGGCGCCGGCTGGGCAAGCGGGCGTTGATCGGCGTGTCCTGCTACAACGAGCTGGAACGGGCGCGTCATGGCGCGACCGCCGGCGCAGACTACCTGGCTTTCGGACGCTTCTTCCCATCGCCGACCAAGCCCGACGCCGTGCAGGCGGACATCGAACTGCTGTCGGCGGCGCGCAGGACGCTGTCGGTGCCGCTGGTTGCCATCGGCGGCATCACCCCGGAAAATGGCGGCCGACTGGTTGCCGCCGGCGCCGATCTGCTGGCCGTGGTCCACGGCGTGTTCGGTGCACCGGACGCCGGTGTGGCGGCGGCCGCCTACGCACGCCTGTTCGACTGATCCCGACGGGTACGATCACTGGCAGTAACGGAGCGAATCACATGACGCGATCCCACGACCTGTTTCAGAACGCCCAGCGCCACATTCCGGGCGGCGTCAACTCCCCGGTGCGGGCGTTCCGGGGCGTGGGAGGCGATCCGGTATTCATCACGCGGGCCGAAGGACCGTATCTCTATGACGTCGACGGCCGGCGCTACATCGATTATGTGGGCTCCTGGGGGCCCATGATCGTCGGCCACGCCCATCCGCAGGTCATCGAAGCGGTGCGCGAAGCGGTGGGACGGGGTCTGGGCTTTGGCGCCCCCACGGAGATCGAGACCCACATGGCCGACCTGCTGTGCGAACTGGTCCCCTCCATGGACATGGTACGCATGGTCAATTCCGGCACCGAAGCCACCATGAGCGCCATCCGCCTGGCGCGCGCCTTCACCGGCCGGGACAAGATCGTCAAGTTCGAGGGCTGCTATCACGGCCATTCCGACTCCCTGCTGGTCAAGGCCGGCTCCGGCGCGCTGACCCTCGGGGTGCCCACCTCGCCCGGCGTACCCGTCGCCCTGGCCGAGCACACCATCACCCTGGAGTACAACAACCTGGAACAGGTGCGCGAAGCGTTCGCCCACGTGGGCCACCAGGTGGCGGCCATCATCGTCGAGCCGGTGGCGGGCAACATGAACTGCATTCCTCCGGCACCCGGTTTTCTGGACGGCCTGCGGACAGTGTGCGACGAATACCAGAGCGTGCTCATCTTCGACGAGGTGATGACCGGCTTTCGCGTCGACCTGCACGGCGCCCAGGGCCTGTACGGAGTGACGCCCGATCTGACCACCCTGGGCAAGGTGGTGGGCGGCGGCATGCCGGTGGGCGCCTTCGGCGGGCGCCGCGAAATCATGGAGCAGATCGCCCCCCTGGGGCCGGTCTACCAGGCCGGCACCCTGTCCGGCAATCCGGTGGCCATGACCGCGGGACTCGCCACCCTGCGACTGATCCGCGAGCCGGGATTCTTCGAACGCCTGTCGGCCACCACCCAGCGCCTGACCGACGGTCTGATGAGCCGGGCCCAGGACGCCGGCATTGCCATGACCACCAATCGGGTGGGCGGCATGTTCGGCATGTTCTTCACCGACGAACCCCAGGTGTGCAACTTCTACCATGTGAACAGTTGCAATCTGGACCGCTTCAGGCTGTTCTTCCACGGCATGCTGCAGCACGGCATCTACCTGGCGCCGTCCGCGTTCGAGGCCGGCTTCGTATCCGACGCTCACAGCGAGGAAGCCATCGATGCCACCCTGGCCGCCGCCCGGCAGGCGCTGGCCGAGCTCTGAAGTCAGGGGCAACGCCTGAGGCGGCGCCCACCGACGCCGAACGGCCATGTTCCCGGCAACCCTCCAGCCCCTGCTCGACTGGTTGGCGGCGCACCCGACCTGGGCGGGGCTCGCCGTGTTCGTCATTGCCGGCTCGGAATCCCTGGCAGTGGTCGGGCTGTTCGTACCCGGCGCCCTGCTGCTGTTCGGCGTGGGCGCCCTGGTAGCCGCCGGCAGCCTGGAGTTGGGGCCGACACTGGCCTGGGCCACAGCGGGTGCGGTGGCCGGCGACGGGTTGAGTTTCTGGCTGGGGCGGCATTTCCACCAGCGCCTGCGGCTGATGTGGCCGTTCAACCGCTCGCCCGAGTTGATGGCGCGTGCCGTCGACTTCTTCTATCGCCACGGCGGCAAGAGCGTGGTGATGGCGCGCTTCGTGGGTCCTTTGCGCCCCATCATTCCCGCGGTGGCCGGCATGCTGGACATGTCGGCAGCACGGTTCTTCTGGATCAACGTGCTGTCCGCCGCGGTCTGGGCGCCGGCCTACATCCTGCCGGGCATGGCCCTGGGGGCATCCCTGCAACTGGCGGCGCAGGTCGCCGGCCGGCTGGTGGTGCTCATCGTCCTGCTGCTGGCGGCGGTCTGGCTCAGCCTGTGGCTGGTACGCCAGGTGTTGCGCCGGCTGCAACCTCACACCAGCGCCCTTATCGGCCGCACCCTGGACTGGAGCCGCAACCATCCGGTCATCCGGCCCCTGGCGGGGGCATTGCTCGACCCCGAGCACCCCGAGGCCCGCGGCCTGGCGGTCCTCGCCGCCATCCTGGTGGTCACGGCATGGCTGTTCGCCGTGGTGCTGGCGGTCGTCGCGCACGGCTCGCCGCTGCAGGGCGTGGACCTGGTGCTGTACCGCTGGCTGCAGAACCTGCGCACGCCGTGGGCCGACCGTCTGATGGTGACGATTACCGAACTGGGCGACGCCGCCGTTCTCACAGCGGTGGTCGCGACCGTCGCCCTGTGGCTGGCGTGGCTACGGCGCTGGAAAGCGCTGGCCCACTGGCTGGCCACCGCGGCCGGCGCCGCGCTCATGGTTCGTATTCTCAAGCTCACCTTGCAGGTGCCCCGGCCGATTCCGCTGTACGAGGGAGGCGGGGCATTTGCCTTTCCCAGCGCCCACGCCGGCACCAACCTGGCGGTGTACGGTTTCCTGGCGGTACTGGTCGCCCGTGAGTTGGGGTCCGCGCGGCGCTGGCTGCCTTACACCGCCGCAGCGGCGCTGGTGGTATTCATCGCCTTCTCGCGCCTGTACCTGGGTGCGCACTGGCTGTCGGACGTAATCGGCGGGCTGTCCCTGGGATTGTCATGGACGGCGCTGATGGGCATCGCCTACCGCCGCCACCCCGCTCCGCCGGTACCGCCACGCGGCCTGGTGGCGGTGGCGCTGGCAAGCCTGATGGCGGCCGGCAGCTGGCAGGTGCAACACCACCTGGACACCGATGTGCAGCGTTATGCCCAGCGCCATACCACGGTGACACTGGCGCCGACAGCCTGGTGGACTTCCGGATGGCGTACCCTGCCCGCCTACCGCATGGACCTGGAGGGCGAGCACGAGCATCCCCTGACCGTCCAATGGGCGGGCAACCTGCAGGGTCTGAAGGCGGTCCTCGCCCGCGGCGGCTGGCACGCCCCGGTCGCCGCCAGCGTCGCGAACAGCCTGCTGTGGCTGTCGCCGGCTACGCCCTTCAAAGACCTGCCGGTACTGCCTCAGGTGCACGCGGGTCGGCACGAGGCCCTGCTGCTCACCCACGCCGGCGCCGACCCCGATCGGCTGCTGGTGCTCAGGCTGTGGCCCACCGCCGTGGTGCTGGGCGACGAACACGAGCCGCTTTGGATCGGCAACGTCACCGCACTGGTACGCAAACGCCTGTTGGGGTTTGTCACCCTGCCCCACACCGGTCGGGACTACGACGGCCCGCTGCAGGTCCTCGCCGGGGACTTGAACGGGCTGGATCTGCGCCTGGTCAGGCGCACGGCACCGCCGGCGAGTGAAGATGAAGCGCCGAGATGGAATGGGCAGGTGCTGTTGGCCCGCAGCCCTCCAGCGGCGGTTGCCCCAGCCACCGACCATGGCGCAGTACGGAACGATTCACCGCACCGGTGAGCGGGGCCGGCGAAGCAGGCCGACGACGGGTACACGCGAGACAGCAGGTTATCGGATCAGGCCGGGCAGGCGCTCGTACAGCCGCTCCAGGCGTTCCAGGGGATCGGTCAACTCCAGCAGTTCCTGCTTCTCGCGCAGCGGCAGCGGCAGCAGTTCCGCCAACCGACCGCCGACCCAGGTGGCGTCTTCCGGGTAGCGAGGCAGCTCTGCGTAGGGTGGACCCGCCTGCTCCATGATCCGTTCCAGCAGATCGGGCAGACGTCGCAGATGGGGCGGCACGAATTCCTCGGGCTCGACCGGCAGCACGCTGACACGCGCAGTCACCAACTGAGTGGACCCGACCCGTACGCTGTGGATGCGAAAACGCTGCTCGCCCCGGGCGGTGACCGCCAGCAGTCCGTCCGGCCCGCGGCCCCAGTCGCTGATGCGGGCCATGGTTCCCACCGGAAAGGTCTCGGCGGCCTTGCCGACTTCGCTGCCGGAACGGATGAGACAGATCCCGAACGGCGCATCGCGGGTGAGACATTCGCACACCATCTCGAGGTAACGGGGCTCGAACACTCTGAGCGGCAGCAGGCCGCCGGGGAACAGCACGGTCTTGAGGGGAAACAGCGGCAGCGTCAGCTGACCCACGGGCTACGGCTCCCCCCAGCGCTTGGCCAGCTGATGATCCACTTGCAGATGGTCGAGAATGCGGGCCACCACGAAGTCCACCAGATCGTCGATGGTGGCAGGCTGGTGATAGAAACCCGGACTGGGGGGCAGAATGACCGCGCCCATGCGGGCAAGCTTGAGCATGTTCTCGAGATGAATGGTGGAAAAAGGGGTTTCACGGGGGACCAGGATCAGCTTGCGGCCCTCCTTGAGGACCACATCGGCGGCACGGTCGATGAGGTTGTTGCTCGCCCCGCAGGCGACCGACGACAGCGTGCCGGTGGTGCAGGGGCAGATCACCAGGGCCCGCGGCACGCTGCTGCCGCTGGCCACCGGCGCGGTCCATTCCTCTCGCCCGAAAACCTGCAGCTGATCCGGCTCGGCGCAGTATCGCGCCGTCAGGAAACGCTGTATTTCCGCCGGGCGCCCGGGCAGCTTGAGATCGGTCTCCATACCCACCACCACCTGCCCCGGGGCGGAAATCATGAACTGCACCTGCTCGCCCGCCCGCAGTAGGCACTCGAGCAGGCGCAGCCCATACGGAGCGCCGGAGGCGCCGGTCATGGCCAGAGCGACAGGAGCACGAGTGGGCATGCTCATAATTCACCAAGAGTACAGGATAGAGCACGGCTGGTGCGAGTCCGCGCGCCGGCGCCACAGGAGTCGTTAGGTGCGTTCACGGGCCTGCAGGGCGGCAATCAGCCGTTCGTGTATGTTTTCGAAACCGCCATTGCTCATGACAAGCACCCGATCACCGTCCCGCGCTTCGCCCGCCAGATCATCGACGATGCCCGCCACTGAATCGCGCACCCGCGCCCGCCCTTCCAGGGCGTCGACGACCGGCTGCAGATCCCATCCAAGCGCCGCCGGACGGTAGAGCCACACCCTATCGGCATCAGCCAGCGACGGCGCCAGCCGTTCGCGATGCACCCCCAGGCGCATGGTATTGGAGCGCGGTTCCAGCACGGCGAGAATCCGTCCGCCGCCCATGCTCTCGCGCAGCCCGTGCAGGGTGGTGGCGATCGCCGTGGGATGATGCGCAAAGTCGTCGTATACGGTCACACCGGCCACTTCGGCGCGCAGTTCCAGGCGCCGCTTGACGCCGGCGAACACGGCCAGGGCGGCCACCGATACGCTGACCGGCACACCGGCATGACGCGCCGCGGCAATGGCCACCAGGGCGTTGTGAACGTTGTGATCGCCCAGTTGTTCCCACCGCACCACCCCCTCGCAGCGCCCCTTCAGGTGGACCTCGAAGTGGCTGCCGTCGGCGGCCAGCTTGCGGGCCGTCCAATCGATTGCCTGCGCATCCACCGCGGATGCCGTTTGCACGGGTGTCCAGCAGCCCATGGCCAGGGTTTGCGCCAGCGCCCCGTCGGCACCGTTGGCGACGATCAGCCCGTTGCCCGGCACGGTGCGCACCAGGTGGTGGAACTGACGTTGAATGGCGGCGAGGTCGGGGAAGATGTCGGCGTGGTCGAACTCCAGATTGTTCAGTATGAGGGTACGTGGCCGGTAGTGGACGAATTTGGAGCGCTTGTCGAAGAACGCCGTGTCGTATTCATCGGCTTCCACCACGAAGAAGGGCGCCTGGCCGAAACGTGCCGAGACGCCGAAGTTGCCCGGCACGCCGCCGATCAGGAAGCCCGGCGACAGACCGGCATGTTCCAGAATCCATGCCAGCATGCTGGCGGTGGTCGTCTTGCCATGGGTACCCGCAACCCCCAGCACCCAACGCCCGGCCAGCACATGCTCGGCGAGCCACTGGGGCCCCGATGTGTAGGGCAGGCCCAGATTGAGCATCTGCTCGATGGCCGGATTGCCCCGCGACATGACATTGCCCACCACCACGCAGTCCGGCGCCGGTTGCAGATGGGACGGGTCGTAGCCTTCGCACAGGCGAATGCCGGCCGCTTCCAGCTGAGTGCTCATGGGCGGATAGACGTTGGCATCGGAACCGCTCACGGTGTGGCCCGCCGCCCTGGCCAGCAGCGCCAGCCCGCCCATGAAAGTGCCGCAGATGCCCAGCACGTGAATATGCATATCAGCTGACCGCCCCGAACAGGACCTGGGCGAGACCGTAGGAAAGCACAGTGTACAGCACCCCGAGCGCAATGCCGGTAGCGAAGGACAGTGCCAGGGCATGGCGCAGAATATGTCCCAATACCACCAGGCTCCACACCAGCAGCGCCAGCCAGGCCAGTCCGAGCAAGCCGGACCCGCCGCCGGCCCGATGAGCCGCCATCAATGCCGCGACGGTCGGCAACGCCAACAGTCCGAGCACCGTGCCGGTGCCCGCCAAGGCGGTGAGTGTCTGGCGAAAACGCGCCGGCTTGCCGCGCCACTGCAGCGCCGCCCAGGCAAACAGCGACAGCACCAACAGGTCGGTGAGGCTGACGGCCAGCGCCTGGCGAAGCGGCCAGCTGAGCAGCGACAGCGCCACATTGACAGCCAGGTAGGCCAGCAGCGCCAGCGCCAGCAGAACCTCGGAGGCGGGCAGGTCCTGGGGGCCGGCCCGCAGCAGACACAGATCGATCCAGATGCCGAAGAATCGCTTCACGACAGCAAGGACGCGCCCATAGAGCACCGCCGGCCAGCCCCTCGAACTCCGTCGTCGACCATAACGGACTAAACGCCGAAATACTTCGCCTGAGGATGATGCACCACAATGGCCGAAGTGGAATCCTCCGGCCACAACTGGTCCTCGTCCCCCAACACCACGCCGATGCGCTCGGCATCGAGCAGATCGAGAATCTTGTCCTGGTCGTGCAGGTTGGGGCAGGCCGGGTAGCCGAAGGAATAGCGCGAGCCCCGGTACTTCTGCTTGATCATCTCCTCGATGGCACGGGCGTCCTCGCGGGCGAACCCGAGTTCGGCCCGGATGCGCTTGTGAACGTACTCGGCCAGGCCCTCGGCGGCCTCCACGGTGAAACCGTGCCAGTAGAGGTAGTCCTGGTACTTGTCCTGTCCGAACAGCTCGTGGGTGAAATCGGATGCGTGCTGGCCGCCGGTCACCACCTGGAAACCCACCACGTCCATATCGCCGGAGCCGACGGGGCGGAAGAAATCGGCTATGCACAGATGACGGTTGCCCTGCTGGCGCGGAAACGTGAACCGGCATCGCTCCCGGCGACCATCCGGGTCGTGGTAGACGACCAGGTCATTGCCGTCCGACTGACAGGGAAAGTACCCGTACGCCGCCTGGGCTCGCACAATGTTTTCCCGTTCGCTCTGCTCCACCAGTCGGTTGAAGATCGGATCGACCTCCGCCCGCGCCCACAGGCGGTATTCCTCCTTGCTGCGTCCCTGGGCCTTGAAACCCCATTGGAACTTATAGAGCGTGGTGCGGTTTATATAAGGTACAACGGCACGCAACGCGATCTGCTCAATGCACCGGCTGCCCCAGAATGGGGGGACCGGTACGGGGTTGTCCTGCGTCACTTTCGAACGTTCCTGGATTTCGCTCACCGGTGGATCCCCTGGCCTGTCCGTAACGAACCGGCTCATCATAACGTCTTTCCGCGAAAGGGAAAAACCGCGTACGAAGTGATGGACTTGACCACCGGACAGCCCGCAACTAGCTTTTTAACTGGGGGGCGCCAAGTGCGTTCGGTGCGAGGAAAAGGCCCATGTACATCAAATCCTTGAAAGGACGTATTCGCCACGGAGGCGTCAACGTTCACCTCCCCAACGGCGAAATCCACACCCTTGGTGACGACCGCCCCCGCATCGACTGGTACATACACCGGGCGCGCACTCTGGGGCGCATCCTGCGCAACCCGGAACTGGCCCTCGGTGAGACTTATGTGGACGGTGGCTGGGACGTGGGCGAAGGCCAGCTGCCCGCCTTCATCGGGCTGCTGATGCGCAACGTGCCCCAACCCAACCCCGGCGGCCTGCGGCGCGCCGCCCGCAGCCTGCTCCACCTGTTGCGCACCTGGAATCCGATCCGGCGCAGCTATCGCAACGTCGCCCTCCACTACGACCTGGATGAATGGCTCTTCCGGCAGTTTCTGGATCAGGATATGCAGTACTCCTGCGCCTATTTCACGGAGCCGGATATCAGCCTGGAAGAGGCGCAGCGCGCCAAGTGCCGCCACATACTGCACAAGCTGCGGCTGCACCCGGAACACAGGGTACTGGATATCGGCTGCGGCTGGGGCGGACTCGCCCTTTACTTGGCGGAGCGGACCGGGGCGCAAGTCACCGGGCTCACCCTGTCGAAAGAGCAATTGCGCATTGCCCAGCGCCGGGCGCGGGAGCGGGGCCTGGAAGGCAAGGTGCGCTTCGTGCTGCAGGACTACCGCCAGCACGAGGGCAAATACGACCGCATCGTGAGTGTCGGCATGTTCGAGCACGTAGGGCCGGCGCAGCATCGGCGCTACTTCGACCAGGTCCGGAACCTGCTTGCCGAGGACGGAATCGCGGTGGTGCACACCATCGGCCGTCAGCAGCGCAACAGCACCACCAACCCCTGGATACGACGCTACATCTTTCCGGGCGGCAGCGTGCCGGCCCTGTCGGAAATCAGCCAGGCCCTGGAGTCCAGCGCCCTCATTACCACCGATGTGGAGGTGCTTCGACTGCACTACGCCTACACTCTGGCGGCCTGGCAGAGGCGTTTTCGCAAAGCCCGTGCGCGCATCGCCGAGCGCCTGGGCGAACGGTTCTGCCGCCTGTGGGAATTCTATCTTGCCGGCAGTGAAAATGCCTTCCGGTGGCGCGACCTGGTGGTGTTTCAGATCCAGGTGGCGAAACAACATGCCAGTGTTCCGGTCACCCGCTCCTACCTCTATGCCCCCCGCGAACCGGCCGTCACCGCAAACACGGCGGAACCGCCCGACTATTCCGCCCTTGGCAATCCCACACGCCGCCCCGACCGCTGAGGCGGGCGGCGGCGAGCCCCGACGCAACCTCGGCGGCCTGCACCACCCCACAGCACCCGCCGGTGCCAAGCGTATCGCGCAACGGCGGGAGAATCCTTGCGGCCAAGCCGAGGAATGCGCCGGCAACGGTCCCGCAGTACACTGATGGAAGACCATCAGGCCCAACCCACCGACAGCGCAGACATCAGGTGGCCCGACGCAAGAAAACGTACCGTTTCCCATGGCGCTCCGGTAACCGCTTCCGCCTGCTAAGCGATGGCGACCGATTCTTTCCGGCCATGCTCGACGCCATCGACCATGCCCGTCGCAGCACGGCGCTGGAAATCTACCTGTTCGAATCCGGAGTTGTCGCCAACCGATTCATCGACGCGCTGCTCGCAGCGGCAAACCGCGGCGTGCAGGTGCAGGTGCTGCTCGATGGCTTTGGGTCCCGGAAACTGAACGGGCGCGACCAGCAGCGCCTGGTCCGCGGCGGCGTACAATTGGCTTTCTACAATCCGATCCGTTTGCGCTCGTGGTACCGCAATCTGCTGCGCGACCACCGAAAGCTGCTTATCGTCGACGACAGGACCGCGTTCGTAGGGGGCGCGGGAATTACCGACATGTTCGATCCTCGCACCGCCGGCACTCGTCACTGGCACGATACGGTGATGGAAATCACCGGGCCCTGCGTGGCGGACTGGCACGACCTGTTTGCCGACGTCTGGCAGCGCTGGGCGCTAACCCCGCCCATAGAGGCGGCCGCCGACCCGATTGCCATGGCGGACAACCGCTGCGGGCGGGCCACCTTCACAACGGGCTGGCCGTACACGGAGATCAAGCGTTCCTATCTCACACGCGTGCGCTCGGCCCATGAGCGCGTATGGCTGGTCACGGCCTACTTCGTGCCGGCCCGCAAACTGCGCCGCGCCCTGCGGCGGGCCGCCGAAGCGGGCGTCGACGTGCGTCTGCTGCTGCCGGGGCCGCACACCGACCATCCTGCCGTTCGCCACGCCGGGCGGCGCTTCTACACCCGCCTGCTGCGCCATGGCGTGCGGATCTTCGAATACCAGGCAAGCTTTCTACACAGCAAGGCGCTGCTGTGCGACCACTGGGTGTCGATCGGTTCGAGCAATGGGGACCGCTGGAATCTGCGCTGGAATCTCGAAGGCAACCAGGAAGTGGCCGATCCGGAGTTCGCCGACCAGGTACAGGCCGTGATCGAGGTGGACCTGAGCCGCTCCCGTGAGATCACCCATCAGGAGTGGCGGCAGCGACCCTGGTACTTGCGGTTCGCCGAACGCTTCTGGGGCGGCGTGGACCGCTGGCTGGAAAAAAGACCCCAGCAGCAACACGGTGACTGACCGGACCGCACGCCGACCCGGATGCGTGACGCGACATTCAGGCCTTTGGTCGCCCTCGCCGCGGTCGCGGCACATGCCGCCCCATCCGCGGACGGCATACCGATTCCCGCCAAGGACGCCTGACGGCGAAGAGGGGCGTTGGGCAGACAAACCCTGACACCATCGTGATTTGCCGTGCATCGCCCGACGGGGGTCCCTTGGTCGCCCGCACCGTCAGTGCCCGCGTCACCTCCAGGTGACCGGCCGGCCGAAGCGGTCCAGTCCAGCCCACATCCGCAGGCTGGGGGATCACGACCCCATGCCAGCCTGCGGACCGGGTCCGTCCGATCAGCCGGTGGACCGTTGCCCCATCAACGCCGACGCTTCTTGGCCGCAGATTTCGTCCGTGCAGGCGCCTTTTTCCTGACCGGGGCCTTCTTCTTGCCCGGCGCCTTCTTCCTGACCGGCGCCTTCTTCTTGCCCGGCGCCTTCTTCCCCCTTCTTCTGACCGGGGCCTTCTTCTTGCCAACCGCCTTCTTCTTGACGGCGACTTTCTTTTTGACCGCACCCCTTTTCTTGCCGACAACCTTCTTCTTGACCGACGCCTTCTTCTTGACCGACGCCTTCTTCTTGACCGGCGCCTTCTTCTTGACCGCTGCCTTCTTCTTGATGGCGGATTTCTTCTTTACCGCACCTTTCTTCTTGACCGCCACCTTCTTCTTGGCAGGGGCCTTTTTCTTGACGGCGGATTTCTTGCGAACATTCACCTTTTTTCCTGCCGACTTCTTCTTGACCGCCACTTTCTTCTTGGTCGCTACTTTCTTCTTGATCGCGGATTTCTTCGCGCTGGCGGCAGCCTTCTTCTTGGCCGGAGCCTTCTTGGCGACGGCTTTCGTCTTGGTGGCGGCTTTTTTCTTCACCGCGGCCTTCTTCGTCTCAGGCTTCTTCGCGGCGGTTTTCGTCTTAGCGGCAGATTTCTTCGCCGTCGCCGTGTTCTTTGCCGCCGCTTTCTTCTTGGCGGGTGATTTCTTGGCCGCCGCCTTTTTCTTTACCGCCGCGCCCGTGGACGCCTTCTTGCCCGCATCGGCGGTCTGCTCCTTGGCAACCGCGGCCTTGGCGGTACCCGCCACCTTCGCCCCCATACCGGTCTTGCCGGTACCGGTGGCAGCCTGCCTGGCGACCTCGGGCTGCCTGGCTGGCTGTTTGGGGGACGGTGCCGCAGCCGCAGGTTTGCGGGACGCGGAAGGCCGCTGCGGCGCGGGGGCGGGGGGCGGGGCCGGGGCGACCGCCGGTGTCGCGGCAACATCGTCAATGACCTTGCGCACCGCGCTGAAAATATCCTCGATCTCGCCAACACCCTGGACGGCGCGCAGCTTGCCCTGGCGACGGTAATACTCCACCAGCGGCGCGGTCTGGCTGTCATAAACCCGCAGCCGGTTGCCGATGGTTTCTTCGTTGTCATCGGCACGGTGGCGCAGATTGCCGCCGCACCGGTCGCAGCGCCCGTCGAGCTTGGGCGGAGAGGTGTACACGTTATACATCTGGCCGCAGGACTCGCAGGTGCGCCGCCCCGTCAGACGCTGCATGAGCACGTCGAGATCCACGTCGATCAACAGCGCGAGCCCCAGCGGCTGGCCCAGATCGTCGAGCGTGCGGTCCAGCGCCTCGGCCTGCGCAATGTTGCGTGGAAAACCGTCGAGAATGAAACCCTTCCGGGCGTCGGGCTCCGAGAGGCGCTCACGAATCATGCCGAGGACAATGTCGTCGGATACCAGCTGGCCGGCTTCCATGACCGCTTTGGCCGCCTGTCCCAGGGGGGTGCCGGCCGCAACGGCCGCCCGCAGCAGGTCGCCAGTGGAAATCTGCGGTATCTTGTAGTGGTCGACCAGCAGCTTGCTCTGCGTGCCCTTTCCGGATCCGGGCGCTCCCAACAATACGATTCTCATGGCGAAATTCGGCTCCCCTGGTTGTTGGAATTATTCAATCCCCTCAGCATCTTAAGTTTTTTACATGACCTCATACAATTTTTTGCGTGGCCCCGCACACAGTGTGCGATTAAGCTACTCTGACCGCCAGGGGTAAGTCAACGAACCATATGAAAAAAATCGGGTTTTGAGCTATCCTTGTGCGCTATTTGCCGCGCCGGCTCCCAGGACACCCATTCGCGGTGTCGGAAACCAAAGCAGGACCATGCACGATATAATTCCCGACTTCACCGACAATGAGCTGTGGTCTATCGAGACCACCCTGCGCGAACGCTACGGCGCTATCAAAGAGATACAGCTCGCCGAGAGCGAACTGCGCCTGGACCCGCAGGCCGCCGAGCTCACCAGTTGCCCCACGGTCTACTGGACTCACGAAAACTGTCATTTCGTGATCTGCAAGACTGACGAGCGCCGCTACCGGGCTCAGTTCTTCTACCGGATCCATCAGACGTTCGGGACGGGGGTGGATGAGTTCGACGACTTGACCGAATGCGCCGTTACCGTACTGCAGATGCAGGCCGATCACGAGCGCAAGGAAAGCGGCGGCGGCCCGGACCCCGCATGAACCGAGTACCGCCTGCGCTGTCTACCACGCGTAAATCTCACATAACCGGCAGGGCTCCGGCACCCTGAGGATTTCACCAAATCTGCAATCGCAACTGACAAGGGGAAGCAACAGATGGCCAAAAAGACGGCGACGAAGAAGAACGCCTTTTACGCCCAGTCGGGCGGCGTCACCGCAGTCATCAATGCGTCTGCGTGCGGCGTCATCGAAACCGCCCGCAAGCACAAGGACCGCATCGGCAAAGTCTACGCGGGCCGCAACGGCATCATCGGAGCGCTGACCGAAGACCTGATCGACACCAGCAAGGAATCGGCCCGGGCCATCGCCGCCCTGCGCCACACCCCGTCCGGCGCCTTCGGATCCTGCCGCTACAAGCTGAAGGGGCTCGAAGAGAACCGCGCGGAATACGAGCGACTGATCGAGGTCTTCAAAGCCCACGACATCGGCTACTTCTTCTACAACGGCGGCGGCGACTCCGCCGACACCTGCCTCAAGGTCTCCCAGCTGTCCAAGACCCTGGGCTATCCCATTCAGGCCATCCATGTGCCCAAGACCGTGGACAACGACCTGCCCATCACCGACAACTGCCCCGGTTTCGGCTCGGTCGCCAAGTACATCGCCATCTCCACCCGTGAGGCCAGCTTCGACGTAGCGTCGATGGCCAAGACGTCCACCAAGGTCTTCGTGCTGGAAGTGATGGGGCGCCATGCCGGCTGGATTGCAGCCGCCGGCGGTATGGCGGCGGACGAGGATACCGATCTGCCTATCATTATCCTTTTCCCCGAAGTCACCTTCAGCCAGACGAAGTTCCTGGCCGCGGTCAAACAGAAAGTTCAGAAGTACGGCTATGTGTCGGTGGTGGTCTCCGAAGGGGTGCGCGACCGGTCCGGCAAATTCCTGGCCGACCAGGGTCTGGTGGACGCTTTCGGCCACGCCCAGTTGGGCGGCGTGGCACCGGTGATCGCCAACCTCATCAAGAGCAAACTTGGCTACAAATTCCACTGGGCAGTGGCGGACTATCTGCAGCGCGCAGCCCGTCATATCGCTTCCAAGACCGATGTGGAGCAGGCCTACGCCACCGGCAAGGCCGCCGTCGAACTGGCGCTGGCGGGCAAGAATGCGGTCATGCCCACCGTGGTGCGTACCTCCAACGCGCCCTACCGCTGGAAGGTCGGGCAGGCGAAACTGTCGCGGGTGGCCAATGTCGAGAAGATGATGCCCAAGGGCTTCATCAGCCGGGACGGTTTCGGCATCACCGAGCGCTGCCGCAAGTATCTGGCACCGCTCATGCAGGGCGAGGACTACCCGCCCTACAAGAACGGCATGCCCAAGTACGTCACTCTGAAGAACGTGGCGGTGAAGAAGAAGCTCAGCACCACGTTCAAACTCAAGTAGCGGACACACAAAGGGGCGCATTCGCGCCCCTTTGTATTGTAAAGGCCACGTCATGACATTGGAGAAGGCCCGGGAACTGCTGCAGGTCCAGGCAAGCCTCGGCGGCGGCTACAACCGCAACTCGGCGAAACTCATCCTCGCCGAGGTGCAGCGCGAGCATGGCCAAGGGGCGGTGGACCGGCTCATCCGGGAGCTGAATCTGGAGGCGGTGTTCGGGCTCAAAGCGGGCACGGAGTTCAAGGGCCCCTGAGCACGGCCGCCCGCCAGACCCGACAACAACAAAGTTTCATAGAAGCAATCACTAAAACCTGGAGGAAGACTCATGTCTGTCGAACTTACGTTCGCGCTTGCCTGTGCCATCGTGGCATTGGTCTACGGCGCCGTATCCGTGAGGTGGGTGCTGAAAAAATCCGCCGGCAACGAGCGCATGCAGGAAATTGCCAAAGCCATCCAGGAAGGGGCGTCGGCATATCTCAACCGCCAGTACAGCACCATCGCGCTGGTCGGAGTCATCCTGTTCGTGATCATCGGCTTCGCCCTGCACAGCTGGGCCACGGCCATCGGCTTTGCCATCGGCGCCATCCTGTCGGGATCGGCCGGCTACATCGGCATGAACATTTCGGTGCGCGCCAATGTGCGCACCGCCCAGGCCGCTCACGAGGGCATCAACGCCGCCCTGCAGGTGGCGTTTCGCGGCGGTGCCATCACCGGGCTGCTGGTGGTGGGCCTGGGGCTGTTGGGCGTCACCGGCTACTACTGGATACTGCTCTCGATGGGGGTAGCCAATCCGGTGCACCACCTGGTGGGCCTGGCCTTCGGCAGTTCGCTGATTTCCATCTTCGCGCGGCTGGGCGGCGGCATCTTCACCAAGGGCGCCGACGTGGGCGCCGACCTGGTGGGCAAGGTCGAAGCCGGTATCCCCGAAGATGACCCCCGCAACCCGGCGGTGATCGCCGACAACGTCGGCGACAACGTCGGCGACTGCGCCGGCATGGCCGCCGACCTGTTCGAGACCTACGCGGTGACCGTCGTCGCCACCATGCTGCTGGGCGGGTTGGTCCTGAAACATGCCGGTTCGGCAGCAGTCATCTACCCGCTGGTGCTGGGCGGCGTGTCCATCATCGCCTCCATCGTCGGCACGTTCTTCGTCAACGCGCGCGAGGGCGGCAAGATCATGAACGCCCTGTACCGCGGCCTGATCGTGGCCGGCGTGCTGGCGGCCATCGCCTTCTATCCCGTTACCCACTGGATGATGGCCGGCAACGGCTCCTACAGCGTCATGCAACTCTACAGCGCCTCGCTGATCGGCCTGGCGCTGACCGGCGCCCTGGTGGTGATCACCGAGTACTACACCGCGACCGAGTTCGGGCCGGTGCGGCACATCGCCAAGGCTCGACCACCGGCCACGGCACCAACGTCATCGCCGGCCTGGGCGTGTCCATGAAGTCCACGGCGCCGCCGGTGCTGGCCGTGTGCGCGAGCATCTGGGGCGCCTATGCGGCGGCGGATCTGTACGGCATCGCCATCGCCGCGACCTCCATGCTGTCCATGACCGGCATCATCGTGGCCCTGGACGCCTACGGCCCGATCACCGACAACGCCGGCGGCATCGCCGAGATGGCCGATCTGCCCGACGAGATCCGCGGCATCACCGATCCGCTGGACGCGGTGGGCAACACCACCAAGGCGGTGACCAAGGGCTACGCCATCGGCTCCGCCGGCCTGGCCGCGCTGGTGCTGTTCGCCGACTACACCCACGCGCTGGCCGCGCAGGGCAAGCACTTGGCCTTCGACCTGTCCGACCACATGGTGATCATCGGCCTGTTCATCGGCGGCATGGTGCCCTATCTGTTCGGCGCCATGGCCATGGAAGCGGTGGGCCGGGCCGCCGGTCGGTGGTGGTCAGAAGTGCGCCGCCAGTTCAAGGAAATCCCGGGCATCATGGAAGGCACGGGCAAGCCGGATTATTCCAGGGCGGTGGACATGCTGACCAAGGCCGCGATCAAGGAAATGATCATCCCCTCGCTGCTGCCGGTGCTGGTGCCCATCGTCGTCGGATTGTCGCTCGGGCCCAAGGCCCTGGGCGGCGTGCTGGTGGGCACCATCGTCACCGGCCTGTTCGTGGCCATCTCCATGACCACCGGCGGCGGCGCCTGGGACAACGCCAAGAAATACATCGAGGACGGCAACTACGGCGGCAAAGGCTCGGAAGCCCACAAGGCCGCCGTCACCGGCGACACCGTCGGCGACCCCTACAAGGACACCGCCGGCCCGGCAATCAACCCGCTGATCAAGATCATCAACATCGTCGCGCTGCTGATCGTCGCGCTGGTCTGACCGGTAGCGGTGCGGCGGCTGTGGCCGCCGCACCGCCATTGGTAAAGATCGAAAGGCAACAAGCGCCACGGAAGACATATATGGACTCCCCCTGGTTGCAAGATGGCAGTGTGTGGCGGCCAGGTCCGAGTGCAAGCATATATTCGGCGTCTGAGTGAACCGTGTGTTGGGTTCGCGCCCTGATGGTGATCCGCGCATCGGGTCCTCACTACGGAATCGGCCTTGATGGGCCATCTTTCCGTTCAGGTTTTCCCGACGCCGGTCCGACCTGTGTTGCCATCACGCTGTCATCGTCGCAATCGGTGGTGGTGGGTCCTCGTGCTGTCAGTGACGTGGGTGGCCGCGGCCTTCAGGGCGCGGGTCGGTAATCGTCCTGGTGAGCGAGCAGCGCCCACAGCAGGCGGGCCTGCTTGGCCGCCAGGGCCACGGCGGCTTTGTTGAAGCCGCGCCGCTGTACCAGAGCCTGGGCCCAGCGGTCCCTGGGGCCCTCGCCGGGGCGGCACAGCACCGAGCGGGCCCCGTGAACCAGCAGGGTGCGCAGGTACACATCACCGCGTTTGGTGATGCGCCCCAGGCGGGCTTTGCCCCCACTGGACTGCTGACGAGGGACCAGACCCAGCCAGGCGGCGAACTGGCGCCCGTTGCGAAACACCCGTGCATCGCCGGCGCTGGCCACCACCGCGGTAGCGGTCAATGGGCCCACACCCGGGACCTGCATCAGCCGCCGGGCCGGCGCCATCTGTTGGGCCAGGGTACTCAAGCGCCGATCGTAGTCCTCGATACGCCCATCCAGCGCCCGCAGGTGAGTGTAGCGCTCGGCGAACACCCCCCGGGCCAGCGCCGGCAGGCCATTGTCGGCGTCCTCCAGGACCTCGGGCAGCGCCCGGCGCAGGCGGCTCACCCCCTGGCCCACCACGATGCCGTATTCGCTCAACAGCCCACGGATCTGATTGACCAGCGCGGTGCGCTCGGCCACCAGCAGCGAGCGGGCCCGGTGCACGCACAACACCGCCTGCTGCTCGGTGCCCTTGATGGGCACAAAGCGCATCGTCGGCCGCCCCAGCGCCTCACAGATCGCCTCGGCGTCGTTGCCGTCGTTCTTGTCATTCTTGCGGTAGGGGCTGACGAACTGTGGAGCCATCAGACGCACCTGGTGGCCCAGCTGCTCAAGCTCGCGCGCCCAGTAGTGCGCACTGCCACAGGCCTCCATCCCGATCAGACACGGGGGCAACTGGGCGAAAAACCCACGCAGCTTGGTCCGGCTCAGCGCACGGCGCAACACCACCCGCTCGTGGCTGTCCACCCCATGGACCTGGAACACGTTCTTTGCCAAATCCACTCCAATTCGCCTAATCTGTTTCATTGGACTCCCCCTCTCCGTGATTGACCGTTTAACACCTTCAATCTGGCACATCCGATGCCGTAAGAGCAGGGGGAGTCCATCCCATTACGGAAAGCACGGAAAAACGAGTACAAAGGCCCAGTAGTCGAAGGGCGTTGCTGCACAAGGAAACAACGCCGAGCCGTTATCGATCCGGTTATAACCCAACCTCATTGATATCGGCGGCGTCCTTTCGGGTTAGGCAAACAATGGTCGCCCGGCGCAAGGCCCATCGGTTGTCGCGCCCGCCATGAATGGCCTCTTTCCGTGCTTTCCGTGTCTTCCGTGGCGCTCTTCTCCTCATCAAAATTAGAGTTCTCTGATAGACAACCGCTATACTAGGGGTTTCGTTCGTTTCTTTTGCGCCAGCGAGGCCCATCATGAACCTGGATCGCGTCGACTCCGGCAGGGACGTGCCGAACGACATCAACGTCATCATCGAAATCCCGTTCAACGGCGACCCCGTCAAATACGAGGTCGACAAGGCCACCGGGGCGATGTTCGTGGATCGCTTCATGAATACCGCCATGCATTACCCCTGCAACTATGGCTACGTACCGCACACCCTTTCGGAGGACGGCGATCCGGTGGACGTGCTGGTGGTGACGCCCGGTGCCGCTCATCACCGGCGCAGTGGTGCGTTGCCGGCCCATAGGCATGCTGGGTATGACGGACGAATCGGGCCCCGACGCCAAAATTCTCGCAGTGCCCATCGCCCAGCTCTCCAGCCTTTACGCGCGACTGCAAGTCGGCGCAGGACCTGCCCCGCGAACTGCCCGCCCAGATTCTCCCACTTCTTCCAGCACTACAAGGATCTGGAGCCCAACAAATGGGTCAAGATCGAGGGCTGGACCGGTCCCGACGAAGCCAAGCAGGAAATCCTCGCGAGCATCGAGCGCTTCAAAGCAGCGCCGGTAAAACCGCACTTCTGACAACGTTCTGCGCACCGCGACGACCGCCCCAGGTCGACGCCCGGCCAGCCGATTCGGGACACCCTGCCATGAAGGTCTGCTTACTCTCCGACAGCCACGACAACCGCCCCCTGCTGCGAGCGGCAGTCGCCGACGCCAAGGAACGCGGAGCGCAGGCAGTACTGCACTGCGGCGACGTGGTAGCCCCCAGCACCCTCACCGTCCTGCAGAAGTTCGGCCTGCCGGTGCATGCCATTCACGGCAACAATGCCGGCGACCTGTACATGATGGCGCGTCTTTCAGCCCAGCCCGGCAGTGTGGTGCAGTTCTACGGGCAGGATGCCGGCATGTCCCTCGCCGACCGGCGCATCTTCCTGGTCCACTACCCCCATTACGCACGCGCCATGGCCACCACGGGCGAATGGGACATCGTCTGCTGCGGGCACGACCACAGACTCGCCATCGAGCAGGTCGCCAACATGCGCGGCGGCAAGACCTGGCTGGTCAATCCCGGCACCGTCGGCGGTATCGGCGCCGACCCCACCTACATCCTTGCGGATCTGGAAACCATGACCTTCGAACCCTGCGGGGTGGAAGCGGTGGCGGGCTGATTGGCGGATACGATCAAAAACGCCACGAAAGACACGGAAAGTAAAATTTCGCGAGCGCCGCTCAGGACCAGCTGGTGGGCGGATCATCAGTGCCGGCAGGGGCGAGTGGAACGAAGCCCGACAGGGATCGTCCTTCCATGCGCATTGCAGTCGGTGGTATCGCGGGCGTAGCTCTTTACACGCACCGCTCTGTTGCGGCTTCGCGTTGCTCAGCCCGAGCCACAACAAGGCTCGGCGGCGACCATGTTCAACAAGTCTGCAGTGCTCTAACCCGCGTGCTCATGTCCGTGGGTTCCGTGGCTCTTCACACGATAACGCCGCACCGAACGACGATTCTTTCCGTGGGTTCCGTGGCGCATTTTTCTTCACGCGGGTCATTGCCAGGGCGGGCTTGGCGTGGTCAGCCCGGGGTGTTCTTCTGAACCCAGCGCTCGCCGGTGGCCAGGGTTTCCTTCTTCCAGAAGGGCGCGCGGGACTTGAGCTCCTCCATGAGAAAACGCGAGGCGTCGAAGGCGGCGGCGCGGTGGGCTGACCACACCGCCACCAGCACGATGGGTTCGTTGGGCCACAGCGGACCGACGCGGTGGATGATGAGCGAGTCCAGAATGTCCCAGCGCTGCGCGGCCTGTGCGCTGATGTCCTCCAGAAACTTCTCGGTCATGCCCGGATAGTGCTCCAGAGTCATGGCCTGCACGGCGTCGCCCTCGCTGAAGTCCCGCATGGTGCCCACGAACGCCGCCGTAGCGCCATAGCGACCGACCTGATCGACCAGTTCTTCCTGATAGCGCCGCAATGCGTCCCACGGGTCGAACGGCCCATCGCGGATTTCCACGCGCATATCAGCCCCCGGTCACCGGTGGAAAGAACGCAACCTCGTCGCCATCGTTCACCGCCTGGTCGAGGTTGGCGTATTCCATGTTGACGGCCGCCAGCAGATTGTCCGGCATGGGTGCATCACCCGCCGCACGTTCCCAAACCCAGGCAACGGTGGCGCCGGCCTCGGACTCCACCGTCGTCTCTGCGCGGCCCAGGCGCTCTCTCAGGCTGGCGAAGAACTTCACGTGAATGGTCATGGTTTGCAGACCCACCAGGGGAACCCTATGATTGTCACGTTGATGACAGTCTAACACGCTCCGGCAACGCCCACGGCCGACGGAGAACCACGCAATACCATGTCAGAACTGACCCATTTCAACGCCGCCGGCGAGGCCCACATGGTGGACGTGGGTGCGAAGGCCGAAACCGAACGCGTGGCCGTGGCCGAAGGCTGGATCCGCATGCGGCCGGAAACGCTGAAACATGTCATGGCCGGCACCCACAAGAAGGGCGACGTGCTCGGCGTGGCCCGCATCGCGGGCATCATGGCGGCCAAACGCACCGGCGAACTGATCCCGCTGTGCCATCCGCTGGCGCTGACCCGGGTGGAGGTGGATCTGCAACCCCGTGCCGACACCGATGCCGTGCTGTGCCGCGCCACGGTGGCCACCCGGGCCCGCACAGGCGTGGAGATGGAAGCGCTGACCGCTGTGCAGATCGCGTTGCTCACGGTCTACGACATGTGCAAGGCCGTCGACCGGGGAATGACCATCGACGGCGTCCGCCTGCTGGAAAAGACGGGTGGCAAGTCGGGACATTGGGTCCGCGCCCCGGAGTCGGCCTGATGGGAAGCCATCGCGTTTCCCTGGCCGCGGCTGCAATGGGCGGCGTCGATGGGCCCATCCGGCACTCACTCAACCCGAACACGACAAGTTCCTGACGCCCATGCACGACCATAGCCACGGACACGCCCATCACCATCACGGCACCCACTCCCTGACCACCTCCCTGCTGCTGATCCTGGGCTTTGCCGGCGTGGAAGCCGTCAGTGGGTGGTGGGCGGGATCGCTGGCGCTGATGGGGGATGCCGGCCACATGGTCACCGACGCCACCGCCCTCGGCGTGGCCGCGCTGGCCCAATGGGTGTCCCGCCGCCCCCCGACGGAACGCCATTCCTACGGCCTGGGACGGACTGAAGTGCTGGCGGCACTGCTCAACGGACTGTTCATGATGGCGGTGGTCGGCGCCATCGTGGTGGCCGCCGTGGAGCGCCTGCACACGCCCGAACGGGTGGCCGGACTGCCGGTCATGGTGGTGGCCATGGTGGGTCTGGTGATCAATGTAATGGTGCTGCTCACGCTCAGCCGCGGCGAGCAAAATCTCAACACCCGCGGGGCGTTACTGCATGTGATGGGCGATCTGCTGGGCTCCATCGCGGCCCTCATGTCGGGCGCGGTGATTTACTTCACGGGCTGGACGCCCATCGATCCCATCCTGTCGGTATTGATCTGTCTGCTGATTCTGTACTCCAGCTTGCGGCTGTTGAGCGAGTCCCTGCACGTGATCCTCGAAGGCGTGCCCGCCCATCTCGACCTGCCGGAAGTAGGTCAGACCATGGCGGCGGTGGACGGCGTGCAATCGGTCCACGACCTGCATATCTGGACCCTTTCATCGGGCATGGTCGCCCTCTCCGCCCACGTCCTGATCCAGCAGATGCAGGACTGGGAAGGGGTCCTGGAAAGGATGCAGGACCTGCTCGCCCGGCAGTTCCACATCGAGCATATAACCCTGCAGCCGGAGCCGATGGTCCGGGTCTTGCATCCCATGCCGTTCGAAGGCGCGCCCCCACTGGAGGGCAATCACCGCCACTGACCGCGCCTCCGCCGGTCACGACGGGACCGGACAGCAGACGACAGGGAGTAGCGGATGCAGAACTTCGAACTGCTGGTAATCGGCAGCGGACCGGCGGGGCAGCGGGCCGCTGTGCAGGCCGCCAAGCTCGGCAAGAACGTCGCCATCATCGAGCGGCGCTCGGTGGTGGGCGGCGTGTCCGTGCACACCGGCACCATGCCGAGCAAGACCTTGAGAGAAGCGGTCCTGTATCTGACCGGCTGGGACCAGCGCGGGCTGTACGGGCGCGACTACCGGCTCAAGACCAAACTCACCCTCGACGACCTCACCCAACGCCTGAACATCACTCTGGCCCACGAAATCGAGGTGATGCAGCACCAGCTGCGGCGCAACGGCGTGCCGGTCATCGAGGGAATGGCGTCATTCATGGATCCGCACCATGTGCGGGTTACCACAGACGACGGCCACGTGGAGGAATATCGCGCGGACCGTTTCGTGATCGCGGTAGGCAGCCGTCCCATACGCCCGCCGGGCATCCCCTTCGACGACGACCGGGTCCTGGACAGCGA
The DNA here is from genome assembly GCA_963830105.1 of uncultured Gammaproteobacteria bacterium. Taxonomy (GTDB): domain Bacteria; phylum Pseudomonadota; class Gammaproteobacteria; order DATFLG01; family DATFLG01; genus DATFML01. Next base: position 198,318 of record CAWHLH010000001.1, on the reverse strand, counting down.
TGGCATTCTCAAACTCAAACGACTGCCGCGATCCCTGATTGTGGTGGGCGCGGGCGTCATTGGCGTGGAGTACGCGTCCATCTTCAGCACCATGGACATCAAAGTGACTCTGGTGGACGGACGTCCCACGCTGCTGGACTTCATGGACCGGGAACTGGTGGAGGAGTTCATTCACCACCTGCGCGAAAACGGGGTGGTGCTGCGGCTGCACGAAACGGTCGCATCGGTGGAACGGGACGGCGACGATCACGTCCTGACATGCCTGGAAAGCGGCAAACGCCTGCGCGCCGACGTGGTCCTGTACGCCGCGGGGCGCATCGGCTGCACCTACGATCTGTCCCTGGAGAATGCCGGACTGGAAACCGATGCCCGTCGGCGCATCAAAGTCGATGACCGGTTCCAGACCGCCGTGCCGCACATCTACGCCGCGGGCGACGTCATCGGCTTTCCGGCACTGGCCTCCACATCCATGGAACAGGGCCGCCTGGCCGCCTGCCACGCCTTCGGCCAGGCTGTCTGCTCGACCCCCGAGCACTTTCCCTTCGGAATCTATGCGATCCCGGAAATGAGCATGGTGGGCATGACCGAGCAGCAGCTCACCGACGCGAGAATTCCCTACGAAATCGGCATCGCCCGTCTGCGGGAAACGGCCCGCGGCCAGATCATGGGACTGCAGGAAGGCATGCTGAAGATCCTGTTCGGACTCGAAGACCGTCGCGTGCTCGGGGTCCACGTGATCGGCGAAGGTGCCACCGAGCTCATTCATATCGGGCAGGCCACGCTCATCCTCGGCGGCACCCTGGACTACTTCCTGGAGAACGTCTTCAACTACCCGACGCTGGCCGAAGCCTACAAGGTGGCTGCGCTGGATGCGTGGAACCGGCTGACCGGCTGACCCTAGCGCCTATCCAGCCCCGCCAGCAGGCGCATGCCGCCGACCATGCCCTCAATGCGCTGTTGCAGGACGGTATGCAGCGCAGGGTCGGCCGGATCCCGGTCCGCCAGCGCGGCAACGTCGGCCCAGAAGATGGGGCGGGCGCGGCCGGGCGACGCAGGACACGCCTCGCGGGCGGCCTGGTCGAGACAGACCAGCAGATCGGCCCATTGCAGCAGCGGCCCATCAAGAGCCACCGGCACAGCGGCAAGTGGAAGGGTCTCGAGGGTCTGCGGGGGGCATTGCGGCGGCATGCCCGTATACGCCGCGCACGGCTCGACCCATTCGGCGCCGAAACGCTGCGCCAGCGCGTGGGCCAGCAACGCCACACAAGGCGCCGAAACGCTGAACAAAACCACCCGCGCCCTGCGCTTGTACACCAGCGTGCGCCTCCCGGCCAGCCGCCCGTTCAGGCGGCGGCCGCCACCAGGCGGTTGCGGCCCGCCCGCTTGGCCTCATACAGCGCGATATCGGCGGTGCGCAGAAGGGCTTCGGCATCCGGGCACTCGGGGTAGGTCGACAGCCCGGCGCTGAACGTCACCGTGAAACGGCGGGCGCCGCTGCGATGGTGGATGTGGGCGAAACCTTCGCGGATGCCGTCCAGCACGCGCCAGGCCGCGTCGCGATCGGTGTCCGGGAACGCGGCCGCAAATTCTTCGCCGCCGTAACGGCCCACCACGTCGGTGCGCCGCAGCCGGTCCTTGAACAGGCGGGCCAGGGTCTTTATCACCCGATCGCCCAGCAGATGGCCGTAGCGATCGTTGACCGCCTTGAAGTGATCGATATCGATCATGGCAAACGCCAGGCGCTGCCCGCTGCGTCCCGCGCGGGCCACTTCCAGATCGAGTTGTTCCTTGAAGCGCGCGTGGGTCAGCAGGCCTGTCAGACCATCCTGGGTCATCAGCGAATTCAAGCCGCGGGCCCGTTGGGCTCGACTCATGGCCACCGCCGCCAGGCGGCGCTCGTCGAAAGGCCTGACCAGAAAATCCTCGCCGACTCTCAGACCGGCATACTGACAGTCGGTATCGGACGATCCGGCGATGAAAATGATCGGGATGCCCAGATAGGCTTCCTGCTGGCGGATGGCCCGCGCAAGTTCCAGGCCCGAATATCCGGGCAGATCCACTTCCATCACGATCAGGTCGGGCAGCGTTTCCTCCAACGCCGCCATGATCTGCAGGGGGCGGTTCACAGTAACCACCTCAAGTTCCCCATGGGTCATGGCAAGCTGCAGCCGCCGCGCTTCGCGCGCATCGGTCTCCACCAGCAGCACCTTATAACGGCGCGATTCCTCGCCGGAGATCAGCCAGTCCAGTTCATCGACCAGCGCATTGATATCCAGCGGCTTGGTGAAATAGGCGTCGCCGCCGGCACGCACGCATGCGAGACGGGTACCGATGTCACCCTCGTCGGCGATGAACACCACCGGCAGATGGTCGGTGGCAGTGGCCTGGAGGGCAGCCACGCCCGCGATGCGCGCCCGGCACTCCGGCCCTCCACCGATATCCACCACCAGCACCGCCGGCGGGGCTTCGGCCATCGCCGCAGCGAGCCCGTCCAGCCCCGCAAAGCCCTTGATCGCATAACCAAAGTACGCAACCTGGCTGATGATTTCCTCGGCGAGATCGGCATCAGCCTCCACCAGGTATACCAGCCGCGAGCGGGGATCGAGTGCCGAGCCCATCCCGTCAAAGGCAGTGGTCTCGCTGCCTTGAGCGTTCATGGCCCGTTCACCGCGAATCCTGCCCATTTCCCTGGATGTTGCGCAGGAACTGCTGCGCAGTGGATACGCCAATCTCGGCTTCCGCCCGTTCGCGGGGATCAGAGGACCTGTCCAGCAGCTCGCGGGCCCACTGGAGAAATTCCTCCACTTCCCGCAGCTGGGCGTCCCTCGACAGGGAACGCAGATAATCGCTGGGGCGCGCCCGCACGCGCCGCCCCTCCAGGACTTCCAGATTGAACAACAGGTTCATGGCTCCTCCAATTCGTGGTGCGGCCCGGTGCGGCCCGCTTAGACATTGAAGTTGCACACAATTCGACGCCAATTACACATCGTCGGTTATAGTGTACTGCGTCTGCGCGACGGCTGCATTCAGCCGCTGACGTGCGCCGGCCGGCGCGAGTCGCGCACCCCGCGGCAGGCCTTGAATTGCCGGCCCCGGAAGCGAAACAGAGGCGAAACAATCGGGGTGCGGCTCAACCGCACGGCCGCCCACCAGCCGGGAGAGACGTCGATGAACCATCCGCCTCGCAATCGCAGCGATACCCCGCTGCCCGCACATCAGATCGAGATCGAAGACCGGCAGGGACGAGTCAGAAGCGCCAGCGGCGACGCCCTGCTGGTGGCAGCGGCCGGCGATTACGGCGGCATCAAACCCCTCGACATCGGCCAACCGGGCCCCCTCAGCGTGCTGTGCGGCGAGCCCGGCTACCTGTATCGATCCGCCGATGTGCAGATCCCGCTGACCCGTGACGAGCTGCTGCGGCTGGTGTTCAGCGCCCTGACGGCTGACGAATACTTCAAGCTGCGGGAAATCTACGGCCAGTTCCGGGAGATCGACACGGACTGCTACGACCCGGAAACGGGCGCCGCCCGCCAGCCCAAGGTGCGCGTGCCCACGGTGCGGCCTTGAACCCACACCCTGCCGGCCGGCAACTCAGGACCGGCTTTCCAGCTTCAGACAGACCGAGTTGATGCAATAGCGCTGGCCCGCGGGCGCCGGCCCGTCATCGAACACATGACCCAGATGCGCGTCGCAGCGCGCGCACAGGACCTCCACCCGGCGCATCCCGAGGCTGTTGTCGTCCTTCGCATAGACCGCGGCAGCACTCGCCGGGGCCGTGAAGCTGGGCCAACCGGTGCCGGAGTCGAACTTCTCGTCGGAGCTGAACAGTTCACTGCCGCAGCATACGCACCGGTACACGCCCGGCTGTTTGGTTGCATAGTACTCGCCGGTGAACGCCGGCTCGGTGCCGTGCTCACGGCACACACGGTACTGATCGGGACTCAGTTCGGCACGCCACTGCGCGTCGCTCTTGGTGACCTTTTCGTCCATCCCTCGCCTCCTAGTGTGGACAGCCGCTCAGGCGGAACGTATCAGACGCGCCTGCACCACCGCCACCTTCAAGGCTTCCCGGTCGATGACCAGCGGCAGCACAGGGTAGCTGTCGAGCAACCGCTCCGGCCGCCTGCAGGCCGCTTCTTCGAGCCGCACCCGGGTTGCCCGGCACAGGTTCGGATGGGCAAGCAGCAGCGCTGCGTGCCAGTCGTGAAAATCGCGCACCAGACGGGCATCGGAGGCATCGGTCCATTGTTCGCTGGCCAGCAGTTCCGGAAATGCGTGCGGAGGCAGCCAACGACCGGCCATCTCCGCATCCAGGTGCAGGCCGCCCTGCCCGGTACCCGAACGGTCTTCGTGCCGTTCGAACCACTGCGCCGCCGGCATCGGGCGGGCGGCATAGTTCACCAGCGTACGCAAACGCTCCTGATGGTACCTTCCGGTACCGGAACGGGCCTCCTCGCCGGCGACGAAACCGCTGTCGCCCGGCAGGAACGGCCGCCAGGAGGGATCATTCACCTCCTCCACATCGCGCTGCCAACGGCAGGTCTTGAGCAGCGCCAGGGGCATGCCCCGGCTGCGGTCGAGCAGCCACAACTCGTAGCGGTCCCCCAAAGGAAACGGCAGGGACGGGCGCTCGTTGAGGGCACGCTGCAACTCCGCGCGACCGATGTCGCTCCATGACGGGGTGGCCTCGGCAGCATCGGACCAGAAACGCTCGCTGTCGTAGACACGGCGGGCCTGCCAGGTACGCCCGTCGGTGGAATAGGCCCGCACGCTGCCGGCGTCGACGATCTGTATGACACCCAGGTAGGGATTGACCCGCCGCAGGCTGTAGTAGTCGACCCGTCCGGACATGGGATTCGCGCACAACCCGTCAGTGTTCCACAAGACCTTGCCGCAGCCCGCTCGGCGCGGCATCGCACAGACCGGTTGACAGCGGTATACCGGTCCTGCTTATGCTACCGCCAGCTGTGCCTGCAGGACCAGCAACCACACCGAATCAGGCAATTGGAGGGACGCACCATGACCACCCAGGACTACAAGTCGCTTTCCGAACGGCTTATCGCCCAGTTGAGTCTGCAGCACGCGCCGCTGGCCATCTCGTTCACCGCCGAAGCCCCGCCCGGGATACCCGCCTTCGCCAACGCCATGCCGGCGCCCGCAGCAGACGGACGCACCGGGCGTGTGCCGGCCGGATGTGTATTCTGGATGCAGGCGACCGACCGCACCTTCACCACGGTCGCCGAAGACCATGCCAACTGCAGCGTGGGCAGCGTCACCCACGGCTTCAAGCAACTGGCCGACATCACGGACAAGGCCGATGTGGCGGCGATGCTCGAATCGGGCTGGGTCACCATGGACGCGGTGCCCCACATTCCGACAATCAAGACACGGCCCGGCCATGTCACCTACGGGCCGCTGGCCGCAAGCACACTGGATCCGGACGTTGTCTTCATCCGGGTCAACGCCAAACAGGCCATGGTGCTTTCCGATGCCTGGCCGGGGCTGCGCTTCGAGGGCAAGCCCCAGTGCCATATCATCCCCATCGCCAAGGAGCGCGACGAAGTGGCGCTGAGCGTGGGCTGCATGCTGAGCCGGGTACGTACCGGCATGCCCAACACCGAAATGACCTGCGCCATCCCGGCACGCCGGCTCTCCGAAGTGGTGGAACGCCTGGAACAGACCTGCAGCGCGGACAACGCGGTGGCCGCCTATGCGAGTCAGGACGCGGCCCGCTTTACGGATCTGTAAACGGCGCCGGCGACCTGCGATTGCCTGACGGTGCCTGCCCCTTGGTGTGAACGTGGGAGCAAACCTTTCGCGGGTGGAGGTTTCGGGGCGGACGCTAACGGCCCTCCGGTCCGCCGCCGGGCGTGTAGACAGGGAAGGGCGTGACGTTGCCGCCAGGCGCGTCGACCACCTTGCTCACGCCCTGCTGCTCCACTTCGTCGATGCGCAGCACGGCGTGCATGGGAATGTGGAGGCGGCTGACACCCCCGAACTCAGTCTTCAGCTTCTCTTCGGCGGGATCCACCAGCAGGTCGGACCGCTCCCCGAAGATCAGGTCCCGAACTTCCACGAATCCGTACAGCGCGCCCTGGCTGACGTCTTTCGCGTACAACTCGTAGACCTTGCCCTGATTCATAAAGAACACGCGAAAGACCCGCTTCTTTGCCATAGGATCCATGCCTCGTAGTCAGCCGGAAAAGCCCGCTCGCCGCATCTGCGCCTGCTGCCATGGTAACCATCAGACCCGCGGCTGTGAACCGAACCGGAAATCGGCGCTGACCCGATCCGCGCGGACCGGTATCATCGACGGCTGCCGAGTCCAGGAAGCAATCCATGCCCTCCACGCCAGACAGTTTGCGCGACGCCGCCGGGGAGGCACCGGTTCTGACCTGTGCGGATATCGGCACCGGCCCCATCAAGGCTCTGCTGGCCCGCTATGGGCTGCGGGTCATCGAACTGCCGGCCGATGCCGCCATCCCCGGCAGCTATTGGGGCGCCCCCGAAGCCGGTCTGATCGGCACCGTCCTGTATGTACGCCCGGACACCCCGGTACATTCGGCGCTCCATGAAGCCTGTCACTGCGTGTGCATGACCGCCCAACGGCGCGCCGCTTTGCACACCGACGCCGGCGGCGACTACGACGAGGAAAACGCAGTGTGCTACCTGCAGATCCTGCTTGCCGACCGGTTGGAAACGGTGGGCAGGGCGCGGCTCGCGCGGGACATGGACAGCTGGGGATACAGCTTCCGGCTCGGCTCCGCTCAAGCGTGGTTCGCCCGGGACGCCGACGACACCCGCTGCTGGCTGGAGCGCCACGGACTGATCCGGGAGGGCGCACCCACCTGGGCCCTGCGGCGCTGAAACCGCGGTGCGCTCAGTGCACCATCACCCCAACGCCGACACCGAAATGGACGTTGGAGCCTCGCCGAGCGGCCGCGGGAGGCCACAGGTACAGTTGATAGGCAGTCACCACCGGAAACCGATAGGGTGTCTCGCCGACTTTGCCCTCACGAACGCCGCCCAGCGTGCCGACCACCGTGATCTCGCGGCCGGGGGCATAGTCGACGCTCTCGAGGTAGCCGGGCTTTTCCACCAGAAAGCGGCCCTGGGCCGTCGCCGACATGTCCGGCCCGAGGTTGGCTTCCAGCGGGTAACCGAGCACCTCCAATTCGGTGCGGTCGCGCAGGTTACGGGCCTGCACGATGGTGCCAGCCCACAGCACCCGCTGGCCCGCAAAGCGTTCGGGCCGATGGGCGGCGGCAGCCGGCGTCACGGCCCGGTTGACCCCCCGCGTGTCCAGCGGCGGCGCAGTTGCGCAGCCCGCTGACAGCGCCGCAACGACCATCAGGAGCGCATAGCGCAAGCGGCGCGTCATGGAGCACATGGCACGCACCTCAAGGCCAGTACGGCGGACCGTACCGCGGATACGGATACCAGGGGTCGTACCACCAGGGCGGCGGACCCCAGTAGTCAGGTTCATAGGCCGGCAGGGGCGCCCAAAGATAGTAGTGGCTCACATCCACCGTCGGGAACAGGTACGGGTACTGGCCAATGTCCTTGCGCACCGCGCCGGACACCTTGCCGGTGACCGTCAACGCCCGGCCCACGGCATACACCGCCGGATCCAGGAAACCGTGGATCTGTGCGATGAACCGACCATCGGTGACATCGGTATCCTCCGGGCGACCGCCTTTGGGCAACGGTCGGGCGACCACCTCGATCCAGGTGGCATTCTTGCGGTTCTCCAATGCCGCGATGGTTCCGCCCCAACGCACCGACCGGCCCAGATAGGCGCCGGCGTTGCCACGCACGGCGGCGAACTGGGGCGCCCCGGCGACAGGCTCCCGGATGGAGGGCGGAACGGTGGTCGCACAGCCGGTCACTATCGCTGCCAGCACGGCCCAAAAAGCCGGCTTGGCGGCGCTCGCGACCCTGTGGACACTGCGGTTGACAGGCGCCATGCCATGCTCTCCCGAGCCGACGGACCGACCGGCGGTGAAATGCCGGCCCCTGCTGTGATAATCTTATTTTAAGACACTTTCCGCTGCTCAAGGTGCGATCGGTGACTTCCCTGAATATCCGCCCTGACGATATGGGCTTGCAGAGTCTCAAGCGTGCCGACAGCCCGGCGTCCGCAGCACCGGCCCCGCTCAGCGCGAGCAGACCCGCCGCGGCGGTGCACAGCGAAGCGCAGACCCCCCGGCCGCCGGTCAAACAGGCGCGACAGGAACGACGCAAGGGCGAACGGCGCAAACGCAATCTGCCCGTACTGCTGGATACCCGCGGCCAGCGCGACCGCCGCCGCACCACCGATGATGGCGCTGAAGCCGGACCGGCCGCCATCGACGTCTACGCCTGATCGACACCGATCCGCCGCCTTATCCAGTCCCGCGTCATCGTCCTGCCTGTCGACTCTCCAGACCCTCGGGGCAACCCACCTCAGCCCGGCGGGCGGTCTTCAAGCCAACCCACGACAGCACGCCCAGAAGATCCTGGACCTCGCGCCGGGTGTGTTCGGCTTCGCGCAGCCACTCGCAGCTGTCGCAGTGGCAGGTACGGGTGTCGTGCTCCCAGCCCGCTGCACGCGCTTGCACATAGCTGATGGCCGTGTCCAGGGCATGGTCCAGTTCCTCGAGCCGCCGCTGCTTGAGCATGGCGATCTCGTCATTGCGATTGAGCCATTCGCACTCCATGCCGAATCCGCACTGGCGACACTCGCGGTCGTCGCGATCGTAGTTGCCGCTGTGAGCGCAACCGTCCAGATCCAGGTACTCGCGCACCTGAAACCGTGGAAAATCGAGCAGGTTGATCACCTTGTCCTCGATCATGGCGACACCTCCAGAGCTGCCATGCGGGGCCGCCCCATCGGACGCTGCCCCGCTTTACTGAGGCGCACCATACCCCGGCTCGGTCATGCTCGCATTGACCCAGCGCAAGCATCAGTGCCGATCGCCATCGTCCCCGACGTCGATGACCACCCGGCGGCAGGAGTGCACAGAGGACGGATTGCCGTTCAGCGTTTGAGCTTCGCCAGCGCATCGGCCATCGCGGTATTCACCGGCGGCGCTGCCGGACGCTCACGAGGCGGCTTGCGCGGGCGCTCCCGGACGTTGGGCGTCGCCGCGGACGGGCGGGCCGCCGCCGGGGCAGCGCCGTCCTTGCGCATGGTCAGGGCGATGCGTTTGCGCTTGAGGTCCACGTCCAGCACCGTGACCGTGACGATGTCGCCGGCCTTGACCACGGTACGCGGATCGGAAACGAAACGGTCGGCAAGGGCGGAAATATGCACCAACCCGTCCTGGTGAACGCCGATATCGACGAAGGCGCCGAAGTTGGCCACGTTGGTCACCACCCCCTCCAGACGCATGCCCGGCTTCAGGTCATCCATGCGTTCGACGCCTTCCTTGAAGGCGGCGGTGCGGAACTCGGGGCGTGGATCGCGGCCGGGTTTTTCCAACTCGGCGAGGATATCGCGCACCGTGGGGGTACCGAAGGTCCCGTCGGTGAAATCGTTGGCGGACAGGCCGCGCAGGAACCGACTGTCGCCGATCAACTGGGCAATATCGCGCCCCGAGGCGGCCAGTATGCGCTCCACCACCGGATAGGCCTCCGGATGCACCGACGAGGCGTCCAGCCGGTTGTCGCCGTCCATGATGCGCAGGAACCCCGCGGCCTGCTCGAAGGCCTTGGGACCGAGGCGCGACACCTCGGTGAGCTGGCGCCGGTCACGGAACGGGCCGTGGTCGTTGCGGTGGGCGACGATGTTTTCGGCCAGTCCCACGCCCAGGCCCGAGACGCGGGTCAACAGCGGCACCGAAGCGGTATTGACGTCCACACCCACGGCGTTCACGCAGTCCTCCACCACATTGTCCAGGGTTCTGGCCAGTCTGGCCTGACCCACATCGTGCTGATACTGACCCACACCGATGGACTTGGGCTCGATCTTCACCAGTTCGGCCAACGGGTCCTGCAGGCGCCGGGCAATGGACACCGCCCCGCGCAGTGACACGTCCAGGCCGGGGAACTCCCGCGCGGCCGTCTCCGACGCCGAATACACCGACGCGCCCGCCTCCGAGACCATCACCTTGGTGAGGCCGAGTTCGGGATGACTTTTCATCAAATCCCCCACCAGCCGGTCGGTCTCCCGGGAAGCGGTACCGTTGCCGATGCTGACCAGTTCCACCTGATGGCGCTTGGCAAGCGCGGCCAGGGCGGCGATGGACTGATCCCACTGCTTCCTTGGGGCGTGCGGGTAAATGGTTGAGGTCTCCACCAGTTTGCCGGTGCGGTCCACCACCGCCACCTTGACCCCCGTGCGGATGCCTGGGTCCAGGCCCATGGTGGCGCGCTGACCGGCCGGCGCGGCCAGCAGCAGATCCTTGAGGTTATGGGCGAACACCTGGATGGCCTCGGCCTCGGCCGCCTCGCGCAGCCGCTTTTTCATCTCCAGTTCCAGGTGCAGGGACAGCTTCACACGCCAGGCCCAGCGGGCGGTGTCCGCCAACCAGGGGTCCGCCGGCCGGCCGGCGGCGCGCAGCCCGAAACGGCGGGCGATCAGGGACTCGGCCACCGACGGCGATTGGCGCGGTTCGCCCGCGTCGTCCAGCTCGTCGATCACCAGCTTCAGGGACAGCACGCCTTCGCTCTGGCCCCGAAACATGGCCAGCGCCCGATGGGACGGAATGGACTTGACGGGCTCCATGGCCGCGAAGTAGTCCGCGAACTTGGCGCCGTCCTGCTCCTTGCCGGGTACCACCGTGGACTGCAACTGGCCGTGGTTCCAGGCGTAGTCCCGCAGCTCGCCCACCAGTTCGGCGTCCTCTGCGAAAGTCTCCATCAAGATCTGGCGGGCGCCGTCCAGGGCGGCGGCCGCATCGGCCACCCCCTTGTCCGCATCCACGTAGCGGCCCGCCTCGCTCTGGGGATCCAGCTGCGGATTCTCCAGCAGTCCCGTGGCCAGCGGCTCCAGACCCGCCTCGCGGGCGATCTGGGCCTTGGTCCGGCGCTTGGGCATATGGGGACGATAAAGGTCCTCCAGCCGGGTCTTGGTGTCGGCCGCCTTGATGTCCGACTCCAGTTCGGGGGTCAGTTTGTCCTGTTCGGCGATGCTCTTGAGAATGGCGGCGCGCCGCTCCTCCAGCTCCCGCAGATAGCCCAGTCGCTCTTCCAGCAGCCGCAGCTGGGTGTCGTCCAGCCCGCCGGTGGCCTCTTTGCGGTAGCGGGCGACAAACGGCACCGTCGCGCCGCCATCCAACAGTTCCACCGCTGCGCTGACCTGAGATTCCTTGGCCCCGAGCTCATCGGCAAGACGCTCTGCAATGCTGACCATCAATGTAATCGACCTCTGCATCAGGCGGATATGCCCGTGGCACACCCGGTTTGGAAGGCTGGCCGCGGGCCGCGAACGACCGCGACACCGAGCACGAGTACACCGCCGCGGGCACGCCGTGCGCACCCTGTCGACGGTCCGCTATGGTACGGCAAAGCACCGCGTGTAGGGAGATTCGGCGGCCCGGCGGCCGCGACTGGCGCCCGCCTGTCGCCCTACGCTATCTATACTGATAATGACCCGGTGGGGGCATGGTTGGCCCACAACCGCGCGAGGAATCATCATGAAGGTCCTGTTGGCTCAGCATGGCGAGGCGACCAGCAAGGAAGAAGACCCCGACCGTCCGTTGACTGAACAGGGTCGAGAGGATGTGGAACGTGTGGCCGCGTTTCTCGGCAACGCGGGCGTCAGCGCGGTACGGGCCCTGCACAGCGGCAAGACCCGCGCGCGCCAGACTGCGGATATCCTGACGCGGCGCCTGAGGACGGGCAGCGACCCGGAACTGCACCCCGGTCTCGGACCCAACGACCCCGTCGAGCCTCTGGCCCGCGAAATCGGACACTGGGACGAAAGCACTCTGGTGGTCGGCCACCTGCCCTTCGTGGCCCTTCTGACCGGCCAACTGGTCACCGGGCACAGCGCGGTAGCGGTCAACTCCTACCGGCCCGGCGCGGTTGCCTGCCTGGAGAAGACACCAACCGGCGGCTGGGCAATTACCTGGATGATCCGCCCCGATCTGCTGGTGGTGAGTCCGTCCCCCGCCGGCCGTCGTTATTGAGCCGGACCAATGACCCGATCTGTGCGCCAGCCGGCAGAAGCGCGGGGCATCAGCCCACAACATAACAAAAACAAGCCAGCACCGGCATATCGTGACAGGGGGGGAATGACTGACGAGGACTGCATGAGCGAAACCGGAGAGGCGCCTAGCGCCAGGGAACTTTGCAAACTGTCGCTTTTTCAAGATGTTGAAGCGGCCGTTCTGGACTGGATCGTCGGGTCCTGCAGGATTGTCGAATTGCGGCCGGGCGATGTTCTGCTGACGCCCCAGCACGCCAATCACGCACTGTACGTGCTGCTTGAAGGCAGGTTGCAGGTCCGGGTCGGAACTACGGAACCACCCCTGCTCACTTCTCTCACCGCCGGTGCATGCGTGGGCGAAATGTCGGTACTGGAACGTATGCCGCCGTCGGCAACGGTCACTGCGGAAACCGACAGCCGGGTGCTGGAACTGCACGAAGACTTCCTGTGGTTGCTGATCAACCGCCAGCCCCTGATAGCGCGCAACCTGCTCGCCATCCTGTCGGCACGTCTGCGGGCCGACAACTACACCCTCATGGAAAGCCTGCAGCAGCAGCGGGTGTTCGAGCAGAACGCCAAGATCGACACCCTCACCAATCTGCACAATCGGCGGGCGCTGCACGAGTCGCTCAACGCCATGCTGGCCCGCTGCCAGGGCGGGGAACGGACGCTGAGTGTGATCATGGTCGATGTGGACCATTTCAAGCACTACAACGACCGCCACGGCCATCTGGCCGGGGACCATGCGTTGATCGCCGTGGCCAACACCATACGCAGCCACTTGCGCACCGGCGACGATGCCGCCCGCTTCGGCGGAGAAGAGTTCGTGGTGCTGCTCCCCGACACCCCCCTGGACGACGCCCTGGCCATTGCGGAGCGGTTGCGCAAAGCGGTCAGCCGCAAGCGCATCGCCCGCAGCAACGGGCCGAGTCTGCCGCCTATCACCGTGTCCGTGGGAGTCGCCAATTGCGCGGATGCCGATACCGCCGAGGGTCTGCTGGCGGCGGCCGATGCAGCGCTGTACCGGGCGAAGAACGCCGGCCGCAACCGGGTCTGCGCCTGAGTGCCTGCTCCCGGCCGGATCTATAACCAGCCCTTGCGCTTGAAGAACCAGTAGGGCGCGATACCGGAGAGGATCATCAGCACAATTGCGAACGGGTAGCCCCACACCTGGTGCAGTTCGGGCATGTACTTGAAGTTCATGCCGTACAGGGATGCGACCAGCGTCGGCGGCAGGAACACCACCGCCGCAATGGAGAAGATCTTGATGATCTGGTTCTGCTCCAGGTTGATGAAGCCCAGGGCCGCGTCCATCAGAAAGTTCACCTTGTCGAACAGAAACGAGGTGTGGGCCGTCAGGGACTCGATGTCGCGAAGAATCTCGCGCGTGGTCTGGGACTGATCGCTGTTGAGCACGCCGGCACGCAGCAGAAACGACAGGGCCCGCTGCTTGTCCATCAGGCTCAGGCGCGCCTTGCCGTTGATATCTTCCTGGCGGGCCAGCTGGGAAATGACGCCCTCGACGTCATCCTCGCTGTCTTCCAGCACCCACTGACTGGCCGTTTCCAGCTCCGAGTAGACCCCTTCCAGCACATCCGCCAGGCGCTCCACCTTGGCCTCGAACAGCCCCAGCAGGATGGCCGTCGCATCGCGCGTCAGCGCCGGCTGCTGCCGGGCCCGCAGCCGGAACAGCCGGAAACTCAGCAGGTCATGTTCGTGGAGGGTGAACAGTCGTCCGCCATTCATGGTGAACGCTACCGAGACGTTGCGCGGGTGGTCTTCGAAATCGTGCAGAAAAAACGAATGAATGTGCACGCCGTTGTCATCGTCGTAGAAGCGGGCGCTGGCCTCGATCTCGTCCATGTCCGAAGGCCGGGGCAGCCCCTGACCGTAGGCCGCCTCCACCCAGGCGCGCTCCTCGGCGGTGGGACTGACCAGATCGAGCCAAAGGGCATCGTCGGTGAGGTCCTCGGGCGAATTGACAGGAATCTGCTCGAGGCGTCCGTCGCGAGTGGCGAAGGCAGTCAGCATCAGCACTGTGTCCTGGTAGGGATGGGGAAATCGGCACCCGCCGACAACGGCTCGGCCGGCGGTATGTTACCCCAACTGGCGAGCCCGATGGCACCCCTGGGTCGGAGGAACACCTTTATTCACTTGAGAAGCGCCACGGCACCCAAATCCGGAAGGATAACAGCGATGAACAATGAATGCGGAGTGATGGACTGAACAAACAGGCATCTTTATCCAGTGCACCACTGCGCGTGCCTCATTTGGCATTTTCCGTGCCTTCCGGGGCGCTTTTGCCTTTTCCCATGTCCGGCCGCGACCGGAATGGCATCAGGGCATCGAGCTCCGCCACCCGTTCCTCGGCATCGCTGAACGCGACGCCCCGGCGACCCTTGAGGGGCGGCGTGCCGGCGCTGGACCGGGCGCCGGCTCGTTTAAGTCTGGTTTAAGGCGTGCCTGAGACAATATTGACAACGTTGGGGAGACCCCGTTCGGGCCATTGCCGCACCCGGCCGCCTCGACAGAGAGGTTCCCGACCACGGGAATCCCGTGAACAGGAAGACCGTTCGGTCAAGGAGGTTACCATGAACACCAAGTTCCTTTCGGCGACGGCCCTGGCGGCCTGCATTGCCCTCGCCGGCGGCGCCGTGCTTGCCCAGGGGGGCCCTGGGGGCTCCGCAGGCGGCGGCGGGCCGGCGGCCGAGAGCAGCCAGGACCAGGGAGGGATGGGCGACGTGCTGCGCGATCGCGATCAGTTGCACCAGCAGGACCAGCTGAACGATTGCGGCCAGTCCCAGGACTGTGTGCCGGATCAGGATCGCGATCAGGATCGCGATCCTGATCAGACGCACGACCGCATCCACCAGGACTGAGCTGATGCCCGTTGCCGGCCGGGGCGGCCTGCCCCGGCCGGACGCGGGTGCAACTGCCGTTCGCCGCTCAGCGTGTACGCATGGCGCTTTCGTCGGCGGGGCAAGGCCGATCCGGCGCGCGGACCTCCACCCCGGTTACGCCCCGGTGACGTGGTCCGGCACAGGACGGCGTCAGCCAGGCTGAGAGCGCGGTATCCAGAGTCGGTGCGCTGACGTCTACGCAGGCGACACCGATGCAGACGGTAATCCTGGCCGCCCGTCGATGGTCTTCACCACTGCTTGCTCCACGCTTGCGCGCAAGCGCTCAGCCGCCTCGCCGGCACCCTCCCGGGGTACCTCCGGAAGAACGATGGCAAACTCCGCGCCTCCCAAGCGTCCCAGGGTGCCGCTGTCGCGCAGCCGGCCCTTCAGAACCGCGCCGAATCCCCTGGGCACCACGTCGCCGGCGGCGCGTCCAAAGGTGTCGTTAGGCAAGGCCGCTCGGGTTAGCAGGCCGTCGTGCCGAAAATCCGCTCCGGAGGCCAATCAGCACCCCGCTCCGAGCCGGATTCGCGCTCCGTCCGTGCTGACCCGTTCACGGCTCGCCACCAATGGCCGCAGGCCGGACTGCGCAAGGCGCGGACACTGGCATACAATAGGCACACGCTCGAGACCCTGGAGTGGCACGTGAAACTGACCGTCAAAGACTTCCGCGCCTGGGAAAACAAATCCGTGACCCTGCTGGCCATGTCCGGAGTGGGCAAGACCCGGCTGGCCAATACCCTGCGCGAGCACCATTGGTTTCACTACTCCGGGGACTACCGGATCGGCACCCGCTACCTGGACGAGCCCATTCTGGACCACATCAAGCAACAGGCCATGCAGGTGCCATTTCTGAGGGATCTGCTGCGTTCGGATTCCATCTACATCCGCAACAACATCACCGCGGACCATCTCAAGCCGGTCTCCAGCTTTCTCGGCAAGCTGGGAAATCCGGCGCGCGGCGGGCTGGGCCTGAAGGAGTTCAAACGCCGCCAGGAACTGCACCGCCAGGCCGAGATCGCGGCCATGAAGGAAGTGCCCGAGTTCAGTCGCAAGGCCCATGACATCTACGGCTATGTGCATTTCGTCAACGACGCCGGCGGCAGCATTTCCGAGCTGGACGACCCCGAGGTCATACGGATACTGGACGAGCACACCCTGATTCTCTACATACAGGCCAGCCGGGATGACGAACGCGAGCTCATACGCCGCGCCGAGCAGGCCCCCAAGCCTCTCTACTACCGGGAGGCATTCCTGGACGAGCAGCTCAAGGTCTTCATGGGTGAGCGTGATCTGCCCTACGTGGCTCTCATCGACCCCGACGAGTTCGTGCGCTGGGTGTTTCCGCGCCTGTTCTACTACCGGATTCCCCGTTATGAAGCCATTGCCCGGCGCTACGGCTACACCGTCACCACGGACGAGCTGAGCCAGGTCGACAACGAGGCGGACTTTCTGCATCTGATCGAGCTGGCCATCGACCGGCAGTCATAGCCGGCCCGCAATCGATATGCGAGTGAACTGACCATGCCCCTGGTTGCCAATACCGACCTGCCTGCATTCTCCCGCCTGCAGAACGAAGGCGAGACCATCGTCCCGAGGGATGTCGCCCTGCACCAGGACATCCGCGAACTGCACGTGGGGCTGCTCAACATGATGCCGGATGCCGCCCTGGCGGCAACCGAGCGCCAGTTCTTCCGGCTGGTGGGCGAAAGCAACCAGATCGCCCAGTTCTACATGCATCCATTCACCCTGGAGGGCCTGCCCAGAGGGCCGGAAGGAACAGCCCATGTGGAACGCTACTACCAGACTTTCGAGCAGATCAAATCGGAAGGCCTGGACGCGTTGATCATTACCGGCGCCAACGTTACCGGCAACGATCTTTCCGAGGAACCGTTCTGGAAACCGCTCATCGAAGTCATCGATTGGGCGTACGAGAACGTCACGTCCACACTGTGCTCGTGCCTGACCACCCATGCGGTGCTGCAGTTCCGTTATGGGCAGAAACGCCGCCCCCTGGGTTTCAAACGCTGGGGAGTCTACCCCCATCGCGTGGTGAACCCGCGTCATCCGCTGGTCGCGGGCGTGAACACGCGCTTCGACGTTCCGCACTCGCGCTTCAACGAAATCGGTCGCGATCAGTTCGAAGCGGCCGGGCTGCGCATTCTGGTGGAGAGCGAGGCGGCAGGCACCCATCTGGTAGTCAGTGAGGATCTGTTCCGCCTGATATTCTTTCAGGGCCACCCGGAATACGACACCATCAGCCTGCTCAAGGAGTACAAGCGCGAGGTCATGCGCTTCACCATGGGAGAGCGCGACGACTACCCTCCATTCCCGGAAAACTATTTCACTGTGACCGCCCAGGCCATCCTGGAAGAACACAGGGATCAGGTCGTCAATGCACGGGAAAAGGGGGATCCAGCACCCGACCTGCCGGAAAAGCTGATCGCCGGCGGCGTGGACAACACCTGGCACGACACCGCCGAAGCGGTCATCAACAACTGGGTCGGCAAGATCTATCAGATCACCAACATCGACCGACGCCTGCCTTTCGCCGACGGCATCGATCCGGACGACCCTCTGTCGCTGAAGCGCTGAATGACCGCCGCGTCGCGGATCGGATCGGATCGGCGGGGCGATTCGGGGAATCACCCACCGGATGCCGGATTGTCCTGGGTCGCCGACCTCACGCTCGCGCCTGCACAGGCTGATGGCCGCTCACCGCCGACACACCTCCCCCGCCCGCGACAAGCCTGAAGGTCAACCAACCGTAAAGCCACCCCCCCCCCTTCTTCGATTCATCATTCATCGGTCATCCCCCCGCCGTTCCAAAACTGCGACACGGGTCCGAATTTGAGCTCTCCGACCGTCGTTTTGCCGCCGAACTGTGAAACCGGTCGCTGTGACGCAAGCCCAATACCCTATGGTAACGACAAAACACTGGGACAAAAGACGAGGCTCGACGCTATGTTTCGACGGCTAGGGACGCTGCGGTGGCCGGCAAGGCTGCACCAGTCCATGCGGAGCACAGTGACGGCGATGGCCGCCAGGATGGCTCATCGCCATCCCCGGACCTACCTTGCAGGCAACGCGGTACTGGCCATCCTCGGTTACGCCTACCTCAGCGCATTTCCGATGCTGACCCTGCTCGCTCTGGGCGCACTTGCGCTGCGCCTCACCGGGGCTCCGCTGTCCGCGGACTGGCCGATGACGGCTGCTTTGGCGCTCGCAGGTGCCGCCGGCGTGGCCTTCAACTACACCTTGATGCGCCTGCACCCTGCCCATTCGAGCGGCCATAGCGTCGGCCGCGCCGAAGCGAGCGAACTGTGGGATCTGGTGGACGACATACGCCGGCATTACGCCAGCCGCCTGTTGCCCGGCGGACCGGTGATTCACGATATCTGCATAACCCCGCAGGCTGAGCTCGAGCTGATGGCCGTCCCCCGTTGGGGACTGCCCTTGATGTACACGCGCACGCTGCTGGTCGGGCTGCCGCTGCTCCAGACCGTGGCACCCCACCAGTTCGAAGCCCTGCTGGCCCGCAAGATCGGACAGTGTTCGGGACGCGGCGACCCGCTGGGCGCGTGGCTCTACCGCCTGCGGCAGGTGTGGTCTGTCTACGAGAACCCGCCCCCGTTGCGGCCGGCAATTTTCCGCCTCGCGTTCACGGCATTTTTCAAATGGTACGCACCACTGTTCCGGCTGGTCTCCAGCGCAGCGGCTCGCGATTACGAGTTCCGGGGCGACCGTTATGCCTTCGAATTCTCCAGCTACGAAGACGCCATTGATGCCTTGTGCGCGCAGGCAGTAAGCACGCGCTTTCTGGAGGACAAGTTCTGGCCGGCATTCGAGCGGCTGTCCCGGGCCGTACCCCGGCCGACGCGACTGCCGTACGTGAGTCTGGAACGGGCGTTCGTCAAGGGCGTAAAGCAGAGCGAAACCGCATCGTGGCTGCGCAAAGCCTGGGTATTGACGGGGACACAAGGCGATCCCATGCCGTCCCTGCGCGAACGTCTGGAGCAGATCTGCGATTACCGGCCCCGTTCCTACACGAAGCCCTCCGAGACGGCTGCAAACCTGTACCTGCGTTCCACCGTACTGGCCATATTGACCTCGCGGATGGACCGTGAATGGTTGACGGAAAACCTGTCGGCGTGGCGGAAACGCTACGCCCAACGCAAGCACGCCGATCAGCAACTCGCCGCGCTGCGCCGGCGCCGCGAGGGCACCATGAGCAGCAGTGAAATCAAGCGCTACCTCGCGCTGGTGAAAGCGAACTACGACGGTCGTTCCGCGGCTGCCCTGTACCGCGACTTGATCGCCGCGCATCCGGACAATGCGAAAGTGCTGTTCATCGCCGGTCAACGCCTGGCGGGACTCGGCGACCAGGCGGGAGTGGAGGCACTGGAACGGGCCATGGCCGTGGACGAGCGCTGCGCCGACACGGCCTGCAAGCTCATATCGAAGTTCAATCTGCGTCAGCGGCAGGCGGCGTAGCCACGAGCACCCCGAAGACTGCAGGAAGGGGCGGCCGGGAAACCGGCCGGGCTTCTCCGGCCTCCTGCATGCGGGTCCTGCCCGCGCACATAAGGTGCTTGTCGGGCTTCGCGTTGCGCAGCAGCCCTGCCTGCCAAGAATTTCCCGCTTGCTTCGCTGCGCGCTAGCCGACCGCAGAGAGCGGCGCGGCGATGTGGAACCCCAGCCGTTGCAGTTCGGCTTTCAGACCGGCGGCCTTGCGGCACGGAACCAGCCAGGCGTCCAGAGCGGCGTCGCGATCCGCGTCGGCGGTTTCGAGACAGGCCCACAGCGGACTGTCCACGGCAACCGTGTGGGTCGTCCTCAGATAGATCCGGCCGGCCGGACCGGGCCAGAACTGAATATCGGCGTGCTGCGATAAGGCATCCACGATAACGACACCCTCCAATGCGGGCAACGCTGGGCCCATCCCCCCGTTCTGATGCAGTATATGGGTGCCGGGTGACGCCGGACGAGGGGAAAAGGCCCGCAGTCGGACGAGGAAATCGCCGCAGCTTCCCGTAGGAAAATGCTTACGCGCCGACTGAGCCAGGGGGTCGCTCAGGGGCCGTCCAGCAGTGCGCGCAACTTCTCGACCACCGCCGGCCTATCCCAATCGAAGGAGCCGAACAGTGCATAGCGGATCCGGCCGCGGGGGCCAATCACGAAGCTGGTCGGAAACGCGAACACGCCCCAACGCTTGAGCGCGGCGCCGTCGCGGTCGAGCAGGATCGGGAAGTTGACGGGCACGCGGCTGCGTACGAACCGTTGTACCGTCTCGCGGTCCTCCGCCATGTTCACTGCCAGGATGGTGAACGGCGAGCCCGCCAGCTTGTCCCGCAGACGCTGCATGGAAGGCATCTCATGCACGCAAGGCGGGCACCAGCTTGCCCAGAAATTCACCAGCACCACCCGGCCGCGGTAGTCTTTCAGATCCCGCACCTGCCCGGCCAGATCGGTGAGCCGCAACGCCGGGGGGTTGGGGTCCCCCGCATAGGGGGTCAGTTCCCGATCGGGCTTGCCGTCCGGCACCGGCGGCGCCGGACGGCTCAGGGCTGCGCCGACCCGGGCCCGGGCGGGCAAGGTGGCGAGCAGCCGTACCCCCTGCAGCACCAGCTCCGGCAACCGCCGGCCCAGACTCGTTTCCTGCGCCGTGGCGTCGGGGCGGAAATAGAACCGGTCCCTCACCCCCGCCAGCCATCGCACGAACACGTCGCTGCCGCTGCGCTCAAGCGCCGGCACCGTTGCATCCAGCTTCCAGCGCCAGGGCGACTGGGCGGGCTGGATCAGATAGATCGGCAGATCGGTGGCCTGCACCACCGGCATCAGACGGGCCTGCTGGCCCGGGTCGGGGGTACGCACGAACAATTTGGGGCTGATCAGAATGACGCCCGCCAGCGCCTGCGCGGCCTGCCGCTCGCGCTGCCATCGACGGGCACCGCGCAGCACCGGGATCGCCCCCCGGCCCGCGGTTGCCAGATAGATCGCTTTGCCGGTAGCGGCCGCTCTGGCGATCACCGCTTGAATATCGCTGGCGGGCACCCGATCCATGCTGCTCGGCAACGTCGGCAGAAAACGCCCGGCAAGCGGATCCACCACCCACACCTCCATGCCGGCACGGGCGAGACTGGCCGCGGCGCTGCTTTCGGCGGGCTGCAGGCCGGCCTCGGAAGGCACCCACACCAACAACACCCGGGAGCTGCGGTGGGCGGCAGGGGTGTATACCGCATAGGGAATCTGGGTCCCGTCGGCGACGGTCAGGTTGGCCGCTTGCGGCGTCGCCGCCTGCGCCAGGGCAGCCACCGGGCACAGCGCCGGCAACAGCAGCACCAGACCGCGCGCGGCGCGCCCAAGGGGCTTCGATACCATGAAAAACCAATACATAACAGGCTACTCGTCCACGGCCCAAGGATCTCTCCGGGCGCTCGCGAAGGGCCGCAAGACTTTACCGGCGTCGCCAACGCGGGTCCACATGGCGCAGCCGTCGCAACGGTACGCCCACGCCGGCAGCGCAGGCGTCATTCGGACAGCTCCAAGTACCCAGCGGCCCCATTGTCCCGGGGAAGGACCCGCAGGCTCGCTGGAGTCCGTGCAGATTGATTACAATCACCCCTTCGCCCAGTCACCGGAGACCCCATCATGCGTATCGGCACACCGCTTTCGCCCAGCGCCACCCGCGTCATGTTGCTGGGTGCCGGCGAACTCGGCAAGGAAGTGGTCATCGCCCTGCAGCGTTTGGGTGTGGAAGTGGTGGCCGTGGACCGCTACGCCGATGCACCCGGCCATCAGGTGGCCCACCGCGCTCATGTCATCAACATGGCGGACGGCCCGGCCCTGCGGGCCCTGGTGGAGCGCGAGCGCCCCCACATCATCGTGCCCGAGATCGAAGCCATAGCCACCGATACGCTGGCCGAAATCGAATCAGAAGGCCTGGCACAGGTCATTCCGACCGCACGGGCGGCCCAGCTGACCATGAACCGCGAGGGTATCCGCCGGCTCGCCGCCGAAGAACTCGGCCTGCCCACCTCCCGCTACGCGTTCGCCGACACCCTGGAGGATCTGCGCGCGGCCATCGACGCCGGCATCGGCTACCCCTGCATCGTCAAACCGGTGATGTCCTCGTCGGGCAAGGGACAGTCCTCGGTCGATGGGCCCCACGACATTGAAGACGCCTGGAACTATGCCAAGAGCGGCACGCGGGTGGACCGCGGCCGGGTGATCGTCGAGGCCGTGGTCAAGTTCGATTTCGAGATCACCCTGCTGACGGTACGGGCCCCCGACGGGACCGGCTCGGTCCAGACCCACTTCTGCGAGCCCATCGGCCACCGCCAGGAGCGCGGCGACTACGTGGAAAGCTGGCAGCCTCAGCCCATGAGCGACAACGCGCTACGCCGCGCCCGCGAGGTGGCCGGTGCGGTCACCGCCAATCTCGGCGGGCGCGGGATCTTCGGAGTCGAGTTGTTCGTCAAAGGGGATCAGGTATGGTTCAGCGAAGTCAGCCCGCGGCCCCACGACACCGGCATGGTGACCATGGCCACCCAATGGCAGAATGAGTTCGAACTGCATGCCCGGGCGATTCTCGGCCTGCCGGTCTCCACCGGGCTGCGCAGCCCGGGCGCCAGCGCGGTGATCTACGGCGGAATGGACGACTCCGGCATCGCGTTCGAAGGCCTCGCGGAGGCGCTGGCCGTTCCGCAGACCGATCTGCGGCTGTTCGGCAAACCGCAGGCCTTCATGCGACGCCGCATGGGGGTGGCACTGGCCTATGGGGACAGCGTGGACGATGCCCGCGAACGGGCCCGCCAGGCCGCCGCCCTGGTGCGGCCGGTTTCCGGAATCTGACAGGCACTCCGACAGCAGTTCCCGGCATGGGTCCGACCTGCCATGCTATGTGCGACGACGCGGCGCCCACCCCGGCGTGCTTTGGCCGCTACTGCGGGCATTGAGTTCGTCGGCATAGCGCGTCGCATGTTCGGTAACCTGCTGCACCGAACCGCGCCGCTGGCCGGTGATCGTGGAACGTCCGTTCTCCAGTACATAGCTGCACCACTGGCCAGCCTCGTCGCCGTCGGGCCCCGACACGGCCTGCACATCGGCGACACAAAACCGTGGCGGCGCATGGGGCGGGCGGGCCGAAGGCGCACCCGCGCCGCGCCGTGGATCGGATGAATCTACGTTGGTCTCGTCCTTCATGGCGTCCTCCTCCCGTATCGGACCGGGCCGCACCCGGTCAGCGCCCGGCGCGCCCGCGCCCACCGCGCATGCGGGGCCTTTCTTCCCTCACCTTCAGCGCCTGCCCTTTGAACATCTTGCCGTCGAGCCCGGCCATGGCTGCCCGTGCCTCGTGGCCCTCCATTTCGATAAAAGCGAAACCCTTGCACTTGCCGCTGAACACGTCAGCCGCCACTTTGATGGACCGCACTTTGCCGTGCTGGGAGAACAAGTCCTTGACTTCATCCTCATTGGTGTCGCTGGGAAGGTTGCCTACAAACATCTTCTTCATGACGCCGCTCCTCTGTCGTCGGCGGGGTGGGGTGGGGACGCTGCTGTCCCGCACGATGCGATTGGCCGATGATGGCTCGCGCAGTGCGAAGAGGCAGAATCCTGGTGCGCAGACCATCTATATGGGGCTGATCCGGGTGCACAACGGCGCGGCCGGCACCTCGTCGGACTGGTCTGCGTTCGGGGAATGGCCCGTGGGGGACAAGCCTCGACCGGTTTGTGTGTCCGGACCCGGGCGAGGCAGTCCGGCTCGGGCTTTGGGGCGCAATTCAAGAAGGCGCCGCGACAAACACAGGGGCACAGCATAGCACGGTTGGGGATCCGGACGCAGGCGCACCGGGCAGCGGACGGGCCGCCGACCGGCAGATTACGCCTGCCGGCCGCCGGTGCGGCGGAGAAACTGGCGGGCAACAACCCCCGGGGCGGGACGGATTCTTCGGTCGTTTGAGGGGGGTAGGGAGTCCATGAAGCGAAAGGATGGCAACAGAGCGGGGCCCCCGGAGCCCCTAGTGGTCCAGACCCACCGACTGCTGCGCCAGGCAGGCGAGCGGCCGCTCCAAAAGAGCGACGAACTGCTCCGCCGGCACCGGCCGGCTGAACAGGTAACCCTGCATCAGATTGCAGTCCTGGGCCCGCAGGAAATCACACTGCGCCTCGGTCTCCACTCCCTCGGCAACGACCTGAATGTTGAGCCGCCTCGCCATGGCGACAATGGCCTGCACGATGGCCGCATCGTCCTGGTCGGACGTCACGTCCACCACGAAAGCCCGATCGATCTTCAGGGTGTCGATGGAAAAACGCTTGATGTAGCTCAGCGACGAATAGCCCGTCCCGAAATCGTCGATGGCCAGGCGCAGCCCCATATCCACCAGATCCCGAAAACTGCTGGCCGTCTCGGCGCTGTGCTCGACCAGCATGCTTTCAGTAATTTCCAGCTCCAGCCGTGACGGATCCACGCCCGTTTCCGCCAGCATCTGATTCACCGCCCGGGAAAATCCCGGCGCATTGATCTGCTTGCTGGAAAGGTTGACCGCCAGGGTCAGCTGTGGATAGCCCGACGTCTGCCAGGCACGCACCTGCCTGCAGGAGGCACGCAGCACCCACTCGCCCACCGGTACGATCAGGCCCGTCTCTTCCAGGATCGGAATGAAATCACCCGGACCGATCAGGCCGAACTCCGGGTGCTGCCAGCGCAGCAGCGCTTCTACGCCGACCACATGCCCGGTCTTCATGTCCACCTGCGGCTGATAGTGCAACACGAACTCGTCGCGCTCGAGGGCATGCCGCAGGCTGGTCTCCATACTGAGGCGCTCCAGCGCCTTGGCGCCCATGTCGGCGGCGTAGAATCGGTAGGTGTTGCGACCCTGGTCCTTCGCGCGGTACATGGCGATATCGGCATCCTTCAACAGCGTCTTCGGATCTTCGCCGTCGGCGGGAAACAGGCTGATACCGATACTCGTGGTGATAAACAGCTCCCTGTCCTGCCACTGAAAAGGCTGGGCAAGCACCTCGAGAATCTTGCGCGCCACCGACTCGACGGCACGGGCGCCGACGACATCCTCGACGATGATGGCGAACTCGTCGCCGCCAAGCCGCGCCACCGTATCGCCTTCCCGTACGCATGCCCGCAGTCGCCGGGAAAGATCCCGCAGAACATGGTCGCCGACATCGTGACCGAGCGTATCGTTGATCATCTTGAACCGGTCCAGATCCAGAAACAGTACCGCCACCTGTGCCTCGGCGACCCGGCTGCGCGCCAGGGCATGTTCCAGACGGTCGGCGAACAGCGCCCGATTGGGCAGCTCGGTCAGAACGTCATGGTGCGCAAGGAACTGCAGCCGTTCCTGAACCTGCATCCGTTCGCTGATGTCCTTGCCCGTGGAAATGAAGTGGGTGATGTTCCCCTCGCCGTTCTTGAGCGGCGTTATGGTCTTTTCCTCATAGTACAGACTGCCGTCCTTGCGCTTGTTGACGAATACGTCCTGGAAGACCTCCCCCGCAAGGATCGTCCGCCACATCCTGCGATAGAACGCCGGCTGGTGACTGCCGGACCGCAGCAGCCTGGGGTTGCGCCCGATCGCCTCTTCGCCCGTATAGCCGGTAACCGCAGTGAAAGCGGGGTTCACATACTCCACCATACCCTCGCAATCGGTGACCATGACGGCATCGGCGGTCTGTTCCAGCGCGCTGGACAGCTTGCGCATCCACACTTCCACATCCCGTCGCCCCGTGATATCCCGCGTGGTGCCTTCGACGCCGGCAATTTCGCCGTTCTCGTCGAAGTAGAACTGCGCGTTGGTGGACACCCATACCACCGAGCCGTTCTTGTGGCGCAGCGCCGTCTCGTGGCTGCGCAACTGGCCGCCGCTCTGTGCCAGCAGGGTCAGAAAACTGTCCCTGGCGGCCGGGTCCACATACAGGTCCATGAGCGGCAGACCGATCAACTCGTCCCTGCGGTAGCCGAGCAGCTCCTCCCCGGACAGCGACGCACGGATGAGACGCCCGCCCCTGTCTGTGCGGTAGTAGGTGTCCTGCATGCTGTCCAGGATCTTGGTCAGCTCCTTCTCCGACGCACTCAGGCTTTCCAGAGCCTGTTTCTCATCCGTGATGTCGGTCGCAACCCCCTCCAGATAGTCCTCTTCGGCATTGAGCTTGGCGGAATAGCGCACCCAGATGATCGAGTCATCCTTGCGAAGCATACGCGCCTCGAAGTTGGTGATCTCGCCGTCGGCATGGACCAGGGCCAGCATCTTCTCCCGGGTCGCGGCATCGGCATAATGCTGCGGGGCGAGGTACTGCGTCTTGGCCTCCGCCCGGTCCCGGTAGCCGAACATGTGGGCCAGGCGTTCGTTGCATTCGAGTAGGCGGCCGTCGCCCATGCGGGTGCGCCACAAGCCGACCTGGGCGTTGTCGAAGATGCTGCGGTACTTTGCTTCGCTTTCGCGAAGCGCGGCTTCGACCTGCTTGCGCTCGGTGATGTCGGTGGACAGGCCGATGACCCCGGCAATGGCACCTTGCGCATCGCGCAGCGGCGAGTAATAGGACTCGAACACCCGCCCGTTCGCCTCCACCTCCGCGGAAAGGGTTTTGCCGGAAAGGGCCGCCCGCACGTGATCGAGCACCTCTCCGACGCCGGCGTAGAGCTCGAAGACCGAACGGCCCACCACCTCGCCCGGTTGCCGCCCCAGCGCCTCCAGCCCCTTGCCGTCCGACAGGGTGAAGATGCCGTCGTTGTCCACCGACCACAGGACGATGGGGGCATTGGTGACGACCGCGCGCAGCAGACGTTCGCGGCTGCTGGAAGACTCTTCGGCGAGTTTGTCGGCGGTGATGTCGAACATGAAGCCCTGCAGCCTGCGCGCTCCAGCGGCATCGGAAATCACCTGTACCGAGTCCCGCAGCCACACCACCCGGCCGTCTGCCGCGATCATCCGGTACTCGAATTCGTGGTCTTCGCCCCGCCCCGTGGTTTGCTGGCAGAACTCCACCGCCCATTCCCGATCCTGGGGATGGATATGGGCAGGCCAGAATTCCGGCTCGGCCCACGCCTCGACGGGATAGCCCAGCACGTCCGCC
This sequence comes from uncultured Gammaproteobacteria bacterium, assembly GCA_963830105.1. GTDB lineage: Bacteria > Pseudomonadota > Gammaproteobacteria > DATFLG01 > DATFLG01 > DATFML01. The sequence goes on along the minus strand of CAWHLH010000001.1, from coordinate 171,195 downwards.
GCCTGGGGCCCGACATAGGTGAAACGCCAGCTCGGCAGCTCCAGTTCCCAAGGTATGGCATTGGCGGTTTCCACCAGATGCCTGAAGTGCGCTTCGCTGCGCGAAAGAGCCTCGATGGTGCGGACATGCTCGGTCATGTCCACCAGCGCCAGCACCAGGCCCGTCACGGCACCTGTCGCGTCCTTTACCGGCAGTACGTTCCAGCGCCAGTGTGCGTTGCCGGGGTCCGGGGCTTGTGCGTCGCTGCACGGCCGGCCCGCCATGGAGGCAGGTTCTCCGCTTTGCACGACATGACGCAGCACCGCCTCTTGCTCCGAATGCGGATAGAGCGTCGTATAGTTCCTGCCGACAAAGGCTTCGGGATCGCGCCCGTCCAGTCCGGCGTAGGCCCGGCTGACGAAGGTGAAGTTGAATTGCGAATCCATGCAGGCCAGCAAGACCTGCGGACCCGGGAATGCCCCATCTCCCGGCGCCCTGGAATCGGCGCCGGTCTCGTCGGGGCCCATGTCGCCGGTCTGTATGGTTCCGGTGGTCATCGGTCGGGAGTCGTGGCTTGATGAATCGGGCGCGCCATCATGCCGTCTCGCGGTGCCGCTGCAGCGAATGGCACGTGCCGTTGCCAGGGGGGCCCGACAAGCACTTCCATCGGGCACCAACCGTCATTAACACAGTTTTTACGCGGCATTTCCAGCGTCTGCAGCGGTTCGCCGACGGCGTGCCGGCAGGTCATGGGCGACCTGCCGGGCGAAGTCCACCAACCCGATGGCAGGGGCCAGCCGGCTGACCGGATAGGGGGCGATGTGATCGGGCCCGGGATGGAGGGCCTTGCCGTCGTATCGCTTCAAATCGTCGTCCACCATGAACACCACAGACCCGTTGGCTTTGACTCGAGTGAACGACCATCTTAGCGCGAAACCCGGGTTGCGCCGCAACCGGCCCGGCCGCCGCGATGCGGTAATCGACAGCGGAGACCGACCTGCCCCCCGCGCCCGGCGGTTCTGAACTCCACGGGAAGGGCGTCACGGGCCGCCGGCAGCCGCACACCACGCCACCCCGAGAGGCGTTGCAATCGTGCTGCGCGGGACTGGACAGGACGGCCGTCATGGCTAATATTCCGCAACGCGGGGTCCCTTGGCCGATCACCGCGGGGAGACCGGCGGCGGGTCCGTCCGAGGGCGGCAACGACCGGGCGGTCACAGCACGATGTGATGGATGGTCCATTTCGGTTATCGGAGTCGGGCATGAGCAAGCAACAACTCTGGTATGGCTATCTGGAGGCCGGTGCGAAAAGCACTGCGGTGGTGTTGGACCACAAGATCGACACAGGCAACACTCTGACGGTGTATCTGTTCAATCTGGCCCGCAACGAAATCCTCGAATACCGGCGGGAGATCGTCGAATCCAAACTCAGGGCGATCGGCGCGGAGGAACGCGAGCTGCTGGACCGACTGAAGGACGCCTACCGCAAGGCGCGTCGCGCCTTCGAGCCACGCATGGCCCGGTCGCCGAGCGCCGCGACGCACAACACCGCGCAGCCCGCCCGCCGAAAGCAAACGCCGAGCGGCTCCGAGTCCTACGGTATCCCGGTGGAAGCCGGCGTTGTCGGCGACAACGATCCCGAAGTCGACGCAACCTGGTATGGGGAAAACGATTGAGGCGCAGCGCACCACAGGCGGCGGACAACCACTGCCCGGGCGACCGGACCGGAAATGGGATGCCATTGCCCTGGAGCGTGGAGCTGTGCTTTCATGCATTTCATGAAAAACAACACTGACAGCAAGGCAGGAAAGAAGCCTCGCATTCCCCATCCCGCCCACCCTCAGCTACGGCGCGAACCACTTCCCTGGCACCAACCCAAGCCCGCCGAAGAGGACCCCGACGCCCCCGCGCGGGTCGATGCCATCGTATCCAGCCCCAGCTACCGGCAGGCGGATCAGGACGTGGACTTCCTGGCGCTCGACGAGACCCGCGGGGTACGCCTGCAGATCGACTACCTGAAGCCGGAACTGCTCCTGCAAAGGCATGGCATAAGCCACACCATCGTGGTGTTCGGAAGCACGCGCATCCCCGAACCGGCTGCCGCCCTGCGCCGACTGTCGGCGTTGCAGGAGGCGGTCGCGGCCGCGCCCCAGGACCGCAAGCTCCAGCACCAGCTGGCGGTAGCCGAACGTCTGCATGCCAAGAGCGGCTACTACGAGGTGGCGCGCGAATTCGGACGGCTGGTGGGCAATGCCGGCGGCGGGCCCCAGGACTCGCGCATCGTGGTCATGACCGGCGGCGGGCCGGGGATGATGGAGGCGGCCAACCGGGGCACTTTCGACGTTGGCGCCAAATCCGTCGGGCTCAACATCAACCTGCCCCATGAACAGTATCCGAACCCCTACATCACACCTGACCTGTGCCTGCGCCTGCACTACTTCGCCCTGCGCAAGCTGCACTTCCTGCTGCGCGCCAGGGCGCTGGTGGCTTTTCCCGGCGGTTACGGCACGTTCGATGAGCTGTTTGAAACGCTGACACTGATCCAGACCCGCAAGATCCGCCCTGTGCCCGTGGTGCTGGTGGGCGAAAGTTACTGGCGGCAGGCATTCAATGTGGACTTCCTGGCCGATGAAGGCGTGATCGACCCGGAGGACCGCGAGCTGTTCTGGTTTGCCGAATCGGCGCAGGAAATCTGGGACGGCATCCTGCGCTGGCACGACATCAACGGCGAGCCGCTGTTCTGACCCGCTTGAGCGGCCGCGCGACCCGATTCAGAGGAGATCGCCTTGAAACTGTCCTTCCACGGCGCCGACCGGGGCGTCACCGGTTCGTGCCACATGATCGAATGCGGGGGCCGGCGCATCCTGATCGACTGCGGCCTCTACCAGGGCGGACGGGACCTGGCCGAAGAGAACGCCGAGGAGTTCGGCTTCGACCCCAAGGCCATCGACCATGTCCTGCTGACCCACGCCCATCTGGATCATTGCGGTCGGCTGCCTTTGCTGGCCAAACGCGGTTTCCGGGGAGAGATCATCGCCACCGCCGCATCCCGGGAACTGGCTCGACTGGTAATGCTCGATTCCGCCCACCTGCAGGAGGAAGAGGCGCGTTACCAGGCACGCAAGACGGCGCGCCGCAACCACCACAATCATCACCCGCAACCCGCCGCCGCACCGCTGTACGGGGTGCTGGACGCCCTGAACTGTCTGGACTATTTCGGGCGCACCGCCACCTATGGCGCGCCCCTGGAAATTTGCCCCGGGGTACGCGCCACCTTTCTGGACGCCGGCCATATCCTCGGCTCGGCGAGCATCCTGCTGGAACTGGAGGAAGACGGTCGACGCCGCAGCGTGGTGTTCTCCGGCGATCTGGGCAACGCCGGGCGCCCGCTGCTGGGCAGCCCGGTCACGCCGCCCTCGGCGGATGTGGTGGTGATGGAAACCACCTATGGCGACCGCCGCCACAAGGCTGTGCAGCCCTCCGTGCAGGAGCTGTACGACGCGATCTCCGATACATTCAAGCGCGGCGGCAACGTCATCATCCCCACCTTCGCTCTGGAACGCGCCCAGGAGATACTGTACTTTCTGCGCGCAGGGGTTGAAGCCGGGCAGCTCCCTGCGGCCATGCAGGTGTTTCTGGACTCGCCGATGGCGATCTCGGCCACCGAGATATTCGAACGCCACCCGGAATGCTATGGGCCGCAGACCGCCGAACTGTTCCGGGAAAAGCGCGACCCTTTTTTGCTACCGGGCCTGCACTTCACCCGCGAGACGGCCGAATCCATGGCACTCAACGAGATCGGCGGCGGCGCCGTCATCATGGCCGGCTCCGGCATGTGCACCGGCGGACGGGTGCGCCATCATCTCAAGCACAACCTCTGGCGTCGGGACTCCAGCGTGGTGTTCGTCGGCTATGCGGCAAACGGCACCCTCGCCAGGCGCATCATCGACGGTGCGCATACGGTAAGAATTTTCGGTGAGGAGATCCGGGTCCGCGCCGCCATCCACACCATCAACGGTTTCTCCGCCCACGCCGATCAGGCCGAATTGCTGGCCTGGCACGATCGGATCAAGGGGGTGCAGCGCACTTTCCTGGTCCACGGCGAGGAGCAGACCATGGGCCATTTCGCCGGGCTCCTGGAGCGGACCAGCGTCGAAATGCCGACGCTGCACCAGGACTTCGAGCTCTGACAACCCAGGCAGGACGGGCGGCGACCCTGCGTGCGCCGCAGCGGCAACTTGATTACTCGGACCGACTCCTGGCCTATAATTCTCAGTCCCTGGAATCGAGCGTCGCAGAGCGCGATCAGCGTCGGAGACAACCTGTCATGAAGTTCCACCAATTGTCCGTTGGCCAGCGGTTCCAGTCGGATGGCGTCAACTACATAAAGACCAGCCCCATGATCGCCAGCGACGCCCATACGGGCTGGCAGAAATTCATGGCGCGCTCCGCGCCCGTCAAGGTGATCGAGCAGACCCCTGCCCGGAGCGTCTCCGTGCAACGAGCGCTCGAGCCTGAAAGCGTACACAGCGCACTGGGGCTTTATCACACCCGCTGTGTTCAATGCCTGGAAAACGCAGTGCCCGGGATGGACGCGGAAACGCTGGAGATGATGAAGCAGGAACTTGAAGCCGCCAAACGCGCCTGTCTCAGGACCCTCTTCGACAACTAGTGGGGCGGGGCCTGCGGCCCAGCCTGCCGGCAGGACCCATCACTTCTTCAGGTACTGCCTGATGACCGCCATGGAGGGATTGTTGGGCAACATGTAGCCGTGGACATCGAGGATCGGGGTCGCGTAGCCCCTGGGCGGAAATCCGGCCTTGGACAATTTGCCGTTGAGTTCCTCACGCCGCCTCTTGTCGCGATCGATGTAGTACTCGGTGAATGCAATCCCTTCGGCACGCAGTTGGCCTGCTCTGGCTTTGCAATAGCCGCAGGTGGTCAGGGCATACATGATCACCGTATCCGGATGACGCCCGTAGCTGCCCGCCTCAGGCCCGCGCTGGTGCCCATACCAGAGGTAGAATCCGGCCGCGACGATGGCGTACAGCAGATATCTCTTCACTTTCCCCTCCCGGGCACCCATCCCTAAAGGGACTGCAGGTAGGCATCCACGGCCGCGGCCACAGTGATCTCTCCGGCCCTGACCGGCTGCAGATAGCGACGCATCCAGGTACCCACCAACATGCGCGACTGCTGCAGTTCCAGGTGGATCAAGCGGGCGAGAGGGCCGCCCTGCTCCAGGAACCCGCTTTGCGCGAAATCCCGTTCCGCCCTGGCCTTGTCGTAGGGAATGCGGGCGATCTCGGCGTGCCAGCGCCCGCCCCGGAAGGCGAACCGACCGTAGGCGGCGCGCGGGTCACCGTCCAGGGGTTGGCCCACCGAACCGGTGTTGGCCACCAGGGTGCCGTTGAAGCGTCGCAGCAGGGGCATATGCGTATGGGAACCCACGAACAGATCCCGTGGCTCGCCCAGTCGGGCGGCCAGCAGCTCATCGTCGATCTGGGGGTAGATGCCCTCGCGGTTTCCCAGCCGCGAACCATGGGTCACATGCGCTGAACCGCCGTCCGGATCGTCCAGATCGACGGAGTCGTCCCAGGCCCGGATCTCTTCCACCGCAGCGCCCAGCTGCTGGGCTGTCCATTGGGCGAAGCGATCCAGATCGAAAGTCGGCCCGGCAGGATCGCGGGGTTGGTCGGCGCAGGACAGCACGAAACTCTCATGGTTGCCCTTCAACAGGCGGCAGCCGGGCAGCCGAGCCTGGACCAGACGCAGGCACTGCAGGCTGTAGGGACCCCGGCTCACCAGGTCCCCGTTGACGATCACCTGGTCCGGTTCCCAGATGTGGATATCGTCCAGTACCGCCTCCAGGGCAGGAACATTGCCATGCACGTCCGACAGTACAGCGATTTTCATGGAATGCAGCGTCCATTGAGCGGGGACCGCAAGCGTCAACGCCCCCCGCAGGTTGGCCGGATTCCGATTGTACCGCGGACAGGGGACGGGTTGGCAGCTCAGCGCAGCCGCCGCGGAGCAAATCCAGGGCGAAAGCCCGCCCGCGAGCTCAAAAGCGGAAAAACATGGACGACAGCGCAACGTTTCCCGTCCCTCACGGCCGTCGGGACAGAAGGCCAGCGGAGCGCCTCGCCGTTCAGTCGGTACGTTCCCCGCCGGCCAACCAGCGTGCGCAGCTCGCGCCAAGTTCCGCGAGGGCGCGGCCTTCGTAACGCTCGACTTGCTCCGGGGTGAGCGTATCGCGCCAACGCCCGTTGGTTCCCTTGTGAATGAAACTCTCAGCGCCGCCGTCCCAGAACGCCCCACCGAGAGGCACCGAACGGGTCGCATTCCGCTTCATGTAATCAAAGCTGCAATGCTCCACGATCGCGTCCCAACGGGCCTCATCGATGGGAACGTCCAGGAAAGCCGCCAGGCGACGGATCTCACCGGGCATGTCGGCCTTCAACGCGGCAAAATGCAGCAGGTGCACGTTGGGCAGCTCGCGAATCTCCCACCAGGAGCGTACGTTGTCCCAGAAAGGCCAGAATGGATGCCCGTCTCCTTCCAACCAGTCATTGAAGTACTGGCGAACGGAGGCCGGAGGTCTTTCGATGGGCGGACCCACCCGCCCGGGCGTCTCGTTCAGGGCCTGGTACCAGCCCTCGTTCGCCGACGCGTGGTGGTTATACATGCTCCACACCACATCGCGACCGTCGCGCCCGATGTAGACGTACTTGGCTGCCGGGAAAAACACCAGCGCATCCACCGGCAAATGGGTCTTCAGGAACCGGCGGTGGGTCTGCGCCTCCACCTGCGGCAGCTTCACCTCCTTGGGCGGCACCCGCAGATCCAGCCAGGGCGACATTTCAGCCACTTCCAGGCCTTCCTCGCCGTTGAACAGCAGTTGAGCCACGATCTGCTGAAGCCAGGTGGTGCCGGACTTGGCGTAAGTCGCAATGATGATGTCGTCGTCGCGAAACTGGAAATCGTTCCAGATCGTGGAGTCGAAGTGGTGATTGTGAAACTCACGCCGTTTGCACGGCCACTGCGGTGCATCACCGATCATGGTCCTTCCTCCAAAATACCGCCCCTTGCGGCTCCGAATGATATAGCTTAGTCCCCGCCGCTGCTGAAGGACACAACCGGGCCGGAACTCTCCATGTGCGAAAAAACGGCTCCTTTGGGCGAATCGCGCCCCCGGTGATAAGCTCGCCAAGCTGGCGGTTGCCGCGCGCACCCGTAACGCAGGGCGCCGGAACGCGGGGCCCTGCGGCCCGCAACCCGGGTCCGCCCCCATTTTCCGGAGGAAGTGCAGGCGTGCTGCTCACTGGGTCCACCATCGCCGCGTACCTGGGCATCGTCACCGTCGCCAGTTTCGTGCAGGCGCTCACCGGGTTTGCGTTGGGCCTGATCGTCATGGGGGCCGCAACAGCCCTGGCGTTGACGCCGGTGTCGTTCACGGCGGCGGTGATCAGCCTGTTCGGCGTGGCCAACGGCCTGTGGGTGCTGCGGACCCATCATCCCCATATCCACCGCCCGGCAACCCTGCAGCTGACCGGCGGCATGGTGCCGGGCGTGGTCCTCGGCCTGTATCTGCTGCACCATATCGAGGGTAGCGCGCCCATCATGCTGCGCCACGGCTTGGGAGGGTTTCTGGTCGTGGCCGGCCTGGCGCTCATCGCACGGCCCCATCCCTTCGCACAGGAAAGCCATCCGCTGTGGGGCGTACTCGCAGGACTGGCGGGCGGTGTCTTCGCCGGGCTTTTCAGCGCACCGGTACCTTTCGTGTTCTACCTGTACCGCCAGCCCCTGCCGGTCGCAACCATCCGCGCCACCTTGCTGGTGGTTTTCGTGATGGCCGCCGGCTGGCGGATCGTCTGGCTTGCCGTTCAGGGCGGAATGACCGGACAGATGCTCCTGCTGGGAGCGTTGGCCCTGCCGGTCATCGCCGTTTCCGCCCATCTCGCTTTGCGTCTCTCCCACCGCATTGCGCCCTTGGCAATGCGCCGCCTCGCCTTCGCACTGCTGGTCGCCCTGGGCCTGGTCCTGCTGGTTCGCTGACGGGCGCCGCCAGGACGTTCAGCAGGCGTTCAGTTTCGGGCCGTTAGTCTGTACCTGTCAGCCGCCGCCTGGCCGGTCGCAGCGGTCCACTCCGACAAGCCGGCAGGCACCGCTCAACAAGAAGGAGACGACACATGAACGCCATGACAAGAATACTGATCGCCCTTTCCCTGGGCGGCGTCGCGTTGGCCGGCGCTCCCGCGGCCCACGCCGACCGCTACGTGGTCAACAACTATTACGGACACGCCCAGTCCCCCGTCCGTTACGCCCGGCATCACGATTGGCGGCAGGACCGCCCCCGCCACTACCGCGACGACGATGACCGCTTCCGCGCACCGCGCGTCGAATACCGCCGTCACGGGCGCCCGGTGCACGAGCGGGTGATCGTGGAACATATCGATTATTCATATCGGCCCGCCCCCCGCTATTACGCGCCGCCCGTCCAGTACCGGTCGGCGACTCCCACCGTGCTGGGCGGAATAATCGGCGGGGTGATCGGCAACCAGATGGGCCATGGCCGCGGCAAGGATGCGGCAACCATAGCCGGCGTCATCCTGGGCGGCTCCATCGGACGCGACATCGGTTATCAGCAGTAGCCCCAAGACCAGCGGCGGCCGCGGCAGCGGCCCCCGCCGTTCACCAGCCGATCCGTTCAGACCGCCGCCGTGTACACATCTCCGTGCTGGGATTTCTTGCGATCCTCGTAAGGCACGACCACGCGCCGGTAGAGTTCGAGCTTTGCGCACTCCAGCACGCCCACCACTTCATTCAAGTCCCCGTAACGCACCGGACTCCTGGCTGCGATGTACCGATCAACAAGCCGCGAGATCGCGTAATTGAGTTCACCGGCATTCGTCGGCACATCCCCTCCGTCCAGACGTTCCCGGTCAGCGGCGTTCACGTAAGGCATGTTCGCACTCCTCCATCATCAATGGATGCGGTTAAACGCCAACCATAGCAGCGCAGACGTAGGCACGGGGAAAAAGCGGAGACTCCGAAACGAGCGGGAGCGTAGCCGGGGAAGGCGGAAAAACACGGGTGACGAAAGCAGTGCAACCAGGAAAGAATATCGGCCGGGGCGGACTCACGCCACCCCGGCCGCTACGTGGATCGCCCGCTCAGGCGGAAACCCAGACGTACACCGCCATCAACCAGCCGACTATTCCGATGATCACCATTGGCCAAGGAACCATGTCTCTCTCCTTATCGTGCTGTGGAATAGGATGTTGTCCAGTTCGGTCAGAACGGCCCCTGATGGCCGTGGGGCATGGACCACAAAAGGGCCGGTATCGCGAACGTGTACAACGACGCGAAAGTAACCGTCCAACCGAGCAGGCGTTCGTTCAGCCGGCCCTGCATGAACAACCCGGCAAAGTTCATGGCGACAAACCAGACGAACATGATCGAGAAGTGGTACACCCAGGTCCCACCGGTCGGAGCCGCTTTGGTCAGAAAGTAGTAGGCATACGCCCCGGTAAGCCAGGCAATCAGAATGGCCACCGCACCAAGTTGCTTCTTGGATTCCACCCTGAAGATCTGGGTCAATCCCAGGACGATGAAGAAGAACGCATACATGCCGGCGAGACCGGTAACGATGTTGGTCAACGGCCCGATCCCCTGCTCGACCATCATGCCGATCAGAAACGGCCACCACATGATTCCCGCCACCAGCGTGATGATGCCCACGCCCAGTTCGCTCGCCTTTCGACGCTCCGGGTCCAGGTGCATGACACCGTTGGCGAGCAACGCGAACGCACCGATATACATGATGGGCGCAATCCACTTGCCGATGGACAGCGCCTTGTGAGGCTGCAGATCCTTGGCGATAGCCGCCAGATCGTTCGCCACGGCGGCCGGCGCCGCAGCCCCCTGCTGGACCATCACAGCCGCGTCTGCCGTGTGCGTCATGAGCAACAGGGTCGCAACGCCGGTTGCCGCAGCCGCCACGACTTTCGCATACGCGCCGAACCCCGTCGCTGTAGCGTCTTCGTTGTGCATCGTCGAGCACCTCCTCACGGTGGGTATCAGATCGATTGATTGGCTCATCATTATGGGTCGCGATCGAAGCGGAGTTTAGGTAGCGATAGGGAGGTTGTATGTAGCGAATGACACACTGAATCAATGACTAACAATATACCTACCGATATTCACCATGGCCCTACACAGGCACGACTCAATTCACGGAACGTTCATGCGGAGCGGCGCTCGCGGCGGCATTTGGCATTGCCTTCGAACAGCGCATGACGCTCTGCTCACGAAACGACCGGCATTGTCCCGCAAGACACGGCAAAGACTGGCCATGCAGCGTCCGTTGACCGCAGCGATGACCGGATTTCAGTGGACTGGAGATGGCGGTCGGGATGGCGCGGCACGAGGCGGTCGATCGTACCCGCGATACCGGCCATGCAGAGGCTGTCGAACGAAAGGCCACAGCGATCGCACAGTGCGTTTCGATACGCAAGCCGTGCAGCGGGTGCACGCGGCGGGGAGGTTCAGGCGTCCGGCGGTTCCACAGGCAGGGAAATGTCCACGCACAGCCCGCCACCCTTGCGCAGACATGCAGCAATGGTGCCGCCGTGGACCTCGATTGCGCGCCGGGCGATGGCCAGGCCCAATCCATAGCCACGGCCGTCGTCGCCCCCATCTGCGCGCACGAACGGATCGAACAGAGCACCCAGGTAGTGTTCCGGCACACCCGGGCCTCGATCACAGACGCTGACAGCCACAGTATCCTGCGCGGCCTCCATGCACACTTCGACAGTGGACCCTTCCGGGGTGTGCCGCACGCCGTTGCGCAAGACATTCTCAAGCGCACGATGCAGCAATTCCCCGCGCGCCCGCACCACAGCCTCGCCGGTCACCGACAAGGTGACGTGCCGACCGCGGGCGCGGGCCTCGAAGTCAGCGTCGGCGACGATCTCCTCCAACAGTTCGGCGACATCCAGATAATCTTCCAGGCTTCGGTCCACACCCGCCTCCAGACGGGACAGCGTCAACACCTGGCCGACCAGCGTGTCCAGACGCCCGGCTTCGCGCTCGATGCGGTCCAGCGCCTTGGGTGTCTCGGCGGGTTGTTGGCGGGCGAGTTCAACGGCGACGCGCAAGCGCGCCAGGGGCGAGCGCAGTTCGTGGGAAACATCGCTCAGCAGACGATTCTGTGCCGCGACCAGCGCTTCCAGGCGCTCAGCCATGCGATCGAAATCATGGCCCAGATCGGCGATCTCGTCCCGGCGCCGCCCGAGCGCAGGCGTCACCCGCGCACCCAGGTCGCCGGCCGCCAGCCTGCGGGTCGCCACCCCCAGATGCCGCAGCGGCCCGGTGAGATACCAGGCCAGCCCGGCACTGAACAGCAGGCTGGCAATCAGGCCGAGCACCAGCCGCAGCAACGGCGGCCCGTGGTGCAATGGCGGCCCGTGCAAGCCCGGCAGGCGGATTCTGAACAGTACATACTGCTGCCCGTCCGGAGCGCGCACACGCCGCAAGCCCGGTTGCCGGTCACCGCTTCCGAGCCTTGCACGGGCCTGCTCCAAGGCCTGCGGCGGCACGGGGCGGCCCAGCAGATCCTTGCCGTCCGCGCCGACCACCATCACCGCGAACCGATGCCTGCCGCCCCACTGCTCCAGCAAGGCGCGGGTGGGCGCTTCCCCGCCGGCGCGCAGCACCGAGGCCACACCCGCCACGCTGGCTTCGGCGCGCGGCCCTTCGGCGAGACCCGACGCCTCGTTCAAGCGCTCCTGCTGGTACAGCTGCACAGCGACCCCCACCGCCAAACCGGTGAGCAGCAGGGTCAGCCAGAAGCCGAGAAAAATCTTCCAGAACAGGCGGCCCACGGGTTTCACTCGGTGATCAACTGATAGCCCACACCGCGCACGGTCTGGATGGGGGAGCGTCCGTCGGGGGCGGCGCCCAGCTTCCTGCGCAGCTTGCTGACATGCATGTCGATGCTGCGGTCGTAGCGGGCCAGTTGTCGACCCAACGCCTGCTCGGACAGCTCCGCCTTGGTGACCACGCGGCCCGCCTCGCGCACCAGCACCTCCAACAGGTTGTACTCCGTGCTGGTCAGATCCAGCGACTGGCCGCGCCATTCGGCGGTGCGGCCGGCAGGGCGCACCGACACACCGCCCGCCCGCAACACCATATCGCCGGCCCCTTCGCCATGCTCGGCGGCCGTCCGACGCAGGATTGCGCGCAGCCGAGCCACCAGTTCGCGGGGATTGCAGGGCTTGGGCAGGTAGTCGTCGGCGCCCATTTCGAGGCCTACGATGCGGTCCACCTCGTCGCCTTTCGCCGTCAGCATCAGTACCGGTACCGCTGATGACTGACGTATGCGCCTGAGGGCCTCGAATCCGTTCAGGCGCGGCAGCATGACGTCCAGCACCACCACGTCATAGCCACCCTGGGCGGCGGCCCGGGCGGCACCGGCCTCACCATCGTGGGCGGTCTCCACAGTGAAGCCTTCCACGGTGAGATACTCCGCAAGCATCTCGCACAGTTCCAGGTCGTCGTCCACCAAAAGCACGCGCGTCATGGCCGGTTGACCGCTCAGTCTCCACACTGCGAATGTCGCCATGGTGCCATAGCCTGCCTCTCCGGGTCGGCCCTTTACACACCGTTACAAAGCTTTACATCACCACCACCCAAGATTGCAGTCTGCCGTTCCATACTTGCTCACGAAGCTGGCGGCAGCCGCTGCCGAGCAGGAATAGACCGGGTCCAGACCCCGAGGAGCAATCACCATGAAGAAACGCAACGCCATCCTTGGCGCCATCCTTGCTACCACCGTCCTCACCGGCGCAGCGGTGGGAACCGCCAGTGCCTTTCCCGGGGGCCACTGCGATCACAGCTCTTACCGACATGGCGCCGGGGCGTCCCATGACGGCCCTATGGGTGGCTCCGGTCACCGTATGATGCGCCTGATGGAAAAGCTGAATCTCACCAAGTCGCAGCGCGAACAGATCTGGAAGATCGTCGATGCACAACGCAGCCAGGCACGGGAAAAGGTGTTCACCCTGATGGAGAACCGCAAAGCCCTGCGAGCCGCAGGCACTGGCGGCCAGTACGACGCCCAGAAGGTGCGGGAACTGGCCGACAACCAGGGTAAGCTGCTCGCCGATCTGATGGTGATGCGAGCCGACGCCAAGCACCGTATCCGCGCGGTGCTGACCCCCGAGCAGCAGACCCAGTTCGATCAGATGCGCTCCCACCACCAGGGCGGCTGGTCCGGCCGGCGGTAAGGCCTGATGCAGGGGCGGCCGGCTACGCCGCCCCTGCACACACCGCTCCCGGCCGCGCGCACCGGCCGTGCGACCGCTTGCAGCGCAAGCTGCGGGCCAGCCGACAAATTTGTTGGCATTGCACAGGCATCTGTCGTATGCTTTTCGAGACTGCAGATTGTGGCAGTGGCGCGTTTTGGTCGTTCCCTTTCGGACTACCTGTTGGACACCCCTTATCACAGCCTGCACGAAACCCGATTGTATCTCTTATTTATTTTTGAACAGGTGTATTCAATGGCTACAGGTACTGTGAAGTGGTTCAACGAGTCCAAGGGCTTCGGCTTCATTGCCCCGGACAACGGCGGCGATGATGTATTCGTCCACTTCAGCGCGATCCAGGCGAGCGGATTCAAGACGCTGACCGAAGGTCAGAAGGTGAGCTTCGACGTCCAGCAGGGCCCCAAGGGCGCCCAGGCCGCCAACGTCGTCCCAGCCTGACCGGCCACGACGATTCGTCTCTGACGGGAAAAACCCCGCCTTCACGGCGGGGTTTTTCGTTGCGGATCCGCCGGCCACCCGGCGCACACCCGACCCCGTTCGACCTTTCCAGGGGCCCTCAGGTTCGGCTGTATCGGCTCAACAAACGGTCCAGCTGATTGGCGAACACCTGCCGGTCACCTTGACTGAGCGGCGCCGGGCCGCCGGTGTTCACGCCGCTGGCGCGCAACGTATCCATGAAATCCCGCATGGTCAACCGCTCCCGGATGTTGTCCCGGGTATAGAGTTCTCCCCTGGGGTTGAGGGCATGCCCGCCCCGTTCGATCACATCAGCGGCAAGGGGTATATCGGCGGTTATAACCAGATCGCCCGGTTGCACCTGCTCGGCGATACTGCGGTCGGCAACGTCAAAGCCGGCGGCCACCTGCACGGTTTTGATGTAGGGGGACGGCGGGACGCGGACAGGCTGATTGGCGACCAGGGTCAGCACCATCTGCATGCGCTCGGCGGCGCGGAACAGAATTTCCTTGACCACGTTGGGGCACGCATCGGCGTCGACCCAGATCTGCATTGATGACTCTCCGGAACCCATGCAGCGCCACTATAGAGCGAGCAGTCGGCACATGGAAGGCTTCGGCGGGGCCGCTGGCCTACACCGCGCACGCCATTGTGCCTTACACTACCGCCTTACTCGCTGATCGTTGTTCGCGATGAAAAAGCTTCTGCTGATTAGTCTGCTCCTGGCGGTCGCCGCCATTCTGGTCGTCCGTCTTTACCCCGGGAACGGCGAGCGCGGCGTGGAGCATGTGGAAGGGCTGCCGTGGCAGATCCAGACCCTTCCGGACGGCAACTCGAAGGTGTTCGGCCTGCGCTTCGGCCGGAGCACGCTTGGCGATGCCATGGCCCGTTTCGGCAAAGATGACATGAAGCTGGCCATCATCGCGGACCCGGGCGAGCCGGGCACCCTGGAGATGTACTACAGCCAGATGAGCGCCGGCGTGCTGACCGGCAAGATGGTGCTCGGCGCGGTGCTGGATCGCCAGACCCTGGAGGGCATGGAACAGCGCGCGGTGCGCAGCAAATTCCTCGGCACCGGGGCTCGCCAGTTCATTCTGAACCCGGCGGACCTGCCGGCCGCCTACCAGGCGCCCATCGGAACCATCACCTTCATCCCGTCGGCAAAATTCGACGAGAAGACGGCCCTCCACCTGTTCGGGGCCCCGCAGGAACGGATCCGCATCGGGAAGCATGTCCAGCATCTGCTGTATCCCGCCAAGGGCGTGGATATCATCATCAACGCCCAGGGCAAGAATGTCCTGCAGTACGTTGCGCCCCGGCAGTTCGAGCGCCTGCGCACGCCCCTCATCAAAGCCGCCCAGCCGAAACCTGCCGGGCACTAGTGGTCCATGCGGGGAATAGTGTGACGCTCAGCGCGTAGCGGGCGCCTGCGGATCGAATTCTGCCAGGCTACCGGCCAAATCTGCCGCCGCCGATCGTTCGAAGCCGAGTTCCTTGATGAATCCCTCAACCGCATGCAGCCGCGCGGTCGGGGTGGTATGGGTGGCGAACATCCCGGGATCCCCGTGACCGCCGTCCCTACGCACCAGCTTGCGGTAAAATCCCAGCGCCCCGTCGGGAGAGTAACCCGCCGCGGCCACCAGATAGACGCCGATATGATCAGCCTCCGTCTCCTGGCGCTCGAACAACGGCATCAGGCTCAGATATACCGCAATGTTGGAACCCATTTCGACGCTGGCATCCTGCACGCTGTAGGGATATCTGGGATGGCGCAGCTGCACCTCCGAGAGCTGCTCGCGCACATGCTCGGCGAGCGCATGGGCGATTTCGTGGGCGAGCACCATGGCGAGCTCGGCATCCGTGAGACTGTACCTTCTGATGAACCGGCTGCCGATGAGGATCTTGCCGCCGGCCATGCTGGAAGCATCCACATCGGGCGCATCGCTCACATGCACTTCCCAGTGCCAGAAGTTACACCGGTACTTGATGCGCTTGGCCTGGATGATGAGCCGGGCCGCGATGCGGCGCACACGAGCGACTTCGCTCCTGTCCCTATCGATGAGGCCCGCCTTGCGCTGTTTGTTCACAATCCGGTGGTAAGCGGCCGCCGCAAAGGCGTTGACCTCGTAGGAAGTGTAGGTCATGTCCTGGTGCCGATCGGTGACCGGTACCTGCGCGGCCACGGCGGGTATGGTGGCCATCGTCATCAGGATGAAGACAAGGAGCGGTCTCACGGCAGCCTCCCGTCGTTGCCCTTCGCACTGCGGGGCTGGGCGCCCTGTACAGGTCAACGGCGGCGCCGGCCCGATCCTTACGAAATTGTGACAACCCTTGTTTCAGTCTAGTCGCGGAATTGCGCGGGCGGGACGCTTGCCGGCACAACGGCGCTATCGGCAAGTCCGGCGGGCGGCTCTCCGAGAGCGTCTACTCGGCGGATTTCGCGTCCGTAGATCCGATGAAGATGGCCCCGAACACCGAGTGGCCGCGGAACTGGTGGAAGATGGCAAATGCCAGGTGCCCACCCAGATAGGCCCACACGAAATGGGACAGGGACTTGTGGAGCAGTGCGAGGCTGGTGAACATCGCGTAATCGGTTGAGGCCGCCGAAGCCCCCTGGCCCCCCGGTATCACCATGAAGATGAACACGCCGGTCAGCGCCATGCCGGTAGCGGCAAGCAGACCAAGGCCATGGACCAGGCTGGACAGGCCTGCGCGGCGACCCTGGGCAGGAAGCCGGCCCCACAGGGCACCCACCAGCTCGGCGCGGGCTCGAGCGAAGCCCTCTGCATTCCAGGGAAACAGGATACTCAGGTCCCGGTTGGCGAAGCTCCACATCCAGTGCAGCGCGATGACTGCCGCCGCCACCAGCCCACAGGCCTCGTGCAGGTGGAAATACAGCCGGGTGTCGGGAGCCGACACATACAGACCGCTGATCAGCTCGAAGCTGATGGTGACGGCCAGCCCCCAGTGAAACAGGCGGGTGTTGCGGTCCCAGGCGGATGTTTGCACAGCAGAACTCCTGGTGGCTGAAGACGGGCACCGGCAACCCGTCACTGCGGTCCGCGCGCGGGGGCAGCAGGGATCGGTCGGAGCAGGGACGGGGGCCTTGAGCGTTGGCACCAACTACCCCCTGGGACAAGCGTAAAACGAGGTAGTTTCCCCTAGATATAGGGTTTACGCTAATTTTATTGCGACTATTAAAGATATCGCCGAAAGATGCAACAGCCTATCAAACGGACCTTTTCATTCACCCAACCCAGGTGGCAGGCACCCCCTGCGAAGCCGTCGGGGTCATAGCCGGGCACGATCGACGCTTCAGGCCCGATCCATGGACGCCTTTACGCAGCGCAGCACCTCGTAGCCATAGGCGCCGCCCAGCGCTTCATGCACCGGTTTGAGCCGGTTGTCGGTGCCGTGGTGCTCGAAGGCGAAGCGGATGGCGGCAAGCGCCTGGTCATCGAGACCTACCACCTCCTGCAGGTCGACCTCGCCGCGCCCAATGGCACCGACCAGATGGCCGTAAACGGTGGCCGGCCGCAGGCCCCGGCGCTGCGCAATGGCCGTCACGTCCATGCCCAACCGAAACAGCTGCAGGCTTTCCTCGGCAGTGTGGACTCCAGTTTCATCCCCGCGGCCGTAGTCCCGGATCACCTCCAGAAACTCGTCACCGTAGGCCGCCAGCTTGCGCTCGCCGACTCCGGACAGCGCTGCCATCTGTTGCAGGCTTGCGGGTCGATGTTCGACCATTTCCATCAGCGTGGCATCGTGAAAAATGACGTAGGCCGGCACGCCCTGCTCCTGGGCCAGCGCCTGGCGGCGCTCGCGCAGTGCAGCCCAAAGTCCCTGGTCCGCGTCGCCCACCACGGGCTTGGGCGCGCGCTCGCGGCGCCCCTCCCGAGCTGCCTTCACTGTCTGGCGCAGGGTGAGGCACTGCTCGCCGCGCAGCACCGGACGGCTCGCATCCGTGAGGCGCAGGCCACCGTGGCCTTCCAGGTCCACCGCCAGCAGCCCACGGGCGATGAGTTGGCGAAACAGGTTGCGCCAGCCGGCGTTGTCCAGTTCCGTGCCGATGCCGTAGGTACTCAATTGGTCATGCCCCAGGCGCAGCAGCCGTTCGTTGCGGCTGCCCAGCAACACCTCGATCAGATAGTTCACCCCGAAGCGCTGCCCGGTGCGGTGCACGCAGGACAGAGCCTTCTGGGCCGCCACCGTGGCGTCCCAGGTGAGCGGCGGCTCCAGACAGGTGTCGCAGTTGCCGCAGGGCTCCTCCAGAAGGTCGCCGAAATAGCGCAGCAGGGCCTGGCGCCGGCAACTGGTCAGCTCACAGAAACCCAGCATGGACTCCAGTTTGTGGCGTTCGACGCGCTTGTGGACTTCGCCGGCCTCGGAGCTCTCCTGCATCTGGCGCAGGGTGATGACGTCCTGCAGGCCGTAGACCATCCAGGCGTCGGCGGGCAGCCCGTCGCGCCCTGCCCGCCCCGTTTCCTGGTAGTAGGCCTCCAGGCTTCGGGGCAGATTCAGATGGGCCACGAAGCGCACATCCGGTTTGTCGATGCCCATCCCGAAGGCGATGGTGGCGACAACGATCACCCCATCCTCGCGCAGAAAGCGCTCCTGATTGCGCCGGCGATCTTCCGGCGCCATACCGGCATGGTAAGGCAGCGCCACCAGCCCCTTGGCGCTCAACCAGGCGGCAGTCTCATCGACCCGCTTGCGGGACAGGCAGTAGACAATGCCGGCGTCGCCGTCGTGCTCGCTGCGGATAAAGCGCAACAGGCGGTCACGGGCATTACCGGAATTCTCGGCGATGCGGTAGCGGATGTTGGGCCGGTCAAAGCCGCTCACAAACTGCCGGGCATCCTCCAGGCCCAGGCGCGCGACGATCTCCCGGCGGGTGGGCGCATCGGCGGTGGCCGTCAACGCCACCCGCGGCACCTCGGGAAAGCGTTCGTGCAGGACCGACAGCTGAATGTATTCGGGGCGAAAATCATGTCCCCACTGGGACACGCAGTGGGCCTCGTCGATGGCGAACAGCGCCAGCGGCGCTTGTGCCAGCAGTTCGAGGGTGCGGTCGGTCATCAGCCGCTCCGGCGCCACGTACAGCAGGTCCAACCCGCCATCCAGCAGCGCCGCTTCCACGTCTCGGGCCTGCCCCGCGGTCAGGGACGAATTGAGGTAGGCAGCCCGCACGCCGTTCTGGCGCAGAGCGTCCACCTGGTCCTGCATGAGGGCGATCAGCGGCGAGACGACGATCCCCGCGCCGGGCCGGACCAGGGCGGGGATCTGGTAGCACAGCGACTTGCCGCCGCCGGTGGGCATCAGCACCAGCGCATCGCCGCCGCCGATCAGGTGTTCGACGATCTCGCCCTGGTGGGGCCTGAACTGCGGGTAGCCGAACACGCTTGCCAGGATGGCGCGGGCCTGACTGTTTCCGGAGGTTGTCTGATCCATAATCTGCGATGGGGTCGAATCAGGAGGCGCGGCGCGTCCCTGCCGCACCGGGGCAATGCTACCAGCCCGCCAGGACGGTTTCGAGGTCCGCGCACTGAACCCGCCTCCGGTGCCGTCACGGGGCCAAAAGGCCGGCAATGGGCAAACGAAAGAAAACGCTGGCGCTTTGGAAACCAATCGCGTATTCTCACCGAACTGCAGCTTGTGGCAGCTGTTCGTTTTGGTCGATCCCTTCCGGTTTCTCTCCCGAACACACCTTCACACAACCTGCATAACACCCTAATTGTTTATTACTTTTGTTTGAATAAGGTACATCTAATGGCAACTGGTACTGTGAAGTGGTTCAACGAGTCCAAGGGTTTCGGTTTCATCTCCCCGGAGGACGGCAGCGATGACGTATTCGTTCATTTCAGCGCGATCCAGGGTGGCGGTTTCAAGACGCTAGCCGAAGGCCAGAAGGTCGACTTCAGCGTGGAACGCGGCCCGAAGGGCTTGCAGGCCGCCAACGTGGTCCCCGCCTGACGGACACCACGGCACAAGCCTGAATCAGAGAACCCCGCTCCGGCGGGGTTCTTTGTTTGTAGCGGCCAAGGCCGGCATACACTTGCCCGGCCGGCGGACGACGACGGCAGGCAGCAGCGCCGTCCGTCCCGCAGCGGGCGAACCCCCTCCCCCGGTCTTTTCTCTTTGCCCCCGATACCCGGGAGGCGCAGCTTCGACCTTCAGCTTCCGTTGCCGAACTGATAACTGAGCGCGATAGAGGTATAGGTATCGGTCTTGGAAAGACTGGCGGGCACGGTTGTGTTGTGGTCCACCGTATAGGAAATCTGCGCCCCCAGGTTACCGTCAATGGTCAGATGCAGGCCGGTCACCGATTCCATGAACGTATTCGCACGACCGCTCTGCACGGTCAACGTCTGCTTGAAGCGGCTGGTCTTGCTGATGATATAGCGGTAATTCAGTCCCAGCTGCCCGATGACATCGGAATGGCGCTTGAGGCTTGGCTTCTGTTCCTGGGTCTGACTGAAGCCGGCGCCGACCTCGGCGTCGAGGGATTGATTGCCCCCATCCACCTCCAGCAACCGGCGCCCGTAGCCCGCGGTCTCGGAAACGTGCTGCCGAATGCCCGCGAACAGGTCCTTGATGTACTGGACCCGGCCGAACGCATAATTGTGCGCGCTGAAGTCGTATTCGCTCTTGCCGCCGCCCGTGTAGCGCTCCGCCGTGGACTGGCCGCTCTTGGAGGAGGCGAGCGCTCCAAGGTGCAGCTTATGCGTCCAACGCCCGGACTTGTACCTGAGCCGCAGCTTGGTATCCAGGTTGGACGTCCGACTGTTGCCGGAACTGGCGGTGTAGCCGAAGTCCGCACCACCGGAAAGGTGAGCCGCGAGAGCCGGCGTACTCAACAGCAACAGGCACCATCCGGCGACCGGACCCGGCGCGGTCAAGCGGTTAACCAGCATGATATTTCCCATTTCGTTCATTTGCAGTCACATCGGACAGCCGGCGCCGCCAACGACGGTCCGGCCCCATGGGGCCGGACCAGGCTGGAACAACAGGGTAAACGGAGCGGGGCAACGGAGGGGCCGCCGACCGCGCGACTTACAGGCAGACCCTGACGCAGCAGAGCTGCGGGACAGGTGGCGGTCCGCTGCAACCCCTTGACGGGCTGCCGGACCGCGGGCCGTTACTTGCCCGAGTTCTTGCCGGCAGCCATACCCCCGGCCCCCATGGCGGCGCGGTGCATCTGCATCAGCTCCTGGCGCTTCTGGGTGACCTCGCGGAGCAGATCGGCGGTCTTGGGATCTTCCTTCTTCATGGCCGACAGCATGGCGTCGGACAGATCGGTGCGGGCTTTTTTCAGCTTCGGGGTTTGCATGGCTTCGGCTCGAGCCTGCTGGAAGGCGGTCAACTTCTGCTCGAACTGCTGGGTCAGCTTCTGACGGTCGGCGCCGGAGGTCGACTTGCTGCGCAGCTTGCCCTCCATGGCGCGCAGTTCTGCGATGTCCTTTTTGGGCTCATGGCCGTGGCGCTTCATTTCCTTGGTCATCAGCACCATGAAAGCCTGCTGCTGTTTCTTCAGTTCAGGATGAGCCTTCAGGGTCTTGGTCTGGATCTGCGCCAGTTTCTGCTCGTCCTGCATCAGCTCCATACGGGCTTGCTCGAATTGTGCACGCTGCTGAGAGGCCCCAGACATGGCGTGAGGCATCCCGGTCGGCTGCGCCGGCGCCGCGGCCTGTACCGGGCTGACTGCGGCGAGTGCCACAGCCATCGCCGCCGCGGTCAGTGCACCGGCGCCAAAGCTCTTACTTTTCTTTTGAAAATCAGTCATATCGAAAAAATAACTCCCTGTTGGATTTGATCATGGAAGCGACGCGCAGCGCACCACGCCCGCCAAAGAATCGACGTTGGACCGACCGGCAGGGTAACAGCAGCGCCGGGACCGTTGTCAAATTTCAGCAGGGATAATCGGGCACAGGTCACGGATTTCGGCTGCAGCCGAATGGGCCGGGAACGGTGCGCGACGAACGATGGGCGGGGACGACGGGAATTGCGAGTTCAGTCCATAAATGTGGCCCATACCGACAGGACCAGGAAGAATGCGCCACGGAAAACACCGAAAGAGAGCAACGACAAATTCAGGTTTTATGAATGATGGAAAAAACACCTCTCTCTTCAGCTCATCATTGCCCTATTTCCGGCCTTCTGCGGCGCATGCCGCCATTGCGGCGCAATGCCCTTCGCTTATTGCGCCCTGCATCGGAAGAGGGGCCACGGAAGGTGCCGCGCGCGGCAAACGCCGAACCAGGGTCGCCCCTGTTCCGTTCATCATTCAGATCTTCGCGTTTCCCTGTGCCCGCGGACAATTCGCCCGGACCGTCTCCGGCCGGTCCCTCAGCCAGTACAGCAATGCAATCACCGCCAATACAGCGCCAAGCCCGGCGACACCGTCCCAGCCGGCACGGCCGAAGGCGAACGCAGCGCCTGCCGACCCGGCCGCGCCGCCGGCGAAATAGCAGGTCATGTAGGCGGTGGTCAATCGGCTGCGGGCCTCCGGCCTGAGCTGGTAGATCGCGCTTTGGTTGAGTATCTGGGTGCCCTGCACGCCGATATCGAGCAGCACTACACCGGCAACGATGGCCGCCACCGAATGGCTGAACAGACCCATCAGAACAAAAGACACCAATATCAGCGACAGAAAGGCGCCGGTGGCGCGGTGGGTCCAACCCCGGTCGTGCAGATGGCCCGCATAGGATGCACACACCGCGCCGGCCACACCGAACAGACCGAATGCCCCTATGACGCCGTCGCCGTAGCTGTAGGGCGGGCGGGCGAGCAGAAACGGAAGGGACGTCCACAGGGCACTGAAGGTGGCGAAGATGAGCACGCCATAGACGATGCGTTGCCGCAGCAGCGGTTCGTCGCGCAGCAGCGCCAGCACCGAGCGCAGCAGCCCCCCGTAGGATGCGGATTCCCGCGCCCGGTCGCGGGGCAGCACCCTGGCGAGCACCGCCGCCTGGATGAGCGTCATGGCGGCCGCCAGCCAGAACACGCTGCGCCACCCGAAGGCATCGGAAATGACGCCGGAGACCGTGCGCGCCAGCAGGATACCCAACAGCAGGCCGCTCATGATACGCCCGACCACCCTCCCCCGCAGATGATCGGGCGCCAGGTGGGCGGCATAGGGCACCAGCACCTGGGCCACCACCGCGGTCAACCCCACCGCCAGCGACGCCACCACGAACAGATTGATAGTCGGTGCCATGGCGGCGAATACCAAGGCTCCGCTTGCGCATAAGGTAACGGTCACCACCAGGCGCCGGCGTTCGACGAGGTCGCCGAGCGGCACCACGAACATCAACCCCACGGCGTAACCCACCTGGGTCACGGTGACGATCAGACCGGCGGTATGAGTGGCCACACCGAAAGCGCGCGCCAGGGTGTCGAGCAACGGCTGGGCGTAGTAGATGTTCGCCACCGCAACGCCGGTGGCTATCGCCATGATCAACACCAACAAACCGCTCAATGGCCGTGGCGAAGCTTCCGACGGCGCGTCGGGACGATGCTCGGGCGATTCGGTCAAGGCGAGGCGCTTCAAGGATAAGAGGGGAGCACGGAGAGTAGAGAAGACGATCGACGACCGCAAGAGCGGGCCGCCCTGTCCGGCTGCGGCTCGGGTCGCCGTTCGCCTCTCGGCGGGCTCACGGCCACAAGCCGAGCTCCTGGGTAACCCGGGTCAGCCGTTCGATGGCCACCACCAATGCCGCAGTGCGCAGGTCGACGGGCGGCGGATCGGCCACGGGCGTCGCGTCCGCATCCGCAGGATGGGGCGCCGCGGCGGCGGATAACGCATGCCAACGGGCAAGGGTCGCATCCACCGCCCGGTGCATCTTGGTCTTGAGCTTTGCATTGACTTCGGTCAGGTCCCATTGCTGGTGCTCGTTGTTCTGAACCCATTCGAAGTAGCTGACCGTGACGCCGCCCGCGTTGGCCAGAATATCCGGCAATACCACGACAGCCCGCCGCGACAGGATATCGTCGGCGGCGGGCGTGATTGGACCGTTGGCCGCTTCCACCACCAACCGGGCCTGGATGCGCTCGGCATTGCCGACATGAATCTGGTTGGCGACCGCCGCCGGAATGAGAATGTCGCAGTCGAGTTCCAGCAACGCGTCATTGGTGACGCTGAGGGTCTCCGGGAGCCCCACCACGGTACCGTGAGCCTGTTTGTGGGCACGCGCGGCCGCCAGATCGAGGCCCTCGTTGCTGTAAATGCCGCCACCGGAGTCGCTCACAGCCACCACCACCGCGCCGGCTTCCTGAAACAGGCGTGCGGCCACCGCACCCACATCGCCGAAGCCCTGAATGGCCACCCGCGTACCTTGGACGGACTCCAAACCCGACACCAGACCCGTGGACAGCAGCCGTTGGGTAGCGTCGAGGACGCCCACGGCAGTGGCCTCCCGGCGGCCCGCCGAACCGCCGAGGTCCAGGGGTTTTCCGGTCACCACCGGCCGGTTGTTGCGGCCCGGATGCAGCGTGTCGTAAGTGTCGTAGATCCACGCCATGGTCTGTTCGTCGGTGTACAGATCCGGAGCGGGAATGTCGGTGTGAGGACCGATGTTGTCCCCCAGTTCGGTGATGAAGCGGCGCGTCAGACGCGCCACCTCCTGCTGGCTGAGGACCTTGGTATCGCAGGCGACACCGCCCTTGGCGCCGCCGAAAGGCACATCGATGAGGGCACATTTCCAGGTCATCAGTGCGGCAAGGAACCGCACTTCGTCCACTGTCACCTGCGGGTGATAACGGACGCCTCCCTTGCCCGGCCCCAACACGCGGTTGTGAACCACGCGGTGGCCTTCGAAGGTACGCACCGAACCGTCATCCATCAGCACCGGGAAGCACACGATGATGGTCCGCCTGGGCGCCCGGAAGAAGCCGAACAGCTCGCGGGTGGACCCGTCCAGGTGACTCATTGCGCGCTCGAGGCGCCGCTCGCTGATATGTTGGGGCCTCAGTTCTTCCTGCGGGGTGTCCGCCGACAACCCCGACGGTCCGTTGGAAACATCCATGGGCGCTCCTCAGGTGTGTTTGGGCGGAATACTCCCGCAGCAACCGCAGCGCCAGGACCTTGCGAAGAAATCTGCCGCCACCCGCAGACCATACCGGAACGGGCACCCGCCTTCCAAGCCGGTGCCGGCCGGTGAACGGTACCGCGCGGTTGCCCACAGGTTACACTCCACATCATTTCCCACTTGGACCACCGCAAGCCAACGTCCCCCCAACCGAAGGTTGTTGACCAGGGCATTGCTCGGGCTGGCGCTGATCGCAGCCGCCATGGCTCCCGCCCAGGGCGCCACCGCCAAGGAAATCAATGTGCGCGTGAATGCGGCGCTCAGACAGTTCACCAGTCAAGTCAAAGGCGCCGACGAGTTCCTGAAAGCCGCCAAAGGCGTGCTGGTGTTTCCCGGCGTGATCAAAGCCGGTTTCGGCATCGGGGGAGCATACGGGGACGGCGCCTTGAGGATCCACGGCAAGAGCGTCGCCTACTACAGCATTGCCTCGGCCTCCATCGGCTTTCAGTTCGGCGCACAGAAGTAAGGACGTCATTCTGGTCTTCATGCAGCAACAGGTCCTGCACAGTTTCCGTCACAGCTCCGGCTGGAAAGTGGGTGTTGACGGCTCGGTGACGCTCATCAACGTGGGCGCAGGCACCTCCCTGGACCCCATGAGGGTCGACAAGACCGATTGTGGGTTTCGTGGTGGGACAGAAGGGATTGATGTACAACCTCACCCTGGAAGGCTCCAAGATCACCAAGCTGGACCGGTGACCGCAATGCCCGGCGGGCGGCCCGCATGGACCCCGCCGGGCACGGGTCCATGCGGGCCATCAGAGAGGGCGCGGGCCGGCGGCCAGCCTCACAGCACGGCGGTAAGCCCGAGCAACCACTTCGGCCAAGGCGTTCCGCTCACTCCCAGGGCGATCAGGGCCGCCGTGCAGAGCGCGGCCACCAGGAACACCGCCATGCCGACCCGCCGGCCGGTGGAATAGCTGGATGGATACGGATTCATTGCAGATCCACGGGTTGAGGTTTGCCGGAGCGCTGCGCCGGCCGGTGCGCAACAGGCGCCCGTAACGGATATGACAAGCGCGGCGGGCAGCGTGTTCCATGATGCCCGCCGGCGGCGATGAATTGTTGGCCGCCGCTGCGGTCGAACCGGTTCTGGCGCGATTCGGACCGAGACGATTTGCGCTCTGCAGAGTCCGTAACAATTTTGACATATTCCGGCCGCAGGCTTAAGATTGTGTTTTGGAAGCGCAACTTACCCGCCCGGGTCGCCGATGCGCTGAACAGAGCGCGCGCTGCGTCTTTACACTCTCTCGCGGAACATCCGTAGCACGGGCTCCCAGGAGCCTGCGTGGCAGAAGAACGCGCAGCGAAAAGGCAGCAGGGCGGAGACATGCAGGCCCAATGGCCCCATCAACAACTTCAACTGTCTTATCGAGGTTGCCGTGATCGACGACCCCTATGCAGAATTCAAACGCGATGAGATGATCCTGCGGGACTGGCTGGCACTGGATCGCACCGTGCTGGCCAACAAGCGCACTTTCCTCGCCTATGGCCGCACGTCCATTGCGCTGATCGCCCTTGGCATTGCCTTCGTCAAGCTGATTCACCACAACTGGTTCGAAATCGCCGGCTTCTTCCTGATGGCCTTCGGCACCGTGGTGTTCTTCATCGGACTGCGGGAATTCCTGACTAATATGGGCCGCTTCAAACGTCTGGTCGCGGTGGAAAAGGACATGGACAAGCACCGTCACGACATGGAAGCGGCAACCGGCGAGCTTGCCCATAAGGTCCACCGGCGGGCGGGCTGAACAACCGTGCGGTCGACCCCCGCCGCGCCGCACGCCGCAGCAAGATGACCTCGATCCCTGCGCCCGGTCCCGGTCATCCGGGGCGTTCCGCGATCGGCGCATCCAAGCGCGAACCGTCCTCCCCCGACGGCATCGGCCAGGATTACTCGTCAGAGCCCACTTCCCGCCAACGAGTGCCGCGCGCCCGCGCCTTCAGAAAATCGGTCAGTTGGGCAGCGGGCATCGGCCTGCAGAAGAGATAGCCCTGACCTTCATCGCAGCCCAGTTCGCGCAGGATGCGGGACTGACTGTCGCTCTCCACCCCCTCTGCCGCAACGCTGAGATTCAGGCTGTGGGCAAGGCCCACAACGGCCTCCACAATCAGAGAACTGTCCTGGTCCCCATCGCAGTCCCTGATGAAGTCACGGTCGATTTTCAATACATCGATCGGGAACTGCTTCAGATAGCTGAGTGAGGAGTAGCCGGTCCCGAAATCGTCCAGGGCAATACGGACCCCCATGCTTTTCAGACCACGCAGGCTCTGCGCCGCCAGCGCCGTATGGGAAATGAGCACTCCCTCGGTGATCTCGATCTCCAGACTGGAAGGCGGAACGCCGCTGGCCAGCAATGCCTCATGGACCTGCTCGGCCAGACGGTGGTCATCGAACTGACGCGCCGAAACATTCACCGAAACCGCAATATCAATGCCCGCAGCCCGCCAATGCTGGAGTTGGTGGCACGCCTGCCCGAGGACCCACCGACCCACCTCCTGAATGATGCCGCACTGCTCCATGAGGGGAATGAACTCGTCGGGAGCCACCATGCCGAACTCGGGGCTGTCCCAGCGCAGCAGCGCCTCGACCCCAACAACCCTGAAATCGGCAAGGGCAAGCCGCGGCTGATAGTACACCCGCAGTTGGTTCTCGCTGAGCGCTATCTTGGCCGCGCTCTCGAGCATCAGCAGCCGCATCTGCTGCCGCGCAAGAGCCGCCGTATAGAACTCATAAGTGTTCCTGCCCCGTTTCTTCGCCTCGTACATGGCGGTGTCGGCCTGCCTGATCAGGGAGTAGGCATCATCGTCATCATGGAACGGAAACAGGGTAATACCGATACTGGGAGTCGTGCGCACGAGGGAGCCGCTGATCTCGAAGGGGCGGGCGATGGAGTGGATGATGTTCGCGGCCATCCGCTCCAGGGCGCCCACCGATTTGAGGTTCGTGCCGATGACGGTGAACTCGTCGCCCCCGAGCCGGGCCACCGTATCCGATTCGCGCACCGTACCGCGCAGGCGCTTGCCCACCTCCTGGATGAGCCTGTCGCCGGCGGCGTGACCCATGGTGTCGTTGATGGTCTTGAAGCCGTCCAGATCGAGAAAGATGACCGCGGCGAGGGTCTCGTTGCGCCTGGCGTGCTCCAGCGCCACCTCCAGGCGATCCAGGAAACGCGCGCGGTTGGGCAGACCGGTCAGCGGATCGTGGGTGGCAAGGTGGGTGAGCCGGCGTTCGGTCTTCTTGCGTGCAGTGATGTCCTGCACGTTGGCAAGGAACACCGGCGGCACTTCGCTGTGCGACAGCTGCAGCCGCACCTCCACCGGGTAGCTGGAACCGTCTTTTCTGCGATGGCTGGCCTCGAAAATCAGCCTGCTCTCGCGTCCGTCAAACAGCGGCACGGCAAGCTTCCGAAATCGGCCTTCGGGCAACTGGGGCCAGACGTCCGTAATTCTGAGTTCCAGCAACTCCCGGCTCGAGTAGCCGAGGTTGTTCAGGGCGCCCTGATTCGCCTGCAGCAGCGTCAGGGACTGGCTGTCGAAAACGTAGATCTCATCCCAGGAATGGTCCATGAGACGGCCGAAGCGGGACTCCGCCAGCTCCAGTTGTTTGCGCTCGCGAAGATCGCGTGCCACGGAAAGCACGTAGTCGCTGCCGTCGATATGAACCAGCTTGGCGACCACTTCCACGGGAATCTGGGTACCGTCCTTCGCCACATGGATGGCTTCGAACACCGTCTGCCGCTCACGTCGGATCCTGGGGCCCAGCAATCGCGTGTGACCCAGGTTGGCGGCAGGATTCAGGGTGCGGGCGTTCATGCCCAACAGTTCCTCCCGTTCGTAGCCGAGCCGGGCGCAGGCCACGTCGTTCGCCTGCACGAAGTTGCCGTGAACGCCGTCTTCGTCAAGAGGAGCGAGAAACACCGCGTCGCTGATGCTGTTGAACAGGATCTCGAATCGGTGTATCTCGTCAGCGAGATGCCGCTGCGCCGTCCTCAGCACCCGCAGGTCCTTCAGGACATTGACGGTGAGGAATCCCTGGCGGCCGTCCGGGTCAGGCATGAACGCGCAGGACTGCAGCACCGGGACGGTCTCGCCGGCCCGGCACCGCACATACGCCTCCCGGCTCTGGGGCAGAAAACCGGCGCCGGACGACGCCGCGACGCCCCTTTCCCGCGTTCCCCCCGGGACAGCGCCCGCGGCAGCCGGCAGCAAAACGGCGTCAAACGGAAGCCGCAGCAGTTCTACCTGGGTGTAGCCCAGCAGATGTTCGGCCGCGGCATTGACCCGCACGATCCTGCCATCGGCCGAAACGCAGAGTATGGCGTCCGGAAGATAGGCAAGCAGGTCCTGCCACGCAGCAGGCGCGCCAGACACTGGCAGGTTCTCTGTCATACGGCATGATCGGTGTGGGAACTCGCTTATCGAACTGTCGGCTGCAGGGGGAACATTCTTGAGTGGACCGGAACAGCCCGCCGGGCGACGCAGCAACCGCCCGGGCTCTACCGGCCGACGCCGCCTCCCGTCAATTCGGCGTTGATGCCGACGGGGACTGGTCGCGGCCCAGACTGACCAGCGGAGGACGCAGGGTCAGGCACGCCTGCACCCAGGGGCCTTGCTGGGAAAAGATGAGTTCCGCGCCCTTGCGCGGCAGCAGGGCGTGCACCAGACCCAGACCGGTACCGAGGCCATGGCGGCTGTTGAAATCAAAGCCCTCGGGCAGGGAGCGGCCCGCATTGCGGACCACCACCTCGACACCGTCGGAACCGGCGCCGACCGCCACCTGCACGGGCTCGCCACCCGGTTCCGCAGCGCCGTGCTTCAGTCCGTTGATAATCAGCTCGTTCAGCGCCAGAGCCAAAGGCACGGCCTCCTCGTGGGCCACCTGTACCGGACCCTGCACCAGTCGGTCCAGTCGGGGCCCGCGCCCCACCCCCCGCAAGGCGCCGATGGACGTGCAGATCGCCTCAGTCATATCGCAAAGGCAGATCCGCCCATGACCGGTGGCACCCTGCAGGCCGTGCACCATGGCCACGGAATGGATCTGGGAAATGACGGTCTGCAGGGGGTCGGCGATGTCCGGATAGCGGTTGGAATGCTGACGAAGCAGCCCGGTCAGCCCCTGCAAATGGTTCTTGATCCGATGGTGCACTTCCCGCACCAGCAGGTCGCGGTGGGCCTTTTCCCGCTCCAGACGCTCCTGCTCGGCGAGGGTACGATCGGTCACGTCGCGGGCCGATGAGACGAAGTGAGTGATGTTGCCATATTCGTCCCACAGGGGGCTGATGGTCTTGTCTTCGTAGAACAGCGTGCCGTCCTTCTTCCGGTTGGTGAACACGCAGCGCAGCACCCGTCCGCCGAGGATGCGCCTCCACATGCGGCGGTAGAACCCCTGTCGCATGTGACCGGATTTGAGCAGGCGGGGCGTGTGTCCCAACACCTCGTCGCGGCTGTGGCCGGTAGCCGCCTCAAAGCCGGCGTTGACGTACTCGATCCGGCCCTGAGCATCCGTAATCATGATGGCGTCGGCCGCCTGCTCCAGGGCCCAGGACAGCTTCGCCATGGTCCGTTCGCTGTACTTGCGTTCGCTGACATCGCGAAATATGCCCAGGGCCACCTGCTGGCCTGCAAATTCGATCAAGGTCCCCGCCACTTCCACCGGCGCGGTGCTGCCATCCTTGCGCAGCACCAGATGCTCATAGAGGGATTTGCCCTGTTCGGTGATCTCCCTGAAGGCGCCCTGTACCCTTGCCCACTCGTCGGGGGGATGGATCTGCGGCACCTGCATTTCCAGCAGTTCGTCCTTCGTATAGCCCAGCAACTGTTCCATGCGCCTGTTGACGTCCAGGTAGTTTCCCTGCAGGTCGGCGATCGCAATACCGTCGCTGGCATTCTCCATCAACGCCCGGTACTTGCGCTCCGAGGTCCGCAGAGCCGCTTCGACGCGTTTCTGTTCGGTGATATCCCGCAGGGACACCACCACCGCATAGGGCTTGGACTCGCCTTCGCGGAACTTCGGACGGGTATTGATGGACAGCCAGGTCACCGCCTCGTCCGGGCCCGCCAGCCCCATCACGACGTTGTCGAATGGCTGGCCGGTGACCAGCGTCCTGGCGATCGGGTGCTGGTCTTCAGGGAATGGCGTGCCGTCGCCGGTGACCCGCCGTATTTGCGACTGCGGCCAACGCCGGCCGATGATCTCGTCGCTGCTGCGACCGAGAATCCGTTCCATGCCCGGATTGCAGGAGTAGACCACGCCGTCCGCCCCGATCAGGGCGACCCCTTCGTCCAGTGTGTTCAACACCTCACGGTGACGCCGCTCCTCCCGCTCCAGGGCCTGTTCGGCGCGGCGCCGCTCGGTGATGTCGGTGGCAACGCCCAGCACCAGCGGACCGTCATGGCCGGGAATCCGATAGGGGATCTTGATGGTCTCCAGCAGAAGGCGGTTGCCGTGGGCATCCACGAAGACCTCTTCGGGAATGAACTTGGCCTGACCGGAGGTCAGCACTTCCCGATCGTCGGCCAGCATCCGCTCCACGGCGGCTGGATCGGGATACAGCTCGCCGTGACAACGCCCGGTCAGTTCCCCGACCGTCATGCCGTGGGCAGCGGCTTTGGCTTCGTTGACGAGCAGCAAACGGCCGTTCTCGTCCTTGACGAAAATCATATGCGGAACCAGATCGATGATCTGCCGCAGTTGGCGTTCACCCAGCCGTAAAGACGGATAGCCGCTGATATCGGTCATCGGTGTGCCCACGCCGTTTTGATCGTTGTTTATCAGGCTTGGCCGCCACAGGCCCGAAGGGGGACATGACCCCGTCCTTGGCGCTTACCATATCGGGAACGGCGCGTTGGCGCGAGCGGTACCGGACGGCGGCCGAACCCACCGGTGAGTGGTTGGAGCGGCTTTCCCGACACGGTCCCACAAGCCGCGCAGGGTATATGCCGACCCGGCAACAGGTCGACCCATAAGCCCCCAACCGGAGGCAGCGGCAAACTTCC
Organism: uncultured Gammaproteobacteria bacterium; assembly: GCA_963830105.1. Classification (GTDB taxonomy): domain Bacteria; phylum Pseudomonadota; class Gammaproteobacteria; order DATFLG01; family DATFLG01; genus DATFML01. The sequence goes on along the minus strand of CAWHLH010000001.1, from coordinate 139,349 downwards.
GCGGCAAGATCTTGCCGTCGAAGAACCGCAGCGGCGGCACTCCCCGCCGGCGCTGACAGAATACCGCCCCGGAAACCGACAGTTCCCGCCCCCTGCGAATGCGCCCGAGTCCTGCGGTACGGAACTTGCTTGACCTCGTGGACCAGCGGAGGAAGCAGCCATGAAGCGCATTTCGGCGGCCAACAAGTCTACGGCGATCGGGCTCCTGGGCGGACTGTTCGTGCTTGCCCTCGCGGCACTGTTCTCCCATCAGCACCTGGCCGGACTGTTCAATCTGGGCGGTCTGCTGATCGTTGTCGGCGGAACCCTGGCGGCCACCGTGGTCAGCCGCTCCGTACGCGACCTACTGCGGGTAGCCAAGTCGTTGAAGACGCTGATGGATGACGGGGAAAGCACCGTCGATCCCGAGATGGCACAACTGCTGGAAGTGGCCTACTGGCACCGTCTGGGCCAGGTACGGGCCGCCGAACAGGCGGTGGAGCAGGTCCGCAGCCCGTTCCTGCGCACCGGTGCCCGGCTGGTGATCGATCGCGAGCCGGTGGAGGACATCGTGAAGGTCATGCAGTGGCGCATTGCGGGCATGCGGACCAAGGAGCAGGGCGACGCCCAGATCCTGCGCACCATGGCCACCTTCGCGCCGGCATTCGGGATGTTGGGCACCCTTTTCGGCCTGATTCAGATACTGGGCAACCTGGGTCAGGTGGACCTTGGCCAGATCGGTGCCGCCATGTCCTTTGCGCTGACCACCACGCTGTACGGGCTGGTACTCGCCAACATGGTCTTCAAGCCGTTGGCCATCAAGATGGAGCGGCGGCTTCAGCACCGGATCATGATGATGAACGTGATGCTGGAAGGCGTCGTGCTGCTGTACCAGCGTCGTCACCCCGCCATCATCAAAGAGACGCTGACCGCCTGCATGCGCCAGCAGCAGGAATCGACTCAACCGCAGAGCGCCTTGCTCAGGGCGGCCTGACGCGGCGCATTCCATGGACCGTTCCCCCCCGAATTCGCTGACTGCCCAGCCCTTCGACGGCCACAGCTTTGCCGCAGACTTCGCCGCCGACCGGATGGAAGACGCCGACAGCGGCTGGCTGGTGAGCTTCGTGGACATCCTGACCCTGCTGCTGACGCTGTTCGTGCTGCTGCTGGCCATCAGCCACGCCAACGCAGACAAACACCCGGTCAGCCACGGGGAGACGGTGCCCGCGCCGGCACGGCGCGTCTCCCAGAGCACGACGCCGGCGCAAACGCCCGCTGTAGCGCCACGCGACCACGCCGCAGCTTCCCCGGCCGCGCCGCCGGCGGTGGCCTCGCCGGAATCCGTCGCAGTCGCTGCACCCAAACCCCGGTCGGAGACCGCCCCGGCACCGGGAGCGGCTGCGGCACAACCGAAGGCCCGGCCCATACCGACAGCCCCCCCGACGCCGCTACGCAAACCCAAAGCCCAACCGGAACAGGCCGCCCGCACAGCGGCCGCTGCACCCAAGACCGTCCCCGCGCCGGCGTCGACTGCGGCTCCCGACACCACAACGCCAATCCAACCCGAGGCCGCGCCGGACGCCACACCGGTATTCTCGCTGCCCAAGGATGTCAGGAACCAGGTGGAAATCGTGGCGTCGGCGACCCGGGTCAATCTGGTGGTCAAGGACGACGTGCTGTTCGCGCCGGGCAGCGCCGAGCTGCGACCGGCGGGGCGCACGGTGTTGTCCCGACTGGCCGACCTGCTGGGCCGCGACCCCTTCCGGGTGTCGGTGGAAGGCTATACGGATGGCACGCCCATACACACGGCCCGCTTCCCCTCCAATTGGGAATTGTCCACCGCCCGGGCCACCATGGTGACGCGTTTCCTCATCGCCCACGGCGTCGCCAGCAGCCGGCTGAGCGCGATCGGCTACGGCGCCACCCGGCCGAGGGCGGACAATGCCACGCCCGCCGGCCGGGCACGCAACCGGCGCGTGTCCCTGGTCGTGCACTTGAACAAGCGGGTCGACGCCGCAGGCGACGTAGCGGGCGCCAAGCGCCGGTGAACAGGAACCGGCGCGAGCCTGGACGCGTCCGGTAACCTCGGCAGGTCATCAGCCGGTCGAGAGGCGCCCGGGAAAGGCAGGGGGACGGAGCTTCAGTCCCTCAGCGCCAAGGCTGGCGCCAACGGGCCGGGATCCACCGCTGCAGTTGGGACGCAATCGCCGCCGTGGCATGGCGCTGGCCGATCCCGTAAGCTTCGGGCGGTGTGCCGCCACCCTTGCGCCCGCTGCCATGGCCGACCTCTTCACCATCACCGCTCCCCTGACGATCCGCCCGCCGGGCGGCGACCGCAAAGTGATGGCCCACTGGTTCCGCCATCCCGAAGGACTGGTGTATTTCGATCTCTATTGGCATGACGGCGACCCCGACGAGACCATCCGCCTGGTGCGGGGTGCGGTGCGGGGCGACGGGCCCTGGAAGGTGGGTGACCACGTGGTGCAGGTGCTGGGGTGCCACGGCAGCGACCCGGAGCTGGCCGTGACCTACCAACAATGGCAGAGTTATCTGGGCGCGCCGGGAACGGATTATCCGCCACCGCCCCTGATCGCCGCCATCGCGCGGCGCATGGGCTGCGACCCCGGCCAGGCGTGACCGGCACTCGCACCGGCCGCCGGCAGGGCGGATCGGCCATTCGCCGGCATGAGGCACGTCCCTGTACCGCGCCCTGCGGGGCGACGGTACCCCTGGCGGGTTGAAAGTCGGCATCCGCCTGTCTTCGCGCCCCTCGGCACGAGCCGATGACCCATTAGGCCGCCCAGGTCGCCTCCCGTTCGGATACCACCCGCAACGGCCCGGTCTCGCCCGCGCGGCGACGGCCCTGCGCAACGCCATGGAGTTCCAGAATGCGTTTCTTGGCGGCCTCGTAGGTTTCGGCATCGAGCACGCCCTCGACCCGCAGCCTGCGGTGCTCGCGCAGCTCACCGCTCAACAGCCCTTCAGCGTCGACACCGGCCTGGCTGCGGACGCGCACGGCCCGTTCCCTCAGTTCGGCGACGAAAGCCCGCGCCTGCCCTCGACCCGACCGGGGCATCAGCAGCTCGGCCACCGGAGCGTGGCCGTTGAGGCTGCGCCACACCAGACGCTGCCCGGAACACAGCAGGCCCGCCCAGAAGGCAATGGCACCGCCCGCGAGAGCGGCCAGGACACCAGGAAAAACCGGGTGGGACACCACCGGGCTCCCCGACACGGCGAGCGCGGCCAGCAGCAGCGCACCGCCTCCGGTCAGCACGGCCGCCAACCCGAACCAGCCCCAGGCGACCCGGGTATGCCGGCTCGGTTCGGGATCGACATAGCGCAGGTCGACCCAGTGGGATTTGGCCCGCACACCGAACTGCCGGACCGCTACCGACAGATACCGGTCATTGAACAGCTGGTACAGACCACGCTGACCGGTACACCAGCTCCGTTGGACCAGCTCACGCTGGGCAACCCACTTCCCGATGGTGGGTCCGTGCCCGCGGCTGGAACCCAAAACAGTCTGTTGTTGTGCTGACATGTGGCGCCCCCGACGGCTGATTCTGCGAATACCAGGCGGGCCGACATGCCTTCCCGCCGCATGAACAGCATGGGCCGTGGCGGGCTGCGGTGTCCGTGAGGCGGGTCACAACCCGGACGACGCCGGGTCTGAATTCGGTGTCCGGGGGCACGCGGCGCATGGGCTCCGGCGGGGGACCGGGTCGGCAGGCCGGCACGGCGACGCCGGCCGGTCCGTTGCGGTCGATGGGGGGGGACGAACCGGACTACCCGTCGGGATGACGCTGGTCATGGTCGTCCATCTTGGCGGCCAGACTGTCCCAGCCGCACTCCTGCAGCACCTGCGCCAGCTGATGCACGGCGCCTGTCTTGGCCAGCTTGCGGCGCTCGGCGGTGTCATGGACGCCGTAGAAGGGCAACATGGTGAAAAAGGCCTTGTCGGCGTGTTTGGGATCGGGCGTGAGCACGTCGCGGCGGCGCGTGTAATAGGCGTCCTCGCCTTCCGCGCACACCTCCCCGAACACATTGAACTGCCTGCAGGCCATGGGGCGCATGGGATGCACGGCGCACACCCCGTCCACCAGAAACGGGCAGGGATCGCCTTTCCGGTGAGCACGCAACTGCTGCTTGAGGGCGACCCGTTCGGGCCCCTTGAGCTTTTCGGTGACATACCAGGTCAGCCCCACCAGCTCCAGCGGATAGACCGGAATGGTCTTGTGGGCCCGGCAGCAGTTTGAGCAGCCCTTGGCGCAGGCCAGCCGCCGGCCCTTTTTCTGCTCGCGCCGCACGCCGGCCGCGACGCCCTGGTCGACGATGAAATAGGCATCCAGCAGCATGGGCAGCCAGGGGAAAACCGCTTCGTCGATACCGAACGACAGCCGCTCGGGGGCACCGTATCCGTTTCGCCCGGGATCGTTCACCACCATCGTCTCCTGCAAGGGGCACGCCCCTAGCCGCTAAACGTCCATTATAAGAGCCCGGCGCCGGCGCTGCACGGACGCCGCGATGGACGAATGCATCCCCGGGCCACGCCGCAGCGACCCCGCCGCGGGCGCCCCATCGGGGGCCCCGACGCCGTTCTCAGTGCGGTTTGGTGATACATTGAGCGGCATGGGGCGATACCCAGGAGCTTTCCCATGGAGCCGAGAACCTGCCTGTGCGGCGCGCAACCGGACCTGCGCCAGGAAACCCGTGCGACCGCTGACGGCGGCACGGAAACCCTGTATTGGATCGGCTGCCCGGTGTGCGGTCAGCTGGGCCCCAAGGTCTCCGACCTTGGAAAGGACAAAGAGACCGCCATTGCCGAGGCCATCGCCGCCTGGAACGAAAAGCTCAACCGTGCCCGCCCGCTGTAGGGGTACGGGCCCACGGACACGCCGTCGCCACCTGCACACCTGCACACCTGCACACCTGCACACCTGCACACCTGCACACCTGCACACCACACTGCACACCGCACACCGCAAACCGCAAACCGCAAACCGCAAACCGCAAACCGCAAACCGCAAACCGCAAACCGCAAACCGCAAACCGCAAACCGCAAACCGCCGACTTTGTCCTTCAGTGTTTGGAGACGAAGGGGTTGCCCTTGATGTAGAAGCGCAGCAGCCGGCGCGCCCAGTGGCCAGCGTAGTCCACGCCGATGCGGGGCCGCTTGACGATGGAAAATGCCTCCGCCCTGGCCGGCGTCGCAATGTGGAAATCGTCGCTCAGCAGGTCGTGGCCATCGAGGCTCCTGTCGATATCCATGGCCCGGCACAGCAAGCCGGGGCCCTGGGTGCGCCCCTCGATGTTGCGTAGCGGCTCCAGGGCCCGCAGCAGCACGGCAGAGGCGTGACCTTCCCGTTCGGTTACCACGTTCATGCAGTGATACATGCCGTAGATCAGGTAGACGTAGGCGTAACCGGGTGGGCCGAACATGGTGCGGGTGCGCCGGGTCAGCCCCCGCGCCGAATGCGCGGCGCGGTCATGGGGCCCGAGATAGGCTTCGGTCTCCACAATTCTTCCCACCCGCTCCACGCCGGCGCAGCGGTGCACCAGGTACCGGCCGAGCAGTTCCCTGGCCACGGTGATGGTGTCGCGGTCATAGAAATCCCGGGGCAGGGACGGCATGGGCAGGCTGTAACGGACCTGTTTGCTCATCAAGGAGGAACTCCGAACCCTGACAGCCGCACTACGTGCAATGGGCGGACCGCCATCGGCAATACCCGCGTATTCTGACCGACCGTCGCGGCCGACACCACGGCGATCCCCGCCTCGCCGGCTGCAGGTTGCTTGTCACCCGCGTCGGTCCCACAATGACTGGCGATCCGAACCGCCCGGCGGCGCCCGCGGGAACCCCCGTGGCCCCAACGCGATCTGACAGACATTCCCAATCCACATCGAGACAGCCATGAACAACGCCGTCACCCAGGCCAACGTCACCCGTTTCAACGCCATCGCCGATTCCTGGGACGACAATCCCACCCGGCTGGAACTGGCCCGCGCCGCCGCCGGTGGGATTCTGCAAAACGTACCGCTTACGGGCGGCGAGCGTGCCATGGAATTCGGCTGCGGCACCGGCCTGGTGACCGCGCTGCTGGCACCGAATGTCGCCAGCGTGCTGGCCGTGGACAGTTCAGCGGGAATGCTGGAGGTGCTGCAGCGCAAGGCGGACGAGCTCGGGCTGCACACTGTGCAGACCTGCGAGGAAGACCTGTCCCGCCGTATTCCCCAGGGGCCGTTCGACCTCATTTTCAGCAGCATGACCCTGCATCACATCGAGGACGTGGCGGGTCTTTTCCACCGGCTGGCGGGCGCCCTGGCACCCGGCGGGCGTATCGCGGTGGTGGACCTGGAACAGGAAGACGGCAGCTTCCACGGCGATACGGCGGGGGTCATGCATCACGGGTTCGACCCGGCGGCGGTACGCGGCTGGCTGGAGGAGGCGCGGTTCGTGGAAGCACGGACACACCGGGTGCACGTACTCAACAAGACCGGCGCCGACGGGCGCCCCCACCACTACCCGATCTTTCTCGCCACGGCCGCCAGGCCCGCCTGACCAACCGGCGCCTAGGGGGGAACGCGGCCGCAGCATTCCCCTCAGGGCCCGCAGCGTTCAGTCGTCGCCCATCGTCATGGGCCGGGGCTGCGCCGGCCGGGACAGCAGGTCTTCGGCTTCCAGTTCGTTGGCCGCGAAAATGATTCGCACGGTGTCGGCGGAATCGGCCTCCATGGTGGTACGCAGTTCGGTCGCCTTCACCTTGGCTTCCTTGAAGCTTTGCGCGACACCCAACTGCTCCAGCACATTGAGTCGGCCGATCTTGTAGACGAAATAAGGCATGGGTCCCCCGGGGCGGTTGCCGGCGTTCGAGTACCGCGCGCCAGCGGTTGAGTTCCAATGGGAAGCAATTGTTCGCCGAGCCCGGCGGTATTGCAACACAGGGGAACCCGACAAGCGGCCCTGCCGGTTCCGGGCACCGCGCGGGGAGGGGGGGTTGATGGATCACATGACGGAACTGTGGTTATACTGCCTCAACCACGCTCGACACAGAAGCCAGCTATGAAAAAGCTCATCGCGGCTGTCGCAGGCGTCATCCTCGTCGCCTACCTGGCCTCGCCGCTGGCCATCGGTTTCATCGCCCAGAGGCAGTTTCCTGTCATCATGGAAGCCGCCAGTATCGGTGCCCCCCAGTGGCACGCGGACGGATTCCAACGCGGCTACCTTCATTCGAGCGCCGAAAGCACCTTGAGCATACCGGTGTCCGGACGGCAACCGCTGGTCATTCACCTGCATCACAGCATCGCCCAGCGCCTGGGGACGGACCTGTCGATCGCCGAGGTGACCACCACACCGGTCCTCCGGGGAGACAACAAGGCGCAGTTGGAGCACCTGTTCGGCGGCAAATCGCCGTTCACGGTCCATACCGTGTTCTACGCCGACGGCCGCTACACCTCGACCGTAGAGGCACCTGCGATTGCCTATCAGGTCCTGCCGGGCAACCCGGCGATCCATGTCGGCTTCGCCGGATTGTCCGGCGCCTTCAGCGGCAACGCCAACCCCCGGACGATGAAATACCGACTGGCCTCGTCGGGCTTTGAAATCCAGAATGACAAGACGCACGTGCACGTCGCCGCCAACGGCCTGGCACTGAGCGGGGACGCGCAGCTTCCGAAGCGGTGGCTGCAGCTGGGCGGCGGGGTGTTTTCCATCGACAAGGTGCTTGTCAGGCCGGCGGGCACAGCGCCCGCGGAAATGGACAGCATGCGCATTGCGGTCAAGACCCAGCGCGAAACCGACGGTCTCGGATTCCGCTACCACATCCGCATCGCCAGTCTCTCGGCGCCGCCCACCGTCAAGGTGACCAACCTGGTGTTCGAAATGGCCGGCCATCACCTGGACGAAAAGAGCGTCGAATCATTTGCCGAGCGCCTGACTTCCGTCGGCCGTCTCCATCTGCAACCGGCACAGGCGGCCCCCCTGTACCGCAGCGCCTTGCAGAGCACGGCTGCCGGATTCCTCGCCCACTCGCCACAGGTGCAGATCCAGCGCCTTGGCTTCGACCTGCCCGACGGGCCCGTACGGCTGACGGCCGACGCGACATTCGACGGCGCCGGCTTCAAGCGGGTGGACGACCCGGACAACATCAAGCGGCTTTCCGTGGACGCGTCGCTCAAGGCGCCGGCCAGCGCCGTGCACACCCTGGTGGTGGACCTCTTGCGCCCCAAGGCGGCCGCCTACGTCAAAGCGCGCAAGCCCGACGCCACCCCGGCACAGATCGCCGATCTCACCGCCCGCATGGCGGACCAGACCATCCAGAACCTGTTGAACAGCAACCTGATGAGCGACCAGCACGGCACCTACGTCTCGGCGCTGGCCCTCCATGGCGGCGCGTTGACCGTCAACGGCAAGCCCATACCCCTGCCGCCACTGCCGCGGGCAGCAGCCCACTGAACCGGGTCCACAATGGCGGCCGCGGCCGTCAAGTGGGCCGATAGCGACACAACCACGCCTCCAGCTGACGCGCGCGGACCGTGCTGGCCCGGTAGGCGAACCCCACCTGCGGGGAAAGGGCGCTGTCCCGCAGCGCACAGATGGCGATGTCCCCGCCATCGACAACACTGCTCTGGGGCACCAGAGCCACCCCAAGGCCGGCGCCGACCAGGGCAAGCGCCCATTCCTCCGAGTGCACTTTCGCGGCGATGCGGACTTCGCCGGGACGGCGGGCGATGAGCGCCATCATCCGGCCGTGAAACTCGCAACTGACCCGTTCGATCAGGGGGTAATCCAGCAACTCGTGCAGGCTCACCTTGCGCTTTGGACGCAGGGGATGCCGGCGCGGAACGGCCGCCACATAGCCCTCGTTCCATACCGGCAGGAAAGTCTCGCCCTTGCGCAGGCCGTGATTGGACGTGAAACGCAGATCAGCCGTCTGGTCGTCGCCGACCACACACAGCTCGCGTTCCGGATGCTCGTCGAGCAGTTCCCTCATCAGCGTGCCGAAGGTCCACGCTCTGAGTACCCGCCGGCCCCCCATGCACCAACACCGCGCAGGGAACCCGCAAACGCCATGGCTTTGTGCAGCCCGGGCTGTACCACGCCCGACGTCGCACACCCGCCATACGCATATGTACCTGGAAACGCTTGTGTCCGGCCGTTCGCCTGCAACTGGCACGGCCCATGCAGCGAATCAGAGCGCCCGTCCTGATAGCCGGATTGATGGCGCAGACCGCCAGGAACGAAGCCGGCCGTCAGGGCGGATGCCGTCACCAGACAGTGTGGACGATCAGCAACGATCGAGTCAGACGAGCGGATCGAGCGCCTTCTCCGATCAAGCGGGCTGTCCGCCCCGAACGTCGGCGCTGCTGGTACACATGAAGTGCCAACGCACCGGCGGCACCCATGGCCCCTGCACCGGCTGCGCAAGCGGTGGTACACACGGGGGGTTATGCACCGCAAGGGTTTTGCGGTGCAGGCTAAAGCGAAACACGGGAGGCAGACATGGCAAGACGGACCCCCAATACGGCATCGCTGACCGGCGTTGCGAACCGACGTTCAGTGCACAGGCCTGCCCCAGCGGCCACCGTGCCTGTGGAGTTGCTGTGCGCCCATTGGCAGCGCACGGCTGCAGCCCCCGCCGGGGTGGCAAGCCGGAACGTTCCGCAGTTTCTGGAGTTGCGTTTGCAGCCCCCGTCGCCGGATCCCAGCCTGGACGACGCTCTTGCGGAGGACGCCCGGCACTTCCTGGCGCTTCATGGGGTCATCGAGTAGCCCCGGGCCGCCGGGTCCGTCAAGCCGGGCCCGGCGCCATGGCTGCACACTGATGGATACGCTTGATGGTGATCCCGAGGTGCCGCCTTCATTGCGGCTCCCACTGCCGTGCCAGCCGCCGGGCGGCACGCACTTGGGAACGGCTCATGCGGGGCAACAATCGATCGCGGGCCGCTTGCGCCGCACGGATCACACCATAGTTGCCGAACACCCCGGGACGGGTGCGGCATGAGCGGACGGCCACCAGGTACCATCGCAGTGCCTGCACGGGGTCCCGTGGCACACCCTCGCCCCGTTCGAAGAACTCCCCCAGCGCCATCTGGGCGTCGGCCATGCCGCGCCGGGCCGCCCGCCCCATGAAGCGCATGCCGGCGGCATAGTCGCGGGGCACGACGTCGCCCTTGTGGTACATCCAGCCCAGGTGAAACATGGCCTGCACGTAACCGTTGCGGGCTGCGGCCGCGAACCAGTGCAGGGCCTTGCCGTCGCTCTTGGGCACGCCCCAGCCATGGGAATAGAGCAGCCCGAGCATGTACTGAGCCCGCGGATGGCCCAGCACGGCGGCCTTGTGCAACCAATAGGCGGCACGCCCGTGATTGCGGGCGAAGCCTGGCGTCCAGCCATGAAAGTTGCCCGCTTCATAGGCGTAACCCAGCTCGAACTCGATGGGCGCGCGCCAGACGACAGCGACTGCGCCGGTCAAACCGACAGCGAGCAGGACCACCAGCAAAGCGCGCCTGCGGCTTGAAAGGCGATTCACCCTAGGGCGCCCGCCACGCCTGCCCGGCATCGTTCAATCCGGCCACCGCGGCCTCGCCGGCCTCCAGCGCCCCTTCCAGGTAGCCGCCGTTGAGGCCCACGGTTTCGCTGCCCGAAAACACCAGCCGGCCATCCCACAACGAGGCGAGGCCGGCCGGCAGGCCATAGTCGGGATGCTGGGTCAGCGGCACGCGATCTTCCGCTGTTGCAGTCAGACCATCCTCGCTCCAGTCCTTGATCCAGCAACCGACGGGATTCGCCGCCTCCGCGCCGAACAGCCTCACGAGCTGTTCCAGGGAATGGCGCACCAGGTCCTGGTGCCCGAGTTCCCGGCGGGTCTCCGGCGGCACGCCGTAGAATCCGAACAGCCCATAGGGCCCGCCCTGGACAGGCGAGGCATCATGGATTTCCATCAGCGGACCCAGGCGACTGAAGACTTCGCCGGACAGCCCACGGCGTTCCCAGAAAGGCGCGTCATAGCAGGCCACGAACTTGGCATGGCCGGCCATCCACGTCGGTGTCGCAAGGAACGTCTCGAGATGGGCCGCCGGCAACGGCGGTTCGAAGGTAATGGTGCGCGCCAGCAGACGCAACGGCATGGCGACAATCACCCGCCGCGCCCGATACTGCCCCCGCCCGCCGTCGCCCTCGTCCGTCTCGATGCGCACGCCGTTCGCCTCGGCCACCAGACGGGTGACACGCCTGCCGAGCAGCAGGCACTGCGCATCCAGCTGTGCGGCGAGCGCCTCGGCCAGGGCCAGCGCCCCGCCGGCAATACGCTGCGACTCGGCATGGGGCGAGGGACCCGGCACGCGTTCAGGTGCCGGGAGCAGCCCGTCTTCGTACAGGGCCACGCCGCGGGTGGCCTGGGGGAAAGCCGCCACGTCCAGTTCCCGGAGCAGGCGCGCCATCATCGGCTGCAGATCGGGCCACACCCAGGCCGGGCCCAGATCGAAGCGAGCGCCGCCGCCACCGGGAGCCGGGACGGTTTGGCAAGCGATGCGACCGCCCAGGCGCCGGCGCGCTTCCAGGACGAGGTAGCGCGTGCCGGAGCGGGCAAGCCTCAGGGCGCTGTACAAGCCGCTTAGGCCGGCGCCGATGATGACGCAGTCGGAATCCATGGAGTGACAGCCGGATGGGGTGGAGCGGCTGATGGTAACAGGAAAGGGCCCGGGCCCTCACCCTGGGCTCTGCTACGGCGGACAAGCCCTATAGCAGCGCGCTGAGGCGCACGTCTGCGCCAAGCACCCCGGGCACCCGTCCATGGCGGTCGCGCAGCGGGCTGTCCACCGTGAAACAGAACTGACTGGTGGCCGCGGACCGGTACACGGCACTGACAAAGGTCCGGCCGTCGTCGCAGGCACGGCGAAACCAGGCCCGTTCGGACCAATCCCGGCCACGCCCCTCGCCCCCGTAGGCGGCGGTGAATCCGTCCGGCGCGACATTGTCGCTCACCTGAACGCCGCGGCCGTCCACCAGATAGAGCAATTCGAAGAACGGCTGGCGCACCAGGGCCTGGCGCAGCGCCGATTCGTTGGTAGGACTGTGCAGAGAATCGCCGTCCAGGGTGGCGGCCAGTGCCTCGTTGGCCTCGCGGGCCCGCTTGTGGGCGGCGAAACGGAACAGCCCGATGGCGGTCAACAGGTCGTCGGAAAGCTCGTGCAGGTGCTGGCCGGTGTCGCTCACCGCCGCCGCTTTGCCGGTCATGGCGTGAGCGATTTCCGCCACCTCCTGCACATCGCGGCTGACACTCTGGGCAGCGTGACCCATTTCCTCGCCGGCCGTGGCGATGCCGCGAATGCGGGCGTCCAGTTGGTCCATGGCGTCGCGGGCGGTGCGCAACTGGGCGCGGGCCCTGCCGGTCTGCTCGCAGCCTTCCAAGACCCGCTCGCGCACTTCCTTGACGCCCGCCACAGCCGTGTCCATGCCCGCCAGCACCTGATCGACGATTTGCTGCACCCGATCGGTAGCTTCGGCGGTGTTGCGTGCAAGACCCCGCACCTCCTCGGCGACCACCGAGAAGCCGCGGCCATGGGTGCCTGCGCGGGCCGCTTCGATGGCGGCGTTCAGCGCCAGCAGATTGGTCTGCTGGGCGATACCGTCGATCAACCGAACGATTTCCGCAATGCTGCGGGTCTGGCTGCCCAGAAAGTCCACTTCGGCGGCACGGGAGAAGAACGACTTCAGGTCCGGTTCCAGGGTCAGGGCGTCGATGACGCTGAGCAGCAGCTGCAACTCGTCGCCCGCACGGGCGTCTGCGTTCCAGACCAACGAGAGGTTACGCATTATCATCTTCTCCGCCCTGATCACTGCGCAGAGCGGAAGTTGTCTTGCAACGTCGGTGCCAGTTAAAAACGCAGGCTTTTCGGCCATATCGGCGGATTGCCCGCGCCAAGCCGGTGCATCCGGGGTCGCGGGGCTGCATTGCTGCGCACGCGCGGTGCGACCGGAGAGCCGGGGAAGCATCGCCACCTCCGGTTCCGGCCTGACCCGCAAGCCGTGATGACAAGCGGGTCGGGAGACGGCGGTCGACTCAAACCGGCGCGTCCCCGTCCAGCGAAGCGCCGCCGTCAGCGATCCATGGCAGGGGGCCGTGCTGACAGGGGCGCCCGACACTGCCTTTGCATTGAAACGTAACATCCGGCAGGCGCGGCGGGGGGCGCAGGCGTTGACGGCCGCCGGGCATCAGGAACCGTCGGCTGTATGTTTTGCACCACTGCCACCACCGATTCGCTCGATTGTCGTCGGCCGACGACGGCCTTCGGGAAGCACCGGAGTTGGGTTTGGTGCAGGCAAATCCTCACCGCTGTTTCCGCCCGGCGACGCCTTGCGCCTTCGCGGCGACCGCAAGCCTCTGATGCGCCGTGGATGGCATGGGGTTTGCTGTACACGGGTGATCTGCAAACGGACGGATATCCCTGTCGAACTCCACTGGAAACCGGCACGGCAAGTACGGAGCGGACACAATCGCTTCATGGCGCGGCGCGCGTCATGACAAAGGCCGGCACCGAGGCGGGCCCGTCGCGGCGGGCACGGACACCGGTGCCATACCGCCCACTGTGGGGCCCCGACGGTATCCAGCGACTTCGTGGCACCGGCCAGCCCGCGAGGCCGGTGCCCTGCGGCAGGAGGGAAGGATGCGTGATTGGAAGGAAGCCATCTATCGCCAGCGCGAAGAGCTCGCACGGCTGCTGCACGAACCGTTGGCACGTCTGGCTCAGCGTTGCGTTTCTGTCTGGAAGGACCGGAACGCGTTCAACCAGGTGTTGCTGAGCCGCTTTGCAGACATTCCGCACTGTACCTATCTATACGTCCTGGACGCGGACAAGCGCCAGCTGAGCGACAACGTCGGCCCCTATGGCGTGGTGCCGGGACATTGCGGGCGCGACCGCTCCCATCGCCCCTACATGCGCGAGTCGATGCCCCCATGGGGATTTCTGCTGTCGGACGCCTACGTCAGCCGCAATGCCCGCCGGCCCTCGTTGACGGCCGTGCACGTGGTTACCGCGCCGGACGGCTCACTGGGCTACGTCGGCGCGGATTTCGACCTGCGCAACCTGCCGGTGACCGCCGATCTGTATGACGAACCCGGTCATTGGCAGCAGATCAAGGGCGATCCGGCCATCCGCAGCACCGTTTTCCTGCAACGGCGCGTGGAGAGCCCCATGGATCGGAACATGGAGCATGCCTTTTCCATACTGGGGGAGTTGCTGACCGAACGCGGCATGTTCCAGGGTGTCATCCGCTTCTCCAGCAGCCTGGCTACCGTCTGGTTCGTCGACGACCCCTATCGCTACCGGATTCTCGACCACGAGGCGCTGGCGGACCCGGATATCTGCCTCGCCTACCCGTGTCGGCCCTATCCCGCCGAAGCGCAGATCGCCAGCTCCGACATCATGACCATCCTCAGCTGCATGCGCGAACTGCGCGCCATGGACGACACCATCTACCTGCGCTCGTCGTCCATCAACATCTTCAATGGCATGCTCAGTCTGACGTTCTCCTGCGACGGTTCCCACTATATGCGCTATGACGAATTTCTCGCCAAGGAACTGTCTTTCTGGATCGGCAGCGCGGCCTGAGCGGGCGTCCCGGGCGAACGGCGTCGGAATACCATGACGAACCGGAGCGGGTTCGTCGGCGATCAGTCATCGCCGCCCTGGCCTCGGGCAGGAATCTGACACTCGGGCCGCCCCCCGGACAGCACGACCGACTGAACCCGAAACGTCCTCGGCAATCGGGCGGCGAAAGATCCGTGTGTTTCTTAAACAGGCGCCGGAACATGCTGTCGTCCACGTGACCGAGCAGGGGGGGTTGCACTGCACTCTGCCTCTTCCCTGCTCACCGATCGGCTCTTTGCAGATGCCAGGTTCGCCTGCCGGCAAGAATGCCCTGCGTATAGAAGGCCTCCCGAATGGTCAGCGTCCTGCGGTCACCGTGCATCGAGCGCACATCGAGTTTCGCCACGCTCGTTCCGAGGCGCGTGCGGATCCGGTACCAGCGTCGAAAAGTCACACCATCGTTGTCCAGATCGATGATGCCCACATCCCAGCCGGGTGCATCCGGGATGAACGCCTTTTCATTGCCGAAGCGCAGCCCGTCCTGTTTCACCAGCCACCAGAACCAAAGGCGGCGCCGGGTCCGACTGTCGATGCCGTCGAGTTCGGCATCGAACTCGAACAGACCCTGCGATTGCCCGCGCATCTCGGCGTCCACGGTGTAACGGTCGGTCTCGTGTCGCGGGGCGGTTTCGGTGCCCAGGCAGCGTACCTCGGTCATGCGCCCGTTCCAGCGGCCTTCCCAGGCGTGGAACAAAGGGACCAGAACCGATCCTGCGTCTGGAGAATGCTCGCCACTGCCCTCCGCGCCCGACGCTTCATGGGCGTCCCAGGCACTGGGAGGCGAGCTGAAGCAGGCTGGATTGGCGGGCGCGGCACGCGCGACAGGGGCGGCCACAGGCGGCGAACCGGCCACGACCCGGGACAACCCGATGCCCAGGAGCAGCACCAACAGAGTCGGCCGGCAGAGGGGGATTCGGCAACCGCCCACAGTTCCCATCGTGTTCTCCGAAGGGTTGTCGCCACGCATCATGAACCGGAAACGGGACGCCGTCTGGGACTTGCCGCGCGCACGAGGTCGGTGTGCCGCGACTATGTTCACCGTAGACCAGGAACCTGCCTCGCAACAGGGGTTGCGCCGGTGGGCATGGGTTTTGCGCCCCGCCCCAACGCACCCCGGCATCGACGTGCCTTGTCTGTTTCCACCACCCGGTCCGCGTTGAACCCTCACGACAGCGCCTGGGCCGGGCGGGCCGGCGTCCACCGTGGAACCGGTTCGCCGTTGAGCCCTTGAACGTCCACGTGCCGCGCCTCACGGACACCGGCCGGCAAAATCGGACCATGGGCTCCGCGTACGGCATGCATGTCATGACCGGTGTCAACGCAAGCACGGATCGCCCGCGTGCGCCGCCAGGCAGGGCAGCGCGCGCCGCGCACAATGGCGCGGCGTCATGGTATCGGCACCGGCTTCCTGGGTGGGATGGGTTTGGCGGTGTTTGTTGGGCCTCGCGTTGCACAGCCCGACCTACGGCTCGCGGGGGGCCTGTCCAGGCAGTGCGTGTACGTATGGCGGCAGGCCGCCACCGCGTCCACCCCCGACGGTCGTTTACGGGCCTTTACGTAACTTTACCCGCCCGTTCCCTGAAATCGCACCAATACCGTATAGACTTTGAGTAGGTGAGCGAAAGTCAGTGGGCGATATCTGCGCAAGGATTGGCAATGATACGCCAGCCCACGAGCGTGGACCGTACCTGCGCAGCGAGCACGGAGCCGTCCCCGTCACCGATCAAACCAAGGCAGGTGCGCCATGATCGACAGGACATTCATCGGAACGGTCCCCCTCGCGCTGCTGGCAGCCGCCGCATTGGCGGCCTGCGTAGCCTATCCCTACCAGGGAGCGCCACCGTCTTACGCCCAGTCTCCGTACTACTATGACTATTACTACTATCCCCATGCGGACGTGTACTTTCAGCTCTACACGGGCGAGTACTACTACCGCTCCGGCGGCAGCTGGCGGCGGTCGCGCTCGCTACCCAACACCATCTACCTGGATGGACGCAACCGGTCGCAGCTGCGCATACCGGGCAACACTCCCTATGGGCGCGATCGTGATCGGCGCAGCGTGCAGCGCGCTCCCGGCCCCAGCTACCAGCGGAACCCGACGCAAAACCGCGAAGCACGCCGGTACAATGAGCGACGCCATGAGGAGTATCGCCAGAAATACGGACGCTGAGCGCGGCAGCCGCGAAGAATAGGTAGTCGCCGGCATGACTGCCGTTGGTGTTTTCCGATGGGGCTGACAGAGGACATCGCACGCGCCTTCCGAACCGCCACGCCTGCGTCGCCGCCACGGCCGGAGTGTAGGCCCAAGACTGAGTCTGAACCGGCAGAGGGGCAGGCGGTTCGCGACTATCATCCGCCCGGCGGATACCGCGTGGACGCCGGCCTCGCTACATCCGTCTCAGGCATGTTGTGTGCGAACCCTGGTCCGGCGACGCGCCGTGGTGGCCCCCCGGCTTACCCCTGCCCCTATGTCAGCGCAGGGGCTCCCGGCTGCGATCCTCCATGAAGAACAAGGCGGCCGCGGACAGCAGCGCCGCGAACACGAGGTAGGCGCCCGGCGCGCTGTCGTAACCGGTCTCGGAAATCAGCCAGGTAGCGATCATGGGGGCGGTTCCGCCGGCCACGCCCAGCCCCAGGTTGTAGGCGAGGGAGTAGCTCGTGAGCCGGTCGGCGACCGGGAAAAGCTCCACCAGCAGCGCCGGAGCCGCGCCGAGGGGAATGGCGATCAGCAGCGCAAGCAGCACCTGGGCAATGCCGAGATCGAGCAGGCTCCGGCCCGCCAGTGCCACCAGACCCCAGCCCCCGGCCGCCATGGCCAGAAACGCCAGCAGCAGCAGCGTGCGTCGCCGCAGCAGATGATCCGAGATCCAGCCGCTCAACGGAATCATGGGCATGGCGAGGGCGATTCCCAGCGCGTTGACCTGCAGCGCTACGTCGTTGCCCAGGGAGCCGACCTGGCTGGCGTAGGTGGGCAGGTACACCAGCGGGATATAGAACACGATGCCGTAGCCGGAGGCGAAAATGACGGCCAATACGGTTTCCCGCAGGTTGCGGGTGAGGGCCTCATGCAGGGGCGAATCCTCGTCGTGCTGGCTCTCGTGGTGATCCATGTGCGGCGAGGTGCCCAGCTTGCGCACGTACAGGTAGGCGATCACCGCAAACACGCCACCCAGCAGGAAGGGCACCCGCCAACCCCAGCTCATGACCTCGGGCTGCGGCAGGAAGGTGGTGACCAGCGCAGCCAGCCCCGAGCCCACCAGCGTGCCCGCCAGACTCCCGAAGTTGGCCCAGCTGCCGGCGAAGCCGCGACGGTCGAGCGGCGAAGTCTCCACCATGTAAGTCACCGAACCGCTGAATTCGCCGCCCACCGAAAGCCCTTGCAGCAGGCGCACCGCCACCAGCAGCACCGCGGCCCAGACGCCGATCCGGCCCGCTGTGGGCAGCAGCCCCAGCAGCAGCGTCGCCGTTCCCATGGTGACGATCGAGATGCGCAGCACGGTGGCGCGCCCCAACCGGTCGCCGATATAGCCGAAGATCACCCCGCCCAGGGGCCGCATGACGAAGCCGGCGGCAAACACGCCGAAGGTGGCGATCAGCGACAGTAGTCGGCTTTGGGAGGGGAAAAAGAGCTGGGCGATCACCGGGGCGAAAAAACCGTACAGGGCGAAATCGTACCATTCCATGACATTGCCGATGGTGCCCGCCATGACGGTCTTCGGCGTGTGCGCGCGACCGCGATAGGCATCGGTGCGCGACTGATCGGGGTTTGCTGCCAGTTCTTCCGTTGCCATTCAGCCTCCCGGGTTTGGCTTGGGTTCGTTCTCACTGGATGCCCGGCGGCGCTTGCGGCCCGAGCAGTGGTCCGAGCGGCGCCGCTCACGACATGCGGGGCCGTTCCATACCGTGGGACGGTGGACATTGTACGCGGCGACCTTCGCCGTCAGGTCGACCAGGGTCGGCTCTGACGGTCCGTGTACCGGGGAAACCGATCGCCTCCCCGCAACAAATAACGTTAAGTTGACATTCTGGAATTCTGAGCCACGCTTGAAGATATTGCACAGCAGCTGCGCATCGGCCCACAACGGCGCAGGGACGCGCCGTGCTCCAGGATGGAGAGGCCTCAATGATCGCCAACGCTTCCCCCTCGACGAACAATCCCCCGTCGCCTCTTTCCCGGCGCGATCTGCTAGCGGTGGTGGGCAGCCTGGCGGCACTCACCCTCCTCGCCTGGGCCTATCTCGCGTACCTGGCCGGCGCCATGCCGGCGATGACCGCCATGACGGAGCCGCGGGTCTGGAACCCCGCAGAGGCGCTCGCCGGATTCCTCATGTGGACCGTGATGATGGCGGGCATGATGCTCCCCAGCGCCTCCCCGATGATCCTGCTGTTCAGCCGTCTGCAGGGCGGCGGCACGGGAAAATGGCCGCGCACCGCGACCTTCGTGGGCGGCTACCTGCTGGTGTGGACCGCGTTCTCCGCTGCCGCCACCGCCTTGCAGTGGGGCCTGCAGTGGCTGGGCCTGCTGGCCAGCACCGGCCTGACCCACCCGGCGGTGGGTGGCGCCGTGCTGGTGGGCGCCGGACTGTACCAGTTCACGACCGTCAAACAGGCCTGTCTGGCCCATTGCCAGTCCCCCGTCGGTTTCCTGATGTTCCACTGGCGCAGCGGCACGCGGGGCGCGCTGCAGATGGGACTGTCTCACGGTGGGTACTGCCTGGGCTGCTGCTGGGTGTTGATGCTGATCTTGTTCGTCGGCGGGGTCATGAACCTGCTGTGGGCCGCCGGCCTCGCGGCGCTGACGCTGGTGGAAAAAGTGGTGCCGGCAGGTCCGTGGCTGGCGCGCGCGGCCGGACTCGCCCTGGTGGCCGCGGGGGTCCTGCTGGCCGTGCCGGCTTGACGGGCAGGAACCAACGTACTGTATTGCCCGACCGCGGACCTGCGGGCGGGCGTCAAATGCCCAAGCGACAACGTCAAGGAGGCAGCGGGCTTCAATAAGGATCGTGTTCCGACGGCCCGTGCCCGGCCGGGGCGGGCACGTCCGCCCTTTCAACGGAGGAAGCAAGCGATGCCACACACAGACTGGGAGATCCGGGGGCCCTTCGCGGCAACCTGCAATTGCGACTGGGGGTGTCCATGTCAGTTCAACAGCCTACCGAGCCACGGCGATTGCACGGCGGCCATCGGGATGCAGGTGAAGTCCGGGCATTTCGGCAAAGTCGCCCTGGACGGGTTGCGCTGGGCGGCGCTGCTGAGCTGGCCCGGCGCCATCCACGAGGGTCACGGCCAATGCCTGCCCATCGTCGACGAGCGCGCCGATGAGGCCCAGCGCGAAGCGTTGCTGACCATCCTGTCCGGCCTGGAGACCGAACCGGGCGCGACGGTGTTCAATGTGTTCGCCGCCACCTACGACACCGTTCACGAACCGCGCTTCGCCCCCATCGAGTTCGAGGCGGACCCGCAGACCTGCACCGCCCGCATCCGGGTCCCCGGACTGCTCGACGCGACCGGCCGGCCCATCGCCAATCCGGTGACAGGCGCGCCCCACCGGGTGCGTGTCGGGCTGCCCCAGGGCTTCGAGTACCGCGAAGCCGAGTACGGCAGCAGCACCGCGTCCGCAGGCGATCCGATGCCCATGGCCTGGACCGATCGCCACGCCCATATGTTCGAGATGCACATGACGCCCTACGGACCGGCAAACTGACACCGTCAAGGGCCAAGATGGAGGAGGAACCGGGGAGAAGAAGGGCTGGGGGATTACCGGCGCAAACAAACCGTAGCGCGCGAAGTCGCGCCATCCCATCACGTTGCCGCTGGTTGTCCGCCATGACGGTTGCAGCATGCAGGCGCTACCGAGACGGCCTTGGAGCGCGACTGATGCGAAGCTGACAGCGCCGGACGAGACGATCGGCGGGCCGACAAGGGAACGGTACGGACTACGCCTTCGGGCGGAAACAGTAGGAGGGAACCCCGGAGGACACGGCGGCACCAGCCGCCGTGTCCCGGAGCGAATTGCCGTTTACCTGGCCGGTCGGCGGCGCCGGCTGGCGCCCAGTCCGATCATGCCGATTGCCATCAGCGCGATGCTGCCCGGCTCCGGCAGACCTGTCGGCGGTTGGGGCACCTGGGTCGCCGAGCTGACATTCAGGATGTCGTAAGCCCACGCACCGGTGCGGTTGTTGTACGGAGTCGCATCTGTGACGTCGCAGAAATAGCCCTGCGAGCAACCGCCCAGAGCACCCGTGAAGTTGCCCTGCCCGTCCCGCTGGAAACCGTCGGACAGATTGGAGCCGGCGGCGAAGTTGTCGTATTCCGTGACGGCCACGGTGTAGTTCCCGGGGTTGATCAACGACGAGAAGCAGGTGTCGTAACGGACACCCGTGTTGGGATCGTAGTTGCCGTCGACGATGCCCGGCGCCACCGATGTCGCACCGCTGAAGCAGGAGTCGCTGCCATCGTCGTTGGCGGTGATATACGCGCCGGTCGCCCCGTTGAACAGCGTCAGGATGGTGTCCAGCCCGCCGCCGCTGACGACGGTACCGTCGGCCTGCGTACCGCCGGCGTAGCCGTAGGAGACCAGATAGACCTGGGACGCGGCACCGGTGACGCTGAAGTTGAACAACTGGACGTTGTCGTCCTGTGTGAACGCCCCCTGATACGAATAGTTCATCGGCGTCGCGGACGCGCTACCGGCAAAGGCCAGCGCGCCGACCAGAACGGAACCGATCATTCCGAGTTTGAGTTTCATTATTGTTTCTCCCGCAAAACAAGACATTTGGGGCACCGGTCGCCGCCACGGACCACCTGCGCCAATCACTGACAATCAGAACGTATGCGAAATACGTGCCAGACATATAACTAACTATTATTTAGTGATTATTTGACAGACCGCCGAATACAAAAGCAGGAGCTGTAAAAATATCTGACACCCAGGAAAAGCAGGAAATGAAAAAAGAGAAGAAAACGAAAAAAGGGGTCAGTACCCTTTTCCTCTAAAAAAGGGGTCAGTACCCTTTTCCTCTCCAACTTCCCATTGGTATTTCTCAAGCGAGGAAAAGGAGGAAAAGGGTACTGACCCCTTTTTTGTTCTTTTTTGCTACTTCCTATCCAACCGGCGCCCCTTGAACTCGATGGTCTGTCCGGGCTTCATAACCAGCACTTTCAAACCCTCGGCCTTCACGGCGCGCACGAAACCCGAGGGGTCCTGGGTCAGGACGGGGAATGTGCCGTAGTGGTGCGGAATGACCAGGCGCGCATGGACCACCCGGGCGGCGCGAGCGGCCATCGGAGGCTCCATGCCGAAGTGGCCGCCGATGTTGATCAGCGCGACGTCGGGATGATATTGCTCTCGAATCAGCTTCATGTCGCTGAAATACGCCGTGTCGCCGGTATCGTAGATGGTCGGGCCGTTCTTGATCTTGATCACGAAGCCGGCCGCCGTGCCGCCATAGACCATGGCCGGCTGATTGGGCCCGGCATGGGGATTGATCAGGCCGCTGGAATGAATCGCCGGCGTCATGGCCACCATCACCTCACCGCCGGCGATGTGGATTTCGCCGCCGATGTTCATCAGCGTGTCATACCCCATCTGGTCCTTGGGATACCCCAGCAGCTTGGCCATGTTGGTGCCCAGCTCGTAGTTGGTCACCAGCCGGGCGCCGGTCTTCTTGCCCAGCGCCACCGCGTCGGCCGTGTGATCGAAATGACCATGGGTGATCAGGATGTAGTCGACCTTGTCGATGCCAGCCAATGCATCCTTACCCTTCCCTGCCGCCGGGTTCTTCGGGTTGTTGAACCAGGGATCGATCACCAGCACGTGACCCTCGGGCGTAACAATCCGGAACGTGGCATGCCCGTACCACGTCAACCGGGTCGTCTTGTCCGCAGCGAATGCGGGATTGAGGCCGACCAGTCCCAGCACAGCGGCGGCGATCACGGCATAGAGTCTGCACATGGTGTTGCTCCTCGTCATTCTTTGTTATGGAATCGTGCAACGGAGAAAAAGGGGTCAGTACCCTTTTCCTCCGACGGTCTGTTCAACGCGTCCCGGGTGGGCAGAACGGAGAAAAAGGGGTCAGTACCCTTTTCCTCCGACGGTCTGTTCAACGCGTCCCGGGTGGGCAGGAAAAGGGTACTGACCCCTTTTTCTCTTCTCCTTTTTCTCCCCGTGATGACCGACCGCACGGTCGACAGTCACATCAAGAACCTGCGCCGCAAGCTGGAAGCGGCGCACCCCGAGTGCAGGAACATGATCCGGTCGATCTACGGCCTCGGCTACAAACCAGATCCCTGCGCCGAGTGAATCCCCAGGCGGGGCCATCGGTGCAGCAGCTTGAGCTGAACAGCGCGAAGCCCAAGCTGCTGCACCGCAAGACCGGACGACCCGGCCCCGTAACTCCCTTATCCCACGCCGCCCTTCGCGGCGTACATGCCGGCATCCGCATTGCGGAACAGCCGCTCTTTGTCCTCACCCTGCTCCGGGTAGACAGCCGTACCGATGCTGACCGAGATCTTCAGCGCTTGTGCGCCCACCGCGAAAGGCTTGCTTATCGCGGCACGAATCTTCTCCGCGACGATAGCGGCGCACTCCGGCCCGTGAATATTGGCCAACAGCACCGTGAATTCGTCCCCGCCCATGCGCCCGATGGTGTCCGACGCACGCACGCACAGCGCAAGGCGTCGCGCCACTTCGCGCAGCAGCAGGTCGCCAACCGCGTGACCGAACGTGTCGTTGACGCGCTTGAACCCGTTCAGGTCCAGATACAGCAGGGCCAGATGCTCCCCGTGGCGGCGCGCCCGCTGAAGCGCCATGTCGAAGCGGTCATGAAAAAGCGTCCGATTGGGAAGATCCGTCAGCGAATCATGGCGCGCCATGTGACGCAACCGGGTCTCCGCCTGCTTGCGCTCGATGGCGGTGGCGACCTGGGTGGAGACGAAGTGCAGAAGGTCCTTATCCTCGTCGGTATAACGAATGCTCCGGGAATTGGCCTGCACGACCAGGGCGCCCATGACGCCTTCCGGCGAGGTCAGCGGCACACCCAACCAATCAGGGTGATCGCGGCTCGTCGCCGCGTCCGTGGCCGCGACGCTGCCTGCCGTGGTCGTCAACAAGGCCTGACCGGTGCGAAGAACCTCAGCGATGGGTGAGCCCGCGCGCAATGGCTGCGGTTCCGGCGCGGGACCCTGTTCCCGTTCATCGACAAAGTACGGAAAGGACAGCGTATCGCTCGACTCGTCGTACAGGGCAACCAAAAAATTGTCTGCCGGCAGCAAGTCGCCGATGATCTGATGGATGTGCCGATACAGCGCGGACAGCCCCTCGGCCGCGTGCGCTGCTTCCGAGATCTGGTAAAGCGCGCTCCTTAGGCGCTCGGCGCGCTTGAGTTCGGTGATGTCGAGCGCCACTGCCAATCGGATCCGGTCGGATTCCGACCAGCTGGCCGACCACATGATGTGCACGACCTGACCGTCCTTGCGCACATAGCGGTTCTCGAAATGCGTCTTGGGTCGGCCACCCATGATGTCGGCGGCCGCCTGCAGCGTCCGCTCCCGGTCTTCGGGCAACACCAGGTCGATCATCTTCCTTCCGATCAATTCCTTCTGGCTGTACCCAAAGACGCGCTTACAGGCCGCGCTCACAAACACGAAGCGGCCCTCGGCGTCGACCGCGCAGATCACGTCGAGGAGCAGGTCCATGGCTTTGGTGGGAAGAGGGTAATCCATGGGCATTCAATGGTACCGGCAGAAACAGGTATTGCCCATGTTTAATTGTCGCCAATCGACGTGGGGCGCGACGTCTGCTCGATACGTAGGTCGCCAAAGGTTGGCGCCGCGTGCCGTCGGCCAGGCGGCACGCCATAGGTTGGGCTGAGCGCAGCGAAGCCCAACGCCCAACGCCGAACGCCCAACGCCCAACGCCCAACGCCCAACGCCCACGTTCAACGCCCGTCGAGCCACCGGCAAGGGGCGTATGAGCCCAAGCGAGCCGTAAGTCCTGACAAACCGACAACTTTGGCAACAAAACGGCACGTCCTGCCGCTCCCTTACAGAACCCGATCGGGTGCTTCAAGCCCCCATAGCAGGCGCCGCAAAAGAGGCTGATTCTTGGAACAAGGAACCCGTCCGCTCGAAACGCTTCCCTTCCACCTGCAGACGGACGGGCCGCTCGAAGCCGGGCTCGCTCCGGATCAAGTGATCTGACCCCTTGATCCACCCCTTGATCCGACGGAGCAATCGAACCTGCCCCCTTTGGGCAGCCGCTCACTCTGTCGTCGGATATCGATCATCGGCGACAAAGTAGCGCGGATCGTGCAGGACGTTGACTTCCACCAGATCGCCGGCCTTGCGGAGCAACTTCCGGCAATCCTCGCTCAGGTGGCGCAGGTGCAGTGTCTTGCCGCACTGAATGTATTTTTCCGCAAGCGTATCAATGGCCTCAATCGCCGAATGATCGGCGACCCGTGAATTCTGGAATTCGATAATGACATCGTCAGGATCCTGTTCCGGGGCGAACAATTCCAGGAAGTTGCTGACGGAACCGAAGAACAACGGCCCGTTGAGCTCATGAATACGCGAGCCCTTCTCGTCGTCATAGGAGTTGATGTGTATATGCTTGGCGTGCTCCCAGGCGAAGGCCAGCGCAGACACGATCACACCGACGACGACGGCAACTGCCAGGTCGGTCAGCACCGTCACAGCCGACACCAGCACCAGCACAAAGGCGTCGGTCTTGGGTATCTTGCCCATGATGCGCAGGCTGGACCATTCGAACGTGGCCAACACGACGATGAACATGACGCCCACCAGAGCGGCCATCGGAACCGCCTCGATCAGCGGCGAGGCGAACAGGATGAACATGAGCAGGAACGAGGCGGCGGCCACGCCTGACATGCGCTTGCGGCCACCGGAGTTCACGTTGATCATGCTTTGGCCGATCATCGCGCAGCCACCCATCCCGCCGAACAGACCGGTCACCGTGTTGGCGATGCCCTGCCCCACGCATTCACGGTTGCCGCGGCCACGGGTATCGGTCACTTCATCAATGAGACTCAGGGTCAGCAGTGATTCGATCAGGCCTACCGCCGCCAATATGATGGAGTACGGCAGGATGATGATGAGCGTATGCAGCGTGAACGGCACCGCCGGAACATGGAACGCGGGCAAACCGCCCTTGATGCTGGCCAGGTCACCGACGGTGGGCGTGTTCAGGTGAAAGCCAATCACCAGCAGGCTCACGACGATGATGGCGGCCAGCGACGCGGGGAATGCGCCGGTAAGCTTTGGCAGGTAGTGACTGATAAACATGGTCAACAGCACCAGCCCGCCGAACAGCAGCAACGTCTGGCCGCCCATCCACTCCCTGGTCCCTGCGGCCGTAGTGACCTGAAAATGCTGTAGCTGGGCCAGAAAAATGACAATGGCCAGACCGTTCACAAAGCCCAGCATCACCGGGTGCGGCACAATGCGTATGAACTTGCCCAGGCGCAGAACGCCGGCCCCGATCTGAATCAGGCCCGCCAGCACGACCGCGGCAAACAGGTACTCCACGCCGTGCGCCGCCACCAACGCGACCATGACCACGGCCATCGAGCCTGTGGCGCCGGAAATCATGCCCGGACGACCGCCGAAAATGGCCGCCAGCAGGCCCACCATAAAGGCGGCATACAGCCCGACCAGGGGCCCCACTCCGGCGACGAAGGAAAACGCCACCGCTTCGGGCACCAATGCGAGGGCCACGGTCAATCCGGATAAGATCTCGTTCTTAAAGCAAACGCGGCTGTCGCAGCCCAACTTGAACATGGCCTACCCTTGGAATGATTATCAGAGGGAAAATCAGCCAGTATATCAGGAGATGCTAATTAGAGTGGGACGGGGTCAGACCCCAACCGCTGCACAAAGGGGTGGAGCCGAGCCTCCCCCAGCATGGTTGGGGTGTGATGGGGCCGGTGTTTATGGGTTGGCCCGCCTCCCGGCGATTTTTCTGGCATAGAAAAACCCCTTGATGGATTTCCCATCAAGGGGTTATGAAACAGCATCAACACCTGTCTTATAACACCTGGGTGTGGACCCCGTTAAACCCGGCGGCGGCCGACAGCCACCAAGCCCACCAGGCCCGATCCGAACAGCCACACGGCCGCAGGCAGCGGTACCGCCGAAGGGGGCGAGGTCAGGGGGGTGAGGAATTCCTGGCTCGCGTTCAGCGGATTCGGAGTCCATACCATCATGGCGTTGCTGAAGTCGAAGTCGCTGTGACCCAGAGCAAGGTCGTACCAGGTGGTGGCCGCGGTGGTCATCGTGACAGTGGGGTTGCTCATGATCTTCCACACCGCCAGATTGATGTCCGCCTGGGCGGATTGGCTGGCGGTGCCGAGCTGACTGAACAGCCAGCCAGCCTCCTTGTACGCGCCGATGCCCGCACTGCCTGCGAATTTGACCGGCGCACCATTGATGATGTCGCCGTAGGTGTAGCCCGTGGCGGTCCAGCTGTGGTTGGGCACCTCGGTATTCCAGTCATCGCACATTGCCGGGGTCAGCGTACCGTCGATGGTGACGTTGTAGAGACCCGCGTAGACACCGTCCCTGGCCACGGCGGTACCGGAGTTCACAAAGTCGAGGGTCGCCGCCGATGCCGCTGGGGAAACCGCAACCCAGGCCACCAAGGTGATCAAGATGGCGTGTACGTTCTTCATGTTCATAGTTTGCGTCCCCGCTTGCCTGTTGGATTCGTTGTGAGTTCTTGGAGTCAGCGGATCTTGCACAAGTCATGCCATTCTAATTATTCATTGCTTGTACAATCTGTTACAGAGACTTATCGGATGCACACAGGGGAAAAGTGTAATATATATCGACACACGATAGCCGATCCGCCGGGTAGTTCAGAGATAAATCATTTAAAAACATGAAACTACAAATTCCATCCGCGTATTAAGAAAATTACTAAATGTAATATTTTTCGACGATCAAGCGTTTGTTACTTCTTATATGACACTGATATAACGTAACTTTCCTACTACCCCATGCACCAGAGGATATACAAGCGTGTTAAATACTCCGACAAAGGCTTGGCTAAGGGATCCAGCCGCCTCCCGATTCGGCCTGGTGGGACGCCACAGGCTGGCAATAAAGAGTACTGACCCGTTGATCCTTCTATACTCCGTGAGGGCATTACCCCCTGATCGGCAAGTGACCGACAGGTTCAACAGGCTAGGGGGCTGATCGATTCCCGCGATGGTGGGAATCGATGAGGGCGTTCCCCGCTCCATAGAAGGAGACTGAAGATGCCAGGGTTTTACGAACTCAGTAAGAGCGACAACGGCCAATTCCACTTTGCGCTCAAGGCGGAAAATGGCCAAATCCTACTGCGCAGTGAGCAATACGAATCGAGGGGCTCGGCTAAAGGCGGAATCGCCTCGGTCCAGACCAACTGTCCGCTCGATGCGCGGTACGAAAAGAAGGACGCCACCGACGGGCGGTCGTTCTTCAACCTCAAAGCCGGAAATCATCAAGTCATCGGTACGAGTAAGATGTTCGCGTCCGCCCAGGAGCGAGACGCCGCAATCGCGTCGGTAAAGGAGAACGGGGCGACAAAGGCCATCAAGGACATTCACTAACCGACGCTGCGCGCCCCGGCTTTCGGGTTCGATCGGCGGACGGGGATTGGCTGTGAGGCCGTCTCTGCGGCGAAATCAGCTTACCCGCCGCCATCGCTACAGAACGGGCGGCGATCGCTCCATGCCGCCCGGTCTGAGCCCCTGTGCGCGGGGATGGGCCGACGCCAGACAAGGAGCTCCAGCGTGGACCAGATACTCATCGGCAAAGGCGAGCGCCCCGTCTATCTGCTCGGCAAATATGGAAACCGCCACGGCCTGGTCGCCGGCGCCACCGGCACCGGCAAGACCGTTTCGCTGCTGGTGCTGGCGGAGGGTTTCTCGCGGCTCGGAGTGCCGGTGTTGCTGGCCGACGTGAAGGGCGATGCCGCCGGTCTGGCAATGCCCGGCACCCCGAGCGAGCGAATCGCGCAGCGCGTTGCCCAGATCGGAATGGACGGCTACACCCAGGAGGCGTCCCCGGTGGTGTTCTGGGATCTCTATGGCAAAGCGGGCCACCCGGTTCGCGCCACCATCAGCGAAATCGGACCAACCCTGCTCGGCCGCATGCTCGAGCTCAACGACACCCAGACCGGCGTGCTCGAAGTGGTATTCAAGCTGGCCGACGACCAGGGCCTGCTGCTGCTCGATCTGGACGATCTGCGCGCGCTGCTCGGCTTTGTCCTCGAACACCGCAAGGAGATCTCCGCCCAGCAAGGGCTGGTCAGCAGCCAATCCGTGGCCGCCATCCAGCGCGCCTTGCTGTCCCTGGTGCGCGAGGGCGCCGAGGGATTCTTCGGCGAGCCCGCCCTGGAACTCGGCGACCTGATGCGCACCGACCTCAGCGGCCGCGGCATCGTCAACATCCTCTCCGCCGACCAGCTCATCCTGAAGCCTCGCCTGTATTCCAGCTTCCTGCTGTGGCTGCTCTCGGAGCTGTTCGAGCAGCTGCCCGAGGTGGGCGACCTCGACAAACCCAAGCTCGTGTTCTTCTTCGACGAGGCCCACCTGTTGTTCGACGACGCACCGCCGGCGTTGCGCCGCCGGGTGGAGCAGGTGGTGCGGATCATCCGCTCCAAGGGCGTGGGCGTGTACTTCTGTTCCCAGTTTCCGGACGACGTACCCAACGAGATCCTCGGGCAGTTGGGCAACCGCATCCAGCACGCCCTGCGCGCCTATACCCCGCGCGACCAGAAAGCCGTGCGCAGCGCCGCCGAAACGTTCGTCGCCAACCCCGCGCTCGACGTCGCCAAGGTCATCTCCCAGCTCGGTACCGGAGAAGCCCTGGTCTCCACGCTGCAGGACAAGGGCGTCCCCATGCCGGTGGAGCGCACCCTGATCTGCCCGCCTCGCTGCCGGCTGGGAGCGATCGCCCCGGAAGAGCGCGCAATGGTGCGGGCCCGCAGCCCGGTAGGCGGCAAATACGACGCCACGGTGAACCGCGAATCCGCCTACGAGATGCTGAGCCAGCGCGCCGCAGGCGCGCCGGCTGTGCCGCCCGCCGCCGATCAGGCCCCGCCGGAGCAGGCGCAGGAACGAGGCAAGTTCGGCGACCTGCTATGGGGCACAAAGCGCCGCCAAGGGATGGTGGAGACCCTCGCCAAGCAGGCCGCGCGCACCATCGGCAGCCGGATCGGCCGCCAAGTCCTGCGCGGGGTGCTGGGCAGCATCCTCGGCGGATCCGGTCGCCGCTAGGCATCGCCACCCCCGAAGTGCCTCCTGCTGGGAACGCTGCTCCCCGGCGCGAAACCGTTTGAGTCGGTCGGGCTCCAATGGACATCCCGGCCACGCGCCGATTACGTCGACCGGAACGCTTCACAAACCCATGGCGATGCGGGCTGCACATCAACCAGTGTGCCCGGGCGTTGAGGGTGCATTGGGCACCCTCGGCCCCCGAGGGTCGTCACTGGCCAGGGAGAGATGGCCGCGGGGGAAAACCTCAACTTTCACAGGCTGTTCTATACTGCTTTCCAGAACCAATAACCTACGAGGGGACCAGCCATGAGTGTGCTGAAGGAATTCAAAGCGTTCGCGATGCGCGGGAACGTGGTCGACATGGCGGTCGGTATCATTATCGGCGTGGCCTTCGGAAAAATCGTCTCGTCTTTCGTCGGCGATGTGATCATGCCGCCCCTGGGATTGCTCATCGGGGGCATCGACTTCACGAACCTGGCCATCGTGCTCAAGGCAGCCAGCGGCAGTGCGCCCGCGGTGACGTTGGGCTACGGAAAGTTCATCCAGGCGGTGTTGGATTTCCTGATTGTCGCGTTTGCGATCT
The DNA here is from genome assembly GCA_963830105.1 of uncultured Gammaproteobacteria bacterium. Classification (GTDB taxonomy): domain Bacteria; phylum Pseudomonadota; class Gammaproteobacteria; order DATFLG01; family DATFLG01; genus DATFML01. Next base: position 108,860 of record CAWHLH010000001.1, on the reverse strand, counting down.
TTCTGGTCATCCAATTCATGAACAAACTCAAGCGCAAAGAGGAAGCGAAGCCCGCTGCGCCACCCCCGCCGTCCAACGAAGAACAACTGCTGGCGGAAATCCGCGATCTGCTCAAGGAACGGCGTTAGGCCCCCAGCGGCCACCGCTCCCCCGCCTGGCCCGGGTTGCTGCCGGCTCATTCAGCCGCCACATAGGAAGGGGCGGCACATAACTCTATCCGCGTGTCCGTGATCTCACGGACCAATCCGCACCCCTGGCCTTCCAAGGGCAGAGAACGAAACTGGCGCGCCTCGGCCTGACCGCCGCCCCGGCCGGGTGCTCGCTACTCCGGGCAGGGCCGGGCGTCATGACTCGGCCCCCTTTGGTGTATCCTCATCCATGGCGGTGGTCCGCGCGCTGACCGTCAGCGCGCCTGGTCGCTCACCCTTTAACCAAGACCCATACCACGGCCTCTCAACATGCGAGGAAGGCACGGTACAGTATCGCCGAATCAGCATGTACCGAATCGCACGAAGACGAGAGAAGCGATGTGAGCGAGATCTCGGTAAGAGACGTGCTGAATTCGTTGACCGCGCATATTGCCGTCCTGGACTCGCGCGCGCGCATCATCTACGTCAACGACGCATGGGTGCGTTTCGCCGGAGCGAACGCCGGTTCCGACACCAACGCCTATGTCGGCGTGAACTACCTGTCGGTTTGCGATGAGGCTGCCCGCCACGGCGACAAAGGCGCGGCAATGGCGTGCGATGGCATTCGTGCCGTCATGAACGGCACGCGGACCGATTTCATGCTGGAGTACCCCTGCGATTCGCCCACCGATAAACGCTGGTTCGTCATGCGGGTAACCCGCTACGCTGCGGAAACCTCTGCAAGCATCGTCGTCTCACATCAGGACATTACCACAAGAAAGAAGGCGGAAGAGGAGTTGCTTCACGCCAAGGCCGCGCTGGAAACGGCGAATCGCGAACTCGATATGGCCCTTGAACGCGAACATCGTTTGGCTCGTACCGACGGACTGACGGGGCTAGGGAATCGCCGCTATTTTTTCGACCTCGCAACCCACGAATTCGCCGAGGCGAAGCGCTACGGCCGGCCGCTCTCGGTCGTGCTTTTCGACATAGATCACTTCAAGAAGGTCAACGACACGGCGGGACATCAGACCGGCGACGAGGTGCTGAAATGCGTCGCTCGAATCGCCGACGAACACCTCAGGGAGGTCGACATCCTGGCGCGCTACGGCGGCGAAGAATTTGTCGTGCTGCTCCCGAACAGCAATGCCGCAGACGCGGCCGGCGTCGCCGAACGGATTCGCAGCAACATCGCCGACACCTGCCCACTGACCGACCCGGCATCGATCAGCGTCACCATCAGTGTCGGGGTCGCCGAGTTCCCCGGAGACGCAGACAGCCTGGATCCACTCATCCGCTGCGCCGACCGCGCCTTATATGAAGCGAAGCGAGGCGGACGGAACCGCACCATAATCTTCTCACCCCAGATCCGGTAGGCACCCCACCAATGGGGGAACAGATCTTTCGCGGCTCTTGTATTGCATATGCATCCGCCGCACCAAGTGCATCCCAGGAAAGGGTACTGACCCCTATATACTTCTATATACTTTTCTGACCCGTTTATACTTTTATGCTACTTTCTGATCCAGACGGTAATGGCGGCATGAAAGCTTTCCTGCGCATTCTGGCGTTCCTTCCCGGCTTGTTGCTGTCGCCGCCATTGTGGTCGCAACCTGTCAGTCCGCGGGCCGTCATCAGCAAGTATCAGGCGCTGCGTGCGGCCGCCAGCGGTCAACCGTATCGGTTGCCGTTCTACATCGGGTCGTCGGAAAAGGACGATACGCTGAGCGGGGACGTATACGCCGAGGTCGCGCAACCCTTCGCCGACGTGGCGCCCTTGTTGGCGCTGCCGGCGACCTGGTGCTATTTCATCCCGGTCAGCCTGAATATCAAGGCCTGCACTCAGCATCGGAAGCAGGGCGTTGCCTACCTGACGCTTTATGGCGGCCGGGACGTCTATGAAGCACTGGCGAGCACCTACCGGCTGCAATACCGCTTTCAACCCGAGGTGGTACGGGATGATTACCTGCGCCTGCGTCTGACCGCCGCCAATGGACCGCTGGGGACCAGCAACTACCTCATCGTTCTGGACATGCTGCCCTATGAAAGCGGAACGTTGATACACATTCACACCTCCTACCACACCGGAATCCTCAGCCGCATCGCCGCCCGCCTGTATTTGGCGACACTGGGGCGCGACAAGGTGGGATTCAGCATTACGGGTTACGACAAGGACGGGAAACCGATTTTCGTCCAGGGAATGAAGGGGCTCATCGAAAGAAACGCGTTGCGCTATTTCCTGGCGCTGCAGGCCTATCTTGACACCCGCGCCGTTCCGGCCGCGAAGCGCTATGACGCCATGCTCAAGATGTGGTTTGGCTTTACAGAACGCTACCCGAAACAACTGCACGAAATGGGATGGGCCGAGTACCTGCACGGCAAACAGCGTGAACATGAAAATCAGCTGCAGCTTCAGAAAGAGATTGATGGCGGCCAGCTGCCGGCGACCCCGCTCCCCGAGCATGAAAATCAATGAACTGGGGAACAACAGAACCCAAGAGGCAATGGGGCTCCGCCATTCTGGTACTGGCTGGAGGCGCAACCTGTCCCAGTTTTCGACTACTCTCTATCCAAACAGAGGGACTGCAAGGAGCGTAACATGGACACAAAGGAAGCGTATGAGCAGAAATTGGAATCGCAGCTGAACGAGTGGAAGGCGGAAATCACCAAGCTCAAAGCGAAGGCCGACCGCTCCGAGGCCGACGTGCGACTGGAGTATCAAAAGCAGATCGGCGATTTGAGGGCAAAGCAGGAAACGGCCCAAGCAAAGCTGGACGAGTTGAAACGAGCCGGTGAAGGTGGGTGGAAGGATCTGAAGGCGGGCACCGACCGAGCCTGGGAGACCCTTCACAATGCCATCAAGTCCGCAGTGTCCAGGTTCAAGTAAGCCAAGAACCGGCGCAGCCGCCTCTACACGTCATCCAACCCTGTTGGGGTGAACCGGGTTCTGCCTGAAACGGCACACTGCGCCCCTTTTTTCCGGAGGTCACCATGGCGAGCGGCTGGGCAAAAGATGGTGCTGTCCAGGAGCAGATCGACGACACGGTGGAAGACGCGTTGGTGCACGTGCGCAGCCGGCTGCCGAAAGGCGAGAGCCTGAGCCATTGCGAGCAATGCGGCAATGAGATTCCCCAGGCCCGCCGGGAAGCGCTGGAGGGGGTCCGGCTGTGCATCGCCTGCCAGAGCGAACGGGACCGGGAACCAACGACCTTCAGCACCTACAATCGACGCGGCAGCAAGGACAGTCAGCTTCGGTGACGGATTGAAAGGGGTCAGCGCCATTTTCTCCCCCATCGGTGGTCAAGCAGGTTGGGCCAAGCGAAGCGCATCCCAACACCGCAACCCGCTTCGCTTCCCCTCCCAAGCGCCCAGACCGACCCAACACCAGCCAGGCCAGCCCTTTCGTCCTACGCACCGGTGAAAAGGGTTCTGACCCCTTTTTGCCTTTTTGCCTTTTTGGTGCTTCTACTTGCCCACCTCGGTCAGATAGATGCCGGCCCAGCCGGCTTCCTCGTCGCCCATGCTCGCGTTGACGACCAGCGAAGTGCCGCGGAACCCGTCGCGCTCGATACCCATCGCCGTAACCGGCAGGACAGCGCCCGTGTCGGGATCGACCGCCTCCGGGTCTAGCAGCGTTCCGGCCATGCCCGTCTCGACCACGGTGACAATCCGGGCCCGTCCCGGTCCTTTCCGGAGGTAGATGCCGTCCACCGGATCGACGTACGCGCCGGCCACTTCCTTGCCCGTGCGTGCCTTGAAGGCCGTATGGAAGCCCGCGTCGGTCAGGCTTCCGTCGACCCGCCGGGAGACGGCCACAAACGCGCTGGAGCGCCAGCGCGCCGGCTCGCCGTCGTCCTCTCCCTCCCCCGGAACGTGCCCTGAGAAGTTCCAGTACAGGAAGTCGTCGAAATCCGTTGGCGTCTTGACGACCACCCGGGTTTGCCGGGTACGGATGTCATAGACGAAGATACCCTGGTGCACTGGGACGTGCGCCGTAAAGCCGTGAGGATACTGGTCGTTACAGAAAGCGACCCGCTCCGCAGCCCCCTCGGTCGGACACTGCAGGACCAATGTCCTGGTCGCCGATCCCCAGCCCCCCCAGAAGGCCACGAAGCGTCCATCGAAGGAGACGCCTTCGCCGAGCCTGTTGAATCGGGCTTTGCTGTTCTCGCCCGGAACCTGCTCGCCGATGCGGACCAGGGTCGTGAGCGGCGGCTGCGATCCGGCGAGCGGAGCCAGGTAGATGCCGCCCAGGGTCGGGTTGTCCTCGTTGTCGAAGCCGGCGAACACTGCCATGTGGTTGGCGGCGCTCGGCGGCGCGACCGACCCGAACACCGTGGTCGTGCCCGGTATGACGGTAGTGCTGTTGTTGGCAATCAATACCACAGGCAGGGTGCCGCCGGCCGGGGAAAGCTGCGTGCCGTCCGCAAGGAAAATCGGTGAATTCACCAGCTCGCGGTAATAGACCCCGGTCCTGGCACGGAGACCGTCCGTATAGTTGCCCTTGAACACGATGGTATTACCGTCGGTTACCGCCGGTGCGCCGGGGAATACGTCGAAGTAAGTGCCAGGACGTTCCGGTACCTCGAAGAACGAAAAGTCGGGGACGCCTCCGAGTTTGCTGGCGCCGGTGATCAGGCGCCCAAAAGGGTTGGTGTAGATGCCGGAGGTTCCCACTTGCTCCACAATCTCGCCAGCGTCATTCAATACCGTCCATACCGGCTGGTGATTACCCCGGCTGGCCAGGGTAGCCGACCCGATGTCGATGCGCGGGAAGGACGGGGGCTCGTTGAACACGCTGTCCCGGTTGTTGGGCGACGGCACCAGGGTATCCCGGTCGAAGACCCTGACGACCGGACCGCCCGCGGCCATATCACGGGTGTAGATGCCGTGGACGGGTTCGCCCAGCCCCTGCCCACCTCGGCTCCGCGCCCGCATCACTACCAACTGGTCCGCGTTCACCGAGGGCTGGTTGTAGCTGTTGAACTTCCTGCACGGTGGTGACGTCGGTTCGGGCACCGTGGGGTCGCAGCTCCCGGTCGGCATGTAGTCACCGTTGTTGACCACAGTCGACCAGGCAAACGGGTACGATTCCGGGGGCGCGGCGTCGGCGTGCCCACTGAACGCGGTCATGGCAACCAATGTCACCGCCGCAATGGAAGTTCTCCGACAGGGCCAGAATGTCATGGTTACTACTCCTTGTAGGCGCTTCCTGGTCTGACTGTCCGCCCACGGGGGAGTCGCAAGGGCTTTCGGGGGCCGGCCCGCCGCGCAGGTTTCGATAATTATAGGATGCGTTTCCCGGAACGGGCGCCGACCCATTGCTCGGCGCCCTTTTGGGGAGAAAAAGGCGGCATCCCGACCCGCGCACCACGTCCACATTCAGCATGATTTTTCAGTATGTCGGATAGCTACGCAGGTCCGACCCTACTGAAAACTCACAGGTCCGACCCCACTGAAAACCCACTGAAAAAAAAGGGCGCCTGCAGGCAGGGTCTGGCCGCCGGGTGTGCCGGTTCTCTTGATTTTCCACCTATTCCCGCCGCTTGCGGGGTCGGCCCGCCACACCGGGCGCCACCCGCCGCCGGAGTACCGCGGCCAGATACTCCCTGAACTGGTCGTTACCGAGAACATAGTTGCCGTTGGTGGCGATGCGGATCTGGTCGATCAGCTCCGGGTCCAGGTGGGAGCGAAACAGGCCACGGTAGGCGCACTGCCGCGCCCGATCAGAGCCGCCCAGGGCCCTGTACTCGGCATGGGGTGTGACCATCGCATCCACGACGCCTTGACCGTTGGTACGGTAGCTGGACCAGGGATAGTCGGCCGGATGCTCCAGCATGCCGGCACGTACCGGGTTGAGCTCTATATAGCGGTAGCAGCTGAGTACATAACCCGCCGGCTGCGCCAGGCAGGACCGGAATCGGCCCTCCCACAGTGTGCCGGTCCGGAGGTAGGTCCGGTTTACGTATTGCACATAGCGTTGCCCAAGATGCTTCATCATCAGGCTGACGCTGTCGCCGCGCTCCGGCGTGAGCAGCAGGTGCACGTGGTTCGTCATCAGCACATAGGCATGCACCGCACAGCCATGCGCCTGCGCCTGTACCCTCAGGAGGTCAAGGTACCTGCGATAGTCCTCATCGGCGTAGAAGCACCGCGTGCGGTTGTTGCCGCGCTGGATAATGTGCCAGGCAATGCCTGGCAAGGTGAGACGGGCGCGTCGTGGCATGGGGATATCCTTACCCGTTGTCGGTCCATGGCCGCGCGCCAAGCACACCGGGTGGCCTTGGAATTCGTGGTCTGTCCCCGAATGTTGAAGAAGAGGTCAGGCTGACCTTAAGCCTGGCCTCCCCCCCTTTGCCGACCCTCTGACTGGGTCGATCGACTCCCAGTTATCTATGCACCGGCCGGGCCGAAGTCCCCGGACACGACATTGGAATCACCGCTGCTGCCCGAGGGCGTGAATGGAGTAAGGCTTACGCGCGCGTACACCTCGTCCTTGGCTCCGATGACCCATCCAAAAATGATTGTGTCGGGATCTTCGTCAAGCGTGCTTGATGCAACGTTCGCAGTAATGGAGCGTTCCACGCAGCCCTGTGTCGCGCGTAGGCAAGTGTTTCGCAAGGTGATGAGATGGTCGTCCCAGATCGGGTCGTCGCCCCGCAAGGTGACCTTTTCGCGAAAAACGCTGTTCCCCATTGCCTCGCAGTTTGAGAAACACACTCGATAAGTGACTGTGACGCGGCGACGGTTCCGTTGGTCCGCCCGCTCAATTTGCAACCGCACGTTACTGACTGTTGCCATGGCATTTCTCCTTTGCCCTAGCCATTTACACCATTGAGGCTGTAGTTGAGCTTGATGGAATAGCTGCTGCTACCGAAGCGCATCCCTGTCCTGTGGCGATTGGCGGGAATCGCTTCTCAATAACCTCCCGTCAATGTTTCCTGCGATTCTTCGCTTGAGTCACGGGTCGCGCCGCCCCCAACGCAAGGGCAGACCGTCCGAGCTCAAAGTCGCTCACTAAAGATAGTCGACAGGACGATAGAAAAAAGGGGGACAGACCAGACGTAAAAAGGGACACTCATCAACCAACCGCTGGCAACTGGCAACTGGCAACTGGCAACTGGCAACTGGCAACTGGCAACTGGCAACAAAAGATGGTGGCGCCCCTGTGCCATATTCCTGGTCTTCGCGCCAGGTTGGGCCGCCAACTGAGAACCCCGCCCAACGGGTATCGATCGTCAGCCAAACGGGGGCAGCACCCTATTTGGACCAATCCGTGATTCAGCAGGTCGGGTTGAGCCAAGCCCGAGCTTTTAAGGGACATCCCGGCCAGAGTGTTCAACCCGACCCAGCACCGGACGGCCCCCCTTTCTTCCCATACGCCTGACAAAACGGTACTGACCCCGCTTCCAGCCCGCCCTTTCCCGCTAACCCGATCGTTTTGCGGGCAGAAATACGGATCCATCCCCCTTCCTGCCGTTCTCTTTGAGTTATTATGGGCGCATTCGGTCAGGGGATATAACCAAGGTAGATCGGGGTTCTTTGCTGGAAATGCCGTTCGATATTCGCACACTGTTGGTGGCCGTGGCACTCGCGAACGCATTCTGCGCGGGGGCGAGGCTGCTGCTTTGGCGGATGCACCCTGCTATCCCGGGGCTTGGACGCTGGGCATTGGCCGGCGGCCTCGGTGCGCTTGCACTCGTTCTGATCCTTTCGAACGGCGCTGTTCCGTGGCTGCCGTCGTTGTCGTTGGCGCAGGTATTTGTAGTGGCCGGCTTCGTCCTGATCTGGGATGGTTTTCGGCGCTTTATCGGGCGCCCCCCTCTCTCCCATGCGGCTTTGGCTGTACTCGCCGCCGTCGTACTGGTTTGGATCGTAGCGGTGCAACTCGAACAGTCGCTGGAGATTCGGGCGCTGGGCAATGCCGTTTTGATCGCCATATTGTCGGCCCTGACTGCACGCGAGCTGTTCACCGCGGCCACGCCAGTCCCGCTCGCCATACGCGCCACGGGATGGGCCTATGCCGCTAATGCGGCCTTTTTCCTGGTACGCGCCATCGCCCCCAACCCGGATGCCGCCACCGCGGTGGGCCCACTGAATCCCGACGGGTTCGCTGCCTTCGCGCTGCTCTGGTGGTTGGGCATGACCATCGCCGTGACGCTGGGGATGGTGCTGATGACGGCCGAACGCCTCCAGGCGGACCTTGATGGGCAGGCCAACCGGGACCCGCTGACCGGCGCACTCAACCGCCGGGCATTTTCGCTGATCGCCGAAAAGGAGATGGCCCGATCTCACCGTTATGGCAAGCCTCTGTCGGTATTGATGATGGATCTCGATAGATTCAAGCAAATCAACGACCGTCTGGGCCATGACGGCGGCGACACACTGTTATGTCGGTTCGTTGCCATCGCTGGGCGGATACTGCGCGGCGAGGACATTTTCTGCCGCTTCGGCGGCGAGGAGTTCGTCGCCCTGCTACCGGAGACCTCCGCCGAGCAGGCGCTGGTGGCGGCCGAGCGGCTGCGCACTGCCTTTGCAGGAGAATCGGCAACGACGGAACTTTCGCACGATAGCCCGCCGTTGCCCTTCACCGTCAGCATCGGCATTGGCGAGCTTGAGCAGGATGAAGATATTGAAGGCCTCCTGCGCCGCGCCGACGCCGCTCTCTACCGCGCCAAGGGCATGGGTCGTAACCGCTGCGAACTTGCCAACGATATGCGGAACAGAACGAATGGTGCAGCCAACCTGAAAGCGGGGGGCTGAGGAAAGCAAAAAAGGGGTCAGTACCCTTTTCTCCCCTGTTTCTTTTCCAGGGAAAGGGGCAAGGAGAAAAGGGTACTGACCCCTTTTTTGGACCCCTTTTTGTAGACGACCGGTCTATTTGTTGTTAGGCTTCGAGCTTGTGAAGAGCCCCCACGACAATACCCGCCAGCACCTGCTCGATACCGGGCACCGGGTCATGTCCGGCAAGGGTTTTACCGGCGTGGGATTGAACGAACTCCTGCAGACGGCCGGCGTGCCGAAAGGCTCGTTCTATCACTATTTCAAGTCCAAAGAGCAATACGGCCAGGCCCTGCTCGAGAACTACTTCAGGAATTATCTGGAAGACCTGGATCGGCGCTTCACCGTCGGCAGCCTGCCCGCTCGTGAGCGCCTGATGGGCTATTGGCAGCAGTGGCTGGACAGCCATTGCGAACCGTGCAATGAGCAAAAGTGCCTGGTGGTGAAGCTGAGCGCCGAGGTGGCCGATCTCTCGGAGACCATGCGCATCACATTGCGTGACGGCACAGACCGGATCATTGGGCGTATTGCAGGATGTATAGAAGCCGGCAACCAGGACGGTTCGCTGCCGAAACTGGACGCACAATCGACAGCAACCATGCTCTACCAACTGTGGTTGGGGGCCAGTTTGCTGGCCAAATTGCACCGCACCAGCCAGCCACTTGAGCAGGCCATGGAAATGACCCGCACGCTGCTGAGCCCCGCCCCCCTCGGGGGACGAAAGAAGCGGCCCGGCAGCGGCGATCCAGACAGCGTCAACAGGCACTGAGAATCGCAGACCCACGCGCCGCCTGTGATGGCGGCTGTTTTTGAAACCCACACTAGACGACCGGTCTAATCGGCACCGCTACGAAGGAGCACGCACCGCATGCTCGATTTCGACTTCTACAACCCCACCCGTATCTGCTTCGGCGAGGGGCGCATCGCCCAGCTTCAGGCCCATGGCATGACCAGCCTGGGTGAGCACAGCAACGTCGATCTCAACATCAGTCGCCAGGCTCTTGAAGCCTGCCTTTAACGCCCGGCCGTCGAAAGGATTACGCAGATGTCACAGTCAAACAGCGTCAATCGTCAAATCGTTCTGGCGTCCCGTCCCCAGGGCGCCCCTACGGCAGACAACTTTCGCCTGGAACAGGCGTCCATACCGGAGCCCGGCGCCGGTGAAGTCCTGCTGCGCAGCGTATACCTGTCACTGGACCCGTACATGCGCGGTCGCATGAGCGATGCCCCTTCCTACGCTGCGCCGATGGAAGTCGGCGACGTCATGGTCGGCGCCACCGTGAGTCGGGTCGTAGCGTCGGGCCACCCCGACTACGCAATCGGTGACTGGGTACTCGCTTACAGCGGCTGGCAGGACTATGCGGTATCCGATGGCGCCGGCCTGACCCGGCTCGGTGCCAACCCTGACAATCCGTCCTACGCATTGGGCGTGCTGGGCATGCCGGGGTTTACCGCCTACATGGGGCTACTGGACATCGGGCGGCCCAGGGCCGGGGAAACCCTGGTCGTCGCGGCGGCAACCGGACCGGTCGGCGCCACCGTCGGACAGATCGGAAAAATCAAAGGCTGCCATGTGGTCGGGGTGGCCGGGGGTCCGGACAAGTGCCGTCATGCCGTCGAGGTGCTGGGTCTCGATGCCTGCCTTGATCATCACGCGGACGATTTTGCCGGGCAGCTCGCGCAGGCCTGTCCGAACGGCATCGACGTCTACTACGAGAATGTCGGCGGCAAGGTGTTCGATGCCGTATTGCCGCTGCTCAACACGTCGGCCCGCATACCGGTGTGCGGTCTGGTCGCCCAATACAACGCCACCTCGTTGCCCCCGGGCCCGGACCGCATGGCGCTGTTGATGCGCACGGTGCTCGTCAAGCGCCTGAAGATTCAGGGCTTCATCATTTTTGACGACTACGGCCACCGCTATGACGAATTCTCGCGGGATATGTCCGCCTGGTTCGCCGCCGGCCGGATCCAGTATCGCGAAGACCTCGTTGAGGGTCTGGAACGCGCCCCGCAGGCCTTTATCGGACTGCTGGAAGGCAGGAACTTCGGCAAGCTGGTGATACGCGTCGGAGCCGACAGTTAATCCACCCACCACCGTCAGCCACCCATGAAGCAGTGAGGACAGCATGAAAATCCTGATGATCTTGACTTCCCATGACCAGCTCGGAAACACCGGCAAGAACACCGGTTTCTGGCTGGAGGAGTTCGCCGCCCCCTACTATGTGTTCAAGGACGCAGGCGCCGAAGTGACGCTCGCCTCGCCCAAAGGCGGACAACCACCGCTCGATCCGAAGAGCGACGAGCCGCAGGCGCAAACTGCCGCAACCGAGCGGTTCCACAACGATCCGGCGGCACAGGCGGAGTTGGCGGACACCGCGCCCCTGGCGGGGCTGAAGGCACAGGACTATGACGCCATTTTCTATCCGGGCGGGCATGGGCCCCTGTGGGACCTGGCTGAAGACCCCAACTCCATCGCCTTGATCGAGGCCTTCCATAGCGCCGACAAGCCCGTCGCTGCCGTTTGCCACGCACCGGCCGTGTTGCGCCATGCAAAAGGGGCTGACGGGTCGCCGCTGATCACCGGCAAGCGCGTCACCGGCTTCAGCAACTCGGAGGAGGCAGCGGTACAGCTGACCGATATCGTACCGTTCCTGGTAGAGGACATGCTGCAAGCCAACGGCGGCATCTACTCCAAGTCGGCGGACTGGGAAAGCCATTTCGTTGCCGACGGTCGCCTGCTGACCGGGCAGAACCCTGCCTCGTCCGAAGCAACCGCTGCGGCCGTCGTGGCGCTACTCAGCCGTTGAGCTGATCGGTCGATCAATCCCCGCAGCACCGCCACAGGCACACGAGTGCGCGGCGCCGTTGGCGGCGCACTCGCGTGTCCTCTTGGTCCCCGCCAACGGCCGCAAATGCCGAAAGGAGTATCGCTTGACCTTGATGCACCCGCATCTCGACGCAACCGTTTTGCTTGCCGATCCAGCCGCCTGGGTTGCGGCCAGCGTGATCGTGTTCATCGCCGCCTATGTACGCGCCACCATCGGCTTCGGTTCGGGACTGATCATGGTCGGTCTGCTGACCATCCTGTTCCCGATCAAGCTGGTGGTTCCCGTGGTGCTGTTGCTCGACATCCTCGGTTCCGTGCTGCTCGGCGGCTACGACGCCAGGCAGATACGCTGGCGCGAGCTCGACTGGGTGTTGCCCGGCAGCCTTGCGGGGCTGGCGGTCGGCGCCTGGATCCTGCACGTCACGCCCGCCCAGCACCTGACCCTGCTGCTGGGCGTGTTCCTGCTCGCCTACGTGCTCTATGCCGTGTGGGTAAACCCGGAACGCCTGCCGCGCATCGGCCGTGGCTGGGGGTTGCCGCTGGGCGCCTTCGGCGGCTTGATCGGCAGTCTCTATGGCGGCGGAGGGCCGCCGCTCGTGGCCTATTTCCAGATGCGCAAGCTGGACAAACGTGCCTTTCGCGCGACCTTTCAAGGCATCGCTCTCGTCGACAACGTCATCCGCATCGCGCTCTACGTGTTGATGGGACTGCTGACACTCCCGCTCAGTGGAGCTTTCGTACTGCTGGCGCCCGCCATGGCCATCGGACTTTGGTTCGGCAACCGGCTGCACCTGCGAATCAGCGAACACGCTTTCCTGCGCGGCACGCTGGTCCTGCTCGCGGTGATTGCCGGCAAGTACCTGCTCGGCGCGGCCGTCTAGCGAAAAGGTAAAAAAAGGGGTCAGTACCCTTTTTGCGAAACGGAGGTGGCCGGGCGGGAAAAAGCGAGAAAAAGGGTACTGACCCCTTTTTTACTGACCCCTTTTCGGGCCCCTTTTTGGGGACTAGAGCGTCAACACAATCTTGCCTATATGCCCGCCGGCCTCGAGCATGGCGTGCGCCGCGCCAGCCTCTGCCAGCGGAAAACTGCAATGCAGAGCCGGCTTGACCTCTCCTGCCTCGATCCAGGGCCAGGCATTCCGGCGCAGCTCGGCGGCGATGAGGCCCTTCTCTTCCGGACTGCGCGCCCGCAAGGTGGCTGCCATCAGGGTCAGTCGCTTGCGCATCACCGGCAGGAAGTTCACCGTCACCTCGAAGCCGGTCACGTAATTCAGGTTGATCAAGCGGCCCTCGACAGCCAGCGCTGTCGATATTGCGCGTGACATAATCACCGCCGATGATGTCCTGGATCACATCAACCCCCCGGTCACCGGTCTCTTCCTTCACGCAGGCAACGAAATCCTCGTCCTGGTAATCGATCACCCGGGTGGCGCCGAACTGCTGACAGGCCTTGGTCTGGCCGTCCCGCTCGCGGGCGGTGGCGAATATCGGCCCGCATCCCCGGGCCCGCGCGAACTGCAACGCGATGCTGCCGATGCCACCGGTCCCGCCATGAATCAGCACGGATTCACCTGGCTGCAGACGGGCTCGCAAGAACAGCGCGTCCCAAACCGTGAAGGCCGTTTCCGGCAGCGCGGCGGCATGCACGAAATCGAGTCCGCGCGGCAACGGCAGCACGGCAGACGCATGCGCTACCGCGTATTCCGCGTAACCACCACCGGCCAGCAGAGCACACACCGGCTCGCCTACGCGGTAGGTCGTCACGCCTTCCCCCAGTTCGGCCACTTGGCCGGCCACTTCCAGACCCGGAATATCGGTAACGCCGGGCGGCGGCGGGTACGCACCGCGGCGCTGGAAGACATCCGGCATATTGATGCCGGCGGCGGCAACCCGAATCAGTAGCTCGCCGGGACCCGGCTGAGGAGTGGGACGGTCGGTCAGGGTCAGGACTTCCGGACCACCGGGATGGGCTATTTCAATCGCTCGCATGGTCGTTTACCGGGCTCGCTGTGGGATCACAGTGTCCACCCTACCACCGCCAACAGAAAACAAAATCAGAGAGCAACAACTCAATTACTTAAGCGCCATCTGACAACGGGGAGAGCGGAAAACAAATCCATTCCCGTTTTCTCGCCCTTACACAGTCGATTTGAAACGGAAAATACAGTCCAAAGGGGACGGCGCAGCTTGTCCTCTTTTCGAGCCAGCCGTTGATTCAGCGCCTCAGGCAACCAAGCACCAAAGGGGGAAAAGGGTACTGACCCCTTTTTAAACCGCGCAGCGTTTTCTCACCGTGACAAGCGCCGCCAGCCCCACAACGAACAACGCCATGGTCGCCGGCTCCGGCACTGTGCGCAGCACGTCCGTTGCCAGAATGCGGTGCACGGCCGACGTCGGATGCTCAGCGTCCCAGAACAGATACTGGTTCGGATTGGCGCAAGTCGTGCCGCCGCTCTGGACGAAGCGACTGTAGCAGGGGGCGTTGACGTTGGTGAGACCATAGGCTGCGGGGTTGTTGTAGATCTTGTCAACCAGCGAAAACGTGTCCAGGCGCATCAGATCGAGATCTCGGCACCCCAAGATCGATGCCGTTCAGAATGTTGTTCAGCGCCGAGTTGAAGCCCATCACCAGGCCGGATACAGCCGCATTACGCGGACCGCCACCGGTGACGGCGGGAATGATGCCGAGGTCCGGAATGTTGGGCACCAAAATATTATGCGCCCCGGCCTGCGCGAGGCTGGAAACCACACTGCCGAGATTGGTGGCAGCGGTGGCCAGGTCTGACGTGGGGTTATAGGACGGGTTGGTGTAGATCTGATCGATGATATCGGACAGGTTGTTTGCCCCTGCCCAGACGATGTACAGGGCGTTCGGATCCGCACTGCCGCCGCCGAGGCTGGCGAGGTAGGAGTTGCGCTGCTGGAGCAGGCTCTCCGCCCCCGGCAGGTTCGCGGAGTTGGTACGGGCGCCGCCGTAGGCATAGTCCGTGCCGCCGACCACTGAAGGCGTGACCGTCGGACCGAGGCTTTGAGACAGGTAATCGATGTAGTTCCGGCCATTGGTGAAACGCCCGGACGTGGTGCCGTCGGTGTACTCGGCTGGCGGGACGACGCCCCCGGTGATGAGACTGTCGTTACCTATGTCGGAGAGACTGTCTCCGAACACATACAGATTGTCGAAGGGCACGGCATAGGCCGCAAGCGGCCACTGGACAAGCATGAGAATGGCCAATTTCAGCAAAAGTGTCTTTTTCATTGTTTGCCTGCCCTTTGTTCTGTTTCTTCTCTATGGCGGAAGATGGCAACGCGCGAGCATCCGCGGGTATGGCCTGCAGGGCAATTTCGAACCGACGCCCCCAACAGTGTACTCAACGGCGGCCCGTTCCCGAAACATGCAATAAGTAAACAACTCGTTAAGAAGGAGAAAAGGGTACTGACCCCTTTTTGCTCTTTTTGCTTTTATAAGGGTTGGGTGACATATGACGGCGGGAGTGTTTCGCATTTGTCACCGCTCCCCTTAATCGATTGCCGATTAACTCTCCGGCAACGGAATGAATTCCACCTCGTCGCCCGGCACCTTCGCGAAGACACCCGCGGCCCAGTCACGTTTGGCCTGCTCGATGCGCCCCTTCCTGCTCGATACGAAGTTCCACCAGATGTGGCGCGCGGACAGACGCTCGCCGCCGATGATGACGAGGCGGGTGTCCTTGGCCGCGGTCACGGCGACGCCCGGCTCGGGGGCGAACACCGCCATGGTCAAGGGCTCGATGACGCTGTCGCGGGCCGTGAGTTTTCCCGTGGGGATGTAGACGGCGCGCTCCGCGATCTCGTCGGGCAGGACCAGGCTCTGGCCCGCCTTCAGCTCCGCTTCCACGTACAGGGTCTCGGCGAAGGTCTTCACGGGCGAGCAGGCCCCATAGGCGGCGCCGATCAGGACCCGCACGGGAACCCCATCGACCTCCACAGCCGGTATCCGCGCCGCATCGTAGTGATGGAACTCGGGTTCCATCTCCTCGTCGGCCTCGGGCAGCGCCAGCCAGAGCTGCAGACCGCTAAGGCGGTTGTTCGCGGCCTTGACCTCCTCCCGCTGGCGCTCCGAGTGCACGATACCGCGGCCGGCCACCATGAGATTGATCTCCCCGGGACGGATGGCCAGCGCGTTGCCGAGGGAGTCCCGGTGGAGCATCTCACCCTCGAACAGGTAGGTCACCGTGGCGAGATTGATGTGGGGATGGGGCCGCACATCGACTCCCCGGCCAGGTGGGAAGGTGGCCGGCCCCATGTGATCGAAGAAGACCCAGGGGCCCACCATGCGCCGGCCGCCCGCGGGCAGCGCGCGCCGCACCGAGAAGCCTCCCAGGTCATGCACCTTGGGACGGATGATCCGCTCGATGGCCGAACAGGCACTCGTGCGCTCTTCCGGGTCGGGTGCCAAGGCATGGATGCTCATGTTGTATTCCAGTGGGGTTCATCTATGGTGGCTTCACGGCAGCATATACCGAAAGCCGCAACGCCGGCCAACCTTGGCGCTGCTCCGCCTCTCCAACCATCAGGAGATCGTCATGGCCCCTGGCACCGCCTGCTCACACCTGCTCGCCGTCAATACGGTCAAACACGAAGAGTGCGAGGAGTGCATCAAGACGGGGGACAGCTGGGTGCATCTGCGGACCTGCCAGACCTGCGGCACCACCCTTTGCTGCGACAGCTCGATCAGTCGTCACGCAACCCGGCATGCCCAGGCGACCGGGCATCCCGTGGTAGCCTCGGCCGAGCCCGGGGAAAATAAAGGAAATAAAGGGGTCAGTACCCTTTTCCCGGAAATAAAGGGGTCAGTACCGAAATAAAGGGGTCAGTACCCTTTCCCTATCAAGCCGGCTGAGAAAAAGGGTACTGACCCCTCTTCTATAGTCGCTTGCCCGCCAGGGTCGGCGTCTTGTCGGTGCGGGTCTCCAGCTTCAAGTAGGTCACCATACGCACGACGCCCTCGGCGTGCAGAGCCTCGTGCAAGGTCTCGAGGGCCCGCAGGATGGTGGACAGCTCGCCTTCCAGGTTGGTACCCGAGGCATGAGTCTCCAGGGTCAGATCGAACCCCCGCAGGATCTCGACCGCCCGCCGGATCTCCTTTCGCACCGACACCCCGGCGCCGATGGGAACAACCTGGATTTCTGCAGTAGCATTCATGGGGGTACTCCGCTCAACGGAAAAGGGAAAAGGGGTCAGGGAAAAGGGGTCAGTACCCTTTTTCGTCGCGGCCAGTCCGTATATTCGGTCGGCCGCGGCGGCTCTGACCAACCCTTCTGCCCAACATATCCTCGATCTGCTTTCTGAAATGGTCATTGCCCAAAGGCGTCCCGGTCTGGGCGCATGAGCGGATGGCATGGACCTGCTCGGGTTCCAGGACACTGCTGAACAGTTCCCGGTATGCGTGGTGCCTATCCCGATCCGTCGCCGCCAAATGCCGGTATTCGGGTAGGCAACGCAACCACGCCGGCGGCACACCGTAAGCATTGGCCCGATAGCTCGACCATGGATATTCCCCGGGTGCCGCCACCATTCCCGCGCGAACCGGATTCATCTCGATGTAACGCTGACAGACCAGCGCGTAGTGCTCGGAATGGACCACGGAGCCCTTATGGCGCCCCTCCCACAATGTACCGGTGCGGTTGTACCGGTGGTTGACGTAGGTCACATAGCAACGCCCCACGTGCTGGAGCATTCGGCTGATCGACACCTCCGACTCCGGCGTCACCAGCAGGTGCACGTGATTGGTCATCAACACATACGCATGCACCGCACAGCCGTACCGAAGCGCAGCCTCTTTCAACCACCTGAGATAGGCGCGGTAGTCGTCGTCGGTAAAGAATACGGCATGGCGGTCATTGCCACGCTGCACAACATGTGTCGGCACGCCCGGCAGATAAAATCGCGGCTTTCGGGGCATCGGAAAATCCTTTTTCCTGATGTCGGAGAACAAGTCATGTTACGAGGAAATTGTGAAAAAGGGTACTGACCCTTTTTTTTAATAAAAGGGGTCAGTACCCTTTTTTCCCGTCACCCGTGGTGCGAGCCATCTGAAAAAGGGTACTGACCCCTTTTTCAGACCCCTTTTTCACCCTTTTTCTTCTTCGAGCCGGGCCTCGAACATGGGAGCCGGCTCGGGGCGGCCAAACAGGTAGCCTTGAGCACCGTGGCAGCCCGCTTCGCACAGGAAGTGCTGCTGAGCCGATTCCTCCACACCTTCCGCCATGATTTCCAGATGCATGGCCCGGCCCAAAGCGATGACGGCGTGCACAATGGCCTCGTCGTCGCCATCAGTCACCACGTCGCGCACGAAGTTGCGGTCGATCTTGAGTCGGTCCACGGGCAGGCGCTTGAGCTGACTCAGAGACGAATAGCCGGTGCCAAAGTCGTCGATGGCGATGGTGATCCCCAACTCGCGCAGACGGTGAAGTACCCGCTTGGCCTGCTCCGGGCGTTGCATGATGACACTCTCGGTGATCTCCAGCTCCAACGCCACCGCCGGAAGCCCGCTGTCGTGCAGCGCCTTCTGCACAGCGGCGACGATGTCGCCGCGCTGGATCTGCACGGCGGAAATGTTCACCGCCACCCGCTGCGAAACGTAGCCGGCATCCCGCCAGCGTCGAGCATCCGCACAGGCCTGACGCAATACCCATTCGCCGATGGGCAAGATCAGGCCATTCTCTTCCGCGACCGGGATAAACTTGTCCGGCGCAACCACCCCCAGGTCCGGATGATTCCAGCGCAACAGCGCTTCGGCACCCACCAGCCGGCCATCGGCGAGAGCATATTGCGGCTGGTAATACAGTTCCAGCTGTTCGAACTCCAGGGCGTGACGTAGCGCCGTCTCCAGGGTCAGTCGTTCGAAGGCGGTGATGGACAGCTCCTGGGTAAAGAACTGAAAGACGTTGCGACCCTCGTCCTTGGCGCGATACATGGCGGCGTCAGCGTGTTTGATCAGTGTAGCGGCATCGTCGCCGTCGCGGGGGAACAGGCTAATCCCCATGCTCATGGTGAGGTGCAGTTCGTGCCCATCCACCAGGAGCGGCTGTTGAAAGGCATCGATGATCTTCTGACACAGCCTGGCCACGTCCTGGGCGCTGCCAAGGTGCTCGATCAGAATCACGAATTCGTCGCCGCCCAGGCGGGCCACCGTATCGACGGTCCGAACGTGCTGCTGGATACGCTTGGCTGCCTGAACCAGCAGTTTGTCGCCCAGCGGGTGGCCCAGACTGTCGTTGATGGTCTTGAACCGATCGAGATCAATGAAGACCAGTCCCAGCATGGTGCCGTCGCGGCGGCTGACATCCATAGCGTGGCGCAGGCGATCATTGAACAGAACACGGTTGGGCAGCGCGGTCAAGGTATCGTGGTGCGCCAGGAAGTCCAGCTGCTCCTGGGACTGCTTGACCACGGATATATCCGACAGAATGGAGACATAGGTGACGACCTCGCCGTGTTCGTCACGGACGGCACTGATGGCCTGCCAGGCGGGGAAGATTTCGCCGTCCTTGCGCCGATCCCATATCTCACCCTGCCAATGGCCGCTGCACTCCAGAGACTTCCATATGGTGGCGTAGAAGGCACGGTCATGGCGGCCGGACTGTAGCAGGCGCGGATTGCAGCCCACCATCTCAGCCGCGGCGTACCCGGTCATGACGGTGAATGCGCGATTGACTGCAGTGATGTTTGCGTCCCGGTCGGTGACGATGATGGCCTCGGCGGTCGCATCGAATACGGCAGCGGCCTGTTTCAGCTTCTCCTCGTCCTGTTTGCGTTCAGTAATATCGGTGAATATCAGGATCAGCCATGCCGGCTCCGCATCGCTCACGCGGAATGCAGTCGCCATCATATGGAAATCCCTGCCGTTGACCACGACGTCCCAGCTTTGACTACCCTCGCCCGAGGCGACGAGACGCTCCAAGGCGCCGTCACGGCAGCAGACATGCGCGGCGCATTCGCAGAAACACAGCCCTTCGACGTTTCCGCTGTCGTCGGAGAACAGGTGGTTGGCCAGGTCATTGGCGGCCTGCACCTGGAAATTCTCATCGACAGCCACGATGGCCGCTCCGGCAGCATCGAGCATGGCGTGCAGTTCATTGCGCGCCAACACCAGATCGGTATTGGTCTCACGCAGATGGCCGATCACTTGCCGGAAAGACTCGGTGACAATACCGATGGGATCGAGATCCAGAAGGTCTTTGTCGTCAAGCTCTTCAGGATCCAGCGGCAGGGTGCCCATGACCTCTAACAGCTGGTTCACCTTGGCGCGGATATAGGCGATGAGCTGCTCATATGAATAGGGCACGCCGGCTGCCGGCGGCTGGATCTTTGTCGGATGGCGGGTGTCCATGTGGCGAGTGGTATCCGCGGGGTTCAGCGTAGCGCGGTGATCGCGATGCGGTAATAGTCAGTGTCCTTGCTGACCTTCACGTCGAACCCCATGTGGCTCACGGCTGCGGGAATGGTCGCGGTGGCATGGCGGTTGTCGGTGAGCACGTGCATGGAGTGCAGACCCTCCTTGATGGCACCACCCAATTCGTTGATTCGCTGCAGGGTCATGAGCAGACATGACGGACAAATCTGGCCGCGGATGTCATATTCGATGATGTCTGGTTCGCTGTCTTGCATCGTCTTCAGTTCCTTGTACACAACACATCACCAGTCTTGGCGGCACGCAACACGAAGCCGGTCAGCAGCCGGCTGCCGAGCCAGGCGCCGGGCACGAGGCCGCATAGAAAGACCAGACTCTGCGTGGCGAGGATGGGAAGGCCGCCCCACAGGTGCCAGATATTGCAGCCCGGCGTCATGCGCGCCGCCATGCCTACGATCACGCCACCGGTCAGCGCAGACATGTACTGACCCGCCGGGACCCGGTAGTAGACCCGGAACTCGCCCAGGCACCGGGCCGACAGGGCCGCTCCCAGGACGATCCCGACGATGAGCGGATACTGGATGGCGGCGACAGCATCAAGGCCCGGTCCCGCACCGCCGTGCACCGCAACGCGGGAAAAGGGCGGTGTGTAGTCAAGTGGCCGGGCGACGAAGTAACTCAAGCTGGCTACATGGGCAGGGGCGAACCAGGCCTCAACGGTGGCGCCCAACTTGGCGTAAGAGGTGGTGATGCCCAACGGCATGCCGATCAGCGCATAGGAGGCAAAACCGATGCCGGCCAGCACCAGCGCCGTCTTCCAGGGCTGGAGATAACCGTCGACGTACGCCGGGCGCTGCCAAGGGCCGGCGCGGCCACTGCGCGCCAGCAGCCCCGCCCCCAGCGCCACGACCGGCCACACCAGCGTCCCGGCCGGCAGGCCCAGGAACCGGGGCAGCGTCACGGCCCCGCCGAAAAGCGCCGTGGCGCGGGCGAAGGCCGACCAGGCCGGATGGAATTCCGCATACAGGGCGCTGCCCACCAGCATACCCAACAACGCCACGCCGCTCAGCAGGCTGCCGGCCCCCAACTTGTACAGGCTGCCCACCACACAGCCGCCAGCCAGCACCATGCCGACACCAAACAGCGCCCCAGCCATCAGCGTGGCCAGCGAGGCGGGACCCAGGAGCGGAAACGGCCCCGAGCGGATCCAGCCCACTAGCGTACCCAGCTGGAACAGCGCAGCGCTGACCACCACCAGCAGCGCCAGCATGCGCAGCATGGACACGTCGCGAAACAGGAACCAGTCACGGAACATCCCCGCGACGCAAAAGTCGGAACGGTGCATGACGAAGCCGGCCAGAAAGCCCAACCCGCCCGAGACGGCGACGATGAAAAGAAATGGATGATCCATACCGCGTCCGGTATTGCCGTAACGGCCTTTCGGGGCCCTTGTTTGCGTTGTATCCTAAGAGGGATAGCGGCCGCGGAACGGGAATATTGAGACGCTGCCGAGTCCCGGCGCGGCCGTCCCGCGCAGCCATAATACTCTGTTTAATAGGGAATACCCGGAGTCAGTACCCTTTTTTGCCGTCACCCATGATGCAAGCCAGCTGAAAAAGGGTACTGACCCCTTTTTCCTTCGTCCGCCGCCGCTCAAACCGCGGCATCTGCGCAACCCACTTTTTCCACCGCGGAAGATGCGATGCAGGCCCTGGCAGAGGCGGCGAAGACGGGGGGGCCGCGCGTCGTTTCGAAGCTTTTCGGGACGGATGGCAAACAATTGCTCTCCGGCGACCGCGTTCAGGATCGAAACGAGCTGAAACGTTTTTCCGCGAGCCGCCAGACATCGGCCCAACTGCAGAAGAGCGGCAACGCCTACACCATCCTCGTAGGCCGAAACCATTGGCCATTCCCCATCCCGATCGTCAAACGCAACGACCGCTGGCTGTTCGACACCAAAGCCGGCCTGGAGGAAATTCTCAATCGCCGCATCGGCCAGAATGAGCTGTCGGCCATCGCCACCTGCCGCGCCTATGCCGTGGCGCAGTGGGAGTTTTTCACCGAATCGGGCGGCGACACGCAGGGCTTGGCCGTCTACGCCCAGAAATTCTTCAGCACGCCCGGTCATCACGACGGTCTCTATTGGCAAACCGCCGAAGGTGAAAAACCCAGCCCGCTCGGCGCGCTCGTCGCCCAAGCGCGCGCGGAAGGCTACGGACCGCGCAACCGCACCGCGCGCTCCGGCCACAGCCAGCCGCACAAGCTGCACAAGCCGCGCCCCTTCCACGGCTACATCTTGAAGATCCTCACCGCCCAGGGCCCCAGCGCGCCCGGCGGAAAATTCAGCTACATCATCAACGACAACATGATCGCCGGCTACGCTCTGGTCGCCTATCCCTCCAAATGGGGCAATTCGGGAGTGATGACGTTCGTCGTCAACCAGCAGGGCCGCGTCTACCAGAAGAACCTGGGGCCCGACACCGCTTCGATCGCCGCGGCCATGACCGAATACAATCCCGATCCGACCTGGCAACTGGTCGAACAGCAAGAACAGGATTAAACGGGGTCAGTACCCTTTTTGCCGTCACCCATGACGCAAGCCACCTGAAAAAGGGTACTGACCCCTTGACCCCTTTTTCTCCGTATGGCCGTTTTTGGACGCGCCGCCGTACCGGACGAAGTGTTAGCAATATCGACACGCGGCCCCGCGGTCTGTCTTTGCGGTGACGTCAGCGTTCACCGACTGCAACGGGTATTCGCCCCAACCCCGCCACTGCCCGCGGGCGCAGCCGATGCGCCCAACCGCCCGAAGGCCAGTGCGAAGTGAACAACTCCCGGCGCGCGGCCGGCGCCGGCTCGTCGCACAACGGCCGGGACTCTGCCGTTCCCCGGTGGTGGCCGGCTGGTGCCTGTGTGCTGGACGCGTGTGCGCCCGTCCGCGCCGGCGCGGTGTGAATTCATCGGGTTCTGAAGAGCACGGGGGCGGCTGTTCGTGGACGGCGGGGAATCGAATCCCTGTGCGCGACTCGCACCCCGCGGGTTGAAAGCACCGGGTCAGTGCATTCTCGTGGCGAGGTTTGCCAGGATCCAGATCGTGCCGCCGGCCATGAACATCAGGAGCAGGGTGGAGAACAGCATGAGGTGAAGGTCGTCCGCCTTCTGTCGTGGCGGATCGATGTGCAGAAAGAAGCGAAAGTGCACAATACCCTGGACCACGGCGAACACGCCGATCGCGACAAGGATCCAGAAGCGGGGCACCGCCGACCAATAGACCAGGGCGAAGGGCACGCCCGTGAGCGCAAAGGCGAGCACGAAGCCGTAAATGTAGGAGCGAAGCTCCCGCCGGTATTCCGCCGTGGGGTCTTCGGACGGTCGGTTCGAGATCCGGTTCTCTGGGGATGAACGGGTCATGACAGTCCACCCAGGTACACGACCGAAAAGATGGCCACCCACACGATGTCGAGGAAGTGCCAGAAAAGGCCGAGCCTCAAGAGCCCGAGCTTCACCCGCTTGTCAACCCCGTAGACGGCCATCTGCACCATCAGGGCGAGCATCCAGACGCAGCCGGTGAACACATGCAGTCCGTGCAGAGGAACCAGCGCGAAGAACGCCGACGCGAAGCCGCTGCGGCCGGGTCCGGCACCCATCTGGATCATCGCCAGGAAATCGTGAACCTCGAGGCCGAGGAAGACAACGCCGAGCGCAAGCGTGACGCACAGCCACGCAACCAGCGGGCCGCGACGCCTTCCGTATTTGAGCGCCAACGACGCCATGCCGTAGGTGAAGCTGCTGCACAGCAGGGCCACGGTTTCGCCGAAGGCGCTTCTGATGTCGAACAGCTGCTTGGGGCCCGGTCCGCCGGCGGTCGCATGGAGCATCGAGGCGTAGGTGGCGAACAGCAACCCGAACACGATTGCGTCGCTCATCAGGAACACCCAGAAGCCGAACAGCAGCTCCTCGGCGTACTCGTTCGCGTCGGGGTGTGCGGCACCGAGCCGGAGCCCGGGATGGGAGACGCTTCCTGCCGTCATGGTTCGGACTCCGCCAGGGCGTGGGCCGCCAGTCCGGCGTTCGAGGAGTCCAGCTCATGCAGCCGCGACACCGCACGGGTTGACGCGACCAGCTCCAGCCATTTCATGTGCTCGCGTTCCACCTCGCTCGCGGGAATGAGTCTTTCGGTGTTGCGGGCGAAGCCACGCGCTATGATGGCGGCCACCGCCGCGAGCATACCGGCGCTCGCAAGCCACCACAGGTGCCAGACCAGACCGAAGCCGACCAGCGCGCCAGCGCCCCCCAGGATCGGGCCCAGGGCGCTGTTCTTCGGCATCCTGATGTCGGCGAATTCCTCCGGGACCTGATAGGCGACGCCGCTGTCCTTGGCGCGTGTGAAGGCGTCACGAGCGGTGACCTCGGGCGGCACCGGAAAGTTGTACTCGGGCGGCGGTGAGGGCGTCGCCCATTCCAGGCTGCGTCCGTCCCAGGGATCGCCGGCCGGCGCGCGGTAGGCCTCCCGCTTGCGGATCGATACCCAGAGCTGAACGAACAGGCTGCAGAGCGCGGCCGCGATGAATCCGGCGCCGACCAGTGCGACCCTCATGTAGGGCACGTAGACCGGGTCGAAGTAGGCGACCGTCCGGCGTGGGAATCCGAGCAGACCGAGCGCATAGAGGGGAAAGAAGGCCAGCATGAAACCGAGGATCCAGCATGCTGCCGCGATCATCCCCCAGCGCTCGTCAAGCCTGAAGCCGAAGGCCTTCGGAAACCAGAGATGATAGGCGGCCAGCATTCCGAACAGCAGGCCCGGAATCAGCATATTGTGAAAATGAGCGACCAGAAACACGGTGTTGTGCACCTGGTAGTCGACCGACGGGTTGGCGAGCACGATGCCGGACAGGCCGCCGATGACGAACAGCATCATGAATCCGAGCGCATAGACCATCGGCACCGTCAGCCGAACGCGGCCCCGATACATGGTGAGCAGCCAGTCGTAGACCTTCACGCCGGTCGGGATGCCGATCAGCATGGTGGCGATGCCGAACACGGCGTTGATATGGGCGCTCTGCCCCATGGTGAAGAAATGGTGCACCCATACGGTGAACGAAAGAACCGCGATCGCCATGGTCGCCAGCACCAGGGACCGGTAGCCGTAGAGAACCTTTCCCGAGAAGGTGGAGAACACCTCCGAGTAGACCCCGAAGGCCGGCAGGATCAGGATGTAGACTTCGGGGTGACCGAACAGCCAGAAAAGATTGGCGAAGTTCATCATGTTGCCGCCGAATCCGTTGGTGAAGAAATGGAACCCGAGGTAGCGATCCAGCGCCAGCAGAAGGGTAGCAACGGTGAGCGGCGGCATGGCGAAGATCATCAGGATGCTCGTGCACAGCGCCGTCCATGTGAACAGCGGCATGCGGAAGAACTCCATGCCGCTGGTGCGTCGCTTGTAGATGGTGACGGCAAAATTGATGCCGGTCATCATCGAGGCCAGCGAGGAAAGCGTAAGCGCCCAGATCCAGTAGTCTGGACCGACCCCCGGCTGGAAGGCCGCCTCGGTGTAGGGCGGATAACCGCTCCAGCCCCCGGTCGAGAAGCGGCCGATATCCAGCGACACCATGACCAGGGCCGCACCCGCGGCCGTGAGGGCCAGGCTGATCGAGTTCATCACCGGAAAGGAGACGTCGCGCGCCCCGATCTGCAGCGGCATGACATAGTTGATGACCCCGGTCAGGAACGGCATCGCCATGAAGAAGATCATGATGGTGCCGTGGGTGCTGAACAGCTGTGCGAAGTGGTCAGGTGACAGAAAGCCGCCATCGAGGCCGAATGCCTGCTGCGTGCGCATGAGCACGGCTTCGATCACTGCGCGCGTGAGCATCACGAAGGCGAGGACGATGTACATGATGCCGATGCGCTTGTGGTCGACGCTGGTCAGCCACTGCGACCACAGCACACGCCATTTGCCGTGCCGGGTGATCAGGCCGACGGTCACCGCGGCGCCGACCACGACGATTCCCGCGGCAGTCGTCGCGATGATGCCGTTGACGATGTTCGCGTCGCTCGGGTGCTGCAGCATCCGCCAGAAAGGAAGCTGGTCCCAGGCCAGGCGCCCGAAGATGAAGTGGGTGAGCGACATGGCGGTCACTCGGCCGCCGTGGCGCGCGCGGGCCCCGCGCCTGACTTCGACCCGTACCCCGATGCCATGCCGCGCACCAGGGCGGCCGAGGTCGACGGACCGCCGTGAAAAGACCGCACCACGTTGCCGAACAGCTGCGGCGATACGCCGGTGAAATAGACCTCGCCGTCGGGCATGCGATCGGCGTGCAGCGCCTTGCGGGCTGCCGTCTTGGTGGCGCGCTTTCGCAGTACGTCATAGACGCCGGGGGTCAGCCGAATGCCGGTCGTCCTGACATGTCGGATCCACGCGTGATAGTCGGCCGGTGTCATCGCGCGGGCGATGAACTTCTGCTGTGCGAAGCCCTTGCCGTTGTACTGGGTATTCTCGCCCAGGAACCGGCCCGGGGCGTCGGCCGCCAGATGCAGATGCGTGACCATGCCTCCCATGGCATAGATCTGGCTGCCGAGCGCGGGAATGAAGAACGACTGCATGACGGTGTCGGAAGTCAGATCCAGCGACAGCGGCCTGCCCGCGGGAAACGCAAGCAGCCCCATGCTCGCGACGCCGGAGCGCGGATAGATGAACAGCCACTTCCAGTCGTAGCCGATGACCTGGATGTGCAGGGGCGTGTCGGGCGAACGCGGCTTGTAGGGATCGAGCGCGAGGGTGCTCTTCGACAGCCACACCGCGAGGCCGATCACGATGGCGAACGGAACACCCCAGATCACGAATTCGAGCGGCCGCGAGAACGCCCATCGCGGCGTATAGGGCGCGGAGGAATTGCGGTAGCGGTAACGCCACGCGTACAGCGGAGCCAACACGATGACGGGCAACACCACGATCAGCACGATCGCGACGATGCCGATCAGGTGCGTACGTTGCGCGGCGGCGACCGGCCCCTGGGGGTCGAGGAAGCTCAGATCCTGGGCGGAGGATGTGCACCCGCTGAGCAGCAGCAGCACGCAAACCGCCTGGTACAAGGATACCGGCCGTCGCGCCCCCGCTTCGCGGCGTTTGACACGCGGCGACTGCAGCGTCCACCCGCGGCAGCGAACCCACGTGATGACGGAGCATTTTGGCGAAGGACTGATCCGTTCTTCCCGGATTGCAGCAGGTACGCATCGCTCAAAGCGACGTTCGGCTTCCGCGCTGCCCGAGCCGTGCGGACTCCTTGCGGCCTCTTCGACCGACTGTTGCGGTGCTTCCTGTTCGGGCCTTTCCGTACCGGTGGGGTGCGATTCCATTCTCTGGTCTCTGCGGGTGCGTTCGGGGTGAACCCAGACTTGCAGGCACTCCGGAGTTCGGGATCCTTTGCGGCACGCATCACGTGCCAAACGTGAGGATTGTGAAAACCGGGCGCGCCGGTGCAAGAGCAACGAAGTGGAGCGTTCGTGAACCAGGAAGATCCCTGCAACGCTACGTCCAAATATAGCGGGGACCAAGTATAAGAAGAATAAACGGCCTTTTTGCCCAGGTCCAGCAGCAGCTTACCGTCAACGGCCCGCCGCTTTACCGTCCGATCATCGTTAGTGCGCCCCGAATGCCGCGGGTATCGTCTAGAACCTGCCTGTGTTTTCTCCATTTACCCCTTCTTCCCAAACCTCTCGGCAAGCCGGGACCCTGCCGGGGCTCACGGCACAGCGTCTTGTCGTCGGTTGTGTTGTCAGACGAACAGACTCGTCAGCGGCGCCCGACTCTCAGGCAACTGGCTGGGTTCGTTTGCGTCGGCCTTTTGCTTCAGGTGATCGAGAATCCTCTTGATCACCTCCGCGTCTTCAATACAGGCAATCACCTTCACGGCCCCGCGGCAGGCCGGACAGCTCTCAATGTCGATGCCAAAGACGCGTTTCAAGCGCTGCGCCCAGCTCATGGAGGCCCGGCGCTCAGCCGGCGTTGGTGGTTCATCGGGTACCCTGGCCTTGTTGCCCTTGCCCCGTTTGGCCGGGGTGACCATGGCGCGATGTTTGCTGTTCGGCGCAAACACCCCGTGAAAGCGGGTCAGATTGACGCGCGGCCGGGGCACCAGCGCCGCCAGGCGGGCAATGAAATCCAGCGGCTCAAAGATCACATGCGTGGTGCCGTCCCGGTACGGCGTCTTGAGCTGGTAACGGATGTTGCCATTGGGCGTGAGTGACAGCCGCTGTTCCGACACCGCCGGGCGGCTGATGTACCGGCACAGGCGTTCGAGCTTCTTGCGTTCATCGGCCCTGGCCGCCACCCCGGCATGCAGTGAAAACCCGGCCACCTTGCCGACCGTGTCGCCGAATGGTGCCTCCGGTTCGCATGCGGGCAGGGTTTGCAGCGTAAACACCTTGCGCCCTGCGTGTGGCCCGATGGCGATGCGGTAGGTAATGGAAGATCCCAGCAGTGGATTCAGCGGGTCATCGTCGGTCGTATCCCCGGCCAGATAGCTGTTCTCGGCGTCCCGCTCCAACAAGCCCTGGCGTTCCAAAAAACGGCCAACCCGGTGGGTGATGGTATGCGCGAGTTGGGTGAGTTCCTGGCCGGTTGGCGCCTTGACCCAGCGAAACCGGGTCGACCCGTCGGGGCGTGCGACGTACACCCCATCGAGGAACAGCATGTGAAAGTGGGTGTTGAGGTTCAGCGCACTGCCGAAGCGCTGGATCAGGGTGACCGCGCCGGTCTTGGCCGTTTGGTGGGTATAGCCCGCTTTCTTGACCAGATGCGTGGCGATGACGCGGTAAACGATGCCCAGCACCTGACCCATGATCTCGGGCCTGCTGGCGAACACAAAGCGCAAGGGATACGGGAAACTGAGCACCCACTGACGCATGGGCTGCTCGGGCAAGACTTCATCGACCAACAAGGCCGCGCTCTCGGCCATGCGCCGCGCCCCGCAACTGGGGCAAAAACCTCTTCGTTTGCAGCTGAAGGCGACCAGGTGTTCGGCGTGACAGGACTCGCAACGCACCCGCAGGAATCCATGTTCCAGTTGCCCGCATTTGAGGTAATCCTCGAACTCGCGATGCACGTAATCCGGCAGATCCTTGGCCTGCTCCGCCAAATGGGCAACGAATGCCGGGTAATACTCGTCGACGATCCGATAGAGCAGCGTCTGCTCGGGCCGGTGACGCTGGTAAAGACCAGCATCCCTGTCCCGGGTGGCCGTCCTGGCCGCCGCCACATGGGCCATGATCCGCATCCTTGCGATCCTGTATTTCCATCCAGTTTATCGACTGGACACTGGGCACCGCAAAGGCCTGACGCGGAGCGCTGACGGATGAAGACGCCCCTCACTCAAGTAAAAAGGGGTCAGTACCCTTTTCCCCCTTGGGTTCTTGGTTGCCTGAGGCGCCAGCAAAAAGGGGACCGCGCCGCCAACGGAGCCGCGCGCCGGCCTCGTCTTGCGCTCACGGGGCCGAGTAGCCGAACTGCCGGCAGTAGGGGGTGTTGTAGATCTGGTCGCGCAGCCAGTCCGAGAATGCCGCCTGCAGACCAAGCTTGATTTCGTTCGCGGCTTGCTTGCGCGCGGAGACGTTCTCGCGCTCCAGCGTCAACTCCGGCGCACCGACAAATGCGCCGATCACGGGTTCAGCCTGGGCCAGTGTTTCGAACTTGAGAAGCAATACGTCGGCGAACGCGTTGCTGAGCAGGCCGTATCCGCGTGACGCGTCGAACGGTTCGCGGATCAGGTCGATGCCGAAGACCGGGAGGAAATAGTCGTCGAACCAGACCAGCGGGCGGGAAAACAGCAACGCCTGTTCGGCAACCGCTGCGATGAACTGGCCTTTGCCCGACGCGAGCGCGAAAATCCGGTCGCGGTAGTCCGGCGCAATCAGGTCTCCGCCGGCCTCTTGCATGAACGAGACCACTGCACGACCGAAGGCCTCCATGAGCTCCGCAAGCGGCGCGGACGGAGACACGTCACCGGAGTCCGCCGCCCAAGCCCGGACTCCGCCGATGTAGCCGTCGAAACACTGGATGAAGTGCGCGACGAACCAGGAGAGCGGATCGCGCGTCATGCTGATGATCTTGACCTTTTTCCCCTGCTCCTCCCCGTTAAGGCGATACCAGTTGAGTCGACGCGTGAGTCCGAGATTGCGCACCAGCTGTCCGGTCACGTGCAGCACGAAGTAGCGATCCAGTGTGGGATTGCCCAGTCGCACCAGCTCTTCGGTCAGCGCCGCGTCGCCCAGAAAGTGGGACTGTTCCGCGTCGATGTTGTGACGCCGTATCGCGTTGACCACCGCCGTCGAAGCGACCTTGGTCATCTGATAGACAATCACCTCGGTTTCCTGCGGAACGCGCTGTTGCTGACCTGCACGCATCGAGGCCAGACGTTCGAGATTGTCGTGCGCGGAACGATTGTCCGGATCGAGCTCGATGGCGCGCTGGAAGAACCACTCGGCGCGGTCGTAGTCCTCGGCGGCGAAGTAGACCACGCCCTGGTTGTTGGCCGAATCGCTGTTGGCCGGCTCGATGCCTGCGGCCTTCTCGAAGCAGGTGCGCGCGCATGGACCGCGCCCGAGCATGTGGTAGATCTCGCCGAGCCGGTTCAGGGTCGGCACCGCCAGCGGCTGGGCGAGCAGCTCCGCGGCGATCTTCTCGAGCGTCCCGGCGGCCGCATCGGCCTGGCGCAGCAGTGACAGCGCCTGTGCGACCGCGTCGTCCGCCGCGGCTGCGCGCTCCTCGGCCGCGCGCAGCTGCTCTTCCACCCGGTGCAGCAGCGCTTGGGCATCGTCCCGCGGTTGACCCTCTGCGACGCTCATCTCCGTCCTCCTTTCAACTTACCGGCCGCGCTGCCCGAATCCGCCGGCCCGCGACTGCAGTCGGCGGCGCATCGTGCGCTGGCGCTGCGCGATCTCTGCGTTCTCGGGCGTGCCGACCACGCGCTGGCTGAACACCGGTTCGAGGAAAGGCGCGCCGAAGGCACATTCGAACCACACGTTGTAGTCGCCGGCCACGTACTTGACGAAGTGCGACCACGGCCCGTAGGCGATGTCCACGCAGGTCCGGCAACCGGCCGGAAAATGGCCTTCCAGGATGCCGTCGCGCAGCGACTAGTAGCCGGCGCCGCGCCAGACGTCGCGGCCGGAGTGCCGGCCGACGTCGCCCAGCGCCGGCGCCCTCCCGTCCGCGAAGCAGCACGGCTTACCCCGGCCTTCTTGCGCACGTAGAAGGTCTTGAAGGGCTTCATGCAGGGACTGCGCATCAGCTTGGGCGGTGCGTCTATATCCAACAGCGCCTGCACCTGCTCGGCGGGTATGTCCAGCGCCGTCGCCGGCTCGTCTTCGCGCGCCGCGGGCTTGAGGGGCATGACGGTCTTCGCCAGGGCGCGGAGATCGCTGATCGGCACCGCGTTGCCCGCGTTCGCCTTGCAGGCGGCGCGCGCCTCCGGGCGCCCCATCACGAAGGCGGCACGGCGCGTCTGCGCCTCCTCCTCGCTGGCGCCGGCCGAATGCTCGAACTGCTCCGCGCTGAATCCGATTCCGAGGCGCTCGGCCGTTGCCTTGGCCTGCGCCAACTTCACGCCCTCCACCCAGGGGCGATTGACGGCGATGTGCGCCGCCGTCTCGCCAGTCGCTAACACCAGGTAGCGTGCGCCGGTCATGGCACTGCCGAAATGCGCCACCGTCATGATCAGATTGGTGAGTCGCAGCGCGTCGGCGTCGTCGCCGCGCACGGCGAGCGCGATCAGAACGCGTTCATTGATGGCCATCGACACTCCTTGGCGCTGCGGTTGCGCGCCGGCTCGGCCGGGCCCGACCGGGGTGCGCGTGTGGGTTTATTGACGACGCCGCACCAACGAAGCAATCCGCATGCCACAGGAGTTGGCACAAATAATCAATGACTTGCATGGGAAGTTGCCGCCGGCCCGGGGAGAGCGACGGAGTTTCGACGGCATTCCCGTAGCGGGTGGCCGAAGAAAAAGGGGTCGGAGTACCCTTTTTGTTTTACGGCTACGGCAAAAAAGGGTACTGACCCCTTTTACGCCTTTTACGCAACTGCTGACCCCTTTTACGCAACTGCTTCGGACAGTCCCCTGACCGAGACAGGGAGTCAGCGGCGTGTCTCGGTGCGGCGGCCGAGGAGGTTGAGGTGCGTGGTTCGAACCGTCTCGGGCTCGACGACGCGTCCATCCTCGAAGCGGAAGCGCAGGGCGTCGTCGGGGCACTGGACGATGCAGGCTCCGCAGAGCAGGCAGTTTTCGGGGCGCTCGATCCGGACGCGGCGTTGTCTTCCGGTCATGTGGAGCACGTTGCGCGGACAGACTTTGACGCACTCGGCGGCGCCCGTGCAGCGGTCTTCGACCAGCTCAAGATGAAAGTGATTGCCGATTGAGTTGATCGTGCCAGAGTGCCACGGCGTGGTACCGGCGATGTCGAGAGAGAGGAGCGCCACAGTGCCGGTGGTGGCGAGGGCAAGAGCGATGATGGGGTGCGTGTCGAGGCCGCCCGACAGCGCCAGTATGCCCGCGCCGGCGGCGGTCGCCAGGGCAGGAACAGAAAACAGAAAAGGGGTCAAACAGAAAAGGGGTCAGTACCCTTTTTAATCCCCGCCATTACGTTTCGCCAGAGAAAAGGGTACTGACCCTTTTTTCAAGGTCAGTCGAAGCGCACGGGTGTTTGCGGCTGGGTGTTGACGTGCAGTTGGAAGATGTCGGGACGTGAGTAATGGCCGACGACGTCGAGGCTGCGGCGCGCAATCCCGACTTGTTGGGGATCGACTTCGCAATACAGAATCGCCTGCTCGTTGCGAAGCGGGCCGGCCACGATCTCGCCGCCCGGCGCGATGACTACCGAGTCGCCCGGGTTTATCCATTCATCCGGGTCCGGGTACAGCACCGCCTTCTGGGGAAAATCGTCCGGAACGTCCCTCGCCGTCAGTGCATTGCCGCTACTCACCACCCAGCAGCCCGCCTCCCTGGCGATGTGCTGCATACTGCAGATCCAGCCGGCGCCGCTGTCGTAGGTAGGCGCGACGTAGATTTCGATGCCCTGGGCGTACAGGGCGTACCGCGCCAAGGGCATATAGTTCTCCCAGCAGATCAGCGCACCGACTCTTCCCGCCGGCGTTTCCGTGACCTTCAGGCCGGAGGCATCACCAAAACCCCATACCATGCGCTCCGGATTGGTGGGCATCAGTTTGCGATGGCGATTGAGGAGTCGGCCATCGGCGCCGATCAGCACCACGGTATTGTAGAGGGTCGCTTGGCTGAGGCCGCCTTCCCGTTCGTCCATCCCGCACAGGATAGTCACCTCATGGCGGCGCGCGGCTTCGTAAAGCGGCGCCAGATCGTCGCCGTCAAGGGTGACCGCGTTCTCCAACAGACGCGCGTGGATCTCCTCGGTCAAGCCCCAGTCGCCGCCGGGCCGAAGCCGCCAAATCCAGGCTGGATAGCCGGGAATGAACGCCTCCGGGAAAATAACGAGATGAGCCCCGTTGCCGGCCGCCTCTTCGACGTAGGCTACGGCATGCTCCACCGTACGGGACTTGTCCAAGAATGCGGGAGGTTGTTGAACGATGGCGAGTTTGGTCATGGCGGATTCCTTCCCTTCCGGTTGCAATCGCCGCCTATGCCAACATCACTTCGGGTCAGCGGGCGGAATTCCTCAGTCAAACGACTCCTGCTCGACCTGCAGATAGACGAAACTGATGACACGTCCCAGTTGATCGAAGTTCTGCCAGTCCTTGAACTCGGCGAGGTCGGCGGCGACCTTGTCCTTCATCTCATAGTCGGTCAGGCCTTGCTGATAGTACTTTCGCACCGAGCCGTACAGGGTTTTCAGAAAGCGCAGAGATGCATTCGGCACTTCGCGCCCGCCGCTGTGGCCGTGGCCCGGGATGAAGAGCTGGTTGTGGGTGGCCAGCACCGCCTCGACGGCTTTGATCTGACCTTTGAAATCGGCGTCCTGCGGTACGTCGGAGGACGGCACGCGGCGGCTGGTGACCACATCCCCGGTGAACATGCCCCTGTCCTGGATGACCTCGATCATCAGGTCATGATCGGTGTGGGCCTTGCCGGTGTGCAGGACGCGCAGCCGCGTGTCCCCGAAAGCCAGCACCTCACCGTCCCTTAGCCCGACGGTAGGCGGCACCACCACCGTGCCCTCCAGCGCTCCCTTGGTCATTTTCTGAAACAGCGCGATCCAGGCCTCGCCCTCGCCGTTTCGAACCCGCTCGATCATGCGCTCGTGGGCATAGATCACCGCCTTGGGGAAACGGCTGTTCACGGCCTGGTTGCCCAGCCAATGGTCGCCGTGCACATGGGTGTTGAGCACCGCTACCACTGGCTTGTCGGTGATCTCGGCGATCTTGTCGAGCACCCCCTCTCCGACCTGCAGGCTGCTGCCGGGGTCGATGACCACCACGCCTTGGGAGGTGATGATGAATCCCGGGTTGTTCATGAAGGCGTGCGTCTCGGGCGACGGCAACGCCTGCGGCCCGTGGATGACGTAGATACGCGCGGTCAGATGTTCCGCCGACAACTTGGCGATCGCCGCGGGCACCACCACCTCGTGCGCACCGGCGCCGACCGCGGGCGCAAGCAGACCCAGCAGGATGAACGCAAAGCGCCGCATGCCAGAACCTCCAGGGCCGCCAATGAAAGCTAGATGGGAACTCTCTTGGACCTATATGTCAAGTTGGCGTGAAGCTAGAATGAATAAAAGGCAATAAAAGGGGTCAGTACCCTTTTTGCCATCACCGGTGATGCAAGCCACCTGAAAAAGGGTACTGACCCCTTTTCTCCCTTTCTCCCTTTTCTCCTCCTCCCTTTTCTCCGTCCTTACCGAGCGCAAATCACGCCTCGATTTGATCGCCGAAGTGCCGACCCGGGAAGCCGAAAGCATCAACGATACGGTCTTCGGCCTGCTCGTCCCCTTGTCAGAACACGTCTACACAATCACTTCGAACAACGGCAAGGAGTTTGCCCGTCATGGGGTCAGCGCCGGAGCACTCAACGTCGACTTCTAATTCGCTCATCCTTATGTTTCGTGGGAAGGTGCCCGGAACGAAAACACCAATGGCCTCATTCGCCAGTACTTCCCAAAGGGTTGCGATTTCACCACCATCACTGAAGCGGACATCGAGCGGGGCATAAACAAACTCAACAACAGGCCAAGAAAATGCCTTGGCATAAAAACACCCAATCAGGTATTTTTCGGCATCAACCCGCCAGTTGCACTAGCGAGCTGACACCGCGAATCAATAAGGTCGGTAGATATGTTTTTTATCGTCGCAAACTTCACCCTCGCCGGGATTCTGCTCGTGATCGGCGTGCTGACCCTGAAAAAAGTGAGTCATCCCGCCGAACTGGTGTTTGGCAGCCTGCCGTTGCTGTTCGGATTGCACCAATTCACCCAGGGCTTCGTCTGGTTGGGGCTGTACCACATGGTCAGTCCGCGCACCCTGCATTTCGCATCCATGCTGTTCGTCTTTTATGCGCAGGCGATTTTGCCGTTTTGGGTACCGCTCGCGGTCTGGCTGCTGGAACCCCGCGGCCCGCGCCGCCAATCGCTCGCCGTGCTGCTGGTGGTCGGTGGGTTGCTGATGGCATATGTGGCCTGGGGACTGCTGCAGCAGCCGACCCAAGTCTTCGTCAGCCATTTTTCGCTGGTCTATTTCAATCCTCACACGCAGCATTTGTGGGTCGCGCTCATCTATATCTTGACTACCTGCGGTTCGCTTATCCTGAGCCGGAGCGTCGCCATCCAGTTATTCGGATGGTTGAATCTGCTCGGCTTGCTGCTGGTGTATTTGATTGCGCAGTATTCGTTTAGCGCCTTGTGGTGCCTGTATGCTGCACTGGTGAGCGTTATTCTGTACCTGCATTTCATTGAGCGACGAATCGCATTTTTACGCGCCCTCCAGCACGAGGAGACGAATCTTGGAGGCGAATTGGAAGAAGAACTGAACAAGCTCGTCGGGCGATTCCCTCGCCTGCGCAAGTTTTTCGTTCGCCTGGCCTGATCCCCCGTGCCACCATCCCCAGTAGAGAGAAAATAAATCTGCCCCCTTTTTCTATTAGTCGAAGCCATGGCGACTGCAGGTGAACATCGGTTTCACGCCGGCGGCGCGAATTCACCCGGCCGTGTCGCCGTCACACAACTGACTGTGCAAGTGCGGCAATGGACGCGGCATGGAACGCGGCCGCTTCGGCCACGGCGGCGCAGCCTTCGTCGGCTGGCAGGACGTTCATCGCAGCAACCGGATTGCCCGCCAGCACGCTGACCACCGCCCAGGCACTGTCGGCCAGCGCCTGGGCGTTGTAGCCGCCTTCAAGTATCAGCACCAGCCGGCCGTCGCAGAGTTCGTCGGCCAGGGCGCACATGCGCTGGGTGATCGCGGCATAGCCGGTCTCGTCCATGGCGCAGGTCATATCGAGATAATGGCAATCAAAGCCGGCGGAAATCAGCAGGATGTCGGGCCGAAACCCGCGCGCGGCCGGGGCCACCACCTGCTCGAAGACCTCCAGCAGCGCCGCATTACCGCTGCCCCTGGGCAAGGGCACGTTGAGGTTGTAGCCCGCGCCGGCACCCGCCCCGGTCTCGGCCAGCAGACCCGTGCCGGGGTAGAACGGGGCCGCGCAATGGCTGTCCACCACCAGTACGCTTGGATCGCCATAGAAGATGGCCTGGGTGCCGTTGCCGTGATGCATGTCCCAGTCCCAGATCATCACCCGGGCATCGCCGAGCGCGGTGCGCGCGTGCGCGGCGGCGACCGCCATGTTGTTGTACAGGCAAAAGCCCAAGGCTTGATCGGCCGGCGCATGATGACCGGGCGGGCGCACGATACAGAATGCCCGCCGCGCATCGCCCGCGGCCACGGCATCGATGGCGCTGATGCCCGAACCCGCCGCCAGGCCCGCCGCCGCCACGCTGCCCGGCGATACGGCAGTCGTGTCCTTGGCCAACCAGCCGGACTGGCCGTCCAGTGACTGGATACGCGCCACATAGGACGCGTCATGCGCCTGCTCGAGCTGGGCCACGCTGGCGAACACCGGCAGCATCCAGCGCACACCGTCGATGGGCTCGAGAAACAGCCGATCCACGATCGCGGTCAGGCGACCCGGGCGCTCCGGATGGCTGTAGGTCGCCAGGCTGCTGTCGGGATACTGCCGCGCAATCATGGTTTTGACGGCGTCGGTCCATTCCGGATGGCTTGGGTCCCAACCATCCGGATTGTGGCCGAGCATGCGCGCGTCGTAATAGATCAATACCGGGGTCGTCATGTCTGCCATCCGTGAACCTGCTTATCAAAAGGGGTCAATCCAATAGGGTCAGATACCGTCTTGAAATACCTGATCCGTCCCCTTGCCGCTCTGGATGTTGCCGCCAAGCGTTTCTAAAAAGGGGTCAGTACCCTTTTTTGCCGTCACCCGTGGTACAAGCCGTCTAAAAAAGGGTACTGACCCCTTTTTCTGACCCCTTTTTCTGTTGGCCAGTTAGGCGTTCATGCACCTTGCAGCTCCGATCAAGCTTAGCAATCCACTACCAAACAACCACACCGTGCCAGGTAGCGGAACACTGGACACCGAAAGACTATCAATCGATCCTGAGGCTCCGAAAGAAGTGTCAGAGCCAGCCGTCACGCCGATATGGAAGAATGCCGCATCGACATCGGTCAGAGCCGGAGGAAGCGGTTGATAGCCCGTGTCGCCGTAGAAGCTGGTGTCCCGGGTCAGCATCTCTATCCCGAATGTTGTATTTGTTGTGCTTCCACTCGGGCTCTTGTAAAGCGCCAGCCACCCGTCGACTGGATCGCCCGGAGTTATCGTCACTCCCTGGGAGTCCAGGGCGGCAAGTTCACTATCCGTCAACTCGGAGAAATCATTATATACGCCAATACCTGCATCCGATTTGAAT
Source organism: uncultured Gammaproteobacteria bacterium (assembly GCA_963830105.1). Classification (GTDB taxonomy): domain Bacteria; phylum Pseudomonadota; class Gammaproteobacteria; order DATFLG01; family DATFLG01; genus DATFML01. The sequence continues at coordinate 70,792 of CAWHLH010000001.1, read as the reverse complement.
GACAGCGTCGCCGCAGGCGTCACGACAGAAGCCCCATAGGCGCCACCATCAAATCTCCAATAACCTAGGCTGCCGCGTGAATACGCCACATGGTAATCCGCTCTGCCGCTCTCGGAATCGTAAACGAACCGGGCGGAAAAGGCATCGCCAACTTGGCTGCCAGCAAAAGCAGTGGTACCCGAGTCAGCGCCGATCTCTGTCATGTGTCCCGTCAAATTCAACGCTATCGCAGCGCCAACGGCTGAGTGATTGACCAGACCAAACAGAGCAATGACAAGGGCGCGATGCGCGCCCCGAAAATGGAATAAAAGGGGTCAGTACCCTTTTTTTGCCGTCACCCGTGGTACAAGCCATCTAACAAAGGGTACTGACCCCTTTTTCTGTTTTCTTTTTCTGTTTTCGTTAGTTGCGTTATTCGGAGCCGAGCCAGAAGCCGACGCTTTTGTCGAGGAACTCCGACCACGGCATGTAATGGGAACCGTCGCAGGAGAAATTCAGCCCCACCATGCCGTTGAAGATATTGAGCGAGCCCGCCCGCAGGTAAATGTTCTCGTCCATGAAGCGCAGTTCGCGGAACGTACGGAAGACATCCTTGACCCGTCCGGCCGGGATTACAGCCTCGTCAGCATAGCTGTGATGTGGCCAGGCCAGGCATATCGCCGGGTCGGTGAGGTCTTCGATGTCGAGGATACGGTAACGGAAGGGATCGTCCCGCAACCAAAGGGTGGCCCGGGAGCTGGAGAAATGCAGCTTGGCGTGGAACACACCATGGACTTCAACCAGTTCCACCACCAGGGCAAGGACTTCATCGATGCGCCGATCCATAGCGCTTTCGGCGCGCTGTTGCAGGAACAGACCACCGCGGATCGCCGGGTCGCCCTTGATCTGCATCCAGGTTTCCGGCTCCCGGTATACCTCCCGCGTCAAAGGGAGTTCACGCAGATCGAAGTCCGCGCCGAGGTAACCCAACAAGAGGCCCCCGGCGTCCGCGATACGCTGCACCGCGGTCAGCGACGGCCGCCGGGCGTTGCGACTGATATAGGCATTGGACAGCGAGAAGGGCTCGCCGCTTAAGGCCTCGGCCATGTACGGACGCTGACTCCGGTCGCGGCCGAAATCCTCCGGCAGCAGCCCGCCGTGCGAGACGTTGGCCGTGATCTGGTGAGCCCGGTCATCGAGGATGTAGAGGTACTTGCAGTAGGGCAAGACCTCGAGTCCATGAACCAGGCACTCTTCCAGTGCCCGGCGTTCCGGCCATACGGCCCGGCATGTTACGGCCAAATGATCCAGCCGCCCGGACAGGCGGCTGCGCAGCAACATGCGCTGGCTGGCGACAGCAGTCTGTAGTGCCTCTCCCATGCCGGCAATATTACCACGAGGTGAAAAGGGGAGCGGGTGAAAAGGGGACAGACTTATTTACGGACCGTCTCCGTTGTGGCGTGCGGTCTTGCTGGGCCGCCCGGGCCCTCGTTGTTCGATGCGCCTACCCGCGATCCGGGCCACCAGTTCCTGGAACCGTTTGGACCCGGTCAGTTGGCCCCGCTGGAGAGCCTCCCGGATGAGAGTCCATTCGCCTTCCGGAAGGCGCGGCCCGCAGAAAGAGAACAAAAGGGTACTGACCCCTTTTTCCCCCTTTTTCTTTCCCAAAGGGTACTGACCCCTTTTTCTTTCTTTTTCTTTTGTCCCCTTTTTGCCCCTAGTCTGTCGCCTATTGATCTACGCGTTCGCCACGCGCGGCGCAGGCTCCGACACGGCGGGCACCAGTCCGTAACGGGGCATGACTTCCAGGAGTCTGGCCCGGTCCGGCGGGCCGCCTGCGTTGGCCACTTCCCCCACGTCGCGGAAAAACTGCGCGCCGATATCCGGTGTCAGCATCACCAGGGCGCGTACCGTCTCGGTACCGGGGTTGAAAAACGCGTGCACGGCACCGCGTGGCGTTGACATCCATTCACCCGACTGCAAGTCGCGGGTTTCGTCATCGACGGTGTAGCGCAGCACCCCCTCCAGCACATACACACACTCCTCGTTGTGGGTATGGCTGTGCGGCGGGGGTACGGGGGCACCGGCCGGGACGGTCATCTCGAACAGTCCCAGGCCACCCGTCTTGGCACCGTCCACAAGATAGCGAATCTCCAGTTGCCCGACTTTGAGGATCTGCTGATTCATGGCGTTCTCCTTGGTTCCACACCGATTTCGCACTGGCCCGCAGGGCGTGTGCGTCCAGCGCCCGCACGTGGGCCCATCCGTGTTGCCTGTTGATGCGCTGGTGTCCGCCGGCGCCCATGGGGCTGCGGCTTTGAGAGCGGATCCTTTGCGCCTGAGAACAATGTAGGCCGTTGCAGATTGTTGATAAATACGGTTTACTGAAACTCATTGTTGCAGTGGTGTGACTAATGCAGGATAGATTGAACGGGATGCGGGTCTTTGCCCAAGTGGTGGAGGCGAAGAGCTTCTCGGCCGCCGCGGACAGACTCGGCATGTCGAAATCACTCGTCAGCCGGCACGTGAGTGCACTGGAACGCTCGCTGTCTGTGAAGCTTCTGAATCGCTCCACCCGCCGGCTCAACCTGACCGAGGCAGGCGCGCTCTTCTACGAGCACTGTGCCCGGATCGTGCAGGAAGCCGCGCTGGCCGAGCAACATCTGAGTCAAACGCAGGCCGAGCCGGCCGGGCTCGTGAAGGTTACGGCAACGCCGGCGTTTGCCGTTCGCCATGTGCTGCCAGCCCTGACGGACTTCTATAGCGAGTATCCGAAGATCCGCGTTCAACTCTCCTGCAGTAATCGGTCGCTCGATCTGGGCGAAACCGGCTTCGACCTCGGGATACAGATATCGTTTAAACCGGAAGAAAATCTGGTGGCGCGCAAGCTCGCCGCCAACCGCACCGTGCTGTGTGCCACACCCGCCTATCTAGAACGGCACGGCACACCGCGCCAGATCGAGGATTTGCGCAAGCACGAGTGCGTGCTGTTTCGTCCGCTGACGCCGAAGGGTATCTGGACGTTTTGTAGCGACAAACGCAAAGTCTCCGTCCCCGTTGCGGGCAGTTTTGAAACCGATGAGATCGATGCCGTGCGCGGTGCCGTGACGGCCGGCCTGGGCATAGGCGTCCTGCCAATCTATATGGTGGGCGACGCACTGAGGCAAGGCCAACTGATTCCGTTGTTGCGGACGTTTCAGGTGTTGCCCGAAAGCGCCATCTACCTGGTCTATTTACCAAACCGCACCCTGTCGTCACGAGTGCGCGCATTGATCGACTTTCTCCTGGCGCGCTTCGAGTCAGTTCCGCCATGGGAAATGGGGTAGCAAGACATGCGATCCTAAGTGAAGTCAGAGGCGGTAAATAGTGAACACAAACAATTGGGATCTGGGCCCTATTTTTTTTATCCGATGATGTATCGCCCGGCATCCTGCGACACGGTCCAAAACCGTGGTCTGTCCCCTATTTCCTCTCCCTGCACAAAAGAGGGTCAATACCCATTTTTGCCGTCAGCCGTGGTGCAAGCCACCTAAAAAGGGTACTGACCCCTTTTTCTTTGCTCCGGTCGATTACTGTGCCGATGGTAGCTATACCCGACTCACCCTTCGGTTGGAAAATACATCTGTCCCCTTTTAGTTACTATGGGTTCTAGGCAAAAAGGGCGTGTATGCTTCCTATACATTTCCGTCCAAGGGAGGGATGGGTATGAGCACCACCTACTACAACTGGACTCCACAGCACCCCCGTTTCCTCGCAGACCTAAACTCCGACGGTATCGCCGACATCGTCGGCATCGGACCGGATGGCGTCTGGTCCTCACTGAATTCGGGTAGTGCACAATTCGGCCAGCCGACGTTCGGCTCGGTCGCATTCGAGGCAAATGCCGGCTGGCGCGTTTGCGATCATCCGCGCTTCGTCGTCGATCTCAATGGTGATGGGCGCGCCGACATCCTTGGCTTCGGCGACGCGGGGCCGTGGACTGCTTTCGGCAATGGGGACGGTACCTTCCGAGACTTCAGCCTCGCTTTCGTGGAACTCGGCCTCAGTCAGGGCTGGAGTTCGCAATTTCCGCGCTTCCTTGCGGACCTAACCGGCGACGGCAGGCCGGACATCGTCGGCTTCGGCCGGAACGGAATTTGGGTCGCGCTCAACAAGGGCGACGGGGCGTTCAACCCGCCGACACTCGTATCCGGCGACTTTGACTTCAACTCGGGCTGGCGCGTCGACAAGCATCCCCGCTTCGTCGTGGACCTCACCGGCAACGGACATGCCGACATCGTCGGCTTCGGTGACGATGGCGTGTGGGTTGCGCTGGGCAATGGCGACGGAAGTTTTCAAACCGCCGCCTTCGTGGTCAGCGATCTGGGCTTCAACCAGGGGTGGCGCATCGAAAGCCATGCGCGTTTCGTCACGAAGGTCACCGGCAGCGGGCATCCGGACTTGATCGGCTTCGGCGATGCCGGTGTCTGGGTGGCGCTGGGGAACGGTGACGGCAGCTTCCAGACGCCTAGGTTCGTGCTCGAGGGGTTTTGCACCAATCATGGGTGGAGAGCCGACAGGCACCCGCGCTTCGTGCAGGACATTGCGGGCGGGGGCCTGGCCGACATCGTCGGCTTCGGCGATGATGGTGTGTGGCTCAGCATTGGCAATGGCGATGGAAGCTTCCAGCCACCCAAGTTCATCATTCCCAACCTCGGCTTCAACCAGGGCTGGCGCGTCGAGGATCATCCGCGCTTCCTCGCCAACGTCTTTGGTGATGGCCGGTCGGACATCGTCGGCTTCGGCGATGACGGTGTCTGGGTCGCGCACAACCTTGGTGGGGGTGGTTTTGGGCCGGCCCAGTTCATGCTCGCGGATTTCGGGCGTCGTTCGAATCACGACACGATTGTCCGCAACGAAATCATCACGGACCATCGCCATCCCCAGCGCATCAAACATCTGTTCGTGCTGATGTTGGAGAATCGCTCCTATGATCATATGCTCGGCTTTGCCGGCCTCAGTGGAACCGATGCCGCGACGGGGCAGCCGACCAATGCGGATGGCCTCGACGCGAGCGTATCACGCGGCGGAGTCGACAAAACCCGGTTCAACACCTTCCAAGGGCAGCGATTCCCCGCTCAGCGCGGAGCGCCGGATATCACGGTCGCGCCGGCCCACGACTTCGTCCCTGTCTTGGAGCAGCTTTGCGGGCCGCATGCGGTGTTCGCGAGCGGCGGCGCCTACCCCGAGGTCAACAATACCGGGTTCGTATCCAACCTCGACAAGCAGGACGGCTTCAAAGGGCATGGTGGCGAGAGCATGCGATGCTTCGACCCCGACGACCTGCCGGTCCTAACCCAACTGGCGCGGGAGTTTGCCGTTTGCGACCGGTGGTTTAGCTCGATGCCCGGGCCGACCGAGCCGAACCGCTACTTTTCGCACGGGGCGAACAGCGGCGATTACGACGATTCTCCCGGTCCGGCCAAGATCGCCGAAAGCAGCTTGAATCCGTTTGGAGGTGTGGATATCGGCAAACACATATTCGAGGCGCTCGACGAGCAAGACGTCGAGTTCAAGATTTACCGCGGTGACCATTTCCCCGTCGCGGGCGAGATCGAAGGGGTCAACAACCGCCTCGGTGATACGCGCGAATTCGACGAGCATTTCCTCGACGATTTGAAGGACGAGGATTTCGAGTACGCGTTTGTCCACATCGAGCCGAAATACTTCGATGGCTATGCCGACGTGATCGATACGAACTACGCCACCGGCAACTCTCAGCACCCGCTCGGTAGCGCGGCGGCTGGCGAGCGCCTCGTAAAGAAGGTTTATGAAGCAATCCGAAATTCCCCTCACTGGGAGTCGAGCATGCTCATCATCACCTATGATGAGCATGGTGGTTTCTACGATCACGCCGCTCCGCCACCGGCTGGACCAACGGGCAAGAAGGGGAGTGAACACGGGTTCATGTTCGACCAGCTAGGAGTACGCGTTCCGGCGGTCGTCGTGTCGCCGTTCGTCCGCAAGGGCACCATCGAGCATCGACTACTTGAACATTGCTCGATCATCAGGACGGTCTGCGACGCGTTCGGTGTCCCGTTCATCAAGAGCGGGCGGGACCTGACGCATGTGTGCGGAGTGCTTCACCTGGCCTCGCTTGCGGAAGCCCGGACTGACACGCCGGCTACTTTGAGCGAAGTGGTCACCAGCAGCGAGCCCGCGCCGCGGCTGGCGACCGAAGGCGCGCCAACGCCGCGTCGGTCGCCCACGCTTGTGCCGATCGCCGCGGATCGCGATGCGATGCTCGCCAAGACGCTCCGCGCGGCCGCGATCCGGGACATGGCTCTCGAACCCGACCGCAAGGCCCAGATCGTCGAACGGGTGAAGGGCATCCGTACGCTGGATGAAGCCACGGCTTATATCCAAGAGGTCGAGCGCAAGGTCGACACCGAGGAAACCAGGTAGGCTCGAGCAACCGCTGTCCAAGCAAATAGGGGACAGACCACGGTTTCTCGGCAACTCATCTGGACGAAAACCGTGGTCTGTCCCCTATTATTGTCGTTCCTAAAAAGGGTACTGACCCCTTTTTTCCCCTTTTTCCCTGACCCTTTTCCCCTGCCTTTTTCCCTCTCCTTGAGGTTTCCGTCTGCGTCATTTTTTTCTGACATAAAACCGAATCGACCCTTCCGCCTCGCTGGACTCCAGCAGCGTGTTCCCGGTTCGCTCACACCAGGCCGGGATGTCGGTCTGCGTGCCGGGGTCGGTCGCGATTATCTCCACGACCTCGCCGCTGTTGACCTTCTTCATCGCCATGTTGGTCTCCACGATCGGCATGGGGCAGCACTTACCGGAAGTGTCCAACTGCGTGGTCACTTTGAATTCACTCATAGCCCTACTCCTTAAAAGTACTGGCAGTGTTCGGCCTTGGCCGCCTTCTCGTTGAGGAACCACGACGCGCCGACGATGCCGCTGGCTTCGGGCACCAGGTTGTCCTCATTCACGCCGAAGATGCTGGCCGCCAGACTGCAGGCATAGAAATTCACGTTGCCGGTCGACTTCAGCGCCTGAATCACGTCGTAGAGATCCGGGGGCAGGCCCGCCTTGGCGACCTGCTCGCGAACTAAACTGTCCTGGTCGGCGTGTTCGCCCTGTATCACCTGGCTCTTGGCGCCTTCTTCGGTCAGGGCCTTGACCGCCCAGTTCACGAACAGCAGATCCACCTGGGTGCCTTCCGCCCCCTGCAAGTAGGCGAACGCCAGCGGGGTGAGCAATTTGTCATAGCCGTCTTCGCGTACCACGATTGCCAATGATTTCATCGTTACCTCCTTAGAACGAATGTTCGTTCTAATCGGTGAGCGAAAAAATCGGTGTTCTCTGAACGAGGCGTTCAGACCGCCACCGACCTCCAGGCACATTGCCAGATCTCATCGAGATACTCTGGCAACGGCGCGTCCAGAATCCCATCCAGACGTAACTGAATCAGGCGCAGTGCCCCGCCGAATACCGCGGAGGCGGCCACGATGGGGGCCATCTCCCGCACCTCGCCGCTGCGCATCCCGGCGGTCACCATCTCGCGCATCTGCACGAAGGGCCGCGAGGAGCAGACCGGCTTCTGGTCCGGGATAAACTCCCGATGACGGGAGAACAGCATGAAACGCATGACCGCGGGCTCCTCCTCGGTCATCCGGAACAACAACTCGACTACGGCCCAGCAGCGGTCGTGGGTGGTCTCATGGGTGGCCTCGATCTGGGCGAACGCGGTCTCCATCCGTTCGAGCAGGGTCTCGTACAGCTGACGGGCAATACCCTCCTTGTCCCGGAAGTAGTGGTAGATGGAACCGGTGCTGACCGTGGAGGCCTTGACGATGTCGGGGATCGAGGTATTGAAATAGCCCTGTTCGGTGAACAGGTCCAACGCCGCCCCCAGCACCTGCTCGGTCGCAGGCGTCTCGCGGGTGCGTTTGGTTTGCCGAGTAGCAGCCATAGCTCAAGACTAGAATGAACATTCGTTCTAGTCAAGGCTCCGGTTAGACTTTTCCGCAATGCGGCAGGCGCCCTCAGGGGTGAGTACCCACTCTGGTGGGGTGGTCCGCGGCTTCTGGGAAATGCACGGCCCGGGGCCCCTATTATTACACCCCAAAAAAGGGTACTGACCCCTTTTCTCTCTTTTCTCTCTTTTCTCTTTGGATCACCCTCCCCATCCTTGGCATGATCGACCTCCCTGTCGATTATTGTACTGATGGTAGCTATAGGTTACTCATTCTTCGGCCGGAAAATAGATCTGCCCCTTTTTCGTTCTTTTTCCTGCTGCTGCCCCCTTTTCTCTCTATTTTTCTTTTTAAAATAGTCAATTACAAATATATACTAGAGTATTACTAATATGGAATATATTAGTAGATAAACCATCCGCCGGGATTATTTACTAATTTTGCCATTAATTAGTAGAACCTGTTGGTATAACATGATAGTTTTGTACTAACTTTGAACCGCCCCGGGAATTGCGGAGGCTGTTTGGTTTAAGTCAGGCCGCCATCGGGGCCTGACTGGTGAGTTGCCGGTAGTAGTGTGCCTCAGCTTCTGCCGGAGGGATATAACCCAAGGGCCCCATCAGTCGCTGATGATTGAACCAGGACACCCATTCCAGCGTGGCCAGCTCCACCGCCTCGCGGGATTTCCAGGGGCCACGGCGGTGGATCAATTCGGCTTTGTACAGGCCGTTGATGGTCTCGGCCAGAGCATTATCGTAGCTGTCGCCCTTGCTGCCGACCGACGGCTCGATGCCGGCCTCGGCCAGCCGCTCGCTGTAGCGAATACTGACGTATTGCGACCCGCGATCGGAGTGATGAATCAGGCCGTCCGAGTCCGCAGGCTGACGGGCATACAGGGCCTGCTCCAGGGCGTCGAGCACGAAGTCGGTGGTCATGGTGCGGCTGACGCGCCAGCCCACAATGCGCCGGGCGAAGACGTCCACGACGAAGGCTACGTACAGCCACCCCTGCCAGGTCGAAACGTAGGTGAAGTCCGACACCCACAGCTGGTTGGGGCGATCGGCCGTGAATTGCCGATTGACTCGGTCCAGCGGACACGGCGCCGATCGGTCTGGCACCGTGGTGCGAACCGTCTTGCCACGGCGCGCGCCCTGCAACCCCAACCGGCTCATGAGCCGCTCCACGGTGCAGCGCGCCACGGGAACGCCTTCGCGGTTCATCTGCCTCCAGACCTTGTCGGCGCCGTAGACCTCGAGGTTGGCCTGCCAGACCCGCTCAATGTGCGGAACCAACCTCTCATCGCGCTTGGCGCGGGCGCTGCGCAGATCCGGATTGCGCTGGCGGGCCGCATGGCGCCGGTAGGCCGACGGGGCAACCTGCAACACGTTGCAGATCGGCTCGACCCCGTAGGCATCGCGGTGCTGGTCGATGTAGGCATTTACGACTTCAGTTTGCGGTCGAGCTCCGCTTGGGCGAAAAAAGCGCTGGCGGTACGCAGGATCTCGTTGGCACGGCGCAGCTCCTTGACCTCACGCTCCAGCGCCTTGATGCGCTCACGCTCGGTCGTGGTCAGGCCGTCCCGCTGGCCGCTGTCGATTTCGACCCGCTTGACCCATTCCAGCAGCGTCTGCGGCACGCAGCCGATCTTCGGGGCCATCGACTCCACCGCCGCCCACAACGACGAATACTCTCCACGGTGCTCCTGCACCATACGCACCGCACGCTCGCGGACCTCTGGGGAAAACTTATTGGACTTGTTCATGGCTCCATTCTCTCAAGAGTTGGAGCCTCCGCCAAACCCGGGGCGGTTCACTTTTCCTAAATTAGTATTAGTATCTCGAAATGAAGATACCACTCAAACCGCCAAGCAATGAAGCATTACTAAAAAGGATTGCTGAAGATAACCCAAGACGGCTCATTGAGTTGTTAACAATGGGCGTACGCCCGGACCCTAAGGGAGAATATTATCATTGGGATAAACTAAGGCACCTCACCCCGCCCGACGGCCTAAGCGTAGAAGAGTGGTGGTTCACTGTAAAAACTGCGCGAAAGGCGCTCTACAAATCCATTCCACATACGGATGTAGCCGGCGAGCCATTCAAATATGCTCAGCCTGACATTGTGAACAGGCTACTTCATCAGATCACACGCGACGCCAGCGGACTTATCCAAAGCCCGGAAGCTGTTCTGAATTTGCACACGAAAGAGACATATCTCGTAAATTCTTTGATTGAAGAAGCAATCACATCAAGTCAGTTAGAGGGCGCAGTTACGACACGAAAAGTTGCCAAGGAGATGATACGGCGCAACAGGGAGCCAAAGGACAACTCAGAGCGGATGATTGTAAACAACTACCATGCGATGCAATTCATCACCGAAATCAAAGACGAAGAGCTAACGCCTAGCATAGTGCTCGAGTTGCATCGAATTTTGACGACGGGAACCTTGGAGAATCCAAATGCCGTTGGAAGGCTAAGACAAACGAATGATATTTACGTAGGGGATGAACGAGATGCAACTACGCTGCACGTACCGCCGAGAGCCGAAGAACTAGAAAAGCGAATCGACAACATGTGTCGATTCGCAAATGACAATAATGCTACAGGATTTACGCATCCCGTTATAAAAGCCATACTGCTACACTTCATGCTGGCTTACGATCATCCTTTTGAGGACGGCAATGGACGAACTGCGCGGGCCTTATTCTATTGGAGCATGTTAAATGATGGGTATTGGCTCATCGAATTCATTTCCATTTCCAGAATATTAAAATCTGCGCCTGCGAAATACACCAGATCTTACCTATATACTGAAACAGATGATAACGATGCAACTTATTTTATTGTCTGCCAACTTGAGGTCATCGTAAGAGCAATAAAAGACCTTTACACGTACTTCGAAAAGAAAGCGCGCGAAATTAGAACTGTTGAAAGAATTATTAGAAGGTCGCCGACCCTGAGGGACGTACTCAATCATCGGCAAATTGCTTTGCTGAATAGGGCGCTAAAAAAACCTCACTCTGTCTTCCATATAGAAAGTCATCGAAGTGCTCACAATGTCACATATCAGACCGCGAGAACAGATTTATTGAAATTGGAAGAACTCGGCTTGTTAGAGAAAAGCAAACAAGGCAAGGCCTTTGTCTTCACCGCGCCAGATGACCTAAAAAGCCGGCTTGAGAGACTAGACTCATAGGAGCCCTTGCTATTGCCCCAATTTGGAGAAAACCCAAGGCTGAAAATGCGCCATCTCTGCTAGACGACATAGGCGGGATGACCGCTCTATTAGCACTGCATCCCGTCGTATCCCGTCAGACATGTCCCCAAGAGTCCCTTGAAGCAAATGCGAGCCTGCAGCGGCCATGCCCGAAGGGCGCGACGTTTGGGGTTTCCTGCTGCTATTCTTTCGTATAGATCTCGCTACCCCTCGCCTTAAACTCTTCTGCCTTCTTCTTCATCCCTTCCTCAACCGCCACTTCCACCGCAATCCCTTCCCTGGCCGCATACTCCCGAACATCCTGCGTGATCTTCATGGAGCAGAAGTTCGGGCCCGCACATGGAGCAGAAGTGCGCCACCTTATGCGCCTCCTTGGGCAGGGTCTCGTCGTGGAACTCGCGCGCCTTGTCGGGATCGAGCCCGAGGTTGAACTGGTCTTCCCAGCGGAATTCGAAGCGCGCCTTGGACAGGGCGTTGTCGCGGATCTGGGCGCCGGGGTGGCCCTTGGCGAGATCGGCGGCGTGGGCGGCGATCTTGTAGGTGATGATGCCGTCGCGCACGTCCTGCTTGTTGGGCAGGCCCAGGTGCTCCTTGGGCGTGACGTAGCAGAGCATGGCGGTGCCGTACCAGCCGATGTTGGCGGCGCCGATGCCGGAGGTGATGTGGTCGTAGCCGGGGGCGATGTCGGTGACCAGCGGGCCCGAGGGTGTAGAACGGCGCCTCGTAGCAGTCGTCCAGCTCCTTGTCCATGTTCTCCTTGACCATCTGCAGCGGCACGTGGCCGGGGCCTTCGATCATCACCTGCACGTCGTGCTTCCAGGCGATCTTGGTCAGCTCGCCCAGGGTTTCCAGTTCGGCGAACTGGGCTTGGTCGTTGGCGTCGGCGAGGCAGCCGGGGCGCAGGCCGTCGCCGAGACGAGAAGGACACGTCGTAGGCCTTCATGATCTCGCAGATGTCTTCGAAGTGGGTGTAGAGGAAGCTTTCCTGGTGATGGGCCAGGCACCACTTGGCCATGATGGAGCCGCCGCGGGAGACGATGCCGGTGACGCGCTCGGCGGTGAGCGGCACGTAGTGCAGGCGCACGCCGGCGTGGATGGTGAAGTAGTCCACGCCCTGCTCGGCCTGCTCGATCAGGGTGTCGCGGAACATCTCCCAGGTGAGGTCCTCGGCCTTGCCGTTGACCTTCTCCAGCGCCTGGTAGATCGGCACGGTGCCGATGGGCATGGGGGCGTTGCGCAGGATCCACTCGCGGGTTTCGTGGATGTTCTTGCCGGTGGACAGATCCATCAGGGTGTCGCCGCCCCAGCGGGCCGACCACACCATCTTCTCGACCTCCTCCTCGATGGAGGAGGTGACGGCGGAGTTGCCGATGTTGGTGTTGATCTTCACCCGGAAGTTGCGCCCGATGATCATGGGCTCGAGCTCCGGGTGGTTGATGTTGGCGGGGATGATGGCGCGGCCGCGGGCGACTTCCTCGCGCACGAACTCGGGCGTGATCTCCTCGGGGATGGCTGGCGCCGAAGGACTCGGCCGGGATGGCTGCGCAGCAGCTTGGCGTAGCGCGGATCGGCGCGCAGCTCCTGCAGCGTCAGGTTCTCGCGGATGGCGATGTATTCCATCTCGGGGGTGACGATGCCCTGGCGGGCGTAGTGCATCTGCGATGACGTTCATGCCCGGGTCCGGGCGCGGCGCGGGCGCGCGGACATGCTCGAAGCGCAGGCTGGCGAGTTCGGCGTCGTCCTGCGCGGCGGCGGCCGTACTCGGAAGTCGGGCCGTCGAGCTGCTCGGTGTCGCCGCGCTCCTCGATCCAGGCCTGCGCGCAGCGGCGCCAGGCCCTTCGAGCAGGTCGATGCGCGCCTCCGGGTCGGTGTACGGGCCGGAGGTGTCGTAGACCGGTGATCGGCGGATTTTCCTCGACGCCGGCGTCGGCGTGCGGTGGGCGTCTGCTCGATCTCGCGCATGGGCACGCGCAGGTCCGGGCGCGAGCCCTCGACGTAGATCTTGCGGGAGTTGGGGAACGGACGGGTGACTTCTTCGGAGAGCTGGCTGGTCTTCTGACAAAATCCTCGGGATCGCGCTCATGGGGGTTCCCTCCGGTGGTGCGGCGGTAGGTCGGCGTGTCGGAGGTGACCGCTGGCGGGCTTCAAGCTTCCCTCCGCCGGAATTATCCGGTTCAGGTTCCAAGGGTGTTTCTCAGCCCCATGCGGGGACACCCCTAGCCGATTGCGCAAAGGTAGCGGAAGGCCCCGGGGTTTGCAAGGCGCCGGGCCGTGGAAACCGTTGATTCAGTGGGTGTTCGGGGGTGGCGTATGACGGGCCCGGCGCACTTGCCTGGGCTCTGCAAACCCCGTACTCTTACTCGTCCACTGAAATCCCTGCACTTTTAAGGTGTCCTCAGCGATGAGCGAGATGAACGTCGAGCAGGCCCGCTTCAACATGATCGAGCAGCAGATCCGCCCCTGGGACGTGCTGGATCAGCGGGTGCTCGACACCCTGGCGGCGGTGCCCCGGGAGGAGTTCGTGCCCGAGCGCTACCGGGACCTGGCGTTCAGCGACCTCAACCTGCCCCTGGACCACGGCCAGGTGATGATGTCGCCCAAGCTGGAGGGCCGGCTGCTGCAGGCGCTCGACGTGCAGCCCAGCGACTCGGTGCTGGAGGTGGGCACCGGCAGCGGCTACCTGTCGGCCTGCCTGGGGCGGCTGGCCGGCTCGGTGCTGAGCGTGGACCTGTTCGAGGACTTCAAGTTCGCGGCCCAGAAGAAAGCCGCCGCCGCGGGCATCGACAATGTCAGCTACCGGGTGGCGGACGCCGCCGCCGGCTGGGACCCCAACAGCCGCTTCGACTGCATCGCGGTGACCGGCTCTCTGCCGGTGCTGCACCGGGGCTTTCACGACGCCCTGGCGGTGGGCGGACGGCTGTTCGTGATCGTCGGCAAGCCGCCGGTCATGGAGGCGCTGCTGATCACCCGCGTGGGGCCGAACGACTGGTCCCGGGAGAGCCTGTTCGAGACCTCCATGCCGGCGCTTCTCCACGCCGAGCAGCCCCAAGCGTTCGTGTTCTGAGCAGGGCGCGCCGCCCGCGCGCCGCCGGCCATGCGTCATTGGACACCGACAGAGCTTCGCAATACCCTGGAGTCTTCCGAGACGCCGCCCCTGCTCCTGGACGTGCGCGAGCCCTGGGAATACCAGATCTGCAGCATCGAGGGCTCGCAGCTGCTGCCCATGGGCCAGATCCCCGCGGCCTGCGGCGAGCTGGACCCGAACCAGACCATCGTCGTCATCTGCCACCACGGCATCCGCAGCTATCAGGTGGCATACTATCTGGAACGTGCGGGATTCACGGACGTGATCAACCTCACCGGCGGCATCGAAGCCTGGGCCCGCCAGGTCGATCTCGCCATGGCAGTGTATTAAGAACGAAGAACACAGAGGATACGCAATGCGCTGGTTGTTGCTCACCGTTGCCCTGGTCACCCTCACGCCGGCCCATGCCGAGGATCTGCTGCAGGTCTACGATCAGGCCCAGCACAGCGATCCGGTGCTCAAGCAGGCGGCGGCCACCCGCCAGGCGGCCCTGGAGGCGCGGCCCCAGGCCCGCGCCGGACTGCTGCCCAACCTGGGCCTGAGCGCCAACTACACGCGCAACGTGCAGGACATCAAGTCCAGCAGCAACCCCTTCTTCAAGCCCCAGACCTACTACTACAACGACAAGGGCTACACCCTGAACCTGACCCAGCCCCTGTACAACCGCTCGGTGATGGTGCAGCTCAAGCAGGCCGACAGCCAGATCCGCCAGGCCGAAGCCCAGTACGCGGCCGCCGACCAGGACCTGATCGTGCGGGTCTCCCAGGCCTACTTCAACGTGCTGTCGGCGCGGGACAACCTGGGTTTCGCCGAGTCCGAGAAGAAGGCCATCGGCCGCCAGCTGGAGCAGGCCCAGCAGCGCTTCAAGGTGGGCCTGAGCGCCATCACCGACGTGCAGGAGGCCCAGGCCCGCTACGACCAGGCGGTCACCCAGGTCATCTCGGCCCAGGACCAGCTGGACTCGACCCGCGAGGCGCTGGCCGAGATCACCGGCCAGCGCTACGCCCACCTGGCCGGGGTCGGCGACGTCATGAAACTGATCGCGCCCGATCCGGCCAAGCCCAACGAGTGGGTCAGCACCGCCCAGCGCCAGAACCTGTCCGTGCTGGCCAGCGAGGCGGCCATGCAGACCGCCCAGGAGGAAGTACAGCGCCAGCGCGCCGGGCACTATCCCACCCTGAACGTGGTGGGCAGCTACGGCGACACCTCCACCGGCGGCGCCTTCGGCGACCGGCGCGAGGCGGACAGCGCCATCGGCCTGCAGCTCAACGTACCCCTCTACCAGGGCGGGGCGATCAGCTCCCGCACCCGGCAGGCGGTGTTCCAGTACCAGGCCGCCCAGGACAAGCTGGACGAGGTGCGCCGCAGCACCACCCGCCAGACCCGCGACGCCTATCGGGGCGTGATCACCGGCATCAGCCAGGTGAAGGCCTCCAAGCAGGCGGTCAAGTCCTCCAAGACCGCCCTGCAGGCCGCCGAAGCCGGCTTTCAGGTGGGCACCCGCACCATCGTGGATGTGCTGGACGCCCAGCAGTCGCTGTACGGTGCCCAGCGTGACTATTCCCAGGCCCGCTACAACTACCTGCTGAACACCCTCAAGCTCAAGCAGGCCGCCGGGACCCTGCGGCGCTCCGATGTGAAGGCCATCAACGCCTGGCTGAAGGAGTAGGCGGGGCTGACTCGTACGTTGGGCTGACTCGTACGTTGGGCTGACTCGTACGTTGGGCTGACTCGTACGTTGGGCTGACCTCGTCACGTGTTGGGCTGAGCAACGCGAAGCCCAACATTCAACCCCGGTTCGACCCGGCAGCCCGTTGGGCTTCCTTCGTCAGCCCAACCTACGGCCCGGCCCAACCTACGGCCCGGCCCCAACCGGCGGCCCGGCCCAATCCGCCGGGGCTCTGCCCAACCGAGGGGCGGCCGCGGACGGCGACATGATCCCTGCAACTGGTTGCTAATCCCATGGAAACGAACCTGCCCGTCTCCATCACGACCCTGACCCACGCCGACAATGCCCAACTGGTGGTGATCGACGTGCAGGAGCGCCTGGCCGGCGCCATGCCCCCGGACGACCGGGCCCGGGTGATCCGCAACGCCGGCATCCTGCTGCAGGCCGCCGGGCGGCTGCAGGTGCCCGTGGTCGCCACCCAGCAATACCCCAAGGGCCTGGGGCCCACCGAGCCGGAGCTGGCCGCCCATCTGCCGGCCGGCGCCGCCCGCCTGGACAAGACCGTGTTCTCCTGCTGCCGCGCCGACGGCTTCAATGCCGCCCTCGCCGCCGCCGGCCGCCCCCAGGTGGTGCTGGCCGGCATGGAAACCCATGTGTGCGTACTGCAGACCGCCCTGGAACTGCACGCCCAGGGCCATCAGGTGTTCGTGGTGGAAGACGCCTGCTGCTCGCGCAACCCGGCCAACGCCGCCAACGCCGCCCGCCGCCTGCGCCACGCCGGCGTCATCGTCACCAACACCGAATCGGTGCTGTTCGAGTGGCTGGGGGATGCGCGGCATGGGGAGTTCAAGGCATTGTCGGCCCTGGTGAGATAGCGCTTCTCGTAGGTTGGGCTGAGCAACGCGAAGCCCAACATTCAACCCCGGTTCGAACCGGCACCTCGTTGGGCTTCCTTCGTCAGCCCAACCTACGAGCAAGCCCAACACCCGACAACCGGTTCGAACCGGCTGCCCGTTGGGCTTCCTTCGTCAGCCCAACCTACGAGGTTCAGCCCAACCTACGAGGTTCAGCCCAACCTACAGGGAAAACCCAACCTGCACGGGAAACCCGACTGGCGCGGGCGGAGCCGGACATGCCAAAGCTCGATTCGAGCCGCCCGGGCCGATACGCCGCACCCGGCGGGTTCCTTGGGCCGGCGGACAATAAGCCCAGACTCTTTGGGCTTCACTTGGGCCCGGCGATGGGGCATCCTCACGGCATCGTTCATCAATCCGTCAGAGCCCATCCCCCATGTTCGAAATGTTCTCCCCCGCCGCCCCGACCTTCGACGATCCCATCGGTCTGCTGAAGGCATGCCACATGCGCATCCTCACCAATTGCAGCACGCTGGAGAAGCTGACCCGGCATCTGGCGGACAACGCCATTGACGAGGATGCGGTGACCGCCGCGGCGCGGGTGCACAAATATTTCGTGACCGCGGCGCCGCTGCATCACGAGGACGAGGAGGTGGACCTGTTCCCGCGCCTGCGCCGGCACGACGCGGCCCTCGGCGACGCCATCGCCGCCCTGGAAGCCGAGCACCAGTCCATGGCCGAGGCCTGGGCCGCCCTGGAACCGGAGCTGGCGGATCTGACCCGCATCGACGACCGGGACGCCTTCGGCGAACGGGTCGCGACCTTCTGCAAGCTCTACCGCGCCCACATCGTCAGCGAAGAGATGAACTGCCTGTCCAAGGCGGAGGATTTGCTGACGGCGGACGACTTGAAGGCGCTGGGGGCGGCGATGGAGGCACGAAGAAATAAGTGAAGCGCCGGAAATGATGAACTGGGGCTCCGGATACGGTGACCCGGCCAAGGCCGCCCGCCTACAGTTCACCATTCATCGTTCTGACAGAGACTTCCCCACCATCCCCAACACCGCCTCCAACGCGCCACGATTGGCGGCCACCACGGCCCGGCCCTGGTCGCCGACGGCGTTGCGTTTGGGGGCGTCGCGCAGCCAGTCGATGACCGACGCGGCGAGTTGGCCGGCGTCGTTGACCTGGCGGGCGGCGCCTGCGTTCAGCAGCAGGCGGCTGATTTCGTCGAAGTTGAACATGTTGGGGCCGAACAGGGTGGCCACGCCCACGGCGGCGGGCTCCAAGGGGTTGTGGCCGCCCGACGGCACAAGGCTGCCGCCCACGAAGGCGACATCGGCGGCGGCGTAGAACAGCGGCAGCTCGCCCATGGTGTCGCCCACGAACACGTCGGTCTGGGCATTGCAGGGGACGTCCTGGCTGCGCGCCACGGTGCGGTAGCCGGCCCGTTTGCACAGCGCCGTCACCCGCGTGAAACGCTCGGGATGGCGGGGCACCAGAATGAGCAGCGTCTCCGGCAGCCGGGAGCGCACCACCTCGAACGCTGCCAGCACCTGCTCGTCTTCGCCCTCGTGGGTGCTGGCGGCGATCCACACCGGCCGGTCCGTGCCGCACTGGCGCCGCAGGGCCGCCGCCTGTTCCAGCAGGCTGGGTGGCAGACGCACGTCGAACTTGATGTTGCCGGTGACCTGCACCCGCTCGGCCGGCGCCCCCAGGCTCTTCAGCCGCTCGGCATCCTGGGCGGCATGGGCGGCCACCGCGGTGACGTCGGCCAGGGTCTGGCGGGTGAGTCGGGCCAGCTTGCGGTAGCCGGCGGCGGAACGCTCCGACAGCCGGGCGTTGACCATCAGCAGCGGAATCCCCCGGCGCCGACAGCCCCGGAACAGGTTGGGCCAGACCTCCGTTTCCATGATGAGCGCAATGCGCGGACGGGTGCGGGTCAGAAAGCGCGCCACCGCGTCCGGCAGGTCGTAAGGCAGGTAGAGGTGGTAGACGTCGTCGTCGAACAGCGCCTGCACCCGCGCCGCCCCGGTGGGCGTGCTGGTGGTGACCAGCAAAGGGCGCGCCGGATAGCGCTCGCGCAAGGCGCGCACCAGCGGCAGGGCCGCCTGCACCTCCCCGACCGACACCGCATGCACCCAAAGCGGCCGCTCGCCCTGCAGGCGCAGCACGAAGCCGAAACGCTCCGACCAGCGCTGCCAGTAGGCGGGCGCGCGCAGGCCGCGGACCGCCAGACGGATCAGGACCAGGGGGGTCAGGAGGTAGAGGACGGTTGTGTAGAGGAAGCGCAAGGCGGCGAATAACGTGGCAAATGATGAACGTTGAACAATGAACTGCAACCCCGGAGACGTCTTCCCATCACCACCGACGGCTCCATTCTTTCAGTTCATCAGTCATCGTTCGAGTTGAGCGTGTCCATATACGCCCCCACTCCCTCCTCCACCGTTCTGAACGCCGCCTTGTAGCCGACCTTGCGCAGTTCTCCGATGTCGGCCTCGGTGAAACTCTGGTAGCGACCCTTGAGGTGGTCGGGGAACGGGATGTATTCGATCTCGCCGCAGCCGTGCCAGGCGATGACGGCGCGGGCGACGTCGTTGAAGGTCTGGCTGCGGCCGGTGCCGAGATTGAAGATGCCGGAGCGGTCGGGGTGGTCGAGGAACCACAGGTTCACGTCCACCGCGTCGCCCACGTACACGAAGTCCCGGCGCTGTTCGCCATCGCCGTAGCCGTCGCAGCCGGCGAACAGCTTCACCTTGCCCGCGTCCAGCAGCTGGTTGTTGAAGTGGAAGGCCACCGAGGCCATGGTGCCCTTGTGCTGCTCGCGGGGGCCGTAGACGTTGAAGTAGCGAAAGCCGGCCACCTGGCTGTCGATGCGCGGCAGCAGGCGGCGCACATACTGGTCAAACAGGAACTTGGAGTAGCCGTACACGTTCAGCGGCTCTTCGTACTGACGGTCTTCCTTGAACACCGTGCCGCCGCCGTACACCGACGCCGACGAGGCGTACAGGTAGGGCACGCGTTTTTCCAGGCAGTAGTGCAGCAGCGTCTTGGAGTACTCGTAGTTGTTGCGCATCATATAGCGCCCGTCCCACTCGGTGGTGCTGGAACAGGCACCCTCGTGGAACACCCCATCGATGCTGCCGAAGTCCATGCCGGCCTGCACCCGCGCCAGGAAGTCCTCCTTGTCCATGTAATCCTGGATCTCGCAGTCGGCAAGGTTCTTGAACTTCACCCCGTTGGCGAGATTGTCCACCACCAGAATGTCGGTGCGCCCGCGCCCGTTGAGCGCGGCGACGATGTTCGCGCCGATGAAGCCGGCGCCGCCGGTGACGATGATCATGCGGTAGCACCTGTAGAGAGGAGCGATGAATGCTGAATGGTGAATGATGAACTGAAGGGCCCGATACCGAGCCGCGTCATGGGTTCGCGCCCGGCAAATCCGCTTGCTTGCGGAAGGCGTGTGGCGCTTGTCGTTTCAAATGGATCTTCGTTCATGGTCCACAACTCACTGTCAGTCGGCGCAGCATCACGATCTTGAACAACCAACTCAGAGCCCCATGCGATCAGGACAGATGTCCACACGGACAGTTCATCATTCATCATTCATCCGGATTCGCCGAATGATCTCCGTCGTCGACGCCCCCTCCACATACCCCAGCACCACCACTTCCCCGCCGGCGGCGGTGACGCAGTCGGCGCCGGCGATGTCCTCGGGCTTGTAGTCGCCGCCTTTGACCAGGGTGTCGGGGCGCAGAGCGCAGATGAGCCGCTCGGGAGTGTCTTCGGAAAACGGCACCACCCAGTCCACGCTGGACAGAGCGGCGAGCACGGTCATGCGCCGGTCCACGGCATTCACTGGGCGGCCTTCGCCCTTGAGGCGGCGCACGGAGTCGTCGGTGTTGACCGCGACGATCAGCCGGTCGCCCAGGCGGCGGGCCTGCTCCAGGTAGGCCACATGGCCGGCGTGCAGGATGTCGAAGCAGCCGTTGGTCATGACGATGCGCTCGCCGTGCACGCGGGCGTCCTCCACCGCCACCTGCAGCTGCTCCTCGCTGAGCACGCCGTAACCGGCCTCCTGGCGGGTGTACAGGGCCCGGCGCAGCTCCGGCACCGAGGCGGTGGCGGTGCCGAGCTTGCCCACCACGATGCCGGCGGCCAGGTTCGCCAGGGCGGTGGCCGCGGCCAGATCCTCGCCGGCGGCCAGGGCGGCGGCCAGCACCGCGATGACGGTGTCGCCGGCGCCGGTCACGTCGAACACCTCGCGGGCCTCGGCGGGCAGGTGCAGCTCGGGCTGGCCGGCGCGCAGCAGGGTCATGCCGTGTTCGCCGCGGGTCACCAGCAGGCCTTCCAGGCGATGCTGATCGATGAGTGCAAGACCGCGGTCCACCAGCTGCTGCTCGTTGTCGCAGGCGCCGACCACGGCCTCGAATTCGGCCAGGTTGGGGGTGATCACGGTGGCGCCGGCATAGGGCGCGAAATCCCGGCTCTTGGGGTCCACCAGCACCGGCTTGCCGGCGGCGTGGGCGGCATCGATGAGCTCGCGCAGGGGCCGCAGGGTGCCCTTGCCGTAGTCCGACAGCACCACCACGTCGCACTCGGTCAGCGCTTCGTGGTAGTCGTCCAGCATGGCGCCCGGGTCGAAGGCGTCGAAGCCGTCCTCGAAATCCAGTCGGATGAGCTGCTGGTGGCGGCTGATGACCCGCAGCTTGGTGACCGTGGGCACGCCGGCGAGGCGTTCGAAGCGGCATTCGATGCCGGCCGAGCCCAGCCGCTGTTCCAGCGTGTCGGCGGCCTCGTCGTCGCCGGTCACCCCCAGCACGGTGGCCTGGGCGCCCAGGGCGGCGATGTTCAGGGCCACGTTGCCGGCGCCGCCCGGACGCTCCTCGGCGTCCTGCACGTGCACCACCGGCACCGGCGCCTCCGGCGAGATGCGCGAAGTGCCGCCGTGCCAGTAACGGTCCAGCATCACATCGCCGACCACCAGCACGCGGGCCTTGTCGAAGGCGGGAATAGTGACTTTCATGCTCTCGGGCAGCCGCGGGAACGATGGGCCGCATGATATCACAGGGCCGCGCGTCGACCGGCTCCGGGGGAGCGGGTAGAATGCCCGGACAAACCCGTTCCCTCTTATGACAGACAGCCATTTGTTTCATCCGCGCTATTGGCCCACCTGGCTGGGCCTGGGTCTGATGTGGTGCCTGGCCCAGCTGCCGTTCGCCTGGCAGCTGGGCATCGGGCGCGCCATCGGCACACTGCTGGAGCGGGTCTCGCCGCGCCGGCGGCACATCGCGGCCGTCAATCTGGCGCTGTGCTTTCCGGACAGCACGGAAGCCGAACGGCGCGCGCTGCTGCACGGCCACTTCCAGTCCCTGGGGATCGGGGTGGTGGAGACCGCCATGAGCTGGTGGACGCCCGAGCATCGGCTGCGCGAGCACGCCCGTATCGAGGGCCTGGAACACCTGCAGCGCGCCCATGATGCCGGCAAAGGGGTGATCCTGCTGTCCGGGCATTTCACCACCCTGGAGATCGGCGGGCGGCTGCTGGCCCTGCATGCACCGTTCCATGTGCACTACCGCGAGCACAAGAACCCGGTGTTCGACGCGGTGATGAAGCGGGCCAGGGAGGCGCGCTTCGAGAAGGCCATCCCGCGGGGCAACATGCGCGCCATGGTGCGCAGCCTGAAGGACAACACCGCGGTGTGGTACGCCCCCGACCAGAACTACGGCGCCGAGCATTCGGTGTTCGTGCCCTTCTTCGGCGTGCCGGCGGCCACCATCACCGCCACCTCGCGGCTGGCGCGCATGACCGGCGCGGCGGTGGTGCCGTTCTTCCAGGAGCGCCTGCCGGACACCCAGGGCTATCGGCTGACCCTGCTGCCGGCGCTGGAGGATTTTCCCACCGGCGACGACGACGCCGATGCCCGGCGGGTGAACGCCATCATCGAGGAGGCCATCCTGCGCGCACCGGCCCAGTACCTGTGGACCCATCGGCGCTTCAAGACGCGCCCGCCGGGCGCGGCATCGGTGTACGAGAATGCCGCCGGCGCCGCGTCGACACGCTGAACGGCCATGGACCGACCGCATCCAGCGATCACCGACACCGGCGGCACCGCCAGGCAACTGCTGGTGTTCGCCGAGTCGGACACCTTCGGCGACGCGCTGATCAAGCTGCCCGTCGTGGAAGAGCCGGGCGGCGCCGAGGCGGGCCCGCTGCTGACCATCGCCCTCGCGCAACGCCTGTCCGCCGGGGTGGCCAACGACTCCGGCACCGGCCATATGCTGGCCGCCGGCGGCCGGCCCCTGGTATCCCTGTCCGGGCCCACGGACCCGGACAAGTTCGCGCCCCAGGCACGGCGCCTGACGCTGATCCACGCGCGGGAGTTCGGCGCCGAACGCATGGACGCCATCCCCGAGCAGGCCGTCAGGGAAGCCCTCGACGGGCTGCTGGTTTCATGAAGGTCGAGAAGCTGCTGGTGATCTCGCTCAGCAACATCGGCGACGCGGTGATGACCACGCCGGTGCTGGAGCGGCTGCACCAGCTGTATCCCGACGCACGCATGGACATCGTGGGCGACCGGCGCTCCAGCGCCCTGTTCGCCCACTGCCCCTATCTCGGACGGGTGATCCATCGGGACAAGAACCGCGGCTGGCGCGGGCGGCTGGCCCTGATCCGGGAGCTGCGCCGCACCCGCTACGACCTGGTCGTGGACCTGCGTACCGACGGCATGGCCTACCTGCTGCGCGCCCGGCGCCGACTCACCAAATGGCACCGCGGATCCCACGGCCCCCACGCCGTCGAGGATCACATGTCGGTGATCGGCGCCATCAACCCCGGCGGCGAGATCCCGCCGGTGACCGTGTGGCTGAGTGATGGCGAGCGGGCGTTCGCCGAGCGGGCCCTCGCCGACCTGCCGGGCAGCCGCTGGCTGGCCCTGGCGCCGGGGGCCAACTGGGCACCCAAGACCTGGCCGGCGGACAGCTTTGCGGCCCTGGCCGAGGCGGTGCGCGGGCGCTTCGACGCCCTGGTGCTGGTGGGCGGACCGGACGACCGGGCGCGCTGCGAGGCCATCCGCCGGCAGGTGTCCCTGCCCTGCGTGGACCTGACGGGGGAAAGCACCTTGCTGGAAGCGGCCGCCGTGCTGGCCCGCTGCAGCGCCTTCGTGGGCAACGACTCGGGGCTGGGACACATGGCGGCGGCCGCCGCCATTCCCACCCTCACGGTGTTCGGGCCCGGCCAGCCCCGGCGCTATCATCCCTGGGGCGCCACCACCGTCTGGCTGGTGAGCGACAGCGGGCGCATCGAAGACCTGGAGGCGGCCACCGTGGCCCAACGCCTGGAAGCGATGATCGCAACGTCATGATCCGCACCGTTCACATCATCGGCAGCCGCGCCTCGGGCGGCGCCGAACGTTTCTACAGCCGGCTGGTGAGCGCCCTGCACGCACAGGGCGAGCCGGTGCTGGCGGTATGCCCGCCGGGCAGTGCGGTGGCGGAGGAATTGGAGTCCACCGGCACCCCGGTGCAGCCGCTGGCCATGCGCAGCGTCTGGGATCTCGCCGCCCGCTGGCGCATCGGGCGCATCGCGCGGCAGTTCGACGCCGACATCGTGCAGACCTACATGGGCCGCGCCACCCGCCTGACCCACCTGCCCCGGGGCCGTCGGCCCGTGCACGTGGCGCGCCTGGGCGGCTACTACAACCTCAAGGGCTACCGTCACGCCCACGGCTGGGTGGGCAACACCCGCGGCATCTGCGACTACCTGCTGGACAGCGGCCTGCCGGCGGATCGGGTGTTCCACATCGGCAATTTCGTGGACCGGCCGGCACCGGTGGCTGCCACCGACATCCAGCGCCTGCGCACGCGGCTTGGCGTTCCGTCCGACGCCCTGGTGGTCACCGCCGCCGGCCGGCTGCACCCCAACAAGGGTTTTCCCGATCTGCTGGAGGCCTTCGCGCGCCTGCCCCGCGAGCTGGGCGGGCGGCCCCTGCATCTGGTGATCGCCGGAGACGGGCCCATGGCGGCGGAGCTCAAGGCCCTGGGAGAGCAGCTGGCTCTGCACGACCGGCTGCACTGGGCAGGCTGGCAGAACGACCTGGGACCTTACTATGGGCTGGCGGACCTGTTCGTGTGCCCGTCCCGCCACGAGCCCCTGGGCAACGTGATCCTGGAGGCGTGGAACCACGGCGCGCCGCTGCTCGCCACCCGCTCCCTGGGGGCCGAGGAACTGATCACCGACGGCGACAACGGCCGGCTGGTGCCGGTGCAGGACCCGCCGGCCCTGGCCGGCGCCATGGAGGAACTGCTGCGCGCCGATCCAGGCATGCGCGGGGCGCTGGCCGAGCGGGGCCGCGCCACCGTGGCGGCGAGCCACAGCCGCGAGGTGGTGGTGGGCGCCTATCTGGACATGTACGCCCAACTGCTGGGGCAGCTCTGATGTGCGGCATCGCCGGCCTGTACAGCCGCCGCGGCGAGCCGGTCGACACCGGCCTGCTGGAGCGCTTCTGCCGCGCCCTGGGGCACCGCGGACCGGACGAGCAGGGCGTGATGCACGACGGTCCGGTGGGCCTGGCCCACACCCGCTTGTCCATCATCGACCTGGCCGGCGGCCACCAGCCCCTGTACAGCGACGACGGCACCCTCACGCTCATCGCCAACGGCGAGATCTACAACCACGTGGAACTGCGCGCGGCGCTGGAAGCCCGCGGCCACCGCTTCGCCACCCATTCGGACTGCGAGCCCCTGCTGTATGCCTACCGGGAATACGGCGACGCCTTTCTGGACCACGTGCAGGGGATGTTCGCCTTCGCCCTGTACGACGCGCCCCGCCGGCGCCTGCTGCTGGGCCGCGACCGGCTGGGCATCAAGCCCCTGTTTCTGGCCACCCGTCCCGAAGCGATCTATTTCGGCTCCGAGATGAAGGCGCTGTTCCAGGCCCTGCCCGGACAGCCGGCAGTGAACCCCGAGGGTCTGGCCCAGTACCTGGAAAGCAGTTTCACCAGCGGCACCACGACCCTGGTGGACGGCATCGAACGGGTGCTGCCCGGCGAGCTGGTGAGCATCGAGGACGGCCGGATCGAACGGCGCGCCTACTGGTCGCCGGCGACGGTGCAGCCGGCGGATCTGGACTTCGGGCAGGCGGCGGAACGCTTCGACGGTCTGCTGGAGACGGTGATGCGCGAGCACATGCGCACCGACGTGCCCTACGGCCTGTTCCTGTCCGGCGGAGTGGATTCCTCCGTGCTGCTGGCCCTGCTGACCCGCTACGCCGGCGAGCCGGTGCGCACCTTCTCGGTGGGCTTCGCCGCCGACTCGGTGGCCAACGAACTGCCCGCCGCGCAGGCCATGGCCCAGCGCTTCCAGTCCCGCCACGAAGAGATCCGGGTGGACAGTGCTCGCCTGTGGCGCGCCCTGCCCCACACCGTGTGGGCGGCGGACGAGCTGATGGGCGACTACGCCAACACGCCCACCGCCCTGCTGGCCGAGGCGGCGGGGCGCTCTCTCAAAGTGGTGTTCACCGGCGAAGGAGGCGACGAGGTGTTCGCCGGCTACGGCCGTTACCGCGCCTCGGCCCTCAAGCGCTGGCTGCGCTCGCTGAGCGGCGGCGGCACCGGCGGTTTTCGTGCCCGCGGCACCTTCACCCGCATCCGCGGCCATGGCCTGTTCCGCGCCGAACTGGCCGACGCGGACCGGCGCTGGCGCGCGCCTTTCGTGGCCGCGTGGCGGGAAACGCCGGCCGACTGGAGCGCCCTGCAGCGCATGCAGTACGTGGACCTGCGCACCTGGCTGCCCGACGACCTGCTGGTGAAGGCCGACCGCATGCTGATGGCCTGGGGCGTGGAAGGGCGGGTGCCGTTCCTGGACCATCGCATCGTGGAGTTCGGCCTGGCGCTGCCCGATGAGCTCAAAGTCGACCGGCGCAGCGGCAAGCTGTTCCTGAAGCGCTGGGCCGAGCGGCTGCTGCCCGCTGAACACCTGTGGGGCCGCAAGCGCGGCTTCACCGTACCGGTGGGCCAATGGCTGGCCGGCGACGCCCTCGACCGCCTGCAACGGCTGCTGCCCGCCAACGCCGGCGTACGCACCTGGATGCACGAGACGGCCGTGCGCCAACTGATCCAGGCGCACCGCAAGACCGGCCGCCACGCCAGCGCCCTGTGGAACCTGCTGCAGTTCGCCCTCTGGCACAGGATGTTCATCGAAGGCGACGGAGAGCGGCCGGATGCCGAGCAGGATCCGTTTGCTCTTCTCGGCGGCTGAGCCCGACGTGTAAGAGCCACGGAACCCACGGAAAAGAGAAAGCGAAAAGCGCCACGGAAGACACGGAAGACACGGAAGAGACGGAAGACACGGAAAGCACGGAATGTATCAATAATAAGGCGCAATTCGGTTCGATTATTGCGCCCTCGCGGCGCCCCGGCAACGATCCCGTAGGTTGGGCTGAGTGCAACGAAGCCCAACGGGCACGGCACGCTCGACGGGTTCGCACTCCGCTGGGGGCTCCGGCGGAGATCCGTTGGGGGTCGTGGTGGGTCGGGCGATCCGGCGTGATTCCGTCGGGCTTCGCGTGGCTCAGCCCAACCTACGGCACTCGGCCCAACAGGCGATGTTGTCCGTGCTTTCCGTGTCTTCCGTGGCGCCTTTGATTTTCATGTCCGCGGATCCCGTGGCGAGCCGGATCCGTCGCGTGCTTCTTGCAGCCGTCACTGCCTTGCGATCAGCCCATCTTTCTTGAGCCGGTTCAGGACGGCATCCACCGCCAGTTCATCTAGACACGCATGATGCTTCTCAGGCGGACATTCGGGCAGGTGACACGGACTGCAGGGCACGGGGTGGCGCAGGACGCGCTCGGCGTGGCCGACGGCGTGGCTGCGGCGCCAGTCGGTGGGGCCGAAGAAGGCGTACACGGGAATGCCGGCGCCGGACAGTACGTGCATGGGGCCGGAGTCGCTGGTGAGCGCGAGGCGCGCCTGCTCGCCGAGGGCGGCGAGCTCCAGCAGGGAGAAGGCGCCGGTGGCGTCCACGCCCACGGTTCGCGACAGGCGTGCGTTGAGCTCGGCGTCCTCGGCGGCGCCCACCCACACGGGATCGAGGCCCGCATCCTTGAGGGTCTGCGCAAGACGCCGGAAGGACGCTTCGGGCCAGCGCTTGCTCACCCAGCGCCGGCTGGCGCCGGCGTGCAACAGCGCCAGCGGCCGGCCCGCGAGACCTTGGGCCACAAGCCAGTCGGCGACCTTGCGGCGTTCAGGCTCGCCCACCTGCAGGCGGGGCCGGGGCGGGGCTTCCGGCAGGCCCAGATGAGTCAGCAGTCCGTTGAGGCGTTCGAAGATATGCCGGTCGCGCTGCTCGCGGCTGGGCGGAATCTCGGTATAGGCATAAGCCGGGCCGAGGCCGGTGCGCAACGCCGCCCGCGAACACCAGGTGAGCGCCGCGCTGCGGTCGTTGCCCTGCAGATCGAAGACCGCGTCGAAGCGTTGGGACACCACCCAGGCGAGGGTGCGGGCCATTTCCCAAAAGCCGCGGCGCTTGCGCACCACCAGTTGCAGGCGCGGGTGGCGGACGAACAGGGGCGCATAGGCCGGCGCGGTGAGCAGCCAGAATTCGGTGTCCGGATAGGCGGACAGAATGGTCTCGATGTGGGGCGTGGCCACCACCACGTCGCCGAGGGCGCCCCACTTGATGATCAGAGCCTTGCGCAGGGGTTTCACGTCACGCCGCCAATGTGCTCTTGGTCTCGGAATCCACGTGAATCAGGGAGCCATCGCGTCCGCGGGCCCATGGCCGCGACCGTCCGGCAGCGCCGATTGCTCCGCCAGCCGGGCGGCCGCCAAGGCCCAGCCCAGCACGAGCCAGAAAGTGACCGCGTTCCAGTTGCTGAAAAAGCCGCCGGTAGGTCCGAGGGGCCACAGGTAAACGAACACCCCGATCGCCGGCCCGGTCAGCCAGCCGCTCCAGTTCACCTGTCGGCCTGTGCGCCACAGCCGCCGCAGCCACACGCCCACCAGTACCACGAAACCGACCAATCCTGGGATGCCGCTTTCCGCGAACCACTGAATATACATGTTGTGGGGATGCAGGTTGCAGCGCCGGCTGAACGTGGGCGGCATGCCGATGCCGGGACGGCTGCAGGCCACCCGGAAATTGTGGGGCCCCACTCCGGTCAGGGGACGGGCACTGCCCACCTTCAAACCGCTGCGCCACAGGTGTGCATAACCGGATTCGGAAAAGTGCTCGATGTTCCCGAGGGTCGCCATGAACTGGCGGTTGACGGCAATCTGATGCCGTCCGAACAGGAACACCACACCGCCGACCAGCACCGCCACCCCTGCAAACGCCAGTGCGCGCTTCAGCCCAAGCCAGAGCATAAGCGTTGCCAGCAGGCCCAGCAGCACCAGCAGAAACGCCATGCGCTCGCCGCTCAGAAAGACCGCGCATGCCACCACCGACCCCAGGACCACCGCCGCGGGTCTGGCTGCCGGGCGCGCTACGCCCCACGCCCACAGCCCCAGCAGCGCCGGGAACAGCAGGCGCATCATGTACACACCCACCACCTGATGGGTGAAGGGCCCGGTCAGCCGATAGGGATCCTGCTTGGGATGCATGAGCAGATCATGGCCGACGACATACTGGAAGATGGCGTCCACCCCGACCAGCAGCAGCGTCACTGCCGTCACGACAATCAGTCGCCGCAACCACCGACGGTCCAGTATCCAGTCTTCGGCGGCGGCCGCAAACACCACGAAGCGCAGCCAGGTAGCCGCCTCCGAATAAGCGGGCCTGACCTCCAGGGCGAAATAGCTGACCACCAGCAGCCACAACCAGAGCACCAGCGCCACTTTCAGCCAGGGCCGCTTCAGCCAGCTCCAGTCACCGGTACCGGCACTGCGCAGCACGAACAAAATGGCCGCCAGCGACAGTCCGGCGTCGGCGGCGCCCCGCCCGGCCACCAGCAGTACCGGCAAGGCGACCGTCAGATAACGGGCGGCGGTTTGCATGCGTGCTTCAAGCGTGTGTGATATCGCCATGGTTCAGTGATCGCTCTTCAGGTCGTTTCCCGGTGTGGCCGTGTTCAGCCGGCCAGTTCGCCGCGCACTGCGTCGAGGGTCCGGGCGGTGCGCGCAATGTCCAGCAGCTGCTCGGCGCGGCGACGCGCCCGGCGCTGGAAATCGGCGCGCGCGTCGTCGCCGGTCGCGAGGCGCACCATCTCATCGGCGAGGGCCGCAGCGTCGTCCTGCTGCAGGATCACGCCCGCGTCCCCCACCACTTCCGGCAGGCCGCCGCGGGCGGTGGCGATCAACGCGCAACCGCTGGCCATGGCCTCGATGGCGGTGAGCGAGCAGGGCTCGTCCCACAGGGATGGCACCACAGCGATGGCGCGCATCCCGGAAGCGGGCCATGACCTGCTCATGGGTGAGGTAACCGGCGATCTCGCCCTGCGCGCCCAGAGCTTCGAGATGGCCGGTCACCTCCCGTTCGAAGTCCGTCACCCGCGGCGCGTCCCGGAACCAGCGCGAGCCCACCAGCACGGCGCGCCAGCCGGCCAACTGCGGCAAAGCCTTGTGCACCGCTTCGGCGAACAGCAGCGCGCCCTTGTCGGGGGTCAGCCGCCCCACGAACAGCACTTCGGGACGCTTGTCATGGTCGGCCGGCGGCGCGAACCGCCCGGTATCGATGCCGTTGAGATTGGCGTGTACCTTGTCGCAGCCGGAATGCGCCTGCAGGCCGTCCAACATGCAGCGCCGGATATAATCGCTGACGCACACCACGGCCGCCACGCGATCGAGCAGGCGCGCCCGTTCGGCGGGCGTGGCCAGGCCCTTCATCAGCCGGGGGTCGTTGTGCAGGTACAGCAGCAACGGCACCCGCGGCAGTTTGCGGCGCAGCGGTCCGATGTACTGGGGCCGGTTGTGCACTTCGATGACCGCCGGCTGCAGGCGCCGAAACTGCCGCACGGCGCCGGCCAGATAACGGGAGGTCCGGCTGCCGTGCACCCAGGACGCGGATTGCACCGGTTGGAAGGCCACTCCCTCGAAGGGCGCCTCGACGGGCGCACCGAACACCACGGTGCGATCGCGCCAGGCGCTGGCGGCGCAGATGTCCCGCACGCAGATGCTCACCGCGCCCGCCCCCACCGCACTGTAGATCTCGCGGTGGGGCAGCAGAACGGCAACGGTTCGCGGCTTGCCGCCGGATTCGCTGTGCCGTGCCGCCGCCATCGCCAGCAGGCCGGCCCCTAGGCCGGTTGGTCGGCGCCGCCTGCGGGCATCGCCAGAGCCTCGTAGACATCGAGGGTGGCGTCCAGCATGCGGCGCAGGGTGAACGGATGGGTCGGGGGCACGGCTGGCGGCGAGCGGTACCAGCCGGCCAGCAGCTCGGCCATGGCGCGGCGGTCGCCCACCGGTACCAGGCCCGCCGGCAGCACCGCGCGCAACTGCTCCGCCACGCCGCCGTGATCGTAGCCGGCGGCCGGGATGCCGAGGCTGAGCGCCTCGATGGTGGTGCGCCCGAACGCCTCGGGATCGGTGGACAGGGACACCACGGCGTTGGAGGCGGCCAGCACATCGCGCAGATCGCCGCGATGGCCCGTGAAAGTAATGGTATCGGACAGTTCCGCCTCGGCGACCCTGCGTTCGAGCTCGTGAAGATACGCGTGCTTGCGCGGGTGGGTACCGCCCACGATCAGGCCGTGCACGGGCAGCTGCCTGCGCTTGAGCTCGCCGATGATTTCCACGAAGTGCAGCTGGCCTTTCCAGCGGGTGACCCGCGCCGGCAGGGTGACCACGAACTTGTCCCGCAGCTGCGGATACTGGCTGTACCAGGCGCCCAGCCAGTTTTCGGAAGGCCGGTAGCCATGGCGGTAGCGCTCGGTGTCCACGCCGCGGTGAATCACCGTGACCCGTTCGCGCGGCACCTGCGGATAGTTGGCGAACACGTAATCGCGCACCGATTCCGACACCGCGATGACCCGCTCCCCGCGGGTCATCACCGCGCTGTAGCGCCCCACGGTGTAGAAGCCGTGCACGGTGGTCACCAGATGGGGACGGCTGCCCGGATCCATACCGCGCCAGGCGAGGTAGCCCACCCAGGCGGGCAGGCGCGAGCGCAGATGCAGGATGTCGACGCCCTTTTCGATCATCAGCCGGCGCAGGGGCCGCACCCAGCGCAGGGTGAGCGGCGATTTGTGGCCGATGGGCCAGGGGATATGCTCGCTGCCGGCGGTCACCAGTTCCCGCTCCATGTGCCCGCCGGCGGAGACCACGATGGAACGGTGGCCGCGGCGCACCAGCTCGGCCCCCACATCCAGGGTGCCGCGCTCCACGCCGCCGCTGTGCAGCGCCGGCAGCAGCTGCATGACCGTCAGTCGGGCGTTCCATAAGCTCGGAACGGAACCCGTTGCCAGGGACGGGCCGACGACAAGAAACGGCGTGCCGGCGCACCCATGGCCGGCTCAGAAGCCAAACATGTGATCCAGACTGAAGGCCTGCTCGCCGTGCAGCAGGCCGTGGTAGCCGAACAGCCGGCAGGTGGTGTCGCGGATCAGCACATAGGCGCCTTCGCCGGCCCGGCGCCGCTCGTCGTCCTGGAAGGTTTCGTTGTAGCGCCACAGCAGCGAACCGCTGCGCGGGATGCTCACCCCGCGGGTGGCGATCGCGCCACCGTTGGCGTCGTGCAGGATCAGGCTGGTGCGCGACGCGCTGTGCCACTCGCCGGAGGCCGGATAGATCAGGTGGCAGAGGGTATCGCCCGCGGCCGGCCCCAGGCGCAGAAACAGCCGGGTACTGAGACCGGGCGGACGGCCGGCGTAGGACTGGGGTTCGCCCCGGTAGGTCAGGGGCAGATTGTAGACATGGGCGCCGAAACTGCTCTCGGCGGCATGCCCGCTGGCCCGCTGGCGGTAGCGGAACAGCGCGTGCAGCCAGCCGTCGGCCTCGCCGCCCCGTTCGAAGTCGTATTGCACTTCCAGATGCCCGTAGCCGCTGGGCAGCTGCGCGCCGCTTTGCGCCAACAGGTCATCGATGCCCACCGCCGGGCAGTCGTCGCGCGGCACCCGGCCCAGGGACAGGCGCGCCGCCGGCTCGCCGGAGGCGTCGTAGCACACCAGGGCGATGGGCAGGTCCTGCTGGCAGGTGGCCATGGGGGTGGGCAGCACCTCGGTGCTCCACTGCCCGGTGGGCAGGATGGGCGCGGGCAGCAGGTAGCCCTTGCCCAGCCATTCCCCCAGGCGCGGCAGGTTGGGGTCGGGCTGCAGGTCGGTGCGTTCCACGTTGGCGTGGGCGATGCGGCTGCGGCCGCTGGCGCCACTGGTGATCTCGTAGCGCGGGCGCACGAAATACTTGCCGGCGTGCACCTGCAGCTGGGCCGGCCAGCGCGCTTCGGGATACAGGCTCGCCACCTCCAGGGCATAGGTGCCGTAGGGGGGAATGGATGCCTCCAGGGTACGCACCTCATCCGAACCCATCAGGCTGAGCCCGATGCCGCCGGCCGGCACGGCCAGCGGATGGCTGTTCTGAATCCACAACCGCACCGATTCGTCAGCGGCCGGGGCCGGCAGGCCGGCGTAGAAATCGGCCGGCCAGGCGTTGGCGTCGTGGGTGCAGGACAGCACGCTGTCGGCATCGCCGTAGGTGTCCAGGGCGTACTTGACCACGTCGTGGCCGGCGACGCCCACCGCATGGATGAACAGCGAGCCGGTGAATTCGCCCAGCCCGAAACGTTCGCGCACCTGGCGGCTGTCGATGCTGACGGTGGCCCCCGCCGCCGCCGGCTGCTGTTCCCAATCGGCGAGCACGCGGCCCTGGTCATCGAACAGTCGCAGCCACAGGCGCGGCGCCTCGGCCCCGTAGCCCGACCAGTAGTTGCACAGGGTGATGCGGGTGTGATGGCCGTCGGCCTCGCGCAGCAGACCGAAGTTGGTGGCGAAGTTGAGGGGATCCAGATAGCGCCGGGGACGGGTGAGCATGGCATCGGGAATGCGCAGGGCGTCCAGGCTGGCGATGTCCACCCCGGCGGGTACCAGGTGGCGGATGTGATCGATCAGCCGCTCGCTGTCGAAGGCCGCCACCAGCAGATGGCGGGGCGGCGGATCGCCGCCGATGTCGGTAATGGGACGGGCGGCATGACCCAGGGGCGCGCGCTCCAGATCTTCGAAGTCCTGCACGTAAAGCGCACGCAGATCCCAGCCGAAGACATCGTAGAACTGGGCGAAGGGCTCGAACTGGCCAAGCGGATCGTAGACCGCCACCGGACCGGCGGACAGCCGCTCAACCAGTTCGGCAGCCGGACCGGCCGCCAGCGGATGCCCCAGGGCCTTGAACAGCGCATTGCCGCCCTGCTTGTTGCTGAAGGTCTGGATGCTGAGGCCCATGACGCGACTCTTCGGTGCCCTCATCCGGCCACCCGCACAGCGGGCACGCGGTAGGCCGCCTCTTTGTCGCCGGCGTGGCGCCGGAAGGGATTGAGGGTCTTGAGCAGCGAGGAAAAGGTATGGCGCTTGAGCTCGCGGTCCACCACCGACTGGTCGGTCACCCAATTCATCTGCAGGGCGCGGCGGCGGCCCTGGTAGGGGTAGTGGCCGTGCCAGGAATTGTCGGAACGGCGGAAGATCAGCATGGTGCCCGCCTCCGGGGACACCTCGGTCACGGCGTCTTCCAGGTGCGGGCTGCGCAGCAGTCGCAGGCGCCCGCCCTCGGATTCCCACGGCGGATTCATGTAGATCAGCACGGTGATCAGCTTGGTCTTCGAATCGGTGTGGATCTTGCCGTCGGTCTCCCGGCACTGGCCGCGCACGGTCATCATGGTGGGCCGCCCGGACAGGTCGATGTCGAACTTCTCCTCCACGGCGGCGCGGAAATCCGGTCCCTCCAGATCCTGGACGAATTGCCGGAAAGCCGCCCCGCCGCGCACCTGGGGCAGAGGGACGCTGCCCGGCTTGCCCGGATCCGGAAAATCCGCCATCAGCCCGGCGAGCGCCTGCTCGCGGATGAAGTCTTTCACAATGACGAACTCGAAGGGCTCACGGATGAGGGGCGTGTCCTTCAGCACTTGCAGGTCCAGCATACTCATGGGGCGTTCCTTCCGGTGGGACAACGGCGTATTACCGGCGCATCGCCCCACAGTATAAAGGTTACAGACCTGTCCGCGTAATGAACGCGCCGGCCGTCGCCGCACGGGCAGGCCTGCGGATCATTCATCCGGCAAGCCCCAGGGCCTGCCGGTGGCGCGCCAGGCGGCGGGTCAGCTCGCCGGCCACCCGGGCGGTGTCCTCCAACGGCGGATAGCTCCACGTCTCCAGGCCGCCGGCGAACGGCCGCGTGCAGCCGGCCGCCCGCAGGCCTGCGTGGAAGGCCTGGAACTTGGCGCCGCCGCCGGCCAGCTCAATCACATACACCGGCTTGCCGGTGGAGCAGGCCTCCGACACCATGGATACCGAGTCGGCGGTGACCAGAATCACGTCGGCAAGCGCCAGGTAACCGAAATAGGGATTCTCCCCCGCTCCGTCCCAGATCACGGCCGGCAGGCCGGCGAGCCCCGTGCGCAGCGCTTCCACCACGCCTGGATCGGTGCGTCGCGAAGGCGTGATGGCGAATCCGGCGCCCTGCGTGTGGGTCAGATCCGCCAGCTGGCCGGCCAGCTGGCGGGCCAGCTCCGGCGTGAGGCGGTAGTAGCGATTGTTGCCCCCCAGCAGCACGGCCACCAGCGGCCGGGGCAGGTCGGCCAGCGCGCCCCGGAACTGCCCGGCCGCGGCATCGAGCCGCGCTGCGGTGATCCGGTGCAGGGCACCGCGGGTGGTGAGCACGTTGGCGCCGCGGCAGGGGTCGTGCTCGGGCACCACCACCATGTCGAAGCGGGCCGGATTCACTTTCGGATCCTGGATATAGACGGTGAAGGTGCGCCCGCCGCTGGCGCGCCGGATCGCCAGTGCCAGGGCGACCGTGTAGCGCCCCGACGCGATGAGCACGTCCGGCCAGGGCGGATCCAGGGCGTCGCTGCCCGGACCGGCGGCCTTCAGGGGCGCGAACCACAGGCTGGGCGGCAGGTACTTCCACGGGGAGCGGCGGCGCACCCGTTTCAGCTCCGGCCGCAGCCCGGCCGCTTCGGCCAGTCCCCGGGCCTGGTTGATCATGCCCGCCTTGTCCTCGCACAGCAGCCAGCAGCTGGTCACCGCCCGCCCTCCGGGACCGGCCGCCAGACCGGGCCGCGACGGTGCGACGGGACCGGCGACGATGGACGGCGGCTGCCGGCAACAAGCCGCTCAGTCGTCCTTCAGGTAGTAGTCGGCGCCGCAATAGGGGCACTTGGCGTGGCCGGTCTTCTCGATGGCCAGGTAGACGCGGGGGTGGGAATTCCACAGGCTCATGCTGTCCATGGGGCAGTGCAGCGGCAGGTCCGCGCGGGTGATTTGGTAGCGGTTCTCGGCATTGGGCTGGCTGTATGTGCTGTCGCCCGCATGGGCGGCGGTGTTCGGATTGGTCATTGCGCCTTCCTCCCCAACGAACGCGCGCTGCCGGCCCTGGTAAGCCGGCAGCGCGGCGGCATTATACCAGGGCCAGCCACTCCGGGTGGCTGTCGCGCCGCCCGTGCACCTGGTCGAAGTACAGCGACTGCAGACGCTCGGTGATGGGACCGCGCCCGCCGCTGCCGATGGCGCGCCCGTCCACTTCCCGGATGGGGGTGACCTCGGCGGCCGTGCCGGTGAAGAACGCCTCGTCGGCCACGTACACCTCGTCGCGGGTGATGCGCTTTTCGCGCACCACAAGCCCCAGTTCGTCGGCCAGCCGCATGATGGTGTCCCGGGTGATGCCCTCCAGGGCGGAGGTCAGATCCGGCGTGTACAGCACACCGTCGCGCACGATGAAGATGTTCTCGCCGCTGCCTTCGGCCACGAAGCCTTCGGTGTCCAGCAGCATGGCCTCGTCATAGCCGCAGGAGGTGGCGTCCTTCAGGGCCAGCATGGAGTTCATGTAGTTGCCGTTGGCCTTGGCACGGCACATGGACACGTTGACATGGTGGCGGCTGAACGAGGAGGTCTTCACCCGCAGGCCGCGCTCCATGTTCTCCGCCCCCAGGTAGGAGCCCCATTCCCAGGCGGCCACCATGACGTGGACCCGCAGATTGTCGGCGCGCAGGCCCATGCCCTCGGAGCCGTAGAAGCACATGGGCCGCAGGTAGGCGCTCTCCAGACCGTTCTCGCGCACCACATCCAGCTGCGCCTGGTTGACGGTGTCGCGGTCGAAGGGCATGTCCATCTGCAGAATGTGGGCCGACCGGAACAGCCGCGCGGTGTGGTCCTGCAGCCGGAAAATGGCGGTGCCTTGGGTGGCCTTGTAGGCGCGTACGCCTTCGAACACGCCCATACCATAGTGCAGCGTGTGGGTCAGCACATGGGTGCGTGCCTCGCGCCACGGGACCATCTCGCCATCCAACCAGATGACGCCGTCGCGGTCATCCATCGTCATGCGGTCATCTCCCCAGGATCAAAGGATCAATAGGCCAAAAACGAGCGGCGGAACCGCCGCACAAGCGGTCGTCGCCCGCTGCATCATCACTCGGATTCCATCCACACCCGCCACAGCCGCTCCACCCGCTCGCGGTACTCGCGCAGCTCCTCGGCAGCGACGACGGCCGGCTCTTCCTGCAGCGTGAGCTGGTGCACTCTGGCGCGGTAGGCCCGGTAGGCATCACTCAGCAACCGGACATCCGATTCGGAAGCCAGGCCCGCACGGGCCAGTCCTTCCAGCAGGCGTATGTTGTCGGTGTACTCAAGCAGCGCGGGGTGGTCACAGGCCCCCGCCAGGACGCCATATTGCACCATAAATTCAATGTCCGCGATACCTCCGGGGTCCTGCTTGAGATCGAAACCACGGCCCTTGCGCCCCAGCGCCTGGCGCATGCGTTCGCGCATCTCCCGCACTTCGGCGCGCAGCGCCTGCGCATCCCGGCGCCGGGAGAGGACCTCGCGGCGCACAGCAGCGAAACGCCCGCCGAGATCGACGTCCCCGGCCACCACCCGGGCCCGCACCAGCGCCTGGTGCTCCCAGGTCCAGGCATCCTCGCGCTGATAGCCCGCGAAGGCCTCCAGGCTGCTCACCAGCAGACCCGAGGCGCCGCTGGGCCGCAGGCGCATGTCCACTTCGTAGAGCACTCCCGAGGGCGTCAGCGTATTGAGCATGTGAATGACGCGCTGGCCCAGGCGGGCGAAGAACACGCTGTTGTCGATCACCCTCGGTCCCGCCGTCTGCCCGCCCTGGTAGAGGTCGTCATGGAGAAACACCAGATCCAGGTCCGACCCGTAGCCGAGCTCGATACCGCCCAGCTTGCCGTAGGCGACGATCACGAAACCGCGCTCCCGGGGCGGGCGTCCCTGCGGACAGCCGGGCGAACCATGGCGGGCGACCATGTGGCGCCAGGCCAGATCGAGCACCTGAACCAGCACCACCTCGGCGATCCAGGTCAGGCAGTCGCTGACCACCATCAACGGCGTCGCGCCGGCCACGTCGGCGGCGGCGACCCGCAGCACGGCGGATTGCTTGAAGTGGCGCAGCATCTCCATCTGCTGCTCCAGGTCCTCGGCGTCCCCGCCCGTCAGCCGGCTCTCCAGCTGGCGCTCCAGGTCGGCCCGCTGCAGAGGCTCGTAGAGGCTGCGCGGATCCAGCAGATCGTCCAGCAGCAGGGGATGGCGGGTCAGGAACGCGGCGATCCAGGCGCTGGCGCCGCACAGCCGCACCAGCTGGGAGAGGGCCATGGGATTTTCCACCAGCAGGGACAGGTAGGCGGTGCGTCCGGCGATGACCTCCAGCAGGCGCACCACGCGCATGAGGGTCCGCTCCGGCGCGGGCGCCGCCGCCGCGGCGCCCAGCAG
Source organism: uncultured Gammaproteobacteria bacterium (assembly GCA_963830105.1). Lineage (GTDB taxonomy): Bacteria > Pseudomonadota > Gammaproteobacteria > DATFLG01 > DATFLG01 > DATFML01. The sequence continues at coordinate 32,168 of CAWHLH010000001.1, read as the reverse complement.
CAGCGGCATCAGCCGATGCAGGCGCGCCCGTCCCTGCTCGCCCAGAAAGCGCGACGCCGGACCGTCCCGGAAACCGTCCAGGATGCGCAGCGCCTCCACCGGGTCGCCGTAGCCCGCATCCGCCAGCGCCCGGCGCCCGGCATCGGCGTCCATGTCGCCGGCCCACAGGGACTCCAGGGCCGCCTTCGGAGCGGCCGTGCGGCCGTCGTCCTGGGCCTGGGGCGCGGCGAACACCTGCTCGAAGTGCTCGTGAACCAGCTGGCGGTGGCGATCCAGGTCCCGCCGGAATGCTTTCCAGTCCGGATAGCCCATGGAGAAGGCGAGCCGCAGGCAGTCGAGCTCTCCGGCCGGCAGGCGATGCACCTGCTGGTCGTTGAACGCCTGCAGGCGGTTCTCCACCCGACGCAGAAAACGGTAGGCGTCGGCCAGCCGCTCGGTGACGTAGCGGGGCAGCGAATCCAGCTCGGCAAGGCGCGTCAGCACCGTCAGCAGGCGGCGCACCCGCAGGCCGGCGTTGCGCCCGCCGCGGATCAACTGGAAGGCCTGGGCGATGAACTCCACCTCGCGGATGCCGCCCGGACCGAGCTTGATGTCGTCCTCGCTGCCTTTGCGGCGCACCTGGGCGGCGATCAGCGCCTTCATGTCCCGCAGCGATTCGAAGGCGCCGAAATCCAGGTAGCGCCGGTACACGAACGGGCGCAACGTTTCCATCAGGGCGGCGGCCATCAACGGTGCGCCGGCCACCGGCCGCGCCTTGATCATGGCGTAACGCTCCCACTCCCGGCCCTGGGCCTGGTAGTAGTCTTCCATGGCATCGAAACTCATGACCAGGGGACCGCTCTCGCCATAGGGGCGCAGGCGCATGTCCACCCGGTACACGATGCCTTCGGCGGTGGCGCTGCCCAGCGCCTGGATCAGGCGCCGCCCCACCGTTGTGAAGAATTCCTCATGGCTCATGCCGCCCTTCAGCTGCCCGGCCTCGGGGTAGGCGAAGATCAGGTCGATGTCGGACGAGAAGTTGAGCTCCCGCGCCCCCAGCTTGCCCATGGCCAGCACCACCAGGGACTGGTCGGATCCGTCCGCCGTCCTGGGGATACCGGACTCGGCCCGCTGCCAGCTCTCGATGCGCTCCAGGGCCACCGCAATGCAGCCGTCGGCCAGCGCGCTGAGGTCCTCCAGCACCTCGTCCAGGGACGCCCAGCCGGCCAGGTCGCGCCAGGCGATGCGCACCATCTCCCGGTTGCGCACCCGCCGCAGCAGCTGGGCAAGGGTGTCGTCATCGCGGGCCGCCGCCGTGGCCGCCGCGACCTTGGCGGGCAGCTCGCCGTCGGCATAGTCGGCCAGCAGATCGCCGCTGACGAGCAGGTCCTCCAGCAACCCGGGGCTGCGCACACAGGCACGGGCCACGAAGTCGCTGGCCGCCCACACGCGGCACAGCGCCACCAGAAAATCCGCATGGGACGGGACCCGCGCTCCGGCTTCGGTGGCCGCCCGCACGAAGGCTTCCCAGTGGCGCTCGACGCCGGCGCGCAGCGGCTCGGGAAGACGCGCCAGGGCGGCGGCCAGCGACTCATCGGGGAAGGCTGAAGGGGCGAGGGGCGGCATGGGCCAAGCTTACCCGCTTCGTGGACGGAACTCACACCGCGCTCGAAGTGTGAACGGGTTCACGCTTTGGGTATCGACTGGCGCACATCCCCTCAAGGCACACCCAAGGCCGGCCGTTGCCCCTACTGTTCGCCTGCCACTCGACTGCTCTAAGGGGGAGCCCGATGGATTTCAAAGCCTACCTGAAGATCATGGTGATGAAGGACGCTTCAGACCTGTACCTGAGCACCGGGGCACCGCCCTGCGCGAAGTTTCAGGGCCTGCTCAAACCGATAGAAAAAGCCACGCTGAGCGCCGACCAGGTCCGCGAAATCGCCTACAAAATCATGGATGAGGATCAGATTGCGCAGTTCGAAAAGAAGCCCGAGATGAACCTGGCCATTTCCGAGCCGGGCGTGGGACGGTTCCGGGTCAACATCTTCCGACAGCGCAACACCGTCTCCATGGTGGTGCGCAACATCAAGACCGAGATTCCCGCCTGGGAGGGCCTGGGGCTGCCGCCGGTGCTGACCGAGGTCATCATGGCAAAACGGGGGCTGGTGCTGTTCGTGGGAGCCACCGGCTCGGGCAAGTCCACCTCCCTCGCCTCGCTGATCGACTACCGCAACAGCAATGCCTCCGGCCATATCATCACCATCGAAGACCCCATCGAGTTCGTCCACCATCACAAGAAGTCCATCGTCAACCAGCGCGAGGTGGGCCTGGATACCGAAACCTACGAGGACGCGTTGAAGAACACCCTGCGCCAGGCCCCGGACGTGATCCTGATCGGCGAGATCCGCGACCAGAGCACCATGGAGCACGCCATCGCGTTTGCCGAAACCGGCCACCTGGCCATCTCCACCCTGCACGCCAACAGCGCCAACCAGGCGCTGGACCGCATCATCAACTTCTTTCCCGAGGACCGGCGCAACCAACTGCTGCTGGACCTGTCCCTGAACCTGCGCGCCTTCGTGAGCCAGCGTCTGGTGCGCACCGTCGACGGCAAGCGCGCCGCCGCCGTGGAGGTGCTGCTGGGCACGCCGCTGGTGCAGGACATGATCCGCCGCGGCGACGTGCACAGCATCAAGGAAGTCATGGAGAAGTCCGAGAACCTGGGCATGCGGACCTTCGACAGCGCACTGCTCCAACTGTACCGCTCCGGGCGCATCGACATCGACGAAGCCCTGCGCAACGCCGACTCGCCCAACAACCTGCGCCTGAAGATCAACCTCGGCGAAAGCCAGGCGGTGGAAGAGGAAGACGACGGCTTCAGCCTGTCCCTGGTGGGCGACGAACCCGCGGAGGACGGGGACGCGTTGAGTGCGGGCAGCGCGGGTTAGAAAAAGACGAAACTGCGCCACGGAATCCACGGAAAGCACGGAAAAATGAATGTTCGTGACGGCGAAGCGGACCGGCGGGGGCACTGCACTGGCACACCGCACGTTCGCACCTGAACGTCTTCGCTGCTTTCCGTGCTTTCCGTGGCGCTTCCCGTTCACTTTGTTGTTCGGCGCAATGCCCCTGCGGCTATTACGTCCACATGGGCCAGTGGGTGACGAACCCGCGCAGGACGGGGACGCGTTGAGTGCGGGCGGCGCGGGTTGGAAAGAGGACAAAACTGCGCCACGGAATACACGGAAAGCACGGAAACATGAATGTTCGTGACAGCGAGGCGCACCGGTGAGGGCGCTGCACTGGCACACCGCACTTTCGCACCTGAACGTTTTCGTCCGTGCTTTCCGTGCTTTCCGTGGCGCTTCTCGTTCACTTTGTTGTTCGGCGCAATGCCCTTCGGTTATTGCGCCCTACGGGGAGTACTGCAGGTACTCGCGCCTGCGTTGATCGGATCTTCGTTTCCGTGCTTTCCGTGTCTTCCGTGGCGCTTTTGAGTCGTGATGCAGTCAACGCTCAAAAAAAAGCCCCGGTCAATTGACCGGGGCAGGCCTTGCAGCGATCGAGGAGTGCACCCTTGTACGTTCGCCGCTCGGAGGAGTAGAGAATGTAAGTCATAACGTCATAATCAGAATACGATCAACAACTGCGTGGAGAAGCGGTTGTCGAACGTATCAAGCACCTGGTTCGCTGGCGCACTGCTCGAAAAGCCGGAGCATCTGCCTTGCGGAACTCGTAGTTCACGATGAACCGCGACGCCTTGGTGAAGAAGTACTCCACACCGATGGTGGTGGTCTTGAAATCCCCGTTCGTCGCTCGCCACTTCGGTGCGCGCGGTTATAGCGGTCGTAACGCGCCTCCAGCCACAGCTTGGGCATGACCTCGTAGCCGCCGTCGATGTACCAGCCGTTGGACTTCTGGTTAGGCAGGATGTTGAAGTCGGAACGAGATGTCGCGTTTGCTTCGGGCCACCGAACGCTTCCGCTTTGGCCCGGGGCCGCGCCGCCGGTGGTGCTGTTGAAGATCATACCCTCGCCGCGCATGTACTCGGCGTCGGCCCGGATCTTCCCGCGCCGGAAGGTGGTGCCGATACCGTAGCGCTTGCGGTCGAACGTCTGCGGACGGAAGGCGCCGGCTGACCGATCGACGCCGTAGCACGTTATTCCCATACACGCGAGGGTTCGCTTGCCATCCTGGTACCAGACATAGGTCTTCCAGCTCTGCCGTCTGCGGGCCTTTACCGCCGAAAATCCTGGCAGTAGACCAATACAGATAACGGTCTTTGGCCTGTTGTTGTCGGTCACATTCAGTTCCGTTGCCGGTCCCAGCATGGCGGCATAGGCGAGCTCCCAGTGCCCACGTCGAACCAGTCGAAGACCTGTATGCCCGTGTCCCGGAACGCACCGATCGGACCGTCCGGCAAGTTTGCGTCTTGTGCGCCCAGCAGTACCCCCTGGGGCTTTCGGGTCCGCGAACCGGTAGTGGACGGCGAACTGCCGCTCCAGCATCATCTGGTTGGTGACTTGGCTGAAGTTCACGAAGTTGAACGCCGGGATACCCATCATGCCTTCTTCGGAGCCCGGGTACTTGAACTCGCCGACGCGGATACGGGCATGGGGAATGTAGTTCAGGGTGATGCTGGCGTCGCTCAACTGGGCGGCATGGCCGGTGGGCTGGGTGAGGCCGTTGTTGCCGAACTCCGCCAGGAAGAAATAGTTGATCCTGTCATCCAGCGGAAAAACCACGCCGCGCACGCCGATGCGGGCGCGCAATACATTGAAGCTGAAGGCGAAGCTGAAATCCGGACGCTGCTGATTGAACACCGCCGTTTTACCCGCGAAAGAGGCCCGCCCTTGAGCGGGGTTTCTTGGTGGACTGGTACTCGGGCTGGATGAAGCCCCACAACTTGGCCCGCGCCACGGAGTATGCCGGCTCGGTACCCTGCAGCTGCAGCCAGTTCACGGCGTGGGCGGCGCCGCTGATACCCACCAGGCCTGCCGCGCACACCACCGCCTGGGTAACCTTCTTCATCTGAAACGTCATTCTGTAGTCCTCCCTCGATGGGAATCGAGATCGCTAGTTGTTATTTCACGAACACTTGACGCCCAGGCTCAGGGCTTGTCGATCATGTAGCCGGCGTGGTGCAGGTCCCACAGACGCACGATGCCACCAGGCACGATGACCGCATGAGGGTTCAGCGTAGGGGTGTAGCCGAGCTTCTTGGCCATGTTGGTGAGGGTATTGTTGCAGGCGCTGAAGCGCACGCCGGCCTCCGCCAGGGCGTCGATACGGGCCTTGTTCGAGTTGCGGGCAAACAGCAGGCGCAAGCCGGGCCCATAGGCGACCACTTCGACGTCAACCCGGTCGGGGCCGTAGTGCTTGAGCAGGTTGTGGGCGACGTTCAAGACGAGCGTCTGCTTGAAGGGATTGCCGTCGCTGATCTGCAGGGCCACGTGGGCGACAGCGAAGGGCTTCTTGTGGACAGCGTTGGCATCATTGTCTGCATTGGCCTGCAGGGCGAAAAAAGCCATCAGCAGGGATGCGAACCACACAAGGGTTCTCTTGCAACGGATTTGCATGCTGGGTACTCCTCATCCTGGATAACAGTCGATCTGGTCTGCCCGGTCTTTGCGCGTTGCCGGGATCACCAGTGCGTTTCTGGTTGGTCATCGGATAGGGGGACGTCAGAGGTGTGTGCTTTATTCCCCCGAAGACCGTAATGGCGTCTATCAGTGAAAATATGGAATAATAAATTTGGGAAACCGTCTCTTGGAGAATGGGTGGGGGGAAACACCCGGAGCAGACTATAACGATGAAGCTACTCGACCTGCTGTGCCGAAACCATGAGTTCAAGAAGCGCCTGGAGGACGGACGCCAACGTCTCTACCGGGTCGCCTATTCCTGGTGCCATGATCCGGCGCTGGCCGACGACCTGGCTCAGGAAGCGGTAGCCAAGGCGCTGAAGAGCAGCAGCCAGCTGCGGGATCCGGCGGCCCTGGACACCTGGTTGTTCAGCATTCTGACCAACTGCTGGAGGGATCACTTCCGACGCACCCGGGAAACGGTGGACGTCGATGACATACCGCTGGTGCACGAGGTGACGCCCGAAGACGAGCATGGCCGCCACGAAGTGGTCTCGCGAGTACGCAATGCGGTCGCCTCCCTGCCCCTGGGGCAGCGACAGGTGGTTACCCTGGTGGACCTGGAAGGGTTCTCCTATATTGAAGTAGCCGGCATTCTGGAAATACCGGTCGGGACGGTGATGAGCCGCCTGTGTCGTGCACGGCGAGCGCTCAAGGAGAGGCTGCTGGATGCCGACCCCAACAGCCAGGCCGTGCACAGCAGGATCAGGAGAGTGAAATGACAGGCCAGGAGAGGATCTCCGACGAGCACCTGAACGCGTTCGTCGACGGTCAGTTGGACGCGGACGAAAAGAGCCGGGTGTTCAGCGCCATCAATGAGGATGAAGCGCTGAATGCACGCGCCTGCGAGCTGCGCAAGCTGCGCGAGCTGGTGCGCCATGCCTATGATCTGCCGCCGGCGCCAGCCAGCCGCCCCCGGGGCGGCAAAGGCATCGCCCGTGGCCTGCAGCGCGGCCTGGCGGCCGGCCTGCTGCTGAGCGTGGGCGTGGCCGGCGGATGGTACGGCCGGAGGCATGTCGAACACGATCAGCTGCAGGCCATGTTTCTGGACAAGAACCGGACGTTCGAAACGACGGCGCTCAGCAACATCAATCAGGTCGCACACACACGCAAGGTGATCCTGCACATCAGCAGCGCCAATCCGAAGCGCATCGAGGAAGGCCTGGACATGGCCGAGCGGCTGCTGCGGACCTACAAGGCCAAGCACGAGAAGGCGGAGCTCGAGGTGGTCGCCAATGCCGGCGGCCTGAATCTGCTGCGGGCGGGCGTGTCGCCGTTCGCCGGCCGGGTCAAGCGGATGCAGGAACAGTATGCCAACCTGGCATTCATGGCCTGTCAGACGGCGATCAACAAGCTCAAACGGGAGAAAGGGGTCGACGTGAAGCTGCTGCCCCAGGCGCTGCTCACCCCCTCGGCGCTGGAAGAGATTCTCAACCGGCTGCAGGACGGCTGGGTATACATCAAGGTCTAGCGGTGTCCTGCGCGGGTTCGTCGCACACTATCCCATGTAGACGTAATAACCGAAGGGCACTGCGCCGAACGACAAAGTAAACGGGAAGCGCCACGGAAAGCACAGAAAGCACGGACGAAGACATTCAGTTGCGAACGTGCGGTGTGCCAGTGCAGCGCCCCCACCGGTCCGCCTCGCTGTCACGAACATTCATTCTTCCGTGCTTTCCGTGCTTTCCGTGGCGCAGTTTTGTCTTTTTCCAACCCCCGCCGCCCGCACTCAACGCATCCGCCGGTCCGCCTCGCTGTCACGAACATTCATTTTTCCGTGCTTTCCGTGGCGCAGTTTCGTCTTTTTCCAACCCGCGCCGCCGCGGCACCACGACGGCAAGCCGCCCGTCGGCTCACACGGACCCGATCAAAACCAAAAAGAAAGGCCCCGCCGTCACCGGCGGGGCCTTTTTCGTTGCAGGCCTGGATAGCCGGGCTTACATCATGCCCATGCCACCCATTCCGCCCATGCCACCCATACCACCCATGTCGCCCATCTCACCGCCCGCACCCTTATCTTCCTTGGGCGCTTCGGCCACCATGGCCTCGGTGGTGATCATCAGGCCGGCCACGGAGGCGGCGTTCTGCAGAGCCGTACGGGTGACCTTGGTGGGATCCAGGATACCCATGTCGATCATGTCACCGTATTCGCCGGTTGCGGCGTTGTAGCCGAAGTTGCCCTTGCCGTCCTCGATCTTGGCCAGCACGACGGAGGCTTCTTCGCCGGCATTGCCCACGATCTGGCGCAGCGGCTCTTCCATGGCCCGACGGGCGATGGCGATACCCATGTCCTGGTCGTGGTTGTCGCCCTTGATCTTGGCGACTGCGATGCGGGCACGGATCAGGGCGACGCCGCCGCCCGGCACCACGCCTTCCTCGACCGCTGCGCGGGTGGCGTGCAGGGCGTCTTCGACGCGCGCCTTCTTCTCCTTCATCTCCACCTCGGTCGCGGCACCGACCTTGATGACGGCCACGCCGCCGGCCAGCTTGGCGACGCGTTCCTGCAGCTTCTCCTTGTCGTAGTCCGAGGTGGCTTCCTCGATCTGCGCGCGGATCTGCTTGACGCGGGCCTCGATGTCATCCTTCTTGCCGGCGCCATCGATGATGGTGGTGTTTTCCTTGGTCACCTGGATCTTCTTGGCGGTACCCAGGTCGTCCAGGGTGGCCTTCTCCAGGGACAGGCCCACCTCTTCGGAGATCACGGTGCCGCCGGTCAGGATGGCGATGTCCTGCAGCATGGCCTTGCGGCGGTCACCGAAGCCCGGCGCCTTCACGGCGGCCACCTTGACGATGCCGCGGATGGTGTTGACCACCAGCGTGGCCAGCGCCTCGCCTTCGACGTCCTCGGCGATGATCAGCAGCGGACGGCTGGACTTGGCGACGCCTTCCAGCACCGGCAGCAGTTCGCGGATGTTGGAGATCTTCTTGTCGTGGATCAGGATATAGGGATCCTCCAGCTCGGCACTCATGCTCTGCTGGTTGTTGATGAAGTAGGGCGACAGATAGCCGCGGTCGAACTGCATGCCTTCCACGACGTCCAGCTCGTTCTCCAGACCGGAACCCTCTTCCACGGTGATGACGCCTTCCTTGCCCACCTTCTCCATGGCATCGGCGATGATCTTGCCGATGGACTCGTCGGAGTTGGCGGAGATGGTGCCCACCTGGGCGATGGCCTTGTTGTCGGTGCAGGGCTTGGACAGCTTCTTCAGATCCGCCACTGCCGCGATCACGGCCTTGTCCAGGCCGCGCTTGAGGTCCATGGGATTCATGCCGGCGGCCACCGCCTTCATGCCCTCGCGGAAAATGGACTGGGCCAGCACGGTGGCGGTCGTGGTGCCGTCACCGGCGATGTCGGAGGTATGGGACGCCACTTCCTTCACCATCTGGGCACCCATGTTCTCGAACTTGTCCTGCAGCTCGATTTCCTTGGCCACGGAGACGCCGTCCTTGGTGACGGTGGGGGCGCCGAAGGCCTTGTCCAGCACCACGTTGCGGCCCTTGGGGCCCAGGGTGACCTTCACTGCATTGGCCAGGATGTTCACGCCGCGCACCATGCGCTGGCGGGCGTCATCACTGAACTTGACTTCTTTTGCCGTCATGTTCGCTTTCCTCTTGAATCCTTTTGTGAGAGCCCCCTCAGCGGGAGCTCCGAAATATATGCGCTATCGTCAGAGAGCCCGGGTCAGCCTTCGATGACCGCCATGACATCCTCTTCGCGCATCACCAGCAGATCCTCGTTGTCGACCTTGACCTCGGTGCCGGAGTACTTGCCGAACAGCACCTTGTTGCCGACCTTCAGATCCAGGGGGCGGACTTCGCCGTTTTCCAGGATCTTGCCGTTTCCAACCGCAACCACTTCGCCACGAATGGGCTTTTCGGCAGCGGTGTCCGGGATCACGATCCCACCGGCGGTCGTACGCTCTTCCTCCATGCGTTTGATGATCACGCGATCATGCAGCGGACGAATGTTCATTGGGAACTGTCTCCTTAAGCAACAGAACGTTACCGATAGTTTTCGGGGGTCACCGCGAGTTATTAGCACTCGCTTTCAGTGAGTGCTAATGATAGCGGCGAAGCAGGGAGAGTCAAGCCTAGGGAGAAATAAAATTTTCTTATGACGCCCAACGCCCACATTGTGGGCTTGACCGGGTCGGAAAAGCACCAGGGCCGGGCACGCTGCCGACCCGCTCAGTCGTCTTCGCGCCGATATTCGCCTTCGAGGGTCCGGGGTCCCTGGTGCCCGCCACCCATGTCCGGATCACCCGGCCCGCCACCCGTGGAGATGACCGCGTGCCGGGTCAGGTACCAGATCGCCACGCGGCGCCGCAGTGGCGGCACCATGCACAGCAAGCCGATGAAATCGGTGAAGAAACCGGGCGTCAGCAGGAGAGCTCCGCCGATCAGCAGGATGCCCCCCTCGATCACTTCCACGGCTGGCAATTCGCCCCGGTTGAGCATGTAACGCGCGCGCTGCAAGGTGGCGAAGCCCTGGTGCCTGATGAGCAGTGAGCCGAGGACCGCCGTAAAGACCACCATGAAGATGGTGGGGATCGCGCCGATCAGTCCACCCACAACGATCAGAAGGTAGATCTCCAGTAAGGGGATGGCGAAAAATCCGACCAACAGGATGGGAAACAGGTTCATCGGGCCAAGATACTCCAATGGGCACGGACGGGTACAGGCCGGACAGGCGAATAAAACCGGCTGCCGGCGCGTCCATGTAGTGCTTGAACGCTTCAGCGCCGGCGCTTGGCGGAGCCCAGCGCAGGAACATCCGGGTTATGGGATTTCGGCAACCAACATGGCATCGATTGCCGCGGGCGAGCGCGGCCCAGGCACGCAATGGGGACCCGACAGCACAGCGCAGGGTCTTTGCCGCTGTCGGAAGCATCGGGTATCGTGTCAGCCATGAGTGAGGACCGACTGGTCGCGCTGTGCACCGTGCCGGATGCGGAAACGGCGGCAGCCATCGCGGCACGGCTGGTGCAGGACCGCCTCGCCGCCTGCGTGAACGTGCTGCCGGGCATCATGTCCGTGTATACATGGCAAGGCGAAGTACAGCAGGACAGTGAGCAATTACTGATCATCAAGACCCGCCAGAGCGTATTCGAAGCCCTGCAGAAGGCCGTCTGCGAGCTCCATCCCTATGAACTTCCGGAAGTGATCGCGGTGGCCATTGCCGATGGCCTGCCGGGATACCTTTCCTGGATAGACGACAGCACAGGTAGTTGACCGATGAGAAAATGGTGGTTGGTGTGGGTGTTGGCCCTGGCCTGCCTGCCGGCAGCCCACGGGCAGTCGGCCGACGAACTGCTGCCGGCGGATCAGGCATTCCAGTTCAGCGCCAAGGCGGTGGGGCCCGACACCGTCCACGTGCAGTGGGACATCGCCAAGGACTATCACCTGTACCGCAAGCGCGTCCACCTGAGCACGGACACGCCCGGCATCAAGATCGGCAAGGTGGATCTGCCGGCGGGCATCCTCGAACATGACGCCGTACTGGGCGACAGCCGCGTCTACCGCCATCAGGTCGCGTTCAATGTGCCGATCGAGCGCGGCGCCGGGGCGCCGGACACCCTGCACCTGATAGCCAAATCCCAGGGCTGCTCCGATGCCGTCGGGGTGTGCTATCCGCCCCAGACCCAGACCGTCGACCTGAAACTGCCGCCGCCGGCCCCACCCGCCACGGCCGGGTCGGCCAGTTCCGCCCAGGCGCTGACCAAACTGAGCCAGCTCGGCACCAGCCTGGGGCTGAACAGCAGCCAGGGCGGCAATGAATTCCTGCCCCCGGACCAGGCATTCCAGTTCAGCGCCCAGGTCGCCGGCCCCGACGCCCTGGAAGCCCGCTGGCAGATCGCCGACGGCTATTACCTGTACCGGGACAAGTTCCAGTTCAAGCTCAAGGACGCCAAGGGCGTTACCCTGAAGACCGTCGACCTGCCCCCCGGCGAAGCCAAGCAGGACGAGTTCGCCGGCGGCACAGTGCAGGTCTTCCATCATGAGCTGCAGGCGAAACTGCCCCTGGCGCGCACCGGCACGGCGCCGGCCACCGTGGAGCTGCTGGCCACCTATCAGGGCTGCGCCGAAGCGGGCATCTGCTACCCGCCCATCCACAAGACCGTCGCCCTGCAGCTGCCGGCTGCCGGCGGCGTAACCGCGGCGGGACGCCCGGCGGCCAAACCCGAAGCGGCGGCGACCTCGGCACCGGCAGCCCCGGTGTCTGAACAGGACCGCATCGCCCGCAGCCTCGCCGAAGGGCATCTGCTGCTGACCCTCGCCAGCTTCTTCGGCTTCGGCCTGCTGCTGGCGTTCACGCCCTGCGTGTTCCCGATGATCCCGATCCTTTCCAGCATCATCGTGGGCCAGGGCGAGCGCATCACCACCGGACGCGCCTTCAGCCTGTCCGCGGCGTATGTGCTGGCCATGGCGGTGACCTACACCGCGGCGGGCATCATCGCCGCCGTGTTCGGCCAGAACCTGCAGGCCGCCTTCCAGAATCCCTGGATACTGGGCACGTTCGCGGGCGTCTTCGTGCTGCTGTCGCTGTCGATGTTCGGCTTCTACGACCTGCAGATGCCCGCCTTCGTCCAGAGCAAGCTCACCGACATCAGCAACCGCCAGCGCGGCGGTACCTTGTTGGGTGCCGGCGTCATGGGCTTTCTGTCGGCCCTGATCGTGGGCCCGTGCGTCGCGGCCCCGCTGGCAGGCGCACTCATCTATATCGGCCAGACCGGCAACGCAGTGCTCGGCGGGCTGGCGCTGTTCGCGCTCAGCCTGGGCATGGGCGCGCCGCTGCTGGCGATCGGCACCGGCGCGGGCAAGGTGCTGCCCAGGGCCGGCGACTGGATGAATACCGTCAAAGGCGTGTTCGGCGTACTGCTGCTGGCAGTGGCCATCTGGATGCTGGAACGCATCCTGCCCGGCGCCATCACCATGGCCCTGTGGGCGACCCTGCTGATGGTGTCCTCCATATACATGGGCGCGCTGGATTCCCTCGGCCCGGACGCCACCGGCTGGCGCCGTTTCTGGAAGGGCAGCGGCCTGGTCATGCTGCTGTACGGCGCCGTGCTGCTGGTGGGCGCGGCCACCGGCGCGACCGATCCCCTGCAGCCGCTGGCCCGGGTATCGGTCACCAGCGGCGGGGTGGCCAGTGCCGCCGAGCACCAGGGGCTGCAGTTCAAGCGGGTCAAGGACCTGCAGCAGTTCCAGCAGCAGCTGCAGGCGGCCTCCAGCCAGGGCCGGCCGGTCATGCTGGATTTCTACGCCGACTGGTGCGTGAGCTGCAAGGAAATGGAGAAGTACACCTTCTCCAAACCGCAGGTGCAGCAGGCCCTCGCCGGCACCACCTTGCTGCAGGCGGACGTGACCGCCGACAACGAGGCCGACAAGGCCCTGCTGCGCCACTTCGGGCTGATCGGCCCGCCGTCCATCCTGTTCTTCGGCCCGGACGGCACGGAGCGGCGCCCGTACCGGGTGGTGGGATATATGAAGGCCGCGGACTTCCGCAAGCATGTAATGGAAGCGGTTAAGTCGGAATGATGCACTGAAGAACGGATACTCCCGCCACCGCCGTTGTTCCTCATTCGGGCCCAACGCCCTGTCCGGCGCAATGCACATCGCTTGTTGCGCCGGACATCACCACATCACCGTAGGTTGGGCTGAGCGCCGCGAAGCCCAACGGGCGCATCTTGATGCTCCACCTGTCGGGTAGGTGAAGACCTCCCGGTCTTGATGTATTTGGCTGCGGGCTCTCGCGCCCGCGCGGCGAGCAGAAAAGTGGGGTCAGAGTCGCAACTCGAAAAGTGGGGTCAGAGTCGCGACTCTGACCCCACTTTTCTCCCCAAAGAGAAGGCCGCCCGGGTGTCTAGGCGTTCCACAACGGTGTTGCTTGGTGCGGCAACAGGGCATGAGCTTGTAAGCTCCGAACCACCCACAGCGGGAAAAGCTTGAGATCAACTATTGAAATTTGCTACTCGCTGTTCGCTGCTTGATAGGCTGCCCGTGCGGAACGTATTAGGCTGGAGTGCAGAGAGCCCATGACAGGCGTTCGCCTCAACGAACCGGGGAATTGACCAAACCATTCGTCATCATAAGGTAGCCGGACGATCTGCTTGAAATCGAACTTCGTATCAAAGCTGAGCCCAGCCTGGCGATAAGCGGTCAGGTTCGTCGCTTTCGAGATGAGCAACTCACCTGAACGCGGGGACGCTGTCTTCTGACTGGTCCCGTACATGACCTCAACCCAGGGTTCACTAGGATTGGTGTCATCCACACTCAGCACCAGAGCCGGGCGCGGTTTTGGCCCCGGGTTTCCGGGAACCTGGGGGAAATGGCACCACACGATGTCGCCCGGCTCTGGTGCTGGCCACCAGGTGGGTTTGGAATCCATCCGTTAGAACAGGCCCTTGGTGGCCGTGAATGGATGATCCTGCGGAACCAGCTTGCTGATGGCTTCGAGTTCTTTGGGCTTCAGGGGCCCGTTATCCGGCTCATAGGCAGGCAGTACCTCCTTGGCGAGTCGAGCCATCGCCAAGTGGATCATCTGAGTCTCATTGAGACCCAATACTTTGGCTACCTGTCGTGCGGTCGCGCGGGTCACCCCCGTCACCGTATCGCTTTCCCTGTACTTCAGCAGTTTGTGGTCCTGAGTGGTTGCGGTCATGGCTAGCCCCTCCGTTTGTATATACTGAGTATATATATTGGGCGACCGCTGTCCACCTCTTTCCAGTTGAAGAGTGGCCAGAAAACGGAGCCGGCATAGTGATGCCCGGCGGGCCCTTGCAAAAGTTGACCTGGATACCCGCCGCTTAGGGCGAGATTCGGGGCCTTTTCGTTCCGGAAGATTTCTTCCCCAAAAGTGACCCCCTATAACTCATTGATGTTATAGTGGTATTTTAATGATTTCGGCGTACCCTCAGCAACACCTTTGTGGAACGCCTAGACACCCGGGCGGCCTTTCTTTGGGGAGAAAAGTGGGGTCAGAGTTGCGACTCTGACCCCACTTTTCTCCTCGCCGCGCGGGCGCGAGAGCCCGCATTCAATAACCTCAAGACCGGTAGGTCTTCACCTACCCGACAGGTGGAGCATCAAGATGGGCCCGTTGGGCTTCGCGGCGCTCAGCCCAACCTACAGTCGCAACCGAACCGACGGTACCGCGCCGGGGGAAGCGGTCCCGCGGGAAAGCGGTCAGTCCCGCAGATTGAACTTGCGGATGAGGTCGTACATGGTGGGACGGCTCACACCCAGCAGATCGGCCGCCTGGGAGATCTTGCCCCCCACATGACCGAGGGCGCGCACGATCGCCTGACGCTCGGCCTGATCGCGGATTTCACGCAGGTTGAAGCTGATGGCCTCATCGGCGGAACCGTTTCCAAGCTCCAGATCCTTGGCGGTGATCTGCTTCTGGTCGGCCATGATCACCGCGCGCTTGACCCGGTTCTCCAGCTCGCGCACGTTGCCCGGCCAATGGTAGGACTCCATGGCGGTGAGCGCGTCCTTGGTGAAGCGATGCGGCTGGCCGCCGTGCTGGCGGCTGAAGCGCTCCAGAAACACCCGCCCCAGCATGAGGATGTCACCCTCCCGCTCGCGCAGAGGGGGGATCCGCACGGTGATTTCCGTAATGCGGTAATAGAGATCTTCGCGAAACTGGCTGTTCTTGATGAGCGCCTGCAGGTCCTTGTGGGTGGCGCAGATCACGCGCACGTCGACCGGAATCTCCTCGCGCCCACCGACGCGCTCCAGCACACGCTCCTGCAGGAAGCGCAGCAGCTTGGCCTGCAACGACATGGGCAGGTCGCCAACCTCGTCCAGAAACAGCGTACCGCCGCTGGCGAGTTCGATCTTACCGAGCGTGGTCTTGGCCGCGCCCGTGAAAGCACCCTTTTCGTAGCCGAACAGTTCGCTTTCCAGCAGGGTTTCGGGGATCGCGGCGCAATTGATGGCAACGAACCGGCCTTGACCGCGGGCGCTCAGCTCATGGATGGACCGGGCCAGCAGCTCCTTGCCGGTCCCGCTCTCGCCAAGGAGCATCACCGTGGCATCGGCCGGCGCCACCTTTTCGATGTTGCGGCAGACCTTGAGCATCTCGGGGCTGGCCGTCAGCACCCCTTCCAGCGGCGATTCGGGCTTGTTGGTGGCAAGACGCCGGTTCTCGTCCTCGAGCTCATGGAGCCGGTAGGCGCGATTGACGATGAAGCCCAGCAGCTCGGGATCGATCGGTTTGTAAAAAAAATCGTAGGCCCCGATCGCCACCGCCCGCATGGCATGGGCGCGCTCGTTGTTGCCGGTCACCACCACCACTTTGGTGTTCGGATTCTTGGAGAGGATCTGCTCCAGGGCGTGAAAGCCCTCGCTGACCCCGCTTTCGTCGGGAGGCAGGCCGAGGTCCAGGGTGACGACGTAAGGGTGGTGACGGTCGATCTGCTGAAGGGCGCTTTCGCAATCGCCGGCGATCAGGATATCGAAGCCCTCGAAACACCACCGAAGCTGCGCCTGAAGCCCAGGGTCATCCTCAACCACCAGCAATTTCTTGGTATTCTCCGTCATTTGCATACCTGGTGCCGCCCCCTGCGGCCAACTTTACGTCATTTTTGTCATCATCGCTAATGGGGATCCGGAGCCGGAACGTACTGCCTTCATCGAGTCGGCTCAGCACTTCCACGTCCCCGCCCAGGCTACGCACGAACTCCCGGGTCTCGTAGGCGCCGATGCCCATGCCGGAGCCGCCCTTGGTGGAATCGAAGGGCCGGAACAGACGCTCGCGGATGAACGCCTCGTCCATGCCGCAACCGGTGTCCTGCACTTCGATCACCGCGGTATCGTTGGAGCGGAACAGCCGCACCATCACGCTACCGTCGCCCCCAGTCGCTTCCTGGGCATTGCGGATCACGTGCCCGACCACCGCAGCCAGCCCGTCGGGTTCGGCGCACACGGTAGCCCCCGCAACCTGACAGTCCAGGCTGGGCGCGGGATGGCCCGCGGACATGGTGGTGACCACCTCGTGCAGCAGCGCGCACAGCTCGATGGGCTCCAGATCCTTGTCGGTGTGGCCGCCGGCGCGCAGCTTCTGCATCAGGCGGTTCATTTTCGCCACCGAATTGTCCACTGTGCTGATGGCGTCCTCCATGAACTGCGGATTGTGCTTGTGGCGGGCCGCATTGGTGACAACCAGGGACAGCTGCGCGATGAGATTCTTCAGGTCGTGCATCACGTAAGCCGTCAGCCGGCTGCAGACCTCGAACTGACGCGCTTCCACCAGCGCCTGGGACGCTTCCAGCTGGGCCAGATGGCTGGCGGCCTCGCGCCCGGCGGTCTTCAGCAGATCGCAGTCCTCCCAGTTGAAATGGGTCCGCACCGGCGAGCGCGCAATCACCACAAAGCCCAGCAGCCGCTCATGCAGGATAAGCGGCGCCACCAGCCAGGCCCGCTCCATGAAGCGCAACCAGCGAGGCAGGGCCAGATCGGCGTACAGGTCCGGCTCGCGCTCGTATTCGTCCATGTTGATGACCCACTCCTGGGAGTCCAGGAAGCGGATCAGCGAACTGTCGGCCGGCTCGCCGTCCGGCAGCGGCTCGGTCATGTTCCAACAGGTCACCGGCTCGAAACGGCCGTGCTCCCGGCGCATCCAGAGCATCCCGCCGGGGCTGTCCACGATTTCGGCAATCGCGCGGATCGCCCTCTCGCGCAGGTCGGACACCGGATCGCTGGTGGACAGTGTGCGGATGAACCGCAGCCACTCGTCCCGGTAGTCGTATTTGTAGTGAAAGAAATGTTTGCTGATGAACACCCGCAGGGTGGCGCGCAGCTGACCGGAGAACAGCAGGATCACCAGCAACAGACCCGCACCGAACAGGAAGATGGCCTGGGCGACGGCGCCCCAGCTGCCGCCGTACATGCGCACGTAGTAGCCGCCCGCGCCCATGGCGAGCAGGTACAAGCCCGCGCTCAGCAAGGAAGCGGTATGAAACACGATGCGACGGGAAACGAAGATATCCAGGGACCACTTCGGGTCACGGGCCACGCTCACGCCGATCACCGGCACCACCAGGGCATTGATGAACCCCCGGGCCGCCCACAGAGCGGGGTCGATGCGCTGAAACAGCAGCGCATTGGCGTACATGTAGAAATCGTAGGCGAACAGCCCGCCGATGCCGTAACAGAGGTATTTGATGGCGCGCCGGGAGTCGGCGCGGATGTTGCGGATCAGCTGCTCGACCAGCACCAGCCCGCCCACGGCCAGGGCCAGGTAACCGGCGAGCAGCACATCGACCCCGCCGGCCGCGATGACCGGCGCCCCCTTCAGGTAGCGGTAGGTCGCCAGGGAGACCAGCATGAGCGTGAAGGCGCCAACCACGCCCAGCACACTGCGAAACCACGACCACTCGAGGTCCGCGTCCCGCTGGGCGCCGGCAAGAATCCGTACCAGAAAGGCGATCCAGGCGAAGTCCCGGACCAGTTCCAGCAGATGGGGCACGTACAGGCTGTCGCTGTAGGCCTCGGCGTAGGCGGCAGAGCCTGCCCACAGCACCATGGCAAGGGAAGCGACCAGCAGCAGGGTCTTCTGCGGGCGGCCGTGCTGCCCGGTCAGCAGCAGCAGCGACAGGACGACAAAAAATGACGCCCCCGTCACATAGCTGACCACGCCGAGATTCATAGGCGACTCCCCAGGCCGGACCGATGCACTTGCCGTGCCCTGTGTGCAGCGCGCAGCGCTACCCCATACGGGCCCGGACCAAATTCTGAGATTACGGGCTGCGTCGCGTCGCCCCCTGTGGGCGGGGGAAGCGCCGCGCCCCAAGCGGCTGTCCCTGGCGTGATCGCGGCCCAGACTGGCCCATCCTGATTGCCGGGCCGGTCTGACCACCGGCAGCAACGCCTGCCCGCGCGATGGCCTGGGCTAGCAGGCCAAGCGGGCCGCAAACACCATCATATTGACCTATTGGCTGTCCATGCAACAGGCTGCCCGGAACCCTTGAGTCGGCGGGCGGAGGCGTGCAACCCAGCCGCACGCCCCGCCGCCGAGCTGCGGTCAGCCCACGCTTTTCAGAGCGCGGCGCGCTTCCCCCGCCCAGGGCGCCTTGGCGGCGCCATCCAGCGCCTTGGTGAGATGTTCCCTGGCAGCGGTCTTGTTGCCCTGCTTGTAGTACACCATGCCCAGGTGATACTGGAAGACCGGCACCTTGGGCGCCTTCTGCACGACCTCGTCGAGCGCCTTGGCCGCCTTGTCCAGGTCGCCCAGGCGGTAATGGACCCAGCCATAGGTATCCAGGAACGCCATCTGCTTGGAGGAGCCGAACTGGGCGACGAGCTTCTTGGCCTTGGCCATGCTGGCAGGGTCGCCGTTGCGATGGTCGGCGATCAGCGATGCCAGATTGTTGGCCGCAATGGCGTTGCCGGGCTGCTTGGCCAGGATCTGCTCATAGACCTTGGCCGCTTCGTCAATGTCGCCCATCTGGCTATGGGCCTGGGCCAGCCCCAGCATCAGCTGCGGGTTGTCCGGCAGAACCTTCAGCCCCTGTTCATAAGCGGAAACTGCGCCCTTGTCATCGCCCTGGGCGGCACGGGCGCTGGCGAGCGCGTTGTAGGGCGTCCACCATTTGGGCTGCAGGGCAATGGCCTGCTCGAACGCCTTCGCCGCCGCACCGTACTTGCGCTGCCCACCGAGCACCTCGCCCAGCAGTTCATGCAACGGCGCCTGCTTCGGATGGGCGGCGATGGCTGCCTGGACCCGCTGCTCGGCCGACGCCGCCTTGCCCAGGGCCATCTCGGTGGAGACGAGGTCCCCCAGCACCTGCACAGAGTCCGGGGCCAGCGTGTAGGCCTGCTCGAACTGTTTCAGCGCCGCTTCGTTCTTGTGCTGCGTCTTATACAGCCGGCCCATGCGGTCGAATCCAATAGCGTTCTTAGGAGCGACCTGCTGGAGGGTGGTCAGGGTCGCTTCCAGGCCCTCGGCATCGTTGCGCGCCGCCTGCATATCCGACTTTGCCACCAGGGCCTTGACGCTCTTCGGGTGCACCTTTAGGACGGCGTCAATCTGCTTCTGGGCGCCGGCGGTATCCTTCGTCGCATACAGCAGTCTCGCAAGACGGAGTCCGGCATCCACGTCATCCGGATGCAGCTTGGCTGCACGCTCCAGATTGTCCTTTGCCAGAGAGGTATCGCCGTTGCGGAAATTGGCTTCGGCCAGCAGCGTCAGGACTTCGACAGAGTCAGGCTGGCCCTTGAGAATGCTGCGAAAGTCCGCAACCGCCTCTGTGTAGTTCTTGTCCCCAAGCGCCAACTTCCCTTTGATCAGCAGCGCCCCGTTGTCATCGGGACTTTCGTCCAGCACTTCCTTGATCAACTTACGCGCCTCGTCCGGTTTTCCCTGCCTGACCCGCATCGCCGCCAGCCGATCGCGCGCCTTCAAGCCATCCGTATCGATGCCCTTTTTTTGGATAAGGGCCTGGTAGACTGTCGGCCGCCTTGTCAAGCGCGCCGGTAGCCGTGTAGAGCTTGCCCAAACCGAAGCGCAACTGACCAAGATCTGGCTGCGCCGATATGTCGGCCGTAGCTCGGCTGCGGCCTTGTCCGTCGCCATACTGGGAATTCAGGAAATCGGCCAATGCCAGGTAACGCTGCGCGTCGTCCGGCTTGGTTTTGATACCCTCACGGAGCGTTTTTTCTGCAAGCCCACGGCGGCCGATCCTCGTGTAGTACGCGGCCAGGTTGACACGGATCCCATAGGCGTCCGGGTGGGCCGCCACCAGCTTCTTCATGACGGCCACGGCGTCATCGGAGCGTTTGGCCTTCGCATAGGCGTTGGCCAATCGGAGCTGAACCGTCACATTGCCAGGTACCGCTTCTGCGGTGCGCTTCAGAACGTCGATCGCCTTATCCGAGGCGCCTGTTTTTCATAAATCTGAGCCAGCAACAGTGCAGCATCGGCCCGCTTGGGATGCGCGCTCAGCACCCTTCAGCGATCTTTTCGGCGGCTGCGGTCTGATTCTTCTGTTCCAGCACCACCGCCTTCATGGTCAAGCCTTCCGGATCGTCAGGCTTGGCGGCGAGAATCTTCTTGACCTGCTCGTCAGCCTTGTCGGTCTGCCGCGCAAAGAGCATCAACTGGGCCAGTCGCTTGCGCGCCTCCATGTAGTCCGGATTCAAACCAACGGCCTGCGAGTAGGCGCCATACGCCGCACTCCAGTGCTGGCCGGCCTCCGCCACCTCGCCCAGGTAGTAGTAGCCTTGGGCACTTTTGGGGTTGATCTGGAGGACGTTCTTGAACTCGATTTTTGCCTTGGGATAG
This sequence comes from uncultured Gammaproteobacteria bacterium, assembly GCA_963830105.1. Lineage (GTDB taxonomy): Bacteria > Pseudomonadota > Gammaproteobacteria > DATFLG01 > DATFLG01 > DATFML01. The sequence continues at coordinate 11,261 of CAWHLH010000001.1, read as the reverse complement.
TCCTTCTGTTCAAGATAGTGCTTGCCACGGGCCAGATGGGCGGCGGCACGGTCCTGTGCACCGCCGCACCCCACCAGCACGAGCGCCGCCACAACAACAGCACCCCAGTTCAAGAGCTTCTTATACTGATTCATCGTACTCCTCCACCGGACAAGACGCGTCCAGGCCTCTGGTAGAACCCCGCGGGGTTCCTCACTTAGCAAAACAAACAGACCTCGAAGCGCGCCGCCCCTAAAGACGTCGCGCAAACCTTGCGAGCGGGCCGCCCACACAGACGTTCTGCGAGGAAGGCGCCAGCACCAACGCGCCCCAAACTCGCCCAAAGCGCCCCGCAATCAACAACGTGTTCCGCCAGCAAGCCGTTGCTGGCTTGCACAATGCGCCGACGCTACATCAAACCGCGTACGCCTAGCAGCAGCAGCGCACCCATTACACTTAGAAAGAGACCGTTCCAACGTCGCGTCTCGCGACTTATCAGCCACTCGGCCGCATAAAACAGGATGATGACCTTGACAAGCATCGGCGCAGCCGCTGAACCGGCCAGATTCCCTCCGGACGCGGCACCCACCAACAGCACCCCAAGAGCCACCAAATAGTCCATGGGAGTGAGCGTAAAGAGGCCGTCGAAGGTATAGCGAATGGCCAGTGCCAACGACGCCGCGACCGTGAGATAGTAGGCTACATCGAAGACCTCCAGGGAGTGGGCGTTGAGCAAATGCGTCTTGCCACTGAGGTACACTACGAAGGCCGCTGTCACATAGACGACTATGCGATGCTGAAGCGCCTGCGGTCGTTCCTTCAACACCAAAGAGACCATCAGCACCCCAAACAAAGCAAGAGCTCCGACCGCGAAATCTTCAGGCACCTGTCCAATCGCGATGCTCATTCCAAGCAGGTACGAAGGAACCAGTATACCAATCAGCACCGAAGGCACTTTCGCGACGTATCCATGCGCCTTGGCGTGGACAATAAGCTGCCCAACCGGCCCCGGCTGTCCGACGTGCCCCACCTGCCAACCACGTTTCTCGGCGATTGTAAGGCCCAGAAAAAGCAACGCGCACGTTCCCAGGTACACGCCCAGCACCGCAAGATCCGATTGGTAGCGCAGGAATACGGCGCTAACGACGAAGAATGCTTGGACGGAGTAAATTATGACCACCGCACCGTAGTGATCGAAACCGAGCATCAGCAGCCGATGGTGCACGTGGTTCTTGGTAGCCCTGAACAGATTCTGGCCGTGACTGGCACGCAGGTACAAGACCGCCAGAATGTCCATGATCGGCAACCCCAGAATCAGGGCCGGCAGCGCCGGGCTCAGCGCCGAGTTCACGTACTGCGTCAAGAGCACCGTCAGGTAGCCGAGCGTGAAACCCAGAAACTGGCTGCCACCGTCGCCCATGAACACCCGGGCGGGATGAGAGTTGAAGCGCAGAAAACCGAATACGCCGCCTATGGTCGCCACGGCAATCGTGACAAGATCCAGTCCACCCGCCGCATAGGCCAGATAGGCGATACAGCCAAAACTCAACAGGGATTCGCCACCAGCCAACCCGTCAAGGCCGTCCGAGTGATTGATGGCATTGATCAAACCAACCATCGCGAAGACGGTGAACGGCTTACCCACTGCCGCCGGGATGGGATGCAGCCCCATGAACGGGAAAGTGCTTACATACACATTGCCGTAGTAGACGACGACGATGACCGCCAAGAACTGGCCCAGGAATTTCGGATAGTGGCCCAGTTCCCTGATGTCGTCCCACACACCAAAGAGCAGCAGCACGGCCGAACCGATAAAATACGAGGCCAGCGCTTTGTCCACCGGCAGCCAAAGAGCCAGCGGAATCAGCGCACCAAGAACGATGCCGATCCCGCCCACACGCGGAATCGGGGTGGCGTGAACCTTTCTGGGGTCCGGGGCGTCCAGCATCCCCAGGCGCGGCGCAAGCCGCACCATCACCGGAATGATGGACATGCTGATGGCCATGGCCGCAATGAACGGGAGCATCAACGCCATTGGCACCCCTGCCGACGAAGCGGATCTATAGCAATCATCCTGGCCGGGCGTCGTTTGAGCACGTGCCGTTCCGCAGTCCTAGTCGGGTATATATTTGGGAAGCAGGGGCTTGACCGCCTTGATGAAGCGAACGATGCGGCGGTCCGCAGCGACCGGCTGCTCGCCGGGGCCCACGATCGAAGTCACCCGCACCAGCGCCCCGTCGGTGCGATTGCGCGTCAGTGAATCCCAGAACAAGTAGAGTTTTGAAAAGTACTCATTGACGATGTCGCGACCGCGTTCCTGGTACCAGTAGTAGACAACCTCCGACACATCGCCCTTCTTTATCAGCATGCGATTGACGCGCAGCGGGTGACCATCAAAGGTTATTCCCGGCACGTCCGGTCGCGTCAGCTTTTCGATGCGCCACCCGCCCCCGGGGATGCAGGCCCGCGGAGAGTGCGCAGCGTCTCCGGCGATCTGTGTCGCGTAGTACGCAACGTAGAAGTTGACCGCCCCGCCGCTGGGGTCCTGGTAGTCGGCAAGGATATAGTCATCCAGCTTGAGCGATTTCAGGAAGATCTGCTGCAACCGCTGGGGATCGCCCTGCCACTGACCGACTTTCAGCGGGAAGTCCGAAAAACTGGCGCGGGGCGGTTCAATGGGGTTGCGGACGTGCACGATATGGGAAAGCGCGGCGCCCGCAGCCAGGAGCACAGCCAGTCCGAGCACGGGCGCACGTACAGTCCGCCGACAGACGCGCTGGCCGTCCGGCAGGGGCGCGGGAAATTCGAAGCCGAACACTTCCGCAAGAGGCCGGCGGGCATGGCCGATCCGGTTCAGGAGCACCATCTCCAGAATCAGGATCGCGATGCAACCCATGAATACTACCCACCCTTCAAACTCGTGCAGGAAGCCCTCCGCCTGGCCGATACCCCAGTACTCCACCAGCACGCCGATCATCCCGATGCGGAAGCTGTTCATCAGAATGGTCAAAGGGACGCTGGACAGAAAGACGACGGCCCGCTTCCAGAATTCGACCTTGTACAAGTAGGCGGCGATGAAAGACAGGCTGATCAGCGGGAACAGGTAACGCAAGTCCGCTGCAGGCCTGCGCCACCTGGAGCTTGAACACTCCAAGGTCGATGACGTTGCCCGACAGATAGACACTGATGTTGAACAGGCGGATCACAGCCACGCCGAGCTGTGACGAGATAAGCTGGAGCTCCGCCGAGAGGTTGTTGAACAGAAAGGGCGGCAGGGGCACCATGAAGAACAGCAGAAAAAGCGGCGCGAACGCGATCTTGAACCCACGCCAACCCATGTAGGCCAGGGCGATCGCCCAGATGGCGAGGACCAGGGCGTACTGGGCCAAAGTATAGGTGGTTGCCAGAAGACCCAGCATCAGCAGGAAAATGGCGCCCGCAAGCACGCCAACGCCGACCCACGAGGGAGTGAATTCAGTCGTTTGAAATTCGTCCTTCCGCTGCCACAACAGAAAGACGGTAATGAAGGGAATCATGTAGGAATAGCCGTATTCCTTCTTGGTATCCCAGCGATACATCATGTCGCCGATGGTGTGGTAGAAGGCGGCCAACAGCAGCGCAGCAACCACCACCAGAAGCACCCATACGGCTGCGGAGTTGCGCCAGGCATCACACCGATGCTGCGTTGTCTCCATTGTCACTCCTTCTGTCTCAGTAACGGTTTTCATAGCGATGTGAGTTCAGTCAGCCGGCGGCGAACAGGCGGTCATAAGCGGCGAGCAGCTTTGGAGCTTCGTACTTCCATTCGAGCTCGTCTTCCACCCTCCGACGCCCATATTCGCCCATGCGACGGCGCTTTTCGGGGTCGTCCAGCAGTTCTATGATCTTGGCGGCGAGATCCTGTTCATCGTTCTTCGCGGCATATAGCGATGCATCCTGGGCGGAGAACCGGCCTTCGGTGAGATCGAACTGCACGATGGGCTTCCCGAGGGCCATGTACTCCATGATCTTGTTCATAGTGGACTTGTCGTTCATGGCGTTGGCGACGTCGGGATTGACGCACACATCGGCCGTGTTCAGCATCGCAAGCAGATCCTCATCGGGCACCCGCCCGGTGAAGGTGACGTAGTCGGCCACATCCAGTTCACGGGCATATTGCTGCAGCGCCTCCAGCTCGGTGCCGCCGCCGACCAGCCCGAACTGGACGTCCGTCCGTCCCAGGTCGTGAACGAGGTGGCGGACGCTGCGCAGCAGGTAGTCGATGCCTTCCTGCTTGCCCATCACGCCAACGTAGCCCACCAGATAGCGCCGGCCCTTCTTGAGCGACTCCACCGGCGGCACGATTTTCAACCGATCGAGCTTGGGCCCGCTGCGCACCACGAAGACCCGTTCAGGGTCCATCCCGCCCCGCTCGATGGCGATGCGCCGATAGGACTCGTTGGTGGCAATGGACACCTGGGCCAGCCGAAAGGTCCAGCGCTCCCATGCCAGCATCATGCGATAGAAAAAATCCCGCCGGCCGAACTTGGCTTCGTACAGCTCGGGATTGATGTCGTGGTGATCGAAAAGGAACTTCTTGCCCAGCAGCCTGAAGAATCCGCCGATCAGAAAGATGTTGTCCGGCGGGATTGCAGGCATGGATGACATCGAAGCCGCGGGTGAGCAGCACCTTCCAGGCGAGCACGAACTCCCAGAACAGGGCGGCCGAATACTCCAGGGCGTATCCCAGGGCGCCTTCGGCTTCCGTGGGCAGCGAATGGCGATAGATATGGATGCCGTCGATGACCTCGTACTTCTTTTCATAGCCTTTGCCGGTCGGGCAAATGATCGACACGCCGTAGCCCGCCTGCGCCAGAGTCGTGGCCTCCTGCCAGACGCGGCGATCGAATGGGGAAGGCAGGTTCTCCACGATGATCAGCACGCGCTTCCCTGGCATCGTCTTGGCAACTTCGCCGGTCATCGACGTCACCAGCAGATGCCGTCGTACCGGCCGCCATCCGAAGCGTCGTCACCAATGCGCACCAGATCCACCAGGACCTGGCCGTCGCGCAGTTGGTCGGGAATGTCCTTGAACTCATCGGCGCGGTTGCCGATCACGATCGTCTCGGCGTGATCGAGGACGCTCTCAATATTTTCCTCCATCAGCTTTGCGATATGGGGGATATGATTGAGGATGTAGTCCCGGTTGGCGCCGACCAGGCGGGCGATGTTGACGTTGCGGTCGTACAGGCGCACGTCGTAGCCCTTGCCCAGCAGCCGCTCGATCAGCTCCACCAGCGGGCTTTCGCGCAGGTCGTCGGTGCCGGCCTTGAAGCTGAACCCCAGCACGCCCACCTTCCGGTGGCCTTTCTCCATGACCATCTTCAGGCCCTTCTCCACCTGCAGCTGGTTGCTGGGCATGATGGCGCTGAGAATCGGCACGTCGATGTCCAGGCTGCGGGCCTTGTAGGTCAGGGCGCGCACGTCCTTGGGCAGGCAGGAACCGCCGAAGGCGAACCCGGGCTTCATATAATAGGGCGAGAGGTTGAGCTTGGTGTCCTGGCAGAAGATGTCCATCACCTTGTGCCCGTCGATGCCGGCAGCCTTGCACACATTGCCGATCTCGTTGGCGAACCCGACCTTCAGGGCGTGCCAGACGTTGTCGGTGTACTTGACCATCTCCGCGGTCTCGATGTCGGTGCGGATCAGGGGCGCGTCGAGCTTGGCGTAGATGCCGGCGAGCGCGTCGCCGCTGCGCCCTTCGATCTCGCCGATCACGGTCTTGGGCGGGTGATAGAAATCGTAGACCGCCGTGCCTTCGCGCAGAAATTCCGGGTTGTTGCAGACGCCGAAATCCACGCCGGCGCGCTTGCCGGAAAACTCTTCCAGGGTGGGAATCACCACGGCCTTCATGCTGCCGGGCAGCATGGTGCTGCGGGCCACCACCACATGGTAGCCGTCCTTGCGTTTCAGGGCGGCGCCGATCTGTTCGCACACGTTGCGGACGTACTTCAGGTCCAGGCTGCCGTTGAGCTGGCTGGGCGTGCCGACGCAGATCATCGACAGGTCGCTGGCGAACACCGCCTCTTCGGCATCGGTGGTCGCCCGCAGCGTGCCGGCGGCGACCGCGGCACCGATGATCTCGCCGATATCCTTTTCGATGACCGGCGTGTTGCCGCGATTGATGAGATCGACTTTGGGCTGGTACGGGTCTACGCCGATGACTTCATGGCCGTCACGGGCGAGACAGCCCGCTGACACGGCACCGACGTAGCCGAGTCCGAACATACTTATCCGCATTCAGGCGCACTCCTCACTCCACCGCGTACTGTTCTTATCGTCTTGATTTGTCTGCTTTTGTTTGAAGCAGATCTTTGCGATGTCGACCTAACTTACCACGACGGCCGCCGATCCGCCATGCTCTGTATGTAAAGCGGATCGACATTACGGCGGCACCGACACACCGATGAAGCCGGGCGCCCAACCCTTATACCATCAGGACAGGGAAATCTGCGTTACGGCGGCTGCCGGCAGCGAAAGACGCGCCTGGCCGACCAGCGCCGGCGCCGGCACTTTGCGCTCCAGGGCCGGCGAGTACCAACCAAGGGGCGGATCGGTTTGGCCGGCGACCAACCGCCAGTCCCATCCAGGGGGAAGCTCTACCCTGAGAGTTCCGCGGCCATCGCCCGCCGAGACCGTGGCTTGGCCTCCATCGTCGGAAAGCACCACCTCCAGATCAGGAGCAAAGTGAAAAAACAGTTCGCACAGGTGGCTGCCACGACCGTCCAGGGTGTCCCGGATCTCGATGGTGCCTGGGCCAGGCGTGCAGGTGACGCTGCGTCGGTGGATGACGCCCAGCTTGCGGTAGCCATCCTGCCAGCCCTCCGCGATCTGGCTCCCGTCCGCCAGGCCCTCGCAGCGTACCAGACGGGCACGGGCGTGGCGGGTCCAGAGGAACGGACCGCCGATGGTGGACTGGTCCAGACCGCCCACCCGCAGGGTATTGTGGGCCGATGTCCCGCGGAAGTAGTTCCGCCACTGGGGATCGCTGTGGTAGGCGTAGGTGCCCGGATCCACCAGCCACCAGCGGCCGTCCACCGCCAGACACACGCTGAGCGCATCGGCGTGTCCGTGGGCGGCAATGGACGGGTAGCCCAGCGAACCGGCGTCGAAAACCAGATGCAGCGGGCCCCCGCCCAGGATGGCGTAGCCGGCCTCGCGGTAAGCCCGCGGGTAGGCGCCGCCCGGATCAGCCGCCGGGGCGCCGGGCGCCGGCGCGTCCCCGGCCAAGGCGCGGTACCAGAATGCCTTCTGGGGTAGCGGATCAGCCGCTCGGCGCCGCCAGCACCGCTCCCGCGGCTGCCACCACCTCCTCATAGGGATCGGCGGGCCAGGCCGGTTCGAAACGGGCCACCATGCCGTCATCGGCATCGCCGATCTGGGGCGGCGGCCCGCCGGGCGGGCGGATATCCTGCACAAACCGCGTCATGAGCAGCAGGCGTCGACGGTAAGACTCGGGAAAGGGGCTGCCCGCCCGCTGCTCCAGGATCCAGGCAAACAGCAGGTACTCCAGCACCCACAGGTGGTAGTAGACGGCCTGCTCGCGGTCGACGCCATCGGCAAACACCTGCAAGGCAGCTTCCCGCTCCAACTCCCGGTGGGCGAACAACGCCCATTGGCGACCGGCATCTCCCAGGTCAAATGCCCGGCAGGCCGTGAGCAGGCCGGTCAATTCGCCGATCAGATGATTGTTGGCCGACGAGTGGCGGGAGAGGAAGCCGCGGACGAAAGCCGCCTGCTGGTAGATCGACCGGCCCAGCCTGTTGCGGCTCGCGCGCCAGCGCAAACAGACCGTCGCTTCCCTCACGGGAGGCGATCAGCCCGTGCACCAGGGCCCAGGAGATCAGCCGCAGCGCCACTTCCAGGGCGCTGCACCAGTGGATGCCCAGCCCATAGGGGTTGTCCGCAATCCAGCCTTCGATCTGGGCGACGGCGGCCTCGGCATAGTCACGGCGGCCGCTCACCGCGTAGGCCGCGGCCAACGGAACCAGGTGCTGATGGCGCCCCAGTTCCCAGAGAAACTTCACATTGCCGACCCGCCGGTCGTCGCGGTAGTCGAGGTGCTTGCCGAAGGTGCGGGGCGCATCGATGCCGGTCAGCGGACATCGACTCCACTGCACCGGCTCGCCGACATCCAGCGGCTCGTGTCCGAAGAAGCCGATACGCCCGGCCATCAGCCCGCTCAGGCCGGCTTCGTCCAACCGGTAGCGTTCATGCCAGGACGGCCCAAGCTCGTCGGCCGGCGGGAACAGGGCAAGCCCCGGGGCCACGGCTTCAGCCGGCGACGGAGACTTGCCGGCGGCCACGCGCCGCGCCTCCAGGCGCTGCGTCCCCCAGCGACCGGCACGGTGGGCAATCTCCCGCGCTCCCATGGCCCGCAGCCGGTTCACCTTCCAGAGCAGGCCGGTCACGCGGCCTCCCGGTACTCGCGGTGCCAGATCTCCAGGGTCAGCAGGGCCCACAACAGCTTCTCGTGGTTCTGGCGCCCGTCCACGTGCTCGGTCAGGATCCGGTCCAGCTCGTCCCGGTGGTAGTAGTCCCGGGTCAGTGACCCCGACCCGGTGAGATGGTCGTAGAGATATTCGCGCATGGGGCCGCGAAACCACTCGTTGACGGGCACCCGGAAACCGACCTTGGGACGCTCGAGGATCGACGCCGGCAGCAGCCGCTTCATCGCTTCGCGCAGGATCCACTTGGTGCGGGTGCCCCGCACGCGAAAGTGGTCCGGCAGGCCCGATACGTAGGCCGCCAGCTGATGGTCCATGAAGGGCATGCGCGCCTCCAGGGAGGCCGCCATGGTCATGCGGTCGCCGCGCTCCAGCAGGTTGTCCGGCAGCCAGCTGGTCTGGTCGAAATACAGGATCCGGCGCAGCGGGGAATTGGTATCGGGCGAGTCGAACTGCTCGCGCTCCCAGCCTTCCCCGTCGCCCCAACCGCAGGCACAGAGCCGCCGGCGCTCCTGGGGCGTCAGTGCTCCGAACCAACGCGCCATGCGCTCGTTCCAGTCGGGGCATGCCCAGATTGGAAACGGCGGTCTTGGCACGGCGGAAGCGGTAGGGCAGCGCGCGCACCAGCGGCTCCAGAACATGGGCGCGCAAGGGCTCGGGCAGCCACTGGTAGTAGGAAACGAACCGTTCGAACACATGCTTCGGGTAACCGCCCAGCAGCTCGTCGCTGCCCTCGCCGGTGAGGACCATCTTCACCGTCTGGCGCGCCTCCCGGGCCAGCAGGTAGATGGGGATGTCCGACGGCTCCGCCACCGGCGCGTCCCGGAACCGCACCAGCGCCGGCAGGTGGTCCATCAGGTCGTCCTGGGACACGGTCAGCTCGTGGTGCTCGGTGCGGAACTGCTCGGCGATGGCCCGCGCATAGGGCAGCTCGCTGTAGCCGGATTCCCTGAAACCCACCGAGAAGGTCTTCACCGGCAGGGAGCTGTGTCTGGCCATCAGGCCGACGACCGCGGACGAATCCAGGCCGCCCGACAGGAACGCCCCGAACGGCACGTCGCTGACCATGCGCACCCGCACCGAATCGTCGAGAACATCCAGGAACGTTCCCACCGGATCATCGGGCAGCTCGACATCAACCGCAGCGGGTCGTGATCCGGCGGCCGGTAGTACCGCCACTGGCGCAGCTCGCCCCCCTCCCACAGCGCGCAGCAGCCCGGCCCCAGCTTGGTGATGCCATCGAACAGCGTGCGCGGACCCGGTACATACCGAAACGCCAGATAGGCCCACACGGCATCGTGGTCAACTCCGGGCGAGCCGCCTCCAGCCGCGAGAATGGCCTTGATCTCCGAGGCGAAGACCAGGTTCGCCCCGTCCCGGCGCAGGTACAGCGGCTTCTTGCCGAACCGGTCCCGCGCCAGAAACAGACGCTGGCGGTTGCCGTCCCAGATCGCAAAGGCGAACATGCCCCGCAGCCGCTCCACGCAGTCGGTGCCGTACTCCTCGTAGGCGTGGACGATGGTCTCGGTATCGGAGTGAGTGCGGAATTGATGGCCCTTGGCGATCAGCTCGTCGCGCAGCTCGGGGTAGTTGTAGATCTCCCCGTTGAAGACGATCTGGATGCTGTCGTCCTCGTTGCCCAAGGGCTGATGCCCGCTGTCCAGGTCGATGATGGAAAGCCGTCGGTGCGCCAGAGCCACATCAAAGCCGCGGTCGGCAGTCGTCCCGAGAAAGAAGCCTTCATCGTCCGGCCCACGGTGGCTGATAACGTCCGCCGCCCGTTGGATGTCCTTCTGCACATTACGCGCACCCCTGCGCGTCACAAGGCCGGCTATCCCGCACATGAACGTTACGTTCTCGCCGCCGGCCGGCGCACCAGGGAAACCACCCGTTTGGCCAGATAGGGAAGCAGCGGCCCGCGCACATCCTTGTTGGCCTGCAGCCCACGCCACAGGGCTGTCGGCGCGGAGGCCAGCAACCCGGCCACACGGACAGGATTCGGACGGACCGGCTCCAGCTCGTAGCCAAGGTCCTTCAACTCGTGGCCCGCGATGCGCTGGGCGATAGCGATTTCCTCGGCGCTCAACTCCTGCCGCCAACGGTCTATGGAAGTGGCAAAAATCCCTTTCTCGGCCGGCGCGGCGGAGCTGTTGTGGAACTGGATGTCCAGCATCTTGCGGCACGTAGGTCAGGCCGACAGCTGCGCAGATCTCCTTGACCATCGCCTCCGGCTCGGTGACCAGACGTTCGTAGGGCACAACGACAAGGTGTCCGCGGGGCACACACTCGCGCAGCAACGGCACCAGCCGCATGCTGGACTTCCACAGCAGGCTGGTCACCACCGGGTGGTACAGCTTGCGCACCCGGTCGCGATGGGCCGGGTCCGTTACGCCGCGCCACTTGTGCTTGTAGGAAAGCAGAAAAGCCCGCAGGTCCCGCACACAGACGACCAGACGGGCATTCGGGTAGAATTCAAGAATCTCAGCGTAGTTGAAAAGATCCCGGGGAGCGTTATTCCCCCAGCGATGCTTACCCTCCTCGCGCATCTGCAGTTCCATGAACCAGGACAACACATCCCCGTAGGAACGGCAGGCCTCCAGCGCCGCCGGCACGTCGACCCCGGCAAACAGTCGCTCGATACGTTCCTGATCCGGCGGCTCGTAGTAGCGGCCGTAAAGATCACTCAGCCGCCCGGCGATCCGGACCCGCGCCTCCGAATCCGTCGGCTCGCCCAGTTCCTCGCGCCGCGCATAGATATCGTCGAAGAAGTGCGTTTCCCCCGGCATGAACAGGTCC